>JAIXOL010000044.1 GCA_027486845.1 Cytophagaceae bacterium
GGGTGTAGGTCTTAAAAACGACCCGATTTCTTGGATGTTTCATAACCCTAAGTTACAAATAAATCTGCAAATAAAAAAGAGACTGCCCTTTTGAGACAGCCTCATTTTATATTCACGGCTTCAAAATCAAAACTTTCTCCGAAACGGCAATAATTTTTGATTTCGTGAAATATACTGGAAAATAACCGCCCGTTCCCCACAAATTAAATAAATCTCCGTAATGCTCTGAGCGTGGGTCGCCAGATTGACCGGGGTTATTGATGCCCAAAGTTCTGTCCCAATTTTCGGTATCAACAATTATTTTAAAAGATGCTCCGTGCGTTTGGTTCAGATTATTGCTTGAATTATTGACAGTTTCGCCATAACCACCACGAGGAATTGGACCAAGATTAATTTTTGCTTTCAAAGCGGGGTCTGTTACCCAATCCGAAAGTGCGTGCGTCAGTTTAATATGCTTATTTTTAGCTTGGCCATATTGCCACTCACTTTCATCTTTTCCCAATCTTGCCGTAATATTTTCAACTGCTTTTTTGAAACATGTAATCAATAACGAATCTCGACTTGCCAATGGATTTGCACCCAAAAATGGCGGAGGAGTTACGAGCCAATCGGTTAAGCGTTTGGTTGGAATTGTTTTCATGTATTTTTGGGCTTTTTCGGGAACAGCCAGTTTATGAACAGTTTTTTGCAATAAACTTTCCCATTCAACATAAACCGTGGCGTTGGTTGATTCGGGACTGAGTTCAAAAGAGTCCCAATTTTCGAGTTTTGATTTTAGACTGCGGTATTGTGTATCAATTGGCAATCTTTTTAACATCGGAACTAACACACGAGCCGTGAGCGAAACATAGTCGCTTTGCAGCAAAGCAAACTCTTCTAAAGTGTGTTTTTTGCCAGATTTCAATACCTCTTCGATTCTATTGGCTCTTACAGGATGAGCCCATCGCCAACCGATAGCATTTCTATTCGGGAAATTATTGGGGGTCAAATTATTATTGGCAGTGGCAACAAAGCCTTCAATTGGGTCAAACTTATTGGGTAAAAGTTCGATAGGTAAATAACCACCCCATTCATAACGGCCATCGCCCGGAACAGGCACTAATCCCGACCAATTTTTACGAATTGGTGAAATTCCCACCGCTTGCCAGCCGATATGTCCTTTTTTATCTGCCCAAATCATATTTTCGCCCGGAATACGACTAAACGTACACGCTTTGCGAAATTCTTCCCAGCTCTTCGCTTGATTCATGCGTAAACTGGCCAAATAAGGAGCACAACCGACTTCTTGCCAACCCGCCCGAACGGCATACATATGATTATTTTTGACATCTTCAAAAACAACTGGCCCGTGTCGGGTATATTTTAGCTGAACTATTTTTGGGGCTTGCCCTTTGACTTTAATCGTATCCGAAATAACTTTTATGGTTTCCCAAAGACCCTTGTATTTATACTGACTGGGATTTTTAGGGTTGGTTTCGTAAACGTACAAGTCTTCATTATCGGTTTCAAAAATGGTCAATCCCCAAGCACCATATTCGTTATGACCAATAGAAACTCCAGGTAAAGTTGGTTCGCCTCCACCAATAACATTCCAATTGGGAGCGTTTAAATGTACCCAATAACGCAGCGAAGGCGTCGATTGAGCTCGATGCGGATCATTGGCCAACATTGGGTAGCCACTTTCGGTAAGTTTGCCTGAAACTATCCAGTTATTCGAGCCAACATTGTCTTTTTCGTCTTTGTACCAATCTTGAAAATCATCGAGTAAGCCGACTTTATTATCAGTTTTCGGGAATTTTAATGGAGCTCTAAATGCTTCATAATATTCTAAAATATGCTCAAAAAGCATATCATTATCAAGAATTTTGTCGAGTTCGAGGTTGGGTTCGTTATCTGAGTTTTTGGGATGAAACCATGATAATTCTCGCATTTTATCTGCTCCTAAAATTTTTACAAGTCGTGCATTATTAATTTCATCCTCTATATTGCTCAAAAGCCCTTGATGCCTGCTAATAACCACTTCAGGTGTCCAAAAATCGGGTAATGTATTGAGTAGCTTAAATTCAAAAGGTAGGTCTTCGGGTTTTTGTCTTGCTTCGGCAATGTAGGCATTTATTCCTGCCACAAAAGCCTCAATGATTAGCTTGCTTCGTGGATGATAATGTTGCAGTTCAGCGTTTAGATTTCCCCGAAACTTAAATAATCTTGTACCAATGTCACGCTTTAGTTCACGCTCGCCCAGAAGTTCGGCCATTGTGCCTGTGGCTTGTCTTCGCCACATTTCGAGCTGAAAAAGTCGGTCTGAGGCTGCCACATAGCCTTGTGTTACAAATAAATCGTGCTCATTTTGGGCGTAAATATGCGAAACTCCCCACTTATCTTTATAAACCTCCACAGGTTGTTGTAGGATTTTGATATTAATCGTTTGAGCCAAGGCAGCGATGCTAATGATAGAAAAAAGCAGGGTTTTGATGAAGCTTTTCATGTTTTAGGTTTAGTTTGAATCAGTCAAATATAATGAGATTTTGTGAAATTCGAGAACCTAATTTTGGGTTATTTGTAACTTTAATAAACATTCCTTAATATCAAAAGTCGAAAGTATTGGCGTTTGTTGCTTATTTTTGAGAATTATTCATTTTACACGTCGTTATGAAAAAAAATAACCTACTCATTTTTGCGATTTCTACACTCATAATAGTTAATTTTTTGAGTTGTAAATCCACAAAAAAAGACACCTACACTGCGGTCAATCAATCTACATTCCGCTATGATGATACTACTCTTTTTGCTGAAAACTCTCCATATTTGATGCCCTATAACCGTATCATTGATGGTGCAGGCGAATCGGTGAATTTCGGGAATCCCGACCTCGAAAATCATAGTCTTGATTTGGTGATGATTCCAAATACAGCTTTGGTAGTTGTTGAAGATCGATATGGTTTGGCGGTTTTTGATAGTAAAACCCACATTTTGGTTAATCGTTGGAGTTATGATAAAACCCCACAGTATAAGAGTAATATGAGCTCTTTTTCGGGGATTAAGGCCGTGTCCGTCAAAGATTCAGTTTATATTTTTTGGGGAGCAGGTGGCCGAGAAGCACCGAATTCGTACGTGATGCAAGCTGCTTGGACAGGCAAAGAAATTAAGTTTATCAAGGCATTCAGCTTTAAGGCCGAAGTTCCCGCTACGGTGGCTTTACCTAATGAAGTAGAAATAAAAAACGAAAATGGCGAGTTATTTCTTTATACAGTGCTAAATGGCAATAACCAATTTGTAAAATCGAAGGTAAGTAACGGTGAAGTTGTTTGGTCGAAGCCTACGGGAGTTGCACCTTATGGGTTGAAAATTGTTGATAATAAGGCTTTTGTGACAAACTGGGCTGGCCCAATAACTAACCCCGCTGATGGAAAGGAAACAGCAGGTATACCGTGGGGAAGTGCTTACATAAACCCACAAACAGGAGCTATTTCGAGAGGGACGGTGTCGGTTTTTGATATAAATACAGGGCTACCAATCAAAGAAATCAATGTTGGTTTGCACCCAAATGCAGTTGTAGTAAGTCCTGATAAAAAGTTTGTTTACATAGCCAATGGAAACAGCGACTACGTTTCGGTTATTGATGCCCGAAAATTGCAAGTAATTGATTCGATTTACGTTGGACTTTTCAAAGATAACGAAGCACTCATCGGGAGTACTCCCAATGCTTTAGCTTTAGACGAATCGGGTACTTTGCTGTATGTTGCCAATGGGATGGACAATGCAATTGCGGTGGTTTCGCTCGGAAAAAATGTCAATAGCCAAGGAACTGGAAAAAGTTTTGTAAAAGGCTATATTCCAACGCAGGCTTATCCATCAGGAATTGTAGTCAATGCAGGTGAATTATATGTGACTAATCTCGAAGCTGTTGGAGCGAAAGTCGCCCACAAATTGAAAGATGCTATCAAAGCCGACAAAGCATATAATTCACATAAACAGTTGGCTTCAATTTCGTTTATTCCGCTGCCTGATGAAGCAAAGCTTAAAGCTTTTACCGAAAAAGTAAAAAATCAGAGTTTGTACAAGCGAGTAAAATTAGCCGAATTATTACCCCGAAAAAACATTGCTCCTCGACCAGTGCCTGAGCGAATCGGAGAGCCTTCGGTATTTAAACATGTGTTGTATATCATCAAAGAAAATCGCACCTATGACCAAGTTTTAGGAGATATGAAAGAAGGAGATGGCATGGCTTCGTTGTGTATTTTTGGCGATAGCATTACGCCTAATCAGCATAGTATTGCACGTGAATATTTATTGATGGATAATTATCATGTTTCGGGAAAATCTTCGGCCGAAGGACATCATTGGGCAAGTGCGGGAATGGTCACTGATTATACGGAAAAGAGCGTAAGAGCGTGGTTTCGTAGTTACCCACATGTATTATATGATGCTTTGGTGTATAACAAAAAAGGATTAATTTGGAATAATGCCCTCGACCACGGAAAGAGTGTCAGAATCTACGGTGAAGCCTGTACTTGTGAGTTTGACGAAAAAAAATATAATTGGTTTAGTTTGTATGATTTACAGCAAAAAGGCGAGACTTTTCCGTACACAAATACAACAACTATTTCAAGAGTCCGACCAATTTTAGCGACTGATTTTCCTGGGTGCGATAATGAGATAATCAGTGACCAAATGAGAGCTGATGCATTTTTGAAAGAATTAAAAGTAGCCGAAGCAAACCCTAATGGTACACTACCAAATTTGATGATTATGTCTTTGCCCAACGACCACACTACGGGGATGAATCCTAAGTTTCCAACCCCGAGAGCTATGGTAGCCGATAATGATTTAGCAGTCGGACGCATCGTTGAAGCAATTATGAAAAGCCGCTTTGCTGATTCAACAGTAATTTTTATCAGTGAAGACGACTCTCAAGCCGGCTGGGACCATGTGAGTGCTTATCGTACCACAGGTTATGTGGTTAGTAATTATTCTCGTTTACAGAAAACCGTACACACCAATTATAACCAAACTTCAGTATTACGTACAATTGAGCAAATTTTAGGTTTACCTCCGATGAATATTATTGACGCAACGGCTTCACCAATGTTTGATTGTTTCACCGATAAAATAGACCAAAACTTTAAATTTACGTATAAGAAAAACCTCGTTCCGCTCAATGAAATGAACAAACCTGCTAGTGCTCAGAAAGGGGCGGCATTGAAATTTACGAATCAGTCGATAAAATTTGCCTTTAATAGAATTGACCGAGGAAACGACAATATGTTGAACCGAATTTTGTGGTATTCGGCTAAAGGTTCAAAACCATACCCAGCAAAATTGGCTGGCAGTGAAGAAGATGAGGATGATGATAATTGATTTTGAAATTCCCTTGCTCACTTAAAGTGGGCAGGGGGATGCTATCAATTCAAATGCAGCCCCAAAACTAAACCCCACATTAGTACAAAACTAATAAGCAGCGAAATATTTACTAGCGTACCTGGAATACGTGTATCATAATTGAGTTCATCGGCGAAAGGCAAAATTGTCATGCCTGACGGAAGCATTACGCATATAATCAAGACCGCATACAATAGTGTATCATGCGAAAAACTAAAGTAGATGCCCAACACAAATAATATTCCTACGGCATAGCGAATTACCAATACCTTCGAGATTGCTATCACTTGTTTTTTATTTAGCTCAAAACTCAAATAAATACCCATTAATAGTAATACTAATGCCTTATTAGCTTGTGCCAAAGTACCCAAAAAATCAAAAAACAAAGTGGGCATTTCTACATTAGAAACATTGATTATCAATCCAATAAATAAACCTAAAACGGGTGGTAAACTAAAAACCTTCTTGATTAAACTGCCGAATGCTGGTAAACCTTTATGATTCGAAGAAAAATAACTTCCGATTGGATAAACCACGCCAAAAGTCATAATTGTATTGCCAATGTCAAACATCACTGCATAGACCATTGCTTCTTTTCCGAAAAGTCCCTCGATGAGCGGAAAACCGAAAAGACCAACATTTAGTCCGCCAGCCCCCATTGTCAATACGCCACGCAAATCATTCGGATATTTAGCAAACCAAATCCATGCAATGGCAATCATGATTGAGCAAAAAGCAATACAAAATAACGGAAGTAGTAAGAGTGAAGAGTCTAGTTTTACACGAGCCGTTGAGAAAATCATCAAAGCAGGAAAAGTGGTGTGCATCAAAAATTTCGAGATGGTTTTGCCCTCTTTTTCTGAAATGAAATTATATTTTTTTATAAAGAACCCTAAACCAATAATAGATAAGGTGAGTATAAAAACGCTATTAGTTTGACTCATTATGCTAAATTCTGTTGTATTTTCTGCAAAAATAAACAAACATTAAGACAGAGTGGCAATTGCAAAGAAAATAAATAGTTTAGGGAGATACACAATAGTCGAAATTCAATTTTGTAAGCCTGAATGAATATCGTAAATTAGGGACTTTAAACAAATATTCAATCTTACGAATCAATTTTAATCATGAAAAAACTATCATTGTTATTGTGTTTGTTTTTATCGGTCAGTTTGGCCTTTTCGCAGAAAAAGGAAAAAGGTTGGGTTTCGCTTTTTGATGGCAAATCTTTTGACGGCTGGAAAATAAACGAAGACCACCCCGCCACATTCTCTATCGAAGACGGAACGATTAAAGTAGCGGGCGAACGTGCCCACCTTTTCTACGAAGGCAAAGTTGGCAACCATGACTTTAAAAATTTTGAGTTTAAGTTAAAAGCTAAAACGCTACCTGGCTCAAACTCTGGTATATTTATTCATACGGCCTATCAGGCAAAAGGCTGGCCCGAAAAAGGTTACGAAGTGCAAGTAAATCAAACGCACACCGACTGGCGTAAAACGGGAAGTTTGTATGGCATAAATGATGTAAAAGAAAATTTTGCGAAAGACAATGAGTGGTATGAATATCATATCATTGTTCAAGACAAACACATCATCATAAAAATTGATGATAAAGTAGCAGTTGATTATACAGAGCCGGACACTCTCCCAGATAATCGTGGACTAAAAAGATTGAGTTCGGGTACAGTAGCACTACAAGGCCACGACCCCAAAAGCATCGCCTATTTTAAAGATATTAGGGTTAAGATTTTAAAGTAGGTTAATTGTATATTTGTCTTAAATTTGATATTTTTGAAAAAAAAGGTCAAATTGCTAATAGTCAATTATTTGCGATAAAAATATTAGTCAGTTTGAGTTAAAAATCAAAAGTGTCCTTTAACACTTCAAAACCCATCGAGACGAAATATGACCCTGTTTGAGAAAAGGTTTTGTTATTCGTCATAGAATGATTTTTAGTTGTTTCATGCGTTAAGTTTCATTGTGGAAGTGAAACCTAACGCATGAAGCAACTATAAAATAAGTTTATAAGATACGATTGTAAAAATGGCTGTTATCCACTATTGTTTTAAAATTGCCCGATTTTCTCATTTTAATGGTTAACACTATTAAAACTAGCGGGGGTTATTTGCCATCTGAAATTGAAAGACCTTGATGTGCGACTTCAATGCTCTCAATAACACTTTTATCCTTAGACAGAACCGACTTCGTAATAAAAGCATTTTTTAATGTACAAGTCATCGTAGGTTCTCTGTTTTCATCCATCAATTTTATTATTATCGTTTCGCGATTATTTGTATTTGCCTTGGCTTTGGCAAGTAACGCTGTAAAATCATCGTTGGTAATACCTTATCTTTAAAGTAACATTTCCATATTTTTTTATACTAGGCATTTTTGTAGCTGAAAATGTTTTGCTGTTTCCGCCCCGATATTCAATAACCTGAGTTTCTACATAAGGCCGTTAACCTCTTCAAATGAAAATTCTGAACCTCCCATAATCACTAAGAAGTTGAATTTCGGTTCTGGCCAATTATTTTGTGCTTGTAACTCAGATGTACAAATAATCAAAAATGGTAGAAAAAATATTCGTTTCATGTAAGGTATTTATTTTATTAATTTGATTAAATAATTATCTAAAAAATGAACTCTATGTAATGACTTAACTAACAATCGGACTATGTTTGTAAGGGAAGTATATTGTTCTACAAAAGGTTTCCACAAACATACCCCAAGTAGTCAGAATAAAAAGCGGTATCAAACTGGTATCACGAACAGTGTTAAAACTGATTATTAGATGTTAAATAAAAAGGCGTTTTTATGCCATAAACAACAAAAAGCACCCTTTTGAGGTGCTTTTTGTTGTTTTTAGAGGTCTCGAGCGGATTCGAACCGCTGTAGAAGCTTTTGCAGAGCTCTGCCTAGCCACTCGGCCACAAGACCATATTTATGTCCCGTTTTAATGTCATAGCGTAGTCTTAATGGAATTGCTAAAGACACGAATTTGGACTGCAAAAGTACAAGACTTGTGCCAAACTCCCAAAGCTTTTCTAAAAAAATTATATGATTTGTGTAAAAATAAAATTTCCAAAAAATTTAAGAATTTATAAATATTTGATAATTAGCAGTTTACTGTCTAATTTTTAATTTTTAATTCTCAATTCTTAATTTACATGCAACCATCTTTGCCTTTTTTTGCATCTTTCTAATGAACACACTATTTTATGGCTAAACTTTTATCACTTTTCTCTAACGAATACGACCTCGCTAAGGCCGTACAGCGGCAAGACCCCAAAGCACAGACTCGACTTTATGAAAAGTTCTCGTCGAAAATGTTGGCGGTCTGCACTCGCTACGTAGGTGATAAAATGGAAGCTGAAGATGTGATGATTGATGGTTTTATGCGTGTTTTTGATAAAATCGACCAGTTTACATTCCAAGGGAGTTTTGAGGGCTGGATTCGTAAAATCATGGTAAACGAAGCCTTAATGTATGTCAGAAGTAAAAAAATGATAATTGTTGACCTCGAATATGCCATCGAAGAACCCAACGAATCATCGTTTAGCACTGACCTCGAAGCAGCCGATTTGATGAAACTCATCGAAGAATTACCTATTGGCTATCGAACGGTCTTTAATCTCTATGCCATAGAAGGTTATAACCACCTCGAAATCGGCGAAATGCTAGGAATTTCGGAAGGTACATCAAAGTCACAATTAAGCCGAGCAAGAGCAATATTGCAAGCTAAGGTAATGAAATTAGAACAAAGAAAAGTTATGAGTTATTAGGGGACGGGAAAATTGGTTATTTGTTGATTAGTTGCTAAGTTCCATTATGAATTTATCACATTCATCATTAACTAATTTTTCAATATCAAATAACCATACAAAAATGAACATCATAATAAAAATGAAAAAACATCCGATTGACGACCTTTTTGCCAAAAAATTGGCAGAACATCGACAAGAGCCTTCTCAAAAAGCTTTTGAGAAGTTTCAGGTACGTTTACAAGAAAAACAACAAAAACCGAAGGCGGGCTTTTTCTTGGGTAATCGTAATTGGGCTTACTATGCCTCTGCGGCAGGTATCGCTATTGCTCTTTCGGTTGGATTTTTGACTCAAAATGATACTTCTTTTAGTCCAACAGCTATAAGTGCGAATTTGCCAACGAGAAAGAAAAACGCTGTTGTTACAACTTCAAGACTAGCTAATAATCAAGCAATGGCTTTGGTTGAAAATGGTCAGTCAACGCTAAAAAATACAACTAAGCACAACGTACAAAAATCTAAAAAAGTAATTTTATCCATTGTTACAATTACACCTGAAAACAGCATTGCAAACCAAAATTCTATAATTCAGTTAGCACCTAATAAAATCCTTGATGATTCACCCGAAGAGCAAATAAGCGTTGCAATTAATACTCCAATTTTCGAAAATCCTGTAGTCGAAACTACTAATCCACCCCAACAAGTTTCACAAGGAATTTTCAAAACTGATATTGGCGAGTCTGTGGTAGTTGTGCTTGAGCCAGTTGCTCCCGAAGTCGAGGTAATTCCTTCAATTAACTCGGATTCGAATACATCTTTGGCTGAAGCAAAACGTATGGGCGAAGAAAAAAAAGAAAAGGAAAAATCATTCATCGCTAAATTATATGGTGAATACAAACATTTTAAATATGGAGAGAAAGTAGATTTGAAGAAACTCGGCGTAAAAGATGTTTTGGCTCGTGTTGATGATAGTATTATAAAAGAGGACATAACTGATGTACGTGATTTCGTACAACGAAAAGTAAGTAGATTACAAAACAAAGAATAAATAAGAAGTGGACAGCTCCATGCAAACATTTTGACGAAAAATAAATTACAACAATGAAAAAACTGCACTTAGCCTTATTATTGACAATTTTCACATTATCAGTAAAAGCCAATTTTAAATCAGATACAACAATTGTCGAATTTACTGACAAAGCTGTAAAAAAACGAGTAATAGTCTATACTTCAAGCAAACGAGATTTCGATTTGCCGAAAACCCTCGACCTCGAAAACGTTCTGAAAAGCGTTGGTGTTGATTCTGTCGAACGAAAGAAAACAATTATTTTGGCAGGAACGTATGGCTCAAATCAAGATACAATCTTGGTAATGGCTCGTGATGGTCGAAATATTAAAATTATTTTGAGAGATTCAAAAGAAATGACCACTCGTAAGGATACGCTTCGTAACGATAAAGATGACCATTGGAGCCGCGAAAATAGAGTTTATAAGGAAGAAGACCGAGACGTTGATTCTGATGACAATAACCGTGAAACAAATAAGAAAAAATCGAGTTCGGGAAGGTTTTTCTCACGTAGCGATTTTGGCCTTTATGTAGGTCTAAATAATTGGACAAAAGGCTCAACGGTTGGCTCATCGTTAGATACGTGGAAATCTAGGTATGTGGCACTTTCCTTTCAAAGAAATATTACTTTAATCAATGGAAAACAAGTGGATTTAGCTCTTACCTACGGCCCAGAAGTAGCTTGGAATAATTTTATGTTGGAAGAAAACAACGTTGTCCAAATGCTAGGAAAACAATTAATTTTCAAAGATTTTGGGCAAAAATTATCGAAAAGCAAATTTGTTGTACCGATGTTGAACCTTCCAATGATGCTTAATTTTGGTTTTGAGGAGGCTAAATTCCGAATTGGTCTTGGTGGCTATATTGGCTACCGAATTGGTGGATACAGTAAGCTAAAATATGAGGGAGGGAAAAAAGAAAAAAATAAAGGAAGCTATGGTTTAGAGGATTTTAGATACGGTCTTACCGCCGAACTTGGTAAACGAAAAGGTGCTACATTATTTGTAAGATACGATTTAAATCAAGTATTTAAAGTTGAACAAACAAACGCAAAAGATTTACAGGCTTGGAGTATTGGGCTTAGATTATAAAATATTTCTATAAAAAAAATTAATAAAATGCTATTTGAATTAAATTCAGATAGCATTTGTTTCTTATCAAACTATTTAGTTTTAATATTGTTGTGTAAGTATGTTAGGGTAAAAGTACAAAACATTATGCTAATAGTAAGAAGGGAAAAAGGACTTTTTTTTCGATGTTTGAAATATTTTTGTGAAAAAAAGCATAAAAATACAATATTGGTCTTGATAGTGGTATTGAAAACTTAATAGAGGGGAGGGGTACTTTAAAACGCAAAAAGTTGATAATCAACACTTCAGTGAATATAAAAAGGAGTTGAAAAAAAATATTTGAAAAAAAAATTAAAAAAAAGTGCCTAACTATTTGACAAAATAAAAAAAGGATATAATTTTGCACTCCAATTCAGCGACAAAGTAATCCAATGAGTTACTGAAAAGGGTAAAGAAATAGCAAGGGGGTGTACCAGAGTGGCCAAATGGGGCAGACTGTAAATCTGCTAGTGTAATGCTTACGGTGGTTCGAATCCATCCGCCCCCACTCTTTAATTTAGTGTATTATAAGCGAAAGTAGCTCATTTGGTAGAGCGGTAGCCTTCCAAGCTTCAGGTGGCGGGTTCGAGCCCCGTCTTTCGCTCAACAAAAGTGTTTGGCAATTAATATAGGCATTAATTATTAAATTTTTGCCAATTCTGGATTGGTCTTTCACTCTTAGTAAGTAAACAGTTTGCAGTTGTTAATCTCTGATTGATTACTGCTTTACTTGTAGCCGCTCACTGAAAAGCCTTCATAGCTCAGTGGTAGAGCACTTCCTTGGTAAGGAAGAGGTCGGCAGTCCGATTCTGCTTGAAGGCTCTATATTTGAAGCTCTTACTTGTTGAGGCATAACTTTATAATTATATTGGAGTTACGGTAGTCACACTGTCCTTTCTATTATAAAGTTGTTTTTTTATTATATATTTTTAAAGGAAGCTTTTAAATTAATATAAAATAGTACCAGACTAGCGTTTAGTTTAAATTAAGTATATAAGAACAATAATAATAGACTTTATCAATCATGGCAAAAGAGAATTTTGACCGTAGTAAGCCTCACGTAAATATCGGTACCATCGGTCACGTTGACCACGGTAAAACTACTTTGACGGCTGCCATCACGAAAGTACTTGCAGAAAAAGGTTTAGCAGAGAAAAGAGATTTCTCTTCAATCGACAATGCTCCTGAAGAAAAAGAGCGTGGTATTACTATCAATACAGCTCACGTAGAATATTCAACTGCCAACCGTCACTATGCTCACGTTGACTGTCCTGGCCACGCTGACTACGTTAAGAACATGGTAACTGGTGCTGCTCAAATGGACGGAGCTATCCTTGTAGTTGCTGCAACTGATGGTCCGATGCCACAAACTCGTGAGCACATCCTTTTGGCTCGCCAAGTTGGTGTACCTCAGTTAGTTGTATTCATGAATAAAGTGGATATGGTTGATGATCCTGAATTATTAGAATTAGTAGAAATGGAAATTCGTGAGTTATTGTCATTCTACAAGTATGATGGCGATAATATCCCTGTAATTCAAGGTTCAGCTCTTGGTGGCTTGAACGGAGAACCAACATGGGTTGCGAAAATAGATGAGTTAATGGATGCTGTGGATTCATTTATTCCACTTCCTCCACG
The DNA here is from genome assembly GCA_027486845.1 of Cytophagaceae bacterium. Taxonomy (GTDB): domain Bacteria; phylum Bacteroidota; class Bacteroidia; order Cytophagales; family Spirosomataceae; genus Emticicia. The sequence continues at coordinate 12,953 of JAIXOL010000044.1, forward strand.
TGCAACTGACAAACCATTCTTGATGCCAGTTGAAGACGTATTCTCAATTACAGGTCGTGGAACAGTTGCTACTGGTCGTATCGAAACTGGTGTAATTAACTCTTCTGAAGCAGTTGAAATCTTAGGTATGGGTGCTGAAAACTTAAAATCAGTTGTAACTGGTGTTGAGATGTTCCGTAAAATCCTTGATCGTGGAGAAGCTGGTGATAATGTAGGTTTATTATTACGTGGTATTGAGAAAGAATCAATCAAGCGTGGTATGGTAATTTGTAAGCCAGGTTCGGTAAAACCACATGCTCACTTCAAAGCGGAGGTTTATGTATTGAGCAAAGAAGAAGGTGGACGTCATACTCCATTCTTTAACAAATACCGTCCTCAATTCTACTTCCGTACAACAGACGTAACAGGAGAAATCTCGTTGCCAGCAGGAGTAGAGATGGTAATGCCAGGTGATAACATCACTATTGAGGTAAAATTAATCAGTGCAATTGCTATGGATAAAGGTCTTCGTTTTGCGATTCGTGAAGGTGGACGTACTGTAGGTGCTGGTCAAGTAACAGAAATCATCGCTTAATCTTTTTTGAGCTAAGAAATATAAAGGAGCATTCTCTATGGAGGATGCTCTTTTTGTTTGTGTGCCATGCATACCATTTTTTCTAAACGGTTAAAGTCCTTAGCGAGCCATTTAGCGGGAATCGTTAGCCAACAGCAAGTGTGTTTATCGCGAGGTAAAACAGGAACGCCTGCACGGCTAAATAAGCTTTAGGCAAAATCGGGAATTGACGAACAGAAACAAGATAAAGGCTTTCCAAAAGGGTTACTTGGCAATAGACAGGAACGCCCAATAGCTAAACGTAATTTTGGTTAGTAAATCTTGCAGTTTTCGAGAGAAGAGAAATGTGTTTACCATGGGAGGTCTGTATAAAATATAGGAGGAGTAGCCAAGTGAAGCGGTCAATCAAAAGCTTTATACAGAAGTCAGCCGAGGTCGTTGTAGCGAAGAAGTTTCTGTAATGGAGATGGAGCGAAGGGCCGAATTTTCAGAACTGTGGAGCCAAATGGGAAGTAGAAATAGTCAATAAAACTGGGGAGAGAACGATTAAAATCATCAGATGAACCCGATGGGAGAATGTTTGACACTTAAAGACCTTTTATCTGATGCGACACCCCTATGGTTCAGCAAAGATGGAAAGGTATGCCCAGCCTGGCTAACTGTATGCGAAGAAGAGGATAAATAGACTAAAAGTTTGATGGAACGTATAATCGACCCATCAAATTTGCAAAAAGCTAGTAAACAAGTAGTACAAAATGCTGGGAATGGGGGGAGTTGACAGGATGGAAGTTGGAGAACTTCAAGGATGGTTAAGCCAAAATTGGAAGAAATTAGCCGAAGAATTATTAAATGGTGAAAACCAAGCCCCGTGAAAGGTATTGAAATTCCAAAACCACAAGGCGGCATAAGATTGTTGGGTATTCCGACAGTTAAAGACCGACTAGTACAACAAGCGATACTAGAAATATTAACGCCCATGTACGACAAAACTTTTTCCGACAACAGCTACGGGTTTCGATTTAAACGTAGTGCCCATCAAGCCTTAGCAAAAGCATGTCAAAACGTAAAAGACGGTTACACAATTATAGTTGATATTGTCTTAGCGAAGTTCTTTGACGAAGTAAACCACCACAGATTGATATGGATGTTGGGGACAAGAATCGGAGACAAAAGGGTACTGAGACTGATAAATTTGTTTCTAAAAACAGGAATATTCTTAGAAGGGATGGAAAGTCAACGTATAAAAGGTACGCCACAAGGTCGCTCACTTAAGCCCCTTATTATCCAATATTGTACTTGACGAGTTAGACCAAGAACTACAAAGATGAGGACACCGATTTGTAGGGTATGCGGATGATTTACAGATTTTTGTAAAAACCAAAGAGAGTGCATTGAGAGTTTAAGAAAGTATCAAAACTTTCATTGAAACCCGCATGAAACTGAAAGTTAATCACGCAAAAAGTGGAATAAGGCAATGTTATGAATGTAATTTTCTTGGGCACAGTCTATTAAAAGGCGGTAGGCTAGGATTAGGAAAGAAAAGCGAACAGCGATTAAAAGACAAAATCATAGAAATTACAAGCCAAAACAAAGGAGAATCTTTTGAAATGATAATTTTAAAACTCCAACCGATGTTGAGAGGCTGGTTACAATGTTACAAATACGCAAATATGAGTAAAAAGCTCCAAGCGATTGAATCATGGTTACGAAGGAAACTCTGATGCTATAGGCTCAAACAATGTAAAAGAGTAATTGGGATAGTAAGGTTTTTGACAAGTCTAAAAGTGGAGAAAAAGTTAAGCTGGAAAACTGCTCTAAGTGGTAAAGGCTGGTGGCGATTAAGTAACAGCCCAGCCTTAAACATTGAATGACAAATGGTTCAAAAATCATGGATTATATGGACTTACGGAAAATTACAAGAAATTGCACAGTAATCCAATCTGAGAAAACCGCCGTACACGTAAGTACATAGGGTGGTATGAGAAATCGACAAAGATAATTTATTTATTATCTTTGTCTCCTACTCGATTTAGCATTTTATAAAAAAATGCTAAGTCATTTACTATTTTTGTAACTAATTAAGCCTTAAGCCTATTTTTTTATAAGTAAATTTGATATGAATAAGAAAAAACTTTCCCAACAACCTTATAGTAAAACTACTGAAATGTCTTTGATAGTGGAGGAAACTCCCCAAAAAATTGGTAAAGACTTTTTAACTCATAAAAACTCTTTTTACGTCCTTAGTATAATACTAGCAATTGCATGCTTTTGGGTATTTAAAGATTTTTTATTTGGTAAAAAAATGTTCTTATTTAAGGATATTGGCAGCGATACTATTAATCAAATTTATGCTTATGCTAAAATGATGATTGATACAATGAATAATGGCGAATCACTAAAATGGTCATTTCAACAGGGATTGGGTCAGTATATAGCACCATTTAATTTGGGTAATCCTTTCCATTGGCTTATTTATTTTATGGGAATAGACAATCTACCATATTCAATTGGTTTTGTTGAATTTATTAAATTTATGGCTGCGGGTTTATTATTTTATGCCTATCTACGACAACAATCATTAAGCCCATTTGCTTGTATAATTGGTGGGTTAGTATATGGGCTATCAAGTTTTTTAAGTATCTCCGCAGGCTGGTATACTTTCTTTACAGGTTGGGCGGTCGAATATGCTTTTTGGTTGTTTGCACTAGAGAGTCTTCTGCGAAAAAACAATTGGTATTATATGCCTCTTGCAGTAGCATTTATAGCTATGGATCAGCCTTTTAACTTATTTTTGATTGGTGAGTTTTCTATAATTTATGTAATAGCTTGGTTCTACTTACAAGAAGAAACAAAATTTAAAACATCTCTAGTTACGATAGCTAAATTAGTAGGCTGTGGTATTCTAGGCTTGATGATGGGAGCAGTAATGTTTGGTGCAAATATTTATGTAATGATAAATAGTCCGAGAGTTACGGGAGGTTCCTCTTATGTAGAAACACTTACCAAAGACCCTATTTTGAAAATAGTTGATAGTTTGCAAGCAGGCACAATCGTATCAAGGTTTTTTGGGAATAATCTGATAGGTGTTGGAAATAATTATAAAGGTTGGAATAATTATATGGAAGCCCCAAGCTTATATTTAGGGCTTTTTTGTTTATTGTTATTTCCTCAACTATTTTTCTTTCTTAATAAAAAACTCAGAAAAATAGCTTTAGCAATAGCAGGAATTATATTTTTCATTCTCGTTTTTCCTTTTTTCAGATACGCTTTTTGGGGTTTTACTGGAGATTATTATCGTTCGTTATCATTATTTATTGGTATCACAATGCTTTTAGCAACATTGTATGTGATTTCTAATCTTGAAAAAGGCAAAAAACTCAATTTATATGTTTTTGGGGGTACTTATGTTTTCTGGCTTGGCTTATTAATGGTAAACTATACAACCGACTGGAATAATTTCATAGTACGTGGTGAAAGAATAAAAGTTTTATTCATTTTTACACTTTTGGCGGGTCTATTACTTACATATAATTTTTGGGCCAAAAGTTTTATAAAATATCTGATTTTGGTGCTAACATTTGTAGAAACGGTTGGAGTTGCATATACAACAATTAATAAAAGAGATACAATTGGAGCTTCAGAGTGGAAAGAAAAATCAGGATTTAACGATTATTCGGTAGATGCGGTTGAATTATTAAAAAATCAAGATAAGTCATTTTATAGAATAGAGAAAGATTATTCATCAGGTACGGCCATTCATGTGAGTACGAATGACCCTATGGTACAAGGTTATAATGGGACAACAGTTTATACGGCATTTAACCATAAAAATCAAGTTACTTTTATGGCTGAGTTAGGCATGATAAATCTCAAAAATGAATTTGAAACTCGTTGGCTAACAGGGCTACGTAATCGCCCATTTCTATTGGGACATTTGGGTGTAAAATATGTTTTATCAAGAAATGTAATTCCTTACAAAAACTTTGGCTATGATTCACTTTCGAAGGTTGGTGATGTAACGATTTTCAAAAACCCTAATGCTTTACCGATGGGTTTTACATATGATGCGTTTATGCTTGATAGCGAGTTTAAAAAATTATCCGCTTTGCAAAAAGACCTAAGTTTGATGAAAGTTTTTGTAATTAATGATAGCGAAAAACTAAAGTTTAGAAACCTTAAAGAGGTAAAAGATACAGTGGCAGTATTGACACTTGAGGAAATAAAAAAACTTTCAGATGAAAGAAAAAAGGAGTCTTTACAGATTACTAGTTTTTCGAATAATAACTTTACCGGTAAAGTAACGTTAAATATGCCCAAGATGCTTTATTTATCGATTCCGTTTGATGATGGGTGGAAAGTTGAATCCGATGGAAAATCACAGGAAACCATGAAGGTTAGTTATGGAATGACTGGAGTTTTGCTTGATAAAGGCATGCATAACATAAGTATAAATTATGAGCCACCTTTCTTGAAAGAAGGTATTTGGGCAATGATTATAGGCTTTTTGTTATATATTGCTTTGTTGGTTTGGACTTTTATCCAAAAGAAAAAAACATTAACAATTAGCTGATATTTAAAAAATACTATAATAAAACAGAAAAAAATGTCTGAAAAACGTAACGCCGCTACGATATTTATATTTATTACAATACTTCTGGATGCGATTGGCTTTGGAATTATTATTCCTGTGATGCCATCATTAATATCAGAATTGGCTCATACCGATGTGAGTGGTGCAGCCCGTTATGGTGGATTTTTATTTGCTGCTTACTCCTTAATGCAGTTTATTTGTTCACCAATTGTGGGCGGTCTGAGCGATCAATTTGGTCGAAGACCTATTCTTTTAGCCTCACTTTTTGGCTTTGGACTTGATTATCTATTATTGATTTTTGCCCCAACGATTGGTTGGCTTTTTATAGGTCGTCTGATTGCGGGTGTCATGGGAGCTAGCTTTACAACTGCCGCTGCCTACATGGCTGATATAAGTACCCCCGAAAAAAGAGCACAAAACTTCGGTATGATTGGAGCTGCTTTTGGTTTAGGTTTTATCGTTGGGCCAATTATTGGTGGTTTAGCAAGTGATTTTGGTACAAGAGTACCGTTTATGGTATCAGGTGTACTGACTTTAATCAACTGCCTTTATGGATTCTTTATATTACCAGAATCATTGAAACCCGAAAATAGACGTAAATTTGATTGGCTAAGAGCAAATCCAGTGGGAGCTTTGATAAATCTCCGCCGTTTTCCGATGTTAATTGGTTTAGTTGCGGCTTTGTTTTTGGTTTATATCGCCAACTTTTCTACCCAAGGCACGTGGTCTTATTTTGTAAAAGAAAGATTCAATTGGACGAATAAAGAAATTGGATGGTCGTTAACATTTATCGGAGTGATGATTGCTTTGGTTCAAGGAGGTCTCACTCGCATTGCAATTCCTAAACTAGGTACAAAAAATGCTATTTATATAGGTTTTATGTTTTCCATCATTTGTTCGTTTGCCTATTCATTTGCCAATCAAAGCTGGATGATGTATGCCATCATGGTTCCGTTTTCGTTAGGTGGCTTGGCTGGGCCAGCCATGCAAGGAATTATTTCAACGCAAGTGCCAGCCAATGAGCAAGGAGAATTGCAAGGTTCGCTAACAAGTTTAAATAGTATAGCGGCCATCATTGGTCCAATATTGATGACTACACTTTTTTATAAATTTACAGAAAAAGGGGCTGCTATTTATTTTCCGGGAGCTCCGTTTATGGCAGCGGCAATACTTAGTTTGATAAGTTTATTGCTGATAGTTAGAACTTTAAAGAAGAATGCTCATTAAAACAAAAGCCGTAAAATTTCTGTTTTACGGCTTTTGTTTTATACACTTAAATATTTCATGAGCATATTATAGCGTTCTTGCTCAATGCTTTCTACGGGTTCGTGGGCATAACTGGCTTCAACTGTATAACCGAAGCGTTCGAGCGTTGCTACAATCGATGTGATATTTTCTCGATTGATTTTCAAGGTCAAATTTGCAGATTCATTATTCAAATAAGTATTTCCTGTAAAATAACTGCTCAAAATCTTGGCATTATCTGATTCTACCAAACGGCTAATTTCTGACAATGAATAATCTCGGTTTTTAATTGAAATGACCAAAACTGCCCCTGGTTCTTGGCTTCCGAGCAGTTCACCAAATTTAGTGTAAACTTCTGATGCTGTAATGATTCCGACAAAGTTTTCTTCTTCGTCAATCACACCAATTACCTGTAGCGGAATACCGCCCGAATTGTATTTAGAAATTAAACCTAAAGACTCATAAATATGCTGATAATCAAATAAAGATATTTCTGAAAACTGCAACATTACATCGGTAAGTTTCATATCTTCGTCATAACCCATTAGAATTTCTTCACTGACTATGCCTGCGTATTTTCCTTCATCAACAACAACTAATTGCCCGATGCGGTTTTCTTCCATCCAATTTAAAGCATTTCCGACGGTGTCGGATGGCTTTAAAACTGGCAAATCGTGGTTAATAATTTCAGCAATTGTCATTAATAATTATCAAAAGGTTTAATATTTAAACACTACACAGTCACTTCTGTTTGAATTTTATTAAGAAAGTTTTCGAGATAGACATTAAATTCGGCAGGACGCTCCATCATCGGTGCGTGGCAGCACTTATCAATGAAATATAATTCCGAATTTTTTATGAGTCGATTAAACTCAAAACCTACGTGTGGAGGTGTAATGGTGTCATTTAAACCCCAAATTAAGCATGTTTGTACGTCAATACTCTGAATCTCTTTGGCGATATTATGGCGTTGAGCTGATTTTGCAATCTGCACGATATTCATACATTTTGGAATGCTCGATGTAATCTCAAAACATTCATCAATCAACTCTTTTGTAGCCGTATTTGGGTCGTAGAAAGTATAGGCAACTCTTTCTTTGATGTATTCGTAGTTGCCACGCTTTGGAAACGAACCACCCATTGTGTTTTCAAACAAGCCCGAACTACCTGTCAAAACCAACGCTTTGATACTTTCTTGATGGGCAAGTGTATAAAGCAAACCAACGTGTCCGCCCAACGAATTTCCTAAAATAATAAGGTCGTCGAGTTGTTTAAACTCCACAAAACGCTCAATAAATGCCTGTAAACCCTCTAAACTCGCTTCACGCATGGGCATATCGTAGATTGGCATTACGGGGATGACTATTCTACAACGGTGTTTAAAACCTTCGATAACATCATCAAAATTGCTCAATGCCCCGAAGAGTCCGTGTAGAATCAATAGTGTATCTCCCTGACCTTCGTCAATGTATTTGAACTCGCCTTCTTGTTTTACTTCGTAATTCATTCGATAAATAAAAAAAACTGATTACTGTTTATTTATGTTGTACTAAAGACTAAATATGACAAAGCCTTGATATAATGATGAATTATCAATAATTCATTAATTGTACCGCAAAGCTTGGTATATTTGTGCTTATTAAAGACAAAATAGGGCTTTTAAATCGAATTTTCAAAACTTTTAATTTAAAAACGTCAAACCTTCAATAAAAGTTTATGAATGATTTTTTAACGGTAATCATTGGTGGTGGAATTTCGGGGCTTACTTGTGCAAAGTTTCTCAACGAAAAAGGATATAGTTTTATGCTTTTGGAAGGTTCTGATGCTTTGGGCGGACGAATACGAACGGATAAAGTTGATGGTTTTCTGCTTGATCGTGGTTTTCAGATTTTATTAACAAATTACCCAGAAGCCAAAAAGATATTGAATTATAATACTCTCGACCTAAAATATTTTGGGTCGGGAGCATTGATAAAAGCCGAAAAGGGTTTTATGAAAATGGAAAACCCTTTCCAAAACAAAATGGCGTATCTGACAATGGCTTTTTCGTCGGTTGGAACGTTGAGCGATAAACTAAAAATCAGGAAGTTTGCTAACGAATTGTCCGAAGTTCCCGACGACGAGTTTTTCAATATGGAAGCAACAGATACGCTTACTTTTCTGCGAAATTACGGTTGGAGTGAAAAAATGATTAATAATTTTTTTAAGCCATTTTACGGAGGCGTTTTTCTTGAAAATGATTTGCTTACATCAAGTAATTTCTTTCAGTTTACATTTAAGCAATTCTTTAAAGGTGATGCGGCTATTCCAGCTGAAGGTATACAGGCGATTCCCGAACAAATTGCTGAAATGCTACCAAGAAATTGTATCCGAAAAAATGCTCGTGTCAAAGGTTTTGAAGGGAATCAAATATTTTTGGAAGGAGGGGAGGTAATAAATGCTGGCAGAATTGTGGTAGCAACTGACCCAAAATCAAGCGACAAATTGTTGGGCGAAATTAATGAACGTACTTATAACATAACTACTTGTACTTATTTTTCGGCCGAAACTTCTCCTTTGAAAGGGCAAAAGTTTATCGCCCTTAACCCAAATCGTCGAGGAGCTGTGCACAATATATGTGTACCTAGTGATATTTCTTCTCATTATGGAAATGCAGGGAAATCTTTGATTTCGGTAAGTACACAAGGTTTAGATAAATTAGATGAAAGAAACCTAACAAATGAAATCAAACTGGAATTATTCGATTGGTTTGGGCCATCTGTCAATGTTTGGAAACATCTAAAAACTTATCATATTCCTGAATCTTTGGTGCAATACCGTGCAGCAAGCAAACGCCAAAATTCTAAACTTGGTGATAATCTTTATCGCTGTGGTGATTATCTGGCGTATCCATCACTCAATGCTGCTATGCAAACTGGCCGAGAAGTTGCTCAGATGATTATGGAGTAATACTTAGATTTTATACTATTTTATGAAAAAAATCCTTACAATTTTACTGTTAACTACATTTATAGTAACTGCCCAAAATAAAATGGTTTGGGCAGATAAAGTACTTTTTATAGACGGTTTAGATTCCTTAGAAATAGAAAATTATAATCAAATTTTGGGAAATCCGAATGCCAGAGAAACTTTTTCAAAGAGTGCTTGCACTTTCAAAAAAACAGATACAAAAAAGGATGCTATTCAAGCAATTAGAGTATCTTTTTCGCTTTCTACTGAGGCAAAACAGTTAATTATTGCCCAAAATTATTTTTCTGGAGCTATCAAAGAAATCATCGTTTTTGACTCTCTCGGGCATAAAAAAAGTATCTACACTGCAGAACCCAAAGTAATCATCAAGGATAATTATTCGGAGTTTTTAGGTATTGATACCCCCAAAGATTTTAAAATAAAAGAAGTAGAAATCGTTCTAAATTTAGATTATTTGGAAGAATATACCTGCCAAATAGATGCCATTGGACTTTTGAAAAACACCAAAATTCCAAACATAGAATATTTTCGATATCAATCACTCGCTGAGGTTTTTAGGCGAAGTTTGCTCATTACCAACGATGATATTTCTCGGGAAGATATAGATTTCAACGCAGAAAACTCAACTAAATTTTATAGATTACGAACCAATCAAGAATTAATAGATTTTATTAGAAGGTTCAAAATGCAATGGGCTGAAAAGGATGCAACGGCTTCATCAGAAGATGGTTTTTATGCTCAAGATGCCCTCGGAAAACCATCTTTTTCACTGGAAAAAAATATAAATACTGCGTGGCAACCTAAACTTGATAAAAAAAATGAGTGGATTGAAGTAGGCTATAATACTCCACAAACTGTAAGGGATATTTTGGTTTTCAAGAATGCTGATGTTAAATATGGATTTAACATGATTGCCTTGCTCGACTCGAATGGTAAAATAAGAGAATCTTTTAGTTGGAATGACAAAAGGGCAGCTTTAAAAAATCAAAATGCACTTTGGCATTTACACCTCACAAAACCAACATCTTATAAAGTAGCAGCGATAAAGGTATTTGTTGATACGAAAGTCTATGGAATTACAAGTTTTGGACATAATACACCACATTATACTGTGAAAACTTACACGATTCAAATCGATGCCATAGGAATTTCAAATGAATCAATTAAAATCAATGAGATTGAATTAGAGAATGTAAATATTGAAAAAGAAAGTCTCGGAAAATTCATTAATTCGGAGGCAGTGGAAGTTTCGCCACTTATGACTTACGATGGAAAACAGCTTTTTTTTGTGCGTGATAGACACCCGAAGAATAAAGGAATGTATAAATTTCAAGATGCGTGGGTGGCAAATTGGGGTAAAAATAAATGGGAAAAGCCAGAAAATCTTGATAAACCAATTAATACTGAAGACAATAATGCTATTTCGGCTGTTTCCCCCAACGGCAAAACGCTTTACTTACTCAATAGTTATATGCCTAATGGAAGCATGAGACGTGGTATTTCAACTTCTAAGCTAAGAAATGGCATTTGGAGTTTTCCGAAAGAACTCAAAGTGAGTTTTGAAGATGAAAAATTCAGGATAACAGAGTTTGCTGTTGCTCCCAATCGTAAAGTGTTGGTAATGAGTGCTTCTACAAACAATAACTATACAAACTCAGATTTATATGTGTCATTTTTAAACCCCGATAACACTTGGACTAAACCCACCAACATCGGCGAAACCATCAATACCAATTTCAATGAAGGCTCACCTTTTATTGCGGCTGATAACCGAACGCTTTATTTTTCTTCAAAAGGTCATCTGGGTTACGGTGATGCCGATATTTTTATGAGCCAAAGACTTGATGAAACTTGGACAAATTGGTCGGAACCAATAAATTTAGGAGATAAAATCAACACACCAAAATGGGATGGTTATTTCAATGTCATTGCTTCGGGTGAGTATGCCTATACCTGTTCTTTAACCAAAAACCTTAACAAAGAAGATATTTTTAAAGTTAATCTGCCAACCAACGCCAAGCCCAAGCCAGTTGCAATATTGAAGGGGACTATCAAAGGACAAAATATTCAAAAAATCGAAGCCGTAGAAGCCGATAATACGAAGGAAAGCTATTTGGCGGATTTTGACGAAGAAACCAACGAATATATATTGATTTTGCCCGTAGATAAGAAATATAATTTAAACATCATTCACGAACAAAATACTATTTATCAGTCGCTTATAGACTTAACGACCTACAAAGTTTATAATGAAATGAAAAAAAATATTAACTTAAATGAATGATTGTAGTTTTACTTTTTACATTATTTATTAAAAATTCTACATCAAACAAATATGCTTAACTCAGAATGGCAAACAGCCAAAGAATACAAAGATTTAACTTATAAAAAGCGTAATGGCGTGGCAAGAATTGCCTTTAATCGCCCAGAAGTACGCAATGCTTTTCGCCCGAAAACAGTTTTTGAACTCATTGATGCCTTTGAGGATGCCCGCAACGATGCTACGATAGGTGTTGTATTGCTTTCGGCCGAAGGTCCTGCACCAAAAGATGGTGTTTGGGCATTTTGTAGTGGCGGCGACCAACGTGCCAGAGGAAAAGATGGCTACAAAGACGAAAGAGGAGTAGGACGTTTGAATATTTTGGAAGTTCAGCGTCAAATTCGTTTCATGACAAAACCTGTAATTGCCGTTGTGCCAGGTTGGGCCGTTGGTGGTGGACATAGCCTACACGTAGTTTGTGACTTGACTCTTGCCAGCAAAGAACATGCTATTTTTAAACAAACTGATGCAAATGTAGCCAGTTATGATGCTGGATATGGTTCTGCGTATTTGGCTCGACAAGTAGGTCAGAAGCGTGCAAGAGAGATTTTCTTTTTGGGTAGAAATTATTCGGCACAAGAAGCATTTGATATGGGAATGGTCAATGCTGTTATACCGCACGATGAATTAGAAGATACCGCTTACCAATGGGCCCAAGAGATATTGGAGAAGAGTCCGATGGCAATCAGAATGTTGAAATACGCATTTAATATGATTGATGATGGCTTGGTAGGACAACAAATTTTTGCTGGCGAAGCCACTCGCTTAGGCTACATGACAGAAGAAGCCCGTGAAGGCCGTGATGCTTTCTTAGAAAAACGTAAACCAGATTATGACCAGTTTCCGAAGTATTCTTAATTGGTTACTTATTTTTTGTAGAAAATATACGTAAAAAGCCGCAGTTTGAATCAATCAATCTGCGGCTTTTTACGTATATTTATTCGTAAATCGTAATTCGATTAATTCGTAAATTCTTACTACTGTCCAATCTGCTCCAGTTTTTTATGAAACTTCCATGAAACAGGAATCTCATGCTTTGTGCGTGCAATGCGTAAACGATACCCACGAGCATTACCTTCTACTTTGTGAATACCACGCATATTGATTACGAACTTGCGGTGTAAACGAATAAATTGCGGGTGTGCTGCTAATTCTTTTTCTACGTGTGCTAATGGAGTTTGAATTGTTGTTTTTTCAATGCCCATTAGGCTTTGCCAGTAGAAGTCTGTCGAATCCTTCGAGGTTTCGGCATAAATCAATTGGTTTGGAATCAAACTTAATTTTTGACCAATTTCGCCAAAAACCATTACAGGAAACAATTGTTTGCTGTTTGGAGGATTGATTGACCCTAAGTTACTATTAATATTTTCGGCAGTTGTAGAAAACTTATTATGAAATAAATTCTGCTGAATAAAAGTAATAATCGTAATCGGAATAATCGCTAAAGCCACTGCTTTTATAATATCAATAAATGTAAAAGCTACAATGTTGAAATAATTGCTATACACCATTGTTAATATTCCTACAACCAAAATAGTTGCTGAAAGATGCACAACTTGGCGTGCAATTGTCCATAGTTGGTCATTATAATAATTGGAAAGAACCATCGGCAAAACGAATTTCGCTATCAACATTCCAACGAAAGCAACTATACCAAAGCCAATCAAATAAAGCGTTTTTGAACTATTTAAAAATTCTGAAATACCGAAAGGCTGAACACCAACTGCTACAATTGCTACAAATAAACCTACCAAAAGAGAAATAATAAAGCCTCTAAACGAACTGATAGATGTGGCCATTGGTTTTTTAAATGACGCAATAAATGTTCCTAAAATTTGGCTAATACCATCAAAAAAACTACGTAAAATTTTCATTTTAAATTTAAAAAGGTTTTCGTTAGAACCAGAAATTGGTGTTTTTGTTTAATAATCAAAAACTATACCAATTATCGGGTTGCAAAGATAGCATATTAACAATTGAAAATTATCATCATTTTCTAATCAAATAACTTTCTCTTTACTGATAATCAGGTATTTATTTAATCAACTCAATCCAGCCTTTTATGGTTGTAGGCACTTCGTCAGCTTTATCTAAACGTTGAATAACTACTTGTGCTACATAAAAATATGTTCCTGAAGTTAAGTCAAGCCCATTACTTGTCTTACCATCCCAGTTAAGTGTATCGCCGCTTGATTCATAGACTTTCACTCCATAACGATTATAAATCTCTATACTAATAGTTTTGATAAACGCCGAGCAAGTCATCGGAGTAAAGGTGTCGTTTTTACCATCACCATTTGGCGTTAGTACATTTGGTAACTCGACAATAGGGCAGTTATCTTTACATATAATGTTACTTGGTGCACTTTCAATATTCAAACGATTGACGGCCGTAATATAATAACATCCTGCAAAACCATCTTGTAAAGGCTTCACGTGTGCAAAAGAAGTTTCAGTTGCGGGAACGGTCGCTAAAAACTTCGGCTGTTCATCTTTGTAGCGAGCATAATAAATATTATATTTCAGAATATCAACTCTGCATATTATTCCACCAGCACTTTGTGGAGTTCGCCAGCTAAATTTATTTGAAATACTACTGGCTTCACAAATAGCTTTTCGATCGAGGTTTTGACAGGTGATTTCTTCCGAACTAAATGTAGGCGGACAAGGCGGCGTATTATCAATCGGTGTACCGCAAGCTACTTGAGATAAATTATTGAGCAAACCTAATTGAGGTAAACGAGCGTAAACTCCAACGGTTTCTACTTTGTAGCAATACGAGGTATCAACTTTCATTTGAATTGTACTTGTGCCATCATCTGGGAATCTATCTACGCCATCATCAAGATAAGTATAGGTATTTACTGCACCAACCGATACTTCAGCTATGATATTAAAACTTCCCGGTCTTGTACGAGACTCTCTGTAAACACGGTGCTTGCGGTTATCATTGTTCCACGGTACATTAGCTTGCCAGTTAATTCTGACTTTCTGAGCATCGGAAGTCGCTACTAGTCTTACACTACTTGCGATTTGGCTTTCGGCCAAAACTTTATCGTTTTCATACAAAAATGCTACCTTATATGTGTACCCATTTTGTAAAGTATTTAATCCTCCATCAACAAAAATAGTATCAGCTACTCCTTTTCTGACTTTGGTCGAAATGCTCGTCAAGAGTTGGAAAACACCTCCGTTGATACCTGAAGCACGGTAGAGTTTATATTGGTAAGGACCTTTATATTCGGTTGAGTCAAAACCCAAAGGGCGAGTCCATTTTACATTGATTCTACCAGCTTGAGCATCAGTACTTTCGATACTTACATTGGTTAATACAGGAGCTCTTTGTGGCAATTCGCTGCCAACACACGCCTCATTTGAAGGCACACTTGGAATAGATACAAAATCAGACGCTGCCAAACTAGCTACAAGACTATAACTATATATTTTACCGTTTTGAGATTTAGTATCAAGGAAAAAAGTGTCTTTTACAGAAATTCGGGCAACTTCTACAAAACCCAAAGATGCTGGTAAACCGACCTCGCATTGAGCAGGAATATAATTTGAACAACCCTCTTTTCGATAAACAATCATTTCGGCGTTTGAAATACTACAATCAGGATATTGTTGCCAACGAAGTTCCACACCTCGTTCGGTATTCTTAGCCGTCAGTCCTCTTGGTCGAGGTGGGATAACCTTGATTTTTACAGTTTTAGTATCGGTTAATTGTACAGCAAATCTACCTGGAAAGTCTTCAACCTTAAACAATACATCGTAGGCTTGCCCCCGCACGTGCTTACAATTGGTTTCCCAAGTGAAAGTGCCAGACGCAGGGCTTTTTTGTGGAATATTAAGCGGAATAAATTTAGCTTCTAATGGTACTACAAAACTGGCTACTCCACCAGATGCATCTCGGTTATAAACCCCGCTATTTGTTGTAATTTTTATATTATTATTATCGCCATCAATTGCAGATACTTTAAACTCTATTTTTTGTCCAGCTTCTACACAAATTTGATTTGGTACGGTCAGGATTGGTCGTTTATTTGGTGTTTCAACAACAATAATTTGCATATCTCGGGTAATTTCCCCGATTTTAGAATACTGCCCATTTGCCCCCTTTCGCCATTCTTCAATAATAAAGGCCACATTTATCTGGTACTGTGGCGTTGTCCATTTACCAGGAGCATCCCAAATCAAATCTCCAGTTGTAGAATTTATTTTAAAACTTGAAGGCCCCGAACCGTCTTCAGAAAGTAAATTTGTTCCGAGTGTAGCAGGGTCTTTATAGCCCACAATAAATTCACCCGCCCCAGATCCTTCGCCAAAATCTCGTTTAGGGGTCGTTAGTCGATAAGCCAAGCTATCACCATCAGCGTCAAATGCACCAGGATTGTGAATGAATTTTTTGCCTACGCCAGCCGTATCAATCGGGATATTTAATAGGACAGGAGTATTATTCAAACCTAAAGCCCCATTTACAACAATTGTGGTTTCGACAAAAAAACTAATTTCATCAGTACGCCCCGGTAAATTGACAGTGTTTACGTTTCGATTTGAAATGGCACAAGTAATAGTATATCTACCTTGAGCGGGAAATGTAAATGTTGTATCATAAACATTACACATCGTCGAGGCATTGATGAGTGTTTTTTTCTTTCGTTTTACCGTGTAAAGCGGCACCCCAGTTACGCCAAAGTAAAAATTGACCGTATTTTGGCCTTCGTTGGCAGTCACACCATTTATTTGGTCAGTGTATGTGGTGAGTGTAACTCTGTAGGTAAGACTTGTATTTGAGATTCTTTTTGCCGTAATCTCTCCTGCCCTAATATGGGTTGCCATTGCAGGATAAATTGCTAAAAGACAGATGATAAAAGAAAAAAGTATAAATTTCAATGCTTTCATAGACAATTTATTAGGATTTACATAAACATAAACGAAAAATACGTAATCCTTGTGTTAATATTGATTAGTTTTTTTAAAAACAATTTTACAAAACAAAAAGTTAGATTTTTATTATGATAATAAATTATCAAAAAAGTAAAAACTTTTATTGATTCTAAGCTATTTGTAGCTTACTTTTGGGCATTGAAAGTAATTGTACTTTTCAAAGGAATGTAAAATTCGTCAATTGTTCATTAAAATTATTAGATAAGGCTATGTCTTGGCTCACAAAAACGTTAACAAGTTCAATTGGAAAGAAAGTCCTGATGTCACTTACAGGTCTATTTCTTTGTACTTTTCTGTTAGTTCACCTTATTGGAAACTTACAACTTTTCAAGCCCGACGGTGGCTATGCTTTTAATAAGTATGCGGTATTTATGACAACTTTTACACCTATAAAAGTTATTTCTTACGCTAATTACTTTTTGATTTTGTTCCATGCTTTTTGGGGATTATACCTCGAATACCAAAATCGTAAAGCTCGTCCAATCTCTTATGCAGTTGTAAGAAATCAATCTTCGTTCTCAAGCCGTAACATGGCAATTTTAGGAACAATTCTTTTGGTTTATATCGTTGTTCATATGGGCGATTTTTGGTATAAATTCCATAATGAGCCACTTCCTTATGTACAATACACTGAAAATGTAACTACAGGGCAGGTTGTAACAAAAACAATGGATAGTGGTTATTCACAAGAAGTGAAAATGGCAGAAATGACAGATGCAGTTGCTGGAACTCATTCCATTATTGTAAAAGATTTGTATAAAGAAGTGGCAACAGCTTTCCAAAATCCTTTATTAGTGATTTTTTATATCCTCGGAATGTTTGCTGTAGCTTATCACTTGTATCACGGATTTCAAAGTTCATTCCAAACTTTAGGTTGGAATCACCCAAAATATACACCTTTTGTTAAGTTTATCGGAACTTGGGTTTTTGCAATTGCTATTCCTTTAGGTTTTGCAGCAATGCCGATTTTCTTTTTCTTTAAGTAATATTTCATAGGTTATTGATTTTTATAGACTAATTGATAATAAAATAAGATGTCAAATAAATTAGATGCCAAAATTCCAGAAGGTCCGATAGCAGACAAATGGACAAAGTATCGTTCAACTGTACCATTAGTAAATCCAGCTAACAAGCGTAGTTTGGAAATTATTGTGGTTGGTACAGGTTTAGCAGGAGCATCGGCTGCCGCTACATTAGCCGAAATGGGTTATAAAGTGAAAGCATTCTGTTTCCAAGATTCACCTCGTAGAGCTCACTCAATTGCTGCTCAAGGTGGAATCAATGCTGCCAAAAATTATCAAAATGATGGTGACTCTGTTTACCGTTTATTTTATGATACCATCAAAGGTGGCGACTACCGTTCAAGAGAAGGAAACGTGCATCGTTTGGCTGAAGTTTCGGGAAGCATCATCGACCAATGCGTAGCTCAAGGTGTTCCTTTTGCTCGTGAATATGGTGGACTTTTATCAAATCGTTCGTTTGGTGGTACACAAGTACAACGTACTTTTTATGCCGCTGGGCAAACTGGTCAACAATTATTGCTTGGAGCTTATTCAGGTCTTGAGCGTCAGGTTGGTATCGGTAACGTAACGATGTACACTCGTCACGAAATGCTTGATGTTGTAACAATTGATGGTAAAGCTCGTGGAATTATTGCCAAAAATTTAGTAACTGGCGAACTTGAGCGTCATTTCGGACACTCAGTGTTGCTTTGTACGGGTGGCTACGGAAATGTATTCTATTTGTCAACCAATGCAATGGGTAGTAACGTAACTGCTGCTTGGAAAGCTCACAAGAAAGGAGCAAATTTTGCTAATCCTTGTTATACGCAAATTCACCCGACTTGTATTCCAGTATCAGGCGACCACCAATCGAAACTCACTTTGATGTCAGAATCATTGCGTAACGATGGTAGAATTTGGGTGCCGAAAAAACAAAATGATACTCGTCTCGGAAATGATATTCCGGAAGAAGAAAGAGATTACTACTTAGAGCGTCGTTATCCTGCTTTCGGAAACCTAGTTCCTCGTGATATTGCCTCACGTGCCGCTAAAGAGCGTTGTGATGCTGGTTATGGTGTTGGTGCATCAAAAATGGCGGTTTACCTTGATTATGCTTACGCTATCGAGCGTTATGGCAAAATTGAAGCAAACAAGAAGAACATGCATAATGCTTCAAAAGAGGAAATTAGTGAAATGGGCAAGGCTGTTGTGAAAGAAAAATACGGCAACTTGTTTGATATGTATAAGCAAATCACAGGCGAAGATCCTTACGAACTACCAATGCGTATTTATCCTGCTGTTCACTACACAATGGGTGGACTTTGGGTCGATTATAACTTGATGACAAATGTTCCAGGACTCTATGCTTTGGGTGAAGCTAACTTCTCTGACCACGGTGCAAACCGTTTAGGTGCAAGTGCTTTGATGCAAGGTTTGGCTGATGGATATTTCGTTATTCCTTATACAATTGGTTCTTACCTTTCAAGCGAAATTCGTACAAAAGCAATTTCAACTGACCATCCAGCTTTTGTTGAGGCCGAAAAAGCTGTTCAAGATAGAATTTCTAAATTGTTGAACATCAAAGGAAAGCAATCGCCAGAATCATTCCACAAGCGTTTGGGTAAAATTATGTGGGATAAATGCGGAATGGCTCGTAGTGAAAAAGGTTTGAAAGAGGCAATCGCTGAAATTCAAGCGTTGAAAAATGAGTTTTGGTCAGATGTACGTATTTTGGGCGATGCTGACGAGTTTAATCCAGAATTAGACAAAGCTGGTCGTGTGGCTGACTTTATTGAACTCGGAGAATTGATGTGCGTTGATGCTCTCAATCGTAATGAATCTTGCGGAGGTCACTTCCGTGAAGAATTCCAAACTGAAGAAGGCGAAGCATTGCGTGATGATGAAAATTATATGTACGTTGCCGCTTGGGAATATGAAGGTGAAAGCAAGTGGAATCTTAATCCAGAACCCTTGATTTACGAAAATATCAAAATTGCTCAACGTAGTTATAAGTAAAACCTTTTGTCTCTAAATGAGGTGAATTTTAAATTTTTAACTTTATGTCTGAAGGAAATATGAACCTCACACTAAAAGTGTGGCGTCAAAAAAATAAAAAAGTAAATGGAAAACTTGAAACCTACCAAGTTGCAGGTATTTCCGAAGATATGTCGTTCTTAGAAATGTTTGATGTTTTGAACGAACGTCTCGTTTCAGAAGGAACAGAACCAATTGCATTTGACCACGATTGCCGTGAAGGTATCTGTGGAATGTGCAGTATGTACATAAATGGTCAACCGCACGGCCCATTGCAAGGCGTAACAACTTGTCAATTGCACATGCGTAGCTTCAAAGATGGCGATACTATTGTGGTTGAGCCTTGGAGAGCAGTAGCATTTCCAGTTATAAAAGATTTAGTAGTTGATAGAAGCTCGTTTGACCGTATCATCGCATCGGGCGGTTTTATATCTGTAAATACAGGCAATGCTCAAGATGGAAACTCATTGCCAATTCCGAAAGATGATGCTGATAAAGCATTTATGGCTGCGGCTTGTATTGGTTGTGGTGCCTGTGTTTCGGCTTGTAAAAACGCGTCGGCAATGCTTTTTGTTTCTGCAAAAGTTTCACAATTAGCGTTATTGCCGCAAGGACAACCAGAGCGTCAAGACCGTGCCATGAAAATGGTTGCTCAAATGGATGCTGAAGGTTTTGGTACTTGTACAAACACTGGTGCTTGTGCAGCCGAATGTCCTAAGGAAATCTCTCTCGAAAATATTGCTCGCTTAAACCGTGAATACCTCGGAGCAAGTTTAGGTTCTACGAACTAAGAGTATAAAAAGTATATTAAAGAGCTCTGTTTTTTGCAATTATTTGCAGAAAATAGGGCTTTTTAATTAAAAAAATAATTTCATGCTTCAATCAGATTAATGAGAGAAACATAAAGTTTAAATTTTTCATCAGCCGATACAATCGGAAGATTCTCAGAAATGGCAGTTGCTATTATTAATCGGTAGAATGGGTCTTTGTGTTGGTCAGCAAAAAGTGCCACATCATTAAAGTCAGTAATATGTTCATTTTTAATAGGTGAAATTTCAAAACCATCTTTTTCGATAAGGGTTATCAAATCACCTATTCTTTTATCTAATTCTTATGATTTCCCAATTTTCTGTTTGATTGCGATTTCAAATAAACTTGCTTGACTGACAAATATTGTACTTCATCATCAGTGATTAATTCGTAGATTTCTGGTTTTGGTTTTGTGTCAAATAACTGAAATCAAATTAAAATTTGTGTATCAATAAAGTATCACATTACATATAATATTTTAGGTCATCCAATAGTGCATTGAAATCATCAGGAATACTGTCACCCTAAAGCTCACCAAGCCGTTTTAAAATACGGGGCACACGTTTCTTTTTTGGCTTATCCTCATTCAAAAAAGTAACCAATACCTCTGATTTTTCAATATTTGGTGCTGGTTTCGAAAAAGTTAGCAAACCGTTTTCATAGATACCTTTAATTGAAGTGTACATATTCGTATTTGCGTTTCATAAATCTAACAAAAAATTATATCAGAACAGTTCGGAATGAATTGTCAATAAAAGAACCTGTTTCTTGCAAATCTTGCAGAAAACAGGTTCTTTTATTTTTTTGCTTTAAACAGAATGAAGTTAAAATTTTAGTATTACCTATTATACATTTTAGTGCTTACGCATAAGTATTCAACATTACAGGCATAACTAGCATCAATGTATCTTCATTCTCAGTTTTCTCGATAGGAATTATCAAACCTGCACGATTTGGCTGCGACATTTCCAAAGAAATATTTTTAACGCTCAAATTATTCAACATTTCAATCAAAAACTTGGCATTGAATCCAATTTCCATCTCTTCTCCATCATACTCGCATGAAATTTTTTCAGTTGCTTCGTTTGAGTAATCTAAATCTTCGGCCGAAATAACTAATTCATTTTGTGAAACTTTCAAACGAATCTGATGCGTAGTTTTGTTAGAGTAGATTGAGATACGTTTTAAAGTACTTAATAACTCTGTGCGTTCGATACGTAATTTATTTGGATTGCTCTGTGGAATCACATTTTCATAATCTGGGAAACGTTCATCAATCAAACGGCAAATCATTTTGATATGACCAAAACTAAAGAACGCATTTGAATTACTAAACTCTGCTTTTACTGGTATCATTTCACCAGGAAGCGATGATTTTAATAAATTTAGGGCTTTACGTGGCAAAATCATCGTCGTACTATTCGGTGAAGTCACATCTTCACGGCGGTAGCGAATCAAACGATGTCCGTCAGTAGCCACAAACGTAGTCGAACTTTCAGATACTTGTACAAAAACGCCTGTCATTGCTGGACGCAAATCATCGGTACTTGTAGCAAAAATCGTATTAGCAATGGCAGATGCAAGCATATCAGAATTCATTTCGATACTAAAAGTACGATTAACTTGTGGTACTCGAGGAAAATCCATTGAATTCTCTCCTGCCAATTTATAACGACCATTAGCCGTTACTAATTCAGTGCCAAAAGTTTCTTCATCAATATTTATCTGTACAGGTTGCTCAGGCAAGCTACGTAAGGTGTCGAGCAACAAACGTGCTGGTACCGCAAACGAACCACTGTCACGAGACTCAACTTCAAATTCTGTAATCATAACCGTTTGCATATCCGATGCCGTAACGGTCAAATTGCTTTTATCTAATTGAAACAAAAAGTTTTCGAGAATCGGAACAATCGGATTGCTGGCAATTACACCATTAATTGTAGAAAGGTGCTTTAGTAATGTAGATGATGAAATAACAAATTTCATGGTTTTTTTGGTTTTTCTATTTATGCTTCAATTTTTAACCTATTCACGAAAATTATGCCAATTTTTTCGACACAGAATAAGTCAGTAAAATTAGTAAAAATTATAATTATCCCAAAGAAAAAAGACTATTGGTTTCCCAATAGCCTTATTATGATGATGAAGTTTCTAATTGTGACCTGAATACTTATCTTAAAGTACATTAAGACTGCTCTGAACTAATGTTTTTGCAAGTAATGCAAATTTTACTCTATCTGGAACTCTAATACGTTCATGCTGAATGCGATTCGCCGCTGTTTGCTTGATTTTCCCAAAAAGTTTCAAATAATAAACATAAGCCAAATACACGCCTTTTCTTGCACCTTCGGGTAAACCCATGATTCCTCGGTAAGCATTATCAAAGTCTTGTTGAATATCAGCTTCAATAATTGCTTTAGCCTCAATATCAAAATTCTCGAAGTCAACCCCAGGAAAATAAACTCGACCACGCTCACTAAAATCACTTTTTAAATCTCGCAAAAAATTCACTTTCTGAAAAGCAGCTCCTAGGCTACGTGCATCGGCTTTTAGTTTGTCGTATAGGGCTTCGTTTCCTTCACAAAATACTCGCAAACACATTAAACCAACTACCTCAGCCGATCCATATATATATTCATTGTAGCCGTCGGCATCATAAGCAATATTATACAAGTCCATTTCCATACTATGCAAAAAGGCTGCAATTAATTCATGCTCAATCTTGTATTTTCTAACAATTTTTTGAAACGAATGTAGAACAGGATTTAAACTAATACCTTCTTCAATCGCAAGGTAAGTCTCTGCCTTATAGCGATCAAGCAACATTTTTTTGTCGAAGCCATGGAAGGTATCTACAATTTCGTCAGCATATCTTACAAATCCATAGATCCCGAAAATTGATTCATGGAATTTCTTATCAAGCGTCTTTATACCTAACGTAAAGGAAGTGCTGTAAAGCTCAGTAATGAGTTTACTACAACCAAAAGTTGTTTTTTCATACAAATCCAACATTATATTTCTTCGTTCAAACTGTTAGGGAAAATAGATTTAATAGATTCCAAAAATATTATATTTTTATTCAAAAATACGACAAATATCATTGTAAAATACTTTAAAGAATCAATATACACTAATAAACTAACAAAGTTAAAAAGTGTTTACAGTTTGTTAATATAATTTTTGTTAATATTTTAAACATTTTCCTTCATTACTTGTTTTGCCACAACCAATCCCGAAATCAATGAAGGAGGAACCCCAGGTCCAGGGACTGTCAATTGACCGGTATAATATAGGTTATTTATCTTCTTGTTTTTCAGACTTGGTTTCAAAAATGCCGTTTGCATCAAAGTGTTTGCCAATCCATAAGCATTACCTTTATATGAATTGTATTCATTTTTGAAATCATCAACCGCAAAACTTCGCTTATAAACCACATGACCTCTGATGTCATGCCCTACATAAGTTTCTAGCCTGTCCATTACTATATTGTAGTATTTTTCTCTGATTGCCTCATTGTCCTCTAAGTCAGGAGCAATCGGAATCAATATAAATAAATTTTCCGATCCTTCGGGGGCAACACTGTCATCCGTCTTTGATGGAGCTGATGCATAAAACAAAGGCTTCGATGGCCATTTCGGATGAGTATAAATCTCATCTGCATGGATATTGAAATCTTCATCAAAAAATAAGTTATGATGTGTCAACTTATCAATTTTTCTATTCACACCTAAATAGAATAGGAGAGACGATGGAGCCATCACTTGTTTGTTCCATTGCTTTTCATTATAATTTCGAGTATCGTCCGATAATAACTTATCCTCAATATGATGATAATCTGCACCACCAATCACAATATCAACATCGTACTCTCCTTTAGTCGTAATAACCTTATTAGCTTGCTTGCCCTCTACAACTATTTTTGTCACAGGTTCACTCAACTTAAACTTCACACCTTTCTCTTGTGCTAAGGATACCATTCCTTTAATAATCTCATGCATTCCACCCATCGGATACCACGTACCGAGAGCAATCTCTGCATAATTCATCAAACTATATAAAGCAGGAGTGTTTTGTGGAGTAGCTCCCAAAAACAAAATCGGAAATTCCATTAATTGTAGTAGACGCTCATTCTTAAAAAACTTACGAATATGTTTTCCAAAGGAAGCAAACAAATCAAGGCTTATGGCCTTTGATGCTAAACGAATATCAAAAAACTCAGTTATCGAAATACTCGGTTTCCATACAAACTCACCGATACCCACATCATACTTGTATTTCGATTCCTCCATAAAATCACGTAATCTTGCGGCACTACCAACTTCAATACTTTCAAAGAGGTCTTCAAGCTTTTGCATATTTGCCGGTAATGATATATCTTCTTCCTTATTAAATATAACCTTATAAGAAGGGTCAAGTCTCACCAAATTATAATAGTCTGAAGGTTTTTTACTAAACTCAGCAAAGTAGCGTTCAAAAATATCAGGCATCCAATACCAACTTGGACCCATATCAAAAACAAATCCTTGCTCTTTAAATACCCTTGCTCTACCACCAGCCATTGAATTCTTTTCAACAACCGTAACATCGAATCCTTTGTCGGCTAATTTTGTAGCAGCCGATAAGCCAGCAAAGCCCGCACCAATAACAATAACCTTCTTCATAAAAAAACATTAAATATTTTGTGAAACATAACCTAAGCTATTAAACGTCTTATAACTTATGCAAAATAAAACTATATAATGAAGTAATACCTATATATAGTTGCTAAACTTTCACAATAAGTATCTATAACTTTTACAACTTGTTAAATAAATAAATGTAGGCTCGAAAACATTATATATAAAAAGAATAATAGGTAATCTACTAAATATGGAAAACCGCAACAATTCTAATTTGTTTTAAATATAAATCATTTAATAATGCATTAGCCCAAGATTTCAGGATGTGTTGTAGCTGTAAATACTTAATTCTAATTTTTTTAATAGGATAATAGGAAGAAGTTGTTGTAACTTTAGTTGGTATATATTTTGTAAGATATTGATAGTAAGGCGGAATGGGTTTATTGTTAGAAAGTATTTTAGATATGGGTATTGCATAATAAGGAAATGTTCGTACCTTTGCACTCCCAAA
>JAIXOL010000034.1 GCA_027486845.1 Cytophagaceae bacterium
GAGTTAGATGATAGTCAGTTTTTTAATTCTTAACGATTGCCAACTATTGACTGTATACTGCGGACTGCCAACTTAGGACTGTATACTGCCAACTATCCTGAGGAAATGTAGTACTACGTGGATTACAAATCCACTGCTTTAAGGTCAAAGATTGAAAATCTCGACCAATGGGTCAGCTTCAACCGAAAAAGGGGTCATTATCACCGAAATATGCAGTAAATATATCAGTCCAAAAATTCATTTTTGTTTGTTGGTCGTTATCACATTAGCTATTAATCGGTCACCACCTTTACATCTTTAAACAAAAAGGGGTTGTCGCTTAGCCTTAGTTTCATTCCACTGGCCGTGGTTACATTTCGAAGAAAGACTTCTTTGGTTCTTACAAAAGGAAAGGTTTCTTGGTAAGAAGTATCTTTCATTTCCGGATTGAAATTTGAAAAAATGGCGGGACCCCGATAAGATTCTGGATGATTGGAATCGTTGATACGAAGGTTTTCGATTGTAATTCGCTCAGGCATATAACAGGTGTAGCCGAAATCATGCTGACTGGAATTAGCACCACCAATCAGGCTCGAACTTATGGGCTTGCCGCTGGCTGGCACGAAAACGCAGTTGCGGATAAAAACTTCTCCCTGCCAAGTACTGCCATAATCGGTACGTAAATTAATTAAGGAGTAGCCGTTAATGGTCGAATTCTCCACGGTCAGCACCCCGCTGCCAATGGCATTAATACCCATGTGCCCGAGGGTGGAGTTGCGGATGGTAGCGTTGGCAACCCCCATGTGGGCATCGAAACGGGAAAAGGTACATGAATCATACAACATATTTTTGCTGTAGTTAGACCCCATGATTCCCCAGTATGTTTTGTCATTGATATCATTAGTCTGGCTGCAGTTCACGAACGATACATTCAGTGCACGGTTCACCGAAATATCGTAAGTACCCATAGAAACGGGCTTTCCTGCTGCACCAATAGTGACATATGTTTTATGCCCGGTGAGCACGGTGTTTTTAACCGTTACGTAAGCACAATCGCTAATATTGATGAAGCCGCCATAGGGTGCTCCATGCTCTCCTTCACCAGTGACGCGATGTTCAAGCCCCTTGACAATAACATGGGAACGCCTGATGGCAATATTCCGGTTATAATAAGTGTACTTCGATTCAGCTTTATTGGCAATCGTCGTAAAGCGTCCACCAGCAATGGTTAATGTTTTTTCATCGATGGGAAGAGCGGTGATATCAGTGACCTTGTCGAAGTCCCAGATAATTGGGGCGTTCATATCTAAGTTACCGTTTTTATCAGCAACAAAAATATCTGTTTGCGAAGCCCCATTGTTTTGATTGAGTCCAAAACGTATATAGCGTTTTACATTTGCATTGGTAACGGTGATTAGGCTGGGCATGGGCAGAGATTGCTCAATTTTCTGTTGGTTCTTCTTTAACGAAGAAATCGTTTCAAGTTTAATAGCTTGCAATCCAGAGCTAACCATAAAAACCGATGCATTACGATTTTGCACCTCGGTATCATCGATGATAAAAGCTGCCGTCCCGAAATCGGTGTTGGTGCGGATTACTGCAGTGCGTTCTTTTCCTCCAATATAGTAAGTAGCACCCTTGTCGGCTTTCACTGACAGTTCATACTGATTGGCGACTGCATGTGTCGCTGCGATAGCGTCTATATCATCGGTTTTTCCATCTCCCGTGGCACCGAAGTCGCTATAACTAACCCATCCCCTGTTTTTAAATTTATGCAAATCCTTTGGAGATACATTTACCTGTAATTTCCCATTTTCGCTGGTTTTTACGTCGGTTTTCTTATTTTGAGATCTTATCAAAACATTTTCAACGGGGAATTTAGCCTGCCCCCATGCCAACGTCATGCAGGTTAATAGTAAGAAAGACAATAGCGAATATTTCATCTGAGTATATTTTAATTATAGATAATGTTTTTGGGTTTGGCGAAGGTGGAGTTTAGGGAGTAATAAAGTTAAAATTTAGTATATTTGCTAATAGAAAGTAAAAATGTTTTCTTTCCCTCAGTGTCTCCCTTTTCGGGGACTCTGAAAAAAAATAACGTTTTTTAGGATAATAACACAGAATCTCTGAGTGAACGCAAATAACTTTATAGTTAGTTTGGCATTACAAATGCCTTACTCGGAAAGTCCAGCATCGCAGATGCGGACTAACGGGGTAGCTGATATTTGAAGCCCATAGTTTTTTTCGGTAAAGATAATTACTATGAGCTTAATAGTAAAGGTCGCATTGCAAATGCTCCTACTCGTTAAGTCCAGCATCACAGATGCGGACTAACGGTGGACTTCGTTAAATCGGTTCAGCGACAGTTATAGTTAATTGGCAAATTGGTTATTGGTCTGATTTTTAGGCAAATAAATTGATGAATTGTATCCTGCTAATTGATAATAATAAAAAAAGGCTTCCGAATACTCAGAAGCCTTTTTTGTTAATTTATAAAGTAATTTTTATTAAAGTACGAGACGTGGATTACAAATCCACAACTCTAAGGTCGAAGATTGTAAATCTCGACCAGCGGGAGCTTCAACCACCCCGACTGGGCGTCCCCGACTAGGCGTCCCCGACTAGGCGTCCCCGACAAAATTCGGCTTTGCCAGAATTTTGCCACCCCTCCTTGAAAATAAGGAGGGGAAATTAGTTCTGATTTTTAGGCAAATAAATAGATAAATTGTATCCTAGTGAATTGAAAATCATCAAAACAAAAAAGGCTTCTGAAAACTCAAAAGCCTTTTTTGTTTTTAATCAACGGGACTCAAATTATGCAATTTTGTCTCTGTGGACTATCGACCATTGACTGTGGACTATTCTACTTATCCATATTATTCAAATTACTCTTTCTTTGACTATATAAGAAGTAAACAATAATACCAATTGCACTCCAAATCAAGAAAGCATACCAAGTATCCGTACGAAGACGTGACATCAAGAATAAATTAAATAAAACACCCATTGGAGCTACAAACCAAATCATTGGTGCTTTGTATGGACGTTCGATATCAGGTTGTTGGTAGCGAAGCAATAATACCGCTCCTGAAATCATAGCGAATGCCAATAAAGTTCCTGCCGAACACATTTCCGAAACCTTATCGATTGGTGTAATTGCCGAGATAATCGAAACGATGAATCCAACCAATAATGTGCTTTTCCACGGTGTTTTGAATGTTGGATGAATCTCTTTGAAGAAATTTGGTAATAAACCATCTTTCGCCATTCCTAAGAAAATACGTGTTTGTCCCAACATCATCACGAGCATTACCGAAGTAAGACCAGCTACTGCAGCAAGCGTAATAATAAACACCGCCCAAGGAAGTCCAGCATCAGCAAAGGCCGAAGCAACAGGAGCTTTCAAGTCAAGTGTATCATATTTTACCATACCCGTCAGTACCAAAGAAACCAAAATATACAATACAGTACAGATAATTAATGAAGCGATAATGGCAAATGGAATATCTTTGCGAGGATTAATTGCCTCTCCTGCTTGCGTAGAAACTGCATCAAAACCAATATATGCAAAGAAAACGATAGTTGCAGCAGTGATTACACCATCCCAACCGAAGGTAGTACTGCCATCTGCAGCCGTCACTGTTTCAGGAATAAATGGCGTCCAGTTTTCAACTTTTACATAAAATGCACCCACCAAAATTACAAAAATTACTACGCTCAATTTGATGATTACGATGATATTATTTGTTTTGGCTGACTCTTGAATACCTCTCACCAAAATAGAAGTAACTATCCAAGTAATAAAAAACGCTGCAATATTGAAGGCAGGAGTTGGTCCATCAATACCAAGTTTTTCTCCAGCTGTAAATGGGTCATTCATGAGCGTTACCGGCAGTTCTATGCCAAATAAGTGCAGAAACTTCTCGAAATACCCCGACCACGCAACCGCAACGGTTGTAGCACCCATCATATATTCCAAAATAAGATTCCAGCCGATTATCCAAGCAAAAAATTCTCCGACCGTACCATAAGAATAAGCATAAGCCGAGCCTTCAACAGGTAGAATTGAGGCAAATTCGCTATAACAAAGGGATGCAAATGTACAGCCAATAGCGGCAATAATAAAAGCAATGGCCAATGCAGGACCAGCAAAATTATGAGCAGCAATTCCAGTAAGGGTAAAGATACCACCACCAATGATTGCACCAATACCGAGCGATGTAAGCCCCCATTTAGTAAGAACTCTTTTAAGTTCTGATTTCTTCATATCAGCTTCGTAGGCTGCCATGGGCTTTTTACGCCAAATACTTTTTTCCATAAAATTTTAGGGTTTGTTTTTAGACTGTTTTACAAATTTTATTGCAATATAAAACAAAAAAGGCTTGGTAAACCAAACCTTTTAGGCAAAATGCAAAATATTGTTTTAATGAATCAATATTTCGGACAAGAGAGTTCTTTTTTATTTCTACTTTTTCTTTGGTTGCCTCGCTCGAAGGGATCTAATTGGTATGCAATCGAGATTTCGTGCGAGCCGCCTGTAGCGAAGCCTAAGCTCGAAATAGTGATGTCATAACTATAGCCAATCGAAAAACTATCTTGGCGATAACCAAGCAAGAAAACAAAAGCATCGTGGTTGGTGCGGGTGATATTTTTCTTTTTAATAGGAATACCTCTGTACCAAAGTCCTGCTGTAAGAGCTGAATAGGTTGCATAAAAACCCAAATCAAGTTGGTCGAACTTCCCTTGTCTTTTATACAAAAATGCTGGCGAAACCGAAAATTCTTTATCGACATTGGCTGCATTTGAATAAGGGTTATCTAAAGGAATTTTTAATCCTCCACTCACACTTAATTTACGAGGCAGGCAATCGCCGGTAGGACAGCCTGCAATAGGGCTTGCCGCTCCAGTATTTAGAAATGTATATGTTGGTCGATTGATATGGTGCAACGTAACTCCTAACCAAGTTTTACTGTTATAAAACAAAGCACCGCCACTATAATCAACAAACGTAATAGGCGAAATATTGTTTTTATTAGCGAAAGGGTCATTTGATGCATTACCGGTTAATCCCCTATTGGTATATTGGTCACCAAAAGTAAGGCCTAAATAGTCTAAACTTTTATTAGAGTAGGTACCTTGAGCACCCAAACGTAAAAAATTTTCTTCACCCAACTGAATTTGATAAGAGTAAATACCACTAATTTCAGTGCTTTTTAATCGGCCCGGCCCTTGTGAATCATTCACTACCATGACGCCAAGGCCACTATTGAGTTTTTCGATATAATGGTCAACAGAAAAAGCCGAGGTTACAAAATTGGCATTGATTGAAGGCCATTGGTTTCGGTAGTTGGCAATCAGCCGTGGTGCATAAGCACTACCTGCAAAGGCAGGATTCTGATACATTGGTGCCGCATAAAACTGCGAAAATTGGGCATCTTGAGCCATGCTATTCCAGCAGACTAAAGACAAAAGGATACTTCCTAAATAAAGTTTTTTCATTGCCTAAATTAAAAGCATTCAACGGGTTATGTCTAAGCAAATTTCATTCCAAATACTATTTTAATTATTATTAAACGGATTTAATGGCCTCTTATGTATTTTTTTTAACTTTTGTTTGTAAAAATACGTCTTTGTAATAGTATTGGTGTTATAATTGTTCGATTTTTTCAATTTTGCTTTTATTTTAGTCTGAATATTTCAAATAAAAGAATTTTAAAAATCGTTTAATAATTTAGACCATGGTCAATAGTCGATAAGTCCATAGATTAAGATGATAAACTTAATAGACCATGGTCAATAGATAAGTCCATAGATTAAGATGATAAACTTAATAGACCATGGTCAATAGTCGATAAGTCCATAGATTAAGATAATAAACTTAATAGACCATGGTCAATAGTCGATAAGTCCATAGATTAAGATAATAAA
>JAIXOL010000053.1 GCA_027486845.1 Cytophagaceae bacterium
AAACAGTAAATTGCGATTGTAAAATCTTTCATTTGAAAGGAAATTTAAGTTTGGAAACCAAAATTACCAGATTCTGAAGGATTTTACTTTTTTGATACTACGCAACTTACATTAAATATTTTATTGCAATTTTTGAGTGAGTTTTTGATATCAAATATAAAAACATTCATATTAAGCTGAATAAATCTTTGATGCCAATTGTTTTGGTTTTTGTATATCCTTCGCCATGTTTCGCACCAATCATGTGTCCCATTTCCTGTGAACGTGCTTTTAAAAATTCTAAGAATTCGGGGCTTGTCAAATAAGATTCTGGTTCGGTGCTATTTGGGTCATGAAACTGACTTTTATAAGCTCTAATTGATGCTTCTTTTAAATCCCAAAAACGAGATATGTCAACCACCAAATCAGGCTTTATGAATCTATCTTGGATATAATGGAAAAGTGCCTTCGGTCGCCAGGCATTTTGAGGTTTACCATCAAAATCAAATGTTTGAATCATTCTCAAACCCGAATAAAAACAAGCATCAACTGCCAATGCTGCACCTTTGCCATGGTCAGGGTGGCGATCTTCGATGGCGTTGGCGAACACTATATCAGGTTGATAACGACGAAGAGCCGCAATTAACTTCATCTGATGTTCTTCATCATTTTTAAAGAAACCATCTCTAAAACCAAGATTTTCTCTCGCTGATAGATGCAGGATTTGAGAAGCTGCTGCCGATTCCGCAGCTCTGATTTCGGGTGTGCCACGAGTTCCCAGTTCTCCTCTTGTAAAATCTATGATGCCAACTTTCTTTCCTTGTGCTATGGCTGAGGCAATTGTTCCTCCACACGACATTTCGGCATCGTCGGGGTGTGCCGCCATTACAACTAAGTCTAATTTCATTTGTTACGTGATATTGTTGAAAGATATTTTAATATAAAAAAAAAGCGACTGAAAAAGTTTCACGTCGCTCATTTTCATGGTATTTTCTTTATTTTTTTTATTTCACACGAAGACGATATCCAGTACGTAGTCGTGAAGAAGAACGAATTTTATTCAATTTGCAAATTATGGCAACTGTAGTCTTAAACTTGACCGCAATTTCACTAAGATTTTCTCCTGAGCGAACTCTGTACCAAACTTTTCTATTTATAGCAACAGGCTCATCATATTCAAAATCGCCTTTATTTGCTCCGCCTCTCAAATAATCGTAAACTCTTGAAGTCATCAAGAAATCTTGAGCAACAATGTTGATTTGACTTGGACTAAAATTAAAAATATTTCTTGGGTCAAATGGATTTCCTTCGTAGCGTGTTTCAAAATGAAGGTGTGGGCCTGAGCTACGTCCAGTACTTCCGCCTTTACCAATCTCATCACCAGCTTTTACGATTGTATTTGGCTCGAAATTGATTTTTGATAAGTGGGCGTAAAGTGTCTCAAGTCCATTATAATGACGAATCACTACACATCTGCCATAAGCACCACGAGTACTTGCAACTCTAATAATTCCATCAAAAGCAGCATAAACGGGCTCGCCAGTTTCTAAGTCAAGGTCTTGTCCTGTATGCCAGCGTTTCCATCTCCATCCAAAAGGAGAATTAGTCACACCTTTGCTTAATGGGCCAGCCCAGTGTCTTCCTTGAGAAATATCATATAACTGAATTGGAACTACATCGTCAAATTCTTTGGCATCAATGCCGTAAGGGTCAACCAAACCTGTATCCCAAACTGAGAAATAACTAGCAATTTTGACCATCTCGTCACTTCCAACAAATTGAGCTTCGTCTTCAATTTCTACAATCTGAATATTACCTTCATCAATACTCGAAGTATCTTCATGAACTGCAGGGTTTAGTTCTTTGATAGGTTCTATTTTCACTGCGGGAGCAGATTCAACCGCTTTCTGAGTTTCAAATTCATTGACAAATCTTAGTTTTGGTTCTTCTTCAAAACTAAATTCATCATCTTCTTTTTTACCCTTATTGAAGTTTTTGTCTTTTGCGTTTGAGTCTTTCTGCTTAGAAGGGATATTGGGCTTATTCAACTTTAAACCTCGCTCACGTTGTTGAGCAATCACCGTGGTGGAAATTGCAATCGCTAAGATAATTGATAATATAGCCTTTTTCATGTTTTTGTTGTTTTGGTTATAAAGCAACACCAAAATTGTTTATAACTGTATGCCAAAATAAATGGATACAGTCATCAACAAGTTTAAGTAAAAATATCTGATTAATGCGAGCCTTGAGCAGCTAAATATCTCTCAGCGTCAAGGGCTGCCATACAGCCACTTCCAGCCGCTGTAACCGCCTGACGATAGATTTTATCCTGAGCATCTCCACATGCAAAAACACCTTCGATGTTGGTTCGAGTGCTTCCTTTTTCAGTTTCGATGTAGCTAGCTTCATCAAGTGTGATATAATCTGAAAATATTTGCGTATTTGGTTGGTGTCCAATTGCAACAAAGAAACCTGTTACATCAATCGTACTTTCTTCTTTTGTTACCGTATTTCTAAGTTTTGCTCCAGTTACACCATCTTCGCCTAATATTTCAAGAGTTTCAGTATTGAATAAAATTTCGATATTTGGTGTATTCTTAACACGGTTTTGCATGATAGTTGATGCACGGAATTCATCACGTCGAACCAACATATATACTTTCTTGCAAAGTTTTGACAAGTAGTGTGCTTCTTCGCAAGCTGTATCGCCAGCACCTACTATTGCAACATCTTGTTTACGGAAAAAGAAGCCATCGCACACTGCACAAGCCGAAACCCCATAGCCATTTAGGCGTTGCTCTGACTCTAATCCTAGCCATTTTGCCGAAGCTCCAGTGGCAATAATTACAGTTTTCGCAGTAATTTCGATAGAATCATCTATTGTTACCTTGTGAGCACCTGGCGTTGAAAAATCAACTTTAGTGGCCATTCCATAACGATTATCAAGTCCAAAACGCTCTGCTTGTTTTCTGAATTCTTCCATCATTTCAGGGCCTTGAATACCTTCTGGATACCCTGGGAAATTTTCTACATCAGTAGTAATTGTCAATTGTCCGCCCGGTTGTCCACCTTGATACATCAATGGTTTTAGACCTGCACGTGCAGCATAAATAGCTGCTGTGTAACCCGCTGGGCCTGAACCCAAAATTAAAACATCTACTTGTTCTTGTGCCATATAAACTCTCCGCCCCAAAAGGGGGACTTTATTTAATTGAAATGATAAACCCAAAATGGGTTATTAAATTATTTATTATCTAACAAACCGATTGTGCTGTAAAGTTCGGCAAAAAAGCCCTAAACGCCAAGTTTACAAAATACTCATTTCGATTCTTCTGTTGATTTGACGATTTTCTTCAGAAATATTTGGCACAATAGGTTTAGTCTTTCCATATCCTTTAACCTTTATATTTTGTCTATTTATCTCTTTTTTTATAAGATAATCGGCAACTGATAAAGCTCTTTTCTCTGAAAGTATCTGATTTTCAGTATCTTTTCCTGTATCGTCGGTGTGTCCAGATATTTCTACCTGTAATGACGGATTTTGAACAAATAATAGTTGCAATTTATCGAGTTCTATAAAAGATTCAGGGCGAAGTTCAGCTTTTCCAGAATCGAAAAAGATATTATTAAGTACTGTTTTTACATCTTTTTTGATTGGGTTTAGCAAAATATTAACGGTTTTTCCATCAGCTTCAGTTTTTTCTGAAAAATTAAAAGTTAGACTTTTGAAAAAATAGTCTTTTTTATTGATAAAAAGTCCATACTGACTACCATTGGGCAAAACTGCTATATATTGTCCCGTGATGGTATCTGAAATTGTTTTTTCGATAACTTTATTGGTTTTCAAATCAATCAATTCAATTTCGGCTGAAATAGTTTTGTTAGTACTCGCATCTTGAACAATACCTTTTACAAAACTGGCACTTTTGAATTTATCGGATAGTTTTGTAGGTATGTCAAACTGAAAAAGTTTTATATCAGGTTTTACATCAGAAGAATAATAGCCTTTTGAGCCATCGGAAGAGATAAATAAAGCTACTTGATCCTCATGTGTATTGATTGGAAAACCCAAATTTTCGGGTTTTGAATAAACTCCAATTTTAGATTCGGTCATGAATAAATCTAATCCACCCATTCCGAGGTGTCCATCCGATGCAAAGAATAATGAACGGCCATTGGCATGAATAAATGGTGAAATTTCATTATTGGCAGTGTTTATTACATCGCCCATATTTATGGCTTTTGACCAAGTTTTATTTTCCTTTAATTCGCTGACCCACAAGTCTTTACGGCCATATCCTCCTTGTCGGTCTGAAGAAAAATACAAAATCCTACCATCGTTGGACAAACTTGGTTGGGCTTCCCAAAATGAAGTATTTATACTACTTCCTAAATTTTCAGGTGCTGTCCATTCTTTTCCGACTTTCTTTGAAATGTACAAATCGCAGCTTCCAAGACTATTTTTGCCATCGCAGCTTGTAAAAACCAAGGTTCGTCCATCCGCTGAAATACTACAAGTACCTTCGTTAGCAGTTGTATTTATTTTATCGGAAATGCTTTTTGGAACTGACCAGTTGCCGTTGTTTAGTTGCGAGGTATAAAGGTTTTCATCTCCTCCTTTCGAAAATGCTGTAAAAATTAAAGTTTCATTATCTGCCGTTAAAACTGGAAAATATTGGTTTTCTTTAAAATTGATATTCTGACTCATTTCTGTGGCAATAATTGTCAATGGGTATTTCTTTGCTTCTTCTCCAAACTTACACTGCTCTAGTTGGCGAGTAAGCTGCTTCATTACCGGACTGTTTTGTGGTGCATTTTTTATAGAGAAACTCAAATATTCTTTGGCTTGAGCATAATCGCCTACTTCTATTAGTCTTGTGCCAATATAAGTATAAGCCTGCGTAAGAAGTGGGTCATTAGGACGTAATTCTATGGCTTTTTTATAGAACTTTGTGGCATTCTCCTGATTTCGAGCTCCTTCATTGATTTGACCAAGTTTGAAATATGGGTCGGCAAAAGTAGCATCTTTTTCGATGGCTTTTTGTAGATTTTCAATTGCATCTACTTGTTTTCGTTCAGATATATTTTTTAATGCTTTTTCGTAAAACTCCTTGGCTTTTGGATTGGGGACTTGGGCAAATATATTAATGGATAAAGATAGGAGCAGAATTGTAAAGAATTTTATCATAAATTTTGACGTAAAAATATATTTTAAAACGTTCGACTGTATTTGATTGTTATCTTTGCAGTCAATTAATTGAAAATTAAAAATTTTGAACACCTTTGAGAATATAATTCTTTTCGTAAAAAGGCATTCTATATTATACATTTTACATTCTTAATTAAATAAAATATGCTTCATTTATATCTAAAATCGCTTCATATTATTGGATTTGTAGCTTGGTTTGCAGGTTTGTTTTATTTAGTCAGAATGTTTGTTTATCATGCTGAGGCGGCCGATAAACCCGAGGCATTACGAGATGATTGGAAAAAACAGTATTCAGCTATGCAATGGCGAGTTTATAAGATAATTTGTAATCCAGCTATGATGATAACTTGGATTTGTGGAATTTTAATGCTCGTGAATACGCCTGCGTTTTTGGAACAAGGTTGGTTGCAAACAAAATTAGCATTATTATTGCTTTTGACAGCCTATCACCTTTATTGTAAGGGAATTATAAGAAAACAGGAAGCCGATAAAAGCACTTATACTTCTTTCCAATTTAGATTATTGAATGAGCTTCCGACACTATTTTTGGTAGCGATTGTGCTTTTAGCCGTTGTGAAAGATTTGCTCAACTTTGTGTTTTTATTCTTGGGTATTTTAGCGTTTGGTTTTACTTTGTTTTTTTCAGCAAAAGCTTACAAAAAGTTTAGAGAACGATAATGATATAGCTAATAGTAAAAATTAAAAATTGTATTTCAAATGTAATTATTCTACTTCATCCACGAATTTTCAATAAGTCCATTTCGATAATATTGAATGAAAGCTTTCAATTGATTTGATTGAAAAGCTTTTGTTGGTTTGTCGGTTTTTAAATCAAAGCATTTCGCTCTGCTATCAATATTCATTTCAATATATTTTTTTTGGGAAATAAATCTAAAAACACCCGAATTAAATTGCATTGCAATCCCATCATTTTGTGCAAAAATTGACTCACCGAAAGGTAAAACTTGTTGTTGACTTATATTCAAAAAATCTAAAATACTTGGTAAAATATCGGTATGTTGACAAATTTTTGTTAAATCTGTGATGCTTTTTAGTTGCGTAAGTGTCTGATTATTAGGGTGATATAAAATTAGTGGAACGCTATAAGCACCCGTAGGTGTAGCATATTTTTTTTCGGTATTAAATTGTGTATGGTCGGCCGTGATAACAAAAAGCGTATTTTTATACCAAGGCTGTTTGGACGCAGTTTCAAAGAAATGTTGTAAAGCCAAATCGGTGTAACCTAAACTTTCGTGAATTTCAGTTTTTCCTTTCGGAAATTTTCCTTTATATTGTTTAGGTATCGGGTAGGGGTGATGTGAACTTAATGTAAAAATACAACCCACAAAAGGCTTTCTTTCTTTCGTAAGTTCTGAAGCAAAATATTGGAGATAAGGTTCATCAAAAATCCCCCAGTTTTTATCGAAATCTGTTTCTTTCTTCTCTTTTGAATATTGATTCAGTCCGTAATATTTATCAAATCCTGCAAGTTGTGAAAAGCCTTCAAAACCCATCGAACCATTTCTTGCTCCATGAAAAAAAGATGAAATGTAACCATATTTTTTTATGATACTTCCCAAACCTGCAAACTTATTCGATTGATAACTAGAAGTAATAAATGGTTCTTCAATCAATTGCGGGATTGAAGCGGTGATAGCAGGCATGGCAATGATAGATTCTCGGCCATTTGCAAAACAATTTTCCATGAAAAGGCTGTTTTTGGCCAAAGAATCCAAAAAAGGTGTGTAACCTTTATACGGATTTTTATAACCCATATATTCCTTTCCAAAACTTTCAAGAATGATAATCACAACATTTTGTGGAGTTGAACTTGTCGAAAAATGCGAACTCCTATCTCGTTTAACTAGAAATTCAACTGTCTGATTATCAATAAAGTAATTGGTTTTTTCTGTGCCTTTCGCATCAATCGTAGTCAAAAAAGTAAAGGTTGAATTGAGCGTTAGATTGCCTAAATGATTGTCATGCTGCTCAAATGCTTGATTGATTCTGAGCGGTTTTTCTTGAAATCCCCCCCTAAAAATTAATATAGTAAAACCCATTCCAAGCAACCAAATAATGGATTTTATCATTATTTGACGACGGTTATTATTTAAAGAGATTATTGTAAAGTGGGTACTTTTTGGTGTAAATTTCACAAAAAGAAAACTTACAAAAATCCAAAGAGAAATCAAATGCCAATATGTGCTGAGTAAACTGAATGACTGAGCTAAAACATCTCCCATGATGCTAAAAACCTCAAAAATTGTTCTTCGGCCAATAAATTTATAATATTCAAAGTCAACAATATTGATCCAAAACAAGACGATGTTCGGAATCCAATAAAGATAATTCAGAAAGCTTTGATAACTTTGTTTTTCTATGCACCTTAATGGTACTAAAGCGGCGAGTGTATAAAGTACATTACTAATAAAAATGGCCGATAAGTCGAACTTTACGCCATATAAAAAAGCATAACTAATTTGTTGATTATCAGCAAATTGAAAAGATTTGATATTAAAAACAAGAAATAGAAATCGGAGTAAGAAATAAAAGATAAGCAACCACACAATACGCTTCGACCACACGAGTAAATACATAAGGAAAGTCCCAAGTTGGGTTAATTTATTATTAAATTTAGTGCAAAATTAATAAAATGTTGTGCGAATCAAACCTTGTTGAATTCAATTTCTTCGAATAAAATTATGGATTTAATTACTTTTAAAAGTACCCTCAAAGAAAAACAAGTTCCGAAAAACCTCCCAATTTTGGTTCAAGCTCTTTGGCACGATGGTAAAGGAGATTGGGAGTCTGCTCATAATATTGCCCAAACCAAAGAAGGAACATTGGCTTACGACCAACTTCATGCATATCTACATCGCAAAGAAGGCGATAAATTCAATGCCAATTATTGGTATCGTCGTTGTGGCGAATTAATGCCAAAAATCTCACTTGTAGAAGAATGGGAGGTGCTGGTCGAGCGATTCTTGTAAATTCTAATCGAACTAAACAAACGAAATAAAGTTACGTTACACGAATAAAGTATTAAATTGCAAGAAATTAAAAGAATAAATATTCTATTAAGTATTTGTTGGTCGATATTTGAGCGTATTTTTTATAGAATTAAACTCTATAAATAACTTACTATTAGTTATCTAGAGAAAATGTTTTCTGATAACTGTTGATCGACAACTACTTTTGGATGATGTTTAGAAGAAATATATGAATTATTTATCGGCCGAGAATATCGGAAAAAATTTAGGAGAGCGTTGGCTGTTTAAGAATCTTACTTTTGGGATTTTACAAGGCGAAAAAGTGGCATTGATTGGCTCGAATGGTTCGGGAAAATCGTCAATGCTTAATATGATTATCGGAAAAGCTGATATTGATGGTGGCGAAATTAGTATAAGAAAAGACATCAGAGTAGGATATTTAGACCAAGAACCAGATTTTCAGGCAGGGAAAACTGTCATGGAAACAATTTTTGCTATCGAAAATTCTAATACCAAAGCCGTTAAAGAATACGAGGATGCATTACTTTCGGGTGATGACAATCGAATTGCAAATGCAATTGAGCAGGTAGATAATTTAAAAGCGTGGGATTATGAAACTAAAGTAAAGCAAATTCTCGGCAAACTTGGTATCGAATATTTTGATAAACTCGTAGGAAATTTGTCGGGTGGACAGAAAAAGCGTGTAGCTCTTGCTCGTGTTTTAATTGAAGAGCCAGACTTTCTGATTCTCGATGAGCCTACCAACCACCTTGATCTTGATACCATTGAGTGGCTCGAAGGTTATCTTTCTTCGGCCAATATTACACTACTTTTGGTTACTCACGACCGTTATTTTTTGGATAAAGTTTGTAACCGGATTTTAGAATTGGCCAACAGTAAGGTGCTCAAATATGCAGGAAGTTACGCTTATTATTTGGAGAAAAAAGAAGAACAAGAAGCAGTAGATGCTGCTACTCAGAAAAATTACCGTAATTTATTGCGTAAAGAATTAGAGTGGATGCGTAAGCAACCAAAAGCTCGTGGAACAAAATCGCAGAGTAGAATTGATGCTTTCTATGATTTGAAGGAGAAAACTGTGAAAAGAGGCCCCGAAGAAAAGCTCGAATTGAGCATGAAAATGGAGCGGATGGGTAGTAAAATCATGGAAATTCAGCATATTAGCAAGTCGTTTGATGATAAAAAATTGATTTCGGAATTTAGTTATACTTTCAAGCGTGGCGACCGAATCGGGATAGTGGGTAAAAATGGTATGGGCAAAAGTACTATGCTCGAAATTTTGACCGAACAACTCAAACCTGATATGGGACGTGTCGTAAAGGGCGATACCATCAAACTTGGGTATTATTCGCAGTCAGGTTTAGATTTTGATGAAGGTCAGCGTGTGATTGAAGTGGTTCGTGAAATTGCCGAATATGTAAAGATGGCTGATGGCAATGAGCTTTCAATTTCAAATTTCTTAACACTGTTTTTGTTTCCTCCAGCTATGCAATATAGCTTTGTAAGCAAATTGAGTGGAGGTGAAAAACGTCGTTTACAGTTGTTGAAAATTTTGGTTCAAAACCCGAATTTTTTGATTCTCGACGAGCCAACCAACGATTTAGACATTGCAACGCTCAACGTTTTAGAAGATTTCTTGTTGAATTTTGGTGGTTGTTTGTTAGTAGTTTCCCATGACCGTTATTTCATGGATAAATTAGTTGACCACCTTTTTGTTTTTGAAGGCGATGGTTATATCAGAGATTATCCAGGAAACTATACAGATTATCGTTCGTGGAAAGAAGATAAAGAAGAGCAGGAAATTGCTGAAAAAGAAAAACAAGCGTTTTTGAAATCGGTTAGTTCAAAACCTGCCGTTGTTGTGTCGATCGAGCCTAAGCGTAAAATGAATTATAAAGAGCAAAAAGAATACGAAAATTTAGCCATCGAAATTGAGGTTCTAGAAAAGAAAAAGCTGATTTTAGTAGAAAAAATGAACGCAGGCGAAGGTTCGCATGAAGAATTGGCCTCTTGGGCAAAAGAATTTGAGGAAATCTCAAATACGATTGAAGAAAAGGAATTTCGTTGGTTGGAATTAGCTGAAATGGCATAAATTATTACTGGTTAATGGTTGATTTGTTATTTGTGAATTCCGTTTCCCTGCAAACAGTTCCCCAATAACCACTTTACCAATAACCAGTTTACCAATTACAAATAACTAAAACAAGGCCAATGAATTATTTTAGACTAACAACTGTTTTTTTATTGCTGACAAGCTCGGCAAGTTTTGCTCAAAGCCAATCTGCTATTGAGATTCAAGGCTATAATCATGTAGGACTTTATGTAAAGAACCTTAAAGAAAGTGCCAAGTTTTATCGTGAAATAATTGGTTTAAAACCAGTTGATGTACCTGATAATTTAGTAGCAATCAGACGATGGTTTCAAGTTGCACCGAATCAACAGTTACATTTATTACTTGGGAGAAATGAACCCGTGACAAATAATGATAAAAATGGAGGACACTTTTCGTTGACAATTCCAAAAAACTCGGCTGACAAAATTGAGGCCTTTTTGAAAGAAAATAATTTAGTCTATGTTCGTCAGAAACGTTTTGATGGG
This sequence comes from Cytophagaceae bacterium, assembly GCA_027486845.1. Lineage (GTDB taxonomy): Bacteria > Bacteroidota > Bacteroidia > Cytophagales > Spirosomataceae > Emticicia. The sequence goes on from JAIXOL010000053.1 coordinate 10,795, forward strand.
GCTTTTCAGATTTATGTTACTGACCCAGATGGTTATGTAATTGAGTTAAACGAACCAAAAGTTGAGTAGGTAAAGCTACATAGGAGTACGCTTTAGACAATAATCGATTGTTTAAAATGCAATCAACTTATAAGATATTTCGATGGAACAGATTAGCGAATGGTTTAAATACTTGATGAATTCCGAGGAGTTGATTCGGACAGGTGGATTGATTACGATAACTTTAATTATCTTTATCGAAAATGGAATAATATTCGGATTCTTCCTTCCGGGCGACTATCTTTTATTTCTTTCGGGTGTGTTTTGTGGTACAAAGCTGCTAAATGTGCCAGTTTCTTTATTAATGTTTTGTGTATTCGCTGCCTCCGTGGTGGGTTCTCTTTTAGGTTATATCATTGGCCGGCATTTCGGTGATGGTATTCAAACCCGACCTGATTCGCTATTTTTCAAGAAAAAATATATCGAAAATACTCGTAAATATTTTGAAAAATACGGTAGTCAAACACTCGTTATTGCTCGTTTTTTGCCAGTAATTCGTACGTTTTCACCAATTTTGGCAGGAATTGTAAAAATGAATTTCTATAAATTCATGCTTTTTAATGTCCTAGGTGGATTCATTTGGACCTTTGTTTTGGTAGGTGGTGGGTTTTATTTTGGCGAAAAATTCCCGTGGATAGTAGATTACGTTCAATACATCATTTTCTTCTTTTTGGGAATCACATCTTTCACTGTCATCAGAGGTTATCTTAATGCGAAAAAAGAATTGAGCGATATGTAACTTTAGGAAGGCCTCATTTGGCGACATTCGCTCAAATCGAAGCCTTCTTTTCATCTTAGTTATTTTCAAACCAACTTGCATACATCACATAATTGTTGGCAGTTCGCATAAATACTTCTCCGAGTTCGGGTGTTACTGCTTTCAAAAACTTCGCTGGATTTCCTGCATAAATGCTTCCTTCTGGCACATTAGTATTTTGTGTCACAATTGCCCCTGCTGCTATAATTGAGTTTTTGCCGATTACTGCCCCATCCATAATTATTGCTCCCATTCCTACCAAAACTTCATCTTCAATCGTGCAACCATGCACCACCGCATTGTGGGCGATACTGACATTATTGCCAATAATAGTTTTTGATTTTTGATAAGTACAATGTATCACTGCACCATCCTGAATATTTACACGGTCGCCGATGATGATTGAATTTACATCGCCACGCACAACGGCATTAAACCACACCGTACAGTCTTTACCCAGCGTAACATCGCCAACAATGGTGGCATTTGGGGCAAACCAACAATTTTCGCCATTTTTTGGCATTTTCCCTAAAACTGGTAATATCAGAGCCATGCTAATTTTGTGTTTTATCTAATAATTTCTTTGCTGATATAAGTAAATTTTCTTCTTTCCCACTATCACGGGCAACGGCTGTCATATCAATACTTATTTGTACTAATTCGGCCATTGGTGTGCTTTTTATTGGTGTGCGAGTTTGTCCGATTCGATGGTCTACATTGCTAAATGAATGGAAAATATAAGTTTCCCCATCCACATAAACATTTGAATCTATTACATTTCTGCCATCAATTCCAATCATAAATTCATCTTGAAACTGTGTTTTACTTGTATATTTAGTGAATAATTCATTCAAAATGAATGCTAATTCTTTGCTAATGATTTTTTTGAATTCAGTAAAATCTAAGGGTTTAGTTGACTTTTCTGGATAGTGTTTATAGAAAGTATGCCATTTTTTTTGCTCAATAATTCTGCAAAATAAGTAATATTTTTTGTCTTTGAATTCTACTGAAACAACTTGCTTATTACTCCAACTTGGTAAATGTATAGTTCTTGCCAAAGGTTCTTTATTTAAGCCTAACAATAAACTTTCATTAAGTGCCTGATAATATTTTAGTTGAAATTGATCAGCCGAGAGTATATCGGGCAGTGGGCTTAAATAAGTTTGGGCTTTGCCCGAAGTGAGGATAAGTAAATTTAATAAAAAGAATAGGTGTTTTTTGTGATGAAAGTTGCTCATTTATGATGATGGTAAAGTTTTGTAAATATAAAAAAAGACTTCGTTCAAAACGAAGTCTTCCTCAAAAATCATTTATCTATTACAAACTCTTGTCGTAGTTTTTTATCTCCAAGTTCAAGTTCAACAAAGTAAGTGCCTTTTGCAAGTTTATTAGTTGGTAAATTTTTAGTTTGCGTTCCGATGCTTTCAGAAAAATGGTCGAGTAATATCACAATTAATTGATCTTTTGAGTCCTTCAACGATAATTTCACATAACTCGGTTGATTGATTCTAAATACAATTTCTTTCATTTTGGAGATTTCTGTGTCTTTCGTCGAAAATTCAGAACTATCAGTAGGGGCGGTGGCTTTCTGATTTGCTACAAATGCTGCCTGAATACAATCAGTAATATCAGCTTTGAATATCGCACTGCTATTTACTTCAAATCCAGGAAGTAACACAATACTATTTCCAGCTGTAAACGAAATGTCTTTGGTCGTAGGCACTAAACTCTGAGCTTCGATACGTTTTTTTGCTTTAAAAGCACCAGAAGCCAACGTTTCTTTGGTAAGTTTAAGTGTATCACTGCCACAATTAATATTTACACCTTTACAGTTACAATTGTTATCAAATTTGTCATATGATGTGAGAGGGTCATTGTCATTACAAGGAGTGCCACTCGGGTTACATATTAAGGCATCAAAGGCCACTTTTCCAAGTCCAGAACAACCTGCTCCCCAGTTTTCGATGGCTGAGATTAGAATAAAACGTGCCTTGATATCATTAAAATTTGGGCCAGCAAAACCCGAATAATCGGGTAATCCTTGTGCTTTTGGCCACGAATAAGTATTTCCTAATGCCTGCCAAGTTGTGCCATCGGTTGAATAATCGATGGTTACAGTTTTGAAACCTTTGTCGGTTTCGTTTTCTACGTTGTAATTCCAAACCCTCGAAGTCGAAAACTTATATCTGTCCGTAAAATCATACTTAATCCAGTGAGCACTACTTGCTCTTGCAGTATTAGGATTTGGATTTAAGCTATTCGTACACGAAACCCATGCTGCTTCTTTTAGTGTCGAGAGGTTATTGGTGGGGTCGCAAGAATCGAATGCTTGATAGCGAGCTGTTTCATCATCACAGTCTGGACCAGAGCAAGGCGTACCTATGCAATTACATTGAGTATCAATTTTATCGTTTTTTGTAAATGGATTATCATCATTGCAAGGAGTATTTTGGGCAATGCACGAAATCTCACATTTATAGTCAAAAAGATAAAAATTAGGTATTCGTTTCCACTGTCTTATTTCGTGAAATGGAGTTTTCCAATAAAGATTAAAATGGTCTCGCGAGCTACTTTCTTTGTGTCTAAAATCAAAGTAATAATATTTGCCTTTCTCCATGAGGAGTGGTCCAATACTCTGAAATACTGAATTTTTATGTTCAGTGTCTTCGATTCCATAAAATACTAATGCTTGACGAGCCTGTTTATTGGCTATTTTATCATCAGAACTTAGAAAAAAGAATGTTTGATTATCACCTGTAAGATTAAAATCGTAGATTCCAGTAATTGGTACTGTCAAAAAGCCTTGTACCAAAGTTCCGTAATTATCTTTTGCATTCAAAGTTAGCGGACCATAAGCACCTTTTAGTTTTTCTCGACGGTCAGGGCTTAATGGAAATTTAGCAGCATTGATAAGGTCATTTTCTACATAATTGCCTGTAATATTATCATAATAATAGGCTTCAATTAAGCCTTTATCACCTACACAATTATTGGGTGCGGGTGCTGTGCCGACACAATTACAGAAACCATCTTGTTGGTCGTTGGTTGTGTTTGTACTGCCATCATTACAAGCCGTGCCTCTTGGTGGACAGTTCTGCCCGCAAGCATATTCGTAGATATAATTAAAGTCGATTATCGACCAAACCACGGTTGTTTCTGAGGCTTTTCTCCATTGTAAACTTACAAAGTCGCCACCTGACCCTTCAAAGTTATAAAGCTCAAAATAGTAATATTGGCCACCAACGAGCTGGATATTTTGTGAAGTTTGTCCAGCTTCTTTGTTGTATTCTGTCAGACCAGAGTAGGTAGAGATTTCGGATCGCTTTATTTTATTTGCGGGAGAATCATTTGTACTTAAGAAAAAAATGGACTTGTCATCGCCCGTTATATTGAAAATATAAGTGTCGGTTGTAGGAACTTTGATATACCCTCTAATAACCGATGCAAAATAATCAGCGTAGTTGACTGGCGACTTCAAATACCCCAAAGTTTGTGAACCATCTGGTCGGCTAGGGAAAGTTTCGAGGGCAAATAAATCACTACTGTCTGGGGATGAGGCGAAGCCAGTCCAATAGCTCCATTTTACCTGTCCTGCCGTTCCGACACAATTTTGAGCAAAAACGCTTTGATTGATGATTAAAATTATCATCAAGCTATGTATATATTTTAAAAATTTTTTCACGGTTGAAATTTTTTTTTGTGAAAAATATGTTAGTTTTTAAGAACTTGACTCTTTCTTTAATTGGTAGAACAACCCTGTGGTTTATCTACATTTGAAATTACAGTTCCATTAAAATTCATGAAGCCAACTGGGTAATTATTGGGGCTATATGAATAAAAATTGCTTAAATTAGGCAATACATAGCACAAATCATAAGGACTTACGCCATACCAAAGAGCCAATTCGGCATACATTTCATCAGTTGAAATTGAAGGAATAAAATTGCCCCTAAACGAAATGTTCTGAGTATTTGAGCTTCCAACATCCATTTTGGGGAATCTACCGAATATTCGTCCGCCATTTACTGCACCGCCCATAACCATAGTGTTTCCACCCCACGCGTGGTCAGAACCAAGCCCGTTAGAGGTAATGGTGCGAGCAAAATCCGAAATTGTAAAAGTTGTGACATTTTCAGCAATACCAAGTTCGGCGGTGGCATCATAAAATGATTTTAACGCATCACTTATAATTGGTAATCTTTGATTTAAGCCATTCACCAAATTATCGTGCATATCCCAGCCACCATAGTTTACGAAAAAAATCTGACGTTTAGCACCTAAATCGTTTCTTACGCTCATAACCTTTGCTACTGCTTGTAGGTCTTTTGACAAATTGCTTGTTCCGAAGGTAGTTGTCATGCTCGGAACTCTTTTTAGAGCATTTTTGAAAACTTCAAATGATTCAATCGAACTTTTGGTTGTCGAACTATATGTTTTTTGTAGAAGATTAGCATAAGTTCTCGAAACCATACTATCAATGGCATTGTTACGAAGTTCGGTCATCATACCCGAATTACTCCACCAAGAAGGTAGGGCCGTAATTCCTACATTGTTTGGGTCAATATTATTGCTAATTGAATATTCTGTTACTACTTTTCCACGCTGAAAATTGTTTTTTCCTCCCAAAGAAATATTCATTGAAATATCCTGTGAACTATTCGAGGCATGAAGTAAATCAGCCAAACGACCACCCACACCAAGTGTATCACGACTTTGCGGAACTGAAGTTTGCCATTGCATGATTTGGTCAGAATGTGAATAAATACCCAAAGGAAGTTTTTTTAAACCACTTTGATACTCTGCCTTGGTCATCACAGGCTCTATTAATGTGCCGATATTGGCCATAAAAGAGAGTTTTCCATTATTGAAAAGATTCTGCACGCCTGTCATGGTCGGGTGAACACCAAACGAGCCATAGTTACAAGGTTGTCCTCTGAAACCACTACATCGAGGATTATTAAGTGGGAGCAAAGAGGTATTTGTCTGAATGGCAATATCAGATCTTACATTTTTATAATCATTGAAACCATTATCACCCCCTACGGTAGTTCCCGAAGGAATCAATATATTAAATGAGTCAATTCCACCAGAAAATAAAACACAAACCAATGCTTTATAGTCTTCGTTTGAGGCCGAACGAAGTTTTGATGCACTTCCGCTCATTGCACCATTTACCGCTCCGAGGCTCGTTAAGGTACTCAAAAGTGTGGTCGAACCCATCGCACCACATCCAACTTGTCTGATAAAATCTCTTCTGTTCATGGCTTATTTATTAATTAGGTACTCAGGTGATGTCATGATTAAAAAAATGGCTAATCGTACCCTTCGATAAGCCTCATTCGTATTCGGAATTCCATTAGCATCTTCGGAGTAGGGCATACCTTTGATAGCTTGGCTGATTGTATTCAAAGATTCGGTAGAAAGACGACCATTGGCCAAAATAAGATTATATTTATCTAAAAGTTGAGGAAGTTTGTCATTACGGGCGAGTATGTAATCGGCTACCGTATTATATTTAGGATCTTGATTTGGCTTGTAAGTTTCACCTGTAAAAAGACCATAATAATCAGTTGGGTCATCGTTTACTAGCCAATCATTGAGAGCGTTGAAATAGCCGGTTAGTGTTTGCGAACTTAACAACTGAAATTCTGGACCGACTTTACCTGCATCTTTTAAAGGGCCGTTTGGAATATAGTCTGGACTATAAAAATTAAAAACCGAAGGAGAGGAGAGTGGTCTTTGGGCGGTTTGGTCATAAACTCGGGCCATCGCATTTCTGAAAATACCATCTGTTGCTGTTAAATTAAGCCCTTTTATAAGGTTCATGTATCTGACAAAAGGTTCACGGAGCTTACCAAAAGCATCAGTTGCATCGCCACAACAATTTCGGGCTTCGGGGTCGAGTAAGATGGCTCTAATTACCGATTTTAAATCTCCTCTTACGCCACTACCATTATTATTAAAAACGGTGGCAATTCGCTGAATAAATGCAGGGCTTGGATTAGAGGAAATCAATCGCTGAATTAATCTACGAGAAACAAACGGCCCAACATTTGGGTGGTTGAAAATTATATTAAGAGCATCTTGAATATCGGCTTCTCCTTGCATGGCAGAACGGTTAGCAGTTGGGTCAACACTCGAAGATAAGAATATTTTTGTTCCTCTTTCGTGGCCATCAACAATTCTTGGACTTGTTTTCCATGGATTTTTCTTGGCATCACTTGAATCAATTCCGTAGAATTTCATTCGCTTCGTATAACTCCAATTATCCTTAGCATTAATGCCTAGGTATGTACCATCGCCCCAAGAAAGTCCAGTAAAAACCTTTGCTAAATTAGCTATATCATCATTATTATAAGTTGGAATCAGCTGACCATTATTATCCTTCTTTTCTGTGCCATCGAGGTTTAGTTGATACAGACCAATAGAAAATAACTGCATAATTTCACGGGCATAATTTTCGTCTGGATATGTTTGTTTACCTACATCTGTTGCATGATTATTCAAGAAAGTAAGATAAGACCCCATCGCTGGGTGGTAAGTGATTTTATCGAGAAGTGTACGATAATTGCCAAAGGCATTATCTAATAATACATCATAATAGCTTGCCAATGCGTATGGGTTTCCATCAAATGCTGATACTCGTGATGTTACCAAAATTTCACTCAATGCAAATGATACACGCCATCTTAACTGGTCGGGAGCGGTCATACAACCCTGAAACCAGGCTACATCAAAATGCCAATTACCTACACCAACATTGGTAAGTGTATTGGTATTGACATTGTTTTTAATATTGAGTGAGTCGACCATTGATTGGTGCAGATTCTTTACATAAGTTTCGATTCTGAAGCTATTCGACATTGCCAATTGCTCATCAAGCCATTTTTCAATGCTTTGATTGGCTACTTTCTGAATTTCAGAAAAGGTATTTCCAAATGTGGCTTGTGAAAGAAATCTTGCGGCTGCACTATAATTAGGCAGAAATCCGGTGCTTGAAAGGGTTTGTTGACCAGTATTGACAGTCGAACTTGAGGTAACATTTACTTTTTGAAGATTTCCTTTTCCGATAGTACTTGCTTGTTGAGCTAAGGCAACAGAAATTCCAAAACAAATGAAGAATATAGCAAAGAGGGTACTTCTTGTTTTCATTTATAAATTGTGTTTAGGAGTACAAGGTTGGAAAAAACTTTTGTAAAGTGTAATTAGAAATGACTAAGCGGTAATATTGATTAAAATTTACTATGTAAACTTACAACGAATTCTTGATGAAGATGGTATCCAAACTTGAATTTAGAAACGATAAAATTAATAAAATTTGCCAGTTGGTGTAAAAAAACAACATCTCACTCAGTATTTGCCTAATTATAAGAGGCCGAATTTTGAATCAAACCTACTCAATGTGTGAATTATGTAACAAATTTCTACAATTATATAAATTTTCTGGCTTTAAAATTCTCACCTTTACGATATACGTAAATTAATTACAAATAGAATGGATTCTGCTACTGATTTAGAGAAAGCTAAAGCACATATTATCGTCGAAATTAGTGAATATTTGCCTAATTCGGTGGTTAGTAAAACAATCATTCGAAAGATAACTGGCAATATTACTGCTTCATCGTTTGATGCTGGAGAAGAACTGGCCGAGAAGATTTCTCCCTTTGATAATTATATACAGATTATTGATGGTAAAGCAGAAGTAACCATCAACGGAAAGGTTTTTATGCTTGCCAAAGGGGAGGGTATTATTATTCCGGCACATGCTTCTCATATTTTTAATGCCAACGAACAATTCAAGATGATTTCTACGGTCATCAAAAGTGGTTACGAAGATTAACATCATTCTTATTGCTGTCTCAAAGATAGCAGTTTCAAAATTTATTGTTAAAGTATGAAGTTATATATCAAATATATGGTGAGTTCTCGTTGCAAGATGATGGTAAAAGAAGCCCTAAAAGAACTTGGTTTACACTTTATTGTGGTTGATTTGGGCGTGGTCGATGTGATGGAAGAGCTTTCTGGGGAACAAAAAGCAGCATTACAATCATTGCTTTTCAACGCTGGACTTGAACTCATGGATGACAAAAAGGCGATGCTAATTGAAAAAATTAAAAAAGTAATCATCGAAATGGTGCATCATGCCGAAGAGTTGCCGAAAACAAATTTTTCGGATTTTATAAGTAAGAAACTTGATTACGATTATACCTATTTGGCTAATTTATTTTCAGAAGTACAAGGTACTACAGTTGAGCAATACATTATTTCTCATAAAACTGAACGTATCAAAGAATTGATAGTTTATGGGGAAATGAATATTACTGAAATAGCCAATAAGATGAATTATAGCAGCGTAGCACATTTATCGAGTCAGTTTAAAAAAGCAACAGGTCTTACACCATCTCATTTCAAACAATTAAAAGAAAAAAGAAGAATTCCAATCGAAGAATTATAGATTCGTATATTTTGTAATATTCTTATAATCAATAATTTTTCAAACATTAACTCATCAAAGCGATGGTAAAAGTAAAAAAATCAGATGAGTTAATCATTGCCAATAAAGAACTGGCTTTTCAGAATAACGAAAAGGAAAAACGTGCTGAAGAACTTATCATTGCTAAAAAAGAATTGACTTTTCAGAATAATGAAAAGGAAAAACGTGAAATTGAATTACAGATTCCTAACTATGCTCGAATTTTGATTGAAGCAAGTCTCGACCCTTTATTTACGATAAATCCTGCAGGCAAAATTACGGATATGAATAATGCTTCGGTCAATATTACGGGTTTATCAAGAGAAAAGCTTATCGGTACTGATTTCTTTGATTATTTTACTGACCCCGAAAAAGCTAGAGTAGGTTATGAAGAAATTTTTGCAAAAGGTTTTATTTCGGATTATCCACTCACGATTCGTGACCACAAATTTACAGATGTATTATTTAATGGCTCGATATATAAAGATGAGCATGGAAATGTACTTGGTGTAGTTGTAGTCGCACGGGATATTACCGAACAGAAAAGAACTGAAAAAGAACTGACTGAAGCTCGGATTTTTGCCGAATTGGCAACGGCTATTGCTGAAGAAGCTCAAAGTAAAGCCGAAGTTACGCGAAGAATAGCAGAAGAAGCTGTGAAGGCAAAACAGCAGTTTTTATCGAATATGAGTCACGAAATTCGTACGCCAATGAATGCAATCATTGGGTTTACAAAGGTTGTGTTAAAAACCGACCTTTCTGTAAAGCAAAGGGAGTATCTGACTGCGATTAAGATAAGTGGAGATGCTCTGATTGTACTTATTAACGATATTCTTGATTTGGCTAAAGTCGATGCTGGAAAAATGACTTTTGAAGAAATTCCATTTAAACTCGCCTCGTCGATTTCGTCGATGTTGCATTTATTTGAAACCAAAATTCAAGAAAAAAACCTCAAATTACTAATAGAATACGATAAAAAGATTCCAAAAGTTCTAGTCGGAGACCCTGTTCGTTTGCATCAAATTATCTTAAATTTGGTAAGTAATGCCGTAAAATTTACTACTCGTGGCACAATTACGGTAAGTGTTTGTTTGCTCGATGAGGATGATGAAAAAGCAAAGGTAAATTTTTCGATTTCGGATACTGGAATAGGAATTCAAGAAAATAAAATTGCCAATATATTCGATAATTTTCAGCAGGCTACTAGCGGTACATCTCGGCTTTATGGCGGAACTGGACTTGGTTTGGCCATTGTAAAACAATTGGTTGAGCAGCAAGACGGAATAACGAATGTGAAGAGTAAAGTTGATGAAGGTTCGACTTTTAGTTTCTCATTGAGTTTTAAGAAAACAAAGGCTGAAGCCGAGGATATTAATGAGGTAATGGAATTTGATACTGAAATAAAAAACATAAAAATATTGGTGGTTGAAGACATGGTACTTAATCAATTATTGATGAAAACGCTACTCGACGACTTTGGTTTTGAATGTGACATTACGGCTAATGGCAAAATTGCCATCGAAAAATTAAAACAAAAATCGTATAATATTATATTGATGGATTTGCAGATGCCCGAAATGAATGGTTTTGAGGCAACCGAATATATACGCAACATAATGCACTCGAATACACCAATTATTGCACTCACTGCTGATGTAACAACCGTCGATTTGGCAAAATGCAGAGCCGTAGGAATGAACGATTATATAGCAAAACCATTGGATGAAAGGCTACTTTATAGTAAAATTATCAGTTTAGTAAAGTCTGCTTCAAAGTTGAATATCGAGGAAGAAAACGAAGAAATAATAAAAATGAAATGTGTAGATTTGAAATATCTGAAACATCTTACCAAATCAAATCCGAAGTTAATGTCGGAAATGATTTCGTTGTATCTCGAACAGACACCGCCACTCATTTATTCAATGAAGCAAAGCTTGCAAATCAAAGATTGGTCATTATTGCATGCATCGGTGCACAAAATGATTCCTTCGTTTTCGATTATGGGAATTAGTGCCGATTTTGAACAAATGGCCAAAAAAATACAAGAATATGCTAGTAAGCAAGAGCAAACTGATAATATTTTGGAAATGGTCCTAAAACTAGAAAACTTGTGCGTGCAAGCTTGCCATGAATTATAAGAAGAACTTTTAAACATAAGAATTAAGCAATGACAGTAAAAACAAATAAAATCAAAATCTTCTTGGTCGATGATGATGCCATATTTCTAAAATCATTGGAAATAGAATTTCTTCAACATGCTGATTTTGATATAGAAACTTATGTTTCAGGTGAACTTTGTATGAAACATTTATCAAATAACCCTGATGTTATTATTCTTGATTATAATCTCGATGGAATTGATAAAAATGCTATGAATGGACTCGAAACCCTCATTCAAATTAAATCTCTATATCCGAATATGCCCGTCGTAATCCTTTCATCTCAGGATAAAATTGATGTTGCTGTAAACTGTATGTACCATAAAGCTTTTGATTACGTAATGAAAAGTGAAACTGCTTTTGTGCGTCTGCAAAAAATTATTGAAACAATTTTCCATTATCAAAAGATGGAAAAAGAACTCAATTGGTACATGGATAGAATGTGAGTTGAATCCAGAAAAGCACTCATTTTAACATGAAAATATATGAAACTATATATAAAATACATGGTCAGTTTGCGGTGCAAGATGGTAGTGAAAGCCGAACTAAGTAATTTAGGGCTTCACTATATGAATGTTTCGTTGGGTGAAGTTGAAATCATGGAAAATTTGACAAAAATACAGCATGAGGCCTTAAAAGAAGCATTACATAAATCGGGGCTTGAACTGATGGATGATAAAAAATCAATGTTGATTGAGAAAATAAAGAATGTAATCGTGGAAATGGTGCATTATACCGATGAGATTCCAAAAATAAATTTTTCGGATTATCTGCAAGGAAAACTACACTATGATTATACGTATTTAGCCAATCTTTTTTCTGAAACCGAAGGTATAACGGTTGAACATTATATCATGAATCATAAAATTGAACGAGTAAAAGAACTTATCATTTATGACGAACTGAACCTAACTGAAATTGCAGCAAAATTGCATTATAGTAGTGTCGCTCATCTCTCCAATCAATTTAAAAAAGTGACAGGTCTTACACCGTCTTTTTTCAAATCTCTAAAAGATAAAAAGCGAAATACCCTTGATAGTGTGTGAATTATGTAATATTTAACGGAAATTATATAACACTTTTGCCCCAAAAGATAATCACCTTTGTTTAGTGGAAATCGTTTCACGATTGTTCCGCCAACTGCGGAAAGCAAACAAAAATACAATGCAAAAGTACTTACTTTATATGATGGCGTTTTCGTTTTTATTATCATTTATTCCTGCACAACTAAGTGCCGAAACCAATGCTCTGATAAAAGACAAAACGACTAAAAATGAATCGGCCGAAGCGAAGGTTTTATTGAGTCGCTTAGATGAAATCAAGGCTATGGATAAAAGTAAGCTTAGTTCACAAGAAAAAAAGCAATTACGTAAAGAAGTTCGTACCTTAAAAACTAACCTTGCTACAATCAATGGTGGTGTTTATTTATCGGTAGGAGCAATCATTATCATCATTTTGTTGCTGATACTTTTACTTTAAGATTTTTTCTTAAATAAATTAAGACTGAGACGAAAATAAGCGATAAAGAAACATTAAATTATTGATAATCAAGTTTTTATCGCTGCAGTGAACCGTCGATATGGCGAATCTTCTCAAATCTCGTATCTCAGAACATAAATCAAAAATAGGTAGGTAAATTATAGTGTTTAGTGGTGAGATTTCAAATCGCTTTTACCAATCTTTATGTAAAAGCGATTTTTTTATTTTAAAAATACCTCATGAAAACAGAAAAACAACTCAATGCCAAAATTTTGGAAATGACTATGAAAATTCAAGAGCGATTTCCTGAATTATCAAAATACATTGCCGAAATGCCAATCACAATACCTAATGCTATTTCTCCCGAAATAAACATTAAAGCCTTACAAGAATACTACGACTCTTTAGCAATTTTACTAAAAGATTATGCGGTCAATCACGTCTTTCAATCAAAAAAACACAATGAAAACAACTAAATATTTAGGCATTTGTATGGATAATTCAAGTGCTCATATCATAGAACTTGGTCAAGAAACTACTGCAACAAAAGTCATTGATTCAAAATTTACACACGAAGAGCGAGAACAAAGTTTGAGCAAAGGTGAAAATCGAATGCACAACAAAGAGCAACAATTTCAAGCTGAATATTATAAAGAATTGGGTGAAATTATAAAAAACTACGAAGAAGTAATTCTCTTTGGTCCAACAAATGCAAAGGTTGAATTGATGAATATTTTAAAAGAAGACCAGCATTTCGACAAAATAAAAATTGATGTAAAGTCAGTCGATAAAATGACTGATAATCAACAAGTTGCATTTGTGAAAGACTTTTTTTTAAAACATTAATTTTGGACGAATTTTAAAAATTAATTATGAAAAAGAACAGCAATTCCGATTTGACTAAACAACAAGTTGTGAAAGAACAAATCAATAGCTACCCTGGTTATCCGCTATATCCTGCAAGTGATGATATTTATAGCAGATTTAAAAAAGATGAACTGATTGACCCCCAAGAAGCTGCTGAAATGCAAGATTCGATGGACAAAGCCAAAGTATATACTCGCAACGAAAAAGATTTTGACGACGATGTTTCTGGATACCGTTCCGTGGGCGATGATTTAGACGTACCAGGCTCGGAATTGGACAACCAACAAGAAAATATTGGCAGTGAAGACGAAGAAAATAATTATTACAGTTTAGGTGGCGACAATCACATTGATTTGGAAGAAGACCGAGGCGATTAATATTTTTTTTAACACATTCAAACACAAAGATTTTTATTCATGAAAGTAGCCATATTCAGCACTAAATATTACGAGCGAGATTCTCTCAATGCCTCCAATCATGAAAATAAGCATAGCCTTACATATTTTGGAATCGTTAAATGCCGAAATCATTCATTTGGTAACTTGCGGTATTTGTCATCTATAAATAAATTCAATCTACGAAGGTGGTTTTTTTATTAAACTTAAACACACAACAGCCATGACTTTATTAACAAGTATTCCCAACACATTAAAATCATCGACAATAGATGCCGATGCAATGAAAATTCCAACCAAAGGTTATGCAGCGTTTGCCACTGACGGAATTTTAAAACCTTTTGATTTTCATCGTAGAGAAGTTGGCGTTGACGATGTACAAATCGAAATCATGTATTGTGGTGTTTGTCATTCTGATATTCACACCGTTAGAAGCGAATGGAAACCCGAAACTTATCCATTAGTACCAGGACACGAACTCGCTGGAATAGTGATAAAAGTAGGCGAAAACGTAACGAATTTTAAAGTTGGTGACCAAGCTGGTGTAGGTTGTATGGTTGATAGTTGTGGCGTTTGTATGAGTTGTAAAGAAGGGCATGAACAATATTGCGATAAAAATGAAACTATATTTACGTATGCTTCGCCCGACAAACATTTAGGCGGAATAACCCAAGGAGGTTATTCTAAAACCGTAGTTGTAAAAGAGCATTTTGTGATAAAAATTCCAAAGTCAATGGATTTGAAAACTGCTGCTCCTATCCTTTGTGCAGGCGTAACTACTTTTTCTCCAATTTTAGCTTGGGAAATCAAAAAAGGAATGGTAATAGGCGTAGCGGGCATTGGTGGTTTGGGGCACATGGCAATAAAACTTGCCGTACGCAAAGGTGCAAGTGTTATTGCTTTTACAACTTCGCCTTCAAAAATTGATGATATTTTACGTTTTGGAGCAAAAGAAGTAATCGTTGTTGACGATATTAATAAGTTGGCTAGATTTGAACACAAACTTGATTATATGATTTCGACGATTCCTGCTCAATATAACATTGATGCTTATCTTCCGATGGTCAAGCGTAACGCAACTTTTACACAAGTGGGTATCGGTGCAAAACCATTAGACCTCAATATGGGTGCTTTTACACATTCAAGAGTAAATTTTATTGGCTCGCTCATAGGTGGAATTGTCGAAACTCAGGCGGTCATTGATTTTTGTGCCTTGCATCAAATCGCACCCGAAATCGAGCTCATTAGCATGAAAGATATTAATGAGGTACACAATAAAGTAGTTGATAAAAAAGCACGTTATCGCTACGTGATTGATATGGCAACTTTGTAAAACCTGTACAAAACTAAAAACCACTGTGGATTATATAGATTATTATAAAATACTGGGTATTGACAAAAAAGCTACGCAGGATGAAATTAAAAAAGCCTACCGAGTTTTGGCTGTAAAGTTTCATCCCGATAAAAATCCTGATAATAAAGCGGCGGAGGAACAATTTAAAAAAATAAATGAAGCTAATACCGTTTTAAGTAATCCCGAAAAAAGAAAAAAATACGATGAATTTGGTGAAAATTGGCAACAACGTGAACAAGCTGCCAATCAAGGTGGTGGAAATCCGTTTGGTGGGGCTAGTGGCCAACAATATTATGGGGGAAACGAAGGGTATGGAGGTCAATCAGACTTTTCAGATATATTTGAACAATTTTTTTCTGGAAAAACACGAGGCACCGGCAAAACTCAAAACCGAAAAGGGGGCGATTATGAAACTGAAATGGAAATCAGTTTGGAAGAAGCCTATAACGGAACGAGCAGAATCATTGAAGTTGATAACGAAAAACTACGTATAACCACCAAGCAAGGTGCTTATACCGACCAATTACTACGCATAAAAAGTAAGGGTGCAAAAGGTAGTGGTGAAGCCAATAGAGGTGATTTGTTTGTAAGAATTCGGGTGAAACCAAGTCCAACGTTTGTTCGCAAAGGAGACGATTTATATCACACACAAATCATTGATTTATACACCGCAGTTTTAGGTGGGGAAATCGTTGCAAATACTTTGTCAGGACAAGTAAAACTTAAAATTATGGAAGGTACACAAAATGGGAAAACCGTTAGACTTAAAGGAAAAGGGATGCCAGTTTATGACAAATTGGATGTTTTTGGCGATTTTTATATACAATTACAGGTAAAAATCCCAGAAACACTTAGCGAAGAACAAAAATCATTGTTTGAACAACTCAAAGCAACCGAATAAATTTTATTTTTATGAAAACCGATTACATCACCATTTATGCTTCAAATGAAGATCAAACTGCTGAGTTTGAAGAGGCATTACATAATTCTCTACGCCAATACTCCCTACGACATTTACCATTCATTGAAGAAATTTCTCAAGAAAACATACTCGAAGCACTCCAAAAATCTTTGCAGGTATGTCAATTGGCCGGAATCAATAGCAAACAACATTTCAAGAAAATCTATATTTATGATGATGTTGTCAAGACGATTCACATTGACTGGAAAATGAGCAAAAGAGCTGTAAATTTAATGGCGACGCAGATTCCGACACAAAACGAAAAAACGGCTCGTTGGCTTTGGGAATTGGCAGATTTATAAGCACAAGTAGTCCAAGGTTAATAGTCGATAAGTCCGCTTTAGCTAATAAGCTTATAGACAGGTATTTAGCTGATTGTAGATTTGTCGATTAAAATTATCCTATTGCTTATTCAGTTTTTCAAACACTTTATTATTTTATTATAGAGTAGTTTTTCATCAATTGGCTTTGAAATATAATCATTCATGCCAACAGCCAGGCACTTGTCAATATCAACAGTTGTAACATCGGCCGAAAGTGCAATTATCGGAATATCCAATTTTAATGTATTTCGAATAAATTCGGTGGTTTCAAAACCATTCATTTCTGGCATTTGTAAATCCATCAAAATGATGTCGTAGGTTAGATTTGGCTCAATTACAGCTTCTTTGTTGGTGTATTCACTTTCGTTAGGGTTGGTGAGCGAAGTCGAACCTAGCGAAGTCGAACCAAGTTTTTCAATAGCAATTTTGCCATTTTCAGCAATATCAACTTCAAAGTTGAAGTCGTTCAAAATAATTTTGATTAAAAGTTGATTGAGAGCCATGTCTTCGGCCACCAAAACTTTTATTTTTTTTATTGTGCTATCAATTACAGGCATAATTTGAACCAAGTTCTGATTGGCTTCAATCGTTTCCATGGGTTGTGTAGTTATAAAATCAAGCACAAAACCAAAAGTAGAACCTTTTCCAAGCTCGCTATTGACGATAATAGTTCCGCCCTGTCGTTCGACTAATTGCTTTACAATCGCAAGTCCTAGTCCCGTTCCTCCATAAGAGCTACTGGTTTCTTTATGAGCCTGTTCAAAATTATTAAAAATATGTTCCAATTTATTATCGGGAATGCCAATTCCGGTATCAGTTATTTTAAACTCTATACTAACCTTATCCTGATTTTGATAAAGCATTCGCACCGCCATTATTATTTTTCCTTTACTGGTAAATTTAATGGCATTACTAACTAAATTCAAGATAATTTGTCGTAAACGCATTGAATCTCCTATCAAAAAAGCTGGAATGTTTTTATCAAATATTTTAATGAATTCTACGTTTTTCTCCTTAACTTTTGCTTCGAATAATTGAAAAATAGTATCAATTGAAACTGACAAATCAAATAGGATTTGCTCAAAAGTCATTTTGCCCGAATCTACCTTAGCGAGGTCAAGAATATCGTTTATTAAAATCACCAAAGCATCGCCTGAAATCTTTATGGCATTGAGGTATTCTTTTTGGCTATTATCTAATTTAGTTTTTAAAATAACATTCGTAAAACCAATAATGGCATTCATTGGTGTACGAATTTCGTGACTCATATTCGACAAAAATTGTTGTTTTGCTTTTACAGCATCTTCAGCAATTTGGGTTTTTATTTCGGCATCATTTTTTGCTTTTATAAGTTCATTTTTTGTTTTTAAATGTATAGTAACCTCTTCGGCAATCACAACTACACCCGAAATTGTAGCATTTGATTCGTAATATGGTTGATAAACAAAATTAAAATACACATTTTCTATTTTCCCGTTTCGTAATAGCGAAACAGGTGTCTCATATTCTTGATGAAGAACACCAGTTTTGTAAACGTTATTAATTAGCGTTGGAAAAATACTGTTTTTTAATTCTGGTAAAACTTCGAACAATGGTCTGCCTTCTATTTGCTTTCCTTTGCCCCACATTTCTATTATACTATTATTGGCAAGCGTAATAATTAAATCCTCACCCTGCATAATTGCAAAAGCAAAAGGTGATTGCATTAACAACAAATTATAGCGAAAATTGCTGTCTTCTATCGCTTTTATGGTCTTTTTTTTGTATTCTAATCGTACTTCTAATGCCCTCTTTTGCTTTACTTCAAGTTCTATTGCCAGTCTTTTTACTTCAGTAATATCAGCAATCGTCAGCACGATTAATTCTTCATTTTTACTTTTTTGCACAATTCTATGAGCATTGAGTAGCAACGTTTTTTGACCAATATTTGGAAAAGTCTGTTCAACTTCAAAATCGTGAAAACGAACATTTTTTGGCACAATTTCTTCCAAAAGTTCACGCAAACGAGGAATATTCCACTGACTATTGCCCAATTTATACAAAGAAATATCAATAATTTCGTCCTCCTTTAGATGGAACATTTTGCAGAAAGACTTATTGGCCGATTTAATTCTGATGTTTTTGTCTAGAATCAATACAGGCTCATGGACAGTGGAAATTATGCCCTCATAATAGGCATAAAGTTCTTCTATCTGCTGAATTCGGACGTGAAGTTCTTGGTTGCTGGTTATCAGTTCTTCGTTGGTTGATTCAATTTCTTCTTTCGAGGTTTCGAGTTCTTCATTTAGGCTCTGTAATTCTTCATTACTCGAAATTATTTCTTCATTGGCACTTTGCAGTTCCTCGTTGGCAGCTTCTTGGTCTTGCGTAATCGAAGCCATATCGGTACGAGCTTCCGCCAATTCTTCTTCCAGTTTTTTGATTCTTCGGTCTTTGGCAATCGAATTGTTCTTTACACCGAATTGGGGATATTCAGGTAAATCAATTTGTTGGCCAGTAAATACAATAATCAATAGTGGTTCTTCACCTTCAATCTTTAGCGGAGCAACCTCAATATTTACAATTTGGATAATATTTTTTTCTACATCACGGCTCATTTCAATACCCATTTTTCGCACGACTTGCTTGGTTTTGATGGCGTGATGAATGGCATTTCGCAACTCGAAAGTAATTTCAAGATGTGCCATTTTTAGAATATTAAAACTGGCTTTTCCTGATGAATTTTGCAAATAAAGTGCAGTTTGTCCTTTAAATTGAAGGATTTCTAACTCATAATTGATAATCACACTTGCTGGTACGTATTGGGAGAGTAGCACGCTATCAAAAGCATTGCCAAGATTTCTATTGGCCAAAATGAGTGTTTTTTTCGGAGTTATTGCAGTGGTTATAATTGGTAAAGCCACCTTCGTAATACGAGTGATTATTTCGGGATTTCGCTGTGTACCCGAGTTTTTTTTACGTGTATAAAACTTGAATTTTTTATTTGTTACGCTAAAAAGGTTTGTTGACGAACCAATGGTTTCGGATTTGCCAAGCATCAAATATCCACCTTCATTTAAGGCATAGTGGAATGTGTTTATCGCTTTTTTCTGAGCGGAAGTGTCTAAATAAATCAAGAAATTTCGACAACTGATAAAATCCATGTGAGAAAATGGCGGATCATTCAAAATATTGTGATTAGCAAAAATACATACATCACGAAGCGATTTTGAGATGCGATATTTATCTTTTGTTTTCGTAAAAAAAAGTTGAAGCTGTTTAGGTGAAATATTTTTTAGTTGATTGATAGAATATTCACCGTTACGAGCAAAGCTGATTGCATCGGCACTGAGATCGGAAGCAAAAATTTGAAACGGAATTTTGTTGGTTTTATTTTGCTGTATTTCAAGCAATAACATGGCAATCGAATAAACCTCTTCGCCTGTGGCACAAGCTGCAACCCATATCCTCAAAGTTTCGCCTTCTGCTTTGGTTTTGAGCATGCGAGGTAGAATCGTCTTTTTTAGCAATAAAAAGGCTTCAGTATCTCTAAAAAACTCCGTTACGTTTATCAGCAAATCTTGATAAAGTAGATCAACCTCGTTGGTATCTTTTACTAGCAATTCGGCATATTGGTCGATTGTTTTAAATTTAAGAACCAACATACGGCGGAGCATTCTCCGCTTGATGGTGTTCATTTTATAATGACTAAAATTAACGTTTTTTCTATTGTGCAAAAGTTCGAGAATGAGTTTTAAATCAGGATTATTATTCTCTATTTCGTCTTCTGGAGCATGTTTTATCGCATTTCGTTTAATTAAAGGGTGCTTGCTCATCAATGTTAATTCGGTGGCAATATCTTTGGGCGATAAAATAAAATCAACAACTCCTTTGGCAATTGCTGAGTGTGGCATACTCGTAAACTTTGCCGAATCGTCTTGAGCAAAAGTTATTCCACCTGCTTCTTTTATTTCTTTCAAACCGCGAGTACCATCATTTGCACTGCCTGAGAGTACAATACCTATAACGTTTTCTTTGTGAGTTTCAGCTAATGAAGAAAATAATACATCAATCGAAATGGCCGCTCCACTTTTTGAGCGAGGTACTAATTTTATGTGTCCATCAGTTACTTCAATGCCTTTATTATATGGAATTACATATACGTTATCGGGTTGCATTTTTTCCATATCGTCAATATCTTGCACTTTCATATCAGTCACTTTCGATAAAAGCGAGGTAAGCATGCTTTTGTGATCTGGACTAAGATGCACCACCACAATATATGCCATTCCTGTATTTGGAGAAAGGTTTTGCAAAAGCAGTGAAATTGCTTCTAAACCTCCTGATGATGCACCGATAGCAACTACTGTAAAAGGATTTGCTCGTGTATTTTGAGGTTTTTCTAAACCATTAATAATAGGTTGTGGTTGTTCCTGCTCCGTATAATTGGATTGAGGTAAAATTTCCTTTTTAGGAAGACCTTTTTTTTTCTTAAGCGGAGAGGGTGTTTTCATCTGTACCTATCGGTTTGTAACGAAGGTAGTATTAAATAAATGGGTAATTGGATATTAAAGATTAAAAATTTAATCATATTACAAAACTCATAAATCTTTTACATTAAAATGCTTTAGATTTTCATTAAAAACATACATTCTTGGTGCTCCAGTTGGGATATTTACATATAAAATATTTTCAGGACTAATGTCTACTAAGTACATTTTTAAAGCCCGTAAACTATTTCCATGAGCCACTATCAGTATATTTTTGTTATTTTTTAATTTTGGCTCAATTTCTTGTTGATAGTAAGGAACGGTTCGGATATAGGTATCGTGTAAACTTTCGCCATCGGGTGGCCTCACTTCGTAGCTTCTTCGCCATAGTTCTATTTGAGCATCACCGTATTTTAGGGCGGTTTCGGCTTTGTTCAGTCCTTGTAAACGTCCGTACATGCGTTCGTTTAAAGCAGCATTTTTAATAATTGGAATATCGGTTTGCTTTATTTCTTTTAAAATGATTCTTAAAGTTTCCCAAGCTCGAACTAACATAGAAGTATAAGCAATATCAAAGTGAAAATTGATTAGCTTTTTTCCTGCCAAAAGAGCTTCTTCTTCGCCCAAATGTGTGAGCGGTACATCAAGGTTTCCCGTAAAACGATTTTCTAAATTAAAAGTCGATTGTCCATGACGGACGAGTAAAAGTTGTGCCATTTTGCTGGATTATTTATAACTTTTATAACGCAATTAATGGTGGTTTCGGCAAGCAATGTGTGAATCATGTAAATATTCTTTGAAATTCTGTAACACATTTTTTTTAAAAAGAATGCACCTTTGCTTTGTGAGTTGAAGAATAATAATTTCGTCTCAATTACTTGATTGTTAGCTACTTACTCCAACATAAACACAACATAATTTTTAAAAATGGATTTAAAACAAAAAATAGACGTAGTAGATACTACAGGTTTGAAAGACTTTAACGAACATTATTTTAAGCCCCAAAAGCCAGTTGTCATTAAAGGACTTGCCGATAATAAAATTGCAGGTAAGCGATGGACGATTAATTATTTTAAAGAAACAATGGGCGATTTGGAGATTGATGTTTTTGATAATTCCAACAAAAAAAGTGCTTCTTCGGCATTTACAATGCCCGACCTAAAAATGAAATTTAGCGATTATCTTGAAGTCATTACCAAAGACGAAAAAACCGATTTAAGGATTTTCCTATTTGATTGTTTCAAAAGTAATCCTACACTAAAAAAAGAATTCCCTTGCCCCGAAATCTTTAAAGGCGTACTTGATAGCGTTGGGTATATGTTTTTTGGCGGAAAAGACACAACCGTTAGGATTCACTATGATATTGATATGTCGAATGTGCTTTTGACGCATTTTGGCGGTAGAAAAAAGGTAGTTTTGATAGCTCCCGAATACAACGATTTTCTTTATCGTTTGCCTTACAATACGTATTCATTAATAAATCTTGATGCAATCAATCATAAAAAATATCCAGCCTTAGCTTTCGTAAAAGGATATGAATGTGTGCTTGAACACGGAGATTCGATATTTATGCCTAGCGGGTATTGGCATTACATGACGTATCTCGAAGGTAGTTTTTCGATAAGCTACCGAAAGTTGGCACCAACGGTTCAATCAAAATTGAATGGCTTTGTAAACATTGCCTTAAAAATGCCTTATGATAAACTTATGAATAAAGTTTTGGGTAGCAAATGGCTAACTATGAAGGAGCAAATAGCCCAAAGAAAAGCGATGGAGGCAGTGAAGAGTTTAAGGGTATTGAATGTAAATCAATAAAAAATAATCAAAAAGTAAATTTTTCTAAACCAATACAACAAAATGGGTTATCACGAAAATAAAAAAGTCATTGATGCTTGCCTTAAATGTGCCGCACTTTGTAATCATTGTGCTGCTTCTTGCTTACAAGAATCTGACACCAAAATGATGGTTAAATGTATTCAACATGATATGGAGTGTGCGACACTTTGTTATGCAACAGCTCAACTTTTAAGTTTGGGAAGCAAGCATGCAGCAGCAATTGCCAAGTTGTGTGCGGCTTTATGCGAGGAATGTGCAACTGAGTGCGGAAAACATGAAAACGAACATTGCAAAGAATGTGCTTCGGCTTGCAAAGAATGTTCGATTGCCTGCATGAGCATCTAAAATATATGAAAGATGTAAGTTTCGCTTTATATTTTGTAGTATTTCAAATATAGAAACGGCTCATCGTGGTAAGTAATGAGACAATAATTTTCAATAAAAACAGAATTATTAATTTGTTGATAATCAAGCCTTTATTGCTTCAGCGGACGGTTTTGAATTCTGTATCTCGTCTATTTTGTCTCATTACTTAGAAGCTTTTTAGGTGGACTAATCGGGATTTTGCCGTTTAGTTATTACAGCTTCTACGGTTTTGCCTTATTTTCTGTTTTTTTAGCATTTGGGCATTACTTTGGTTAGTATCCTCCCAGAAAAGCTCTAGTTATGAATCCGATTGATGTCGTGAGATAGAAATAATATGGGAATGTTATAAGTCATATAAAAAATTGTATAACACATTTAACTTTGTTTTTTGCCACCTTTGATTTATCATTTCATTCTAAATTCAGTAAAAATGAAAAATGAAAAATCAATCAGTCTTTTAAATAGCCTTATCGTTATAAATAGTGATAGAATTGAAGAGTATTTATTAGATGCAAAAGAGACCGATGAAAGTGCATTAAAGATTTTGTTTTATCAATTTCAGCAAACCAGTCAAAAATGTAAAACTGAACTTATTTTTGAGGTTGAAAGACTAGGTGGTATTGCTGCTCAGAACTCAAAAATTAATGATAATTTCTTTAAAGTTTGGATGAATGTAATTACAATTCTTACAGGTAAAAACCGCAATTCGATTCTGAACTCCTGTAAGTATAGTGATGATATTGCGGTAAATTCTTATACAGAAACAATAGAAAAACACCATCGAGACATAACTCACGACCAAAAAATGATGCTTACATGTCAATATTCCTTAATAAAAGCCGAAAACAATAAAGTAAGAGAACTCCTAGAAACTGAATTTTAAAACTAAAAGCGTTGTTTTTTCTTGATACGGTTTATAAAATGGCCTTTGCCAACTCGAATCTTGCGTCTCGTTTCTGGTATCTCATTACCTGTTATTAAATACTATTGTCGTTTACAATAATAATTGTCGTTCATCCTCTTTTTGATATTTTTATCACTCGTTTAGAGTTATATTTGTTAGCAGATTGATACAATTAAAAAAATGATAGTCATTTTTTTAAAACTAATTTAACAACATTTTTATGCATCATATATCAATCATTTCGTCAAGTGTTAGACCTGACCGAAAAAGCCACAGATTAGCTTTGTATTTTAAGAATTATTTGACTGAAAATAATTTATCAAGCGTTGAAATTTTGGATTTAAGAGAATATGCTTTCCCAATTTTTACTGAGAAACTGCAAAATCAAGCAAGTCCAAGTGAAAAAGCCTTAGTGTTTTCCCAAAAAATCCAATCTTCTCACGGTATTATTTTAGTAACACCTGAATATAATGGTGGTTATCCTGCAAGTTTAAAAAATGCAATTGACTTATTATATAAAGAATGGCGACATAAACCTGTGGCTATTGCCACAGTTTCGGCTGGCCCTTTTGGTGGTTCACAAGTGCTTCTTTCATTGCAATTTATACTTTGGAAAATGAAAGTTTGGACAATTACCGAGATATTTTCTGTGCCAAAAGTTCACCAAAATTACGATGATACAGGAAAACCAGCCGACAAAGCCGCATCCGATAAATTAGCCGAAGTGTTCATTAAAGAACTGATGTGGTGCGTGAAAGCTGATAATTCAAAAATTTAAATATGTGAATGATGTAAGTCATTTCAACAATTATATAACATTTTTAGCATTCAGTATCTTACCTTTGATTACAATCTAAAATCTATATCAAATGCCATTATTCAATATTTTACTTGTATTAATTGTT
The DNA here is from genome assembly GCA_027486845.1 of Cytophagaceae bacterium. Classification (GTDB taxonomy): domain Bacteria; phylum Bacteroidota; class Bacteroidia; order Cytophagales; family Spirosomataceae; genus Emticicia. The sequence continues at coordinate 36,082 of JAIXOL010000053.1, forward strand.
GCGGGCGTGATTTTATGGCTCATTAATACATATATTCCAATGGATGGAAAAATCAAAAGTATCTTAAACATCGTTTTTGTGGTAGTTATAATAATTTGGCTCCTAAAAGTATTTGGGTTATTAAATGGGTTGATGAATATCACTATTTAAAACCAAAAACAATAAACTCAACTCAATTTATGAATATTAAACGCATTTTTGGGGCATTTTTAACGCTTTTTGGTATTGGTGGATTAGTCTATTCTGCCATTTTATTCGTAAATAAATCAGGCGATCATAATGTAAAAGCACTTATTACTTATGGTATAATTGGTTTTATATTTTTTCTTTCAGGAATTGGACTCATACGTACAACCAAAGACGAATCATAAACTTTATTTAGATGAAAAACTATATTTTAATCATCACTTTGGGCTTAATTTTTAGTGCATGCAGCCCAGCTTATGTAAGTGTGAGACCTACACACACATATATAGAACGCCCGATGAGCCCGAGCATAAACCACGTTTGGGTTGATGGAAACTGGGTTTATAGTCGCCGAACGCACACCTATTCAAGAAATAATGGCTATTGGACCCAACCCAATCGGGGTAGAAAATATACACAAGGCCAATGGAAATCTACTAAAAGAGGTGAACATTGGGTACAAGGAAGGTGGAAATAACAAAAAAATAGATACACACTTAAATCTCAAAACATAACAAAATGAAGCTAACAATTGGTATTTCGGAAGAACGTCTAAAGATATGTGTTAATATACTTGCAAATCTTTTAGCAGATGAAATGGTACTTTACATCAAAACTAGAAAATTTCATTGGAATGTTTCGGGCCAAAGTTTTATGGAATTACATAAATTGTTTGAAGCCCAATATACTGAATTTGAAAAGGTAATTGATGAAATTGCTGAGCGTATCGGAAAATTGGGAAGTCATACAATTGGAACAATGAGCGAATTCTCCGCACTTACGCGTTTAAAAGAGTCGCCAAACGTGTATGAATCACAAAAAGAAATATTGAATGAGTTGAAAAGTGACCATGAAACATTAATACTAGAACTCCGCAAAGGTATTAATGAATGTGCATTAAACCGTGATGCAGGAACTACCGATTTCTTGACAGGGATTTTGGTACAACACGAAACTTCCGCATGGGTTCTTAACCGATATCTAAATTAACTAATTGAAAATTGGTGCTTTAGCGAAAAAAATCTTCACATAAAACTAATTTTTTTAAAAAATAACATGAAGACTCTAATAAAAATAATCCTTCTTTTTGGCGTAGGTTTTTCTATAACCTCGTGCGTCGCCAAGAAAAAATTGACCGAATTACAGTCGCTTTACGAAAAATCAGAATCGGATTTGGTCAAATGTGGTGATAATGTACAAGATTACAAAGATCGCCTCGAAAGAATGTCGAGATTGCAGCAAGAAAGTGAAAATCAAAAAAACAATACACTCGGAGTAGTTATGCAACGTGATATGCAAATTAATGAACTAAAAATGCAAATTGTTGATTACAAAGGCTTGCGAGATAAACAACTTGATGCCGTGGGAAATCTTACGGTTTTATCGAAAGAAGCTAATGCAAATATCGATAAAACACTTTCACAACTTGCAACCAAAGATCGTTATATTTATCTGCTGCAAGCTGCCCGAACCAAAACCGATTCTATCAATTTGGCTTTGGCCGTAAACCTAACAGGTGTGCTACGCAATGGCATTGAAGATAAAGATGTTGAGATAAAAGTCGATAAAACAGTCGTTTTTATTAATATTTCTGATAAAATGCTTTTTAGCACAGGAAGTACCAAAATTTCGGCAAGAGCCAATATTGTCTTAGAGAAAATTGCACTCATTATCAAATCAAGACCTGAGCTGGAAGTGATGGTAGAAGGTTATACAGATGACGTTTCAATCAACACCGAATGTGTGACAGATAATTGGGATTTGAGTGCCAAACGTGCTACATCGGTTGTGCGTGTGATGCAACAAAATTTTAATATCGACCCTAATAAATTAATTGCTGCAGGTCGTGGACAATACAATATTTTGGCAAGCAATAACACCTCGGAAGGGCGTACAAAAAATCGACGTACTCGCATTATTTTGATGCCAAAACTAGACCAATTTTATGATTTATTGAATCCTGATAATCAGAAGTAACAATAATTTCAAAATTAAAAACCATGAAAACTGTACTAATTATTACGGTCATTTTGTTTATAGGATTCACTCTTTTTCAGGCATATACTGTCATGGCATCAAACAAATCTGAGTCTCAGCCATATACCGTTGTCCGTACCGAAAAAGACTTTGAAATTAGGTTTTATCCAATCACGACGATGGCGATGATAAATTCTTCGGCAAAAACTTACAAAGAATTGGGTAATATGGGCTTTAAAAAATTGACTGGCTATATTTTGGAGGCAACCAAACTAACGAAAAAATAGCCATGACAACGCCCGTTCACATGGATATAAATCAAACATCTTCTACCATGAGTTTTGTGATGCCAAGTCAGTATAACAAAGATAATTTGCCACAACCCAACGACTCAAACGTAAAAATAAAAACTATTTCACAAGAATACGTAGCTGTTATGAAATTTGGTGGATACGCTTCCGAGAATGACATAAAAACGAATAGTCGAAAACTCGAAAATGCTTTAAAAGAAGCCTCAATTTCCTATTATGGGCATTTTCGTTTCTTGGGTTATAATCCACCTTTTCAATTTATTGGTCGCCGAAACGAAATCATCGTTAGCGTTGATTGGACGAATAAATGATTTTAAAAAAAAATAAAATGAAAAATATTATTCTTACTGTGTTTTTAATCAGTCTTTTATCGGCTTGTAGTACAACTCGCATTACGAGCAGTTGGAGCGAACCCGATAAGCAAATTAGCATCGACCAGCTCAAAAAAGTTTTGGTGGTTGCATTATTCAAAAACGAAACGAGCCGTCATAAGTCAGAAGATGAAATGGCGGGCTATTTGAAAGGAAGTGCGGTTGTTTCGTATGATTATTTGAATGATAGTTTTAATAAACAAAACGAAGAAGGAATTAGAGATAAAATAAAAGCCGATGGTTTTGATGGAGCTATCACGATGCGACTATTGGATGTTGAAAAAGACACTGCTTACTCGCCAGGTATTATCAATTCATACCCTTCCTATTATCGTTCATTCAGTCGTTATTATTACCGAAATTGGCCATTTTATTCAAATCCAAGTTATTATTTCACAACCAAAACTTATACCGTTGAAACAAACGTATATTCGATAAAGGAAGATAAAATAATTTGGACAGCTCTTACCGAAACAACAAACCCTAATGGCGTCGACAAAATGATGAATGACATAGCGAGTGTAGTTTATAAACGAATGAAAAAAGAAGGTTTTGTGAATAAAAACTAACGGACTTCTCAATAAAATAGCACACAAAATGAAAACAAAAACTTATAATTCTGGACTCCGAGCATTGCTTTCTATCAGAAATTTAAATGCTTCTTTAGAAAAAAATCGAACAACTTTAGTGCTAATTGAGAAAGAAATCAACGATTTAAACAGCGATACTTCGGTTATAATCCAATCAAACTGTACGATTGAGTCGTATGAAAAATGGAAAATTGCACTGAAAGAAAGTGACAGTCCAGCATATAATATCAATAAATTATTAAAAACGACTATTGAAAAAATAGCCATAAAAGATAGTTCGAGTTCGACCGATTTATGGAAGCAATTTGATTTGTATGTTGGTGAGTTAAAAAACATCTATCAAAATTTAGAAGAGTTAGGTATTGAATTTTTGCCCGATAGAGAGCATGAGTTTTGGAAACGAGATATTGGTAAATTTAAAGAAATAATTTTGCCCATAATTGTCGCCATTGAAGAGTCTTGCCGAGTGCAATTGCGTATTATTGAAAGATATTCGTCCAACGAACTAGTACAAATTACAGACTCACTTTTGCTGGGTATTCCAAATGATTTTACGTCCGAAGAGGCTGAAAAATACGAACATGACTATTTGGTTGCCTTGAAAGATTTCAAGCAGGAATTTCATAAAGAAAAAAATCTTTGGGATAGCTTTTTAGATATTTTGGCCGATGGAAGTCATCAAACACCTTCCGAAAATGTAATGATGAGCCGATGGATTGAAGGCGAAAAAGGCGATTTAAAGTAATTGTAATCTAAAAAAAGATAAAAAATGAAAAACTACATATTTATTGGAACAATAATATTTTTGACTAGCAGCACGTTTTTGGCTTCATGCGGAAAATCAGATAGGAATGAAACTTCAAAAACTGAGCAGTCAAAATTGAAAGAAACTTCCGAAATCATACCGGTGCTTACAGAAATAGATAGTACAGCTGAAAAAGCCAAGACCATCGATAATTTGCAAGCCGCTTATAAAGGAGAAGTAATCGCAAAGGCAAAATATATAGCTTACGCCCAAAAAGCCGAGCAAGAAGGGTTTCCTCAAATTTCGTCACTTTATAGAGCGGTTTCGGCGGCAGAGCATATCCATGCGGGCAATCATCAATCAGTGTTGGCAGAATCAAAGGTGGTTGTGCCAACAATAAAACCTGAATTTACAGTAAAAACAACCAAAGAAAACTTAGCAGGCGACATCAAAGGTGAAGCCTATGAGGCAACTTCAATGTATCCATCATTTATAAAATCGGCTGAAAATGCTGGTAATCAGATTGGTATCGTGAGTTTGACTTATGCTATGAAAACAGAGAAAAAGCACAATTTGATGTACACAACCGCATTAAATGCATTAGAAAATAATAGTGTCAAAACTTTGCCTTCGATATTTTACGTTTGCTCGTTGTGTGGAAATACTTACGCTAATAAAGCTCCAGCAAGATGTACTTTTTGCATGACAAAAAGTGAAAAATTTATGAAAATTAGTAAAGTAAAAGCCAATCGTGATATTGCAATGGATGACTGCCCTATGTAGATTTGAATACTTATAACATTGATAATTAAATACTTAAACCAAAAAGCATGAACCTAACACACCTTCATTTATTGATAAACCATTTACCAATCATTGGCTCTATTTTGGGCGGTTTTGTGTTGGCACAAGGAATTTGGAACAAAAGCGAGCTAACAAAAATTGCTGCATACAATGTGTTAATTATTTCGTCAATCGGGGCAATTGTGGCTTATTTTACGGGAGAAGAAGCTGAAGAAACCATTGAGAATATTGCAGGTCTGATGGAAAGTACTATCAAAATCCATGAAGATTTTGCAGTGTATGCTTTAATAGCCTTGATGGCAGTGGGGATTTTTTCGATTTTGGGACTTTGGGCTACTATCAAACAAAATTCATATGCTGGAATCTTGAGTACGGTCACTTTAGTAATATCGTTTGTGGGTTTTGGCTTAATTGCTCAAACTGGCTACTTAGGCGGACAAATCAGACATTCTGAACTGCGTCCTAATTTCATCGAACCAACTGAAAAATTAGATAGAGAAAAAGATGAATAAGCCTTGATTATGAAGATATTAAGCAAATTTGTAATGATTGTGGGCAGAAAAGTGTTAATAATATAACATCACCCATGAAAACGATAAACTTATGCTGATTTCATTTCAAGTAATTTATTTTTTACTCCATTTTTCATTTTCAAAATTACCAACAACGATTGTAAAAGTTGATACAAAAATCAACGATATAGAATGCCTTTACAACGACTGCCAACTTTCGGGAGTAGTTAATTTTGAAGCATTTCGTAATTCTTTAGAAGGATTTGAAAAGTTTCACCCTCAAAAATCAATTATTACGATTGTTGATTTTTCGTTGCCATCAAACGTCGAGCGTTTTTTTGTGATTGATATTGCTAAGAAAAAACTATTAATTTCGTCATTAGTGGCACACGGGCAAAAATCTGGTGAAAATTTGGCTCGATCGTTTTCCAATAAAATGGAATCGCACCAAAGCAGTTTGGGTTTTTATTTAGTTGGTAGCGAAATTCAGAGTCCAAAACATGGCTCAGCATTATTACTTTTTGGTCTAGAAAAAGGTGTAAATGATAATGCCCGCCGTCGAGAAATTATTATTCACGGTGCAAATTACGTCAGTACATCATTTATTCAACAACATGGTAGACTTGGCCGCAGTTATGGTTGCCCCGCCTTACCACAATCACTTATTCGGCAGGTTGTACCTGTATTAGCCAATGGAAGTTTACTTTATATATATGCTTAGAATCTTCAAAAACAGCTATTTATTTGGTGTTATGATTGTTATTTTCCCATTTGTGGGTTGTAATAAAAAAGAAAATAAAGCTGTTATTGTTGATGAAAGCATTTATTCTTCCCAAAATTTTACTGATTTAGTGCTTGATAGTACAGTAGTAGTAAATTTTCTATATAAATCATCTGAAACTGATTCTATCAAAAATCAAGTGAGCGATTTTTATATCCGACGCAATTTTCAGTTTGCCTGGTTCAATTCAAAGGGCTTAACTATTGCCGCCACAAATTTTTATAGCCAACTCGAAACTTTTAAAGTTGATTTTGAAGATAATAGTTTGAAAAACAGTCAATTGGATAAATTAATCAATGCTGCTCAAAGCAACGAAAAAAAGTTTTTAACTCAAAAAGCTGATTTACAAAACTTAGATTTATTGCTTACGATAACGTTTTTTAAATACGCACAAAAGGCATACGGAGGAACTTCAAAAAATACCTTCGACCTCGAATGGTTTATTCCTCGCAAGAAAAAAGATTATCAGATTTTACTCGATTCGCTGGTTTCTCTCAATAAAGGCGAAGAAATACAAGTGCCTGTCAATCAATATTATTTGTCACTAAAAGCGTATTTAAGAAAATATAGATTTATACAGAAAAACGGCGGTTTTCCGACTGTAATTACTGATGAAAAACTGCTGGTTGTGAGCGATACCAATGCGTGTTTGGTCATTGTAAAAAAATATTTACTCCTTTCAGGCGACTTAAAAACCAATGATAATACAACTATTTTCACCGATACTTTGGCGAAAGCCATACAACGTTTTCAGCACCGAATGGGACTGACAGAAAACGGAAAGATAGACCGTGCGACCATCATCGAATTTAATAAACCGATTGAATTCCGTATTAAACAGATGATGGTCAACATGGAGCGTTTGCGTTGGGTGCCTGTTGAACTTGAAAACGAATACTTATTGGTCAATATTCCAGAGTTTCGCTTGCATATTTTTGAAAATAATAAACAAATTTGGGCGGCCAATGTAGTAGTTGGAAAGGATGTTAGGCAAACGAGTATTTTTAAAGGAAACATTTCTCAAATCGTACTAAACCCTTATTGGGGAATACCGATTAGCATTGTGAAAAATGAGATTTTACCTAAAATAAGACGGAATTCAAATTATTTGGCAAGAAATAACATGGAAGTAGTCAACGGAAATTATCGTCAAAAACCTGGTAAAAACAACGCTCTCGGAAAAATGAAGTTTCTTTTTCCGAATCATTACAATATTTATTTGCACGATACGCCTTCCAAAAGTCTTTTTGGGGCAACCAATCGGGCATTTAGTCACGGTTGTATTAGGGTCGAAAATCCTAAAAAACTGGTCTTATTTTTACTCCGAAAAGAAACCGACTGGAATGAACAAAAAGTCGATAATATTCTAAAAACCGATAATGAAACCATCATAAAAGTAAAGCCAAACGTGCCAGTTTATATTGCTTATTTCACGGCATGGGTTGATAATACAGGGCAATTAAATTTCCGAAATGACCTTTATCACTTAGACGAAAAGTTATCAAAATAGATTTTTGGCAATTAAATCATATCAGAATTTGAACAGAAAATGTGTGAATGTTATAAAAACTACATAAAGTTATGTAATATAAAAGTGCTTTAAGCTATACAACTTTGTATAAGTTTTTTTGATTAAATCGCTTTTCTATAAACACACATTCACATGGCATTTTCTTACTATTTACTACAATTTCCTCCATTTTTACTTTTTTTTACAATCATCGTCTTTGGTGGGATTATTACTGGTGGCGGCACTTATCTTTTTCGAAATTTCGGTCGTGTAAAAGTCCTTAAATGTCATAATGAAGTTACGGGTTTTCTTTTCACGGCAATAGCCAGTTTTTATTCTTTATTGCTTGGTTTTGTAGTGTTTGTGGTCTGGGGACAGCTCAATGACACCCAAAGTAATGTTAGCCAAGAAGGTAGCTCTGCATTTGGTCTATATCGTGATATTAAGTTTTATCCTGATTCCATTACTTCTAAAAAAATGATGGTAGTGTACCTTGATTTTGTATTTGATGTAATTGATGATGAGTTTCCAAGAATGTCACGAATGGAGGCGAGTCCAAGAACATTAGCGTCTTTCAATAAGGTTTTTTACACAATGGAGCATCTGAATCCAAAAGAACCATTTCAGATTCAATTAGTGTCCGAAATGTTTCATCATCTCAATGAACTTGCTACTTATCGAGGGCTTCGTACGGCGACCATTCAGTCTGAAATTCCATCACCAATTTGGTGGCCGATTATTTTAGGAGCAGTCATAACGATTATATGTGCAATGCTACTTGATATTGAAAATTCGCATGTTCACGTAGGATTGAACGCACTTTTTGGCATTTTTATCGGAATGTTTTTTTTCATTATCATCACCCTTGACCATCCTTTTACTGGCAGTATGGGCATTCAACCTGATTCTTATATGCAGATATTCAATATGGAACACTGGGAGAAAAAGCTACAAACAAAAAAATAATTTTAAGACAAAATGAAAAATAAACTACACTTTTTTTTGATATTAATTATAGGGTTTTTCACTTTAGATATCTTGAATTCTTGCCAATCGCGAGAACAAAAAAAGAATGAAGCTTTTGAGAGTTTTCGAGAAGAAAAAACTATGTTAAAAGATAGTCTCGCTATTCAAAAAGATGTCCTTAGCGAAGAAAAAGACCTTATAACTAACCGAATTGTAAAGAAATCGATTAAAAATGAAACTATTCCAAAAGTCAAAGTAATGGATGATTGGACGAAGTTTAAAACCGAAACTGAAAAGAAAATAACCGATAATGAAATTAAAATAAAACAAATGAAAGGCATTCCTGATGTTAGTTTAAAAATGCTTAGGAAAGTTGTTAAGGAAGAAAAAGCAAACAATAATCTTCGTAGTAAACTATTTTCATTTAATCATGATGAAAAAGAGGCAACTGAAATATTTAAGGCAAAAATGCTTCGAGATTTACTCGAAATAGACAATAAATTAATCGAAATTTCGACAAATTAGGATAAAATTTAGATTATAAATAGAAATTTGATTCACTTTTTAGAACTACCATATCGGCCTTTGGTAACCTTCGCCTAATTTCAAATGGTTCTTAATGTGGTTTGACCAAAGGAGAAAAATTATAAACCACATGGAATTAAAATACTCAGCCAAAGATACTTACACACTTTCAATAGACGAAGTTTTAGCCATTTTTCAGATAAATATTGATATTGGCCTAAGTAAAGTTGAAGCCGAAAAACGCTCGAAAGAATACGGTCTTAATGTTTATATTTCTCAAAAACCAAAGAATCCTTGGTTAATTCTTCTTGAGCAGTTCAAAAGTCCAATTGTCTATTTGTTGATATTTGGTGCTGTTGTTTCGTTATTTTTCAAAGATAATATTGAAGCAGCCGCAATATTAGTCGTGATTTTGGTCAATGCTATGATTGGCTTTTTTATGGAAATGCAAGCCCGCAGCTCCATGAAAGCCTTGAAAGAAATGGATATCATTAAAACCAAAGTTTTAAGAGATGGAAAAGTACAAATAATTCCTGCCGAAAACCTAACTCTGGGCGATATTGTAATGCTGGAAGCTGGCGATTTGATTCCAGGAGACGGGCGATTATTGGTTGTAAACCAATTGAAATGTGATGAATCTTCTCTAACTGGCGAGTCCCTTCCGACCCAAAAAAACACCGAAAAATTACCAAAAGATACCGTTTTGGGCGACCTCCAAAATATGGTTTTTAAAGGTTCGTCAGTAATGAACGGGACAGGGAAAGCTATCATTACGAGTATTGCACAACATACCGAATTGGGGAAAATAAGTTCATTAGTTGATCAATCGACAGAAACTGCTTCGCCACTCGATAAAAAATTGGCAGTTTTAAGCAAAACACTCATTTGGGTAACGCTTATTCTGACTTCGATTTTTGCCATTACTGGTATTATTCAAGGCAAAGATTGGGTAATAATCATCAAAACCTCTATTGTTTTGGCAATTGCTGCCTTTCCTGAAGGTTTACCGATTGTTTCAACCGTGGCTTTGGCAAATGGAATGTTATTGATGGCCAAACGCAACGCAATTGTCAAAAAACTCTCTGCCGTTGAAACTTTAGGTAGTACAAATATCATTTTGACCGATAAAACGGGTACTTTAACAGAAAATAAAATTTACGTCGAAACACTCGCTTTCCCCGAAGAAAATCGAAAAGTAAGTATTGAAAGCGATACCTTAGTTTTTAAAGATGGGGCGATAGAAAAAAGCCATATAAACTTTGAAAAACTTCGCCTCGTCGGGGCTTTGTGCAACGACGCAAGCATCAAAAAAGTGGGTATAAAAGACTTAATCGGCGACCCAATTGATATCGCCTTGATTCAGTTTGCTAATGCTTCAGATTTGAAAACCGATGAAATAAAAATCCAATACGAACGCATTTCCGAAATTCCTTTTAGTTCTGAAACCAAAATAATGGGAACGCTCCACAAAAGCAAGGAAGGTTTTTTGGTAGCCGCCAAAGGTTCGGTGGAAGATTTGCTTGTAAAATGTACTAAAATTCAAATTGGCGATAATGTCAAAGATTTGGATGAAGATGCAAGAAAAGGTATTTTAGATTCCTCCGAAAAAATGGCAGCTGATGGATTAAGGGTTTTGGCTTTTTCAAATCGTGAAGGCAAAGATTTGAACAAAAACGATTTTCTAAACGAATTGGTGTTTCTCGGAATGATTGGCTTTCTTGACCCACCAAGACTTGATATAAAAGCGGCAATTCATTCGTGCAAAGATGCAGGAATAAAAGTCGTAATGATTACAGGTGACCACCCACTCACGGCTCTGAATATTGCCAAAAAAGTTGGCTTAGTTGATGAAAACGAACAAAATTTTATAATTGGGAAAGATTTGCCCCCGATGCAATCGTTCACAAAAGATTGGAAAAAAAGAATCCTTTCAACAGCTATTTTTGCCCGAACTACTCCCCAACAAAAACTTGAAATTGCTGGTGTTTTTCAAAAAGCGGGCAATATTGTAGCCATGACGGGCGATGGTGTAAACGATACACCTGCTTTGAAAAAAGCCGATGTTGGCATAGCAATGGGTCTTCGAGGTACACAAGTTGCCAAAGAAACTGCCAGTATTGTGCTGAAAGATGATTCTTTCAAGTCGATTGTAGCGGCAGTAGCGAATGGTCGAGCCATTTTTCAGAATATCAGAAAGTTTGTCGTTTATTTGGTTTCTTGTAATCTAAGCGAAATCTTTATCGTGACTTTATTGGGCTTTCTTGCTCCCGCAGCTACACTTTTGCCCTTGCAAATTTTATTTTTGAACATGGTTACAGATATTTTTCCTGCTTTGGCCCTAGGTTTAGGTATCGGTGATAAAAATGTAATGAAAAAGCCGCCAATTGATGCCAAAAAGGCAATTGTCGATAAAAAAGATTGGATTAAAATCGGGATTTATGCCTTAATCATTACTTTTTCGGTCGCTTCTGCGGTCATTTATTGCCAAGAATTCATCACCCCCGATGATAAAATAGCCAATAATGTAGCCTTTATTACTTTGGCTTTTGCACAACTTTTCCATGTTTTCAATATGTCGGCTTTTGATTCAAAGGTTTTTATTAATGATATTACAAAAAATAAATACGTTTGGTTAGCGGTCGTGATTTGTACAGGATTTATGGTTTTGGTCTTCGTTTCGCCTAAAATGAGGTTGGTTTTAGATTTAGACATTTTGCCTACTAAAATTTGGATGCTGGCTATTTTGGCGAGTCTTTTTCCTTTGGTTTTAATTCAACTTTATAAAATTGTTTTGAGAAATTTTTACTCAAAAGGAATAGATTTGAAAGGTTTATAGGCGACCGTCGCTCTGCACAAAGTGCTGATAATGAGGTAATTAAATATCTACATTTTCGTAAACCACTTTTTGGAAAATTAGCGTTTCAAATTCACCAAAATTAAATCGTATTTTTGTTCATAAAAAAGCTATGACATGACTATTTCTATCAATTCTGCAATAAAAAAACTGCTTTTACTATTTCTTGTAGTTGCTGGTTTATACTTTGGTAAGGTTTTTTTGATGCCACTTTGTTTTGGGGCAGTTTTGGCCACACTTTTTCTGCCTTTGAGTAATTGGCTTCAGCACCGGAAAATCCCTAAATTCATTGCCGTAATTATTTGTTTACTAACAATTATTTTAGTTGTTGGTGGTTTACTTTCGCTTTTTGGCTGGAAAATATCGGGCTTGATTAAAGATGTAGAACTATTAAAACAGCGAGCTATAGATTCGGGAATACATATACAAACCTATATTTTTAACCGTTTTGGTGTTTCTGCCGAGGAACAACTACAAATCCTAAAAAAAGAACAACCTTCATACGCCAATCTCATGCAAACAATGGCGGGTTCGGTGTCGAGTTTTTTGGGAAATCTCCTTTTGGTTTATATATATTTTATTTTTTTGCTTTATTACCGCAGCCATATTAAGCAGTTTTTATTGAAGCTTGCTGCCGAAAAAAATAAATCTGAAATGGAAAAAATCATTCAAACAACTACTAAAGTTTCGCAGCAATATTTGTTCGGTTTATTCAAAATGATTGTTTGTTTGTGGATTATGTATGGAATTGGATTTAGTATTTTTGGTGTTGAAGATGCTATTTTCTTTGCCATTTTGTGTGGATTTTTAGAAATTGTGCCTTATGTTGGTAATATAATCGGAACTGTTTTGACAGTTTTTGTGGCCGCTTTGCATGGTGCTGAACTTTCGATGTTGGGCGGAATTGTTATTGTTTATGGCACTGTTCAAACTATTCAAGGTTGGTTGCTCGAACCCATTATTTTAGGCCCACAAGTAAAGATAAATCCTCTTTTTACAATCTTTGCTTTGGTGATTGGACAATTACTTTGGGGCGTTTCGGGAATTGTTTTGGCGATACCGCTAACAGCGATTCTCAAAATAATTTTCGACCATATCGAGCCGCTCAAACCTTACGGTTTTTTAGTAGGGGAGATTGAATCTAAGGAAAAAGAATTGGGTTTTATGACTAAATTTAAGGGTATTTTTAGAAAAAACGTGTGAATTTTGCAATTAAAATCTGAAATTTTATAACACTTTGATTTTTTTAAATTCAGACCTTCGATTGTTTATATTTTTTTAAATAAATCGAATACCATGAAACGTCAACGCATTATTAAAAGTCAAACAAAAGAGCCAATTACGATTCCGCAACCCGAAAAACTACCTGAATTTGAGCCAATAATCGACCCAAATAGTCCAAAAATTTATCCTGATGAAAATCCAGTTGGCAATCCGCAAAAGGAATCAACTGAAACTTCAACCTTACAGATTACCAAAAACGAGCGAATTTTCTATAAATTGATATCATTTACCTACGAAAAAAGCAAAAGGCTTCAAAAAAAAGATTGGCGAAGTAATGCACGAGATGAAGGTGGGCGAATTGTATTTTGGAAATACAAACCAATATATGAATCATATAAATCTTCTTGATAATTATGAAACATTTTGCATAACCAAAGTCCTTACTAATGTACTTAAAATTTTAGTGTCCAATAATTCAAAAGATTATTTCTAATTCACATTTTATCTTTTCAAATGGGACACTAAAGGTTTGATATTTACACTCTTGTTAAATTGGGCGTTTTTTAAATAAAATAATAATAAAACAATGGAAAACAATAAAAATTTGTCTGCAAACGAAGGTCTTGAAAAGCTAAAAGAATTAGTGAAAGCTATCAATATCTGCCTTTTCAGTACCAATTTACAGAAAAATGATGGGGCTACGTTTAGACCAATGTCAGCACAAGAAGTGGATGAAGATGGAAATATCTGGTTTTTTAGTGGAAAAGATAGTGACAAAAACCTTGAAATACAGAAAGATAATCTTGTTCAATTGGTTTTTTCAGACCCTAGTCAAAGTAGTTATTTGATTGTGAATGGTATGGCTGAAATTGTAGTTGACCGCCATAAAATTGAAGAATTGTGGTCACCAGCAATAAAAATATGGTTTGAAAAAGGCAAAGAAGATTCAAACATATCACTCATAAAAGTGAAAACGCAAACTGCCTTTTATTGGGATACGGAAGGTAATAAAATGATTAATTTTTTCAAACATTTAGCGTCAGTGGCTACAGGTTCAAATCTAACAACGAGCGTAAAAGGTAGTATTAAAGTTTAAAAACTTAAAGAATCAAAAATTATGACTAGTAAAATCATCACGCTTTTTATTGCATCATTTTTAATCTCCATAGCTTTAAAAGCACAGGTGCTTCAAACTGTTCCGAATGTGGATTTGAAGAAATATGCGGGAAAATGGTTTGAAACAGCATCGTTTCCACAAAGGTTTCAAAAGGAATGCCATTGTACCATCGCTGAATATACAACAACCGATAAAGGCTATATAATTGTTGAAAATAGCTGCAATAAAGATAGTGTAAAAGGCAAGTTGTCCTACATAAAAGGGAAAGCCTTTGTTGTCAAAAACACAGGAAATGCGAAGTTAAAAGTACAATTTTTTTGGCCTTTTAAAGGCGATTATTGGATAATTGATTTAGCGGATGATTACAGTTATGCAGTAGTAAGCAATCCAAATAAACAATATTTATGGATACTTTCGAGAACTCCAAAAATAGATGCGACAGTCTATAAACGGATTTTAATCCGATTGAAAGAGAAAGGCTTTGATTTGTCCAAACTTAAAATCACAGAGCAAATCTGAACAATTAATTTAAAAAAGAGCAAAATTAGACCATTATTATTACAAATAATAATGCTAAAGCAGCAAATGTTAAATTATTTCTCTTTATATACTTATGATTGTATCATCACATCAGAAAGGTTGGAAAATTATTACACAGCGTTCCCATGGATTGTTGGCCGCAATGATTGCTTACCAATACAAAATTGATTTACCTGTAGAAATATTGGTTCCTGTTCTCGTTGCGATTGCAGAGCATGATGATGGAGTAACTGAAACAATGACCCATCGAAATCTTACAGATGCAGGAGCCCCCAGAAATTTTACACTGGCTGACGGGAACACGAAAACTGATTTAACGCAATTGCTTAGCCTAATGGAGATTGGAAACTCAAAAAGCCAGTTGAACGGGTTGCTAAGTTCTCTTCATCTAAAATTTTTATATGATGGTGATAAAAGAAAAACAGATAAAGGATTGGATGATTTTTTAGATAATCAAGAACATTACCGAGCCATTATTTTGGAAAATCTACATATTGATAAGGAATTTGCAGCAAGGCTTTACAGGTTTTTAGAATGGAGCGATGCGTTTTCACTATTAATTTGTTTAGATAAAATACAACATGAAGGAAGGAAAATGGAAATTTCTAAAAGCCCAGATGGAGATATGAATACGGTGCATTACAAACCTAATAAAGATATCTGCGTAGAACCTTGGCCGTTTAGGAGTCCTTCATTTAAAGTATTTTACGAGTATAAAATTTTAGAACAACTACAATTTACCTCAATTGAAGCGTTTAATGAAGCTTGTATTGCTGCTAAAGTAGAACAAACGGTTTTTACCCTACTAAAGTAGCAGAGCAATGCAATTTTGTATTGTCAACACATTCATTGAATATAGGATATGTAAAAAAACAAGTGTGAATGATGTAAATAATTGCCAATATTTTGTAACAAAAATGGAATTAAAAACCTTGAACTTTGGATTGTTGCAAAAACTCTTTTGCAATTAAATTTTACAACAATGACAAGTACAAAAAACATCGTAGAAATAGCAACAGAAAGTGCTAAAACACTCGCAGCAGCAGTAGGTGCTGCCGATTTAGTACACACGCTGCAAGGCACAGGCCCTTTTACTGTTTTTGCACCCACCGATGCAGCTTTTGCAGCCATACAATCTGATGTTGATAACCTTTTGAAGCCTGAGAACAAAGCAATACTTGCTAAGGTACTGACTTATCATGTTGTAAGCGGAAAACACATGGCAGCCGAACTTAAAGATGGTGCTGAACTAACGACAGTACAGGGTGAAAAACTAAAAGTATCTGTAAAAGATAGTAAAGTAATGATTGGAGGAGCCCATGTAACATCAGCGAATATTTCTGCATCAAACGGCGTAATACATGTGATAGATAAGGTTTTGATGCCAAAAATGTAAAGAAAAAATCTTTCAGAAAGTTTATAGTGACATGAAAATGCCAAAGATACTTTTTTAGTATTTTAGGCATTTTCATGTATTACAATACGTAAATTCCAGTTTCAAAAGCAAACTATCAAAATGAAAGATTTATGAATTATAAGCTTAGTTAAACAGGGTATTGAGATACAGAAATACCTTAAAATCAAAGAAAAATGAAAGCAAAGCCGAAATCCCCGAAGGAACATGGTATTATTTCAATTGTGCAATCGCCTGAAGAAGGCAAAAAAGAAAACAAATTAAGGACAGAAAATGATTCTGAAAAGATTAAAGAGCATGGTATTATTTCAATAGTACAATCACCAAAGGAAGGTAAAAACAAGGAAAATGAATAAATAAATAGCATAATATGGCACTTTCAAGCAATATATCATACAAGCAATCCAATAGCTTTCGCATGAGAAATAGCTTCATCGGTATGTTTAAATTGGCAAGTATAAATATGTTTATTTTGGATAGTATTCATCAATTCTATTGTAATATTTTCTTTTATCAAACTTACATTTCTAATATAAAGAGCTACAATTTGTTGAGAATATTTATTGGCGATTTTAACATAAATTTCGGGGTCACTTTGCGAATTATCACCCAACAGAACAAAGCGTTGTTTCGGAAATTCCTCTAAAATTCGTGTAACTCGCACCAGTTTTCCTTCATGTTTTGTTTTACCAGTTTTTAATAATTGATACCATTTTTTTATACTATTTAACAGAAACGCCCCTTTCGGCAATCCATTATGTTTAAAAAACTCATTTAAATCATCATATAGGTTCCATTCGCTACTTGAAACATAAAAAAAAGGATTTAGAAGATTGG
Organism: Cytophagaceae bacterium; assembly: GCA_027486845.1. GTDB lineage: Bacteria > Bacteroidota > Bacteroidia > Cytophagales > Spirosomataceae > Emticicia. Next base: position 53,346 of record JAIXOL010000053.1, read on the forward strand.
CTTCGGTGTGGGTAAGCGAAAGTAGTTTATAAAACTTCACTACATCGGCAAAGGTTTTACGGCTGCGTGGATTTTTGGTAAACATTACACGTAGTTTTTTTCCAGTATTGGTAGAGTGAGAGACCAGCACTGTATCATCAATATCCGAAATAAAACCATATTGTGTAGTATGAGGAATAAATAATTTTCCATTGCCATAAATTGACTTAAATCCTTGGTTATCAAGTAAATGAACTATTATAGGATGCCATCCTGCTTCTATTTTTGTGTCCGAATGCCATTCAAATTTAAAAAAGCCATCGCTTTCGGTAGTTGCATAAAGTATTTGGTTTTGCCATTGTAAACTTACCTCAACTTTGGGTATGGGTTTTACCAAAAATAATTTAAACAGATGTATAAAATTACTAATCGGATTATTGTTTAATTTACTTGGGAGAGTCGATTTTCCAGCCAAAACGTGCCCATAAACTACCAAATTATTTTGGTGTCCGTAGCCATGATATACTTTTATACTAGCAATAAGATTATCAATTTTTTTTTTCATTATGACACACGATAATTTAAAACTGCTCTTTGTAATTAATGGTGGTTCGGGCAATAATTCAATTGATTGGATTTCCGAAATTACCGATTATTTCGCTGCAACAAGCCATACAATTGATTTTTATCATTTGACTAAAACATGCAATATTTCAACAATAAAGCAACATATAAAAGCATTTTCGCCGTATTGCGTAGTGGCCGTTGGTGGTGATGGAACGATAAAATTAGTCGCCGAATGCTTGATGAAAACCAAAGTTTTGTTGGGAATAATACCCGCAGGCTCTGCCAATGGACTCGCAAAGGAACTCGGAATTAGCGATATTCCAATACATGCATTCGATATACTCATGCAAGGCCACTCAAAAAAAATTCATATTACCCAAATCAACGAGCAATTATGTATTCATTTGAGCGATATTGGACTCAACGCTTACGCCATGAAAGAGTTTAAAAACCAATCAATTCGGGGCTGGTGGGGCTATTTTTGGGCGGCGTTGAAAGTAATATGGCAAAATCCATTAATGGAAATTACGATAAAAATCGATGGAAAAAGTGTAAAAATGAAGTCAGAAATGATTGTAATCGCCAATGCAACCAAATATGGCAACGGCGTCGTGATTAATCCAATCGGTAAATTAGATGATAATTTTTTTGAGTTAATTGTGATAAAGAAAATCTCCTTTTATGAAATCTTTAAAATGAACTCCTCTAAAGTTTCATGCAACAACGAAAAAACAGAAATTTTTCAAATTAATGCTTTATCCATGAAATCTCGCAGGAAAGTTCATTTTCAAATAGATGGAGAATATTTGGGTAAAGTAAAAGAAGTGAATGCTATTATTGTTCCCAATGCTCTTCAAGTTATTATTCCAAATGTGTGAATGTTGTAAATTTTTCTAAAAGTTATGTAACAGTTTCTTTCTTAAAGCTTCTGACCTTTACATTGTTGAAAAAATTATATAATAAGTTAAAAATCAGAACCAATGAAAAGCAACGAAGACTTACAAAGGGATGTCCAGAATGCCATTAAATGGGAACCGCTTCTGCATGCAGCTGAAATTGGTGTAACTGCCATTGACGGTGTAGTGACACTAACTGGAATAGTTGATAGTTATGCCAAAAAATATGAGGCCGAAGAAGCTACTAAGAAAGTATCTGGTTTAAAGGCTTTGGTTGAAAAAATAGAAATAAAGTTTAGCAGTACCTGGAAAAAAGACGATACAGAAATTGCTACCGAAATTCTTAATGCCTTGAAATGGGATTGGGAAATCCCGAGTGATGATATAATTGTGAAAGTTGAAAATGGTTGGGTGAGACTGGACGGTGAAGTAAAATGGAATTATCAACGTGAGGCTGCCAAAAAAGCAGTGAAACAACTTTCTGGAGTGTTGGGCGTGACAAACGACATTAAACTTAGTGCCGAAACCCATGATATCATCGAAAAGAAAGATATACAAGCTGCTCTTACACGCAACTGGTCAATTAATGAACAAGAAATTGATGTAAAAGTTTTAGGCAATAAAGTAACCTTAAATGGTACAGTTGACTCCTACTATCAAAGAGATGAAGCTGGCCGTATCGCTTGGAATGCTCCTGGAGTAATTTCGGTCGATAATGAGTTAGTTGTAAAATTTAATTAATTAGCGGGTTAATAAAAGTGGGGGAAGCTTTTCCCTCATTTTTTTCTTTAAATATTCTAAAATTTAAATCAAAAACTAATGATAAAGCAAACTAAATGGTCGATTGACCAAGCACACAGCGATATTACATTCAAAGTAAGACATCTCATGATTGCCCACGTAAAAGGAGAGTTCAAAACCTTTGATGCAAATATTTATACTTCAGGCAAAGACTTCACAACCGCCGAAATTGATGTATGGATTGATGCCGCTTCAATCACTACTGGTGATGATGAACGAGATAAACACCTAAAATCAGTTGACTTTTTAGATATTTTAAACCATAAACAAATCAACTTTGTGGCAAGTACAATTGTAAAAGCCGAAGAAAAAGGGAAACACAAACTTTGGGGCGAACTAACCATGATTGGCGTAACCAAAAACATAGTTCTTGATGTAGAATTTGGCGGAATTCTAAAAGACCCATGGGGAAATGAAAGAGCAGGATTTACAGTAACTGGTAAAATCAACCGAACTGATTGGGGCTTAGTTTGGAATTCTACTGTTGAAGCAGGCGGAATTATGATAAGTGAAGAAATTAGTATCAACTGCGAAATTGAATTGACTAATATCGGTTACAAAGACTTAAAAATGGAACTTGAACCAACAAATGCTAACGAAGTAACTTTGTTATAAAAACTATCTAAAATCCACACAATTTTACCATGAAACGATTAGAAAATAAAGTAGCCATCATTACAGGCGGAGCAGGAAGTATCGGTAAAACTACCGCCAAACTTTTTTTAGAAGAGGGGGCAAAAGTGTTTTTAGTAGATGTAAATGAACAAGAATTAAAAGCTGTAGAAAATGAACTCGAGGGCTCAAGAATCAAATATTGTGTAGCAGATGTATCGAAATCGGAAGATGTTCAGCACTATGTCAATGAAGCAGTAAAAGAATTTGGGAAAATTGATATTTTCTTCAATAATGCTGGCATTGAAGGTGTTGTAAAACCGCTTATTGACTATCCAGAAGAGATTTTTGATAAAATAATGGCTATTAACGTGCGTGGAATGTGGTTGGGAAATAAATATGTTTTACCCCAAATGAATGATGGAGGAAGCATTATTATGACTTCATCAGTCGCAGGAATTGTGGGTTTTGCGGGCTTGGGTGCATACGTAACGAGCAAACACGCCGTAGTTGGAATCATGCGAGTATCAGCAATTGAAGCTGCTCCCAGAAAAATTAGAGTGAATTCGGTGCATCCTTCTCCTGTAAATAATCGCATGATGCGTTCTATTGAAGAAGGTGCTTCGGCTGGTCATGCCGAGCAAGTAAAAAAACAATTTGAGGCATCAATTCCATTGGGGCGTTATGCCGAGCCTATTGAAATTGCAAAATTGGTCGAATTTCTCGCTAGCGATGATAGCCAATTTATAACAGGAACTACTCAAGTAATTGATGGTGGTTTAGTTGTACAGTAATTTTTTTACAAATGACGAGTTACGAATCGTTCTTTTCTTACAAAACCTATATCTAAAAATTAAGTAATATAGCCATGAAAACCATCCTTTTTCCTACCGATTTTAGTGAAAATGCTATACATTCTGCACAATATGCTGCCATGTTGGCAAAGCGTTTCGATGCCAAACTTGTGTTGTTGAATGTCTACTCGGTTATCATTCCAGTAGTTTCGGAGTCACCGATGATTTTTGATAAAGATGATATTATTGTTCGCCGACAAAATGATGCCGAACTCAGTCTACAGATTTTTACCGATGCACTTATTTTACAAACAGGTCTTCATTCAGAACAAATTGTGCAGTTGGTAGAATACGGCTTAGTAACGGATGTAATTGCCGATAAAGCCAACGAAATGAACGTTGACCTAATCGTGATGGGAACACATGGGGCATCGAATATGCTTGACCGTTGGTTCGGTACAAATGCCGAAAAGGTCATGGAATCGTCTAAATGTCCAGTTTGGGTTTTGCCAGAAGGTACTCCGCTTACAATGCCGAAAGTTATCATGTATGCTGCCGATTTCAAGGAAGATGAAGTTACGGCAACTTATGAAATTTTGGCACTTGCACAGCCGATAGGAGCTACATGTAAGGTTATTCATATACATGATTATTTTGAATTAAACGCTAAACACACTGTAAAACAGGAGGTAGCGGAGTTAAAAGAAGAGTTTCAAAACTTTGACATAACCATAAAAGATATCAATCGTGAAGAAATTGTGAAAGGCTTAGAAACTTATGTAAGAACTCACAAACCCGATGTTTTGGCAATGGCAGTTTATGAAAAATCGTTTTTCAGTAAACTTTTTAATAATAGCCTTACCGAGCATTTTGTTCAGGAAGCAAAATTGCCGATGCTTTTTATTAGAAAACAATCAAGTTAAGCTCCAAAGCAATGAAAACTATTCTTTTTCCTACCGATTTTAGTGCTAATTCTATTCATGCCTCCAGATATGCGGCTATGTTGGCGACAAAAACAGGAGCTAAAATTATTATATTGCATGGCTACCCCATACCGATTCCGATAGCTAATGAACAACAATTGATTTTTGATACTGAGATTTCGGTCTTAAAAAGTGAAGTTGATGCAACCGAAAACTTGGGTGTGTTTACTCAAAAATTTATCACAGATACGCATTTAACTTCTACCAATATTACACAAATGATAGAATATGGCTTGCTATCAGATGTAATAATCAAGGTTGCGAATTCAACAGATATCGACTGTATTGTGATGGGTACAAAAGGCATTGATGATGCAATTGACCGCTGGATTGGTACAAATGCTCAAAGGGTCATTGAATCCGTGGAATGCCCTGTCTGGCTAATTCCTGAAAAAACTCCTATAAATCTACCCAAATCGATTTTGTATGCCGCTGATTTTGAAGAGGATGAAGCTCTAGCGACCAAAAAAATTTTGGAAATAGCCCACCCCTTGGGGGCTACTTGCAATGTAATTCATATCCATGAAAAATTTGAAACTAATACTTTTAACACTATCGAAAAAGAAGTTGCTGATTTAGAAAATACCTTTGGAAATGAAGATGTAACTTTCAAAAATCTTAATAAGGAAGGCGTAATTGATAGCTTAGAAGTGTATATAAAAACCAATAAACCCGATGTTTTGGCTTTAGCGGTTTATGAAAAATCGTTTTTAAGAAAGATGTTTAATGCGAGTATTTCTCAATATTTCGTTGAGGATGCTTCGCTACCCATGCTTACATTCAAAAAAAGATAGCTTAAGTAAACCGATAAATTATGAACAAAACATATAGGTGGTTGGAAACGATTTTTGAAAAAATTACTTCTTTTGTTACCATGGTTTTGGGCAATTCCATTACCTTCATTTTGGCTTTGATAATGGTCATTTTTTGGTTTAGTAACCGAGATTTTGCAACTCAAGCACTCAATGATACTATTAGAGACACTATTCATGGAGTTACTTTTCTGAGCCTATTTGTCATTCAAAAGGAGTTTAATCGTTTTTCAGGTTCACTTCACGTAAAAGTAAATGAGCTCGTAGCTTCGAGCGAAATCGCTAATAATGCTGTCATAAATGCTGAAAATAAAACCGAGTCTGAGATTCATGAACTTCAAAAGGAATATAACGATTTAGTTGAGCCAATAAAAGAAGTAGGAGAGGATAAAACTAATCAATAATGTGTGAATGTTATAAGAGATTCTGAATATTATATAACACTTATGGTTATCAAAACAACCACCTTTGTGTTACAAATAAGATAATTTAAACTCAACAGAAATGTCAAAGAAAACTACTTTACTTGTTGCATTATTATTAACAAATGCAACACTGATTTCAGCACAAACCCTTTCAATTGGGCCAATGATTGGCGGAAATGTCTCAACTTTTACGTCTATTTCAAATAATAAAGGTTTGATTGGCCTTTCGCTTGGTGGTTTTGCAAATTATAGTGTAAACGACCATTTTGGACTTGGTTTAAAGGTCATGTATGCACAATTAGGTACCGCTTTCGATGCTAATCCTGAGCATCTTCGTCTACATTATGTACAAGTACCGATTACTGCAGTATATTATTTTGGAGAAACTGGAAATCAGTTTCGCCCAAAAGTTTTTGCTGGAATTTATTTAGCTCCATTGATAAAAGCAACCAACAAAAACGGTGACGAACTTCTCGGAACTGATGGAAAATCCGCCTATAATAATTTTGATTTTGGTGGTCTCATTGGTGCGGGTTTTAACTACCGAATACAGTCAAGAACCTGGCTCAATGTTGATGCAGGTTTGACCAAAGGCTTGACCGATGTAATAAAAAACACACTTAATTATCAAAACATTGCATTTGGGATAAACGTAGGAGTAAGTTTTCCAGTCGGGAAAGATTAAGGATTATATAAAGCTTTAGCTCGTTTAGAGCTAAAGCTTTTTTTGATAACCAAAAATAGATAAAATCATGGTTATTTATCTGAAAAGTATATTCACTGATGCGGGTAATCTAATATTATTTACCACTAGGTTTTTTAGAGAAATCGTCAAGCCACCCTTTGAAACCCACGAATTTATCAAACAATGCTATGTTATTGGCTATAAATCGTTTCCATTGGTAGCCGTTACTGGTTTTATTATGGGATTAGTGCTTACCCTGCAATCACGACCAACTTTGTCGAAATTCGGTGCTGAATCTTGGTTGCCAGGTATGGTCGCACTTTCATTGATTCGAGAGATTGCTCCTGTAATTACAGCCTTGATTTGTGCAGGAAAAGTTTCGTCAGGCATCGGTGCCGAATTGGGGTCGATGAAAGTAACCGAACAAATAGATGCGATGGAAGTTTCGGCCATCAATCCTTTCAAATATTTGGTAGTTACTCGGATTCTTGCTTCCACTTTAATGATACCAATTTTGGTTGTTTTCGCCGATGCCATTGGTATTTTGGGCGGTTATGTAGGTTTCAATATTCATAGCGATGTCAACATGGTTCGGTACAATGCACAAGTCTTTGAGTCGCTCGATTTTATTGACATTTTTCCTGCCACCATCAAAACTTTTTTCTTCGGTTTTTCAATCGGACTCATTGGTTGTTATAAAGGTTTCACGGCATCCAATGGCACCGAAAGTGTTGGAAAAGCAGCTAATTCGGCTGTTGTTTTGGCTTCTCTGACGATTTTTATTATTGATATGCTGGCAGTCCAAATAACTGATCTTTTTTTCTGAAAAATATCTAATGAAACTTTCCAAAAACCATATTTTACCTGATAATAATGCTCCAATAATAGATATAAAAAATCTCTATAAGTCTTTTGGGAAAGATAACCATGTTTTAAAAGGCTTGAGTTTTTTTGTAAAAAAAGGAGAAAATTTGGTGGTTTTGGGGAAATCTGGTTCGGGCAAATCAATCGCAATCAAATGTTTGGTTGGCTTAATGCAAGCCGATAAAGGTACAATCAATGTTTTCGGAAAAGATATAACAAAACTCGATGAAACTGGTCTCAACGAAATTAGATTAAGAATTGGCTTTCTTTTTCAGAATGGAGCTTTATACGATTCAATGTCGGTCAGAGAAAATCTATCCTTTCCTTTATTGCGACATTCATCATCCTTAAATCCCATTGAAGTTGATAAGGCAGTTATTGATATTTTGACAAGTGTTGGTCTTACTGAAGCCATCGATAAAATGCCTTCCGAATTATCAGGAGGAATGAAAAAGCGAGTTGGACTTGCCCGTACCCTCATCTTGAAACCCGAAATCTTACTTTACGACGAACCCACCACGGGGCTTGATACCATCACTTCTCGAGAAATTAGTCAGTTGATTCTTTCCATTCAGCAAAAGTATAAAACAACCTCAATCATTATCACGCATGATATGGCCTGTGCCAAACAAACTTCTGACCGAATTGTGATTCTGAAAGATGGCATTGTCAATGCCGAAGGAACTTATGATGCACTCGAAAATAGCAACGATGAGTGGGTAAGGTCATTTTTTATTTAGAAAATTTACTCAAAATATGACAAAAGATAATGGTTTTACTTGGAAACTTGGCATGTTTGTAACAATCGGAATGCTGGCTTTTATACTTACGATTTATTTTGTAGGAAAGCAAAAAAATATGTTTGGCTCAACTTTTCTTCTGAAATCACACTTCAAAAATGTGAGTGGCCTAAAAATAGGTAATAATGTTCGTTTTTCAGGAATAAACGTCGGCACGGTTGATGCCATTGAGTTAATCACTGATTCTTCGGTCGTTGTCGATTTGCTGATTGAAAATGACGTTAAGTCATTTATAAAAACCGATGCAAAAGCAAGCATCAGTTCGGACGGATTGATGGGTGATAAAGTTTTGATTATTTCGTCAGGAACTTCGGTCAAAGAGTCGGTAAAAAACAATGATATTCTTGCCTCAAAAAGTGCCATCGAAATAGAAGATTTAATGAAAAGCATGAAAAAAAGCTTAGATAATATTGCCTTGATTTCTGAAGATCTTGCTCAGTTTAGCTACAAAGTAAACAACAGTAAAGGAGCATTATCAAAAATGATAATCGACGAAGAATTTTCGAATACGCTTGAGAGTACACTTATTAATCTACAAACGAGTTCTGATGAATTTGCTAAGTTTACCACAAAAATGAATAATAGAAAAGGGGCTTTGTCAAAGATGATTAATGATGAAAAATTTAGTAAATCGCTCGATTCTACGATGTCGAATCTTCAGTCTGGAACTAAAGGATTAAGTGAAAATATGGAAGCGGCCAAGAGTAGTTTCTTGTTGAAAGGTTATTTTAACAAGAAAGAAAAAGCCGATGACTTAAAAAAGACAAATGTCAAGCGACAAGCTATATTAAAGCAAAAAAAGGATTCAATCAATCGGATTATATTAAAAAAGAATTAAAATTAGCAAATTGTGTGAAACATGTAACATCTGTTTAGAATTATATAATACTTCTGAAGTTAAAAAAGTACACCTTTATACTTTGAAAAATATTAAACTAAAACTGACAAAATGATTCCTGAAAAATATAAAGTTTGTATTGATGCTTGTGCCGATTGCATAGTTGCTTGCAAAGATGCTGCCACCGAAAACCTTAAAGAAGACGATATTGAAATGATGTCTCGCACCATAAAATTAGGTCATGATTGTGCCGCTGTATGTATTTTAGCGATGCAATCAATGGCATCTAATAGCGAGTTGGTGGGTCAAATTTGCAAATTATGTATGGAAGTCTGTAATATCTGTGCCGAGGCGTGTGAAGAATATGTTTATATGGTTCAATGCAAAATATGTGCTGAGGCTTGTCGAAAATGTGCCATTGAATGTGCAAAAATTTGATTTTTTACAATTAAATACTTATCCCAATGTCGAACGATAAAGATACTAAAGACAAATCAGGCAAGAAAGCCCCTGCTAAAAGTCTAAAGGAAAAACGAAATGCCAAAGCAGCCAAACGTAATGAAAAAGGTAGTCCGAGTATAACTTAATACTTCATAAAATAAATTGGGGTTTAATCCAAAAGCTATGATACAAGTAAAGAAAGAAGGGATTTTGCTGGAAAAAACTACACAAAGTTTTGAGGAGATGGGAGTTTTAAATCCTGCGGTTATAAAAGAAGGTGAATTTGTTCATGTGTTTTATAGAGCAGTGAGCAATGGCAACTTTTCAACTATAGGATACTGCAAACTCAGTGGGCCTTCAAAGGTGGTCGAACGCTTCGCTGAACCACTCATTTTAGTAGAATTTGATTACGAATCTCACGGCATTGAAGATCCCCGAATCGTTAAGATAGATGATTTATATTATCTTACTTATACAGCCTACGATGGCGTTAATGCACTCGGAGCTTTAGCTACTTCAACTGATTTGAAACATTGGAAAAAACATGGTTTACTTGTGCCAAAAATAACTTTCGATGAGTTTAATTACATGGCGAAGTTTAAAACTAAGCTCAATGAAAAATATTTCAGATATAACGAACACGACCATATTTTGAAGAAAAATGGCAAAGAAATGTTTCTTTGGGACAAAAACGTAATTCTTTTCCCCAAAAAAATTAAAGGAAAACTTTATTTCTTACATCGTATAAAACCTGATATTCAAATTGTTGTAGGCATCGAAAAACTGGAAGAATTGACCGACAATTTTTGGCAAAAATACTTTCTAAATTTCGATAAAAATATAGTTCTTGCTCCAAAATACGATCACGAGGTGAGTTATGTTGGCGGCGGCTGTCCACCAATCGAGACTGACAAAGGTTGGTTGGTCATTTATCATGGAGTTAGAGATTCTATCAAAGGCTATGTCTATTCTGCTTGTGCGGCATTGCTTGATTTAGATAATCCACAAAATGAAATTGCCCGATTGCCATATCCATTATTTGAACCCGAAAAAACTTGGGAGCTGAAAGGTGAAGTAAACAATGTTTGTTTCCCAACAGGTACGGCTTTGTTTGATGATACACTTTATATTTATTATGGAGCGGCTGACGAAAGAATTGCTTACGCTTCAGTAAGTTTATCGGCTCTTTTGCTTGAATTAACACTAAATCCCTCAAAAAAATGAACGATGAAAACTCACATGGTCGTATCAATGTTTTGCCTTTGAAAACAAAAAAATGTAATGATGGAAGCCAAACAAATAAGTTGGATACTAGGAGTCCACTACCCGAAATTTTATTTATTACTTCATTCCCTCCTCGTGAATGTGGTATAGCCACCTATTCGCAAGATTTAATCAAGGCTCTTAAAAATAAATTTAATCACTCCTTTAAAATCAGTATTTGCCCTTTAGAATCAGACAGCGAAAAACATATTTATCAAGAGCCCATTAGATATGTGTTAAATGCTGATGTTTCGACTGATTTTATAAACCTTGCCGAAACTATCAATCTTGATGAAAATATTAAAATGGTGATGATTCAGCATGAATTTGGGCTTTTTAAAAAAAACTTTTATTTCGAACATTTCCTAAAACTAGTCATTAAACCTGTCATAATTGCCTTCCATACTGTTTTACCTAAACCTAACGAAGTACTTAAAACTTCGGTTAGAAATATTGTAAACTTATGTGAATCGGTTATAGTAATGACCAATACTTCAGCAAAAATTCTGACTGAGGATTACGAAGTATCTGCCGAACAAATAAGTGTAATTCCTCACGGTACACATCTAGTATCTCATTCTGACAAAAGTTCCTTAAAAACAAAATATAGCGTTTCCGGTCGAAGAGTACTTTCTACTTTCGGCTTATTGAGTTCTGGGAAAAGTATCGAAACAACATTAGATTCTATGCCCGAAATCATTAAAAATAATGATGACGTGCTATTTTTGATTATAGGAAAAACGCATCCTTCGGTTGTGAAAGAAGATGGTGAAAAATACCGTATTTTTCTTGAAAATAAGGTCGAGGCTTTGCAACTAAAAAATCATGTTAGGTTTATCAATCATTACTTAACTTTGCCAGATTTGCTTGAGTATTTACAATTAACCGATATTTATTTGTTTACCTCAAAAGACCCTCATCAGGCTGTAAGTGGCACATTTTCGTATGCAATTAGTTGCGGTTGTCCGATAATTTCTACGCCAATTCCGCATGCTCGTGAGGTTTTAAAAAATGGTGAAGGAATTATAGTTGATTTCGAAAATTCGACTCAATTATCTGCGGCGGTTATTGACTTGTTGGCTGACGAAACTTTATTAAAAGATATCAGTTCAAATGGCTTGCATAGCATGGCACCCACCGCTTGGGAAAATGCCGCTATTGCTCATGCTCTTTTGTTTGAAAATATCGGAGAAGGGCAAATTCGATTAAATTATAAAATACCAGCAATCAATCTTGATTATGTAAAAAAACTGACGACTCACTTCGGTATGATTCAGTTTTCAATTATTAATAAACCTGATATAGATTCAGGTTATACACTCGATGACAACGCTCGGGCAATGGTTTCGATGTGTCAACATTATGAACTAACTCAAGAAAATACCGACTTAGAATATATTGGTATTTACCTCAATTTTATCAAATATTGCTTACAAGAAGATGGAAGTTTCTTGAATTATGTGGATGAAGACGGGATTTTTACGCAGCAAAACTACGAAACAAACCTCGCCGACTCAAATGGTCGAGCGATTTGGGCTTTAGGATATTTGATTTCATTGAGTGATTCGTTGCCAAATGAGTTGGTTTTTGAGGCAGGGAAAATTATTGATTGTGCCATGCCCAATTTGCTCAAAACACATTCTACAAGAGCCATGGCCTTTATAATCAAGGGTTTGTATTATCGAAGTAGCAAGCAACATTCGGTGCAAGATATGCTCTTTATCACTCGACTGAGTAATCGATTAGTGCAAATGTACAAGCACGAAGCCGAACCTGATTGGTCTTGGTTTGAAAGTTACTTGACTTATGGAAACAGTATTTTGCCCGAAGCAATGCTTTGTGCGTGGCTGGCAACTGGCGAGACAATATATAAACAAATCGCCAAGACTTCTTTTGATTTTCTATTAACAAAAATTTTCACCGAAAAGAATATTAAAGTGATTTCAAACAAAGGTTGGCTGCACAAAGGAGAGGAAGAAAATCGGGTAAATTTAGGTGGCGAACAACCTATTGATATTACTTATACTATTTTGGCTTTGCATAAATTTTATGCAGTTTACATGGATGAAAGCTATAAAATCAAAACTAAAATCGCCTTTGATTGGTTTTTAGGTAATAATCACCTGCATCAAATTATTTATAATCCATGTACAGGCGGTTGCTATGATGGTTTAGAAGAAAATTACATCAATCTTAATCAGGGAGCTGAATCTACCGTAAGTTATTTAATGGCTAGACTAACCCTCGAAAAAGCTTCGAGGGGCATTCAAAAAATAGAAAGCACTAAAAAAAATAATTTAAAATTCAATCGCCAAATCCATTTAGTATAAATTGGATTTAAGTAATAAAAAAAATACTCAACAAATTTGCAAAACAGCTAAATGTCTGTCTATAAGATTTTTATCTTAATTTGGACTTGTCGACTATTGACAGTAGATTACTTTTGTTTCTATCTGATAGTCAAATTAGTCAATGATGAAAAGTGTCAAGTTTTCAAAGCAAATGTGTGAATCTTGTAATTTTTTTCAAATATTATGTAACATATCTAAATCTAAAAATACGCACCTTTGTAAGGTAAAACAAGCCAAATAGTGAAAACATTATTAGTAGAACACCTCGATTATATCATCATTCTATTTGTTTTTGTAAGTATTGTATTCTTGAACGCTTGCTCATAATTCACAAATAAAAAATTAAACCATGAAAAATAATATGGCTATGTCCACACAACTCAATAAAGTCCATTTGGGATTTCTTATGCTTATTATTGCATTTTCGCTATCAGCATGCACAAAGAAAATCGCTTTTCTTACATCATCAGTAGTACCAGCTGCCCGAGGCTATGTTTACATTAAAACCGATAAAAATAAGAATAATGTAATTGATGTTCACCTCACAGAGTTGGCAGAAGTACAAAGATTGCAACCAGCCCGACAAACATACGTAGTTTGGATGCTAACTGACCATGATATTACAAAAAATATCGGCCAAATTAAAAGTTCAACAGGTATGATGTCTAAGCAATTAAAGGCATCTTTCGAGACTGTTTCTTCATTTAAGCCTGTGAAAATATTTATCACTGCCGAAGATAATGCAGATATTCAGTACCCAGGAAGTCAGATAGTCTTAGAAACTGATAAGTTTTATAGATAAACAGTTTCAAGGATAAAAAAGCACCTTTTATAGTAATTAACTTGATTGGTAGTTTTTCTTAAACTATTCCAAAAAAAGTCCGAATAAATCTCATTTGTAAGTACTCCACGCATTTCGGGGGAATATTATTAGTTGTCTCGCAATGAAGGAATGCTGACCAAAAAGCAAAGTTAAGACTTAAGGAATTTTGAAAGCAACACCCCGAACATGGTCAACAGCAAAAAGAGATTAAAATGCCAAATTAAAACAATAAATCATCAAAAAAGCGTTATTATTGATGCTTTTCTTAAAGATACATTATCAGCGTAAACATCTGATAATGAGTTACTAAAGACACATAACTTTATAAAAAAACAAAAATCATGAGCAATCTTCTTTATATCGTCGCCGTTATTTTAATTATATTTTGGGCAATTGGTTTCTTTGCTTATGGTGTTGGGGCAATCATTCATGTATTGTTGGTGATAGCGGTTATTTCCATTCTTTTGAGAGTTATTCAGGGCGATCGAATCATTAAGTAAAAAAACAATGTAGAATACCTTCAATAGATATAAGTAGGTGTGAAACGCTTAATCAGATTTAGTAAATAATCATTCAAAAAACACAAAAATGAAATCAGGAAAAGTGTTGTTAGGCATATTAGCAGGTGTTGCCGCTGGAGCAGTGGTCGGAATTTTGTACGCACCTGAAAAAGGTTCAAGAACCCGTAGAAAAATTATGGATAAGAGCGATGACTATGCCGACGGTCTTAAAGACAAATTCGATGAATTCGTCGATTCTTTAAACAAAAAATATCAAAGCACCGTGCATGATGTCGAAAACATTGTGTCAAAAGGAAAGTCTAAATACGAAAGTGCAATGTTGGAAGTAAATGAATTGGTTGCGAAAGACAAATCAAAGTTTGATGGAGTAATCAAAGATTAAATGCACAAGCAATACAGTAAAATTCTCATGGTATGGATTTCTATACCATGAGTCCTTCAAAACACTGCCAAATATGAAAAACTACGAAGTTCACATCGAATCGCTTTTTGGAAAAGCAGAAGATTTTACCAAAACAACCTTAGAACTTTTGAAACTAAAAGCCATTGACTCATCGGCTGATTTTGTCTCATTTTTAGTGGTAAAACTTGTACTTTTTTCGTTTATTTGTCTTTTTATAATCATCGCTAATATAGGTGTTGCTTTATGGATTGGTGATTTACTTGGTAAATCTTATTATGGCTTTTTTTTATTAGCGGCTTGCTATGCTTTAATTTTATCTTTGCTTCCTTCCTATTTGTATCAATGGGTAAAAGTGCCAATCAGTAATTTTATTATTGCCCAATTGCTTAAAAAATCAAGCTCATGACCGATAATTCTTTACTTTTAAAAGAAAGAATCTCTTTCTTAGCAGACCGTCAAAGTCAACAAATTGTCTTGCTAAAGGAGCAAGTTCACATTACTTTTGAAAGTCTAAAGCCAATTAATTTCCTAAAAGATACCATAATAGATTTTACCTCTCAATCTGATTTAAAAGAGAATATTTTTGATGGAATTGCTGGTGTAACAACTGGTTTCTTATCAAAAAAACTCATAGTCGGCACCACAAACAGTCCTGTCAAAAAACTCGCGGGAACGCTTCTTCAAGTCGGTATTACTGCACTTGTAACAAAAAATTCAAGCAAAATTAAGGCAATTGGTGAAGTATTTTGGAAGCATCTTTTTAATCGTGAAACTGCGATTAATGCCCAAGAATGATTTGTTTGTCTTTAATTTAAAGTAATCAAGCAACATTCGACACAGACAAAAATCTACATTTAAGCCAACGATAGGATTAATTAATCCATAAATCAATTGCTCCAAACGCACCTGGGTTTTTAATTAAATTTGTAGGTTTATAAGTACAAAAAGGCACTCTAAGTATGAGACAATATAAATCGACAAACTGATATGATGTAACCTGTCGATTTTAGCATTTTGTTGCTCTAGCGAATAGTCTCGAATCTCAGCGGCGAACCGTCTCATATCTTTTGTCTGACTTAAATGTGTGAATCATATAAATTATTTGAAATATTTTATAACACTTCTTGATGCAAGAAACCTCACCTTTGTAGAGTAATTAGTGATAAACTTATATAAAAAAATCATGACAAATCTAACACAATTAAAAGGAAATTGGAATGCCACCAAAGGCAAACTAAAGCAACAATTTGCGATGCTTACCGACGATGATTTATTGCTGGTAGAAGGAAAGCAAGATGAAATGCTTGGTCGTCTTCAAACCAAACTTGGCAAGACAAAGGAGGAACTGCAGACGCTCATAACTAGTCTTTAAAATCCAGTTTTTTAACAATTTTTTAAAAACATTTAAATATAAAAAAATGAAAAAATCAATCTTAGTGACCACTCTTTTTGTTTCTGCATTAATTGTTGGTGCTTGTAGTTCGCCTACCAAAAAGGTAGAAGATGCAAAAACCGATGTTGTGGAAGCCAACAAAGAATTGGTTGATGCACAAGCAGAGTATATGGCTGATATGGCAAAATATAAGACTGAGACAGCCGAAAAAATAGCCGCAAATGAACTAATTATAAAAGATTTCAATGCCCGAATTGCCAGTCAGAAAAAAGATGCTCAGGTAGAATACAAGCAAAAAGTAGCTTCTCTAGAGCAAAAAAATACTGATATGAAAAAGAAAATTGATGATTATAAATTGGATGGAAAAGAAAATTGGGAAAAATTCAAAACTGAATTTAATCACGATATGGACGAACTCGGTGAGGCATTTAAAGACTTAACGGTTAAAAATGTAAAATAAAGCCCAACACAACTTTTGTAATGAAAAACATTAAATACACACAATTTTAATTTTTAAAAAATGAGAAAGTTACTTTTAATTTTAACTCTTGCTATTATCGGCATCAACCTTTGCCAAGCACAAGTATCAGATGATTCACGCAAAAAGTTTCAATTTGGACTAAAAATTGGTTCAAATTATTCAAATATTTATGATTCTAATGGCGAAAATTTTGAAGCTGAAGGGAAGTTTGGCTTAGCCGGTGGCGTTTTTATGGCAATTCCAATCGGTAAATTTTTGGGTGTTCAACCCGAAGTACTGTTTTCACAGAAAGGCTATAAACAAACAGGTACTTTTTTAGGAAGTACTTATGATTTGACTCGTACTACCGACTATATAGATATTCCATTGTTACTTTCTATCAAACCTGTCAATTTTTTGACTATTCAACTTGGACCACAATTCTCTTTTTTGACAAAACAAAAAGATGTTTTCAAAAATGCTCTTGCAACCGTAGAGCAGCAAGACGAATTTAAGAATACTAACATTCGTAAAAACATATTGTGTGCCGTTGGTGGTATTGACATCAATATAAAACGTATAGTAATTGGTGCTAGAGCAGGTTGGGATATTCAAAATAATAATGGTGACGGCACATCGACCAATCCTCGCTACAAGAACGCTTGGGTACAAG
The DNA here is from genome assembly GCA_027486845.1 of Cytophagaceae bacterium. Classification (GTDB taxonomy): domain Bacteria; phylum Bacteroidota; class Bacteroidia; order Cytophagales; family Spirosomataceae; genus Emticicia. The sequence goes on from JAIXOL010000053.1 coordinate 70,730, forward strand.
CAACTTTAGGATTCAGAATTTTATAATTTTAATCTTATGAAAGCAGAAATAAAACAAATTAGCGAAGGTATTTCGGCAACTTTGATTGAATTTATCTCAATCGATAAAATCAGTAAAAACCTCGGAAAGACTATAAAAAATTCAGCAAAGAAAATTGCTAAGAAAGTAGCCAAACTTCAAATGAAGGAAAACAAAATGGCTAAAAAAGTGGCAAAACAGGCAGATTTTAAAGAGCTTTTAAGTGCTACAAAACGTAAAACATCAATAAAAAAGGCAGTTGTAAAAAAACTACCTGTGGTTCCTAAATCTAAAGCTGTGAAGCTAAGCGTAACTTAAAAATTTCAAAACAGATAAATAGCAAACCTATGTTTTATAAACTTGAAATTTCATTAATTATCATTTTATTTATACTTGGTAGCTACGAAGTCTTGCAACTTACTAATTTAGGAAACAGATGGTCTTGTTTCTCGAGACTTTCAATTAAGTGGTTGTATGGTTTGATTTTGACAAAAAAGATGATGAGAAACATGTATAAATATCAACAGCAATAATTTTAAAAAGTTAAGAAGATAATTTAATAGGTAATAGTGGTTAGGGTTGATTCAAAAAGCCATCTTTTTAAGGTGGCTTTTTTGTGTTTTAAAAGGAACCGAGTGTATTAGGATTTATAAATTTCTAAAAGCCTTCGATTTGAATTTTTTGTAAGGTTGCACTAAAATTAATAACATGCAACAATTTTGAATTTCTATCTATTAAAAACGGTTTTTTTTAAAAATAATGGATTAAATCAAACAAGTATTTATATAATTTGTTACTTTTTAAAAATCAATGTAAAATTCCGAGTAAATAATACAATAAACTGACAGGCTATGGCGTGAAATAAAATTGCTAATACATTTTTTGTTATTTTCATGATTTATAGGTTATTTTTAATAGTATTTATAGTAATAATTGTTGAAATGTTAATAAATTTTAGTTCTGTAGCCAACTTTTTGGATTGTATAATTTTGAATTACAAGGACATGTAAAGTACTTTATTTGCTCTTTTTTTAAGTATTTCGTCTTTTCTCGGATTATTTACTCGAAAAGTTTCAGAAAGGGTAGGCCGAGTTTCATAGATTAGTTTTAGTGTTTTTTTATTACAATATTAATACAAAATATAGCATTGATTTGTCATTTTTTTTGGTAGATGGATTATCCCTGTAAAGTTTATTACTGACGTGTTTTTTTAATTTATTGGCATTTTGCATTTTATGTTCAAAAATGTGTATAAATTTACTTTACCAACTCAACGATTCCAATTATACCAAAACTGCCACTCTTCGGTAAAGAGCGGCAGTTTTTTGTGATTCAATTAAAATGCTTGTAAATCAGTCTCATGAATTTGTTACCTATATATTTATTCACCAAACATATTTAAGCTATTGCAACTGAGGCTTTTTACGCTAAATTTTTCGCTTTGTTTTGACTTTTATCATTTGATGATAGCTTAGAACTTAACAAGCGTCAATCAAAATCTCCACCCTAAAGCTATATCAAATTTTAGGTTTACACTTGCACCAATAGCTTGGTCATAAAACTGATTGGATGCGGATTTTTTTGCGACTGTTTTTGATTTTGATAAACCAATTCCGCCATTGACATCTACTGTAAAGTGTTTACCCATCAATTTTTGAGTTCCAATATGAATACCACCAATTACTTTGGTTGAAGAAACTTTTAAGTCTGGAGTACTCAATTTATTCTTTATGACGTCTTTTGAAGAAAATAAAGACTCCCACTTTGATGACCGTATTGAATTATAAAAACCGAAGTAAAATCCATCCATAACTTTATCAGATTGTGCATACCATCTAAGCTCCGGATCAATTGCAAACCCTCCCTTGAATTTGTCAGGTGGAAATGCCAACGTACCAATTAATGGTCCAAATAATATAGGAGTTACACCTAAAGAAGCAGTAAGATTTTTATAAATAACCCTTTCATAATGAATCATTGGAATCTGACCTTTCAGAAAAGTAAATGGTGAAAGTTTAATTATGTTGGGCATTGGGGTACGATCACTCATAGAATTAGTCTCATAAGCCATAACCTGCAAACTTGTCAATGTTATAAGAATAGAAATTAGTAAAGTTTTTTTTGTGATTTTTTTTAGGAATGATTTCATGTTAAGTAGTTTTTAATTTAATTGTGGCACTGATTTGTTATTAATTTTTCGATTTAAGCTTTTGTTTTAATCTTTTCTTTCTTTATCACGACAATTGACTGCTCGTGATTACCTAAGAAGCATTGTTAGTAGGTTGCCTGAACCTATTCTATTTCCACTAGTGTCAAAAGTCACGTTTATATCTGGGTTATATTGTCCCAAACGATTGCCCTTTGCATCAAATATTCATAATTTACCCCCGAATTCAGAGATCTTACCTGTATGGTTTCCACTTCTATCTCTTAAGAATTGATTTGCCATAATTTTTTTGTTAAAGTGTTAATGATAAATTTGAGTCATTCAATCAAATGAAAAAAGGCATGTCTTATCCTAAAATAAATTCTCCGTTTTTCACGGCACCCCGAATCATTGGTCTATGATTTTGGGTAAATATTTTTCACTCCTTTCTTGGAAAGCCCATCGCTCTCGGAAGGGAATGTGACAAAGACCAGAATTTGATTAAACCAATGCATGAGGGTCTAATGCCGACGAACTTGATAGAACGATAAGTATTATTTTTTTTTGGGGTGCCGCAATTTTACTTCAGCGATAACTTTATCATAATCTAATGCAGCAATCTCCTTCTGTAATTCCAAGTCCTTCTCTACATAAGCTTGTTTTACAGCGTATTCAAACAAATCACATGAATGAAGTTTACTAGGAATTAATGGTGGCCTTTCTCCTTCCACTCTTTTAGATGCATGGCTACATCTTAAACCTAGACCTACGCCTATTAACCAAGCAATATATTTACAGTTTGCACAAATTTTTTCTTTTTCTTTCGTGTTTTTCATGATTAAAGTGTTTTTTCTTTTAAGTAATAGAAGAATATTGATTTGCAAATTTGACAACAACCAAATAGCTGTCTATCAGCTTATTAACTTAAAGTGTACTTCCCGACTATTGACCTTGAACTACTTATCTGTCGGGTTGCACCTTTACAAACTAATTTTTAAAAACAAATCTATTCCTTTCTAGCTGACTAGGTTTATTCCTGTTTTTGTAAACATCTGCAATGCTCATAAATACACCTTGAACAGAAGATAAAATCTGAAATTGTAAGTTTTCTGCCGTGTAAACAAAGAAGTTGTCTTGTATATCAAGGTTTACTTTTTTATTGATTAATACATTATTTCCCATTCCGCCATAATAAAAGTCGAAGTATGATTCCTCTTTTTCATTGGTTTTAAAGGTCATATCAACATATTTTAACAAGATTTTTTCAGCCAACAAATAGGTTTCTTCGTCTTCAAATATATTAGTCCTATAACATATAAGTTCATTGGTCTGACTGTCATTTTGTGTAGTGTAAATAATAATGCCACCTGAATTTCCCATAGCTCCTGGAGGTGTTACTTCTGCATAAATTATTTTATCAACTTCAATACTGTCCAGCATTGATTTGGATAATTTTTTTGAAACTGGATTGGTCATATTTTTTATCATTTTTCTATGTTAAACAAGACTTCTAATGGCTTCGGACTTTAATTTGTGTTGATTTAGTAGCATTAATTAAGCTGCATTTTTTTACCAGATGTGATAAATGTTTTTTAAAACTCCATCTTCTGGATGTGCATTTGCAACTTTTTCATTCGCAACATTTATTTAGTTTGATGGTACAAAAGTAGTATTTGAAAATACGTGTAGACGAATTTTTGCAAGCTTGCAATAGGCATTATTTAAACTGAATTAATTCTGAAAAGGTACCGAGTTGCAAAGTTGAAGAGGCGACCGTAGATTGGCACAAAGTACTGATAATGAGCTAGTTATATCATAACAAAGGGCAAACCATCGCTCCGATTGTTATTTTAAATCAGAGGCGAACCGTCGCTCCGATTGTTATTTTAAATCAGAGGCGAACCGTCGCTCCGATTGTTATCTTATAATCAAAGTGTGTTATCTTATAATCAAGGTGTATTATCTTATAATCAAGGTGTGTTATCTTATAATCAAGGTGTATTATCTTATAATCAAGGTTTGTTATCTTATAATCAAGGTGTGTTATCTTATAATCAGGGTGTGTTATCTTATAATCAGAGTGTTTTATAAGATAATCAGAATCATAATAGTATCATTAAATTTAAAGGAAGAATTCTTATATCTTATCTACATTTATTTAACTTTGCAAATAAAATTTATTACAAGTTTAGATGGTTCAAATAGAAAATAAACGATTTTCCTTTTCAGGGCACGAATCCTTTCAATGTCGTAGTTTATGGTTGAAAAAAGGGTATGATTTTATAAATAGTGGCAAATCATTTAATGACGAAGACGCTGTTGTAAGATTGTGAGTTGGGAAGAATATGGTAGCTTCCATAAGATATTGGATGAAAGCTTTTGATTTGTTACATTGAAGTGTTACAATAACAAGGATTTACTCATTTATCCTATTCATAAATCAACCAAAGTAGTCAATCAAGTGGCCAATGATTTTAAAAAAGTACTTCGTTCTTTCAATATTATAGGTATTTATGGTTTGGAAGTTCTAAAAAATTTGTTAGCCTTTCAACAGTAACAATTCAAATAAAACTAATAATTCTATGAAACTACCTGAAAATGATGGCTTAGAAATATCAAAACTATCCTCTGTGTTTTCAGATACTACAAATTCATATAAATTTTATTGGTTTCTGTCAATTTTAGATAGTTTACAAGAAAACAACGAGGCAATTGTTTCTTTAAATGATATTGTCATTAGAATGGTTGCAAATGTTTGGTATCCTTTGGATTATTACAAACTTTCATTTGGAAAACAAGATAGCTTTAAGAAAATTGCCGAATTCTTAACAAGCAAAATAACGATTGATAATAGTATTAACTCTCCCTCTCTTTTTAATCAGATCAATAGCAAACTTAACCTTGATGATAACTATTTACTAAGTCAGAAAACATCTAAGCTCAAAACATATGTACCGTCTAGGTTTCTCAGTCCTTTTTTTTCGGATGAAATAAGGGGTTTATTAGACTCTCAAGGAATTTCAGAGTCTCAAGTAAATAGTAAAATCAAAGAATTAGCTAACAATAATTTTAAAAATAATCCGCAAAAGGTAATTTATAGATTTGTGGGAGATTGCATTGAAATAAATGAGGTTTGGATTGACTATTTTCAAAAACATCAAGGAATATTGAGAGGATTTATTTATTGGCACCTAATTAAATTTTTGCAAAAAAATAACCCAAACGTAATTGGACTTTCTGAAAAACTCAATAAACCAACTCAGAGAGATTTAAAACAGGCTAATCTTTTTTGGAAAGAATATCTAAAAGAAACGCCACAAGTTAATTGTATTTATTCTGGACAAGAAATAACTCTTCAAAATTTAAGTTTAGACCATTTTTTGCCCTGGTCGTTTGTTGCACACGACCAACTTTGGAATATTATTCCCACACCTAAAAGCGTTAATTCATCAAAAAGTGATTGGTTGCCTTCGATAGAATTATACATTAACGATTATGTGTACACGCAATTTAAAGTTTATGAATTTTACTTTAAAAAAGATAAATCTAAAATTATAGAAGATTATAGTATCTTGTTTTCTCAAAGTTCCGAATTCAATAAACTGATTGCTTTTGATGATTTTAAAGAGAACCTAAAAAAACTTATTTTACCACAAATTCAAACTGCACGAAATATGGGTTTTTCTTATCCATTTATTTATAAAAAATGATTGAAACTTTAAATCAATATAGCCATCTGACTGCAAAAGAGAGAGATAATCCATCTTTACCGGTTCGTATGTTGTTAGAAAAAAAACTAATAATTGGCAAAGTCTTAGATTTTGGCTGTGGATTTGGAAAAGATGTTGAATTTTTGAAAAGTAAAAATATTGACTGTCAAGGATTTGACCCTTATTATTTTCCTGATGAACCTAAAGAGAAATTTGATACGATTCTCTGTTTTTATGTATTGAATGTTCTTTTTCCGGAGGAACAAAATAAAGTAATTATGGAAGTTTCTCGATTTTTAAAACCTACTGGAAAAGCATATTTTGTTGTTAGACGTGATATTCAAAAGGATGGTTTTAGACTTCATCATCTTCATGGAAAGCAAACGTATCAATGTTTTGTTAAACTACCTTTCAAGTCTATTTTTCTGAATGAAAATACTGAATTTTATGAGTACCAACATTTTAACCAAATACTTGATAATCAAGGTAAATGCCCTTTTTGTAAACCTAAATCAAGTCTAACATTAATAACAGAAACCGTTTTAAGTTATGCAATCTTAGATGCTTATCCTGTTTCAAAAGGTCATGCTTTGGTAATACCAAAACGCCATATTTCTAATTATTTTGAATTGTCTTTTGAAGAACAGAAAGATTGTTGGCAACTTTCAAACTTTGTTCAAAGTGTTGTAAATAAGGCATTTAGCCCTGATGGATTTAATGTAGGCATAAATATTGGAAAAAGTGCAGGACAGAAAATGAATCATGTAGGAATTCATATTATTCCAAGATATTTAAATGATGGGTCAAAAAAAACTGGAATTCGACACATTTTATAATCAAGCAATACACTTTCCATTTTGAATTTGAATATTGCCCAAAATATGTAAAAGCAAATCATAAGAGGCTCCAATTGCAAACAAAATATCATTCAATTTTACATTTGCAACGGCTTTACCAACATTATTATTTGAAGGCCTTACTACAATTTGGGCAGATAATTTCGTTCATATTTTTGTGATTTTGGGTTTTCTAAAATGAGTGCTAAAGGGTATTTGGATAGGCGTTCGGGTGGGGGTTAAGCATGCAAAACCGTCTAACGGCAGGAAAATTTGATAGAAGCTCAAAGTTCCAAGTTTGCATTAAACCACGCCACCCGAGCAAACGATTATTTAGGGCTGTAATTAGTCATTTTCTTCTACGTCTTTATTCAAATCGCCTGATTCTTTCGCTCGTTTTGCAATAAATGAAATCAAGAGGCTAATATTTACAGACCTATTGTTTATTGAATTCCTAATTGTTTCGATTTCACTAATTATGTTTGATAAATCAACATTTAAATTAAATGTTTTGTGTAAACCAACTTTTTGTTTCAATTCATGCTGAAATTCTGGCTCCCAATTAAACTTATGGTATTCATTAGTTCGCAAAAATCCAATTAAATGATCAAGCAATTCATAATCTAATGCATTATCAATTAATTTTTTTAACTCAACGCTTGTTTCGGTGTCCATGTTATCATTGTCATAAAAGCTGCATAATGAAATAATATAATTTACTTTAAGAGATTGGCCTATATTATTATTGTTGAATAAAACATTTTGTAATACACGTTGTAAATTTTTTAATACCTTAGCATGCATGATTTCTCTGAGTTAAAATTTATAATTTAGGTTTATTAATTCGGTCTTAATGATTTAAAAAATATTAGTCAACAAATTGAAAATACTGTAAATGTTACTAAAGAATATTTTATCGTTGAGGCGAACCTCTTGATAAATTACTTATTTTCTTCTACGTCTTTATTCAAATCGCCTGATTCTTTCGCTCGTTTTGCAATAAATGCAATCAAGAGGTTCATATTTACAGACCTATTATTTATTGAATTCCTGATGTTTTCAATTTCAGAAATTATGTCTGAAGCATCAATATTTCCAAAATTAAATGTTGGAGATAAGCTAATGTTTTGAGACATTTTTTCACGATGAAAACGGGGCTCCCAACTAAAATCTTTGTCTGAAATGCTTCGTAAAACTCCAGTTAATTTTCCAAGCAATTCATAATCCAATAATTGATCATTCAATTTTTTCAACTCATCATCTATTTCTGTGTTATTGCCATCACTATTATAATAGTTGCACAATGAAACAATATAATTGGCTTTTCCTGATTGGTCTGGATAATAGCCATGAAATAAAACGTTTTGTAAGGCTGTTTGTAATTTTTCTAATGCATTTGCATTCATGAGTTTTTTGAGTTAAAGTTTAAAAATTCTTTTTTAGTGATTGTGACAATATGAATCGACAAATTCAAAATACTATAATTGTTCCCTAAGGAATAATCAAATTCCTAATGGCTTTCTATCAGGATATTTGTCCAATTCTTTTTTTAGTTCTATGGCAATTTTTTTCAATTCAAGATTGTCTGGACGGATGTCAACGTAATATTCCTTGTCGAGGTCTATTAAGGTTACGTATGGAGGGCGAAATTCAAGGTCGAAGTTTATCCTAATCATTTTTTTGTCTGAATCAAACTCGTTAAAAAGTTCAAAGAATAAATTAGGTTCAATAAAACTCAAGCAAGTTCGGGCAGGTTGAACATTCTTTGAGAGTGTATCAAACCAATTGATCAATTTTTCAACATCAGAAGTTGTCAATGATGGATAAACAGTACTCCAATTTCCAAAATTGCTTTTAACATTTAGAGAAATATTTAGCCAATTGTCATCTGATTCGAATTCAGCAACAGTTATCTCAGGAAACTGATAGCCGGTTATTTCTAATTCAACAGTTTGATTGTCAATTCCAAAAAAAATCATGTTTTAATGTAAGTTTATTATGGTTTTAAGTGCTGAAACAGAGCCGCATCGAGAAATACATTACATCATACAGCTTTTTAGTGAAATTTTGCAACGCATTCAAATGTGTTTTCAATTATTGCCATTTATGCTAAAAAATGAATTTTTTAAAATGAATTTTCAAAGATTTCGGTCATTATTTTATTTAATTCTAACACCTTTTCAGGAATCACTTGATTATTTTCCATGTAGAGATTTCTATTTATTTCTATCATAACAGATTGCACAGAATCATTTTTTTTGTAAAATTTTAGGGGAACTATTGTTCCGCTGTATGGACTATTTACTTTTGATGAAAATCCATATCTATCAAATGAGCTAATTAAGGTATTCGTTAGCCAATTAGGTGTATGAAAATCGTCAGTTCCTATGCAAATATCTGGTCTATCTAAAGATTGATCTACATCCGTTTTAAATGGTGTGTTCGTAAACGAATGACAATCAATAATTATCGAGAAATTATTTGTGTCAAGTGTCTCTTGTACCATATTTTCAAAAGTTTCATGATGTTTTTTATAATACTTTTCAAAAACATTTTTTTTTGAATCTTGAATATCTTCTCTAAGTATTTCACCAGTATCGGTATGGGTATAAAAAAAGCCTCTTCCCACTTTATACAGTTCTTCAAAATCGTCTTCAAATCTTTCAATGTCACAAAATATTCTACAGAAAGGTGCTATCAGTTGTTTTGTGCCTGCTACATCAAAAATTTTGTCAGTTGCCCAATCTGTTAGCAGATTAATTTCATTCTCAACCAAATCCATATTATACCCATTTATGAAAGGTAAATATGTACTTGCATGTGGAATATGAAATATTAATGAATCTTTAAAAATATCACCAAATAATGCTTTTGAATACTCATTTCTTTCTTTTAACATAGGTTTTACTTGGATTTTCGTTTGAAGGTTCTGAAAAAAAAGATTTTGTAGCAGCGTAAATTTTCCTTATCAATTTTGGTGAAACGCTTACTTATGATTAATAAATACTTGCGTAAATTACTAAAGTGAATAATAGCGTATTCAGCCAAATAACAAGATTAGTTGTGCAGCTGTGTCTTAAATTTTGATTAAATTACCTCATTCGAGATAGTATTTGGAACCGGCATCAGAAGAGTGGCGGTCTGCAGTTTTTTCAATTAATGATTTGGTGTTGAGCTTAGTAGTAAAATCCGTATAATCATTTCTAATTGACATATCCATCTTTTTTTGGTTAATTCTCGATTTAGATTGATGCCACAAAAGTAGTGATTGAATAAATGATAGAAGATTTTTTGCAAGCTTGCAACGAATATTGCAAGCTTGCAATTTTTATTGCTGAAACTTTATTAAATCGTTGGAAATATTGATTTTTGATGGTTCATTTCTTCCACCACTAAGTATGTAATCTTTTGCTATATTTTTGCCAAGTGTATCAGAAATTATTGAATTAATCCTTGACTTTTCCTGACTAAATCTATCTTCTACTGGATTTACCAAAGCATTAATTCGAGTTTTAAGAATATCCATTTCACCTTCTACTGCTAACTTTCTGTAAATATTCATTAGTTCAATTTTAAAATCACCTAAATCGTTAAATAGAATACCATGATTATTAATTAATTTGTTTTCAAGAAAGAATAAATAAAGCGTTTTACGTAATGGGGTTAATCTTATTTCGAGATTGCCAATGAATATTTCATTCTTTTTTGTGACAGTAATTGCTAACTTAATGTCTGCGTTTTGTTCGATTGTTCGGTTTTTATAAACTAATTCATTTCGTACACCGTCAAAAATTTTAAAAACTTGTTGTACAATTTTATCGTCAATGTTTTCATGTCGTATTTTCGCAATACAAGTTTCGCAGATGTTTGCGTTTTGTAACTTAAGAATCACTTCTTGTTTATTCTGACAAAAATCATTCATACATCCTGTTGGTTGAAAATGTATGTAAGGATTATAAGGGGATTGAGATTCAAGTTTCATGAGAAATTGCATAACATTCTCTACAATCTGATAGGCAATTGGATATTTAGGATTTGCGTTTGTAAATGCATCCCAATCACTTGTATGTACAAATATGTTTCTCTTTTCATCAAATTTACTAAACCAATTTAGTTCATTTCTTCTATCAGTCAAGACAATAACAAAATCGTTTTTATTTATTTTAACTGTATCACGATAATAGGTGGAAAGAGAAAATATCTCTTTCCACCTTAATATTGTTCCTATTTCTTGTTTAAAATTGCCTTTTTTACCATCAGATTTATAATCGGTATTAATATAAGGATAGAATAGAAAAGGAAATTTCTCTTTGTCAAAATCTAAATTTATTTTTGAAAACTTCAAAGGCCCCTTAAAAGTCTTAAGGAAATTATAGACATTTTGAAACTGTTCTTCTGAAAATTCTGGTGTTTTGAGTAAATAAATTCTCATAATTTTCTTTTAATTGATGAAATATTAGGGTTTTTATGGTCTATTTGGGTTTGTTCAAAAATAATACATGGCTTGATTATAAAAATAAAATTACCCAATTATATTTTTAATCTAAAAAAGTTGTTTTTGTTATTTGAATTCTGCCTTTTTGATTTTGTATACAATTAAAATTAGAGGTAAAGTGCTTGTTGACCGATGATAATTATGCTCAAATAATTGCCGATTTGCCCCAGTTTTTAGATAATGCTGATGACACGATTCACGAAATTGCAAATAAGATTGAGATTTCATTTTCGACACTGAGCAATAAAAACACGGTCGCCGAGACTGGAAATACGAAGAAGTCAATAAACTGATGCAATTGCTAGGGAGTGAAAAGCAGAAAGAAGTAATCAAAAACTATATTTTAATCGTCAATGATATTTTGCCAATCATTCAAGAAAATGGCATTCGTTTCAGTTTCATTTTTGAAAAGGCAGGAATGACTGTAGGAAATTACCAAGTTAGAAGTCGCTCAATCTCAGCTTGGGATGTTTCTGAGGTTCGACGAATCATTGATGCTTTGAAGTTTTAAATAGAATAACAAATAAAAAGCCTGATATTCTACAATAAGATTATCAGGTTTTTTCTAATAAATATCAACTTACTTTACATATTCAGCAACTCATTTTGTTTTAATGAAAGTCTTTTTTTTATATCCTCCAAAAGAGTTTTTTTTAGCTTATCTCTTTTACCTTTATTAAATTATGAATAATCAAAAAAAGTCTTTTTATATATGATACAACATTACCTCCTAATTCTAATCCCATTGATGATAATTGCTTGTTAAGGCGTTCAAATCTTCTTCCATAAGAGTTGAGATGGTGTTTGAATCTCTCGTTAAAAATTTTACGAATATAATTCGTACTTTCACAAAAAAACTTTCTTACATGATGTTTTAGCTTTACAGTTTTATCTGAAATAGGTAAGTCTCCATTCATTCTTATTTACTTACTATGTACTTTTGTTATAATAAAAAGACATAAAGGGCAATGACTTGAGAGCTGATTACTTATTGCATGGAAATCAACATAAGTCGAATTATGGTCAAGGTTGAGTAGTGTAAAATTCAACTCATTTGGAATAAACAGGGTTTGATTCATTCATCAAAATTAAAACAAAAATACACCTTTCATAAAATTAACGAAGCATCACTTTTTCTTCATTATATACAATTTATCAAAAAGTTGAAATAACAAAAACAGCTTTAGGTTTTTGGATGTCGTTTAGATGAACGATATACAGAACTTTAAATAGTTATATTCTCAATATAAGTTTAAGAAAAAAATAGTAGCAAAAAAATAAATTATTCAAACTCAACTTTAAAAATGAGGATGGATAATCTATAAATAAATTAAAAGCTAATTATATCCAACCTCTAAGTGTTATAAATGACAAAAAAGGCTGGATACAAGCATAAATAGAATTATTTTAAAGCTGAAATGCTAATTTTTCCACCAGATATAGTCGGAAAAACTAAATCAGTTAAAACAAATCTTCCATCATTAGCGAAAATTTCGACAATTGAATTATCTACAAAAATATCAAGTTTCAAGATTCCATTTTGTGGTATAACTTTCATGCTTTCAATGCTTGGAAATGTTTTATTAAAATCAACTTTCCCAGATTTTGTGCGGTCAAAAGATAACTTTTGAGTCGCTTTATCATAGTTTAATACACTTTTTTCCTCCCCATTTTTTAGTAAATCAATCGAAAAGCCCTTTGAATTTGTCAAATCAATCGAAAGAGTCAGTCTATAAGAATTACTTTTCATTTCAAGCGTTTTTGCTTCTGACAATTCGCTTGCTTTTAAAGTCAATGTCTCGGTATGAATATTATCGGCATAAACTGGTTTTTGAACTAAACTAAATTTGCCATTTTCATTAATAAACGATAGTTTTCGGGGCATTGAAAACATTCCTCTTCTGCCTTCTGATGGAATATCGCCCGCATAAGCCCAGTTGTTCGCCCAAGCCATAATCATAGGGTTCTTCTCTTTTGTAGGAAGATTGTTGAATGGAACTGCCGCATAAAAATCTTTGCCATAGTCAATTCGTAAAACACCTATTTGGGCATCGGGTGTGAATTTTTTGCCGTCAAAATCACCCACAAAATATTGCATTCCAACGTAATCGGTATCTTCGTGAGCACTCGAAATCATAGAAACCCACTTGAATTTATCACTGTTTTCAACTGGAACTTTAAAAAGCGATGGGCATTCCCAGATTTTTGCGTAGTCTCCAATTTTACCAAATTCGCTCAATAATTCCCAGTTTTTCAAGTCTGTTGATTCATAGATTTGGGCAGTATATTCCAAAGCTTTTACGACAATCATTCTCCATTTTCCTTCATGCCAAAATACTGATGGGTCTCTGAAATCTTTCAAACCAATGTCCAAAACAGGATTTTTGTCATAAAATTTCCAAGTTCTGCCCTTGTCAGAGCTATACGCTAGACTTTGATGCTGTGCTAAACCTGTGCCTTTTTTTTCAATGTGTGAGGTATAAATGGCCACCAAGCCTTTCTTAAAACCTTTTTCAAAGAATCCCGAAGTATTTAAACTATCAACTACGGCAGAACCCGAAAAAACCATTGTGGTTGAACTATCAGCATTCATCGTTTCGGGAATGGCAAGTGGTAATTCTTCCCAAACTTTTAGGTCTTTGCTCACGGCGTGTGCCCAGCTCATATGTCCCCATTTATCACCAAAAGGATTATATTGGTAAAATAAATGATATTCGCCATCCAAATAAACCATTCCGTTTGGGTCGTTTACCCAATTTTTTTTTGGTGTATAATGATAAGCTGGTCGATAAGTTGCTGACTCGTTTTTTACTGTTTTATTTGATGAACAAGCATTTAGCATGGCCGCAATTGCTAAAAAAGTAAATGTTTTTTTCATTGATATTTGTGTTTAAAATGAAGAAAGTGAATAAAAAATGGTAGTAGTAAAAAAACTACTACCATTCAAACTCTTACTTAATCTATTATTTAATCTACTTTAACTTTGCTTAAAACCCTGGATTTTGCTTATATAAGCCATTTGTAAAAGTGATTTCAGCTTGTGGAATCGGTAAGTATTCATCTCTCCCTGCTGTAAATTTGGCCGTTGCTAAGAACGGTCTTCTTACTTTTTCCTTTGCTATATACCCATTAAGAGTTTGCTCGGCAATTCCCCAACGTACTAAGTCAAAGAATCTTGAGCCTTCGGTTGCAAACTCTAAGCGACGTTCCCACATCAAGGCTTTCCATGCAAAATCTTGTGTCCAACCTGTTGCTGAGTAAGGTTTTACATTGTATTTTGATGCAAAAGTTCCGTCCAGTTTCTTGAGTTTTCCTGTACTTGCGGCAGCTCTATTTCTGATTTGATTGATTAATGGCAAAGCACTCGCTTGTTGTCCTAATTGAATATAGGCTTCAGCTTGCATCAACAAAACATCGTCATAGCGTAGAATATCATAGTTTTTCGCAGTACCCATAAATGGTCCAAGTTTGAAATATGAGCCACTCGATGCCAATTGTTGAAAACGCATTGTGTGAAAATTGCCATAAACACCTGCATCACGTACCCAACTATTGCTAAACAATTTTGTATTGTCATACTTATAAACGTGTCCGTCGATACCCACAGTGTGGTCGAGGCGTGGGTCAACGGTTTGAACTGATAAGTCTGCAATTTTATCGTTGAAAGTATCAAAATTCGGTAAGCCACCTGCATCAGTTGTGTGGGCATTTACCAAGTTTTGGCTACTCGCATGAAAACCGCAACAGCCGTATTGAGGAGCTCCATGTGGGTAATTTAAACCATCTTCGTAGCTCATACGTCCTGCTGTTGTACCGTCATTAACTGTAAATTGAATCGCAAAAATTGACTCTAAGCCATTTTCTGTTTCAGGAACAAAATTATCGGCAATGTCTGGACTTAAACTGTATTTTCCTGAAGAAATAACCGCTTGCGTAAGTGTAACTACTTCCTGCAATCTTGTTTTGTTGATATTTATCACTTTGTGGTTAACATCTTGCTCATAAGCCTGATACAAACGCACTTTTGCCAAATACGCCTGAGCCGACAATTTATTTGCTCTTGCAAGTTGTAGTTGAGAAGCCGGTAAATTGTCAATCGCAAATTGAAAATCAGCCGCAATTTTATTCCAAGATTCGTCGTTGCTGAGCGTGTTCGAAACTTTTAAAATATCTTCTTCTGAGGCTGTTTCATCAAAAATTGGTATATTCTTGTACAATTTTTTCATGATGAAATAACTATGACCTCTCAAAAAACGCAACTCAGCCAAACGTACTTTTTTTGTAGGATAATTTGCTTCATTAAGAGTATTTACTGCACGAAGAGCTACATTCGCTCTTGAAATTGACTTAAAAAGGTTTTGCCAAGATTTCGTTACGAATGCACCAATGGTAGGCGTTGTTAGGTTATAATGTTCTAAGGCATCGATTTCGCCAACGTCGCCAGTTCCGCCACCGCCTTTGTAGGCATCGTCAGAACGAACACTTCCATAAACCCAATCGCTATAAATTGGTCCAATCATATCGCCGTTGCCGATAGCAGCATAGGCAGACGTTACAAGACCATCAATTGCAGTTGGTGAAGTCAAATCTGATGAAGACAATACACCCGTTGGCGTATACTCGAGGGCATCATTACATGAGCCAAAAAAGAGTAGCCCTGAAATTAATATAGTTGATAATATCTTATTTTTCATTTTTTTTGAATTTGTTTATGCTGTACACTATATGCTTTACGCAATAATCTTTTTACAGAGTTGATTTATTAGCCTAAAACCTATTGCTCACAGCCTGTTACCTAATTAAAACGATGCGTTAATTCCGAAAGTAAAAGTTTTTGGAATCGGAACTGGGTCAAGGTCAATACGCTCAGGGTCTGGGCTTAAATAGCTCTTGCTTTTGAACCAAAATAAGTTTTCTGCCATTGCATAAACACGTACTCTAGAAAACACCGATTTAGGTGTGATTGAATACCCTAATTGTAAATTACGTATTTTGAAATACGAAGTATTGACGATAAAATAGTCAGAAGTACGACCTTCGCCATTATTGTCTTTTAAGGTCAATGCAGGAACATTTGTATCAGTATTTTGTGGAGTCCAAGCATTGAATACGCCAGGCCCTACGTTTTCTCTACTTTTCATCAAATTATTGAATAAAGTATAAACATCAAAACCTTCTCTACCCGCTACACCAGAACCAAAAATCGAAGCATCAAATTTCTTGTAAGTTAAATCAACTCTTACGCCATATTCGAGTGCTGGCAATGTTGTACCAATCCAAGTTCTATCTAAATCGTCAATTCTTTTATCGCCATTTACATCCACATAACGGATTCTACCTGGGCCTGCACCAATTTGTGTTGGAGCAGCATCAACTTCTGCTTGAGACTGGAAAAGACCATTTGTTTTGTAACCAAAAATATCAAATTGTGAACGTCCAATAATTGTATTTACTAAGTTTCCTGCATAAGCTGGACGCACATTTTCTGGTAATTCGGTGATTTTATCTCTAAAACGAGCAAAGTTTGTTACAATATTGTATTTTAAATCGCTGCCTGCAGTTCCACGATAACCCAATACAAACTCAAAACCTTTATTAGATTTTGCTGCACCATTTACTGCTTTTGTTTGACCTTCGCCCAATGTAGCCGCTACTGGTGGCGTAATCAAAATGCCCGAGGTTTTACGTGAGAAATAGTCAAATGAACCAAAGATTTTGTTATTCAAAATAGTATAATCAAGACCTACGTTTATTTCGTCAGTAGTTTCCCATTTCAAACCCGAATTAGCAGCTTGCGTTTGAACAAAACCTGACGGTAATGTGCCTGTATTTGCACCTGACAATGAATAGGCTGTGCCAATATTCATGTATTGCTCCCAAAAACCACCAACCAATTGTGCCTGTGTTGTACCGTATCTTGTATCGAAAAGTCCAAAACGAGCTAAATCGCCAATTTGCTGATTTCCTACACGACCAACACCAATTCTTGCTTTCAATTCTGAGAAAATTTTGTTATTTTTCATGAAATCTTCTTGGTCAATTCTCCAACCAAACGAAGCTGCTGGAAAAATACCATATTGATTGTCAGTACCAAAACGAGATGAGCCATCACGACGAACGGTTACGGCTGCCAAATATCTATCAGAAAAGTTATAATCTACACGAGCAAATTGTGAAAACAAACGATGTCCCGTTGAACCGCCCGAAACGATTGTGTTTCCTGTACCTGCATTTAAAGTGAAGTAATCTTCGGTTTGTAGAGCAAAACCTTCTTTTCTGGTATTTTGAAAATCTAAATCAGTTTTAATGTATTCAGTTCCTA
The DNA here is from genome assembly GCA_027486845.1 of Cytophagaceae bacterium. Lineage (GTDB taxonomy): Bacteria > Bacteroidota > Bacteroidia > Cytophagales > Spirosomataceae > Emticicia. The sequence goes on from JAIXOL010000053.1 coordinate 88,257, forward strand.
CCAAAAACTTGAATTGATTCTTGGCGTTCAAATCCAAATTATAACGTAAAGTGTTTGACCAAGTAGTGCTTAAATAATGATTTTGGTCAAAATTTAGGCTATTTGTAGTACGGTTAAAGGCACCTTCTGAAAACGTTGGTGTGATTACTTTATTCAAAAATCTTGCATTATCAGCACCCAAATTTGATTTGAAAAATAGGTTTTTGACTGGTTGTATTTCTACAAAAACATTGCCGAATATACTCAAACGATTGGCATTATTCCATTTTGCAACATCTTGCATGTGCAATGGATTGTTTCTATCTGAATAGCCACCGCCCAATGCACCAGCATAAGTTGAACCATCTTTTTGATAAACTGGGATTGTTGGAGCCAAAGTAACTGCCAAAAACGTAGTTGAAGCACCACCTAAATCACGAGCAGTTAAGGTTTCATTTGAGTTGGCAACTCTTAGATTGACACCAAATTTGGCTTTGTCGTTAAATGCACGAGTCAAGGCGTTGATACTACCGCTCAAACGATCATAGCCTGTAAACTTGAGCATACCCGTATTTTTGAGTTGGCCTAAATTAATTTCTACCGATGAATGCTTATTGCCATAAGAAGCTGTGAAGTCATTTTGGTTAACAATACCAGTTTTGTACAACACATCTTGCCAATCGGTATTACCAGCTGGTGTGTTTTGGTCGCCGCCAACAAGTGGCTTAACTGTTACACCAGTTAATTGTGGATTTGTGAAGTTTTTGTTCCAGTTAAAATCATAAATATCACCGTATCCAGCGGCAGGGTCTTGTCCATCGTTTACCGAGGCTTGCCATAAAGCTCTTCCTCTATCAACTGAGTTTAACATATCAAAACGCATTGATTTTTCAGATTGTGCAGAAACGCTACTATTGAACTGAAATTCAACTTTTCCATTGGTATCGCCACCATTTTTTGTAGTTACGATGATAACACCATTCGATGCTCTTGCTCCATAAATAGATACTGCTGAAGCATCTTTCAATACTTGTATAGATTCGATATTGGAAGGGCTCATGTTTTGAAATACTTCTGGACGAGTAGTTGGGATACCATCAATGATGTAAAGAGGATCGTTGTTGCCTAAAGTATTTGCTCCACGAATCAAAATTCGACTGTTTGAACCATTTGGCGAACCGTCTCTTTCGATATACAAACCAGGTACACGGCCTTGCAACGACTGCATGACATTTCCCGTACTGTTGTTTTTGATAGGTTTTAGGTCAACTACCACCACAGAACCCGTTAAATCTTCTTTACGTTGCGAGGTATAACCAACCACAACTACCTCGCTCAATTCTTTACCAAGAGCTAAGGTAACTTGTACATCGCTCTCACCTTTAACCGAAACTTTTTGCGAAGTATAGCCAATAAAAGATATTTGTAATGTTGAAGAATTTTCGGGAACTGCAATCGAAAACTTGCCACCTACATTAGTGATAGCTCCGATTTTTGTTCCAGTTACAAGCACACTTGCACCGATGAGCGGCTCATTGTTGTCGCCTCCTCGGACAGTGCCAGTAACTTGACGTTGGGCAAACGCTAATTGCAATGACAGAATCATCACAATAAAGGATAATAGAGTTTTTTTCATCATTTGAATTGTTTTTTTAATTAAACATAAGTTAAAAATTTACTGCACTAAACATTACTTGAACTAAGTGATTTATTCAATAAAAACTGAATTTCTTCTTTTGAAATGACAGGAGTTGCTCCATGATGCGTAGCCACCAAAGCACCCATAGCACAGGCCTCGACAAGGGCGTGCTCGACTGGTGTGTCTTTCAAGAAATTGGAAATAAATGATGCTAAAAATGAATCACCACTGCCAATAGTATCAACTACCTCTACTTCAAATCCTTCGCTTTTAAAAAACTCATTGTTATGAAATAAAATCGCTCCATCTTCGCCGAGTGTTACACATATTGTCTTGATTTTAAATAGTTCGGACAAACGATTTAGATTTTCTTGAATCGTTCCTGATTGGAAAAACCAAGCTGAAATTTCGTCTAATTCTAAATGATTGAGTTTGAGTAAATCGGTATTTTTCAATAAAAACTCAATCGTTTCTTTGTCATAATAAGGCGGACGTAAATTAATATCCAGCACTTTGAATGGAGCGATTTTCAAAAGTTTTTTAAGCGTTTCAAATGTTTGTTTCGACCTTGCCGAAAGACTTCCAAAAACGAAGCAGTCAGATTTTTTTACAGCCTCAAGTGCTTCTGTTTCTAACAAAATATAATCCCATGCAACAGGCTTTAAGATTTTGTAGCTCACGTTATTTTTATCATCCATATTCACTTTCACCACACCAGTCAAGTGTGTTTGTCCGTGTTGGATAAATTGGGAATTCAGTCCATTTTCTTTAATAAATGCTATCAGTTCAGTGCCTAAATCGTCAGTGCCTACTCTACTTATGATAGTGGAGTTATTGCCAAAGTTTTTTAAATGAATAGCTACATTCATTGGAGCTCCGCCTGGCATTTTACCCGATGGAAGCATATCCCAAAGCATTTCACCAAAGCATGCAATATTTTTTTGAGTATTTTCCATGTCTTTTTTAATGAACTAAAACAACTGAATCCATATTTTCTAATGATTTTCCTTTGGTTTCTGGCATGATTTTCCATGCAAAAAGTAATTGCAAAACCATCATTGAAGCAAAAAAAGCAAAGACAATTCCCCCTCCGAAAGTTTCAGCTATATAGGGAAAAGTAAAAGTGATGATACTCGCCATCAACCAATGCGTGAAACTACCCAATGCTTGACCATTGGCACGGACTTCGTTAGGGAAAATTTCGGAGATAAAAACCCAAATAACAGCACCTTGTGAAAAGGCAAAAAAGGCAATATAAGCAAATAAATAGAAAGGAACATTCATGCCCATTCGTTGCGTAAAAAATGCTTGGGAAACTAAAAGAAGCGTAATAATAAGTCCAAACGAACCCACAATCATTAAGGCTTTACGGCCAAATTTATCAATTAATGAAATACCTAAAAGTGTAGAAATGAGATTGATTAGTCCAATACCAGCCGATGAAAGTAAAGCCGAATCTTTGCCAATTCCTGCCATTTCAAAAATACGTGGGGCGAAATAAATAATGGCATTGATGCCCGAAACTTGATTGAATACTGCAAACAAAACCGCCAACATAATAGGCTTACTATAAGCTTTTTGAAATAACGAAACTTGAACTTTTGAGGTGTTTTGCTTGATAGAAGCAATGATTTTTTCGGCAGAATTTTCGTCAATTGTATTAAGGATGGTACGAGCCGTGGAAATATCACCTCTTTTCAAAATTAACCAACGAGGACTTTCAGGAATGAATAAAACGGCAACAATAAATATGAGTGAAGGAAAAGCCTGTACGCCCAACATCCATCTCCATTCGTTTTCTCCAATTCCAGATAATAAATAGTTGGAAAGATATGCCATCAAAATGCCAAAAACGATATTGAATTGAAACATGGCTACCAGACGTCCACGCTTATGGGCAGGAGAAATTTCTGAAATATATAAGGGAGCTACTACCGAAGAAACACCAACACCAATCCCACCCATAAATCTAAAAACCAAGAAAACTGACCAATCAACTGCGTAGGCGGTGCCAAGAGAAGAAACCAAATAAAGTAACGCAATGATAAGAAGTGATTTTTTTCTGCCTAATTTTTCGGCTGGAATACCACCGATTACTGAGCCAACAACTGTACCAATTAATGCAATAGAAACCGTAACGCCATGCTCGAAAGCATTGAGATTCCAGAGTTTTTGGAGGGTTTGTTCCACACCTGAAATTACCGCTGTGTCAAAACCAAATAGAAATCCACCGAGTGCGGCAGACAGGGACCAGAAGAATATTTTATAATTTTGATTCATTATCAAACTTGTTACGTTTTTTTTAATGAACCAAAATTAGGACTAAACTTTAAAGGCTGATTTTAGTATTCATTCAAATACTTATGATTTTGATACATTTTCATAAGTGTTTGATTATCAATAGATTAATTTAGTTTTTAAAAGTATTTTAAATATTAGATACTATAATTGTAACACGAAATATCAATATTGTTACAATTGACCATTCCGCCATTCAGTAGGCGTTTGGTTGGTTTTTTGTTTAAAGAAAGTTGTAAAGTAACTTGGGGTACTGAAACCTATTTCGTAGGCGATTTCAGCAATATTTTTTTCTTGTTCATTCAATAAAATCTTTGCCTTTTGAAGTTTGTATTCTGCAATATAATCAGCGACGTTTTTATTAGTTAAAGCAGATATTTTTCTAAATAACTGCACCCTTGACATTCCCAACTCTTGACTTAATTTCTCGACAGAAAGCGTGCTATCTTTGATGTTTTTTTCAATTAAAGCTTCAAATTCCAATAAAAATCTGCGTTCGCCTTTCTGTAATTGATTAGGATTGATGACTTCATTTGAGAACCTTCTCCTCATTCTATCTCGATTTTCTACTAAACTTTTTAGTTTTTCTTCCAATAATTGTTGGTTAAAGGGCTTCAAAATATAATCATCTGCACCCGCTTTTGTACCTTCAATCTGACTTTCGATTTGACTTTTAGCGGTCAATAAGATTACTGGAATATGCGAGGTTCTAAAATCTGATTTTACCTTTTGAGTCAATGCAAAACCATCCATTCCCGACAGCATTACATCACAAATAATAATGTCAGGAATATATGATAGAATTTCTTGCCAGCCTTGTTCGGCATTTTCGGTGGCTACGACATTATAGCTTTTTTCTAATTTTTGATTCAAAAACAAGTTTAAGTCTCGGTTATCTTCGATAAGAATAATGGTATTCTCAAAAGTATGTTTGTTGTTATTTTTAATCAAATTTGGTTCGATTTCTTCAAACTCGCTGGTTTTTTTAGCAAAGAAAAAGGTAGAATTTTTTTCCAAAACTTGGTTTGATTCAAGAATAGGAAGGGTAATCTTGAAAGTTGTTCCTTTGTCTTTTTCTGAATTTATCGTTATTTTTCCCCCGTGAAGTGTTACAAACTCTTGTGAAAGTGCCAAACCCAAGCCTGTTCCCAACGAAATATTTTTGTTTCCTCTATAAAACAAATCAAAAGCGTATGCTTTTTCTTCTGCGTTCATTCCAACGCCATTATCTGCAATGTTGATTTCGATTTTATCGGCATTCTTTAAAATAGCTACATGAATCAAACCACCATCAGGTGTAAATTTGAAGGCATTTGAAATGATATTGAATAAAACTTTATCAAATTTATCGGCATCAAAAGCAAACAATAATTCTTTAAATGGACTAATAAACTGAAGGTCAATGTGCTTTTGCTTGGCTTTTACATTAAAATCGCCCACAATATCTTTGATAAAAGCGACCAAATCATTTTGACTTAGTTCTAACTCCATTTTTCCTGCATCCAGCTTTCTCATTTCTAAAAGTTGATCAACAAGTCTCAAAAGGCGATTGGCATTTTTATATACCAATTGAAGTGTACTACGAGTTTCCTTTATATCAATGTTTTTTCTTTGAAGTAAATCTTCGGTAGGCGTAAGTATAAGGCTCAATGGTGTTTTGAATTCGTGTGAAATATAGGAGTAAAACCGCATCTTATCTTCCGTTGCTTTACGAGCCAAAAGTGATACCTTTTCAATTTCATTTTTTTGTTCAAGAATCGCCAAATTTTGCTCTTCTAAAACCTTATTTGAATATTGCTTTTCCTGTAAAAGTACATACAAAAATGCCCCCAAAATAACTACTATTGTGAGTAAAGTACTAATAAAGTAGAGTCTGTTTCGCTGAGACGAAAAAGTTTTATTTAACTCTTTAATTTTTAATATTTCTCGCTCAATTTCTACTTGTTGTTCTTTTATTTTCTCAATTTGAGAAAGCATAATATCCACATTATCTGATGTTATTACATTAGTCAAAAGGGTATTTTCTTTCTTAAAAGGTTGTTTTTTAAGAATTTTCACAGCAGTTTGAATCGCTTCTGCTCCACCCGTAGGATACAATAAGCTGGCATTCAAAATACCATTTTTTACATCTTGCATACCTTTTGTGACAGGAATGGCATCAATACCAACAAAGAATAATTTTTTGACCTTTCCCTCTTTTTGAGCTGCGTTATAGGCAGTTACTCCCAAAAAATCTGTATGAGCAAAAACAATATTGGTTTCAGGATGCTCATTTAAGATGCGTGGTATATGGGTATTTATATCAACTAAGCCATTTTTTGTTTCAAGAGCCTCTATTATTTTAAGATTTGGAGCATTAGCAATTGCATCATTGAACCCTCGATTTCGTTCAGTAGCGGGAGAAGATGTCATTTCTAATTGTACCTCAATAATATTACCTCGACCCATAAATTGACTGGCGATGAATTTGCCTGCGGTTTTGCCAATTTCATAGTTGTCAGCCCCAATGAAAGCGGTATAATTTTCAGATTCTGTTTTTCGATCAACAAAAATAACTGGAATACCTGACTCAAAAATTTCTTCTATGGCAGCAGTCAGAGGTTTAGCTTCGTTTGGAGTGATGATGAGTAAATCAATCTTTTGTTTAGCGAGAGCCTTAATTTGTTCAACTTGTTTTTCGGTATTACTGTAAGAATCAACGATTTCCAAATTTATTTCTGGATGAAAGGCTAACTCTCTTTTCATTTCACTATTCATCACATCTCGCCATTCGTCATGGCAGCATTGCAAAAATACAATACGATATTGATGTTCTTGTTGATAAGAACATGAAGTATTCACTAAAGCAAAAAAAGCAATGAATAAAACTTTGAAAACTGTTGACTTCATTTAACAAAAGTATAAAACATTGTGAAAAATGATATAGTAATAGGTAAAAATAAATACGCCCTAAAATAAAAGATATTGCTAAAAAAAGCAATATAAACATCGCTTATAAACGTATTTTGTTGATGATGATGATAATAAATTTTGGGATTAAGGTCACAAAACGCATGAAAATGAAATATCATCACTTATAATATATTTGAAAATCTACAGCTGGACTGTCCCAGCCGACCTGTGACGGTTTGTGTACTTTCTTTTAATTTTACCCAATGGGACGAGACAAGCAAGCATATTTAGAAACGATTGATAATTATGCTCAAATAATTGCCGATTTGCCCCAGTTTTTAGATAATGCTGATGACACGATTCACGAAATTGCAAATAAAATTGAGATTTCGTTTTCGGCACTGAGCAATAAAAAACATGGTCGTCGAGACTGGAAATATGAGGAAGTCAATAAACTGATGCAATTACTTGGCAATGAAAAGCAAAAAGAAGTAGTCAAGAACTATATTTTAATCGTCAATGATATTTTGCCAATCATTCAAGAAAATGGCATTCGTTTCAGTTTCATTTTTGAAAAGGCAGGAATGACCGTAGGAAATTACCAAGTTAGAAGCAAATCAATTTCTGCATGGGATGTTTCGGAAGTACGACGAATCATTGATGCTTTGAAGTTTTAAATTGCATTGCAGACAAAAAGAAAGCCTGATAATCTCTTTGAAGATTGTCAGGCTTTTTTTAAGTATTTTGGAGTATACTTTATTTTCAACCTCAATTGTGTATTACATATTGTATTGCATGTTAGTAGTTTTATAAACAAAAAAGCACTTACGTTGTTTTGTAAGTGCTTGATTATTAGATGTTTATTGTGTGACCCCATTTGGATTCGAACCAAAGACCTACAGATTAGAAATCTGTTGCTCTATCCAGCTGAGCTATAGGGCCTAAACCATGTCACAAATATAGGGCTTTAGATTTTAAAAGTCAAATAACCTTTGGAAAAAACATTGAGAAAAACCAAAATTTGATGATTCTAAGCTAAAATGCTTTGAAACTTTAATAATTAAGCGGAACTTTGAATATCAAATTTGCAAATAGATACTTACAGGCAATCAATGTTATTTAATTCGCTACAGTTTATATTTTTCTTCATAGTTGTTACCTTAACATATTATAGTTTGCCCCACCGTGGGCGAATTTGGCTTTTGTTACTAGCGAGCTGTTATTTCTATGCAGTTTTTCAGCCAATTTATATATTGATTCTCTTCGTAACAATCGTCGTAGATTATTTTGCTGGAATCTGGATTGAAAATGCTCAAGGGAAAAAACGGACATGGCTTTTGGTACTTAGCTTAATTTCAAACATCGGATTTCTGGCTTACTTCAAATATTTTAATTTTTTTGTCGAAAACATCAATGATATTTTCTTTAATTTAGGCTCAACAACTCAACTCGAATTACTAAAAATATTATTGCCAATTGGTCTTTCATTCCATACATTTCAAGCAATGAGTTACACGATTGAGGTTTATCGTGGTAATGAAAAAGCTGAGAAAGATTTTGCTATTTATGCTCTTTATGTGATGTTTTACCCGCAGTTAGTAGCTGGTCCAATTGAACGACCGCAAAATGTACTTTGGCAATTTCATAAATATTTTGAGTTCGATTTTGAAAACCTAAAAGCAGGATTGATGCGAATAGCTTGGGGGATGTTTAAAAAGGTAGTAATTGCTGACCGCCTTGCAATGGTAGTTGATTATTCCTTCGATAACCCTTACGAGCACAATGGTTTTACACTTTTGGTTGCTACTGTGTTTTTTACATTTCAGATTTATTGCGATTTTTCGGGCTACTCAGATATTGCCATTGGAGCTGCCCGAGTTATGGGCTTTAAACTCATGGAAAATTTTGAAGCTCCGTATTTTTCAAAATCAATCAATGAATTTTGGCGTCGATGGCATATTTCATTATCGGGCTGGTTCAGAGACTATCTATACATTCCACTTGGTGGTAATCGGGTAGGGGACTATCGTAAGTATTTTAATCTTTTCTTTGTCTTTATGATGAGCGGATTGTGGCACGGTGCCGCATGGACATATATCATTTGGGGGGCTTTGCACGGAATTTATTTAGTTTTAGCTCAAATTCGCAAGAAATATAATCCATTTGATGTTAAAAAATACTTTTCCAACAATATATTAAATATTTTTAATTTAGCTTTTACCTTTATGCTCGTGATGCTTACTTGGGTATTTTTTAGGGCAAAAGGATTAAGTAATGCCAAGTTAATTATATCAAAAATACTACATATAGAGAATTACGGTGGTATCGTTGCAACGCCATTTAGCATAAACGAAATGATTTTTTGTTGGTTTCTAATTGCGATTTTGCTGATAAAAGATAAATTTATGATGCATATAAACACTCAAAATACAACATGGTTTTATTTGAAGTTTACGGTTTTGTTGGTGTTTTGCTACTTTTTCGGGATATTTACCTCAAATCAGTTTATATATTTTCAGTTTTAAAATCCACTTTCTAAAAGAGACGTAAATATGAAATACTTCTTTTTAATACTTTTTTCATTCTTGTGGTTTTTAGGATTTTCGGGGTCTATATCAAAGTTTCTATTTGCAAATGGAATCACTAAAGATGATTACCGTTATGGTGATTTATACCGAATGTCGAATTTGGCTCAGTTTAAAGCTCCGCTTGAGCCTTGCCTAGTTCCACAAAACCCTGCATTTGGTAACACTTCGTTAATGATTATGGGCGATAGTTTTACAGAAAAAGAACGCATCGAAAAGAATCATTTTAAAGGTTTAAGTAATTATAATAGATTCTTTATTACAGATACGATAAAAGTAAAGTTGGATTCTTCAAAACGGAATGTGCTAATCATCGAGACAGTTGAACGACATTTCAGAGAGCGATTTAGAAAAACCTTTACTAATTTAGAAGTGTTGGAAAATCAACCTGTATTGAAGAAAATACAAGAGAAAAATTTGAAAGACCGGCTTATAAATTATGAAGTGCCATATAATGCCGAGCGTCATGAATCTATACTTTTTTCTTCGGATTTTTTCTTGACATTCAAAGAGTGGAAAGCATGGTTGAATTGGAAATTATTTAACCGAATTGACGAAAAAGTAATGCTCTCTAAAGATAAAAAACACCTTTTATACTTTTTAGATGCCCAACCTTTAGGAATTAATTCTTGTTTTGATAAAATCTCTGAAGAAGAAATAAATTTGATAGTCGATAATCTAAATAAAACTTATCAAAACTATAAAAAAGCAGGTTTTGATGAGGTTTATTTATCAATTATTCCAAATAAAACTTCGATTTTGGGAACAGATTTAGGAGAATATAACCATTTAATTCAGCGAATTCAGCGGGACTCTGAACTGAAAATTCCTTTTTTTGATATTTACACGCCCTATTTTCATTCAAAAAAAATACTATATGAAAAAGGCGATTCGCATTGGAATTGTGAAGGAAAACAGATTTGGTTGGATTTGGTTAATTCCAAATTATAGGAATTATTTGTAGAGACGTTTTTTCAATGTAATTGCAAATTACGTCTCTACAAATAATATTGATTTTATTTCACAAAACCCAATATTTCTGAAATAACAAATTCTTGTTCTTCTTCCGTAAGTGTTGGGTATATCGGAATACTCAAGCAATGTTCATAATACTTTTCAGCATTTGGAAAATCACCAGCTTTACTTCCTAAACCTTTATAATAAGGCATTAAATGTACAGGAATATAGTGTACTTGAGCATAAATCTGTTTCGTACGTAAAAAATCATATAGACCTTTGCGGTCTTCAATCTGAATCACATATAAGTGATATGCGTGGCTGACATTGGCAGGTGGAATGATAATTTTTACTTTCGTACCAGCAAATGCTCCATTGTAGCGTTTGGCAATTACTTGTCTTTTTTCAAGACCTTCTTCTGCTCTTTTTAGCTGTGAAATTCCCAAATTACAGAGTACATCTGGCATTCGGTAATTATAGCCCAATTCCTGTAATTCCATGTACCATCCTCCGTGATTTTCAATCAAGGCAGGGTCGCCTTGATAAATCATTCCATGCGAACGAAATTGTTTGAGTTTTTTATATAGTTCTTCATCATTGGTTGTCACCATTCCACCTTCACCAGTAGCAATATGCTTTACGGGATGAAATGAAAAAATAGCTAAGTCAGCCAGCGAACCATCACCACAACGATGATTTTTACCTATACTATCGACAAAACTTCCACCAGGAGCATGACAAGAATCTTCTAAAATCCATAAGCCAAATTCATCGGCCAGTTTTCTAAATGCTTCTAAATCAACTGGATAACCTGCAAAATCTACTGGAATAATGCCTTCAAAAGTGCCTTTTGGGTGCTGATTGAGTAAATTTCTTACTTTTTCTATATCCAATAAAACTGTTTCTTGATTAATATCTGCAAACACAACTTCTCCTCCACAGTATCGTACACAATTGGCAGACGCCGAAAAAGTTATAGGCGTTGTAATGACTTTTGAGGAAGGTTTTACTCCCAATGCCATGCATGAAATATGTAATGCTGCCGTGCCATTGGCAACTGCAACGGCATATTTGCAACCAATATATTTGGCAAAAGCTGCTTCAAATTCAGCAACTTTTGGTCCTGATGTTAAAAACGGAGATTTGAGTGTTTCGATAACTGCCGCTATATCTTCGTCAGTAATATTTTGTTTTCCGTATGGAATCATTTTCCTAAATTATTTCGGCTGAAAATCAGCGTCAATGTGGGTTTTTATTTCTTCACGAATTTGCTCAATTGTTAACCATTCGTCGTTAGTTCCTGAATTATATTTGAAACCTTCTGTGACAAACGAAGCACCAAAGTGCTTCAAATATTCGTTTATATTCCAAATCGGAGAAAATGGCATAATTACATAATATTTCTTTGTCTCGATTGTGCTTAGAGAATCCGTTTCAGTAATCATTTCTTCGTGAAGTTTTTCACCTGGGCGAATACCAACGTTCGGAAACTCACAGTTAGGACCAATTGCTTTCGCAACATCCATAATTCTATATGAAGGAATCTTTGGTACATAAATTTCTCCACCCCACGCATTTTCGAGGGCATAAAGTACCATTTCAACGCCATCTTCCAACGAAATATTAAATCGAGTCATTCGTTCGTCAGTTATAGGTAAAACACCAGTTTTTGCTTTTTCCAAGAAAAACGGCATTACCGAACCACGAGAACCAATTACATTTCCATATCTTACCACTGAAAATGTAATCTGACGACTTCCTCGCATATTATTAGCGGCCACAAAAAGTTTATCCGAACACAATTTTGTTGCACCATAAAGGTTTATTGGAGCAGCAGCTTTGTCGGTTGAAAGTGCCACAACTTTTTGAATATTATTTGATAAAGCAGCGTTAATTACATTTTCCGCCCCAAAAACATTAGTTTTTATACATTCCATCGGGTTATATTCTGCCGCAGGTACTTGCTTCAAAGCTGCAGCATGAATAATATAGTCGATACCTTCGCAGGCACGTTTTAGGCGTTCACCATCACGTACATCTCCAATGAAAAAACGTATATTAGGGTATTTATTTTGAGGATAAGTTTGTTGCATTTCAAATTGCTTCAATTCGTCACGAGAATAAATTACTACTCGACGAACATCAGGGAAGCGATTGAAAATAGTTTCGACCAATTTTTTGCCGAAAGAACCTGTCCCACCTGTAATCAGAATTGCTTTGCCGTTTAAATCAAGCATTTGTTATTTTTATTAATTAGAATAAACATCAAAATGTAGACAGATAAAAGTTTGGCTTAAATCGTTTGCAAAGTTACGAATTAGCTACGGAATTCTTTCTATGAATGAAAAGATGATTTTAGCTAAAGCAATCGTAAATTTTTAAAAAGCTACATTATTTGTGATAATTAACATAAATCGAGCTAAAATAACGATTTTTGAGAGCTAAAAATTTAGCAAGTTTTGCAAAACTCCTGAATGCATATTTAATTTGTTTTACAAATGTGATTTGTTGCGGTTTTATCTTGTCTAAGTTTATTCTTTGACTTGCGGAAATTTTAAAAATTATTTTGTTCCACGTTTTTCGGGTGCATAACTATTAAAAAAGTTAAGCCAAATGGTACGTGATAGACGATAATAAACAGGCATTAAAATAGCTGTTAGTGAAACATAGATAATCATCAGTAAAGTGCCACTGATGTATTTGTCGAGTAAAACAAAGTAGGCTACGATTGTTGTTACAAATAATGCAATATTGAGCATGTAGCTTACGTACATTGCACCAAAGAAAAAGCCCATTTCTTTTTCATAACGAAGCCCACAGTGCGGACAAGTCTCTTTTAATGCGGTCATTTTTTTGTAAGGGTTTCGTGTTTCAAAAACGTCTCCCTCGTGGCATCTTGGACATTTCATCGCAAAAATGCTATATAATTTCGAACCTTTACCAAACATATATTTGATGTGATTTTTTACTATTATAATTTAACTTCGATGCAAATTACGATAGAATAAATTACTTTTACATAGGCTTTTCTATTTATTGTGTAGTACTTTTTATCTATTTTGAATTTCATGAATCTATAAAAAATTAGAAAGCTGATGTTGGAAATATACTATTTGCGATATTTAAGGAATAAAGCCCGAAAAAGCAAAACAAACGGAAAACCATGTTGAACTAAATCGAACCAGTCGATTGGTTTCATGCCTATGGCACCGCCCATTAGCCAACGAAGTTTGCCAATTAGATGAGGTTCGGGAACAAATGGGGCTAAACCCAAAGTTAGGCTCACAATGAGCCACAATTTCCAATTATTAAGTGTTGGTTTCATATTTTTTATCTGTTGATTAAGCGAAACTGTTCGGGTGTTGATCCGACTTCTTTTTTAAAAACTCTGATAAAATACGAACAATCGTCGTAGCCCAAATGATAGGCCATTTCACAAACCGAAATTGAAGAATGGAGCAAAAGGCGTTTTGCTTCCAAAATAACTCTATCTCTGATGTGTTCGCCCGCCGTTCGACCAATGGTTTTTGTGCAAATGGCATTCAGATAATTGGCAGTAATATTGAGTTTATCGGCAAAGTTTTTTACTGATTTGTATTCTTTAAAATGCTTTTCAATGAGCATTTCAAAATTTCTGATTTTTGATACATTCAGTTCGGTACTATCACCTCTGAAAAGTGGTTGATAAATTCTAATTGAGTGAATCAAAATTATTTTCAGTAAAGACTTTATAAGCGTATCTCGGTGTGGTTGATTGGCCTTAAATTCAATAATAATTTCCTCAAAAAGATTTTCAATGCGTTGGCTCTCTTCTTCCGAAAAAATAACCATCGGAGCATCATTATTACTATTATTGAAAAAAGGGAGTGCTTGTAGCGAAAGCCCTTTTTCGATGACTTCATAAAATTCTTTTTTGAAAAAAAGTGTGTAGCCGACTGTATCAGCACTCAAATTCCAGTCATGCACTTGACCATCGTTCATGAAAAACATTTGATTCGGCTCAACTATAAATCGCTTAAAGTCAATGTCATGCGTGCCACTTCCTTGTTTAATATAAATGAGATTATAGAAATCATGTCGATGTGGAAAATCGGCCGAGGAAAGCGTTTTTAGATGGTCTTCTAATCGACGAACATCAAGTTTCATCAAGATCTTTTTATCGCATGAATTAAGTTGCTCAATAGTTATGATTGGTATCGACTTTTGCATGATTTCGCTAAATATTTCGTTCAAAAACTTTAACTTGCTTATTAAAGGCAATAAAAAAAGAGGTTAGACTAATTATTTCTCTAACCTCAATTTGTGCGAATATTAAAGAGTTATAAAATCAATGAGGTAATTTATTTTGGAATGCCCCATAAAGCCAAGTACCAACTACTGCACTAGCAAATGTTATCGAAATAGCCAAAAAACCACTACCAATTTGTGCAAATAATGGACCTGGACAAGCACCTGTGATTGCCCAACCAAGTCCAAAAATTAGTCCTCCGTAAATTTGCCCTTTATCAAATGTTTTGTTAGGAATAGAAACCGTTTCACCAGCTAAAGTTTTGATATTGAAGCGTTTAATGAGTTGGACTGAAGTCAGACCAACCACAACGGCCGTACCGATTACACCGTACATGTGAAACGATTGCAATCGGAACATTTCTTGAATTCTGAACCAAGAGATGATTTCGGCTTTTACGAAAACAATTCCGAATATTGTTCCGACAATCAGATATTTGAGGTTACTTGCTAAACTTTCTTTTTTTACTTGGTTATTCGGTGCTTCACACACAAATTCTTCGACGGCTGTATTATCAATATTTGTTTTTGACATGATTAGAATAATTTAAAAATGAAAGGCATGATTAAATGCGTCATAGCGAAACCTCCAACCATAAAGCTGATTGTCGCAATTAATGAAGGCAATTGTAGATTTGATAATCCCATGATTGCATGACCAGAAGTACAACCACCAGCATAGCGAGTTCCAAAACCCACCATTAGACCACCTATAACGAAGAAAATTAGACCTTTAAGTGTAAAAATGTTTTCTACGCTAAAAATATCTGATGGCATCATTGCTGAAAAATCTGTCACGCCCAATACTTTTAAGTCTTTAACCGTGTTTTCATTCACAACAAATTCATTTGGATTTGATAGAAATTGACTCGCAATTATTCCACCCAAAAGTACGCCAACCACAAAAAATAAATTCCATGCTTCTTTTTTCCAGTTATACATAAAATACTTGATATCAGCTGGGAAACAAGCAGCACATATATGGCGAAGCGACGACGAAATACCGAAGATTTTATTGCCTAGGAGTAGTAATGTTGGCACCGTTAGTCCAATCAAAATACCTGCTACTGCCCAATGCCACGGTTGTTTGATGAGTTCAATCATTTTTTTTGATGTTAATAATAATATATTTTATAATTAGAGTTTTACAGAAAGGCAAGATATAAAATTGACCTTACTTTTTTTACCTTAAGCATTACTTAAGTTCTTTTTGAAGTCTAACCGCTATTAAACTTTTAATTTCGATTGGCAAATAAAATTCGAGCGTGGCACTTCAGTCATAGTAATTGCCGCAAAACCTCCAGCTATATCGACAATATTATCAAACCCTCGAGATTTCAAGATTGATGCAGCAATCATTGAGCGATACCCACCTGCACAGTGAATAAAATTAGTTTCAGTTTTCGAGAAGGCCGACATATTATTGCTCAAATAAGCCAACGAAACACATTCTGCTTCTTCAACATGTTCGGCACGATATTCGGTTTCCTTTCTTACGTCTTTTACTAAAAGTTTTCCTTCATTTTCTGCATATATTTTTGCAAAGGCTTCTGCCGAAATAGAATCAATTACATCAGTTTCTTTGCCTGCTTCAATCCAAGCATTGATTCCACCTTGCAAATATCCAACGATATTATCATAACCAACTCTTGAAAGGCGAGTGATTACTTCATCAATATTTTCCACATCAGCAATGAATAAAATTGGTTGCTCTATATCGGCCAAAAGGGTGCCTACCCAAGGAGCAAAGTCGCCTTTTATACCTATATTGATAGAATTCGGCACAAAGCCATCTTTAAAATTCTGAGCGGCACGAGTATCAATCATTACTGCACCTAGTTCGTTGGCGGCGGCCTCAAAAGCTTGTGGCGAAAGTGCTTGAATATTCGTTCTTACAACATCAAGGTTTTTAGCACCAGTTTTATTTATCATCACATTTTTCGGAAAATAATAGGGTGGCGGTGTAAGACCATCCGTTACTGCCGCAATAAATTTTTCTTTACTTTGTGGTTGAAGAGCGTAGTTCACCTTTTTCTGATTCCCTAAAGTGTCATATGTTTCTTTGCTCATGTTTTTGCCACATGCCGAACCCGCACCGTGAGCAGGATAGACAATTAAATTGTCTGGCAAAGTCATGATTTTTGCGTGCAAAGAAGTATATAAATAACCTGCTAAGTCTTCGATTGTTAGATTTGATTTTTGTGCTAAATCTGGGCGTCCAACGTCTCCAATAAACAAAGTATCTCCCGTGAAAATACAATTTTCTACACCATTTTCGTCGATTAGTAAATAACACGACGACTCCATTGTGTGTCCTGGTGTATGAAGAACCTTGATTTTGATTTTTCCAATTTCAAAAACCTGTCCGTCTTCGGCAACAATACACTCAAAAGATGGCGTGGCTTTTGGGCCATAAACTATTTTTGCACCAGTTTTTTGAGCCAATTCTACATGACCCGATACAAAATCAGCATGAAAGTGAGTCTCGAAAATGTATTTGATATTGGCGTTATTTTTTTCTGCCTTTTTCATGTAAGAATGTACTTCACGAAGTGGATCGATGATGGCTACTTCACCTGCTGACTCAATATAATATGCTCCTTGTGCGAGGCATCCAGTATAAATTTGTTCTACTATCATTTTTGTAATTTGCTTTAATTTTATTCAAAGTGTGTTAAAATTCTTGGAGTGTTTGGTGAAAATGGGCTGTAATATTGATTTACAAAAAAATATGAATAAAAAGTACCTATTTCTACTCAACATTACTTTGTCATGTTTATATGATAATTTATTCATGTAGTTTGATAAAAAAGTTACATATTACATTCACAATTTTCGATACATTCCAAAAGTTTAGTTATTTCACGTTCTTTGAGTGAGTAATAAACATTCAAACCATCTTTATGAGACTTTAAAATTCCACGCAGTTTCATATTTATCAAATGGTGCGAAACCAAAGATTGCTCACAATTAAGTATTTCACAGATTTCGTTTACTGTGAGTTTTTCTTGAAACTCCAACAATTGAATAATTGCCAAACGAGTAGGGTGGGCTACAGCTTTTAAAATATAGGCCGCTTTTTCATATTTTTCTTTGTTGATTTTTATTTCGTTTGCCTCTGTTACCATTTTTGTTAGTTAATACAATACAAATATATGTTAATATTTTCATATAGTGCAAATGATTTTATTAAAATCAGTAAATTGTCTTATTTATTGAATAAAAAAGGGCTCAAATGGTCTTATTATAAATCAAAAACCTCACAGAAAGTTAAAATTCTGTGAGGTTTAAGCTTGACTAGTTGGAAATCTTATTTGCCCTGTGCTTCTACAACGGCAATGGCCACCATATCCACGATTTCACGAACTGTGCTACCGAGTTGGAGTACATGAACTGGTTTTTTTAAACCCAATAATATCGGCCCAATTTTATCAATATTGGCAATTTCTTTAACAATATTATAGGCAATATTTGACGAAGAAAGATTCGGGAATATTAGTGTATTTGCTCGTCCATCTACCAAATCGCTGAAAGGATGTTGTTCTTTCAATAAATCAATATCAAATGGTAAGTGAGCTTGCATTTCGCCATCCACAACTATGTTTGGGTGCTTGTCTTTCAATATTGCCACTGCTTTTTGCATTTTCAAGGCATCTTCTCCATCTGCACTGCCGAAGTTTGAGTAGGTGAGAAGAGCAATGCGTGGTTTGATATTAAATTTTTCCACTTCTTTTGCCGCTAATTCGGTAATCTCAACGATTTCCTCAACTGTTGGATTAAAGTTTACGGTTGTATCTGCTAAGAAAAGTGGGCCAAAACGGCTCATCAAAATATACATTCCCGAAACCTTTTTTACACCTTCTTGGCGACCAATAATCTGTAAAGCTGGACGGATAGTTTCTGGATAATTTCTAGTCATTCCACCAATCATGGCATCGGCTTCGCCTGTTTCAACCATCATTGCACCAAAATAATTTCGATTACGCATCAATTGCGTTGCCTCAAAATGATTATATCCTTTACGTTTGCGTTTTTCGTAGAAAATTGCACCGAATTTTGCCAAGTTACCTTCCTGTTCTGGAGAACGAGAATCAATGATTTCGGCAAAAGGTAAGTCAATATTATTTTCTTCTAGTAATTTCGTGATTTTGGCCACATTACCCAATAAAATTGGCGTTGCAATTTTCTCATCTTGCACTTCTTGGGCTGCTTTCAGTACGGTTAAGTTTTCGGCATCGGCAAAAACGACACGTTTAGGATGAAGTTTTGCTTTGTTTGTGATGACTTTTTTGAGCGAATTATCTTGTCCTAAACGTTTCGCCAATTGTGTATCGTACGCTTCCCAATCTGTAATCGGAAACTTCGCTACGCCACTATCCATCGCTGCTTTTGCTACTGCAGGAGCAACGGTTGTGAGCAAACGCGGGTCAACAGGTTTAGGGATGATATACGTTCGGCTAAATGAAAGGTTAGTTTCTCCATATGCTAAATTTACGACATCTGGTACTGGCTTTTTAGCTAAATCGGCTAAGGCTCTGACGGCTGCTAACTTCATTTCTTCGTTGATAACCTTCGAGCGAACATCTAAAGCACCACGAAAAATATAAGGAAAACCGAGTACATTATTCACTTGATTAGGATAATCCGAACGGCCAGTTGCCATAATAATGTCTTCACGAGCTTCAATTGCTTCTTCATACGAAATCTCTGGTGTCGGATTTGCCATCGCAAAAACAATCGCATCTTTTGCCATTGATTTTACCATGTCTTGGCTAAGGATATTTCCTTTTGAAAGCCCAACAAATACATCTGCTCCAACTAATGCATCAGTAAGTGTTGTTTCAGCAGACATATTATCGTTCGCAAATTCGATTTTCTTTCCATCCAAATTGGTGCGACTTGGGTGAATCAAACCTTTGCTATCAAACATGAAAATGTTCTTTTTATCAGCACCCAACGAATTATACAAACGAGTACAAGAAATAGCCGAAGCTCCTGCACCATTAATAATTATTTTTATTTGAGCAATATCTTTTTCGACTAATTCAAGAGCGTTGAGTAATGCGGCTGACGAAATAATGGCAGTACCATGCTGATCGTCGTGCATCACTGGAATATTTAATTCAGCCTTTAAGCGTTCTTCGATTTCAAAACATTCTGGAGCAGAAATGTCTTCGAGATTTACACCGCCAAAAGTTGGTTCCAAAATTTTTACAGTACGAACAAATTCATCAACATCTTTGGTATTTAATTCAATATCAAAAACATCAATATCTGCATAAATTTTAAACAAAAGCCCTTTGCCCTCCATAACTGGCTTGCTCGCTGCTGGACCAATATCGCCCAAACCCAAAACAGCTGTTCCGTTTGAAATTACAGCCACAAGATTTCCCTTTGCCGTGTATTTATAAACGTCTTCTGGATTTTCAAAAATAGCCATGCATGGGTCGGCTACTCCAGGTGAATATGCCAAAGATAAATCTTTTTGGGTAGCATACTCTTTTGTCGGAATCACTTCGATTTTACCTGGACGCCCTTTTGCGTGGTAATGAAGTGCCTCTTCTTTTAAATTTTGTTTACTCATTTTCGAATAAAATTAGTTTGTTGATGCGAAGGTAAGACTGAAAGCTTTTAGAGTTATAGAAAAACCCCCTTTTTTTGCTTAATAACCTATTTTCTTAAGCAAAAATAACTTTTTGTATCGTTTCTTATTTGTTTTTGATGTTATCTTTTATAATATCCTCATAATCACCAATATGAGCAAATGCAGCTTCCATTTTAGATCGGTCGAATTCGTTTTCGTTGTTTGAAATCCAAATGGTAGCTACGCCATTTCCAATAAAGTTCGTGATGGCTCGAGCTTCTGACATGAATCGGTCAACACCTAAAAGTAAAGCCAAGCCCTCAACCGGAATAACTTTTACAGCTGTAAGTGTTGAAGCAAGCACTATAAAACCACTTCCGGTAACACCTGCCGCTCCTTTTGATGTCACCATTAAGATACCAATTATTGTCAAAATCTGTTGAATATCTAAGTGAATATTGAAAACCTGTGCTAGAAAAATAACGGCCATTGAAAGGTAAATAGTTGTTCCATCAAGATTGAATGAATAACCTGCAGGTACAACCAATCCAACCACTGATTTTGAACAACCCATTTTTTCGAGCTTTTCCATCAATGAAGGTAAGCCAGCTTCTGAAGAAGAGGTTCCAAGAACAATTAATAATTCTTCACGAATGAATTTTAGGAATTTCCATAGACTAATTTTATAATATCTCAGTATAAAATAGAGCACTACGAAGACAAAAATCGCCATTGTAACATAAACCGTTCCCATCAGTTTGGCGAGCGGGAGTAAAGTTTGAATACCATATTTTGCAATTGTGAAGGCCATTCCTCCAAATGCTCCGATTGGGGCAAACAGCATAACTTTATGTAAAGCCCAAAATACTTTTTTTGAAATTGGAGCAAGTAAATCTACTACTTTTTGTCGACCAGAATAATTGCTCAAAGCAACACCTAAAACTATAGCAAGAGTCAACACTTGGAGTGTTACATTATCTAAGAAAAATTTCAGCCAACTAAACTCGGTTGCACTTTTGGTGTATTTTGAAATATCACCAACTTTGATGGCATCAGTAACTACGCCGTCGCCGGGACGAATGACATTTGCAACTACAACGCCAACCAATAGTGCAACGGTTGTTACAACTTCAAAGTAAATAAGTGCTTTTGCTCCAACTTTTCCAACTTTTTTCAAATCACCCATTGAGATAATACCAAGTGTAATTGTCAGAAAAATAATTGGATTGATAAAGAGTTTTACGAAACTGATGAATATACTACTTAAAAACTCAGCGAATGTATTTTTTATTTCAAATTCGGAAATTATTAGATTTTGTTTGAAGCCTTTTTCAAAGATTTGATGTAGTGCAAATTCGGGGTTGTAATGACCAAGTAAAACACCGCAAACGATTGCAGTTAATACCCAAAATGTAAGGTTAGTAAAGAGTTTTTTCATTTTTAAATTTTATAGTTCAGAATATTTAGGGTTAATTATAAGGTGTATATCAGAAAAATAATAAAAAATAGTGCCATAACATGGCTGATATCAACGATAGTGGGATGCTGATTCCAATCATTAAACTTGCTAATGTCGGATTTAGTTTATGGTTGATGGCAATGATTGATGCGGTATTCATAGAGCCCAAAGAAGCTCCAATTATGCACATTTTGCCAATCCATGCATTTTCATATAATAGTATCTTTTGTTGAAGCAATATAAGGTATAATAAAAAGATTAACAATGGTGCAATCAATAGTTTGAAAAATAAGCCTAATAATAGTGGTTTTTGTACAAGATTTTCTTTGGATATTTTGATTTGTAAACCAACAGATAATAAAGCAAGTACAGTAAATGGACTTCCCAGTTTTTGTAAAATTTCACTGATAGAACTGGGAAAATGATAATCCATGATATTTAAATAAACAGCGATACAAAAAGCTAAAAATGGAGGAAAAATAAAAATACTTTTAATGATAGATTTTGCCGAAGGTTCGGATTCCGAATAATATGAAGCTGTCATTATACCCATAGTCCCACAAACCACAAACGAACCCGCTTGGCTCATCAAAATTCCCATCTGCAGGCCAGCTATACCATACAATAATTCAAAAATCGGGAAGCCTACAAATGAAATGCTACTAATTCCTGCCGTTATGGTTAACGCACCTGTCGTACTTCTGTCGAGCTGAAGGATTTTGGCAACGATTTTGAAAAAAATAAATGAACTTATGAATAGGATGTAGGGTGTTAGAATAAACAGTAACTGATTTGCTTTAAAAGAAATTTGGCTTGTATAAAGAAGTGTTAGAGAAGGTAAACAAATATTAATAATTACCGCATTTAAACCTAAATAAGCATCTTTAGGGAAGCCTTTGGTTCTTTGAAGGATTCCACCCAACGAAAGGCAAATGATTAATAATAATAGGTTGGTCATTTTGATAAAAGCTAAGATTTAGGATACACGATTCGAGACTTTTCGGTTGAAATATCTTTAAATAAATTGTATAAAAGTCATGTATAAAAAATCTCGTGTCTTGAAGGCGTTTGTTAGGTTGCTCCGTTGGGTTTCGAAAAGTATCATCTATTCAAAACCTCTAAAGCCGACCATCGTCATTAGCAATTTCGGTAAGATAAGTCTTGGTTAGTATCATTTGTCGATTTTTCATTTTGTTACAAAAGTAAAGATATATTCATAAGAAAACATAAAGTTTGATCGGCAATTTGAAGTTATAAATCTTTGAACTGAACGTTAAGCATTGGTTTAGTTGTTAATTTATTTAGTATTATCAAAAAAGTGTATGGCAAGAACTCCGTTAAATTTAGAAGAAAATAAACCCAATATTAAAGAACGACTAAAGGCATTAGGCAATTTACCGAGTTTTTTAAGTGAGGTTTATCTTACATCCCCTTCTTTAACAATTGGCAATATTTGCTTGCGTTTATTGCGTTCGGCTATTCCCATTTCAGTTTTATATATCGGCAAACTCATCATCGATGAAGTTTTGGTACTAAGTACAAATAAATCAGAAAGCCTAAATGTTATCTATTTTTTGATAGTAGCAGAGTTTGGTTTAATGATTGTCAGTGATTTACTTTCTCGAGGTATTGCTTTGACTGATAGTCTTTTAGGAGATTTATTTGCCAATCAAACTTCGATAAAATTAATGAAACATGCTGTTTCGCTTGATTTAGCTCAGTTTGAAAACGCAACTTTCTATGATAAACTCGAACGTGCCAGGCAACAAACAAACGGCCGAACAGTGTTACTTTCACAAGTTTTGGCTCAAGGACAAGATGCCATCACAATGTGTTTATTACTTGTCGGACTTGTAACTTTTAATCCGTGGTTAATTGGATTGCTTTTGGTTTCGGTTATTCCTTCTTTTATTGGTGAATGGCATTTCAATGCAAAAAGTTATTCGTTACAAAGAGGCTGGACACCACAACGCCGAGAATTAGATTATTACCGTTTTATTGGTGCGAGCGATGAAACCGCCAAAGAAGTAAAACTTTTTGGGCTTTCAGATTTTATTATTGAGCGATTTCATAATTTATCTAACCTATATTTCAAGGAAAATAAAAAACTTTCTATTGAACGAGCTTCTTGGGGCAGTTTACTAGTGGCTATTGGCACATTTGGATATTTTGGTGCTTACACCTTGATAATTATTGATACTATTAAAGGCATCGTTACGATTGGTAGTTTGACATTTTTGGCTGGTTCGTTTCGTCAGTTGAAATCTTTGTTGGAAGGTATCCTCGGAAGATTTACAAGTATTTTACAAGGAGCATTATATCTCAATGATTTATTTGAGTTTTATCAAATCGAGCCACAGATTATTTCACCATCACAACCCAAGCCTTTTCCCAATCCAATCAAAGAAGGTTTTCACTTTGAAAATGTTGGTTTTAAATATCCAAATTCTGAAAAATGGGCAAATCGGAATCTGAATTTCGATTTAAAAGTAGGGGAGAAGTTAGCATTAGTTGGTGAAAATGGTTCTGGAAAAACAACTTTGGTTAAACTGCTTGCAAGATTATATGACCCAGATGAAGGACGAATTTTACTGGATGGCGTTGATTTAAAGGATTATAATTTAGTAGAGTTACGTGAACACATTGGTGTTATTTTTCAAGATTTTCAAAAATTCAATTTCACCGCAGGCGATAATATTGCAGTCGGAGATATTGCTTCTCGTGAAGAATTACCCGATCTCGAAAGAGCTGCTCACCAAAGTTTGGCCGATACTGTTATTGAAAAATTACCATTGAAATACGACCAACCTCTGGGTCGAAAATTTGCCAAAGGAATTGAGCTTTCGGGCGGAGAATGGCAGAAAGTTGCATTAGCAAGAGCTTATTTGCGTGAAGCCGATGTACTGATTTTAGACGAGCCAACTGCTGCTCTTGATGCTCGTGCCGAATATGAGGTTTTTCGTCGTTTCGCCGAACTCACCAAAGGAAAAACGGCTATCTTGATTTCGCACAGGTTTTCAACAGTAAGAATGGCAGATAGGATTTTGGTATTAAATAATGGTCAAATGCTTGAAATAGGTACGCACGAAGAGCTTCTTGCAAAAAACGGCCGTTATGCTGAATTATTTTATTTACAAGCAGAAGGGTATAGGTAGTTTTGAGTGCTGTGTTTAGAGCTATGAGTTTTTAACATAATTGTAATTGATTTAATTATTCGTAAACTATGAATTCAGAACTCTAAACTCAGCACTCTCTAACTTCCCCAAATTGCCAAAGCAAGTCTTATTTTTCCATAATCGTAAACACCTTCAAGGGCTTCAAACAATGGTTTTAAGGCATCACCTTTTTGCATATTAAGTTTCATTGCTTCGGCAATAATCTGATTAATTTCATAGGTGGCAATGTATTGTTTGAGGTCAATATCCTGTCCATCTTGTTTAAGTTTCACCAAATGACTAATAATTGTTACTGGATTTAGTGCTCTTTTGGCAGCCATTTCATCAATCGATAGCCCAGCTTTATACATTTCAAAGGTTTCCAGAAATGTCATTCCTTTTTCTTGTTTGGCTCGGCCAATGCCAGGGTTTTGACCAGTAAATGATAGTATTTCATTGATAAATTCCTCTCCATATTGTCTGAATTTCTGTTCACCAACCCCCGAAACCGCCATCATTTGAAAACGATTAATTGGACGTTTCTGTGCCATATCCGAAAGTGTTGCGTCTGAAAAAATTACAAACGGCGGAACAACTTGTTCATCAGCAATTTTCTTGCGTAAGATTCTAAGTTTTTCAAATAAAGCATCTTTTATTACTTCTTTCTTAGTTTTTTCTTTTGGAGCGGCTTCCTCTTGTCTTGCTTTCTTAATATCGTAAGCCTCAAACCTTACTAAATTTACTTTCTTCCCTTCTTTTAAAACTTGATTTGAAACAGCATTCAATTTTAATGAATGACGTTCGTCGTATGCAATATCAAGCACTCCCGAATTGAGCATTTGCGTAATATAATCGGCCCATTCTTCGTATTTTAGTTCTTTGCCTACGCCAAAAGTCTTTAGATTTTGATAACCTCTATCAAAAATTGCCCTATTCTGTGAGCCTCTCAAAATATCAATAATCATACCCATTGCCGCTTTTTGTTCAGTTCGAGAAATGGCCGACAATGCTTTCTGTGCAAAAATAGTTGCATCAAATTTTTGTGGAGGATTCTTACAAACATCACAATTCCCACAATCATTTTGTGCGTCTTCATTAAAATAACTCAATAAAATACGCCTTCTGCAAATCTCTGACTCTGCATATTGTTTCATGCGGTCGAGTTTGGCAAACTGAACCTCTTTCATTGCATCGGGTAATTCAGAGTTCTGAATCATGTCTTTGCGAGTCATTATATCAGCAAAACTATAAAAAAGTAGCGTGTCCGATTTCATGCCATCTCGTCCGGCTCGACCAATTTCTTGGTAATAACTTTCTACATTCGATGGCAAACTATAATGAATCACAAATCGTACATTCGATTTATCGATGCCCATTCCGAAGGCAATCGTTGCCACCATTACTTGAATCTCGTCTTTTATAAAAGCATCTTGCACTTCAGAGCGAGTTTTTGAATCTATGCCGGCGTGGTAATGCATCGCTCTAATACCAACTTTGCGTAAGCCTTCAGCAACATCTTCTGTATTTTTTCTGCTTAAACAATAAACAATTCCCGAATGATTAGGTCTTTTTCCAATAAACTCTTGCATAATTTTCAATCTGTTTCGTCCACCCAAAACATTAAGACTCAAGTTTGGTCGGTCAAAAGAAGAAATAAAAACTTGAGCTTCAGGCACGCCCAATTGAGTCAAAATGTCTTTTCTTGTTACACGGTCGGCTGTCGCGGTTAGGGCAACCACAGGCACATTAGGAAAAGTTTCTTTCAAAACATTTAGCTTTGTGTATTCTGGTCTAAAATCATGTCCCCAAGTAGAAACACAGTGCGATTCATCAATTGCTATTTGATTGACAGAAAGAGTTTTAACAAAATTTAAATAATTGTTATGAAAAAGTTTTTCTGGTGAAATATAAAGAAGTTTTAATTCGCCATTTTTGCATTGTTCTTCAATAGTTCGTTGCTCAGTCGAATTCAAGGAGCTATTTAAAAACGCCGAAGGCACACCGTTGGCTTTTAGCGACTGCACTTGGTCTTGCATGAGGGCAATCAAGGGAGAAATCACTAAAGTGATACCCTCCATCACCAAAGCCGGTACTTGAAAACAAATTGATTTTCCTCCACCAGTAGGCATTAGTACCATACAATCTTGTTTTGCCAGAATTGTATCAATTATCTCAGCTTGTAGTGGACGAAACTTGTCGTAACCGAAGTATTTTTTTAAAACGAGCTCTTTATTCATTTAATAAGAAAAAGTAATTTAAGCAAAATTATAAGTAAAATATGAATCTAAATTGAAAATCATTTATTTTTACTAAATTTATTTTCAACAAACCATTCATTATTCATGAAAAAAACGCTGATTTTATCATTACTTTTTTCCACAAGTCTGTTTGCACAAGACAACAAATCTGCCGAATTTGCTGCTACAATTTCAGCTCAAGATTTAAAGAAACACCTTACTTATATTGCATCGGATAGCCTCGAAGGTCGTGATACAGGCTCAGAAGGTCAGCGAAAAGCAGCGGCTTATATCTCAAAGCATTTTGCCGATTTGGGTTTGCAAGCTATTGCACCTCAAAAAGATGGTAGTAAAGGCTATTATCAAAAGTTTAATCTTTATCAGAAAGGTTGGAAGGATGCCTACATAAAAATAGGTAATAAAAAGAAAGAATTCTTTAAAGATTATTACCCAAATGGTCTTACGAGTATTCCAGATGAACAATCTATTTCAGTGGCTTTTGTAGGTTACGGAATTGAGAATACTTCAGGGTCTGGCTACAATGATTATGAAGATATAAATGTAGAAGGCAAAGCCGTGGTTTTCTTTGATGGTGAACCAAAGGATAAAGAAGGAATGTATTTATTTACAAAGGCTGATGAAAAATCAGATTGGACAGATAGAGCAGGACTTCAAAAGAAAATAAATATTGCCTTGAATCATGGAGCAAAAATGTTTTTCGTTATTTCAGCTTCTGATGCTAAGAAATTTACATCTTTGGCTGCTGAACGTAAAGCAGTACTTTCAAGATTCAATCAATTGAGTTTTAATGCTTCCTCAACTGCCGAGAAGGCATCCTCAAACCCAACTTTTTTTGTTTCTCAGGAAATTGCTGCTGAAATGCTTGATGTGAAGTCGAGTAAATTGACTAAAGTTATTGAAGAAATTAGTGCGAAAAGAGAGAGTTCGGCAAGGAAAATAAAACCTTCAACGATTTCGGTAAAAGCCGAAAGAGGGGAAGTGCCAGTTGAAACAGCAAATATTTTAGGTTATTTAGAAGGAACAGATAAAAAAGATGAAGTAGTGCTAATTACTGCACACTACGACCATGTTGGAATCCAAAATGGACAGATTCACAATGGTGCTGATGATGATGGCTCAGGCACCTGTGCAGTTCTCGAAATAGCTGAAGCATTTGCCAAAGCCAAACAAGCAGGAAATGGTCCACGTCGAAGTATTTTGTTTATGACCGTTACGGGTGAAGAAAAAGGTTTACTTGGTTCGCAATACTATGCTGACAAAGATCCAATAATTCCTTTATCAAAAACAGTTTGCGATTTAAACATCGATATGATTGGTAGAATTGATAAGCAACACGAACCCAAAGAAGAATACGTTTATTTGATAGGATCGGATAAATTGTCGTCTGAATTACATCAAATAAGTGAAGATGTAAATAAAAAATACATCAAATATGACCTAGATTATACATTTAATGACCCTAAAGACCCAAACCGTTTTTACTATCGATCTGACCATTATAACTTTGCCAAAAACAAGATTCCTGTCATATTTTATTTCACAGGTGTACACGAGGATTATCACCGACCCGGAGATGATGTTGAGAAAATTCTTTTCCCAAAATATCAGCAAATTACACGCTTAGTTTTTCAAACAGCTTGGGAATTAGTAAATCGTGAAGGGCGTATTAAGGTAGATAGTAATAAGCAATAGTTCATTTGAGCACATTTCAAGTTAATAACTTTCAATTCGGTGTAAAAAATAATATCAACGAAAACTTTAGTTTTGATGATATTTAAACATTATTCAAAATACGTCTAAATACCTGATAACTAAAATGTTAAGACTACCTATTGTATCAAATTTATGATAGGAAAATCTTGAAAAAGTTCAATAAATCATTTTTTGCCTAAAAATTAATTGTATTTATACTTTTTTGTTTCGCTGTTTTTCTATAAAATTGTCAAAAAATTAAAAATAACACTTTAACTGGATTGACAGTATTTTCTTTTGAAATAGCTCGATTTTTTAATTTTTTTAACTTTTATTTAACACAAAAACATTTTTAACTTTTTAAAACCCTAAAATTTTCTAATCTAATGGAAAAAAAGACAGCAACCCCTGCAGCTAAACCAGCCGCAAATCAGTCAACAGGTGGTGGATTAAATCCAGCTTTAACAATCCCAGTGCTTATTGCTATTTCAGTATTATCTTACATTTTCATCTTAGGTGATGCAAGTCACTTCCTTGATGCAGAAAAACACAAACCAAAACCAGGTGATTTCTTTGGTCTAATTCACAGTGGTGGTGTAGTTGTACCTATTTTAATGACTTGTTTCCTTTGTGTACTAGTATTCTCAATCGAGCGTTTTTTCACAATCAACAAGGCAACTGGTACTGGTAACATTGATGCTTTCGTTCGTAAAGTTCGTGCGTTATTAGATTCAAATAACATCACAGACGCAATCAAAGAATGTGACAAACAAAAAGGTTCAGTAGGAAATGTTGTAAAAACAGCTCTAGGTAAATACAGCTTGTTATCAACGGATGCTTCAATGGACAAAGAGCAAAAATTAGCAGCTCTACAAAAAGAAGTTGAAGAAGCTACTTCATTAGAACTTCCAATGTTAGAGAAAAATCTTACAATCCTTTCTACACTCGCAACGGTATCAACTTTGATTGCCTTGTTAGGAACGGTACTTGGTATGATTCGTGCGTTCTCAGCGTTAGGTGCTGGTGGTGGAGCTCCAGACGCAGCTGCTTTGGCAACTGGTATCTCTGAGGCCTTGATTAACACAGCCTTAGGAATCGGTACTTCAGCAATTTCAATCATTATGTATAACTTCTTTACATCTAAGATTGATGAGTTGACATACAAAATTGACGAAATTGGAATGAGCATCCAACAAAATTTTGCTGCTCATAACTAATTTTTTTACCGAAATAGATTATTTCAAAAATGTGTTATATATTTAGACAATAATCTAAATCAGTAAGCGTTAATTTTATAAAATCTAAATTATCAAGGAGTTATGCCAGCAATAAAACCAAAACGAAAAGGTCCTGTCATGGATATGACAGCGATGTGCGACGTGGCATTTTTGTTATTGTCTTTCTTTATCATGACCACCCAGTTTAAAGGTCAAGAATCAGTAACAATTGAGACCCCTTCGTCAATTTCGCAAACAAAAATTCCCGAAACAGGCGTGGCAACGATTAGTATTGACCCAACAGGTAAATATTATTTCGGTATTTCAAACGCAAAAGAACGTGGAGAATTGTTTCAAAGAATGGCTCAAAAATATGGAGTTTCTGTTAATAATGGAGACCTTCAAAGTTTTGAGAAATTAGCAGATTTCGGAATTAGTATTGCAGGTTTAAAGCAATATTTAAATTTGCCTCCAGAAGACCAATTAAATGTAAAAATGGCAGGTATCCCGAATGATAGTACTAAAAGTGAATTAGGTGATTGGGTTTCTACTTATCTTAAAGAAGTAAACACATCAGCAAAATTAGCCATCAGAGGCGATGCTGCTACCAGCTACCCAGCGGTAAAGCAAGTACTTAATGAACTTGGTAAGAGAGACATCAATAAGTTTCAGTTAATCACTGGTGTTGAAGGTGCCCCTAATTGAGTTCAAACAAAATTTAGTTAAAACAATCTAAACATTGTAATGCAATGGCAGAAATAGACACCTCCAGTGGTGGTGGCAAAGGTGATGGTAAAGTCCGGGCAAAAAAACAATCTGCAAGAGTCGATATGACTCCAATGGTTGACTTGGGTTTCCTACTGATTACATTCTTTGTTTTCACCACAACGTTTAGTAAGCCCAACATGATGAAGTTGAATATGCCCGAAAAACCTAAGGATGACGAGCCTGTTGAAACTTCTGAAATGAAGGAGTCTAATACTATCTCTATCTTAATGGGTAAGGACAATCGCATTTTCTACCATCAGAAATCTGCGAAAACGCTCACACCAGAGTTAATGATAGAATCAGATTATTCAAAAGAAGGTATTCGTACAGCAATTTTAAAAGGTAAGGTAAATGCAACTTCTCCAGAGAAGTTTACCATTGTTATCAAGCCTACCGATGATGCGACTTATAAGAATACTGTAGATATTTTGGATGAAATGTCAATCACAAAATCAGAGCTTTATGCAATTGTTGACCCAACTACAGGTGAGTTGGATATTTACAAGCAGAAAATCGCTGTTCCAAAAAAATAATTAAGCGTATTCATTAGTCTGTGTTTTATAACATAAACTAATGATTAAAATTAAATAAACATGGACCCTAAAAATAATGTCGAAGTTACCTTAGATGATATGGTGTTCGAGACCCGTAACAAGGCCTATGGAGCGTATGATCTAAGAAAGGCATACAAAAAAACGGTAAATCGTTCTCTTTTGTATGGGACTGTGGCGTTTTTGGGGGCAATAGGTGCTCCGATGCTTTATGCGTCAATCCAACCAAAAGCAAAAAAAGAAGTTGCGGTTGAAATTGACTTAACAAAGTTGAAAGAGGAGAAAGTAGAAGATAAGCCTTTAGAACTTCCACCACCACCGCCACCAGAGCAAAAACCACCAGAAGTCCAAACAATCAAGTTCCTACCACCTGAGCCAAAGCCAGATGAAGAGGTTAAAAATGAAGAGCCACCACCGCCAGCCGAACAAATCGAAAAAGCGGTAATCTCAAACGAAACTAAGGAAGGAATCGAATCTGATGAGGTAGCAGCCGCTCCTCCAGTTGTAGAAGCTCCGAAAGCCGTTGAGATTGAGCAACCAAAAGAAGATGAAATCTTTACAACTGTTGAGCAACAACCTGAGTTTCCAGGTGGAATCAAAGAAATGTATGGTTTTATTGGTAAAAACTTGAAATACCCATCCGCTGCTCAAAGAGCCAACGTTTCAGGTAAAGTTTTTGCAAAATTCGTTGTTGAGAAAGATGGTAGTTTAGGTGATGTTCAGATTTTGAAAGGAATCGGTTTTGGTTGTGACGAAGAAGCACAACGTGTATTGAAATCAATGCCAAAATGGAATCCTGGTAAACAAAATGGACGTAACGTAAGGGTATTCTTTACAATGCCAATCTCATTCGTTCTTGAATAATGTTACAGAATCAAAGACCAAAAGGCTTTAGTCAAATCACAATTTATATTAGGGCATTTACTGCCATTTCATATATTGTAATGGGAATTTATGTTTTTATGAGGCGTTCAGTGTTGCCAGTTTCTGATGGAGTTGCCATGATAATGAGTTTTTTAATTATTATTTATGGGATTTTTAGAGGATGGGGTGCATACAATGCCTACAAAAGTAATTCTTAGATTTAGACCGAGTCTTATATTAAAGGCCACTTCCGAGTTTGGAAGTGGCTTTTCTATTTGTAGCTTGGTAGCAGATTTTTTAATTCATATATTGCAGTTTAAAAAGTTTTTTTGTGCAAAATGGAATTATTTGAATAAATATATGTTTATATATTTAGCAAATAGTCTAAATGAATTTTTGCAAAAAAATTATCTGCATTTTTATGCCTTTTATTTTAAAACTGTAATTTATAATGAAAATGATATTTATGGCAGTATTTACTGCAATCGTTTTATCTCAATGTATTTCACATGAAAAGCAAGATTTACCGAATGAAGGTGAAATTACAATTGCCGCCGATGAATCATTACAACCAATTGTTGATGCCGAAATTATGGCCTACAATGCACATTACCCAAAGGCGAAGATTAACGTAATTTATATGCCTGAACAAAAAGCAATGAGATTAATGATGAATGATTCGGTAAATATTGCAATCGTAACTCGTGAAGCAACTGCGGGTGAAAAAGTAGTTTACACCAATAATAATATACCCTATTTGCCAGCAAAAATGGCCTTAGATGGAGTAGCAATTATTAGTAATTTGGAAAGCTCAATCAAAAATCTTTCATCTATTGAATTAAAGGCAATGTTTGAAGGCAAGAAAAATACAGAAATAAAGCTAGTATTTGATAATAGCAGTTCAAGTAACTTAAATTATATGATTCAAAAACTGGGTTTAAAGGATGTCAATAATGCTAATATTTTTGCTGCAGAAGGAAATAAAGATGTAGTCGAATACATAAAGAAAAATAAAAATGCCATAGGTTTTATTGGAGGTAACTGGATTAGTGATATTGATGATTCAAAAAGTCAGAATTTCATCAATAGTATTCATGTAGTTGGAATTTCTGATATAAAAACTCCCAATAATTACTTTAAACCAACAACTGCAAGTTTAAAGGCTCGTAAATATCCATTTGAAAGAAAAGTGATTCTTCATACCAAGAAAGGATACGGCTTAACAAGTGCTTTTATAAGATTTTGTTGTGCATATATTGGTCAGTTGGTAGTCGAAAAGTCTGGTTTGTTGCCATATTACATTTATAATCGAGAAATAATTATTGAGAAAAAACCAATAGGTAAATAGCCTTAGTCGTTACTGTTCAATAAAATATTCAATATTGGATATTTAACGAATTATTAACACTTTTTTGAAAAACTTTCAATACAATAAACTGTCTAATCAACAATTAGCAAAAGAATAAAAATCAGAAGTTTAAAATATTTTTTTATCTAAACTACATTTTTTATAACTTTGCTTACTTTTAATTAATACTAAGAATCTGTAAACCTAACTTTTAGAGTGAAAATGAATAAGATTTTAAAATCTTTGGCAGTAACAGCAATGGCTGTTCTGACGATGTCGTTCCAAACAATGGCACAAACTGTGCAGGACGGACTGAAAAATTTGGAGGCTGAACGTTACAATGCTGCTGAAACCATTTTCAAGCAATTGGCATCTTCTGCACCTACTGCAGAGAATTACTACAATTTAGGTTATTTCTACCTTAATTTACAAGACGATCAGTTTGATTTAGTGAAAGCAACAGACGCATTTACTAAAGGTGCTGCAACTAATGAAAAGAAACCTGACCCTCTGAATCGTGTAGGTTTGGCAACTGTAAAGTTATTGTCAGGTGATAGAGTTGGTGCGAAAGCGGATTTTGATTTGATTAAAAAAGACACCAAAAACAAAAATGCAGACGTACTTTTTCGTATTGGTGAAGCTTATGCCTTGAATGCGAAGATAAATGACCCTGCTGAGGCTGTTTTGAATATTCAAGCTGCTTTGGATTTACAGAAAGTTAAAAATAATCCTGATTTTTATATTGCAATGGCGAAAGCCTACCTTATCAAAAATGATGGTGGGGCTGCAATGACAGCATTGGAAAATGCCGCTAATATGGGTCAAAAGTTGGCTGTTATCAAAACATTGATGGGAAAGGTGTGGTATCAAGGTAAGCAATATCAAAAAGCTCAAGGCTTTATAAATGAAGCAATTACTGCTGATCCAACTTATTCACCTGGCTATTTCCTATTGAGTAATTTGTTTACGACTTTTGGTAAGTATAAACAGGCTGCTGAGAATGCAAAATTAGGTTTGGATAATAGTGAAGCTACACCTGCAGCAAAATTACGCTATATTAAATTGGCCACAGCAAGTAAAGATTACGATGGTGCTTTGAATGTTTTGAACCAAATCTTTGATGCGGAAAAAGATCCAATCAAATTTCGTTTGAAAGGCTATATTCAGACTGAGAAGGGAGAATGTGCAGAAGGTGTAAAAAATATTACTCAGTTCTTGACTCAGGCTGCTAAAGAACGTCACTTGGCTTCAGATTGGGGCATGTTAGGCCGTGCGTATGCTTGTATTAAAGATGATGCAAACAAGAAATTGAATGATTCATTGGCTATTATTAATATGGATATTGCAGTAGAAAAAGGTGATTCAACTTTTGACTACAATGGTGCCATTATAAATACCTATAAGGTGGCTAAAAACTGGCCAAAAGTAGCAGAACGTTACGAAAAGAATATTGCTACATCTAAAAAGCCAGCAGATGCAACAGTCTATTATAACTTAGCAGATTCTTACATGCGTGCTAGAAATTTTGTAAAAGCTGATACTGTTTACTCAAAAGCAATTGAATTGTATAAAGATATTTGGATGTTCCCTCATATTCAAAAGGCTCGCGCGAAACAATATGCCCTTGGCACAACTGTTGATAGTACATTTTTGGCTGCAGCATTGTATGAAAGATATATTAATGTTTCAACCGATGCGATGAAGGCAGATGTAAAAAATGCAAAATATTTTTCAGAAGCCTACGGCTATTTAGGATATAAAGCATTATTAGTTGAGAAAAACCCAGCAAAAGCATCAGAGTTTATGAATTTTGCTTTGAAGTATGACCCAACCAATACTAAAGCAACTCAAGTATTGCAAAGTATTAGTGGAACTACTCCACCAGCGGGCACAACAACTCCTCCGAATAATGCTACTCCGAACGGAGGGACTAGTGGCGGAACTCAACCGAAAAATTAACGTATTAAGTACATTATCAAACGAGCCTAACTGATTTGAAGTTAGGCTTTTTTGTTGTTGAACAATAATTTATTTCTACTAAAAGATACATTTTCTAAAAAATGCTTTATTTTTGTCATTTATACATAAATTGAAATATTTTTAGAAAAACTAATCATTGTAATTGATAAAGAACCAATAAATATGTTTAACTTAGTAATATTCGGACCTCCAGGAGCAGGAAAAGGTACACAGTCGGCAAAGATTATTGATAAATATAGGTTAGCCCATATTTCAACTGGAGATATGTTCAGAATGCATATTAGTCAGAATACTGTTTTGGGCCAAAAAGTAAAACAAATTTTAGCAGATGGACTTTTGGTTCCAGATTCTATTACAATTGATATGTTGGAAGAAGAAGTTCAAAATAATCCAGGGGCAACTGGCTTTATTTTCGATGGTTTTCCTCGTACAGTTGCTCAAGCTCAAGCCTTGGACAGGTTTTTGGAAGGAAAGAATGAAAAAATTGATTTAGTTTTACAATTAGATGTGACCGAATCAGAAATTAAGAGTCGAATAGCTGAAAGAAAAAAAGTTAGCGGAAGGGCTGACGACGACGAAGATAAGTTAATTAAGCGTATCGACGAGTATTTTACTAAAACTATTCATGTTTTACCGTTTTACCAAGAACAAAATAAAGTCGTCAAGATAAACGGAATAGGTGAAGTAGCAGCAATATTCGGTATGATTTGTGACGCAATTGATGAAGTAAAATAATTGAATTATTCCTCGTAAGAGGATTTTTAGAGTATTTTAAAGTAATAATATCATTTAAAATACACTTATATTGTACATTGAGATATTGAATTAAGGTATGACGAGTAACTTTATTGATTACGTAAAAATAAATTGTGTTTCAGGTAATGGTGGTGCAGGTTCAAGGCACTTTAGGCGTGAAAAACACGTACCTAACGGAGGACCAGATGGTGGTGATGGTGGAAGAGGTGGACACATTGTTTTACGTGGAAATTCTCAATACTGGACTCTTCTGCACCTAAAGTATCAAAAACACATAAAAGCACAACATGGTGCTGGCGGAGAAGGTGCGAAACGCACTGGTCGGCAAGGTGAAGATGAATTTATTGAAGTTCCGCTCGGAACAATCGCAAGAGATGCAGAAACAGGTGAAGTAATCGGTGAAGTTACCGAGGATGGTCAACAAATAATTATGCTTTCAGGCGGAAGAGGTGGCTTAGGTAATTGGAATTTCAGAAATTCCACCAATCAAGCTCCTGAATACCATCAAACGGGTGATGCTGGTAAAGAGTTATGGATAATTTTAGAATTAAAAGTTTTGGCAGATGTGGGTCTTGTTGGCTTTCCAAATGCTGGTAAATCAACATTGCTTTCTGCGGTATCTGCGGCTAAACCTGAAATTGCCGATTACCCATTTACAACTCTTACCCCAAACCTTGGTGTTGTTGCCTATCGTAATTTTAAATCGTTCGTAATGGCCGATATTCCTGGAATTATTGAAGGTGCATCCGAAGGTAAAGGTCTTGGGCTTCGCTTTTTAAGACACATCGAACGAAACTCAATTTTGCTTTTTGTAGTTTCCGCAGATGCCGAAAATCCGTTAAAAGAATATAAAACTCTTCTTAAAGAATTAAAACTGTATAACCCCGAATTGCTCGACAAAAAAAGAGTATTAAGTATTTCAAAAATTGATTTGATTGACGAAAAACATAAGAAAAAAATAAAAGCCAAAATTCCTGTAGATTTGCCTTATGTGTTTTTTTCGGCCGTAACAACCCAAGGAATTGATGATTTGAAAGACTTAATTTGGGAAAATTTAGAAAGATAATTGTTGTTTTTACCTACATATTTGCTTTCGATTTACTTTTTTGATGAACGCATAACTCTGGTTAATAATCTGAGTGTGCATTTATTTTCATTACACCATGAAAAAAACTTTTTTAAGTTTATTTCTTTTGGTGCACACAATTACTTTTGCTCAAATAACAATTTCATTTCCTGTCAATAGGGCAGTTTTTCAACGAAACTTCTCAAATACTGGGATGATTCCTATTGCGGGTACGTTTCAAACCCGAGTCGAAAGAATTGATGCACGACTTACACCAATTAAAGGCGGAAATGCAATTGATTGGGTAACAATTTCTGTAAACCCTAATTTTGGTACTTTTATAGGAGGTGTTTTTGCTCAAGCCGGTTGGTACAAACTTGAGGTTCGTGCTTTATTAGGCAAAACTTTAGTCGGTACTTCGACGATTGAAAAAGTAGGAGTTGGTGAGGTACTTATCATTTCTGGGCAATCAAATGCACAGGGCTACGAGAGTAGGGGAAATCCCCCTGCAAATGATGATAGGGTAAACTGTATCACAAACTTTTTTTCATACGGACAAACAACTGAACCACCATTTCCGATTATCGCTCAAATTACGGAAAACGTTAAAATCGCTCCTTTTGGAAATGGATCTTGGTGCTGGGGTAAGCTTGGTGACCTTCTAGCTGAAAAACTCAATGTTCCGATTTTGTTTATTAACACTGGTTTTGAAGCGATGGGTATCGAAGCATGGAGTAAAAGTGCAGATGGAGAGAGAGGGCAGGACTTTTATTCAGGAAATTTTGCCTTACCAGGTTATCCTTATGAAAACTTAAAAAAATCACTTCATTATTATGTAAATATGTTTGGTGCTCGCTCGGTTTTGTGGCAACAAGGAGAGACTGATAATGATAAGCGAACAAGTACTGAAAAATATAGACAGAATTTAGAGCATCTCATTTCAAGAAGTAGAGGTGATACAGGTAAAAATATAAGTTGGATGATTAGTCGCTCCAGTCGAGTAATCTCAGGTACATATCAACCTGTGATTGATGCTCAAAATCAAGTGATTCAAAATTATTCCAATACCTTTGAAGGTCCAAATACAGACTTAATAACCGAACGAACTGATGGTGTTCACTTTTTTGGAAATGGTTTAGTTGAGTTGGCAAGAGCATGGAATGCTAAATTAGATTTAAATTTTTTCTCAAAAGCAAATTCAATTTTGCCATCAAGTCCGCTTATTTTTGACTTAAATTGCAATACTGATAATTTACAAAAACCTGTTAGAATCTTTATGCCAAATGGCTTTAAAGAATATTATTGGACAAATGGTTTTAGTGATTTATCAAACACAGCGTCACTTGAAACCTCGCCTGGAATTTTTCGAGGGAGAGCCATTGATTATCTTGGGAATGTCTATTATACTCCATTAGTTAATTATTCATCACTTTCGATTACCAATCAACCAAGTATTCAGGTGGAAGGTGCAACGAGTTTTTGTGAAGGTGGAAGCGTAAAACTTACATCTAATTTAGAGCAAGATATTTTTTGGAGTACAGGGGCGAGTTCAAAGTCAATCATAGTATCTCAAAATGGAATCTATACAGTAAGTCAAG
Source organism: Cytophagaceae bacterium (assembly GCA_027486845.1). Classification (GTDB taxonomy): domain Bacteria; phylum Bacteroidota; class Bacteroidia; order Cytophagales; family Spirosomataceae; genus Emticicia. The sequence goes on from JAIXOL010000053.1 coordinate 127,190, forward strand.
TTAATTATTTAGGGTGTTTTGCAAGATCAAATGGTATTACGGTTGATGTTTTGCCCAAACCAGATGTAAAGATTGTGGCTGAAGGAGAAACTACTTTTTGTGCTGATAAATCAGTAAGGCTGAAAGCTAATTATGACAATAATCTGATTTGGAATAATGGTGAAAATAATACGATAATAAATGTAAATAAAACAGGAGAATATTTTGCACGAGCAAAAAACGAATTCGGTTGTGAAGGTGTCTCTCAAAGTATTAATGTAAGAGTATTACCAAAACCTGAAACTCCATTTATTACGCCTGATGGTCCGACATTAATTTGTGCCGATAAAAGTGTGAAACTGACTTCAAATATAAGCAACGGTATTACGTGGAATACTGGTGATAAATTAGCAAGTTTACTAATATCTAAGACAGGCGAATATTCTGTTATGGCTCGAAATGATTTTGGTTGTCAGAGTATTTCAAATATTATTCCAATAAAAGTAAATCCTTTACCACCAAAACCTACGATTACTACAAGCGGACCTACTATCTTTTGTGATGGCGATAATGTGAAACTAACCGCACCTGAAAGTCAGGGGTATTTGTGGAGTAATGCCAAATCTACAAGAGATTTAACGATAAACTCTTCTGGTTTTTTTACTGTCAAAACAATTGACCAAAATGGGTGTACTTCTCCGAATTCTGATGAATTAGAAGTGATTGTTAAACCTTCTCCAATCGGTGTAAATATTTTACAATCAGGAACATTTACTTTAGAAACAACTGCTAGTGGTCTATTTGATGTTAAATATGAATGGTATAAAAATAACGTACTTTTGCAAAATACCAATTCGATGATTAAGGTAAAGGTAGATGGTGTTTATACTGTAAAAGGTTCTATATTACACCAACTTGGAGTAGGAAGAATTCTAAGGTGTTTTTCTCCACTTTCGAGTGAATATGAATTTAAGATTGACCCTTCGGTGCAAGGCTTTAGTGTATTTCCTAACCCAGCACCCAATTCAATTATAAATATTGAAACGCTAGAGGAGCTAAAAGATGCAGTTGTAAATATCTATAATTTAAAGGGAACACTTATAAAAAGTTATGATGTTCCTTATTTTGATGTCAGACGAACATTTGATTTAAGTGAAACTCATAAAGGAAGTTTTCTCATAAATGTAAAAGCTAAAGATTTTAATGTAATTAAACGGGTTTACATTGAATAAACCTTAGATATTTACCGTTAAATAATTTTTTTTAATAAGATTAGTTGGTGGTGTATTGATTATAGTTTTAGGCTTTTGTAAATTTGTTTCAGGATATGAAACTTAATCCGTTTAAAAAATGAATCTTTTGAGGAATTGGTTAATCTTGTTATTGAATTTTGTTTTTTTTGATATCTATTCTCAAATTCAAATTACGTTCCCTGTTTCACGCATTGTTTTTCAAAGAAATAACCAAAATCAAGCAAGCGTAAATATTGCAGGAAGTTATTTTCAACAGCTAGATATGGTTGAACTTCGTGCTGTTCCAGTCTGGGGAGGGCAAGGAGTAGAAACATCTTGGAAAGCAGTTTCAAATTTTAGGAACAATGGCATTTTTAGTGAGATTGTCCAACTTAATGGTGGATGGTATAATATTGAGGTAAGAGGTATTTTAAATGGCAATATTGTTGCAAAAGCTACTCTCGAAAGAGTTGGTGTTGGTGAAGTATTCATAGTAGCTGGACAATCAAACGCTCAAGGAGATCAAGCTTATTCTGGTGCTACAATTGGTGCTATAGATGATAGGGTATCTACAATTAATTTTTATGATCCACTTCTTAATGAAGAAAATCTGCCTTTTCAATTCTCCCAGATGGGCAATAATTCCAAGATGGCACCTTATAACTACGTTCCTTGGTTTTGGGGAAAATTAGGTGATAAACTCACCCAAAGATTGAATGTTCCTGTGCTTTTTTATGGTGCGGCATTGGGTGGTTTAAGTTGTGAGGTTTGGCGGCGTTCGGCTGAAGGCCAAGACTTGAGACAAGAATTTCCACTATTTGTCAACGTTGCTGGAATGCCGTATAGGGGTATGAAAGCTGCCATACAACAATACGTTACTCGTACAGGTGTGAGAGCCATTTTATGGCAACAGGGTGAAAGTGATGGAAACACAAATGGAGAAACTTATTACAATAACTTAAAAACGGTAATCGAAAAAAGTAGGTCAGACTCCAAAAAAGCAGATTTAGCATGGGTTGTAGCACGTTCATCGCGTAATCCATCGATTTTGCCTACGGTTATACAAGGTCAAAATCTTACTATTGAGCGAGTCCCAAATGTGTTTGCAGGCCCGCTAACTGATGAAATAAATGGTGCAAATTTTAGAGCTGATGGAATTCATTTTCATAATGATGGTTTACGACTTGCTTCAGACTACTGGAATAATTATCTCGATGGAAACTTTTTTTCTAATTCGCAGCCGTTAATGGCGAGAAGTTTACCTGTTATTAATATTGCGTGTAATCCAAATAATACTACAAATAAGTTTACGATTAGTACTGGTGGATACCAAATTTATAAGTGGAGTAACGGTAGTACTTCTAATTTTATCACTGTCTCGAATGGAACGTATTCTTTTAAAGGATTAGATGATGTTGGAAATACCGTTTTTTCGCAGCCTTTTTCATTATCTACGAATAATAATGCAACTCAACCCTCCATTATTGCTAACGGAAATACTACTTTTTGTGATGGTCAAGGTGTAATATTAACATCGAATACTAGTAACGGAAATGTATGGAGTAATGGAGAAAGGGGACAATCAATTGTTGCTCGTGCATCAGGAAATTATTCTGTGGTCAATTATTCACTCAATGGATGTGCTTCACAACCTTCCGTTTCTATCAATGTTAATGTTTTACCTTCACCATTTAATTTTATAAATGCTAGCAAAGTATTACCTATTTGTCCAGATGATTCCATTGAGTTATTTACGACGAATAACGATGGAGCTTCGTATTACTGGAATACAAACGAAACTTCAAAGAAAATTGCCGTAAATAAAGCTGGATCATATAGTTTACGAATAAAGGGGGAAAATGGTTGTGAATCGCAATCATCAATTAATGTAAATTTTCGTTCTCGACCATCAACTGCAATTTTGGCTGATGCAGACACTGCTTTTTGCTTAGGGAAAAGTGTCAATATTTTCCCACAAAATGATTTTAAATCATATTTGTGGAATACTGGTGCAACTTCAAAAACAATTAATGTTCGTTCAACAGGATTATATAAATTAAGAGTAAAAGATAGTTTCGGATGCTTTTCTGATACAATTACCAAGAAAATAACTGTAAATGAACTACCAGTCATTAAAATTAAAGCAGATGGACAAGATAAATTTTGTGAAGGCAATGTCGTTACTCTTTCTACTGAGTCACAAACAGCATCAGGATACAGATGGAATACTGGTCAATCTTCTAAGGAGATTTATGCTATGAAAGAAGGTTTGTATACATTATCTGTAATTGATGAAAATGGTTGCGAATCTACACCAGATTCAATAAATTTAACCTATCAGGCTTTTCCATTAGCTACAATTACAACCACCGATGATATTAATACGATTTGTGAGGGTTCTTCATTGTCTTTAGTTAGTAATGATGCAGTTTCATATTTATGGAGTACAGGTGCAACTTCAAAGGGAATTGCGGTTGATAAAGCAGGTATTTATAATTTGAAAATAAAGGATGATAAAAATTGCGTATCAAAATCAACGTCGTTTGAAGTGTTTGTAAAATCAAAGCCACCAGCTCCTGATGTAAATATTGAAGGAGTATTCCAGCTGTCTGCTATTCCAAAATCTACCTTATCAAATCAATTTTATAATTGGAAAAAGGATAACGAAGAACTAACAATATTTTCATCGGTTTTAAAGGCAAACGTATCAGGTAATTACTCAGTACGAACAGCATGGCCTTATACTTTAGAAAGTGGTAAATCATTGATTTGCTATTCTCCTTTCTCTTATTCTGTGGAAGTATTTATTCCCTACCTAGATAAAGGTTTTAGAGTATATCCAAACCCAAATCCTACAGGGGTTTTTACTATTGAAACTATTGGCGATAATCCAAATGCAGAAGTAGCTTTATTTACATTGACTGGAGAAAAAGTTTATACTGGTTTTTTAAATGATTTAAAAGAAAAAAGAACACTCGATTTTAGATATTTAGAAAAAGGCATCTATATTATTCGCCTTGTGAGTGGCTCGTACGAAGCATCGTCTCGAGTGGTAATTAAATAAAAAAAGGGGCTTGAAATATTTTCGCCCCTTTTTTATTTTGTTTCTAAGCATAACCATAGTAATTTTGAGACGTAAAAGATGAGAAGTAGTAAAAAGCCGTAAAAAATAATTTTTGTAAACCTTTGACTACTGTTAATTATTGATTTATGAAAGAATATTTGCCTTCAGATTTCCTCCCGATTTTAGTACTGCTCGTGGCAGCCATTGGGTTTATTGTTACCACGATGATTGTCACCCACGCAATTGGCCCAAAAAGAAACAGTGAATTAAAAGATGCACCATTTGAGTGTGGTATTGACTCTGAAGGTGATGCACGTGCACCAATTTCAATCAAATATTTCCTAACTGCCATTTTATTTGTTCTTTTCGATGTTGAGGTTATTTTTATGTATCCTTGGGCAGTAAATTTCAAAAAACTTGGTTGGTTTGGATTTAGTGAAATGGTAGTGTTCCTTACACTTTTGATGGCTGGTTTTTACTACGTTATTCGTAAAGGTGTTTTGAATTGGGAAAGAGACTAATAATTTGTTTTTGAAGAAACAAATTACGTTAACACATAGTTGAAATAATAGCATTTGTAGTAATACAATTATACTATTGATAATCAGAAAATATGAGTAATCAAATAAAAACAGTCGAAGCACCTGAGGGATTTGAAGGTTCAGGCTTTTTTGCAACTTCTTTTGAAAATGTAATCGGAATTGCCCGAAGTAAATCATTGTGGCCATTGCCATTCGCAACTTCTTGCTGCGGCATTGAGTTTATGGCAACAATGGGTGCTCACTACGATATTTCTCGTTTTGGTTCAGAGCGTCCAAGTTTCTCGCCTCGTCAAGCTGATTTGTTGATGGTAATGGGAACAATCGCCAAAAAAATGGCTCCAATTTTGAAACAAGTCTATATTCAGATGGCAGAGCCTCGTTGGGTAATCGCTGTTGGTGCTTGTGCGTCAAGTGGGGGTGTTTTCGATACTTATTCAGTTTTACAAGGTATTGACCGTGTAATTCCAGTCGATGTATATGTCCCAGGTTGTCCGCCACGCCCAGAGCAAATCTTAGATGGATTGATGGAAATTCAGAAATTAGCCGTTAATGAGTCTTTACGCCGCAGAAATACGGACGAATATCAACACTTATTGGAATCGTATAAGATTCAATAGTTTTTTGTTTTGTAAGAAATTTTGGAACTCCGAAAAAGTATTAATGAAGGCCGTTATGCTGATGCCATTCATATTATTGATGCATTGGAAGAAATGGCGAAGGATGATAAGTTAGATAAAATATTTAGCTAAATGCAGAGAAACGCACCACACGCTTCTAGTATAATTCTATCAAACACTTGCTTTACCAAATATAAAGAGTAAATAAAAGGAGTAAGTTTACTGGAAATTATATAAAATCAGATGAGTTATTTGAGAATTTAGCTAAGGCATTTGTTTTAAGTTTAGACCAAGTAGCCTAAGAAGCCTTTGAAGGAATTTACACATCGGAACAGCTTTTATTTAAAATTGACAAAAATTAAAATTTTGGCAGAGGCCATGAAAATGATTGAAAAGTACTAATAATGATGACTAATCAACAAATAGCTGAAGATATAGTAGCCAAGTTTGGAGAAAATTCCCACTCTTTTGAGGAGCCATGGGGATTGCTTACATTAACTACCAATCGTCAGAATATTATCTCGCTTCTTGAGTATTTAAAACAACACGAAATTTTTCGTTTTAATTTCTTGACTGATTTGACAGGCATTCATTTACCCGATAATAAAGGAGCTGAGTTTGGTGTAATATATCACTTACACAGCCTTGAAAACAACGTTAGAATTCGTATCAAAGTTTTCTTGTCTCAAGATGATATTCATATTCCAACGGCAATAACCATTTGGCCAACTGCCAATTGGATGGAAAGGGAAACTTTCGATTTCTTCGGAATTCTTTTCGATGGGCATCCGAACCTCATCAGAATTTTGAATATCGAAGAAATGGATTATTTTCCAATGCGTAAAGAATATGCATTAGAAGATGCCACTCGTGAAGATAAGATTGACGCCTTGTTTGGAAGATAAATTTTCAATTAACAATTAAACAATGAACAATAAATCAGTTGACAATTTTACAAAAATTGATAATTGATAATTGATAATTGACATGGAAGACATAATAATACCAAAAAATACATCCGACGCTTTGGCTTTGAATAGACCAATAGTTGAAGATACTGAATTTACTACTTTAAATCTTGGGCCAACTCATCCAGCCACTCACGGTATTTTTCAAAATATTTTGAAGATGGATGGCGAAAAAATTGTTTCGGGAGAACAAACAATTGGATATATTCACCGTGCGTTCGAGAAAATTGCTGAACGTCGTCCATTCTATCAGATTACAACGCTTACTGACCGTATGAACTACTGTTCATCTCCAATCAATAATATGGGATGGCATATGACAGTAGAAAAACTTTTGGGCGTAACTGTGCCCAAAAGAGCCGAATACATTCGTGTGATTATGATGGAATTAGCACGTATTTCTGACCACATTATTTGTAATTCAATCTTGGGTGTTGATACAGGTGCTTATTCTGGTTTCTTATATGTTTTCCAAGAACGTGAAAAAATATATGAAATTTACGAAGAAATGTGTGGAGCTCGTCTTACAACCAACATGGGTAGAATTGGTGGTATGGAAAGAGATTTATCTCCAACGGCTATCGCCAAAATTAAAGATTTGATTTATAATAGTTTACCAAAAGCATGGGCAGAATTTGAAAAACTTTTCAATCGTAACCGTATTTTTGTTGATAGAATTGTAAACGTCGGTCCAATTACAGGTGAAAGAGCATTAGAATATGGTTTTACAGGTCCAAACCTACGTGCGGCTGGCATAGACTATGATGTTCGTGTGATGGAGCCCTATTCATCGTATCAAGATTTTGAATTTGATATTCCTGTTGGTCACAACGGCGATACTTACGACCGATTTATGGTTCGTAACCAAGAAGTTTGGGAAAGTATTAAGATTATTCGTCAAGCACTTGAAAACTTACCCGAAGGCCCATTTTATGCTAACGAAAATCATTATTATTTGCCACCAAAGCATGATGTTTATAAAAACATGGAAGCTTTAATTTACCATTTCAAAATCGTAATGGGTGAAATTGATGCTCCTTCTGGCGAAATTTATCATGCAGTTGAAGGTGGAAATGGCGAACTTGGTTTCTATTTAGTAAGCGATGGCGGCAGAGCTCCTTATCGTTTACACTTCCGTCGTCCGAGTTTTATTTACTATCAAGCATACCCAGAGATGTGCAAAGGCGTTTCGATTTCTGATGCCATCGTTATTTTGAGTAGCTTAAACGTAATCGCTGGAGAGTTAGATGCTTAATAAAAGATGATACAATGACTGAGAATAATAATATAGTTTTTACGCCAGAAAGATTGGCGAAAGTACACGAAATAATAGAACGCTATCCTGAAGGAAAGCAAAAATCTGCCTTGTTGCCGGTCTTACACATAGCACAAGAGCAATTTGCTTGGATGAGCCAAGGTGTAATGGATTATGTGGCGAGTTTATTACACATTCAGCCTGTTGAAGTTTATGAAGTGGCTTCATTTTATACAATGTTCCACTTAGAACCAGTAGGTAAGCACGTAATCGAATATTGCCGTACAGGTCCTTGCGTTTTGATGGGTGGTGAAGAAGTATTCGACCATCTTCAACAAAAATTGGGTATTAAAAAAGGTGAAACAACTTCCGATGGTCTTTTTACATTAAAAGAAGTAGAATGTTTAGCCGCTTGTGGTTGGGGACCATGTTTCCAAATTCGTGAAAAATATTATATGCATTTAAACAACCAGAAAGTTGATGAAATAATTGAAGATTTGTCTAAATAACTAAAACTATGTTAGATTATCCAATACAATTTATGGGAGTAAATGCACCAAGAGAACACCAACGAGTAATCACTAAATTAGCTGCTGGGTTATATTGGCTTTATAATCAAGGTAATATTATTCTAGAACCTTTAGCAGAAGCAATGATTAATGAGGGTGAATCTAGTCCAACTCCCGATGTAATTTTATTAGATAATGTTTTAGATGAAATAAAAGTCATTATTGAGATAAGTTCAACGACTGGATTTAAGAAAGATTTCAATAAAATCATTGAACTCATTGATGAATACGAAGTAGAGGAAGGTTTTGTTTATGATTATAAAAAAGAAAAATGGAGAAAATATAAATTAGGCGTTGGCGAAATAGTAGATAATTCATCATTTTGCGATGCCATTGGTTATGATTTAAACGATTTCGTGAAATAAAAATATGTCAAAAAAAATATTAACAGAACATTGTAGTACACCGGGAATCGAGACTTTTGAGGTTTATCGTCAGAAAGGTGGTTATGCTGCTGTCGAAAAGGCAGTAAAGAAAATGACTCCCGAAGAGGTTGTAGAAGAAGTAAAGAAATCTGGCGTTCGTGGACGAGGAGGTGCTGGTTTTCCAATGGGAATGAAATGGTCGTTTTTGGCAAAACCAGAAGGAGTTCCACGTTATTTAGTTTGTAATGCTGACGAATCAGAGCCTGGTACATTCAAAGACCATTATTTGATGAAAACCATTCCTCATTTGTTAATTGAAGGGATGATTATTTCTAGCTATGCTTTAGGTGCAAACAAATCATTTATCTATGTAAGAGGTGAATTGATGTACGTCATTCATATTCTTGAAAAAGCAATTGAAGAGGCAAAAGCAGCAGGTTTCTTAGGCAAAAATATTCTTGGAAGTGGTTACGATTTAGAATTGGTAGTACAACCTGGTGGTGGTGCATATATTTGTGGAGAAGAAACTGCCCTTTTAGAGTCTTTGGAAGGAAAACGAGGAAACCCAAGAAATAAGCCACCTTTTCCTGCTGTAAAGGGTTTATACCAAAGTCCAACTGTTGTAAATAATGTGGAGTCTATCGCAACAGTTTCCTGGATTATCAATAATGGTGGCGATGCTTATGCTGCAGTTGGTGTTGGTAAAAGTACAGGTACTAAATTAATATCAGCATCGGGGCATATCAATAAACCAGGTGTGTATGAAATTGAATTAGGTCTATCTTGCGACGAGTTTCTTAACTCTGATGAATATTGTGGCGGTGTTCGTACCGGTCATCGTTTGAAAGCAGTTGTAGCAGGTGGTTCGTCTGTACCGATTGTTCCTGGTGCATTATTCTTGAAAAACGCCAATGGCGAAGATCGCTTAATGTCTTATGAATCTTTATCTGATGGCGGTTTTGCTACTGGTACAATGTTGGGCTCAGGTGGCTTTATCGCTTTTGATGAAACGGCTTGTATTGTTCGTAATACTTGGAATTTTTCAAGATTTTATGAACATGAATCATGTGGACAATGTTCACCATGCCGCGAAGGAACTGGATGGATGCAAAAAGTATTAAATCGTATTGAACACGGTAAAGGTTCGATGAGTGATATTGACTTATTGGTTGATGTTTCTAAGAAAATTGAAGGAAATACGATTTGCCCATTGGGTGATGCTGCCGCTTGGCCAGTGGCCAGTGCGATTCGACATTTTCGTGATGAATTTGAATGGCATATTCAGCATCCACTGGAAGCAACCAAAGCGGGAGCTGTTTACACAGGATCAGTTTTGGTTTAATAAGATTTCTAAAAAGGGTTTATTTTAAGAAGAAAAGAAGTTTATTATCAGAAAAACTGATGGAAGATATAAAGCCAGTAATGTTTAAAGTCACCGTTGACGGTGTGGAAGTAGAAGTTGCTCCAGGAACAACCATCATACAGGCAGCTCGTAAAATCGGCCCAGAAGTGGCACCACCAGCAATGTGCTATTACGAACCACTCAAAGGTTCAGGAGGTAAATGCCGTGCTTGTTTGGTGAAAGTGGTGGCTGGTTCGGCAAAAGACCCGCGTCCGATGCCTAAATTAGTTGCCTCGTGTATCACTCCTGTACAGGATGGAATGATTGTTGAAAACTTCACCAGTCCACAGGTTGTTGAGGCTCGTAAAGGAGTAGTTGAGTTCTTATTGCTCAATCACCCACTCGATTGTCCGGTTTGTGACCAAGCCGGAGAGTGTCATTTACAGGATTTTGCTTTTGAAAATGGCACAAGTACAACCCGTTATGAAGAAGAACGTCGCACTTTTGAGAAAGAAGATATTGGTCCTTATGTTCAGCTTCACATGACCCGTTGTGTATTGTGTTATCGTTGTGTTTACACTGCTGACCAAATAACTGATGGACGTGTCCACGGAGTAATGGGTAGAGGTGACCACGCTGAAATCTCAACATATATTGGACGTGCGATTGATAACGATTTTTCTGGAAACGTAATAGATGTATGTCCTGTAGGAGCATTAACCGACAAAACATATCGTTTTAAAAATCGTGTTTGGTTCTCAAAACCAGTTGATGCACATTGTGATTGCGATAAATGTTGTGGTAATGTACAATTATGGTATCGTGGAGATGAGGTTATTCGTGTAACCGCTCGCAAAAATGAGTGGGGAGAAGTAACTGCATTTATTTGTAACACCTGTCGTTTTGAGAAAAAGAAAACAAGTGATTGGGTAATTGAAGGTCCTACAAAAGTAAATCGGGCTTCTGTTATTTCAGCGAATAAGTATGGTTCAAACTTGATTAAGAAACCTGATTTTGCATTGAAATTGGCGGAATCTCAATTCAAAAATATTGATGATTCTCGTCCATATGTAAACGATATGTCAGAAATCAAGCAATCAGAAGATTATAAAGTTTTAAAGCAAATAAATGATAGCTATTTCAAAAAGTAATTTGAAATACTCAATTGAATATTGATTTATTAGTAAAAAAGTCGGAGTTTCAATTTTTTGATTAGTTGTACTTCGTAAATCATATTTCGTAAATAATTTACTATGGGTTCTTTTGTACAATGGCTTATCGAAAGTATGTTTCTTTGGAAAGCTCTTATTATTATTGTAATTTTTGCCATTACTCTTGCAATTGCGGCTTATTCAACTTGGGGAGAGCGTAAAGTTGCTGCTTATATTCAAGACCGCCGTGGCCCAAACCGTGCTGGGTGGGGTGGTTTATTACAACCATTAGCTGATGCCGGTAAAATGTTTTTTAAAGAAGATTTTATTCCAGCACAAGCCGACAAATGGTTATTTATTTTAGGTCCTTGTTTATCTATGTTTACTGCATTAATGTCAAGTGCCGTAGTGCCATTTGGTAGTTCATTTATTATTGGTGGAAAAGAAGTTTTTGTACAGGCTATTGAAATCAATATTGGTATTTTATACGTTTTTGGCGTTGTTTCATTAGGTGTTTATGGTGTAATGATTGGCGGATGGGCCTCTAATAATAAGTTCTCTTTGTTGGGAGCTATTCGTGCCGCATCACAAAATATCAGCTACGAATTAGCAATGGGTATGTCAATAATAGCCATTTTAATGATGTCAGGTACTTTGTCAGTTCGTGAAATTGTATTGCAGCAACATGGTGGAAATTGGAATATTTTTTATCAACCACTCGGTTTTTTAATTTTTACAATATGTGCATTTGCTGAATGTAACCGTACACCTTTCGACTTACCTGAGTGTGAAACTGAGTTAGTTGGTGGTTATCATACAGAATATAGCTCAATGAAATTAGGATTTTATCTTTTTGCTGAATATATCAATATGTTTGCTTCATCAGCAGTGACGGCCTGCTTGTTTTTTGGTGGATACAATTACCCAGGCATGGATTTTGTTGAAAGGCAATTAATATCAGGATTTGGTGCAAATGCAGGTCATAATGTAGCTACTTTGATTGGTATTGGCTCGATGTTTACGAAAATATTGTTTGGCATTTTCTTTTTTATGTGGGTACGTTGGACTGTTCCACGTTTCCGCTATGACCAATTAATGAATCTTGGCTGGAAAGGTTTAATTCCATTGGCAGTTGGTAATCTTATTATAACGGCAGTTGCTATTCTTTCTGGTTATAAGTTAGTTGGAATTTGGGTAGGTTTGGCTTTAATGGTTATACTGATTTCAATAGTTTGGTCATTAAGACCTAAAAAGAAAAATGCTATCATGGGGGCGTAAGCCAGTTTACAATTTATAATAATCAAATTTAGATGAATGAGGAATTTTGAGCAATAACTTAAAAATAATTAATTTATTTAATACCCATTGCGGCTCTAATTTTCTCATTAACTCATTAAAATTATGCAGTTAACTAACAGAGCAAAAAAGACTGATAAATCCGAATTAAGTTTATTCGAGAGAAGTTATTTGCCTTCTCTTGCGACGGGCTTAGGAATTACAATAAAACATTTTTTCCAAGCAAAGCCAACAATCGAATATCCTGAGCAAAAACGATATTTAGGTCCGGTTTTTCGTGGACATCATATATTGAAAAGAGACGAAGAAGGACGAGAGCGTTGTACGGCCTGTGGCTTGTGTGCAGTAGCTTGCCCTGCTGAAGCGATTTCGATGGTAGCTCAAGAGCGAGTGAAAGGAGAAGAGCATCTTTATCGGGAAGAGAAATATGCAGCGGTATATGAAATCAATATGCTTCGTTGTATTTTCTGCGGTCTTTGTGAAGAAGCTTGTCCAAAACAAGCTGTTTATTTACGGCATGATATGTTTGTGCCAGTATTTACTGACCGTTCAGATGTTATTTATGGAAAAGACCAGTTGGTAGAGGATATGACTCACCGTTATAAACGAGATGCTTGGACCAAAAAAGATGCCATGAAACTTTGGAAGTAATTTTTTATTAAGCCTTAGATTTTAATCAAAATATGCAAAATATACTTAATTTACCACCAATTTGGTACACATTCGCAATTTTATCAGTCTTAACGCTATTCGGAGCATTAGGGACAATTATGTCGAAAAATCCCGTTCATAGTGTCATATATTTAATTGTTACTTTCTTTTCAATCTCTGCTCATTATATTTTATTAAATGCACAATTTTTAGCTGCTGTCAATATAATTGTTTATGCGGGTGCAATCATGGTATTGTTTTTATTCGTGATTATGTTTTTGAATATGAAAGAAGAAGCTGACGAAATGAAAAATAATAAACTTGTCACAGCAGCAATTGTCACAGCACTTTTGTTAGGTGGTATTTTGATTATATTCCTAAGAAGAGCTGGAAAAGAAAAAGTTGATGCATTAGGTTTTAACTCACAAACTGGTATGGTTGAAATATTAGGTCAATCGCTTTACGGTGAATATTTATTACCTTTTGAACTAATTTCTGTTTTATTTTTAGTTGCTATGGCTGGAGCAGTTATGTTGGCCAAACGTGAGCAGGGCGAAAGACATTTCTAAATGCGTAAGAATAATAAATAAAATGCCTCTCAAATTTAAATTTTGAGAGGCATTTTATTTTAGACTGCTTATTTTTTGAAATTTATTTTTTAGAAAACAAGAACATTATTGAGCTTCTTGGTGGAAACTTTTTAGTGAATTTCTAAACTCATTTCCTCTAAAAGCACATTTATTGCTAAATTAAGTATTTGTTCAAAATCGTCTATATTATTTTATAAACACAAATTTAAATTTATGTTTTTTAAGAATTTGTTATACTTTAGCCGACTCTTTAAATAATCAATTTGAAAAGGTAAAATTATACTTCTTCAAACTCACCCATAGCACAGAATTTATCAATTCTTGCATCAATTCGAGCCTGTGGAGTCATAGCTTCGAGTGTTGTAATTTCGCTTAAAATTCGATTTTTCAAACGATTCGACATGTCTTCCCAATCAAGTTGAGCTCCACCGAGTGGTTCTTCAATGATTCCATCAATTAGCTTATTTTGAAGCATATCAGCAGATGTTAATTTTAATGCTTCGGCTGCTTGTTCTTTATAGTCCCAACTTCTCCACAGAATAGAAGAGCAAGATTCCGGAGAAATTACCGAATACCAAGTGTTTTCGAGCATCAAAACTCTATCACCAATAGCAATTCCTAAAGCTCCCCCTGACGCACCTTCACCAATAATTATACAAATAACTGGCACTTTTAGGGTCATCATTTCTTTTAAATTTCGAGCAATCGCTTCTCCTTGTCCACGTTCTTCAGCTTCTAAACCTGGGAAAGCCCCTGGGGTATCAATAAGTGTAATAATAGGTTTATTGAATTTTTCGGCTAATTTCATTAAACGGAGGGCTTTTCTGTAGCCTTCTGGATTGGGCATGCCAAAATTACGATATTGACGCTCCTTGGTTTTACGTCCTTTTTGTTGGCCAATAATCATTACTGATTGTCCATCTATTGTAGCGAATCCACCAACGATAGCTGGGTCATCTTTGACTGTTCGGTCGCCATGCAATTCGTGGAATTCTTGACAAATACGCTCAATATAGTCGAGCGTATAAGGTCGGTCTGGGTGACGAGAAAGTTGAACTCTTTGCCAACGAGTAAGATTAGCAAATGTTTCTTTTTTCAATTGCTCAATGTTATCATTGAGTGTACGAACGGCTCCGCTAACGTCAACATTGTTTTCGTTGGCCAGTCGTTTCATATCTTCGAGCTTAGATTCAAGCTCGGCAATCGGTTTTTCAAAATCTAAAAGTGTTCTCATTTTTTCTCTGAGTTCAGAATTCAGAATTCTGAGTTCTGAGTTTTATTTGTCAATTTTGCTGTAAGTTTATGTAAAACTACTTTAGAATGCGACAGGTTAAACTCAAAATTCAGAACTCAAAACTCAAAACTAAATTTCAAAAGTTTGTCCTTTTTCTGGAATTACTACTTGATTATAACCAATTTCAGTGAGTGTATTCTTAAAGTTTTGCATGGTATGTAATTCGCCATGCACTAAAAAAATGTTCTTGGTTATTATTTTATCTTGTGTTTTTACAAAATCTATCAAATCATCTAAATCGCCATGCCCCGAAAATACATCAACTTTTTCGATTGTAGCATTTACTGGTAATTTCTGACCTCCTATGTTTAATTCTTTACGTTCGCCGTTGAGCAATTTCCAACCTAGTGTGTTTTCGCTGGCGTAGCCTACCATTAATATGGTGGCATATGGATTACTTATATTGGCTTGAATATGATGCTCTATTCGTCCTCCAGTGACCATTCCTGATGCAGAAATGATAATACAAGGCTCAGAATGATTAGAAACGGCCTTACTTGCCTGATTCGACTCCAAATATACTAAATTTTCAAAATCAAATAGTGATTCGTTTTCTTCTTTGAAGTCTCTTGCTTCTTTATTCATCAAACGAACGTTTTTTTCATAAATACGAGTGCTCGCTTTTCCTAACGGACTATCAGTGAATACTTTGATTGGTGTAAAACCTCGATTGGTATAAAGTCGGTTGAGGGTATAAAGCATCGCTTGTGTACGCCCAACGCTGAATGATGGAATAATCAAGCGGCCTGGAATATCAATACAGGCTCTCTGAATGATGTTGCCCAAAAGGTCTTCGGGTTTATTTTTGCTGATATGATGACGGTCGCCATATGTAGTTTCTATAACCAAATAATCAGCTTGAGGAATCGGATAGGGGTCAACCAAAAGTGGGTAATCTTTTCGTCCGACATCACCCGAAAAGCATATAGTTTTCTTTTCGTCATTTTCTAAAAATTCCAAATAAACATGAGCTGCACCTAATAAATGTCCTGCTGGATAGAAAGTGAGGAAACCACCATCTTTAAATCTAAATCTTTCGTCAAAAGGAATAGGTACGAAATTGTCAATAGCTTCTTTTACGTGGCGTTCGAGGTAAAGGTCTTTGGAATCTACATCTTTTCGCTTCTTTGAGCGTTTCTTGCTATCATTAATTGCCTTAAATTTTTTTTGGTTGAGGGTTGCCGAATCGAGTAATAGAATTTCGGCCAGTTCCATTGTTGCCTTTGTGCAAAGCACTTGTCCTTCAAAACCTTCTTTGTATAAATTAGGGATTTGTCCCGAATGGTCAATATGTGCGTGTGTCAGAATGATTAAATTGATGAGCGTTGGGTCAAAAGGGAAAATACCGTATTCAGACTTGGGGGTCTCTTCATTGCGTTCACGTTCCAAATCTGTACCGCAATCTATCAAAACTCTGTATTCATCATCAAATTCGAGTAGGAACATACTCCCCGAAACTTGCCTTGTTGCTCCCCAGAATGTTAATTTCATATAAGTTTATCAAATGATTAAGAATATTAAAGCGTAAATCACATTAACTTAATATTCATGGTACAAATTACGGAAACATTTCTTTTTTTAACTAAGCATTTTAGTTAAAATTGTAAGATTTTGACAATCAGCCTTTTGTTTTTAGCTATTTGCTTGCTAAAAAGCTAATTATAATGAATATCAAAAAAACTTAATTTCAGTTTTTAAAATAGCCTAAAAACCAAATATTAATTGATAACGGAAAATAAATGAAATTACTTTTATTTATCTTTTTACAGATTTTTAACCCACTCGAACGCCTAAAAAAACTAGTTGATAGCGCGCAAAATGACCCCGAAATTCGTAATGGAGTTGTTGCAGTATCCATTCGTTCGACCCAAACAGGTGAGTATAAATTGCAATACAATGCCCATAAATCGGTCAATTCTGCATCGGTTTTAAAGTTGGTTTCAACGGCTTCGGCTTTGTCAGTTTTAGGGATAAATTATCGTTTTCAAACGTTTTTAGAATATGATGGCGTAATTGTAGATAGTGTTTTACAAGGAAATGTTTATATTAGAGGAACTGGAGACCCTTCCTTAGGCTCGGCAAGAATCGGGTCGAGCGTTGATTTGATATCAAAGATTTTTGCTCAAAAAATCAAAAATTACGGAATTAAGAAAATCGAAGGAAGTATTTTGGGTGATGGCTCAGTTTTTTCTGTTAATACTTTGTCCGATTCTTGGATTTGGGGCGATATTGGCAATTATTATGGTGCAGGAATCAATGGTCTTAATATTAATGAAAACCTTTACTCGGTTTACTTCAAACAAAGCAAACGAGTAGGAGATTTTGCTCCAATTACCAAAACTATTCCAGAAATTCCAAACTTAAAAAATATCAATAAAGTAACTGTTGCTGAGCGAGCTTCAGGTGATAATGTGTTGCTTTACAGTACACCATTTAGTTCTACTGTTTTTTCAGAAGGAACAATTCCAGCGGGAGAAAATGAGTTTTCAGTAAAAGGAGCAATACCTGACCCGCCAACATTTTTTGCCTATCAAGTCCAAAAAAACTTTGTATTAGTTGGTGGAATAATTGAGAAACCAACGATTTCGTTGCAAAACTATAAAACATCCGAAGGTTATTATCCAAAAAAGCGATGTGTAGTTTTCATCTATAATTCACCGCCATTATCAAGTTTGGTCAAAGATTGCAATTTTCATAGTATCAATCTTTATGCGGATGCTTTTCTAAAATCGGTTGGCTATCATTTATCAAAAGATGGTAGTTTTGATTCAGCAGTGAAGATTCAAAAACAATTATGGTTGCAGAAAGGCGTTGATTTACAAGGTTTTATGACTCGTGATGGCAGCGGGCTTTCTCCTTCTGGAGTCCTAACTGCTAATAATTTAACGGATATTCTCTACAAAATGAAAACTGATACTGCTTTCCCCGAATACTATTCTTCGATTCCTATTGTAGGAATTAACGGAACCGTCCATAATTTGTGTAAAGGCTCAAAAGCTCAAGGAAATGTGCGAGCAAAAAGTGGCTCAATTAGCAGTACAAGGGCTTTTTCGGGGTATTTCACTGCATTAAATGGAGAAATGATGTCGTTTACTTACATCATAAATCGTTATGCCGATGGTGCCGACCGAAAAGTAAGTCGTTATTTGGAAGAAATGATGAAATTGATGGTGGAGATTTAATTATGTACAATTGGATAGAGTAGAGACAAGGCACTGCCTTGTCTCTACAATTAATATATTATTGACCGTTAAATTTGGAATTCATAATCTGTCCAATTTCGAGGGCTTTGTTTTTTAGGAAATCGGCTCTTTTGCCTAGAAAAAGCGAGTCGGTTGTTAGAAACCATAGTGCCAACCATTGTTCAAAACGCTCAGTCGTAAGTGGGTGTTTTTCATTTGCTTGTAGGTGAACCCACATCATACCGCCTGTATAACTTCCTGTTTGAAATAACCAATTTTCCCAAAAATTAACAACTCTTGTAATGTGCATATCCCAATGCTCTGCTGGCATCTCGAAAACTGGTGCGAGATTTGGCTCGTTATGTACTCTTTCGTAAAAATTATTGACCAATAATTCTATATCTGCTCTATTCTGAATATCGTCCATTTTGTAATTTTCTTTTGTAGGACAAGTTTTCAACTTGTCAAATGTTCATACAAAAGTAATTCTAAATCGTAAAAGGTGAATATGATTTTTCTCATAGAAAAAATATGTGTAAATTTTTTTTTGATAAAATGTAAAGTTTGTTTTACATTTGTTGCGTTAAAGTTTACATGAAAAAGCTATTACCTCAAAACATTTTCAAATTATGGAACCAAGATTCTTATTTCCCCATCGTTTCAAACTCATTGGATGGATTATAGCAATCCCATCAATTATTTTAGGTTTGTTTGTATTGATTAATGATTTACGTTTTGATTTTCTGACGGTCAAAGTACCAGTTAAGTATTTCTTTGCTGCTGAGTTTCTTTCTTCCGATGAAACAGGGAATGAGTTTTCTCTTTTCAATTTTACTGATGAAATTGCTGTAATTGGTAGTATAATCGGTTTACTTTTGATAGCTTTTTCAAAAGTAAAAGTTGAAGATGAGTATGTGTCGCAGATTCGTTTGGAGTCACTTCAGTGGGCAATTTATTTGAATTTTGCCCTCCTCATTATTGCTACTTTATTAGTTTATGGGCTTGCATATTACATAGTGGCTATTTACAATATGATTACGCCATTATTATTTTTTGTGGTTCGTTTCCACTACATACTCTTTTTTAAAAATAACGATAAGGGTACTGAACATCGCCCGATTCGCCCCACAGAATTATGAAAAATAGAATCAGAATCGAACGAGCCATTTTGGATATTACACAAGCTGATTTGGCCGAAAAAATAAATGTGAGCCGACAGACAATCAATGCCATTGAAAGTAACAAATATGTACCTTCAACGGTGTTGGCTTTGAAGATTGCACGTATCTTTGGCAAGAGCGTTGAAGAAGTTTTTGAGCTTGAAGAAAACGATTGAAGCACAATGTTCGTTATATATGCAGCAATTCTGATAATTTTATTTTGAATTGCTGCATATTTCCTTATATTTGAATCTTTTAGAAATAAAACATTGATGAAGAAAGCAATTATTTATAGCTTTTTGGTAGTATTTGCTGCTTGTACAACAAATAAAAAAATTCAGAAAGCACAGAAAGAGATTGATAAAACTGTGGCAGTGAGGCCGATAACCGTGGTAAAACCATTGGTCGTTGCCATAAAAAGCAGGTATCTATTAAAAGACTCTTCGGCTATTAGAATCTTTATGGAGTTGGATATTGAAAATTTGAATAAACAGCGAGTAATTCAGCAGCTCAATGATAATTTTAGATTCAATTGGCTTTTGCAACCCGATTATGGAATCCGTGAAAGACTTGGTTCTGGGAAGATTGATTTAAACGAACAAAATATTTTGTTGAAAGAAGGCAAGGTTTTATTAAATTTTGAGATTCCACGTCCGAAAAACTTGGCAAAAGGATTACTTCTAACCGAAGTTTTTCAGTTAGAAGACAGCAAAAAATCGAATAATGATTTAGTAATTGATTTTAATGGAACTCGAATAAATGACCGTTTCGGTATTTATATTGATAATTTGACAATGCCAATTTTTAGGAATTTTATCAATAAAACAGATTCGTTTCAGTTGAAAAGTGTCATGAATCATCCTCGTGAATTATACTTGGTTCGATATAAAAATGATTTTACTGCCGCACAATCGCCGATGTCTACTTCGATTCGCCCAAGTATTGCGAGCCTTACAATTGAAGAAACGATTAAAGTACAGACTAATACATCAATAAGATTATCGAATGAAGGACTTTATCAGATTGTAGAAGATACAAATTCGACAAGCACAGGATTTGGTTTTATGCTTGTGGATGAGCGATATCCACGTCTGACTCGCCCAGAAAACTTGGTAAAACCGTTAATTTATATGAGTACGAGCCAAGAATTGAAGGCGGTAAATGAAAACCCAAATTCAAAACAGGCTCTTGATAAATTCTTTTTGGCAATTACGAGCGGAAATCAGATGGTTTCTAAGAAAATTATCAAGAATTACTATCACCGAATTGAAGAAGCGAATCGCCTTTTTACCTCATACAAAGAAGGATGGAAAACCGATAAAGGTATGGTTTATACTGTTTTAGGCCCGCCAAATAAAGTGCAACGAAGCCGTGATCGTGAGGTTTGGGTGTATGCACAAAATACCAATTTTTCAGAAATTATATTTACATTTAATAGAAAACCAAACCAATTTACGGAAAATTATTATGAACTGGTTCGTTATCCCGAATATCAGGCATATTGGTTTCCGTTTGTAGAAGCATGGAGAACAGGAAACGTAGTGGATTAGGCCGCAGTTCAGAAGGCGGTTATCGTAAGCCCGAAGGCGACAATAAAACTGGATTTAAGAAAAAATATTTTGCAAAACCAACTCCTCCAGGCTTTGAGAAACCCTCGAAGCCAGATATTGTTTTTGGTGTACAATCTGTTTTAGAAACCCTCAAAAGTACCAAAGAAATAGAAAAAATATTACTCCAAAGAGAATTTGGACATGGTGAAGTTGAAAAATTGGCTTTTGAAAGAGGTATTCCTGTACAAAGAGTGCCACTTGAAAAACTCAATCGTGTAACTATGAAAGTTCATCAAGGCATCATAGCATTTGTGTCAGCGGTGAATTATGCTAAAATGTCGAATATTGTGGCTGATACTTTTGAACGTGGCGATGTGCCTTTAATTTTGGTTCTCGATCGAATCACTGACGTACGAAATTTTGGAGCTATTTCTCGTACTGCCGAATGTGCAGGTGTAAATGCAATCGTAGTGCCAGCTCGTGGAGCAGCCCAAATTAATGCCGATGCCATGAAAACTTCCTCGGGTGCATTGACTCACTTGCCAGTTTGCCGTGAAAATAGTTTATCACAAGTAGTTAGCGAATTGCAACAATCCGGCGTTCAAGTAGTGGCCTGTACTGAAAAAGCAACTGCTGAACTATATGATATTGATTTTACATTACCAACTGCCATTTTGATGGGTTCGGAAGAAGATGGAATCTCAGATAATTTACTCGAACAAGCGGATTTCGCAACAAAGATTCCAATGATTGGAAAAATTGGCTCGTTAAACGTTTCAGTTGCGACAGGAGTGGTTTTGTACGAAGCAGTTAGACAGAGACAAAAATAATGTCGAATTACTAATTAATCAATCATAAAGAAGCCTTTGCTGTTATTAGTAAAGGCTTCTTTATGTAGAATATAGGCGAACTGGAATAGCAACAGCGAACCGTTTCGCTCTATTATTATTTTTTTCTTGAAAACTCAGCATCAATTATCCAAAGAATACTTTCGGGATCAGTATCGCCCTCAACCGTAATATCAGCTTTTTGATATATCGGTAGACGTTCGTTATACTTTTCTGAGACAGTGTCAAAAAGTGATTTATTCTCTAAATCGAACAATGGTCGCTCATTTTTCTTTGAAACCTTCATTCTTTCAACCAACATAGCTGGTTTTACATCTAAAAAAATACTGATACCATTTTCTTTGATATAGTCAAGACCATTATGGAAACAAGGCGTTCCACCACCTGTTGCAACCACCATTTTACTATCTTTTAGTATTTTGTTGAGCTGTTGGTTTTCTATTTTCCTGAAATATTCCTCGCCATTTAAGCTAAATATTTCTGAAATTTTTTTACCTTCTGCAATTTCGATTCTTATATCTAAATCTATAAATTCATATCCGAGACTCTTCGCAATTTGTCGGCCGAGCGTACTTTTGCCCGACGAAGGCATTCCTATCAAAAAAATATTTGTGGTCATTCTCAATTGGTTCTTCTATCTTATTTTAAATTTTCGGCTAAACTTTCTATTTTAGGAATACTATGATTACCCCATTTTCCTTTCACTATACCATTTTGTAACAAAATCAAACAAGGATTTGTTCTTGCCATTGTTTTTAAAACCGTAGCATCAGCTGAGAAAAATGGAGTTGTAATTCCATTAATCTCACTAAATTTCTGATAATCAGCTTGTATGACTGATGTCAGAATCATTGGCTTAATTTCTTTTGCTTCGGCTTCTTTTATCAAAGATTTTAATTTGTTGATTTGTTCGTTATCAATGTTTTTTACATCTTTGAAAATTACAAGTAGTTTAGTGCCAACAAAAGTTGAATCTGTATAATTGTTTCCTTGTTGATCAGTAATCGAATAATCTGTGATTTTGGGCTTCAATTTATCTTCATTGAGCGTGACCATCGACAAGTATTTATAAGTAAGGGTATCCATCAAAAACTCTTTTGCTACAATTTCTTCATTTGTTTTTTTATTCAAAAATGTAAATTCCATGATAGGTTTTACGCCAGTTGGTTTCATTTGCTCTGGAATGCTTTTGTCGATTGCGTAAGGCAAGAAATCAATTGGTGGAAGGTAACGAATAGCGTAAATACCGATTCCAAACGAAATTGCTGTTACTAAGGCCATTATAATGTTTAGATTCGAATTAGCGTACTTATTCCTAAAAGCAAAAATTACTAAAATAAAGACTGTTAAAAAAATATCTTTGTTAAATGATGTCCAAGGTTTAAGTTTTAAGAAATCTCCAAAACATCCGCAGTCCGTTACCTTATTGAAATATGCTGAATAGAAGGTCAAAAAAGTAAAGAAAATAATGATAATTAGCAATAACCAAGAGGTAATTTTCATACGATAGGATAGGAGAGTAGCTACTCCCAAAATCACTTCTAAAGCACAAAAAATTAATGATAATGCTAATGAATTGTGGGCGAAAAACATAAATAAGCCTTGTAAAGAAGGCAAATCTTGGGCAAAAACCTCGAAATATTCTTCAAGTTTAATCCCTGTTCCCACAGGGTCAACGACTTTTACGAAGCCCGAAAAAGTAAATATTACGCCAACAATAATGCGAGCAATTTGTGAAAATAGTTTCATAAAATCTAATGAGTGAATGAATGATTGATAGTCTCAGAGAATAAATATATTCAAATTTAGATTCAAATTTTTATTCAAATAGTTAGTGTTTTATAAGGCCAGTAACTAATAACAAGTTTTCTAATAAATAAAAAACTACTGCTGTCCTTGAGCTTGGCCGAGTTTTATTAAACAAAAAACAGCATAATTGATAATATCTTGATAGCCAGCCTTTATACCTTCCGAAACCAAAGTTTTTCCTTGGTTATCTTCTATTTGCTTGATTCTGAACAATTTCATCAAAATAATATCAGTCATCGAACTCACACGCATTTCACGCCAGGCTTCGCCATAATCGTGGTTTTTGTTGAAAAGTAGCTCCATAACTTCTACCACATGCTTAGTGTATATGGATTTCAGATGCTCAAACGGAATTTCAAGTTCGGTACTGTTAAGCAAATCGGCTTGAATGAGAGCCATTACGCAATAATTTATGATACCAATAAATTCTGGCACTTCGCCTTCATCGACACGGCTAAAACCATTATCTTGTATGGTACGGATGCGTTGAGCTTTGATGAAAATTTGGTCGGTGATACTCGGTAAGCGTAAGATACGCCAAGAAGTGCCATAATCTTTGTTTTTCTTCTCGAAAAGATCTTGACAAATTTTGATGACATGGCGGTATTCAATTTCTGTTTGATTCATCTTTTATGTAATTGCCTGCTAGCTTTAGGTTCTATTTAATTTAGGAAAAAACAATTATTTCCAACCAAAAATACTTTGACTGAGAAAAACGAATTGTTAGAACTTCTTAATAATTTAGGAAATCAATAAGCAAATCTCGTAAATCTTTTTAATCTTGGTACAGGTTCAATAGTTTGAATTATCTTTGACTCTAAAATTAATGAAATTGAAGTAGAAGGTTAGTTGTCTATCTACTTGCAAAACTATAAAACTTCGGCTCTATAAACAAATGACTTCTATAAGTATTAATCATAAACACGACCTAAATGGACCAGTTATTGGCCAAAAACTTATTGATTTGTCGAAACCGACTGTAATGGGAATCCTGAATATTACGCCCGATTCTTTTTTTTCGGGAAGTAGATTCACGCCTAATAGTAATCAAATTACCGATCAAGTTGGTAAAATGATTGCCAATGGAGCCGTATTTATTGATATTGGTGGCTATTCGACTCGTCCAAATGCAGACGATGTGAGTGCTTCAGAAGAAATTGACCGAGTTACGCCAGTTATTGAAGTAATTTCCAAGGATTTTGGCGATGAAATAGCCATTTCAATTGATACCTTTAGAAGTAAAGTTGCTCGTGAAGCTGTGAATGCCGGAGCAACAATCATCAATGATATTGCAGGAGGCAATTTGGACGAAGAAATGTTTCAGACCGTAGCTGAATTGCAAGTGCCATATATTTTGATGCATAGCAGAGGGAATCCGCAGACAATGAACAAACTTAATGATTATAAAACGGGCGGCGTTCCGCATCTTACGCTTGCTGTAATTACTGAATTACAAGAAAAAGTAGCTAAACTGAGAGCTTTGGCAGTGAAAGATATAATCATTGACCCAGGTTTTGGATTTGCCAAAAATGCCAAACAAGGTTTTGATATGATGCGAAATTTGGAAGCCTTCAAAGTGATGGATTTGCCACTTTTAGTTGGAATTTCAAGAAAATCAATGATTTGGCGAACGCTTAATATCACAGCTGACGAAGCACTTAACGGTACAACTGCACTTAATATGTACGCTCTCATGCAAGGAGCAAAAATCTTGCGTGTACATGATGTGAAAGAAGCAACAGAGACGATTCGGTTATTTGAGGAGTTGGAAAATTAGTCAGAAGTGCTTAAAACACATTTTTTGACCGATTGAGTGCTTTAAATGAAATTTATAGCGATGATTTTGGTAAAAAGGCACAATAGGATGGTTGAATATTTAATGTTCAACCATCTTCGGAGTTAGATTTTTTTTGGAATTTATAACCACCCCTTAATCGTATCTGTCATTGCTTCAAATTCAATCAAAAAACCATCATGTCCATAAATTGAGTCAATGATAGCGTATTTTGCTTCGGGAATATATTTTGCAATAAACTCTTGTTCTTCGGGCGGAAATAACACATCAGATGTAATGCCAATGACCAAAGTTTTTGCTTTAATAAGTTTTAGTGCATCTTCTACCTTGCCACGTCCACGACCTACATCGTGAGAGTCGAACATTTTTGAGAGTGTCCAATAAGAAAAAGCATTGAAGCGTTTACCGAGTTTTTCTCCTTGATAATTTTGGTAGGTATTTGCTCTAAAAAAATCAACTTGACCTTCATCACGAGATTGTGTGCGGCCATAAGTGGCATAATTTCTGTAAGATAAAAGAGCAATAGAACGGGCAACTTTCATGCCAATCATACCTGCTTTTGGGTGGCGTTCAGTCCAAGTTGGGTCGGCTGCAATTGCCATTCTTTGCGATTCATTAAATGCAATTCCCCAAGGCGAATGAATTGCGTTTGTTGAAAAAAGGATTAAGTTTTCAATCAAATCTGGCTGTGAAATAGCCCATTCGAGTGCCTGTTGTCCTCCCAACGAGCCGCCGATTAATGTATTAATTTTTCCGATACCTAAATTAATACGTAATAAATCTATCGCCCGTACTACATCACGAATACTTATAAAAGGGAAATCATGGAAATAAGGCTCGCCCGAAATCGGGTTTTTGCTAAGTGCATTTGTTGATCCATAGTGTGAACCCAAAATATTAGCACAAACAATAAAATGCTCGGTAGGATTATAAAGACGTTTTTCTCCAATTAGGCCATTCCACCAATCAGAAGGGTTGGCATTTCCTGTAAAAGCATGACAAACCCACACAACGTTGTCTTTTGCTTCATTGAGTGTGCCATATGTTGTAAATGCTAAATCAAATTCGGGAAGCCATGCACCCGATTCAAGTTTAAAAGGTTCGTCGTGATGAAATGTTTTGTTCTCCATTAAAATTCGTAATCGACTGATTATCAGTTTTTTGTTTTACTCTTCTTGTTAGTGATTTTAATCACCGCCTTATTTTTACGAAATTTGATTGACAAGGTCGAAGATACAATTCATTCGATTAAATCTTCGACCTTGAAAAACTAGACTAAAGCCTGTGTAATATCAGCCTTGATATCTTCGATATGTTCGTAACCACACGATATTCGCAATAAATTTGGGTCAACGCCAGCCGAAAGTTGCTCACTTTCTGACAATTGCGAGTGCGTTGTTGACGCAGGGTGAATAATCAAAGTTTTAGCATCGCCAACATTAGCCAAATGCGAAATCAATTTCAAACTATTCACAAATTTCTCGGCTCTTTCACGTCCACCTTTAAGTTTGAATGAAAGTACGCCACCAAAACCACGTTGTAAATATTTTTTAGCTAGTTCGTGGGTTGGATGATTGGCTAAACCTGGGTAATTTACTGACTCAACTTCTGGATGCTCAAATAACCATTGGGCTAAAGCGGCCGTGTTTTCGCAAGTTCGTTCAACTCTCAAAGTAAGTGTTTCAAGTCCTTGAAGCAATAAAAAAGAATTGAATGGTGACTGGCACGCTCCCCAATCTCTCAATCCTTCAACACGGCAACGGATTATGTATTGAATATTACCAAAAGGCCCACCGATTCCAAAAACACTATCGTAAACCAAACCATGATAACTCGCTGATGGCTCTGTAAATTGCGGATATTTGCCATTTCCCCAATTAAAAGTTCCAGCATCAACAATCACTCCTCCCATAGTAGTACCATGTCCACCAATCCATTTGGTAGCTGATTCTACCACTACATTTGCACCGTGTTTGAGAGGCTGGCAAATTGCTCCACCTGCACCAAATGTATTATCTACAAAAAGAGGCAAGTCATATTTATTTGCCAAAGTAACCAATGCCTCAAAATCAGGCACGTGTAAACCAGGGTTTCCGATGGTTTCTACATAAATTAATTTTGTTTTTTCATCAATTAGTTTTTCAAAACTTTCTACATTATTTCCTTCGGCGAAGCGAGCTTCAACGCCAATGTTTTTGAACGAATTTTTAAATTGATTGTACGAACCACCGTAAAGAAAAGAAGTCGTAATGAAATTATCTCCGACGGTAGTAACATTATTAATTGCAATAAATTGAGCAGCGTGTCCTGAAGAAACCGTAAGAGCAGCCACACCGCCTTCAAGAGCCGCAATGCGTTTTTCAAAAACATCATTGGTCGGATTCATGATTCGGGTATAAATATTGCCAAACTCCTTCAAAGCAAAAAGATTTGCTCCGTGAGCCGAATCTTTGAATTGATAAGCAGTAGTTTGATAAATTGGTACCGCACGGGACTGAGTAACTGGGTCAATTTCTTGTCCAGCATGTAGCTGAAGCGTTTCAAAGCGTAGTTCTGACATTGGTTTTGTTATTTTAAATTTAAATAAAAAGTGAATTTGTAGCGAAACAAGCGTATAGTAAAAACAGAGTGGTTTACTACACAAAAAATAAAACCAATTTGAAAACGATTGTCGCATGATTGGTTTATAAGTCCGAATTGTTTCGCCATTTCGGTAGGTGTTGGCACCTTATCGCTTGAAGCGGGACAGGTTGCCCGAGGTTCATAGAGCCTATTCTCTCCCCTCGTCTATATAAATCAATCAATCAGCTACTTGAGTAGGATAATTGAATTGATGTTGCAAAGATGCGGTAGGATTTGTTAAAAAACAAGTTGTGTAAAGGAATTTGTGTCTATCGATTAAAGACCTTGCATGGAAAGATTTTATTGTTGTGTGCCGAAATATTCATTTATATCTTTATAACCTTTATTCCAGTCTCGTTTTTCAGCCAAAATTCCTGCCATCAAAAAGTCTTCGATTAGGGCATTTGCTCCATTGATACCTGCTGTGTCGTTATCAAAACTTATGAGGATTTTATATTTTTTGAAATATTTCATCCATTCTTTTTTGAAAACCTTGGCACTTCCCAAACTCACAGCCATCATGCCATTTTTTACTAATGTCATGCAATCGAAGGCACCTTCAGTGAGATATACTTCAGAATTTGGCCTAAGTTTTTTAATAGAATCAATATTAAAAATACTGCGTGGAACTCCAGAAAGAAAATGATATTTGCTCGTACCATCAGTTGGGTTTTCGATTGTTCGACCTTGTAAATATACTATTTTACCATCTTTATAATAAGGAATAATGAGAGGATGCACGAAAAATACCAAATTGCCTTTGTCATTGATGATGCCACAAGCTTTTAAGTCTTCTATCGAATAGGTTGATTTCAGAAAATCATTAGCAACAACGTAGTTTTTTATTACAAAAAGTTTGAAATGTCTTATTGTCCAATCATCAATTCCTCGTCCATGTAAATATTCAGCAGTTTTTCGAGCAGAATCGGTGGAAGGTTGATTTATGCAAAATTGCTGAAAACGTTCATAGATATCACTGTAAATTGGCTTGAATTCAAACTGCTTTTCTGGAAGTGGTTTATTGGTATAAAAACTTTTAATGTCGAGTTTACGAACAGTTTTTTGCCCAATACCGTAGTATATAGTATAACGAGAGACAAGTTCTTCAAGTGCAGTTTTGAAATCTATCTGACATGCATCAGCATAGAGATTTACCACATCACCATGTTTTCCGCAACCAAAACAATGAAATTCGTTTTGTGGTGGCGGATATAACACTAAAGAAGGCGAATCTTCATCGTGAAAAGGGCATTTCATACGTCGGCTAAGAACAATCTCAAAGCCTAAATCACGAGCAACTTGCCGAATATCAATTTCCTTTACACGTTGAAGTAAGTTATCCATGTTTTTTTAGAGAATAGATTTAAGAAAGAACCTTTTCAATCTCTTGTATTTTGTCTCTTGTCTCTCGTCTTTTGTCTAAATTTATTGTTTTCTATGAATCATAGTAGGAGCAGATTGGGCTTTTGCATAAAGTACAATATCGGCAATGGTTACACGGTCGGGCGTGTTGATGGCATATAAAATTGCATCGGCTACATCTTCGGGTTGAATTGGGTCGAAGCCTTCATAAACTTTTTTTGCTCGCTCAATATCGCCTTTGAAACGTACCAACGAAAAGTCGGTTTCTACGGCACCTGGAGCAATATTTGTTATTTTTATTCCATATTTTGTCAAATCATGACGCATCCCTTCGCTAATTGCTTCAACTGCTGATTTTGATGCACAATAAACTGCTCCGTTCGGATAAGTATACTTTCCTGCAACCGAACTTAAATTAACAATATGTCCTTTTTCACGGGCCACCATTATTGGCATTACAGCTTTTGAAACATATAGAAGACCTTTTACATTTCCATCAATCATGGCATCCCAGTCAGCAATATTTCCATCCTGAATTGGTTCAAGTCCATGAGCATTTCCGGCATTATTGACCAAAATATCAATATTTTTCCATTCTTCGGGTAAAGATTCAATTGCTTTTGCTACGTCGTCTGTGTTTCTAACATCAAAAGTAAGCGTCGTGACTTTTACTTTTTCCGAAAAATATGCTTTCAATTCATCTAAAACTTCATGACGGCGACCACACAGAATCAAGTCAATTTCTGCATTTGCAAAAGCCTCAGCTGTTGCTTTTCCGATTCCTGATGTTGCACCTGTAATAAGAGCTATTCTTTTCATTTTTTACTAGTTATTTGATATTGGATTATCGGGAAACTTGTTAAAGGTGTACATATAAATTTGTAAAATGGAAGGTATTTGTAATGGTTGTGGTGTAATCTGTGACTATTTTCCCAATAATTAATATAGCCGTTTCCAAATACCCAATTATCCAATAACTTTCGGGCCATCTTGATTTATGCCCGAAACATAAGCATCAGCATGAATACCTACTTTTTCAAATCCATTTTTCATGGCAATCGCCACTTTTTCGGCAGTATCTCGTCCTTTACTAAAAGCAAAAATCGAGGGGCCAGCTCCCGAAATACTGCAGCCCAATGCACCTGCTCCTAAAGCTGCATTTTTAACTTCCCAAAACTCAGGAATCAAAATTGCTCGTACAGGTTCAATAATAAAATCAACCATCGAACTCGCAATAAGTCTATAATCAGCTTGCATTAAGCCCGCAATCATACCTGCCACATTTCCCATTTGAGCAATGGTGTTTTTCATCGAAACCTCATTTCGCAAAATATGACGTGCATCTTTTGTATTTACCTCAATATCTGGGTGTACGATAGTTACATAAAGCTCATTGGGTGTTGGAATTTTAAAGACATCAAGCGGTTCATAACTACGCACTACTACAAAGCCACCTAATAGGGCTGGAGCCACGTTATCGGCGTGTGCCGAACCACAGGCAATTCGCTCTCCTTCCATAGAAAATGGCAATAATTCCTTAGCTGAAAGTGGTTTGCCTAGTAATTCATTCACAGCAAATACACCTGCAACAGAACTTGCCGAACTGCTTCCTAGTCCACTTCCAAGTGGCATTTTTTTATGTAATTCAATCTCTAAACCTTGTTTGCTCCCTACTTGTTCGAGGAATTTTATTATCGGAACCGTTACAGCATTTTTTGAAGCATCGTAGGTGAGTTTCCCTTCTTCTCCAGTTATATTTGTAATAATAATTTGATTGTCAGTACGTTTACGAACAATCACCTCATCGCCTGGGGCATCAACCGCAAAGCCAAAAATATCAAATCCACAGGCAACATTAGCAACCGTAGCAGGGGCAAAAATTTTAATCGAGTCCATCAATAAAAAAAGTATGTTGTCTTTGGTTATTTTTGCCAAATTTAGTCCTTTTTATCAGAAATTTGGATTCTAAATTTAGAAATATTAAGTTTTTGCTAAAAAAACTTGTAAAATTGAAAAAAAAATGTTTTTTTGTTACTTTTTACTAAATTATACCTCTAATTAGTAAATTATAAAAAGTTTTTTTCAAAACCCCAAAAAATCAATCAATGAACAGATTTTTATTGCCATTTCTGATTCTGCTTTGGTCTTTGTTGTACACTGGATGGTGGAACCGCAATTGTAAGCCTCTTTGTTTAGGCGATTCCATTGCTGCCGTGGCTACTTCCGAAGTAGCAATTTCTTCTTCAGATATTGAGTCAGTAAAAATTGTAGATTCAGTTAAAGTAGTTACTCCCGAAGAGCAAATCTTGTTTACTCAATTAGATGTTTATTTTGCTTTATATCAATCAGGTATAAAAAAACGGCTGAAGTTGAAACTTTTCTTTCGACAGCCAAAAAGTATTTTGAAAAATATCCTGACAAAAAACTCTTAATCACTGGTCATACTGATATTGATGGTTCGGATGCTCTAAATCAACAACTTTCCGAAAGCCGTGCCAAGCAAACCAAATCTTTCTTATTTAAAGAAGGTTTCAAGGCATCACAATTGACTACCGAAGGAAGAGGTGAAAAAGAGCCAATCGCTCCAAATGATACACGTGATGGTAAAGCATAGAACCGCCGTAGCACAATGAGATTACAAGAGTAGAATATTAGTTTAAAAAATTAAGTAACTTTAAAAATATAAAAAAATGGAGTTTTTCAAATGTTGGTTAACAGATTTCCCTTTGGGAGTATTTCTTGGTTGTTTATTGCTACTGTTTTTTCTTTGGTTGTGGCTTAGTCGTCAAATTAATCGTTGGAAAAATCATTCTGCTGAACTTCAAAATAGAATTAATTTCTTGGAAGGTGAACTTGACGCTTGTAGAAAGTCTAAAATATCGGCCACTGCAAATACCGACGGTAGTGGAATGATGGCAACTGTTATTAGTGGAGCTGGAATTGCCGCTGGAGCATTAGGTTTGGTAGGAGTTTCCCCTGCCGCACCAACCAAAAAGGATGATTTAAAGATTGTTGAGGGAATTGGTCCTAAGATAGAAGAACTATTCAACAATGAAGGTATATATACTTTTGATGAGTTGGCTGATACTTCGGTAGAAAAAATGAAAGCTATACTTGATGCGGCTGGTTCACGTTTTCAAATCCATAACCCAGCTACATGGGCTGACCAAGCCGCTTTAGCACGTGATGGCAAATGGGACGAATTGAAAAAATGGCAAGATGCACTATATAAAGGGAAGGCCTAATATTTATAGCAAATGCTTGCCGACTCTGCCATTTCGATGATTAATGTTTCGTTAATAAACTAACAAAAAGTCTCTCCGAGAAATTGTGGAGACTTTTTTGTTAGTTTAAAAATGGCTTTTTGAAAAAAAATGCCGTGATTCGCACACAAATTAATTTTGAATAGGCAAAAAATAATTCAATCATTCTGAACGGGCGGCGTTCCACTTCAATTATTCACAATTAAATGACACGTATAGCTATCTTTGCGTCGGGTTCGGGAAGTAATGCCGAACGAATTACTACTTATTTTGCTGATAAGGAATCAGTTAGTGTTGAAATGTTTTTATCAAATAATCCCATGGCCGGCGTTATTGAGCGTGGGCGTAGACTGGGAATTCCAATCGTTTTATTCGATAAAAAAACTTTTTCTAAAACTAATAAAATCGTTAATTTACTACAAAATCAACAAATCGACTTAGTTATTTTGGCTGGTTTTCTTTGGCTTATTCCAGAAAATTTAGTCAGAGCCTTTCCGAATAAAATTATTAATATTCATCCTGCACTGCTTCCAAAATTTGGTGGAAAGGGAATGTGGGGGCATTTTGTGCATGAAGCTGTTGTTGAGGCTAGTGAAATAGAATCTGGCATAACAATTCATTTTGTAAACGAAAATTATGACGAAGGAAAAGTGATTTTTCAAGCAAAATGTGAGGTAGATTCGACAGATACGCCAGATGAAGTAGCTCGAAAAGTACAAGCACTCGAACATGTCCATTTTCCAGAAGTGATTGAAAAGATAATTGCTAATATGTAGAAAAAAACCGGTACTATTATGAAGTAATTTAATACGCACTAAACTAAATAAGTGAAAATTTTATCCTGTATCGTAGTCATCAAAGCATCTGTTTGAATTGTTTTTGTATGCTTTAACAGATTTTACAGAATGACAAGAGCTTATAGAAACTTAGTTTACATTGTATTTGAAATCATTCAATATTTAAAACAAATGCCACTTTTATCAATAAATTCTCAATATAAACCACCTAAATGGCAATTTAATGCCCATATTCAGACAATTTACCCAAGTCTTTTTCGTAAAATACCTGTCAATTATAAACGTGAGCGAGTGGAATTATTGGATGGTGATTTTATAGATTTTGATTGGTCAATTACAGCAAAAACTCGTGGCAAAAAACTGGTAATAGTTACACATGGGCTTGAGGGAGATTCTACTCGCCATTATGTGACAGGCATGATAAAGAAATTTAATGATAATGGCTATGATGGTTTAGGTTGGAATTGTCGTAGTTGTAGTGGAGAAATGAATCGTCTGCCACGTTTTTATCATCATGGAGATGTTGATGACATTCGTTTTGTGGTCAATTATGCAATCAATACTTACAAATACGAAGAAGTTATTTTGGTTGGATTTAGTATGGGTGGAAGCATGACGATTAGGCTTTTGGGGCAAAATCCAGAGCAGCTTCCATCACAAATAAAGTATGGAATAGCAGTTTCGGTACCACTTGATTTGTATACTTCGGTTTATGAACTTTATAAACCAGGCCGCAGGTTTTATATGAAACGTTTCATCAAGAAATTAGGTGCAAAAATTAAAGAGAAGTCAATACAACATCCTGATAATAAATTAGTTAGTTATGAAGGATATGAGCAAATTGAAAATTTTGAGCAGTTTGATAGTCGTTATACCGCTCCAATGTTTGGGTTTAAGAATGCTCATGATTTCTATAAACAGGCAGCTGCCAAGCCATTTTTGAAGTCAATAAAAGTGTCAACCTTAATAGTCCAAGCCATCAACGACCCATTTTTGTCGCCCGAGTGCTTAGATTTAGGAGATGCCGAAAATAACCCAAATGTTAGTTTAC
Source organism: Cytophagaceae bacterium (assembly GCA_027486845.1). Classification (GTDB taxonomy): domain Bacteria; phylum Bacteroidota; class Bacteroidia; order Cytophagales; family Spirosomataceae; genus Emticicia. Next base: position 161,544 of record JAIXOL010000053.1, read on the forward strand.
AATTATTAAAATTTGGTGGACATGTAGGTTTTATGCTGCCAAACTCAAACGAAACTTGGGTTGAATGTCGAGTAATTGAGTTTATAAACGAGCTTGAGAATTTATAAAAAGAGGACAAATGTGCTCTTTTTATAACTTTGATTTTTTTTACAATTTATATTTTCAGATCAGGGTTTGTTCATAAAAATAAACTTACTTAAAAATTGCTGGTATTAACTTCCAATTTTTACTTAATTTTTCTCTGAGGCTGGATTTATTACCCTCTTGCTTTTCTAATAAATTACA
>JAIXOL010000047.1 GCA_027486845.1 Cytophagaceae bacterium
ACAGGTGATGTCACCTCCAATGGTAATGCTGCAACGGTTGTTAAAATAAATGGTACATCCTTGGCAGCATTGCCAACAGGGATATTAAAAAATACAACATCAACTGGCGTTCCTACCATAGCAGCAGCTGGTACAGATTATCAAGCACCAATTACTTTAACTACGACAGGCTCTGGAGCGGCTTCTTTATCATCGAATACGCTAAATATTCCTAACGTCAGCTATACTTTACCAACCGCTACTTCAAGTACTCTAGGGGGTGTTAAACCTGACGGAATTTCTATCTTAAATGAGGCGGGGGTGCTAAGGGTTACTCCACTTTCAATTGGTGCACAAGTTGCAGGTAATTATTTAACAAGTTCAACAGCGGTTACTTCTTTTAATGGAAGTACAACGGGCTTAACTCCTGCTTCAGCTACAAATGGTGCTGTTACTTTAGGAGGAATTTTAGTAGGTGCCAATGGAGGAACAGGGGTTGACAATACCGGCAAAACAATTACCTTAGGAGGTAATTTAACTACCTCAGGAGCTTTTACTACAGCATTAACAACCACCGCAAACACGGCTGTTACTTTGCCAGTATCAGGAACATTAGCAACTTTAGCTGGCATAGAAACATTGACGAATAAAACCTTAACGAGTCCTGTTTTAACAGCACCAACTTTAGGAACACCAATTTCTGCCAACTTATCTAATGCAAAGGAATTACCACTTACAACAGGAGTAACAGGAACATTGCCTGTTGCCAACGGTGGAACGGGTGTCTCTACCCTAACCGCTAACAATGTTTTATTGGGCAATGGTACAAGCACTTTGCAATCAGTTGCACCTGGAGCAAATGGTAATGTTTTAACTTCTAATGGTACAACATGGACTTCAGCAGCAGCTTCCGCAGTGGCTGCGGCTGCTGGTACTTTAACTGGAAACACGCTCGCATCGACTGTAGTTAATTCTAGTTTAACCAGTGTAGGTACATTAACCAGTGCGACGGTTAGTGGTAAAGTAATCGTAGGTGGGTCTTCAGCCACAGCTACTTCTGCCGTATTAGAAGCAAATTCCACAACGCAAGGTTTTTTACCACCAAAAATGACCTTTGCTCAAAGAAATTCAATTAATAACCCTGTTCAGGGCTTGATGATTTATTGCACTGATTGCAACATAAATGGAGAATTACAAATTTATAATGGGTCAAGAAATTGGACAAATATGATTGGAGGAACAGCGACTGGAGTTGTAAGTTTATCTATTGGTCAAAGTTATCAAGGAGGTATTGTGGCATATATTCTACAATCAGGCGATCCTGGTTATGATCCAAACGTACAACATGGTTTGATTACAACAGCAGTAGATCTAATTTCAGGAGGAATTAGGTGGAATAATGGTACTGATTTAACCACAGGAGCAATAGGGACTGCTTTAGGAACGGGGTTATCCAATACAAATGCCATTGTTGCAAGTCAAGGTCAAACAAGGACAAGTTATGCAGCAGGTTTAGCGTATGAATATACCGGAGGAGGATATGATGACTGGTATTTACCTAGCAAAGATGAGTTAGCAAAGCTTTATGCAATGAAACTTCTTGGATTTGGTAATTTTTCGGATAGAGCGTATTGGAGTTCGTCGGAAGTAAGCTATAACAGTGCCTCAGGCTATTCGTTCATTTATAATCTGCAGTTTTCCGAATCTAAGACGTCGGTATCACTCTATGTTCGAGCCGTGAGGTCTTTTTAAACTGTCTTGTCCCGAAATAGGTTTACACGAAAATAAGTAAACTCATGGCTTGATTATAATTTATGAATTTTTATTCCCTCAGGGTCTTGGGCACGAGACCTTGAGGGGATTTGGATATCAAACTCCAGCATCTTGGTGATATTCCAAAACCACCGTCAAAGGCGATTGCGGGTAACGTTTTTGACTTTACAACTTCAAAATATTTTTTGCATTTTTTTTAAATTTATATCGCAAAGTGGAGTTCAGAAACCACTTAAAAAAACGGAGCGAAACCGAAAAGCTTTACGAGTAGGAAAAAAACCATTAGAACTATTTTTTATGAAAATCAAAATTATTGTTACTTTGTTATTTACGCTTGCATTGAAATTTAATGTGATTGCAGCGGAAAGAGTGGAAAATGAAAAGAAAACAGCCGAGTCAGTTCCTGCTGTTGTAAAAGCGGATGTTTTAAAGGCGGAAATGAAGGGTTTGTCAATGTCTGAGAGTGCTAAACTTGTAAAGATGGCAATTAAAGATGCAAAAGCTCAAACGCGTTCAGGTATTGTAAAATGGTATGACGTCAAGAAAGGGTTTGGTTTCATCACTCCAGATGGTGAAGGGGAAAAAGATATATACGTTCACTACTCTGAAATTCGAGGAGATAAAAAGTTTTTGGTAGAAGGCCAAAGGGTTGAATATGAAATTAAACAAGGGGCGAAGGGTTTGCAAGCTTCTAACGTAAAAGTTGTGGATTGATAAGGGACAAACTTTTAGTCTTGCCTATTGACAAGTTGTGTGCGAAGTATTTTCCATTCCCTCAGGGTCTTGGGCACGAGACCTTGAGGGGATTGGTCTAAGCAAATAGGAAGAATTGTTTTGATCCATTATCAGGATGTCTGAGTTTAATAGACCAATGCCATCAGTGTCCCTGAAAAAGGAGACATGATCCTGTTATCAAGTAACAGGATCGTGTTATCAAGTAACAGGATCGTGTTATTAAGTAACAGGCTCTTGTTATCAAGTAACAAGTTCGTGTTATCAAGTAACAAGTTCTTGTTATAAAGTAACGGTCGCATATAATCAAATAACAGGGTAAATTTAAAAGTAATCTTGAGATTATTTTTTATGTAAGTATCAGGATAATTTGATAGATAAATTTGAGAACAGCTAAAAGACTGTCTATTAGTTAATTACCTTAAGCGGACTTGTCGACTATTGACCGTGGACTACTTACTTCTTTCTCTCCCAAAACTTATTTTCCAAAAGTTTGTTGGTAATTCAATCATGCCCAATACTGCAGTTTTTATAAAAAAGATAAGATGTTTTTGCACAGAACTAAGGGTAAATTCAATATTTCTTGTCTGAATAATATAGAGAGGCAAATAAACGATGATTGAGAGACTAAAAAAACAACCCAAGGATATTGAACCGCATTTGCGAGTAAATAATGATGAAGCCGACGATAGTATCACGTTGGATTCTGAAATTTTTATTCGTGAGACTTTCAAACAGAACCCACACAAGGGGTATGAGCTACTATTTCGAAGGTATTATCGTGCCTTATGTAGTCATGCTGTCAGGTTTGTGTATTCAAAAGAAGTTGCCGAAGATATTGTTGGTGATGTATTTTTAGTTTTATGGAAAAACAAAGTTTATGAAAAAATAAATACATCTTTTAGAGCCTATTTATATGCGTCTGTCCGAAATCGAGCCTTAAATTACCTACAATGGGAATTTAAAAAAGAGGTAGATATTGATACGCTTCCTGAAAACAATCAGAATCAAATATTTGAAGAAACACCTCAAACAATGCTACAATTTGATGAGCTTTTTCAAAAGATAGAAAATAGTATAACTGCACTACCCCCGCAATGTCAGCGTGTGTTTTTGATGAGTCGCTTTGAGAATAAAAAGAATCGAGAAATAGCTGATGAGTTGGAAATTGCACTAAAAACTGTCGAGGCTCACATCATGAAAGCACTTGCTCAAATGCGAAATTCACTCAATGGATATTAATCGAGCCTTTATCAAATAAAGGTTTCTTTACAACTCCATCAAATTCTTTTAAACAAACTCCAAATGAATAAATCAGTTAATAAAAATATATTATTTGAAAATTTTGCGGGTCGAGCTACTCCTCTGCAAAAGAAATTAATTGAAGCTTGGATACAAGAACCAAGTAATAAAGAATTGTATTATGAATGGCTCGATGAATGGGAAAATCAATTCATTCAGATTTTACCTGATGTAGATGCTGCTCTTGAAAAATCACTGCTAAAAATTGAACATTCCGAGCAAGTATTTTCAGTTGCCAATCAAACAACTTCACCCAGTTTTTTCAATAAAAATCGTACTTGGTTTGCCATCGCTGCTACAATTACAGTGTGCATTTCCATAGGATTATTTTTGGGTAAAAACTATATCCTATATCAAAACTATCAAACAACTTTTGGGGAAATTGAAAAAATTGAACTTTCTGATGGAAGTCAAATTACACTAAATGCTAATTCTTCTTTGAAAGTGCCACGTTTTGGCTTTGGAAATTCAATTCGTGAAGTATTATTGACAGGTGAAGCAAACTTTTCGGTGAAACATACTTTCGACAACAAGAGATTTATTGTAAAAACTGACAAAAATTTTGAAATAGAAGTATTAGGAACAGAGTTTAACGTAAATGCACGTCAGAAAGATGCAAAAGTGGTGTTAAATAAAGGAAAAATCCAACTCAATTATAAAGATGGAAAAGTAGCAAAAAAAATAACCATGAAACCTGGCGATTTGGTTGTAATAGACCAAAAAGGTCAATTGAATTTGAAAGAAGTACCTCAGCCACAAATTTTTTCAGCTTGGAAAGAACAGCGTTTTATTTTTGATGAAACATCGCTATTAGAAGTAGCCACAATGATTGAAGAAAACTTTGGTTTAACCATCAAATTTAGAGAGAATTTTTTAGCAAAAAGAACCATAACGGGCACTTTTCACGCTGAAAATGCCGACGAACTTCTTCAAGTCATCGCTGAGTTATTAGAAATTAATTACAATCGACAAAATAATAATGTTACGTTTTTTGAATAACCCAACCACTTATTTTACTATAATTATGCAACAAAAATTACCTTTAGTCTGCAAGACTTTTTTTGTGCTGACGATGCTATTTATTTGGCAGAATACAAGCATGGCTCAGATGATGGCTTATGCCAAACAACAAGTTCCTCGTTCGGAAAAATCAACGATGATTTCTCTTAAAGACGCTCTTAGCAACTTGAAGTCACACTATAATATTGATATTTTATTTGAAGACAAAGTAGTTATGGGTTTGTCAGTACCGAGCAACTCCTTGAACTTTGATTCAAAAATCGAGCGAAATTTAGAAAACATTTTAAGCCCGTTTGGCTTACGATCTAAGAAAGTAAAAAACGGTACTTTTTTAGTAATGAACGATAAGAAAAGTAAGAAAACGGCCGAGGCTGATGTCCGATTTCAAGAAAATACGGTTCCAAACCTTACAACGCAACCTTCTCAAAATACCGAAAAAAATGTAATTGCTGGAATTTCAACGATTCAATCCTCTCAAAAAAGTATTGTTATTGAAAAGACAATCTCGGGTAAAGTAAGCGATTTAGGTACTAAAGAAGCCTTACCTGGCGTAAGTGTGAGCATCAAAGGCACGTCTAATGGCACAGTGACAGATGGAAGCGGTGATTTTAAACTAAATATACCAAACGAAAAAGCTATTATAGTTTTCAGTTTTGTGGGTTATGAGCAACAAGAAGTTTCAATTGGTAATCAGACAATTATCAATATTAGTCTGAAAATTGACACAAAAGCCCTTGATGAGGTAGTTGTAGTTGGATACGGAACACAAAAGAAAAGTGATGTAACTGGCTCAGTAGCTTCTGTTTCGAGAGAAAGGTTGGAACAACTTCCTAATACAAATATTGCTCAAGCTTTGCAGGGAGCAATTCCTGGCTTACAAATCAATACCAATAGTGGTGGTGCAGAAGGCAATGATAACTCTATTTTGATAAGAGGCCGTAATTCAATCAGTGCCAGTACAAGTCCGTTGATTATTTGGGATGGTATTCCTTACACAGGTGGAATTTCTGAAATTAACCCAAATGATGTAGAATCAATTGAAGTATTAAAAGATGCTTCAGCGGCTGCTATTTATGGAGCAAGAGCTTCAAATGGTGTAATATTAGTTACCTCAAAACAAGGTAAAAAAGGCAAATTGAATATTACTTATGATGGTTTTTATGGCGTTCAGAATATTGCCAACAAACCCAATCTAATGACTGGAACTGAATTTTATGATTTTAAGAAAACTAGATTAAATATTCCAGCCAATTCAATAACTCCGACCGAACAAGCCATTTATGATGCAGGTAAAGCAGTAGATTGGTACGATTTGGCTACGCAACAAGGTTCGAGGTCGCAGCATACAATATCGGTTGCAGGTGGCACCGATAAGATATCTTTTTACTTAGGTGGAACTTTCCTCGATGTGCAAGGAATCGCCATTAATGACCAATTCAAAAGATACTCTATACGTCCCAATATTGATGTTAAAGTTACGCCATGGCTTACAATTGGCTCATCTACCCAATTTTCGTTTCAAGACCGTAGCGGCCGTCCAGCCGATTTTGCAGGTCAATTTGGGGCTAATGTAATGAATCCATTGACTACTGCTTTCAACGCAGATGGTACGCCAACTGTTTATGCTTGGCCAGAATATAATACTTCGGGGAATCCACTTGGAGAAACAGTGGCTACCAATAAAGACAATGGGTACCGTGTTTTTAGTGCAAATAACATCAAGATTGATTTTCCTTTCGTGAAAGGGCTTTCTTACAAGTTAAACACTGGGGTGGAATATGAAAATAATCTACGTAAAACCTATTACGGAATAGGCACAGCAGTTGGATTTGAAAATAAAGGAAGTGCCACAAATTTCACTGCAATATCAAGAAGTTTTACTACTGAAAACATTCTTTCTTATGTAAAAGATTTTGGCAAACATAGCCTAAATATTACGGCTTTATATAGCTCACAAAGTCAAGATTATGACCGTGACCAACTTAGAGGTGTTGGATTTCCGAATGATGTTTTGACTAATTATCAAATGAATGCAGCGACATTGCTTACGCCTTCTCACGAAAATTATAAGCAAAACTTAGTTTCGCAAATGGGGCGTGTCAATTATGGATATGATAGCCGATATTTGATTACTTTGACAACCCGACGAGATGGATTTTCAGGTTTTGGAGCAAATTCTAAATACGGAGTTTTTCCATCGGTTGCCCTTGGTTGGAATATTTCAAAGGAAGCTTTTATGCAAAACATCAAGTTTATTAGCAACTTAAAATTGAGAGGTTCTTATGGAGTTAATGGTAATCAGGCTGTGGCAAGTTATCAGTCGTTGGCAACTTTGGCCACTCGTCAATATTTGAATGGAACCACTGTTTTGACAGGCTATTTACCTAATAAATTAGCCAACGAAAAATTAGGTTGGGAATCAACAACTTCTAGGACAATCGGTCTTGATTTTGGTTTCTTCAATAACCGTATTCAAGGCTCATTAGATGTTTATTCAGGCCAAACTCAAGATTTATTGCTTAATCGTATCATTTCATCAGTACAAGGTTTCGACAGAATTTTACAAAATATTGGTAAAACTGCCAATAGTGGTGTTGAATTAGGCATTACGTCGATCAATTACAATGCCCATGATTTTAAATGGACAAGCAATCTTAATCTTTCGCATAATAAAAATAGGATTGTTGACCTCTACGGCGATGGTCGTGATGATGTAGCCAACGGATGGTTTATCGGAAAGCCAATTCGTACGATATACGGCTTACAAAATGGGGGAATTTTTACTTCTCAAGGAGAAATTGATGCTTCTGCTCAACCAACAAGTAAGCTTGGCTACGTAAAAGTAGTTGATGTAGATGGCGATAAAAAAGTAAGTACAACGCTTGATAGAACCATTTTAGGATATAGCGACCCAAAATTAGTCTATGGATTCTCTAATACTTTTACTTATAAAGGATTTAGTTTGATGGTTTTCATCAACGGTTTGTGGGGAGTTACCAAAGAGAACCCACTCGAACAAGATGATGTATTTGGCGATGTTCGCAGAAATACAACCAAAAAAGATTGGTGGTCACCGAAAAATACTTCAGGAACGCACTTTGCCAATGATGCTTTAGCAAATACCTTCAATGTTCGTTTCTACGAAGATGCTAGCTTTGCTCGTTTGAAAGATGTTTCGTTGGCTTATCAAGTGCCAAGTGCAATACTTAATCGCCTAAAATTGAATAAGTTAAAACTCTATGTAACTAGTCGAAACTTAGCAACTTTTACTAAATATACAGGACTTGACCCCGAAATCAATAATCAATTAGACGTGCCTTTGCAACGTGAATTTATTTTTGGAATGAACTTCGGTTTGTAATTTAATCAAGTAATGCTCACTCTTTTAAAATGTAGAACAATGAAAAATATCATAAAGCTTTTTATACTCACTTTGGTAGTCAGTTTTGGAACAACAGGCTGTAAAGATGATTTTTTGGTTGAAGAACCAGTAAATATTATTGCCCCTGAAAATTTATATGTCAATAAATCAGGATTTGAAGCAGGATTATACGGTTTATACAATTTAATACGTCGAGAAAGAGGTGGTATTGATGGTGGTCCAACATCAAATACTACCAACGATATGTATATTACTCCTGCATTTATTGGCGTTGACAATGCTTATAGTCCATTTCCAGCGGGTGGGCAGCAACCTGAGCGAGTTTTTAATACTTTTGGGGTTACTTTAAACCCTGCCGTGCCATATATTAGCAACGTTTGGCAATGGCTTTACCAAACTATTAATGCGTCAAATACGATTATTGACAGAGCCGAAAATCCATCAATTAAATGGACCGAAACGGAGAAAAAGCAAATTGTGGGCGAAGCAAAACTCGTAAGAGCTTGGGCTTATCGTCACCTAACTTTTATGTTTGGTGATGTTCCGCTTAATTTGACGGAATCTACAGGGAACTCAATAAAAACTGACTGGGAACGTACGTCAGTGGCAACAGTTAGAAAAGTAATGGAAGACGATTTGTTATATGCCGAAACAAATTTGGCCGAAACACCGCCAAATGCCGCACGTTTTTCGAGAGCAGTCGCTACGCATTATTTGGCGGAATTGTACTTAACCATTGGCGATAATGCCAAAGCTAAGCAAAAGGCTCAGTCACTTGTTAGTAATGGTTTGTACAAATTAGTGACTGCTCGTTATGGTGTGAATAAAAGTTTGCCAGGAACACCATTTACCGATATGTTTATTGATGGGAACTCAAATAGGAGTGAAGGGAATACCGAAGCTTTGTTCGTTTTACAAAATGAGTACTTATCAGCAGGTGCCGAAAATTGTATCATGCGACGTTCTTGGGTCAATAGATATGAAAGAATCTCGGTTGGTGGTAAATCTCCAATTACATTTTCTATTGAAAACGGAGGACGTGGCATTGGTCGATTTGGCATAACCAAATATGCACTTTCGGTGTATGGCCCGACTGACGAAAGGGGTTCGGAGTTTGCATTGAGGCTTTCGTGGACGATGAATAATCCAACTGCTTTACCAACTGGGGCAAAATTAGGTGATGTAGTTAAACTAAACATTACTGGCAACGAACCGCTAACCAACGCCACTACTGCTCAAGCATGGCCAAATACGCGTAAATGGGATTGGGCTCCTGCTATACCATCAGATTTGCAGCAGTCGAGCAATTTTAATGATATTATTTATTTACGTTTGGCCGATACATATCTTTTGTTGGCCGAAGCTCAATTCAAATTAGGAGAAAAAGCTGAGGCGGCTTCTACAATCAATGCTTTGAGAAGTAGAGCAAAAGCTACTCCAATCACTGCAGCTGATGTAACACTTGATTTTATTTTAGATGAACGTTCGAGGGAATTATTAACTGAGGAACATAGGAGATATACCTTGACAAGAACCAAAACATGGTTTGCACGAACCAAAAAGTATAATATCAATGCTGGGTCAGTGATAGCTTTGCGAGATACAATTTTACCAATTCCACAAACGGTAATTGATGCTAATCTAACAAAACCGATGCCCCAAAATCCTGGGTATTAATAATGAAATAATTCTAAATCTTCGTCAAGAATTATCTTGGCGAAGATTTAGTATATTGAAATATAAGTATTTGGATAATATTAATCGATAAATTTGTAAACAGCTAAATGTCTGTCTATAAGTTTACTATTTTAAGCGGACTGTGGACTATTAACTGTGGACTGGTTATTTCTGTAATTTTACTTCATTTTTTTTATATTTTATGAATTATTCACGAATTCTTAGTGCTGTGCTTGCCCTTATACTTTCAAACTTGATGAGTGTGCTTGCCCAGAAAAGTGTCAACGAAAGCATAAATATCGAAGCCAAAACTTGGGGGAGAGATAGCCTGCGTAATATAGTTATTTCTGATTGGAAGTCTTTTCCCAGCAAAACGGTGGAGATGCTTCCTAATTTTCTACCAATCAAGGAAGCAAAAGTTGGTAAATATGGCGGAGATTTATCAAGCAATGCAAAGTTTACTGGCTTTTTTAGAACCGAAAAGATTGGAAATCGTTGGTGGATAATTGACCCTGAAGGGCATTATTTTGTTACGGCTGCCGTCAATAGTGTCCGAATGGGGAAATCTCCCAATAATGAACTTTCTCTAAAAGCTAAATTTGGTACGCCCGAAGAATGGCTTGTGCAAACCAATAAACTTATAAAAGATGCTGACTTTAATGCGATTGGCTCATGGTCGGAAGTGGAATTGATTCAAAAATACAATGTTTTATATCCTGAAAAACCAATTGTTTATACCACAATGTTGAGTTTTTTGGGAGAATTTTCAAAAAGAAACAAGAAAATTGGAGCTGAAAAAGAAAATAGTTTATCATTGATTTTTGAGCCAAGTTTTAAACTATTTTGTGATGAACACGCAAAAAAAATGGTGTCGGCCATAGCATCAGATAAAAATCTTTTGGGACATTTTTCAGACAATGAATTGACTTTTACAAATGATTTACTCAACAAGATTTTAGCCAAAACTAATAAAAACTCGGCTGATATATTAGCTCTCGAAAAATGGGCTAGTGAAAATGGATTTGATAAAAACAATTTGACTAAAGGACAAAAAGAGGCATTTTTGGGTTATGTGGCAGATATTTATTACGGCGAAATCAAGGCAGCTTTGAATAAATACGACCCTAATCACCTATACCTTGGCAGTCGTTTGCATAGTTCTGCAAAAAATGTTCAAGCGATTTTGAAAGCTGCCGAAAAGCACCTTGATATTGTTTCTATCAACTATTATGGATATTGGCAACCTGAAGCCAAAAACCTTAGAGATTGGGCTGTATGGTGTAATCGGCCGTTTTTCATTACTGAATTTTATACAAAAGCCGAAGATTCAGGCATGGAAAATAAAACCGGGGCGGGTTGGTTAGTAAAAACACAAAACGACCGTGGAATTCACTACCAAAACTTCTGTATGGAATTGCTGAAAGCTCCAAATTGCGTAGGTTGGCATTGGTTTCGCTACCAAGATAATGATCCGACCGACCTCTCTGCCGACGAATCAAACCGTGATTCAAACAAGGGTTTAGTAAGCTATCAATACAAACCTTATTTACCTTTATTAGAAAAAATGAAAGTGTTGAATTTGAATAAATATGAATTGATAAAATACTTTGATAATAAATGAAAATTAAACCTATTTTTGTACTTTTAATGCAATAAATACTTTAAAATGAATAAAATTTTCGGCATTTGTTTCCTCTTTTTAGCATCTCATTTTTCAACAGCTCAAAAAATTCAACGCTTTAAAAATGAGGTTTATATGTCTATTGATTCCCTTAAAAACATTCAATATGGTGAGTCAAAGAACATAAATAATGAGTCTGAAAAATTATTTTTAGATATTTACTCGCCTACGAATGATACCCTCAGAAAGCGTCCTTTAGTCATATTTGTTCATGGTGGCGGATTTGTCAATGGCGATAAAGGTACTGGTTATCCGCTTTTATTTTGTACAGGTTTGGCCAAAAGAGGTTATGTGAGTAGTTCTATCAATTATCGTTTAGGAATTGAAAAACCAAAGAACGACACTTCGTATTTTGAGGCCATGTACAGAGGTGTGCAAGATGCCAAAGCTGCGGTTCGCTTTTTCAGAAAAAATGCTGAAAAATATGGTATTGACACCTCAAAAATCTATATCATGGGTGGTTCGGCTGGGTCGAAAGTGGCCATGCACTTGGCATATTTAGACCAAAATGAGGTGCCAAATTATATAAATACCTCAAAATTGGGTAGTTTGGAAGGAATAAGCGGAAACGAGGGCTATTCTTCAAAAGTAAATGCTGTGATTAATTGTTGGGGAGCAATGATTGATTATCGTTGGATAGATTCGGGCGATGTGCCACTTTTTAGCGTACATGGCACAGGCGATAAAACCGTTCCTTTCGATTCGTCATACGCTTATCATGGTTTTAAATATGGTAGCTCGATTTTGTATAATAGAGCATTATCTTTGGGAATTCCTACAGGATTAAAGCTTTTTGATAAGGCTGGACATACGTTGGATAGTGATAAAAACAAACAAAAACAGGCTTTAGACGAAATAGGGTTATGGTTGTTTATTCAGTTGAATAAGACCAAGAATTCGGCAGGTATTTTGAGATTTGAAAAGGATATTCAGGAATTTGAAAAGCTGGATAAAACTGAATCTTATTCATCAAATGCGATTTTGGTTACTGGGAGTTCATACATTCGTTTATGGAAAACAATTAAGCAAGATTTAGCTCCTTATGAAATTATTCATCGAGGTTTTGGTGGGTCAAATATTGCTGAAATGGCCTATTATATTGACCGTATTATGGCAAATCACTCATTCAAAGCCATTGTGTTTTATTCGGGAAGCAATGATATTACCGCAGGGAATCAGGATAAATCGCCATTACAAGTATTAGAGGCTTTCAAATATGTGGTACAAAAAGTGCATCAGAAAAACCCTAAAACGCAAATTTATTATATTGCTATTTCACCCAATGAGCGACGTTGGGCGGTACAAGATAAAATTGTAGAAGCCAATGAACTGTTTAAGAATTACTGTCAAAATACACCAAATCTGCATTTTATCGAGACGATGTCACAGCTATTGAGTAAAGACGGTAAATATCAGCCTGATTTATACATCAACGACAAACTACATTTCAATGAAAGTGGCTACAAAATTTGGTCACCTATAATCAAAGGTGTTTTGGACAAAGATTTTTCATCAAAATAAAGATTCTTGCCTTTTTTCTGACATTCGTGTTAATGATTAAAGCCAAATACCTGAAATCCCACGAAGTGTGGCACACCTTGTTATCGCTGACAAGAGGTGTGCCACATTTTTATTATTCGAGAATTTTATTGAGATGTTCCACACCATAGATTTTATAATCAGTTCTTCTTTGGTATTGGTCACCACCATAAACCAAATGAAGATTGGTTGTTGGTCGTATTTTTTTAAGATAATTTAAACCTTTAAAATAATCCGGTTGTATAGTTTTGCCCGATTTGAGTTCGATGGCTTCCAAAGCTGTACCATTCTGTATCAAAATATCAACTTCGTGTTGGCTGGTATCTCGCCAAAAATAAAACTGTGGCCGTTTACCTTTGTTTAATTCAACTTTTAATAATTCATTGATTACCAAATTTTCAAATAGACTTCCTTTGGCAAAATGTATGTCTAACTCCTCTTTTGTTTTAATTCCTAATAGGTGCGAAGCCAAACCTGTATCATAAAAATATACTTTAGGCGTACTCACCAAGCGTTTATTGAAGTTTTCAAAATAAGGGTTTAAGCGATATGCAATAAATGATGTTTCGAGTACCGACATCCAAGCATTGATGGTTTTGTTGTTCAGCCCTAATTCTACTCCTAAACTATTTTGATTGAATAACTGCCCAATTCTTCCTGCCAATAACCTGATAAAACGCTGAAATAAGTCTAAATCTAAGATGTTTTTTACTTGCCTTACATCTCGTTCGACGTATGTTTGTAGATAGCTATCATAAAAAGAGGTGGCATCAATATCGGCAACTAATTTGCGTGGATAAAAGCCATTGATGAGTTGATTTTCCCAATGTAGTTGAGCGTATTCAGTGTTTTTGAGTTCTTCGATAGAGAAAGGTAACAGATTAAAAATAGCTACTCTTCCCGCTAATGATTGTGTGATTTTTTCCATTAGCAGGAAATTTTGTGAACCTGTCAAAATGTATTCCCCATTACGTTGGCGAGCATCTGTAACAACTTGTAAATACGAAAACAACGCTGGCACATATTGTACTTCATCTAAAATTACACCATTTTGGTAAGTTTCTAAAAATCCAACAGGGTCTTGTTGGGCGAATAATCTATCGCTTGGATTCTCTAAGGTAACATATTGATACTTAGGTTTTAATATTTTGGCAAGCGTAGTTTTACCAGATTGGCGTGGCCCAGTTATGCTTATAATGGGGTATTTGGCCAATAACTCTGTAATTTTTGAGGCAATTGCTCGATCAATCATTTGTATATTTAGGAAATGAATTCCCAAATATACAAATTTATTTTAAAAGCCATTATTGAACGAGGAAATCTTGGCGGGTGTCATTTTAGGTTCCATCAGTTTCTCCTTTTTCAGGAACACTGATGGTATTTGTCTATCAAACTCAGACATCCTAATAATGGTTTAAAACATTTCTTCCTATTTGCTTATACCAATGCCATCAGGGTCTTGTTCCGAAGACCCTGATGGAACGAAATAGTTTTCGCAAAAAAATAAATATAAATAATTATTGCGAATTTCCATTCAACGACTATTTAAGTCTATTCAACGATTACTTATTGTGTAGAATTTTATTAATCGCTAAATTTAAATAATTTTAAATCCATCAGATTCACCCAAAGGCGAGTAGGGGACGGGGATGGCAAATCTCTGAGGGTACGGAATAATGAAAAGACACCATTTATTGTCTTTACCTAACATATTCGACATAGACCAAATTTTTTACCCATGACCGTTAAAAATATAATTCTAAAGCGTTTAACAATCATTCTTAGCACATCGCTAGGGATTGGATTGTTGATATTATTACCAATTATTTTAACTACAAATACAACATTTTATTTTTATTTATTGGCTTTTTTAAAGCTTTTTTCACACGGTTTAGTTAGTTGGACATTAAATATTACATTTTCTGTTTTTTTTATTCAATCGCTCAAATCACCTTTGTGGAAATGGCTTGTTAGTACCATTTGCCTATTTTTATATGTGTCTTCATTATATTTAATTTCTAAAGATTTTTTTATTATCAGAACCCCTAATTTTCATTATGTGCGTTTACTCAATGTTACATCTATCAATACCGTTATTTTTGCCATAAATATGTGGCTTAATACTTTTGATTCTAAATTACAGGTAGAAGATGAAAATAATCAATTGAAAATCAATCGCTTACAAGCAGAATTGGCACATTTGAAAAATCAAATAAATCCTCACTTTTTGTTTAACGCTTTGTCTTCATTGAAATCTTTAATGATAGTAAACCAACAGATGGCCGAAAATTATTTGATAAAATTATCAGAGTTTTTAATAGCGAGTATTGGTCAAACTGATGATTTGGTATCGCTACAAGATGAACTATCTATTTGTAACAACTACATAGATTTACAAAAAATACGTTTTCAAGATAGCTTAATCTATGAAACTGAGATTGACCCCGATGCTCTACAGAATAGTATCCCATTTTTTGCCTTACAAAGTTTAATTGAAAATGCACTTAAACATAATATCGTAAGTTTGATGAATCCACTCACGATTCGGGTGGAAGTAAAAGGTAATCAGTTGACAATTATCAATAATACTCAGGCTTTCCTTTCAGAGGAAGCGAGTTCAAAAATAGGTCTTCATAACCTCAATGAAAGAATGAAAATTCTGACTGGGCAAGCCATTGTTATTGATAAAAACCAACATTATTTTAAGGTTCAATTACCCCTGTTAGGTAGTCCACAGTCAACGCTAATATAAAGAACTATTTATCAGTTTTTTATGATAAATAAATTTATCTATTAAATTTACCCAAAGCTTGAAATCATGAAAATAGTAATCATTGAAGATGAAATACTCACAGCCAAGAACCTAATTCACGATTTGACTTCATTGAATTTTGGAATTGAAGTAATTGCTATTTTGCCTACCGTGACTCAATCCATTGAATATTTTTCAACAAATATAGGCCATCATCTTATTTTTTCTGATATTCGATTAGGCGATGGGTTTTCATTCGAAATATTCAAAAAAGTATCGGTGAATTCACCGGTTATTTTTTGTTCCGCCTATAATCAATATGCCTTGGAAGCTTTTAAAAATAATGGAATCGATTATATTTTGAAACCTTTTAATAAAATAAGTATCGCTCAATCGCTCGAAAAATACCGTTTGTTGAAAGAAAATTTTAGTGCTCCCCAAATTGATTATAGTATGCTTTCGGCCTTATTTTTACCTAAATTGAATAAAAACCAATCTTTGATAGTTCATCAAGGTGATAAAATCGTTCCTATACCCATAGAAAATATTAGTTTATTTCATTTTAAAAACCAATTGGTTCATTTACATACCTTGCAAGGAAGTCATTTTCCTATTTCCCAATCTATGGAAGAACTGGAAAATAACTTAGCACCAGAATTCTATCGAATTAATAGGCAATTTATTGTCAATCGCAAAGTCATCAAGGACGTCTCTAGGCATTTTGAACGTAAATTATTAATTAATTTAATCCATCCTTTTTCAGAACAATTAATTATACGTAAAGAAAAAACGGCACATTTTGTGGAATGGCTCGCTAAAAACTAAGTCAATAATTGTCTAACTCAGCATCTAATTTGCCTAATTCACCCATTTTTTGATAGGAACATTTTCTGTCTTCGTCTATTTTTAGGTAGTCAATACTTAAATTTTTATGAAAAGACAGATACCATTGTGGTTTACCGCATTTGTTTTTACTCTACTTAGTGTAGGATTAGCACACGCACAAGTTCCCACCATATCCAGTTTCTCGCCAACAAGTGGTAATATTGGAACCTCAGTGACGATTACGGGAACTAATTTTAACGCTACCCCCACTAATAATGTTGTATTTTTTGGGGCTACCCGTGCCACGGTAACGGCCGCCACGGCTACGAGTGTAACGGTGACCGTACCGACGAGTGCCACGTATGCACCCATCACTTTACTTAACACGGGTACCAGCTTGGCAGCCTATAGTTTGAGCAATTTCACCCCGACTTACAGTCCAATAAAAACCACCATTACGGCTACTGATTTTCAAACCAAGCAAGATTTTGCCACGGGTACACAACCTTATTCAGTAGCCATGGGCGATTTGGACGGGGATGGCAAACCCGATTTGGCAGTAGCAAATAATGGTTCAGGCACTGTTTCGGTGTACCGAAATACGACCACCAGCGGTAGTATCGGTACGGGTAGTTTTGATGCAAAAGTAGATTTTGCCATGGGTACTAATCCTCGTTCAGTAGCCATTGGCGATTTTAACGGGGATGGCAAACCCGATTTGGCAGTAGTAAATCAATCTTCAAATAATGTTTCGGTAATCCGGAATAAGTCCACTATCGGTAGCATCGATTTTTACGCTAAAGTAGATTTTACCACGGGTACACAACCTCAGTCAGTAGCCGTTGGCGATTTGGATGGGGATGGAAAGCCTGATTTGGCAGTAGCAAATCAAGGTTCAAGCAATGTTTCGGTCATCCGGAATAAGTCCACCAGCGGTAGCATCGACTTTTACGCTAAAGTAGATTTTGCCACGGGAGGAACAAATCCAAATCCTCGGTCAGTAGCCATTGGCGATTTGGATGGGGATGGCAAGCCCGATTTGGCAGTAGCAAATAATGCTTCAAATACTGTTTCGGTAATCCGGAATAAGTCTACCATCGGTAGCATCGACTTTTACGCTAAAGTAGATTTTGCCACGGGTTCTGCTCCTTTTTCAGTAGCCATTGGCGATTTGGATGGGGATGGCAAGCCCGATTTGGCAGTAGCAAATCTTAATGAAAAAACTGTTTCGGTAATCCGTAATAAGTCCACCAGCGGAAGCATCGACTTTGACGCTAAAGTAGATTTTACCACGGGTAATGTTCCTATTTCAGTAGCCATTGGCGATTTGGATGGGGATGGCAAGCCCGATTTGGCAGTAGCAAACCAAGGTTCAGGCAATGTTTCGGTAATCCGGAATAAGTCCACCAGCGGTATCATCGACTTTTACGCTAAAGTAGATTTTGCCACGGGCACACAATCTATTTCAGTAGCCATTGGCGATTTGGATGGGGATGGTAGACCCGATTTGGCAGTAGCAAATTATGGTTCAACTACTGTTTCGGTTTTGCGTAATGCAGATATATCACCTCCTCTAACAATCACCCCTCCAGGGAGTTTGGTAGTTTGCTCGCCATCAACCTTAACACTAACGGCAAGCGGGTGTGCAGGTACAGTTACATGGTCGCAAGGTGCAGCAACAGGCACAAGCTTGACGCTTTCAGCGGTTGGTACTTATTCAATTACTGCTACTTGTACTGATGCTGGCGTTACGTCTGCTGCAAGTACGGCTGTTACTGGCCTTCAAATAAAAGCAACTGTTTCTGTAACTGCTGCTTCACAAACAAATATTTCTTGTAACGGGGGTTCAAATGGTGCAGCTTCTATCAATACACCAACTGGTGGAGCTGGTGGTTATACGTACTCATGGTCTCCATCTGGTGGAACAGCTACTACAGCTACCGGATTAAGTGCAGGAACATATACTGTAACGGTAACCGGTGCAAATTCTTGTACGGCTACCCAAAGTTTTACAATTACCCAACCAACAGCAATCAGTACGTCAACTGCTGCACAAACAAATGTGTCTTGTAATGGAGGATCTAATGGTTCAGCTTCGGTTACTCCTTCGGGCGGTGCTGGTGGTTATACTTATTCTTGGTCGCCTTCGGGTGGAACAGCTGCTACAGCGACTGGTCTTTCAGCAGGAACATATACTGTAACGGTGACCGATGCTAACGCATGTACAGCAACCCGAAACTTTACAATTACCCAACCAACAGCAATCACTGTAACTGCTGCTTCACAAACAAATATTGCTTGTAACGGTGGCTCAAATGGTGCCGCATCTATCAATACCCCTACAGGTGGAGCTGGTGGTTATACGTACTCATGGTCGCCATCTGGTGGAACGGCTGCCACAGCGACTGGTCTTTCAGCAGGAACATATACTGTAACGGTGACCGATGCTAACGCATGTACAGCAACCCGAAACTTTACAATTACACAACCAACAGCAATCAGTACGGCAACTGCTGCTCAAACAAATGTTTCTTGTAATGGTGGATCTAACGGTTCAGCTACAGTTACTCCTTCTGGCGGTACTGGTGGATATACTTATTCTTGGTCTCCATCTGGTGGAACGGCTGCTACAGCGACTGGTCTTTCAGCAGGAACATATACTGTAACTGTAAGCGATGCTAACGCATGTACAGCTACTCGAAACTTTACAATTACCCAACCACCTATTGTAACTGCTCCAATTATCACTCCTCCAGTAAGTCTTGTAGTTTGTTCGCCTTCAAGCTTAACATTGATTGCAAGTGGATGTGCAGGAACAGTTACTTGGAGTGAAGGTGCAGCTACTGGCACAAGCTTAACTCTTTCTACGATTGGTACTTATTCAATTACTGCTATCTGTACTGACAATGGATGTATATCTAACGCAAGTACTGCTGTTACTGGCCTTGAAATTAAAGCAAAACCAAGTGCTCCAACCGTGACTGCACCGACTGAAAAAGTTGTTTGTTTTCCTTCTACTTTGACATTGACTGCCTCACCTTGTGCAGGAACAGTTACGTGGTCACAAGGAGCAGCTACCGGCTCAAGTTTAACACTTTCTACGGTAGGTACTTATTCCATTACGGCTACTTGTACCGTCAATGGCTGTACGTCTGACGCAAGTAATGCTGTTACTGGCCTTGAAATTAAAGCAAAACCTAATTTAACCGTAAACGCACCAACTGAAAAAGTTGTTTGTTTTCCAAGCACTTTAACTTTAACAGCATCGGGTTGTGCAGGAACTGTCGCTTGGTCAAATGCTGCAACAGGCTCAAGTTTAACACTTTCAACTGTCGGAACTTATTCAATAACAGCTACTTGTACCGTCAATGGCTGTACGTCTGACCCAAGTACTGCTGTTACTGGCCTTGAAATAAAAGCAAAACCAAATGCTCCAACCGTAAACGCACCGACTGAAAAAGTTGTTTGTTTTCCAAGCACTTTAACTTTAACAGCATCAGGTTGTGAAGGAACTGTCACTTGGTCAAATGCTGCAACTGGAACTAGTTTGCCGCTTTCAGTGGTTGATACTTATTCGATTTCGGCTACTTGTACTGTCAATGGCTGTATATCTGATGCGAGTATTGCTGTTACTGGCTTGGAAATCAAGGCTCAGCCAATCATTAGTTCAAGTAATACCGGACCATATACGATTGGGCAAATAATTAGCTTGAATGGAACGGGTACCGGTACTTATATTTGGACTGGCCCTAATAACTTCACAAGTACTTTGAGCAATCCGACTATCAATAATGCACTTTCGGTAAATGCTGGTGTTTATACCCTTACGGTGACAGGTCTAAATAGTTGTATTAATACCTCTACCACGAATGTTGTCGTTAATGAAATTGACCCATGTGACCCTACTCGAATTGTTGATTATTTTTATGTTAAAGCAGGTAATCCGTATCAAACACTTTTCCAGCTAACAGATGGCATGGTTATTAACCAAATGAGAGATCAGGTGTCTATTTTGGCTAATCCTGTGTGTTCGTCTGTGACCATCGAAAGCATGGAAATGAATATTCAGGGGCCAGAGCTTAATTGGAATGTACTTCAAAATGTTCCTCCAAATGCACTCTTTGATAATAGAGGACTTGATTTTTTTGGTAGAAACTTCAATCCTGGAAATTATACTTTGACAGTCACTGGATATGCACGAGATAACAAAGGAGGCGGTATTACTTATGGTCCGAAAGTCATCAGATTTACTGTAGTTGGCAATTTGGCAACAATTAATGCTCCAACGTTGTCAAAAACATCGATTTGTGCTGGAAGTTCGGTAGATGTAAGTTTCGCTACCTCAGGAACTTTCAATGATATCAATCAGTATCTAATTGAACTTTCTGATACTTCAGGTAGCTTTGCAAAACCTTTGTTAATAGGAACAACGAACGTTACTGGCACGACTACTTGTTTGATTCCACAAAATACAGTTGGTGGATCAAAGTATCTTATCAGAGTAGTATCATCGAATCAAGTAGTAGTTAGTAATCCTGTGATAAGTCAAGTGACTGTTAATCCACTTAATTATAGTTTGGTGAGTCCAACAAATAATTTGACGGGTACAAGTACTAAAAAGGCAGTAGATTCAATAAGTGCAAGTAATAAAATCACGTCACCAGCCAATGTAGTATATGAAGCTGGAAAAAGTGTTTTACTTACGCCAGGATTTGAATCAGGTGCTGTATTTAGGGCTGAGGTAAAAGGTTGTGATAATTAATACTAAACTTTAGCTAAAGAAAATAGATTCAAAGGTCATCATTCTAATCAAGAGGGAGTCTCATTCAAAACAGACTCCCTCTCAATTGAGATTAAAATTGAATGATAAATAGGTCGATGCAGATTTTTAAGTTTCGGCTTCAAATTAAAGCAATTAAAAGGATAATATTAATCGACAAATTTGCAATCAGCTAAATATCTGTCTATTAGCTTATTATCTTTCTATGTACTTGTCGACTATTGACCGTGGACTATTTAAGAACTAAACATCTGCTAAAAAAATACGAAAAAATACGATGGATATTAGTGTAGAAAGGCGAAAAGTAAGGCTTGTACAATTAACAGAATACCCAAGAATATTATATATTAAACACCTTGGTAGGCAGCCTTATAACGAAATCAAATTTGATTGTGGAAAAAAGTTAATTGTTAGTTATAGCCTAAATTATTGGCAGACGGTCTTTCAAGATTTTTGCCGAATAAATAAAAGTATTTTAATAAATCCAGAAAAAATAATTAGTCGCGAGAGTGAAAAAATTGTATTAAGCGATCATTCGATTTTCACTTATTCAAGACGCAAGTATAAAAAGGAATTTTCGAGTTTAGTGTTAGAAATGGACGAAAAATAGGGGTTTTGATGCTAAAGGTTTTGTTTTCAAATCTCTCTTTCAATTTAGGTACATTTGTTCAGACTAAAACGCTTCATTTTTAAAAACCTTTTTTAAATATCATATAGAATTGTCAGGAAAATAAATATAAAAAAGCGTTAGTTTTAAGCTGTAAAGTATCAAAAAAGAGGCTGTCTCAAAAGGGCAGTCTCTTTTTTATTTGCAGATTTATTTGTAACTTAGGGTTATGAAACATCCAAGAAATCGGGTCGTTTTTAAGACCTACACCCCTAATCAAAT
>JAIXOL010000003.1 GCA_027486845.1 Cytophagaceae bacterium
ATATCTGTGGAAACGAAGTAGCGATACTAACAGCGAGCAACTGCATAGGTGTAATCACATGGAGCAATGGCAGCAACCAAAACCCAATCAGTGTGAGTACGAGTGGTAATTATACTGCGACTTGTACGAATGCATGCGGAACAAGTGTAGCGTCAAATACAATACAAATCAATAAAGGAACTGCACCAAATGCTCCATTAATTAGTTCAGACAAAACTAATATCTGTGGAAACGAAGTTGCGATATTAACAGCGAGCAACTGCACAGGTGTAATCACATGGAGCAATGGCAGCAACCAAAACCCAATCAGTGTGAGTATGAGTGGTAATTATACTGCGACTTGTACAAATGCATGTGGAATTTCACAAGCTTCTAATACTGTATCTATTATTAATGTGCCGTCTCCAATGACACCTATCATTACAAGTAATAAACCAAGTTTATGTGAAAATGAAGTAGCGATTTTGACTGCCATAGGTTGTAATGGTAGCGTGGTGTGGAGTAACGGTGCAACAGGAACGGTAATCAGTATTAATAATATTGGGGTCTACACAGCTAAATGTTTGAATAATTGTGGAGTGAGTAATGTCAGTAATGAAATTCTTTTGAGTAAAAGTACAAAGCCATCTGCACCAATCATTAGCACGAACAAAAACAGTTTGTGTAATGGCGAATCAGCCACAATAACGGCAGCAGGTTGTTCAGGTAATATCAGATGGAATACAGGAGCAACAACAAACACAATCAATGTGAGCGTGACAGGTAATTATACTGCGACATGTAGCAATACTTGCGGAGAAAGTGTATCAAGCAATGCTATTGTAATCAGTACAGGAACAAAGCCATCTGCACCAATCATCAGCACAAACACAAACAGTTTGTGTAATGGTGAATCAGCCACAATAACGGCAGCAGGTTGTTCAGGCAATATCAGATGGAATACAGGAGCAACAACAAACACAATCAATGTGAGCGTGACAGGTACTTATACTGCGACATGTAGCAATACTTGCGGAGAAAGTGTATCAAGCAATGCTATTGTAATCAGTACAGGAACAAAACCAATCGCACCATTCATCAGCACAAACACAAACAGTTTGTGTAATGGAGAATCAGCCACAATAACGGCAGCAGGTTGTGCAGGCAATATCAAATGGAGTACGGGTGCAATAACAAACACCATCAATGTGAGTGTTACAGGCACTTATACTGCGACATGTAGTAATACTTGCGGAGAAAGTGTATCAAGCAATGCTATCGTAATCAGCACAGGAACAAAGTCATCTGCACCAATCATCAGCACGAACACAAATAGTTTGTGTAATGGCGAATCAGCCACAATAACGGCAGCAGGTTGTTCAGGCAATATCAGATGGAATACAGGAGCAACAACAAATACCATCAATGTGAGCGTGACAGGTACTTATACTGCGACATGTAGCAATACTTGCGGAGAAAGTGTATCAAGCAATGCTATCGTAATCAGTACGGGTAATATTCCAGCTGCTCCAAATGTGGTAGATATTACTCTTTCAAAATGTAATATAACACCTAATGAAGTAGCAGAGGCTTGTAGTGCCACATGTGGAAATGGCGAAACTTTAAAATGGTATAAAGACGGAGTAATAGTTGATGTAAAAAATATCCCAATTCCTTTGGTTGGAGTTTATCAAGCAACCTGCTCTAATAATTGTGGTGAAAGTTCTAAATCAAATGGGAAAGTAATTATTAATGTGACTGGTTCTGTACCAGCACCGCCAGTATTGACGAGTAGCAAGACCTTATGTGAAAATAAAGAAGTTATTCTAACTGCATCTGGTTGTGCTAATGGGATAGTTTGGTCTAATGGCGTTACTTCAAGCTCTGATAAAGTGTTAACTATAACGCAGGAAGGTACATATACCGCTCAATGTGTTAATTTATGTGGAATAAGTAGTATAAGTAATGTAATTGTAGTAACTAAAGGTAGTGCACTTGTCATCACAGCGAGTAAAAACGATGTTTGTGAGGGAGAACAAGTAACCTTGAAAGCAACAGGTTGTACAGATACTGTCATGTGGTCAAATGGAGCAACAGGCACTCAAATCAATGTAGCATCAAATGAATCAAAAACTTATTCAGCTACTTGTGGAACTGTCAAATCAAATTGTGATTTTGTAGAAGGTAACATTGCGTTTACTACAGTAGGTGGTTCGACAAGTGCAGGAATTATTACTCGTTATTTGCTATTAAATAATGCAGGTACAATTTTGCAAATAAAAAATTCTCCTGTATTTACTGATGTTCTTACAGGAAATTATAAAGTATCAGCAATCGCTTATGATTCAAATATTCAAGGATTAGTTGTGGGTAATAATATCTCAAGCGTTACAGCAAGTTGTATGGCTCGTACACAAAAAGATATTTCAGTCTGTAATACAAATGGAACTGGTTGTCAAGGAACAGCTCAAATACAAATTACTGTTACGAAAAAAGCAACTGCTCCTGTGATTAGTAGTAATAAGACAAACCTTTGTGGTGCTGAAACTGCAAATTTAGTCGCAACAGGTTGTATCGGCTCAGTTATTTGGAGTACTGGATCAACAGGTAGCAATTTAGTTATAAACTCGGCAGGTAGCTATAGTGCAACTTGTAGTAATATTTGCGGATCAAGTTTGAGTTCAAATGTGCTAACAATAGCAGCAGGAGGAAAGCCAGCTTCTCCAATTATATCAACCGATAGAACAATTTGTTGTGATGCAAATTTTGCAACATTAACAGCTACAAATTGCAGTAGTACTATAACATGGAGTACAGGCAGTACAGGGAATGTGCTAATTGTGAAAGAAACAGGAGTATATACAGCCATTTGTAAAAATGAATGTGGTACAAGTGATGTCTCGAAATCTATTACAATTACCAAAGTAGCTCAACCAGCACCTCCAGTGATTAGTGCTGAAAATACTAATCTTTGTGTAGCATCATCTATAACTTTGACAGCCTCGAATTGCAGTGAGAATATTAAATGGAGTACTGGTGCAACAACAGCTACCATCGTTGTCAATTCTGCTGGAACATATACTGCAACTTGTAGTAATGTTTGTATAGAAAGTAAGCCATCAAATATTTTGATAATAACAAAAGATTGTGGTGGCTGTATTACAGAAGCACCAGTCATAAGTTGTTCAAAAACAACTATTTGTAAGTCAGAAAATGTAGTCTTGACAGCCACAGGCTGTATTGGAGGAACGATAGTTTGGTCAAATGGTCAAACTGGGACAACTATCACAGTTAAACCAATATCAACCTCGAACTATACTGCAGTTTGTAAAGTGTCAACTGACTGTATAAGTTCATTGTCAAATTCAGTACAAATAAAAGTAGGCAGCATTGCTCCACCAACCATTACTTGTAGTGCCACCTTTGTATGCTTAGGTGAAACAGGTACTCTGAGCGGTTCGGGTTGTGAAGGCACAATTATATGGTCAAATGGTAGTACGGGTAATTCAATCGTTGTTACACCAAACGGGACAACGATGTATAGTGCAAAATGTAAAATAGGTGATTGTGAAAGTGAAAGCTCTGAACAAGTTGCCATTCCAATTGGTAAACCAAACCGTCCTTATATTTCTTGCAAAAGTAATGTAATATGTAATGGTGGCGAAACATCACTCACGGCATCGGGCTGTATAGGAATAGTTGTTTGGTCAGATGGTCAAACTGGTGGAGTTATCAAAGTGTCACCAGCCATTGAGAATACATTATATTCAGCAGTTTGTAAATCATTTGGTGGTAAATGCGAAAGTGATAAATCGAATGAAGTGGTAGTAACGGTTGGAAAAAAAGTGGCTACACCAAAAGTCATCGGAACAATTACAAATATTTGTCCATTTAATACTGCTGACATCAACACCGCAGTTTTAGGTGAGCCATCAACTAATGGAGGAACGTTTGAATTCCATGTAACATCTTCACCAAATTCACCACTAATTACTTCACCAAGTACAGTTTCATCTGGAACTTATTATGTATTTGAGCGAAGTGCAGTGGGTTGTTACAGTGATTTTGCTTCGATTAAAGTGAATGCTACCGAATGTAATGGTGGCGGCTTGAATCCAAACGGCGGACTTGTTGATATTGCAGTGAAAAAAGTATCTTCATCTGCAATAGTTCCAGTCAATGAAATAGCAACTTATAAAGTAGTTGTGAAAAACGTTGGTCAGAACAAAGCAACAGGAATAGTGATTCGAGATATTTTGCCAAACGGACTCACTTATGTAAGTGCTAGTGGTAATGTTTCCTATAATAGTGGTATCATAAGTGTAAAAATTGATTCACTAAAAGCAGGTGATAGCACAACATTTACTTATAATACTAAGGTCGTAGCTGCTGGTAAAATCATTAATAAAGCAGAATTGTTTAAGATAAATGAAACCGACAAAGTTTTATCAAATAACTCAAGTGAATACACTATCAACAACATCACTTCAGGTCAGTTGATAGGATTAAGTAAAGTTTGCGAACCTGCAGTTTTAGTAAGTAATGCGGTTTACAATGTACCATTTGTTATCTATGTTACTAATTTAGGTTCAACTGATATAAGTAAAATACAAGTAAAAGATGACCTTAATCGTGCATTTGGTAATGGTGCAAAAATCTTGAACGATACAATCACAATAGTTGCAGATGCAGGATTGGTAGTAAATCCTAAATATACAGGACGTGGCTTAAATACCAATTTGCTCATTGATTCATTGAGCAGCATTAAAAAAGGACAAAAGTTAACATTAAGATTTAATGTAAAAGTTGATTTGGCCAAAGCGACTGTTTCAGACTTCTTTAACGTAGCAGAGGTGAGTTCATCGGGTAAATTAGATCTTTCAACTAACGGAGTAAGTGCCGACCCAGACGGAGATGGTGACCCAAGTAATAATGATGAACCAACGCCAATCAAATTTAAACTTGATATTTCGCCAGACCGACCAGCAATAGGTGTTGCACTTTCGGTTCACGATACAACGAAGATTAATAAAAACTGTTACAAAGTGACTTATTTGGCCCTTATAAAGAATATTGGTGATAGTAAATTAACCAATGTACAGGTTACAGATAGTTTAGCAAAAGCATACAGTAAGAGTGCTTCATTCCAAGTACTTGGAAGTCCATTTACAGGAAAGAATAGTACGCTAAAAGTGAATCCAAATTATAACGGTAAAGACGATATGAATTTATTGATAGCAGATTCAACCAGTCAATTGACTGTTGGTCAAATAGATTCGGTATTCTATACAGTTAGTGTTTGCAATGGAGATTACCTAGGTACATACTCAACCAATGCTGATGTAAAGGCTATCGGAAATGGAAAGATTGTTACTGATATATCAAATGCAGGGAATGTAATTAATGCAAATGATAACTCATCAACAGTGATAGCGTTTCCAAGTAATATTAGTGAATTATTCATACCAGCTGGTTTCTCACCTAATGGAGATGGTAAAAACGATAATTTTATAATATCTATACCATTAGGAGCAAAAATAGAGTTGTTTGAGGTGTTTAACCGTTGGGGTCAGTTGATTTATAAAGATACAAATGGAGTAATTGGTACTTCAGGTTGGGATGGAATAAGTAATCAAGGACTAAGATTAGGCGGTGAAGGCTTACCAGATGGCACCTATTTCTATGTTTTAAAACTAAGTAATGAAAAAGAGCAAAGGGTTAGTTATATAACTTTAGCGAGATAAACCATTAGCCCTACGGAATATGTCATATTCCGTAGGGTTTCTTTTAAATTTTAGTAAATATTTTCTTAAAATTTCTAATGATACCTTTGATTAAACCTCTATTATTTTTAATATTTTAATAGAACATTAGCATGATTCAACAATTCAAATATTTGGTGATAACAGTTTTTTATATCATTTTATCAATAAATAATTGCTTCTCACAAGCTATTTCTGTCGGATTTGTATCTGTAATGACAACCGACCAAAAAAGCATACAAATCAGTGTTATCAAGACCGATGAGATTAATGCAAGTAAATTCATTTATTACAGAGCAGATAATAACTCAAATATTTACAAGGAAATAGGTCGTGGAGCAAATACGTTTACCGATAACAATGTTGATGCGAATAAAGAAGCCTATTGCTACAAAGTGAGCTATTTAGATAGTTTTGGCAAAGAATCTGACATGTCACAGCCGTTTTGTAGTGTATTTCTATCTTCAGATGGAACAAATACAATTAAGTGGACAGCATTCTCAGAATTAGCTAATGCCGAACCTGTAGATTATTACATTGATTTAGTAAATGATGATGGTTCAATAAATCGTTTGACTTCTGAACGGACAAAAGAGTTATCTGTGAATATAAACGAAGTTCAAGATATTAAAGAAGAATTAGATATAAATGATAAGGCCAAAATTAGAATAAGAGCAATACAACCAACAAATTTTAAATTAAACACTCTTATGTTTACTAATCACCCTATAACGGTTTATTCTAATATCATTACAATATTTCCATCACGAAATATTTTTCTTCCTACAGCTTTTACACCTAATAATGATGGTACAAACGATGTTTTTATAGGTAATGGATCGAAAGTTACAGACTTCAATATGACTGTTTACAATCAATGGGGAAGTGTTGTTTTTGAAAGTTTTGATCTTAATACTGGATGGGATGGAATGTTCTTAGGCCAATCTTCTCCATGCCCTCCCGGTACATATTCGTATAAAGTTAGCAGTAAATTTACATCAGGCTCTACATTTGAAAAATTAGGTTCAGTATTGCTGATTAGATAGGTTTTTTTTTGGTCTTGTGCCGAAGAAGGTTTATACATTTCTTGATTTCTGCATTCCCCCGTTTTAATCCGTAATGGAACTATTAGTCGAAGTGTCAGCCGTTGTTACAACGTCATCAGAGAATAGGAAGGCAAGGGCATCGGCAAACAAAAGAGTATATAAAAGCAAAAAATACTGCCGTTCAATATCCATTGCGGGTTTCAAAATTATCAGCGAATATGTGGGATAAGTGTCATAGATATTATTAAAACTATAACATTCAAGCAAATTCTATCTATCCAACACCGTTCTGAGAACGGTAAACACAAAGCTTAATTTAAAAATCAACATAACAACTGAGAATTTTAAGTTGAAAGGTGTTCTCTTTTATCAAAACTTCTAAATGAAAATCACATTCGATATTTTTGATTTCAATCATCAAATTTTTGCATTTACTGTAATTATTCTAAGATTATTAGCTCAGTTAACTGGATTAAGTTATGAAATGATAAATATTATTGTTTGGTTTATTCTTATTCCAATACTAATCTGCTTCTTAATTCATAAATATCTTGGATATTTTTCTATTTTGGTTTGGGTATATTTGCTTTGGCATTATTATGAGCATTACACGCAAATAACAAATAAATTATTCAAATGGTCGGTTGATTTTTTATTAAAAATTGGAAAATTGCTGAATATGGATTATTTAACAATTTCATCAATTATTTGTCTTTATGTACCCTATTTGGTAGTTATTGTACTTATAATTTTAAAAAATAAGGAAAAAACCAAACAAATATTGAAGTATAATTTGATTACTATTGTCAGTATGGTTTTGATTGGATATATTTCGGCTCATTCATTTTCAAAATATGTTCCGGATTCTCAATACATGAAAGGAATGAAAATTGATGTAAAAAAATAGTTTCATTTAGTTCTCGAACCGTTTTTTTTCAAACCAATCAGTTTCCTACAGCTCTTTAGCACAAAACCCTGATAGCATTGGTCTAAGAAATTAGGAATAATTTAACAATACTATGAACAAAAACATGGTAATAAAGCGGGTCTGGTTACGAAGATTTTGATGGAACAAAATTTTAAAAAATTCATAATATGAATATAAATCGCATAACAATAATATTCACTATTTTCTTATCCACTTCTTTTTCATGTCAGCAAATAACACAAGCCAATAGTGTTATAGTTATTCAACCTTTTAATGACTTCACTCCGGAATTAACAAATTCGGTTTATGCAAAACTTAAAGAAATTAATCCTAACACAATTTTAAAAACGCCATTCCAACTACCAATAAAAGCTTATTATCCACCAAGAAATCGTTATCGTGCTGATTCATTAATAAAATATTTAAGCAATTTTGGGAGTGCTGATACTGTCGTTATAGGTATGACAAATAAAGATATTAGCTCTACTAAAGGAAGTGTTTCAGATTTTGGAATAATGGGTTTAGGATACTGTCCTGGCAATTCATGCGTTGTTTCAACTTTTAGACTTGCCAAAACCAACCTATCTGAGCAGTTTTATAAATTAGCAATTCACGAATTAGGGCATACACAAGGATTACCACATTGCAGCAATAAAATATGTTTTATGCGTGATGCAAATGGTAAAAACGTATTAAACGAAGAAAAAGATTTTTGTACATCATGCAAATCTTTTCTAAAAAATAAAGGTTGGCAACTCAAATAATATATATGAAAAATGAAAACAATTACCCAACAAATTGAGCGATTTTCACCAATCGACTTTTGAAAACTACTTTCACCATTTAAGTTTTAAGATAAATACTACACGCATAGTGTTAAATTTATAAGGTAGTTCTTGATAGTATCTTATTTACAAAATAAAACATGACCAAGCCAATGATAACCCCGATGCAATCTGCTAAAGAATCGTACCAATCAAAACCTCGATGAAACGATTTTGGCAATGAACCTTGCCAAAATTCGATAAATATTCCATAAAGAATTCCAAAGATTAGTGTTTTTGAGTAGTTTTTAAAAGAAAATTGCCAACAAAAAGCCCATCCTGCAAAGACTACGAAATGGGCAGTTTTATCGTTTCCTTTTGGTAACTGTTCACTCGGCATCGTACAAAGTACAAAAATGATAAGTGTAATAGCAAAAGCTAAATATTTATTTTCCAGAAATTTGATTACCAATTCTTTCAATTTCATCTAATAGTGCTTTTAGGTCTGTTTCGGTCGTTAGTGGATTCATCAACGACACACGAAGATAAACGTTTTCTTTTAAAGTTGTCTGCACGATATAGAATTTACCTTCTTGCAAAAGCTGTTTTCTGATGGCTGAATTAAATTCGTTTAAACTTATATTCGAAGGTATTAGTCTAAAACAAACAATATTACTTTCGGGCTCAATGGCTAATTCAAAGTTTATTCGGGCTTTTACTAAAACTGCAAATTTCTCGGCTAAATCATGCAAATATTCTACATTTTCACTAAAAATTTGTTCGCCATGAGCTTTCAAAATCGAATAGATTTTTACGCTCATCATCAATTTTGTGCATTCAAAAGTACGTTTGCCCGAATTGAACCAATCCTTCGACTCTTGATTTGACCATAAATATTGTGCTTTTTGTTGGAAAGTTTGAAAGGAGTTTTCATCTCGTTTGAAAATTAAGGCAGTAGCTAAGGCAGGCGTCATTAGCATTTTGTGCCAGTCAATGACTACTGAGTCGGCTTGGTCTATTCCTATTACTTTATGTTTGTATTTTTCGGAGAAAATAACCGCTCCACCATGAGCTCCATCGGCGTGAAACCAAAGATTGTTTTTTTGAGCAAAATTGCCAATTTCTGCCAAATTATCATAACTTCCAGTCGAAGTAGAACAAGCACTACCCACGATACAAATTACTCTGAAACCTTTTTCAGTAGCTTTATTGTAGTATTTTTCTAATAAATCGGTTCTGATTTGCCGCTTTTCATTTGTCGGAATTTTTATGATTCCTTCGCTTCCCATTCCCATAATTCGAGCCGCACGGTCGATGCAATAATGAGCTTCTTCCGAAACCATAACAGCCAATTTTTCATCAGGGCGACGTCCCGCGTTGCCGTCTTCCCAAACATCGGTTTTTGCGGCACGAGCAGCCAATAAAGCTGTTAGATTTGCCAATGTTCCGCCCGAAGTAAGTATTCCACTTGCATTATTGTCAAAACCAATTTTCTTGGCCAACAATTCTGATAAAATCCTTTCTAATGGATTCGAAACCAAGCCCATTTCATAAACAGCCATGCCATTATTGAGTAATCCCGAAAGCATACTTGCAATTGCCGTAATCGGAAGCGGAGGCGTAACTTGATGCCCCATATAGCGTGGATGATGCAGATGCATAGATTTTTCGATGGTTTTCTTGAAAAAATCTTCAATATTTCCTACTCCTTGCTCATAATCTGCCTGCCAAAAAGCCAAAGATTCATCTGGTTCTTGGTATGGAATTACACTTTCTAATGTCTGATTTTGAGCCGATTCGAGATAATCTGCCAATAAATCGACTAAAGTATGTGCATTTTGTCGGAAACTATCGGGTGAAAAAGCTTTTTGTAAATTTGTCATTTTAGTACTTCTTCAAAGCCTTTAATAGTAAATCATTTTCTTTCTTTGTGCCAACCGATATACGAATACAATCTTCGCACAAAATGACACTTGAACGAAGGCGGGTAATGATTTTTTCTTCAATTAGATGTTGGAAAACTGTATTTGCATCAATAAATTTTACCAAAAGTTGATTAGAATCTGATGGAAAAATATGCTTAACAATGCTCAAATTGGACAGGTTTTTGTGCAAACGCTCACGTTCTTTCAAAATTTGTTTTACGAATTTGTCCTTTTTCTCTACTTTTCCCAAAGCTGTATAAAGCAGTTTTTGCGTAACACCGTTGAGGTTATAAGGATATTTGATTTTATTTAAAATTTTGATAAATTCTTCTGAAGCAAAAGCCATTCCCAAACGTAATGCCGCTAATCCCCAAGCTTTTGAGAATGTTTGCATCACTACCAAATTTGGATATTTATCAAGTAATTTCGTGAAAGAATCTTCGCTTGCAAAATCAATATAGGCTTCATCAACTACCACTAAGCCCGTTGTGAAATTATCCAAAATATGCAAAATCGAAGCTCGCTCAATGATATTACCCGATGGATTGTTGGGCGAGCAAATCCAGATAATTTTTGTGTGAGCATCAGCTGTTTCAAGTACTTTTTTCGTATCTACTTGAAAATTAGCTGTGAGTGGAACTTGTTTAACGGCAATATTTTGTACGTCGGCACATACTTTATACATTCCGTAAGTTGGGGGCAAAATCAATATATTATCTTGTTGAGGTTCGCAGCATGCACGAATCACCAAGTCAATGGCTTCATCAGATCCATTACCCAAGAATATTTGCGTTGGTCGAACGTCTTTTATCTCACCTAACTTTTCCTTAACTGCCCATTGATAAGGGTCTGGATAACGGTTGTAGTTTCCCGAAATTACTGAACCGAAAGGGTTTTCGTTCGCATCGAGAAATGTACCTTCTTTACCTGAATACTCATCACGAGCCGAAGAATAGGGTGTAAGCGTAAAAATATGTGGACGAATAACTTTATTTAATGAAAACATGAATAGAATGACGATTTTAGAATGACGAAAAACGAATAAAGAAAAAGTATATTCGCTGGTACATTACTTTGTTTTTGAATAAAAAATGCTTATTTATTAGTTAAAATGCTGATAACAAGGATTTTGAAGAATTCGTAATTCGTAACTCGTAATTTGTAATTACATTATTCTTTAAAACTTTTCAATCTTATTCTAACTTTGTTGCAAATTTCAAAAGAATCTTATGTTATCCAAAGAAAATATTGCCGAATACTTTAAAGCACTGCAAGATGATATTTGTCGAGCCATCGAAGTAACTGACGGAAAAGCCAAATTTCAAGAAGATAATTGGCAACATCATAGTGGCGGTGGTGGTCGAACTCGTGTTATAACCAACGGTAATATCATCGAAAAAGGTGGGGTAAACTTTTCGGTAGTAACAGGCGAAACTTCTGATGCTCTACAAAAACAACTAAAACTCGAAGAAAAAGCTGATTATTTTGCTACAGGTGTAAGCATTGTGCAGCATCCAGTGAGTCCGATGGTGCCTATTATTCACATGAATGTGCGTTATTTCGAGATGTCGAATGGCATTTCGTGGTTTGGTGGTGGTATTGACCTCACGCCGCATTATGTGGTTGATGAAGATGCTCGTTGGTTTCATCAACAATTAAAAAATGCTTGTGATAAACACGGTGCCGATGCCTACAAAAAATATAAAGAATGGGCCGATAATTATTTCTATATTCCGCACCGCCAAGAAACTCGTGGAGTAGGAGGGATTTTCTTTGATTATTTGAAACCACAAGATACCGATGAGAAATCTAAAACTTTTGATTTTGTAAAATCTATTGGGGAGTCATTTGCTCCGATTTATACGCATTTGATGGCAAAAAATGCTCAGATTCCTTACGGAGAAGAAGAAAAAACTTGGCAAATGTTACGTCGTGGGCGTTATGTCGAGTTTAATTTAGCTTGGGATAGAGGCACAAAATTTGGACTCGAAACTAATGGTCGCACCGAGTCGATTTTGATGAGTTTACCACCCGTTGCCAACTGGTTATATGATTACAAACCTCAAGCCAATAGCCCCGAAGAACGCACCTTGAGTTTATTGAAAAAAGGTATTGATTGGATATAGGTAATGTTTAATTGTAAATTATTAATGGAGAATGAAATAAAAACGCCCTCCGAAATTCTTTTCGGAAGGCATTTTTAATTGTTCTGTTAAACGGTGGACTTGTGGAAAGTTGACCGTGGACTGAATACTACTTCACAGCTTGATAAACTCTTACATAATCAACTTCCATTTTTTGTGGGAAAATGCTATCGTCGATGCCTTGTTGACCACCCCAACTACCGCCAACGGCAATATTGAGTAGAATGTGGAATTTCTTATCGAACGGCCACTCTTGCCAAAGTTTACTCGGCCGATTGAATGTAAAATATGGTTTTCCGTCAAGTTCAATCGTTATTTTGTCGGGTAGCCATTCGCAAGCATACACATGAAAATTATCTGATACATCACTTTCGGCCAATATGTTATTGCCTTTATTGGTGCCAATCGAATGATTGAACGCCTTTGTATGGATGTTTCCATGAATACGATTTTGGTCGAAACCTACATGTTCGATGATGTCAATTTCGCCATTGTCTGGCCAATAACTCGCTCCGTAGTTTTGTTCGGTTGCAAGCATCCAAGCGGCTGGCCAAGTACCACGACCTTTTGGTAATTTGGCTTTTATTTCAATTCTACCATACAAGAAATCGCCTTTTCCTTTACTTACCAAGCGTGCGGAAGAATAATTACGGCCTTCGTACCTTTCTTTGATGGCTTCAATAATTAACTTTCCATCTTCTACACGAGCATTTTTTAATTCTTTCGAGTAATATTGACTTTCCTGATTTCCCCAGCCATCGCCACCAATGTCATAACCCCATTTTTTACTATCTGGCAAGCCCTTATAATCAAATTCATCCGCCCAAACAGGTGCAGATTTGTCGATTTTGTATTCAACGTTAGTCACCACAGGTGGTACTGTTGTAGTGGGAGTTATGACCTCCGTAGGTTCGTTGGGTTGTTTTTGGCAAGCCAGATATAGTAGCAATACTGCCGTAGAGGTAAGAGTTAAGATTTGTTTTTGCATTATTTTGTTTTTAGGTTGAATGAGCTATTGATTTACGAAAATACTATTGTTTTTTTGATTCGTTCAATAGTTTATCAATCATTAATGAAATTTCTTCAACGATTTCTTCTTTATCATCCGAAGAGCCTCTTCTTTTAAAACGAATATTCCCTTCGGCATCAATCACAAATTTTGTAGGGATGGCTTCTACTTTATAGGCCGTAACTATTTTACTATCAATATCAACTGGCACCGTAAAGTTGGTGTATTTTTTATCAGCAATTAGTTTTTTTACTTTTGGCAAATAATCATCGCCTTGCTCCCAAGTATTAATAAACAAAAACTTAACCTTAGGATTATTCTTGTATTTTTCTTGTGCTTGCTGCATTCCAGGGAAAGACCTAATGCAAGGCCCGCACCACGTAGCCCAAAAGTCGAGAATTACTACTTTTCCACGCAACTCGGCTAAACTTACGGTTTTGCCCGAGAGGTCTTTTAATTCAAATATTGGGGCGGTTTCAGAAATTATTTTGGATAAAATGTCCGCTTTGTTTTTCACTTTTACTTCATGTTCAAGTGAAGTAATATATTCTTCAACTCCTGATTTGCCATAAGTTTTGATGTATAAATTTTTGATGGCTGTTCGTATTTTTTCGGTCGATTTTCCGGCCTTTATAAAATCCTCGCCCTTTGTTTTTGCTTCGTTTGTTTGCCCGAGTTTTAGTGCCAAAAGTACATAGCTTTCGTTTACTTTACTGCTCCACTCTTCGGGTGTGCTTCCGACTGCAAATTTATAGTTTTCGAGTGCTTCTTTTAAGCGTCCTTGTTTTTCAAGAATTGTTGCATAAGTATCTCTAAAAATTAGCTCATAGGGCCTGTTTGATATTGGTAATTTCTTTTTTTCTGTTGAATAAGCCTCAATTGATTTAAGAGAGAATGCTTCGGCAGTATTTAAATCTAAGTTTTTTTCTACCATTCTTGATGCAACACTGTTATAAAATGTTGACCCAAGTTTTGCTTCGTATTTACGTACCAATTGCTTCAATTTGGTGGTGTCTTTTCTATCAATATAGATGTTTGCAATTAAAATAGCCGATGATGATAGTAACGGAGAATTTGGAAAATCTTTTTCAAAACTTTCAAATAATACAAGCTTTTTTACTGCATCATTTTCTTCGATTAATTGCCGAGAGCGTTCTTGTTGTGCAAAAAAACCTTTTGGTTCTTTGTCAATCAATAATTTACGATAGTTTTCTGCTTTTTTATTTTTACTTATAGAATATAACAGGTATATCTGCATTAGTTCGCTTGTTTTTAAGTCGGTATTATCTCCATATTTTGTACTTAATTCCGAATCGATGGTTTTTTCATAGCCTTCTTTTTTGCTAAGTCCAAGCAGAGATAAATACATCAACAATATATCCTTTTTTAATTCCGGATGTCTCGCAAATTCTTTTTCCATTAAAACAACTTGATTGGTTACATCTTTTGAAAACTTGAATAGCGGATGAGTATTAGAAAAGTTATAGTTAAATGCCAAGCCTAAATACGATCCTTTTACAGGATTTTGGAGAGAATCATGTACTAAAATAACATATCCTTTATCTTTGTTTGTATCAATTGTTTTGTCTGTGGAGTCTCTGAATGCTATTAATACACCAACCGTTCCTTTTGAATTGAAATTTATTTCTCCTCGCCATTCTTTTCCAATTTTTTTGAGAAAAATGGTTTGCGGTGGTGTAAATGTAAGTTTTTCGTTGAAGAAAAAAGCACTTGCTCGAATTATCGAAAGATTTGCTAAAGGGCTTTGCGAAGGATTATAAATAAAACTCACGGTTTCGCCAAATTTAGGTTTATTGTTAGAAAAACTTATTTGGGCATTTGATAATAGCGGAAGAAAAAGCGTGGCGAAAAAGATTGAAAGTAACTTTCTCATAGAAATAATAGAGTTATAAGTGAATATAGTTTTTGTGAAATATACTTGTTTTTTATCTTCTTGAAGAATCTCTTATTATAAGTTTTGAAGCTAAAACTTTACTTTCTAGCACTTTATTATTTAATTGTCCCAAAAGAAGTTCAGAGGCATCTAAACCAATTTGACGACTCTGACGCTGTACCGAACTCAGTGGTGGACTAAAATATTGAGCAATCGGCGAGTCATCAAAGCCCACGAGTGCGATTTCTTGCGGAATCAAAATGTTTTTTTGTCGAATCACTGACATCGCACCGATACAAACGTGGTCGTTTACGCCAAAAATAGCATCTGGGGGTTGAGCCAAATCGAGTAGATGTTTTGTTGGCTCAATAGCACTTTCTACTTCAAAATTTGTTGGACAAATCAATGTTTCATCAATCGAAAAATTATGTTTAAGCAGACAGTCACGGTAGCCATTAAATCTATATTCCGAAACCGTCATGCCTTTTGGCCCATGCAAATGTGCAATTTTTCGGCAACCGATTTCTATCAAATGTTGAGTAGCCATAAAAGCTCCTTGGTAGTCGTCAACGATTACGCCATTGGCTAAAGCCGCATCATATTTTCGGTCGATATACACCAATGGAATATCACGTCTGACTACTTTTTCAATATGTTCATAATGCCCGCCATCATAAGTTTCCTGCGAAATTGATAAGAAAATACCATCAACCCTATTGGCAAGTAAGCGTTCGATATATTGTTTTTCGAGTTCGTAGCTTTCGTTGGTTACACAAATATTGAGTAAATAACCGAGTGGCTGAAAAGTAGATTGTAGCCCTTCAAGCATCGATGATTCATGAAAATGATTAATGTTTGGTAGAATTACGCCTAACGTTTTCGACGATTTATTGAGCAGACTCAAAGAAATAATATTTCGCTGATAGCCCATTTTTTCGGCGTATTCTTGAATCGTCTTGCGGGTTTCTTCATTAATCATGGGGTTATCGTTCAATGCCCTTGAAACCGTCGACGGCGAGCATTTAAACTTACGTGCAATGTCTTTAATCGTGATTATTTGAAAATGTTCTTTCACAGCTGATCAACTAATAACAAGTTAGGTATAGTGCAAAGATAATTTTTTGATTGAAATTCTCTTGAATTTCAATCAAAATAAACTTAGCACACCAAATTACTGTCTCAATCTACTACCGAAGAATCTTCCCAGGTTTTTAGGGCGAGTATAGTGCACGCCAATATCTCATCTGAACCGCGTATGGTTTTCGGCTTGTACATAAGATTTTAACACATTTCAGAAATAAACAAATAATTGGTAGTTTTTTCAGAGTTGTTTTTGTGGTTGGTATTATTTGAACTAATAATCTGAATAAATACCAATTGGGGCAGAATTAGTATTACTCGTGAGAAATAATTTTTTATAAACTGACAATCTGTCAGTTTATAATGCTTTGGAACAGCCTTTGATGAGATTGATTTTGCTGACTTTTTCATGTAAAAAAGTCTGTCATACATTATCATCTTACATCATACATTTAATACATAATATGGTAGCTGAAAAAGGTACAATTTCGATTAATACGGAAAATATTTTTCCAATCATTAAAAAGTTTCTTTACTCTGACCATGAGATTTTCTTACGTGAGTTGGTTTCAAATGCCGTAGATGCCACACAGAAGCTTAAAAAATTAGCTTCAATGGGCGAATTTGATGGAGAATTGGGCGATTTGACCATCAAAGTTTCGGTTGATAAAGAAGCAAAAACAATAACAATTTCTGACAAAGGAATTGGTTTGAGTGCCGAAGATATTAAAAAATACATCAACCAAATTGCTTTTTCAGGAGCAAAGGAGTTCTTAGAAAAATACAAAGATACTCCTGATACAAATCAGATTATCGGTCAGTTTGGCTTAGGTTTTTATTCTGCCTTTATGGTATCGGAAAACGTAGAAATTATCTCTAAATCTTTCCGTGATGATGCTCCTGCTCGTTGGATTTGCGACGGAAGCACTGAGTTTGAAATCACTGAAGCCGAAAAGACAGAACGGGGAACGGATATTATTTTACACATCGCTGCCGACTCAGAAGAGTTTTTAGATAATTTCAGAATCAGTGGAATTCTTGAAAAATACGCTAAATTTTTACCAATTGAAATCGAATTTGATGGTAAAGTAATCAATAACCCAAATCCAATTTGGACAAAATCTCCATCAGAATTAACGGATGAAGATTACCGAACTTTCTATAAAGAGCTATATCCTTTCGGCGAAGAACCGCTTTTCTGGATTCACCTAAACGTTGATTATCCATTCAATTTGACGGGTGTTTTATACTTCCCGAAAATGAAGAAAGACTTTCAGCTTAATCGTGATAAAGTACAATTATATAGCCGTCAGGTATTTATCACTGATGATGTGAAAGATGTTGTGCCAGAATTCTTGCAGATGCTTCACGGCGTGATTGACTCGCCAGATATTCCTTTGAATGTTTCTCGTAGTTATTTACAAGCTGATGGTAATGTGAAGAAAATTAATTCGCACATCACTAAAAAAGTTGCCGATAAATTGCAAGAAATCTTCCGAAATGATCGAACAGGATTTGAAGAGAAATGGGAAAGTGTAGGTGTATTCGTGAAATACGGAATCGTATCAGACGATAAATTCTATGACCGTGCAAAAGAATTTGTCTTATTGAAAAATGTTGATGGTCAGCATTTTACTTTGGATGAATACCGCGAAAAAGTACAGGCGATTCAGACAAATAAAGATGAAAGTGTGGTGTTTTTATATGCGAGCGATGTAAACCAGCAAGATGCTTTTATTACTTCTGCTAAAAAACGTGAATATGATGTTTTGGTAATGGATTCGCCGTTGGATTCGCATTTCATCAATACTTTGGAATCTAAATTAGAGAAAACAACCTTCAAGCGTGTTGACTCTGACAGTATCGACAAATTGATTGATAAAGGATTGAACCTCGAAAGTGTTTTGAGCGAGGATGAGAAGAAAAAAGTAGAGGAATTATTTAAGGAAGTCGTTGGTGTAAATACTATTCAATTAGAGTCATTATCACCTGATGAGGTTCCGGTGAGCATTGTTCAGCCAGAATTTATGCGTCGTTGGAAAGACATGCAACGCATCAGCGGTCAAGGCGATATGTTTGGCTCAATGCCAATGCCTAATAATGTGGTCATTAATTCAAACCACAGTTTGATTAGTAAATTACTTAAAACCGAAAATGCTGATGATCAAAAAGCACTCACGAAGCAATTATACGATTTAGGACTTTTAGCCCAAGGAATGCTAACTGGTGCTGATTTGACAAAGTTTGTTGAGCGTACCGTAGCGGCTTTGTAAAAAATTTCCAGTAGGCAGTGTTCAGTAGGCAGTGTTCAGTAGGCAGTGTTCAGTGGTCAGTCTTCAGTAGGCAGTCTTCAGTAGGCAGTGTTCAGTGGGCAGTGTTCAGTAGGCAGTGTTCAGTAGGCAGTGTTCAGTGGGCAGTGTTCAGTAGGCAGTCTTCAGTGGGCAGTGGGCAGTGTTCAGTGGGCAGTGTTCAGTATAGGCAGTCTTCAGTAGGCAGTGTTCAATTAAAATTTACAAAAAAGTCCTCATACGATTTCTATCATGTGAGGACTTTTTTCTTGTCAACTATATTTCAAACTGCCCAATGAGAAGCGAAAACTGCCTACTTCTCAATTAACCAACATTCCTTCCAAAACTTTCTCGTAATGACGTTCGTACATCGGAACGATATGAATAATATCAAATTCTTTGGCACGGGCTAAGGCGTTTGCCTTGAAAGTTGGTAAGTTTTCGTCTTGTAAGATATACATGGCATTTTTAACCATATCGTCAACATCGCCAACTTTGCTCAAAAAACCTGTTACGCCTTGTACATTTAGTTCGGGCAAACCACCAGTATTTGATGAAATTACGGGAACTTCACAGGCCATGGCTTCTAGAGCCGCCAAACCAAAACTTTCTTTTTCGGAAGGCATCAAAAATAAATCAGCTACCGATAAAACTTCCTCAATGGCATCAAGTTTTCCAACGAAACGAACATCTTCGCCAAGATTCATATCTCGGCTGAGTTGTTCCATTGGGCCACGCTCAGGGCCATCGCCAACGAGCAATAGTTTGCTTGGAATTTGTGTTTTCAGCTTTGCAAAAACCTTAATTATATCTTCGATACGCTTCACTTTTCGGAAGTTGGATGTATGTACTAAAAGTTTTTCGTCGTTCGGACAGATGATGCGTTTAAAGTGTTCTTTGGGTTGTTTTTTGAAACGTTCCAAATCAACAAAGTTCGGAATCACTTCGATTTCTTTTCTTATTTCAAACGCCTCGTAAGTGTCTTTTCGTAAATCTTCTGAAACTGTAGTTACACCGTCCGATTCATTGATACTAAACGTAACAACTGGAGCTAGAGAGGCATCTTTTCCCACAATCGTAATATCCGTACCGTGTAGGGTCGTAATAATTGGAATATTGATGCCATGACACTTCAAAATTTGTTTGGCCAAAAAAGCTGAAGTTGCGTGCGGAATTGCGTAGTGAACGTGTAATAAATCAAGTTTTTCATATTTTACCACATCAACCATTTTTCCTGCCAAAGCCGACTCATAAGGCGGATATTGAAACAGTGGATAACTGGCAATGTTTACCTCATGATAAAAGATATTCTCATTGAAAAAATCAAGTCGAGCAGGTTGCGTATAAGTAATAAAGTGTACTTGATGCCCTTTCTTTGCGAGACCTTTACCGAGTTCGGTAGCTACAACGCCACTTCCACCAAAGGTAGGATAACAAACAATTCCGATTTTCATAGATACGGTTTATGAACTTTTTTAAAGATTTTTTTGACACTTTTAGCAAATAGCGTTTAGCTATCAGTTGAGAAAGTTTTTAGTTGTGTGTCCTTTTGCAGATATAAATTATATCTAAAACCGACTATTGAAGCCAAAGGCCAATGGTCGATAACGAATAATTTTATAAATGAAAAATCCACTATTTATAATATAACAAAAAAAAACAGAAAAAGTCTCAAAATTCGATTAAGGATTTGTGAATATACGAAAAGAAGGATTTTGAGGAAAGATTAACCGACCAATATTAGGAAAACATATCTTGCAATTACTCTAGAATTTTTGTAGTTTTGAATACGATGAATTCCAAGCCTTTTGAAATCCTTAATGCCTTTCTTCGCCTAATTAGGTCACGAAATATCTTGATTGTAGTATTGAGTCAATACATGGTCAGGATTTTTCTAATTGGTCCAAAAGAAAATTGGCTCGATTATCTTCTTGATTTTAAGCAGTTTCTGATTGTATTCGCTACCATCAGCATTGCCTCCGCTGGCTATATCATCAATGATTATTTTGATGTGAAAATTGATTTGGTTAATAAACCCCAAGAAGTTATTATTGGCAAATATTTCAAACGTCGCGTTGCGATTCTGATTCATCAGGTACTCAATTTTGTGGGTTTGGCGATTGGATTTATCTTGGGTTTGAAAGTTTTTTTGATTAATTTTTTGGCAATTTCGGCTCTTT
Organism: Cytophagaceae bacterium; assembly: GCA_027486845.1. Taxonomy (GTDB): domain Bacteria; phylum Bacteroidota; class Bacteroidia; order Cytophagales; family Spirosomataceae; genus Emticicia. Next base: position 21,000 of record JAIXOL010000003.1, read on the forward strand.
GGTTTTATTCAGAAAGGTTTAAAAGAAAGGCTTTTATTGGTAATTTTTTGGTAGCATTTCTAACTGCTTTTTCGCTTATTATTTTGGGAGTTTATTACCAAAAAAATGTGGCATTGGTCAATATTTATGCTTTGTTTGCTTTTTCTATTTCCTTGATTCGAGAAATCATTAAAGATATGGAAGACATTAGAGGCGATGCCCGCTATGGCTGTCGAACACTGCCGATTATTTGGGGAATCAGACAAACTAAAATTTTGCTTTATATATTCATTATTTCATTTGTGATTATTCTATTGATTATGGCCTATTCGCTTCATAATCAATACCTTATTATGCTTTTTAGCTTAGGAATATTTCCTTTTTCATGGCTTGTTTACAAACTTTATTGGGCAGATAAACGCCGTGATTTTACGTTTTTGAGTAAAGTCTGCAAGCTTATTATGCTTTTCGGAATTGGTAGTATGATTTTTGTTTAAGCACAAAAAAAAGCGACACAAATTATATTCGTGCCGCTTCGATATAAATCTTTATTTTTTAAGCATAAATGTCTTCTTTACCGAATTTTTTGCAAAGTAAAGCATATACGTTTGCACGGTATTTATTACGATTAGATGAACCCATCTTCTCCATAACTTCGGCGATTGCCACATCAAGTTCTGGACCATCAGATAAACCTAATTTGCCAATCAAATAATTGGTTTTCACACGGGCTAATTCTTCAGGATCAGATGATGAAACTTTAGATGAATCTGCATTGTAGATTGATGGCCCAAGTCCTTTTGCTACAGATGTGATTAATTCTTCACTAAGACCTAAATTAAGTTCGTTTGATTGAGCAACGTAAGTTTCGATTGCTTCTACTAATTTACTCATAATTTTTATTGTTTTGGGTATGAAAGAATAAATAAATACTTTGTAAATTTTAAATAAAAACTTTTATTTTCCAAATATTTTTTCTGCTTTTTTTGCGTAAAACCCACAATAATGAAGATAAAAAGCATTTATTTTTGTATTTTGATGGCAATCCTGATTAAACACTAATCTTTCGTTTTCTGCCTAAAACCTGCCATGTTTCTTTTACATTTTTATTTTCAACAATATAGGCTTCATCATACAGATTTACAGTTGGGCAAATGTGATACGGCACACCGTAAAGTACATCGCCTACTTTTATGGTATCCCAGTCTTTCACTGCTATTACTCCGTGTTCTTCACTTTGCCCAAGAAGCTCATAATTTTCTAAATTTAGGAATTTGACTCGTTTATCAATTGGATTTTCAGCCGCTACGGCTTTATGTCCTAAATCGACTGTGATGATGCCATGCTTTGGTTTTGAGATAACTCGGGTAAGAATGAGTGCTGCATAATCAAAATTTTGCTCAATAAGTTTATCACCGTAGCCCCAATCCCACAAAACGCAAGTACCGGGGCTACAATAAGTTTCGTTTCGTAAGGCGTGAGATGTAAACGCTGGCGTGCCTCCAGCAATCACAATGGGCTTTGCCAAACCCGCCGATTCTATAGAATCAAGAAAATGTTTTACATCAACAAAGCCAGCATCGCATTCTTTTTTTCGCTCGTTGAAATCGCTTGCTCGTAAATGTCCATCATATACATGCAAGCCGTGTAATTTTAGATGAGAGGAAGTGCTTAGTTTTATATATAAATCTAAAATCTGACCATTTAACTCGTGCCCTGACCTGTTCATTCCATTGTTTACATCCAAAAAAACATCAGAAATGAGGTTATTATGCCCAAAAATATCGTTGTGAGCATCGGCAATTTCAGTAGAATCAATGAGTGACGCAAAGAAAATTTCGGGATATTTTTGGCGAAGTTTAACCAAACGCTCGATTTTTGGACCAATTAATTGATGAGAAATCAATACATATTTTCCGCCCGCTATTGCCACCATTTCGGCTTCTGCGATAGTGGCACATTTGAATTTCGTGATGCCAGTATTAAGCATCATCTTGACGATTTCTGGCATTTTGTTGGTTTTTACATGCGTGAAAAGTCGCTCGGCTGAACCTGCAATAGAAACCATCTGCTCAATATTATTTTGTACTCGCTCTTTGTAGATAAGCAGCGAAGGAGAATCTAATTCGTTGACGTTGTTGATTTGAAACCACATTTTTAATGATAGAATTAATGAATGGGTGAATGAGAAATGAAACTTCAATTTTTTTTGGTAATAATTCTATCATTCACTCATTCAAAATTAGATTTATTGTTCGTAAAACTCAATTGGCAAATCATCGGGGTCAGCGAAGAAGGTGAATTTTTTGCCGGTGAATTCATCAATTCTTATGTCTTCTACTTCAATTCCTTTTAATTCGAGGTCTTGTTTTGCCTTGGCTACATCTTCCACCTCAAAAGCTAAATGTCGAAGTCCACAAGATTCTGGTCTTGATGGGCGAGCAGGTGGATTAGGAAAAGAAAAAAGTTCGATTACATAATGAGTGCCGATGGCTAAATCGAGTTTGTACGAATCTCGTGATTGACGATAAACTTCTCTAACTATCTGTAAACCAAGTATTTCTGTATAAAAATGCTTAGATTTTTCATAATTAGATGCAATGATTGCTATGTGGTGAACTTTGTTGATTTTTAGCATTTGGTTATTGTTTTTAAGGAAAACTTCCGTTTGAGTGAAGTATTCCTTTTATCTCGTTAAATTTACGCCAACTCAAACATTACTTCAATTTCAACTGGAATATTTTCAGGAAGTGAGCCAAAACCAACTGCTGAGCGTACACCGATTCCGTTTTCAGTTCCCCAAACATTGGCAAAAAGCTCGCTACAACCATTAATTACATACGGATGACGTTCGAAATCTGATGTACAATTGACCATTCCCAAGACTTTTATTACACGTTTAATTCGGTCGAGACTTCCTAAATTAGCTTTTAATGTTGAAAGAATAGTCAAACCTACTTGCTGAGCTGCTAATTTTCCTGCCTCAATATCAATATCGGAGCCAATGCGACCAATGATGCGTGAGCCATCCATTTGCACAGGTCCGTGCCCTGAAACATAAATAAAATTATCAACGATTAAGCAAGGCTTATAAACGCCCATCGGTGATGGTGCTGGTGGTAATTGAAGTCCGAGTTTTGCGAAATTTTCTTCTGCTGTCATAAGTTTTAATTTTAAGTTACAGAGGCACAAAGGCACAGCGAAAATGAAAAAGTTTAAGCTTTTTATACACTTTGTGCCTTAGTCGCTTTGCTCCTATGTGCCTATTTTTACACAAATAAATTTAAAATTAGTACCCCAATAAGACCGATGATAGAAACGAGGGTTTCCATGACTGTCCATGTTTTGAGGGTATCTTTTATTGATAAATTGAAATATTCTTTAAAAAGCCAAAAACCACCGTCGTTTAGGTGCGAAAACATCAAACTTCCTGCACCAATAGAAAGTACCATTAATTCGGGTTTTACACCTGTTTGTTGTTGAATCAATGGTGCTAAAATTCCAACAGCCGTTAAACCCGCAATGGTTGCCGAGCCAACGCATATACGCAGAACGCCTGCAATCGCCCAACCTAAAATTAGGGGGTTTATATCGAATCCTTGTAGCTGCAATCCAATGAAATCGCTTGTACCGCTATCTTTTAGGATCTGTTTCAAAGCACCAGCACCTGCAATAATTAATAAAATTCCAGCACTACTTTTGAAGGCTTCTTCAAGTTGTTTGCTTACTGCTTGAATATTATTTCCTTGGCGAACACCCAATAAGTAAATGGCAAGGAGTAGTGAAAGTAACATACCAATATATGGCTCAGAAATCAATATAAGTAATTGATTATCAGGAGCGTATTTTTTAACAGCCGAAGTGATTGTCAGCAAGAAAACAGGCATTAAAGCTACTAATAAACTTACAGCTAAACTTGGTTGTCTGTCTTTAGGAATATCTTTAATGACAAACAAATTACCATCAATTTGTGGTTTGTATTGTTTTAAAGTTCGTCCAAAAAGCACCCCAGCAATAGCAATCGCAGGAATAGCAACGATGATTCCGTAAATGAGGGTTTGCCCAACATCGGCTTTTAATTGCGAAGCAATGGCCGCTGGTGATGGGTGAGGGGGCAAATATCCGTGAGCGGTAGAGAGTGCAGTCAACATAGGCATTCCAACATATAAAAGGGGCAGTTTTGCTGAAGCTGCAATCGAAAAAATGAGTGGTACGACGATGATAAAGCCAGCATTATAGAACAGTGGAATGCCGATAATAAAACCCGCCAAAGCCAAGCCCCATTGCAGGTATTTTTCACCAAAAAGATTGATGAGTGCATCGGTAATACGTTGAGCAGCACCACTTTCGGCTACAAGTTTGCCAAGCATTGCTCCAAAACCAATGATTAGAATCAAATCGCCGAGAGTGCCACCGATGCCCGTTTGGATGGCTTTTCCAATGGCCGTAACGTCCATTCCTGTGGCAATTCCAAGCCCGATGGCAACTAAAATAAATGAAACAAAAGTGTCTAGTTTTACATAAGCTACCAGCAGGACAAGTGTCAGAATAGCAAAAAAAGTAAGTAAAATTGGCATTTTTTAATGAGAGTTGAATATTATGATGCAAGATAATAATTTTACCCAATTATCAATATATTCTATTCAAAGCTGTGGTGTTCTCTTGTAAATTTTGTGGATATTTGGTAAATCAAAAGGTAAGTTTTGTAAATTAATATCTTCCTTATAGTCAAATACTCGGCGTAGTTTTTGGAGGTTGAGTATTTTCAAGGATATTTTAGGTGCTAATTTTGGCAAATTTGCAGTTGATTTAGATAGGATTTAGATTTGCCTACCATCGGGAGTTTGAAGCAAACCAAGGTAGTTTTGAAGTTAAATTTACTCTTTACCTTTTTGGATTAGGTGATCTTTTAAAATATTTTTCATTCTTAAGATGGCATTGTTTTGAAGATATTGAAAAGTTCGGTCAGAAACAAAAATCTCCGAAAATGAATCACCAATTAAGTTATAATCGCTTACTTTTTTGATGATTCCACTTCGGAGATTTTTTAAAATATATACATTTTTTAGACTTAACAACTTTTAACGGTGCGACGATTCGCAAAGTTGTAAAGTCTAAGCATCAACTATTTCACCACCTTAATAACTCCCTGCATTAATGTATAATGTCCAGGGTAAGTACACACAAAAGTATAATCGCCTGGGGTGCTTGGAGCTACAAAATAGATAGTTTCTTGGCTTTCAGGTTGCATTAGACCTGTGTGAAAAAGTACCTCATCTAAATCCGGAACGTATGCTTTTGCTTCGCCATCAAGATCCATTTTAAATGCTGCTTCACCAACTTTAGCTACGGTTTTAGGTTTTACGATAACCAAATTATGAAGCATGTCATCGTTGTTATTAAAAATCAAACGAATTTTAGTACCTGCTTTTATTTGGAATTTCGTAACGTCATATTTTAAACCTGGTTTTGTTCCTACTGAAAGCGTTTGGTCAACTTTTCCACCCCAATCGGCTGGCATTTCGTTGATTCTTTTAGCCGAAACCACATTTGTACCTTTCGACATTCCCGACATATTGTGGCCTTCGTGTGGCATAGTTTCAACTTTTTTCTCAACCACTGCATATTTAGTTAAGTCTAGCGGAGCTGTGGCAGTGTTGATATTATTAAGTGTATAGTACCCAAATGTGTGCAAAAGTGGACGGTCATCGGCATTTTTGAGCCCTTCAAGTCTAAGTTCGTGTATGTATCCTAGACGAAGAGAATCAATTGCCAATCGCACACTCATACCATCTTCGGCTACTTGTATTCCTTTGATTTTCAGTGTTTTAGCATTGATAGTCGGACTGCCGTAATTATGATGATATTTGTAAGTGAAGCTATTAATTTTATATGATTCGAGTGCTTTAGCTGTCTCTTTGTTTACAGCTTGCGTAAACTCAATCAAAAATCCATCTGACATTGACTTTACGGTTTTCATCTCGAAAGGTGTTTTTCCTGTCCATTCTAAACGTTGTAAACCAAACTCTTCTTTACCCGTCGAAGACCAGCCTCGGCTCGTCATACCCACAAACATCGAAGCGTCAAGTCCCCAACGCATACGTAAAATGCCCGACTGAAAACCTTCTTTAAACGGAAAACAAATACCTTGATATTTGCCTGCAATTTTCTCTAAATATACACGCATGATTTTGCTATGTCCTTGGTCGCCAACGAATAATTGTCCTTCAAATGGTCCAAATTTTCCACCAAAAGTGTCTTCAATTACATCAGCTGTTGAAATTCCCATCAAAGTATGAGGAAACCAAACTGCTGGCACTTTAATGCTCGGAAAACGCTTAGCAACTTCATAAAGTGGCTCACCTGTATCTGGCACATCTGTTGGCTTGACACTTAGTGGCGAACCTTCTTCGGAAGTCCAACGCAAACCCATTGGATTTCCTGCAAAATCACCTTTTTCGAGGTGCGTCATGCGGCCAGAGCCAACCCAATCTCCTTGGTTTTCGGTATAAAATATATCACCGTTGCGTAATGCACCAAAACCTGCGGGCGAACGCAAACCTGTTGCCCATGGAGTCATTTTTCCATCGGGTGAAACTTTTAGCATCCAGCCTCTCCATTTTACTAAACTTACACCTTTTCCTTGCCAGCCAAGATTTAGCGTAAAAATCATGTCATTATCAGGCAAAACCACTGGGCCATAAGAATATTCGTGGTAATTGCCAGAAAGTGGAAATTTTTGAAATGCTTCATATTCATCGGCAATTTCATCGCCATTATTATCTTTTAGGATTGTTACTTCGCCACGTTGAGTTGCCCACAAATTACCTTTGATATAGGCCAAACCCAATGACTCATGCAAACCTGAAGCAAAACGTTTATAAGAAGGAGGTGTACCGTTTTTCATATACGGATTTGAAACCAAATAAACATCGCCTCGACGCGTCGAAACACCTAAACGGCCATCTGGCATAACCGCCAAACCTCCAACCTCGAGTTTTACGCCTTCGGGAACCGGCAAAGTAACAATACGGTAGAAATCTTCTTCTACCAAAGGTCTATTCTGAGCAAAAGCTCCCAGATTTCCCAAAATGAGAAATAGTACTATTATTTTTTTCATTTTATTTATAAATTAAAGGTAAAATAAAGTCCTCTATATTGGTAAGGACGTTCGGCCTATGCCATGGGGTGGATATTACCACGAAACAGAATAAGAAACTGCACTACTTAAAGGCATAATAATTTCTTGTCCAGCTTTCGAATTACGAATGATAGGCTTAGCTTTAATATCAATCAAAATATATTGATTATCAACCAAGTAACGACCTTTTTCAATCATTGAAATAGATTTCCCTTCCGCTAATTTGCAATATAAATTTGCTCCATTACTAGATGAAGTTGTGACTGAAATTCCGTCGATATTTGGTGTGATTTTTTGTAAAATTTCCGTTCCGTTTAGTAAAAACTTGTAGGTTGGAAAACCTTCATTATCAAGTGAATAGCTTTTGAAAATTAAAGTTTTGTAAGCATCTAAAGAATCGGGCATTGGGGCGTTGGCATCTGCCAAAATAGCCACCGAAGGTTTTCCCGAAAATTTCGTTTTTACACCTTTTGCCTCTAATAATTGTGGTTCGCCACGCTCATGAAACATTTCGGTTACGTCGGCAAACTCACCACGCCAAGCATAAAGCAAAGCAGCTTGGTCTAAATCATACGTATAATGTGAGCCTTTTGGACTTCCAATCGAGATTGAATGAGTGCGTTTTTGACCATCAAACATCACAAACGAACGAACCATTTCAACATCGTTTTTTGGTGCAATGTCAATCTCACCAACAGCTTGTGGAGTTGGCAATGAGGTTTCAGCATGAAGTGAATATGGTCTGATTTCTGGGCCAGCGGCAAAAAGTCCGAGTTCGGCTTTCCACCAAACTTTTATATACTTCATTTCAATCGAATGTTTGCCTTTTTTCAAATCCAAATAGGCAATTCGTGGCTTACGATAACTTTCATCTGCCATTGGTAAAACCTCTTTTCCATCAACTATTAGTGCCGATTTTCCAGCACAATCGGCTATCAATGAATAACTTCCATCTTTTTCTACCTCTAAATTACCTTTGAAGACCAATAAGAAACGATTAAATCCTACACCATAATCTTTAGTAAGTTCAACTGCTTTTCCTGCATCGTTAGGTGTTTCTTTCTTTTTGGCAAATTGTTTATCCCAATCGAATGTTTCGTAAAGTTCGTAGCTCAAACCACTCAATTTCAATGGTTTTTCATTATTGTATTTCAAATACTCTAAATCATTCACAGCTATACTTCCTGATTTATTTTCAAATACAATTGGGCCTTCGTTTTTACCTTCTGAAGACAAAATATAGCCTTGATGTATCAGAACATCATTCAAAACCACTTTTTCGAGCGTAATGGCATTGCCAAACGAAGTCTCCGAAAATGTTAATTCAAGCGTTTGCCAAAGTCCCGCCGTTCTTCCTGCATTTTGATTTGGTAACTTTATACCACCATCTTTGAGTAAAATTGTCCCACTTGGGCGTAAATTGCTCAAAACGATGGCGTGTTTGCCTTGAATATAGAAAATCGCTTCACTGTTATTGCCAAGCATAAACGCAAATCTTACTTTTGCATCGGCAGTAGTAAGTTTTGAAGTTATTTTGCCCGCAGTATTTGAAAACAAAAACTTGTTTCCAGCCACAAATGAGGCTTTTTTCTTAAAAGGATTATCGACTGATTCGACTTGTTTCCAATTACCCAAATCCCAATCGCTGAGAGGTAATTTATTCATCGAAAAACCTTGTGCATTGCTTTGAACAGAAGCACAAAATAGCATAAATAATGCTAAAAAACGTAGATACATAGTCAGATTGATTAGATGTTAAACAAAATTATAGATTAAGTGTAGATTTAACAATTATTATTAATCAAAGTTTTTCTGACAGTCCGAAAAGTGTTTTGTAAATTTGTCGAGAAATTGAATAACCGATGGACTAATTTCCAAAAAATAATTAATGTTTTATAAAGTTAAGCGTTTTATCAAATTATTTAGAATAAAAATTAAACTGACTTTCAAAAAAATACAATCATTTATATGTCAAAACCAACACTTCTTATTTTAGCCGCAGGTATGGGCAGTCGCTACGGTGGCATCAAACAATTAGATAAATTCGGCCCAAACGGCGAAACTATCATTGATTATTCGCTTCACGATGCCATTAAGGCAGGTTTTGGGAAAATCGTTTTCATCATTAGAGAAGAATTAAAAGCAGATTTTGAAGAAATATTTGGGTCAAAATTGGCCGGAAAAATCGACTACGATTTTGCGATTCAAGGTGTACAAAAATACGTTGCTCCCGAACTCGGAACGGTGGAACGTACCAAGCCTTGGGGAACTGGCCATGCAGTGCTTTGTGCTTGGGAACAAACCAATACGCCTTTTGCTGTTATTAATGCCGATGATTTTTATGGCTATGAAGGTTTTAAAATCATGGCCGATTTCTTGACCAATAATACCGACGATAATTGTCATGCCATGGTAGGCTATCAAATCAAGAATACATTATCAGAAAATGGTTCGGTTTCAAGAGGGGTTTGCGAGGTTGATGAAAATGGTTATTTGGAGGTAGTGACGGAGCGTACAAAAATTTATCGCCAAACTGATAATTTGATTGTATTTGAAGAGGGTGATATTTTAACAGCTTTACCAGAAAATACGCCAGTTTCGATGAATTTCTGGGGTTTTATGCCAAATGTATTTCCAGTAATTAATGAAATGTTTAAGGAATATTCGATAAAAAATATCGACTCGCCAAAAGCAGAATTTTATATTCCGACTGTAATGACTTATTTGATTCAGAATGGCTTAGGAAAATGTAAAGTGTTCTCAAACGAGTCAGAGTGGTTTGGTGTAACCTACCCAGAAGACAAGCCAACCGTAATGGAAGCACTACAGAAGTTATCGGGACTTTATTGAAAATCCTAGGGCAGGTTTTCAACCTGCCTTTTTTATATTGAACAACTGACAGGTTGAAAACCTGTCCTACAAAAATATGGGAGTTTTTTGCCGAAAATTCAATAGGCATACTTTATTTTGAATTCTATTTGCAAAATCAATAATACTTATATAAAAATTCGATTAGTAAGTTAAGTTTAAATTACTTTTACAGCTGTTTGTATGAAAGTATTTTTCTACAATTTAATAATTTATTTTAGGCTCTAAATTTAAGTTTTTCTACAAGGCTGCTTTTTTGAATTTGCCTCAAAAGAATATTTTTCAAGTACAATTTTGATGAAAAACAAGTTTTTATAAAAATATAATCCTATAAATGATTTTATTTTTTTGTTGAAAAAAATTAGATTTCTGTTAAAATTTTATGCTAGACCTGAAACCCTTGTGTTTGAATTGAAATATCCTTGTATCTTGCTGCATCAACATTCAATTTTTGAATCCAAATGGAATCCATTTTACAGTTTTTTATTGGTATAGCTTGGTGGGCTTATATTCTCGTCTTTTTTACTTTAATTTTTTTAAAAGATATTCTTCAAAAAAAACACACAATTCAACATAATTTTCCTATTGTTGGACATCTGCGTTATTTTATCGAAAGTGTTGGGCCAGAGTTACGCCAATATATTGTGGCCAATAACCGAGAAGAATTGCCTTTCAATCGCCGTCAACGCTCTTGGATTTATGCCTCCGCAAAAAAAGAAAATAATTTTCAGGGTTTTGGCACTGACCAAGACATGTATAGTGCGGGCTATAATTTTATAAAACCAGCGATGTTGCCTTTTAAATTGCCCAAAGACCATCCAAATGTAGCAAATCCATACATTTGTCCATCGGCGAAAGTCATCGGAGAATATCATCATCGAAAATATCCATTCTTGCCAAAATCGGTTGTCAATATTTCTGGAATGAGCTACGGTTCACTTTCCGCCACTGCTATTGACTCAATGAATAAAGGTGCGGCAAAGTTTGGTTGTTATCATAATACAGGCGAAGGTGGACTTTCGCCTTATCATAAAAATGGTGCAGATGTAGTCCTCAATATAGGAACAGCGTATTTTGGGATTAGAGATGATGACGGGAATTTTGTGATGGAAAAATTGGTGAAACTTTGCCAAGATAATCCTTGCATAAAAATGATTGAACTCAAACTTTCGCAAGGAGCAAAACCTGGTAAAGGTGGTGTTTTACCAGCTTCAAAACTTACAAAAGAATTGGCCGAGATTCGCCATGTACCGTTGGGAAAAGATGTGATTTCGCCAGCGTATCACAGTGCGTTTTCTACTATAAAGGAAATGGTTGAGTTTATAGAATTGATGGCGAGTGCTACGGGCTTGCCTGTCGGAATAAAATCAGCAGTCGGAAAACTCGAAATGTGGGAAGAATTAGCCGATTTGATGAAAAAATCAGGCAAAGGTCCCGATTTTATTACCATTGATGGTGGGGAAGGTGGAACAGGTGCTGCACCACCTAGTTTTGCAGACCATGTTTCTTTACCTTTTGTGTATGCTTTTTCTTCGGTTTATAGAATTTTTCAAAAAAGAGAATTGACTGATAAACTTACCTTTATTGGTTCTGGTAAACTTGGTTTGCCCGATACTGCCGTAATGGCTTTTGCGATGGGAGTAGATGTAATAAATGTGGCACGTGAGCCAATGCTGTCAATTGGTTGTATTCAGGCACAAATCTGTCATACAAACCGTTGTCCGAGCGGAGTAGCAACGCAGAATAAATGGTTGCAAGGAGGAATTGACCCCACTTTAAAAAGTGAGCGTTTTTATAATTATGTAAAGACACTCACAAAAGAGATTTTGGATATTTGTCATGCTTGTGGGTATGAACATCCAAGCCAATTTATGATGGATGATGTCGATGTAGCAATGGGTGATAATAATCGTACGCAATCCTTAAGAATTACCTATCAATATCAAAAAACTCCTGTAAAATTTGATGGATTTAAAAAAATACTTCAAAGTGAGTATTTAGGCGGGAAAAACTGATTTTCAATAAGTGAAAAACTAAAAGCATTTTCTGAGAATTAACTACTTTTTTTCAGAATAAAGCACTTTAAAAATATTTTATTCAATTGGTTGGATGAGGCTGATTTAATGTTCATTGGTGGATATTTGATGTTTTTGTGCATAATTGGAAAATATTCTTGCTTCCATTTTTTTCTTATAAAAAAATAAAAAGCAAGAATCAAGTGGCTCTTGCTTTTTCTCTCTTCAAACTGCTGTAGATAAATAAAACCATCTTCTTGACAAATTAAAAAAAGGTGGTTTTAATGTTATGCTTTACACGCATTAATGGCTACAATCACTATAAAGATTGATACAAACATAAGTTCGTCGAGGTGTTCGTAGAATAATTTTTTCATAGTCTTTTTTGCCTTTTTATATAATGATTCAGATTATCACCAAAAGGTTGAAAGGAGATTGAAATTTATTTTCATTAACGATGTACAAACTAATGATATCTATTTTTTTGATTGTGTTTGTGTATTGGCAAAACAATATTGTTTACATGGCTATGATCTTTATGATTGTCATTATTTCATTTCCGTGGCACACCATGTAATTGTAGATAAAAGGGTGTGCCACAGATAATGGAAATCAATAAAAGAAAATATAAGAAACTATGATGGCAGTTATTACACCAGCTAAATCAGCTAAAAGTCCTGCTACGAGTGTGTATCGAGTATTTTTAATATTGACAGAGCCAAAATACAAAGCCAAAACATACAAAATCGTATCCGAACAAGCTTGGAATACACAAGACAAACGCCCTACGAATGAGTCAGCACCAAAGGTTTTCATCGAATCAATCATCATGGCTCTTGAGCCGCTTCCACTTAATGGGTGCATAAGGGCAGTTGGAAGTGCATCGGTAAAATCGGTATTCATGCCTGTCAAGCTAAAAACCCATTTTAGGGCTTCTACTATATAAGTCAAAGCCCCCGAATTTCTGAATGCACCAATAGCAACCAACAATCCAACTAGGTAGGGAATCACTTTTATTGATGTTTCAAATCCTAATTTTGCACCTTCAATAAATGCAGGAAAAATATTAACCTTTTTGTAAATAGCTCCACCAATAAAACCTACAATAAAAACAAACAAAATCATATTACTGACCACTTTCGATGTTACTTCAATTTCTTCTTTTGGTAAACGAGAAAAATACCAAAGTACAAAACCAATAAAGCCTGTTAGACCTAAAAGCCACGAAAAGAGGGTTTTATCTAAGAAATTAATGCGTTGTTTGATTCCGACAAAAAGCATTCCTGTCAGTGTAGCCACATAAACTGAAATCAAGGCAGGAATAAAAATATCGGCAGGGTCGGCAGCGTTATAGATGGCACGTTGAGCCATAATACTGAGCGGAATAAGTACTGGCCCCGCACTGTGAAGCACCATAAACATAATTTGAGCATTGGAAGCCGTGTCTTTGTTTGGATTTAGTTCTTGCAAACTTTGCATCGCACTCAAGCCAAAAGGTGTGGCTGCATTGTCAAGGCCGAGCATATTGGCCGAAAAATTCATAATCATTTGTCCATTTGCTGGGTGATCTTTTGGTACTTCGGGGAAGAGTTTACTAAAAAAAGGAGCAATAATTCGTGCCATGCGACGAATAACACCTGCTTCTTCACCGATTTTAAGAATTCCCAAGAAAAAAGTCATGACACCAGCGAGCGGCAAGGCAATATCCATGACGGCGATTTTGGAGGAATCAAACATTCCTTCAATGATGATTCTGAAAATCTCGGTATCTCCCAAGAAGATGAGTTTGAATAATGCAACTACAAATGCAATCAGAAAAAAAGCTACCCAAATATAGTTTAATGCCATAAATTTGATGGTTTAAGTTTAGATTTGTGGCTAATTTAAGGATAAACCACGATTTTTCGATTTATAACTTAAAATTTGATTCGATTATGCCGAAAAACAGTTTAAAATGATGCTTTCAAAGAGGATTTTTCTATTAAGTGTAGTATTATTAGGAGTTTGGAGTTGCCAAACAGAAAAAGCTGAAGAAAGTAAAAAGATAGATTCAGCATTTACTAAAAAAGATAGCGTAGTAATAATTGAGCAACCAATAATTTCTGAATTGGAGCAACGAATGATTGAGCAAGGTTTGGTTGATATCCAAACCCTCGATTCGACTATTATGGTCGAATTGAAATATTCTACGACTGATAATTTTGTAAAAACTGATGTCTATGGAGATTTGACTCGTGCTTACTTGCAAGCGAAACCTGCCCAAATGCTTGTAAAAGCCAATAAAATTTTACAGGAAAAATATCCAAATTATAGATTATTGGTGTATGATGCTGCTCGCCCACTAAGTGTTCAGTATACACTTTGGAACTTATTGGATAGTATTCCTCCCAAAAAAAGAGAAGATTTTGTGGCTAATCCTGCTATTGCTTCGATTCATAATTTTGGTTCGGCAGTTGACTTAACGGTTTATGATGATGTAATTAAAAAGCCACTAGATATGGGTACAAAATTTGATTTTTTTGGTGATTTAGCATATCCTCGTTTAGAAGATGAAATGCTAATTGAGGGCAAACTAAGCAAAGAACAACTAGCTAATCGAATAATATTGCGTGAAGCCATGACGAGCGTAGGCTATATGCGAATTGAAAGTGAATGGTGGCATTTTAATGCAATTTCAAGAACAAGAGCTAAAGGTTTGTATAAAATTGTGGAGTAGAAGTTAAAAAGCAACCATCCACAGGACAGTTGCTTTATTATAATCACCTAACCACTAAAAAGTATTATAAAAAGATTGTAATCTGATAATCTTAATTTGAAAATGCACATTGGGTATAAAATTTTTACTCAACATAAAACGAAAATTTCTCAATTACAGCCTTAACTTTTCTTCGAAAAATTTTAATATATTTTTTATCAAAAGATACAAATAATTGATTGTCAATTTGTTGTATGAAATACGTAATCAAGAATGTATAAAAAAACTTTAATGAAATAGGTATTGTTACAGGTAATCTTTTTAGTATTTACATCGCAAAAATATGGGAGAATCTGACATTATTCATATCTTTGTGCATAAATTTATTAAACGGTACTAGGGTGTTAGATAAGATTCAAGAATTATTAGGCGAAGTTGATGCTGTTGTGGTCAATAGCAAAGACGACTTAGAAAAGTTTCGGATTAAATATATTAGCCGAAAAGGAATACTCAATGATCTTTTTGAAGAGTTTAAAACGGTAGCCAATGAGCATAAACGTGCGGTTGGACAAGAGCTCAATAAACTCAAAAATCTCACAGAGCAAAGACTAAGAGATTTTACGGAAAATCTTGAACAAAGTGTAAACGACTCAAAGACTAGCGGTATTGACTTGACATTGCCCGTTGCACCAAATTTTTCTGGTTCGATTCACCCACTTACGCTTACTCGTCAGAGAGTGTTAGAGATTTTTGCTCGCATGGGTTTTAATCACGAAGATGGCCCAGAGGTTGAAACCGATTGGTATAATTTTACTGCTTTAAACTTTCCAGAAGACCATCCTGCCCGTGAAATGCAAGATACGTTTTTCGTGGAAAAGAAAGATATTCAGAAAGATGATGTTTTACTTCGTACGCATACATCAAACGTGCAAGTGCGATTGATGGAACACAAAAAGCCACCTATTCGCTCCTTGATGATTGGTCGAGTGTATCGCAACGAGGCCATTTCAGCACGAGCTCACTGTCAGTTTCACCAAATTGAAGGACTCTATGTTGATAAAAAAGTAAGTTTTAAAGACCTTAAAGATACGCTTTATCATTTTGCTAAAGAGATGTTTGATAAAGACACCAAGATTCGTTTGCGTCCAAGTTATTTTCCTTTTACTGAGCCAAGTGCCGAAATTGATATTTCTTGCTTTATATGCAAAGGTTCAGGTTGTAATATCTGTAAACATTCGGGATGGGTAGAAATTGCTGGTTCGGGAATGGTTGACCCAAATGTATTGGAAAATAGTGGAATAGATTCAGAAGAATATACTGGTTTTGCCTTTGGAATGGGAATTGAGCGTATCACGATGCTCCGGTATGGAGTAAAGGATTTACGTCTTTTCTTTGAGAATGACGTAAGATTTTTAAGGCAATTTGAGGGAGCGTAATTTCAATTATCAATTAACAATTATAAATTATTCTAAACTCGGTTAAAGTTTTAGATAACGATTCAAGTGTAGAAATATGCTTGTCAATAATTGTTAATTGATAACTGTTTGCTCACAAAATCCCAGCAAATAATTCCGACTGTTACCGATATGTTTAGTGAATGTTTAGTGCCAAATTGCGGGATTTCTAAGCAATTATTGGCCAATTCTGCAACTTCTTGGTTTACCCCAAAAACTTCATTTCCGAACACAAAAGCATATTTTTGATTGGGTTCTGGCTGAAAATCATTCAATTTTAGGCTATTTTCTACTTGCTCAACTGCCAAAACTATATAGCCGTTTGCTTGCAATTCTTTCACTAAATCTATTGCATTTTCTCGGTGTTCCCAAGCTACTGATTCGGTTGAACCAAGAGCAGTTTTTTCAATTTCTCGGTGTGGAGGAATGGCCGTTATGCCGCATAAATAAATCTTTTCTACCAAAAAAGCATCGGAAGTGCGAAATGCAGAGCCTACATTATTCATGCTTCTTATATCATCTAGTATGATACAAAAATTGTTTTTATTCGTTTCCTTAAAATCTTCAACCGATAAGCGATTGAGTTCTTCCATTTGGAGTTTTCTCATACCTTGCTTTAATTTTTTTGCAAAGCTATCAAAAACTACTCGATTTATATCGGCAAACATACGTTTCTTAAAAAGATAGTTAGCGTACTTTTTGTCAAAAAATAATAATATATGTGGATTTGATAATTTTTCTTGTAATAGGAACAAACAGTTTTGCGGGGTCGATTCAAATTGGGCTGGTAATAGCTATAGTTTTACATTTTGACGATTTATGGAATTGAGGTTAAAAATGACACAGGAAAGTTGTTTTATAAGGCTTTGCTTGCTTTTATTTGTTGTTTGATTGTGGTAATCTATGAACGTTCCAAAATAACTAAAGTTATTGCCAGTTTGCTGAATAAAAGATAAGTTTACACATTAATTATACTGAAAATTATGCGAATACCTTTGTTTTTAGTCAAAGTTTTCAATTATGAATATTGGCCTTGGTGGCTGTTTTATTTGCCAATGACTCCGTATTGGCTTTATCAAGCCGTCAGAGCAAAGTCATTGACTTTTTTCACTGCAGTAAATCCAGGTATTGTGGCAGGAGGTTTTTATGGTGAACATAAAATTGAAATCATTAAGCATATTTCGGTTGAATATTTGGCCAAAACTATTTTTATTCATTTGGGTACAGCATTCGATGAGTTGCCTAAATTGTTGATAAATAACGTTTTACAATATCCAATTATTGCAAAACCAAATATTGGCGAGCGGGGAACTTCAGTGGCAAAAATTGAATCAGTTGAAGAACTTCATCAATACCATGAGTCGGCCAATGCTGATTATTTAATTCAAGAATTTATTACGTATCCGATTGAGTTGGGAGTGCTTTTTAGTAGAATGCCAACTGATAAAATTGGTAAAGTTTCATCGGTAACTTTGAAAGAATTTTTGAGTGTTACTGGTGATGGGAAATCTACAATTGAAGAATTAGTGTTGCAAAATACTCGTGCGAGATTCCAATTAAAGATTTTACAAAAAAGACTCGGAAAAAGTATGCAGGATGTCTTGTCTTTGGGTGAAAATTATTTACTCGAACCTATCGGTAATCATTGTCGAGGGACGAAATTTGTAAATGCTAATCATTTGATTAATAATCAATTACACGAAGTTATTTCAAAAGTTTCGGAAGGGTTTGATGGTTTTTGCTATGGTCGATTTGATATGAAGGTTGAAAGTATTGATGATTTGTATGAAGGTAAAAATATAAGAATAATGGAGCTAAATGGTGTTAGTTCTGACCCTGGGCATATCTACGACCCCCGTTATTATTTGTGGCAAGCTTACAGAAATTTAATGTGGCATTGGAAACGTGCCGCTGATATTAGCATTATTAATCAAAAAAAAGGAACGAAACCGTTACCATTTTCTAAAATTTTGGCAATTGTGAAGGGGCATTTTTTGTGATAAATTGGGGCTTTAGGCTTCGCTCAAATACTAAATATATCGTATCACATTTATTAGTTGTCCCACACCTTTTTTCTTTGATGAGACGGTGTAGTACAAATAATTACAATTTAATTAATGACTGAATATTGAAAATTTCGATTTACATCCTTCACTATTATTTTCATGATATGAAAAAATAATACTTTAATTTAAAAACAAAGAAATGCATAGAACTCATGTTTTATTCAAATATAAACTATGTAAACCAATTTATAAGCTACGCAATAGGTAAATACAAACAGTTTTGAAATCATTGAAATGCTATTATGCATTAAAAGCTGATTCTTAAAAAAATACAATTCAAGTATTTGTGGTTTAATTATCCTTCTATTAAAGAAGTTTTTTATAAATGCTTGATTCTGCAAACAGAATGAAAATTAAGTAATGTCTATTTTTTGTGAAATGATATAGATAGAAAAACATCATTTGTCGAAATAATATTGAATAATTGTAGGCTTGCATACTATTTTTCTATTTTTTTTAATTGTATTTTTCTAAGAATTTTTATGTTTTTAAAAAATTGATTAAAAGTACTTAATTTATGCATTATTACTGGCATAATAATTAGGTGTATTTGATGATACGCCAAAGTATATTTGGAGAATTAGTTGAACTATAAAATATATACTAAGTGTTGTATTTATTTAATAATAAAATAAATTAAATGAAGAATGTTGTCTAAAACACTATTTTTATTTCGTCATTTCTGAAAAATGTTATATGTTTAATTCAAGAAACTATAAATGTACTATTTTATCGTGTGTATAAAATAAGTATTTTTGTAGCAGTTAATTAATTAATTAGTAACCTAAAACTAAAATGTACATGAAGAAGAAGAATCTACTTCTTAGTTTGCTAGGAGTCATCATGTCCTTTGCTGTTATGGCACAAGGCTCGAAGATAACTGGTAAAGTAACGTCATCAGATGATGGCTCAGGATTGCCGGGTGTAACGGTACAAGTAAAAGGTACTTCAAAGGGTTCGCAAACAGACATTGATGGTAACTACTCAATCGAAGCTGCCACAGGAAGTACTTTAGTATTCAGTTTTGTGGGTATGAACACCCAAGAAGTAAAACTCGGAAGTCAGTCAGTGGTGAATGTTTCACTAGGTGCTGATACCAAACAACTTTCTGAGGTAGTTGTAACAGCACAAGGTATTCAACGTGAAAAACGTGCTTTGGGTTATTCGGTTGCAACTGTCGATAAGAAAAACATTGAAGATCGTCCGCAAGCTGATGTGGGTCGTGTATTACAAGGCAAAATCGCTGGTGTAAACATTACTTCTACATCAGGTGTATCGGGTACTGGTACAAACATCACTATTCGTGGTTATTCTTCGATTACTGGTTCAGTACAACCGCTTTTTGTGGTTGATGGTGTACCTTTCAATTCAAATACTAACACTCGTGGTGGTTTTACTTCGGGTGGTCAGTCATCTTCAAGTCGTTTTCTTGACCTTGATCCTAACAATATCGAAAACATTACAGTATTGAAAGGTTTGGCGGCAACAGTAACTTACGGTGACCAAGGTCGTAACGGTGTAATTTTGGTAACAACAAAGAATGGTAGCAAGAAAGCTCGCAAAACTGAGTATAACGTTACACAGTCTTTCTTTACGAACACTGCTCACTTACCAAAATATCAAAACTCTTACGTTGGTGGTTTTCAGCAAAACCTAGGTTATTTCTTTAGTAACTGGGGGCCATCTTTAGAAGAAGCTAGAACTTACGCTTCTCAAAGCGGTAATGCTGCCTTGACAACTCATCCTTATGCTTTTTTGAGCAATGCTGCATTAAGAGCAGGACAAGCGGATTATGTTGCCTCTGTGAGTCCATACAAAATGGAGGTTTTTCCAAATAACGTAAGTGATTTCTTCCGTACAGGTCAAATTTCAAATACTTCACTAAATATTTCGGGTGGTGGTGAGAAAGTTGGATATAATGTATCGGCTGGCTATAATAAAGAAGGTGGATATATTCCAAATAACAATCTAACGAAATTGAACTTAGGTTTAGGTTTGAATGCTCAGATGAGTAAAAAACTGTCGGTTAATATGTCAATCAATTTTGCAAATACCGACCAAACATCACCTCCTTTGAGTTCAGGAACTGGTAATAATGCCAATGATTTCCCTTCGGTATTAGCTAATGTAATGTACACACCACGTCAAGTTGACTTGATGGGCTGGCCTTTTGAAGACCCAGCGACTGGTACAACGGTATATTTCCGTGGTGGAAATGATATTCCAAATCCAAGATGGGTATTGAATAACTACAAAACAACTGGTGTTGTTAATCGTGTATTTACTGCTACAACTTTCAACTATGATATTGCAAAAGATTTATCTTTGATTTATAAAGTTGGTTTGGATACTTATGACGAAACACAAGAATTTTTACTAGGTAAAGGAGGCGTGCAATTGCCGAACGGCTTGTATAATACTTTGAACTTCAAAAATACCATTTGGGATAATAGTGCTATCTTATCTTATTCTAAACCAATAACTGAGAAGTTTTCATTGTCAGGTAGAATTGGCGGTAATATTCGTAATGATAGATTTAATTTGTATAACATCAATAGCCAAAATCAATTGGCGAGAGGTTTATTTACTCATAATAACTTTATTGATAATGCATCTTCAAATCTTAGAACTGAACAAACTCGTATGGGGCTTTTTGGAGAAATTACAGCTGATTACAGCAATTATTTGTTCCTTAACCTAGCTGCTCGTAATGATTGGACATCGACAGTAGAAAAAGAAAATCGTCGTATTTTATATCCTTCAGTTAGTGCATCATTTGTGCCGACAACTGCCTTTCCAGCACTTCAATCAAATATCTTGAATTTCTTGAAAGTAAGAGTTGGTTATGGTACTTCGGCTGGTTTTCCAGACCCATACAGCACAAGGAATGTCTTGAACCAAAGTGCAAGAGGCTGGTTAAATGCATCAGGAACAGCTGTACAAACTCATTCAGTTGATAACACCTTGGGAAATCCAAACTTAAAGCCTGAGTTGCATGCAGAAACTGAATTAGGTATCGAAGGTAAAATGTTGAATAATAAAATAGGATTTGATTTAACTTTATATCGTCGTAATACAAAAAACCTAATCACAAGAGCTCCATTGGATGCTTCAACAGGTTATACTTCGACTACAATCAACGTTGGTCAAATTCGTAACGAAGGAATTGAGTTTAGTTTAAATGGTACACCGCTAACATTGAGTAATGGTTTCTCATGGGATGTAGCGGCAACTTTCTCTCGTAATTTACCAAAAGTGATTGATTTGGGTGGAACAATCCAAGAAGTACAAATCTCTGGTTTTGGTTCGGCATTGGGTAACTATGCCATTGTTGGTCAGCCATTCAATATTATTAAAGGTACAGGATTCCGTAGAAATGAGGCTGGTAAATTATTGATTGATGCTCTTGGATATTTGCAAGCAACTCCAACGCCAGTTGTACTTGGTGACCCGAATCCTGCATTCAACACAAGTTTGATTAATACTTTCAACTATAAAGGACTTTCATTGAGCGTAATGATGTCTTACCGTCATGGTGGTGTTATTTATTCATCAACTGCTGGAGCATTGTTGGGTCGTGGTCTTACTATTGAGTCAGGTCAAGAATCAGGTTATGATAGAGCCCAAACTTTTATTTTCCCAGGCGTAAAGGCTGACGGTCAACCAAACGATATTCAAATCACTGGTTCGGATGTAAACTTCAACAATGTTTATTTCTTCGGTGATGAAGGTCGTATTTTTGATGGTTCAACAATTCGTTTGCAAGAAGTTTCATTGTCCTACTCTTTGCCTAAGAAATTATTTGGTTCATCAATCGTTAAAGGAGCTTCTATTTCGTTCTCTGGAAACAACTTATGGTACAAAGCTTTGAATGTACCTGAAGGTGTAAACTTAGATACCGATAACTTAGGACTCGGAGTTGGTAATGGTCTTGGATTTGAATTCTTGACAGGACCAAGTGCAAGAAGACTCGGTGGAACATTAAAGTTGACTTTCTAAGAAAACGAATTGCTTAGATTCTCAGAATCAATCATTTAATCAGTTAAATCATAATAAAAAATGATAAAGAAACTTAAAATATCCTTATTGGCTTTATGCACAATATTGGTGAGTTCTTGCGAATTGGATTTATTAGATAATCCAAGTGCAGTTACTACAAGCAATACTGACATAAACTACCTACTCAATCAAATTCAAGTTAGTTTTCCTGGTCACTTTAATCAATTCAGTGACCCAGATATGCGTCTAATACGTATGATAAATCAAGGTGCAGCATTTTATGATAATGCAGTTTCACCTGGTGGATTAGATTTAAACTGGAATACCGCTTATGCAACCATATTGAATGATGTAAAAACGCTGATTCCTATTGCCGAAAAATCAGAATTGTTTGTGCATGCGGGTGTTGCTCGTACAATTAGAGCGGCGGTTTTAGCCAATTTGGTAGACCACTTTGGTGATGTGCCTTACAGCGAAGCACTTGATGCTGCTAACTTCAACCCTAAAGTTGAAAGTGGTGCTACAATTTATGCTGCTGCAATCAAAGACCTTGATGATGCTGTTGCTAACTTTACTGCAAAATCAAAGGGTGGTGTTACAAGTGATTTGTATTATGGTGGTGATACCGATAGATGGCTTCGTGCAGCTAATACATTAAAATTAAAATTGCTTTTGAATCGTCGTTTGATAGATGCTGCCGGTGCAACTTCAGGAATTAATGCATTAATTGCAGGCGGCAAATTAATTTCAAGCAATGCTCAAAATTTTGTGTTTAAGTTCGGAACTAATCTTACTAACCCTGATACCCGTCATCCAAGATACCAAGGTCAATACTTACCAGCGGGTGGTGGTGATTATCAATCAAATGCTTATATGGGTATTATGTATGATAAAGCTGACCCACGTATTCGAATGTATTTCTATCGTCAAACTATTAAAAATACTACCAATGTAAATGAGGTTCGTTGTATCACTAACACCAAACCAAACCATTATTCAGTATCTGATTATTTCTGTTTGCCAACACCAGTTGGATATTGGGGACGTGACCACTTGAGTAACGAAGGTATTCCACCAGATGGTTTATTACGTACAGCTTGGGGACTTTACCCGGCGGGTGGTTTGTATGATAACGATGCAGGTAGAGGTGTTTCGCTTGGAGCAGGTGCAGGTGGTGCTGGTTTGCACCCAATTATGACACAATCATTTGTTGATTTTATGTTGGCTGAGTCAGCTTTGGTATTGAAAACTACGGGTTCGCCAAAAGCATTACTCGAATCAGGTATTCGTAAATCAATGGCTGATGTAAGAGCGGCAGCAATGGGAACATCAGAAGGTTCAAAAGTTACTGCTTTTGAAACTGATAAGAAAATTGTTTGGGCAGATGAAGTAAATAAATATGTAGCTGCAAGATTAGCAGACTACGACAAAGCAACAACTGATGCTGACAGACTAAATATTATTGCTAATGAATATTGGTTTGCTTTATACGGAAATGGTATAGAGGCATATAATATGTATCGTCGTACAGGAATGCCACGTAACATGCAACCGGCATTAGACCCAAATCCTGGTTCTTTTGTTAAGTCATTCTTCTATCCAACGGCATTTATTGCTCGTAATTCTACAGCAAAACAGAAAGCAAATGTGACAACGCCTGTTTTTTGGGATAATGGTTCGGCAGGTACATTAAAGTAATTACTTTGATATTTATTTAATTTAAAACTTGAAAATATTATGAGATATATAAAAGAAAGTTTAAGTATACTGTTTTTGGGAGCTATGATGGCTTCGTGCGAAACACAGATGATTGAACCAATTGATTTGGAAAACTTAGAGCAAGGTGGCTATATTCGCACAATTTCACCATTGTCGGGAACAAGTGCCGTAAGAAACTTTAATGTGAGTAAAGCAAATATGGCTGGAACCAAAATGGAAATTGTTGCAGAGGCCGTTACACCTGATAAAGGAGCATTATTTGCTTCTTATGATTTAGTAGTGAAATTTGTAGATTTAACTCCTGCAAATGGAAATAAATCAACTTCTAATGTGGCTTTGAAGAGTTTTCCAGCATCAGCATTTACAAAAGATGCAACTACAGGATACCCAAGGGCAACATTAACTATTACTGGGGCAGAAGCATTGGCGGCAACTAAAGTAGCGGCTGCGGATGTTTCGGTAGGTGATAGATTTGATGTTACTGGGACAATGAAGTTGACAAATGGTAAATCATTTACAGATACAAATACTAGTTCAAATATCACTGGTGGAGATTTCTATGCCTCGCCATTTGCCTATCGTTTGAATGTAGTTTTATAAGATTACAGTTTCAATAAAGAGGGTGCTTCATAACGAAGTGCCCTCTTTTTGTTTGTAGCACGTCATCTTCAATTTGGTTTTTATATATTTGTTATTTAAGTCGTTTTGAATAACAGTTTACTTGTAGATTTCATTATAAGCATAGATAATACTGAAAAAGAATAAAACCTTGAAATAATATTGTTTTTTATTTAAAATAAGTATTTTTGTAAAACTAAATTAATAAATAACCTAAACTAAAACGTACATGAAGAAGAATCTACTTCTTAGTTTGCTGGGAGTCATCATGTCTTTTGCTGTAATGGCACAAGGTAAGAAGATAACTGGGAAAGTAACGTCATCGGATGATGGCTCAGGATTGCCGGGTGTAACGGTGCAAGTAAAAGGTACTTCAAAGGGTTCACAAACAGATATTGAGGGTAATTACTCAATTGAAGCTGCCACAGGAAGTACTTTAGTATACAGTTTTGTGGGTATGAACACCCAAGAAGTAAAACTTGGAAACCAGTCGGTTGTAAACATTTCATTAGGTGCTGACACAAAACAGCTATCTGAGGTTGTTGTAACAGCTATCGGTATTCAACGCGAGAAAAAAGCTTTGGCTTATGCGGTATCTAACGTAAATGCTGAGTCTTTACAACAACGTTCTGAGCCAGATGCCTTGCGTGCATTAAATGGTAAAGTACCGGGTGTAAACATTATCTCAGGTGGTGGTGCTCCAGGACAAGCAACTCGTATCACGATTCGTGGTGCAAACTCATTTGCTGGAAACAACCAACCATTATTTGTTGTAGATGGTATTCCTTTCGACAACTCGGTAAACGCTACTAGTGGTTTTAACCAAAATACAGTAACTTCTAACCGTGCTTATGATATTGACCCTAACAATGTTGAGTCAATGACGATTTTGAAAGGTGCTGCTGCATCTGCTCTTTATGGTTCACGTGCTGCCAATGGTGTAGTTGTTATCACTACCAAAGCAGGTAGCAAGAATGCTAAGAAAGGTTTAGAAGTAACCTATAACTCATCTTATTCTACTGAGAAAATATCTACTGTTCCAGATTACCAAGATTCATACACACAAGGTTCTAACCAAACTTATAATGGTGGATTTATCGGTAACTGGGGTTCTGCTTTCCCTGCTGAGGTTGATCGTATCAACCAAGGATTAGGTTTTGAGCGTTATTCTAAAATTATTGATGGTAATTACGCTGCTGGATTTGTTCCAAATCCACTTACTGGAGTTGCTTATGGTGCTGCTCGTTACAAAACGGCTTTCCCTCAATTCTTAGATGCAAACGGAAATGCAACTCCTTATGAATTGAAGCCTTACGATATTATTGGTGGTTTCTTCCGTCGTGGTAGCGTTGTTGAAAATAGCTTTAATATCAGTTCAACTGGTAATACAACTACAATCAGTGCAGGTGCTTCACGTATGACCAACCAAGGTATCATACCTAACTCGGGTGCTGATCGTACTACTTTGAACTTTGGTGGTAATGCTACATTATCAAATAAATTGAATTTGAGTGGTAACGTAAACTACGTAAACACCAATCAAAATTCACCGCAATCAGGTGCTGGATACTACGCTGACTATGGTGGTTTGGCTGCTTCGGGCTCAATTTACTCACGTTTGTTTTACTTGCCACGTAACTTCGATTTGAATGGTCTTCCATTTGAAAACCCAGTAACAGGAGGAAACGTATTTTACCGTGCATTAGATAATCCACTTTGGACAGCTAAATACAATACTTATACAAGTAATGTAAACCGTGTATTCGGTAACATGGCATTGACTTATGATGTAGCCCCTTGGTTAAATTTAACTGCAAAAGGTGGTGTTAATACTTATGATGAAACTCGTAGAGATGTTTATCGTCCAGGTGGTAACTCAGTTCCGTTAGGTCAAGTTACTCGTGGTAATATCACGAATACTGAATTAGATTTCACTTTCTTGGCTTCAGCTGACAAGGACATCAGCGAAAAAATCAATATGCGTTTATTGGCTGGTTTCAATGCCAACCAGCGTTATAGAAATATCAGCAATTCATTAGGACAAACAGTTATTGACCCTAATTTATTGATTCTTGGCGGTACAAACGTGCAGTTTGCCTCAGAATTCCAAAGTTTACGTCGTCTTTATGGTTTCTTTGCTGAATACGGTGCATCATATAATAATTATGCATTCTTGACAGCAACTATCCGTAATGACCACTCTTCAACTTTGCCAGCAGCTAATAATAGCTATTTCTACCCTTCAGTAAGTGGTTCATTTATTTTCACCGAGGCGTTTAAATTGCCAACAAATATTTTGAGCTTTGGTAAAATTCGTGCAAACGTTGCGAAAGTTGGTAAAGATGCAGACCCATATCAGGTATTTACTTCATATAATTTTGCAGTACAATACTATAATGCCTCACCGATTTCAGCTACAAGATTGCCTTCTACACTTAATAATGCAAACTTAAAGCCTGAGTTTACTACTGAATATGAATTAGGTACTGAATTGCAATTCTTTAAAAATAGAATTGGTGTTGACCTTGCTTACTTCAATCGTGTTTCAACTGACTTGATTGTAACAGCTCGTATCCCAACATCATCAGGTTTTGACTTTAAAGCAACGAATGCTGGTAAAATTATCAATAGAGGTTGGGAATTAGGCTTAAACTTAGTGCCAATCAAAATGAGCAATGGTTTTGAGTGGAACTCTTTTGTTGCCTATACTCGTCTTCGTTCAGAAGTCGCTGATGCGGGTCCATCAGGTGAGTTATTCTTAGGTGGTACTGGTCTTTCTTCAACTGGGACAATGCACCGAAATGGCAATCCTTATGGTATGATTTATGGTTCACGTAATGCTCGTGACGACCAAGGAAATGTATTGATTAGCCCAACTACTGGTTTACCATTACAAGAGCCAACATCACAAATCTTAGCAAATCCTGCTCCTAACTTCACTGTGGGCTGGACAAACACATTTAGCTTCAAAGGCTTTAACTTATCAGTATTGATGGACTACCGTGATGGTGGAAGTATGTTCTCGGCAACTGCTGCTTCATTATTATTGAGAGGTCAGTTGAAATTCTCTGAAGACCGTGAAGGTATGCGTATAATTCCAGGTGTATTGGGCGACCCTCAAACATACAAAGCATTGTTGAATGAATCTGGTAAAACAATCAAAAACACAATCCCAATGACTGCGTTCCAATCGCACTTCTCAAACGGATACGGTGCTTATGGTGCTGACGAAACTAACATTTACGATATTACAACTATTCGTTTGCGTGAGGTTTCATTAGGATACAACGTTCCTAAGGCTTTCTTGAAGAAAGCAATTCCATTTATTGGTGGATTGAGAGTTTCATTATCAGGAAGAAACTTGTGGTTTAAATCACCAAACATGTTGACAGGCTTAAACTTCGATCCAGAAGTATTGTCAAACTTTGCTGATTCAAACATCCAAGGTTTTGACTTAGGTGCTGCTCCTTCAACTCGTCGTTTTGGTGCTAACTTATCAGTATCGTTTTAACTTAGCTATTAGCTGTTAGTTGTTAGTTGTTAGCCAAAAATTAATTCCATAATTTAGTTATGAATTAAATTAAAAAGTTAAAAGCTAAAAGCCAATCGCTAAAAGCATAAAAATAAAAAAGAGATGAAATTAAAATATATATCAAAAATAGCACTTACTACAGGCTTAATCAGTTTGTTGAGTGCTTGTGATTTAACAGAATTGGACATCAATAAAGACCCGAATAGTCCAACGGTTGCATCAGCAAAGCTTTTATTGCCAACTGCAGAGATTGCAGTAGTAAATGCCGTTACTGCGGTGAATGATAATGCGATGGGTTTTGCCGGATTATTGAGTAGTGCTGATAATTATGACTTAAACAACCAATCATACAACGGTACTTGGAATAGCTTTTACCGTAATATGAGTAACGTTGAAGCCATTATTAATGCAAGTGCAAACAGCCCGCATTATTTAGGTGTAGCTCAGGCTTTAAAAGCTTTTGCAATGGGTAATTTCGTTGATACTTTTGGCGATGCTCCTTACAGCGAAGCTTGGAAAGGAAATGCAGAAGCTGCAATTACAACTCCTAAGTTTGACAAAGATTCTGATATTTATGAGGCTTTGATTAAACTTTGTGATGAATCAGCAGCAAACCTTGCTAAAGCTACTGCTGACCCATTAGCTGCATCGGCTGACTTTATGTACGCTGGTTCTGCAGCTAAGTGGATAAAATTTGCGAAATCTGTTAAAATTAGATTATTATTGAATTCAAGAAAAGGACGTACAAATGGTAATGCTGAATTGACTGCTGCTATTGCTGCAGGTGGTTATATCACTGCTCCTGCTGACGACTTTACTTATAATTTCAGTACTGCTTCTTCACCAGAAGGTCGTCATCCTTGGTTCCAATCTGCTTATTTAGCTGATAATGGTTTTGCTTATCCAGCTCACCAATTAATGGAAGAAATGATTTTCAACAAAGACCCACGTTTGGATTATTATTTCTATCGTCAAACAGCCACAGCTCTTGACCCTAGTAATCCAACTGATAGAGGAACTATTCCTTACGGTGGTACTTATTTAGTTTTGAAGCCTTCTTTCTTAGCAAAATGGGCAACTGTATTTGGTGCAGCTCCAACTACTGCTGATAAAGCTTATATCGCTGGTTTCTTTGGTCGTGACCGTGGAGATAATACTGGTGTGCCGCAAGATGGTGCATTACGTACTGCACCAGGTTGTTATCCTGCTGGTGGTCTTTTTGGTGGTCGTAACGTAACTCCAAGAGCATTGACTGGTGGTAGAGGTTCGGGAAATGGTATTTGGCCACTACTTACAAGCAACAACATGAAGTTCTATCAAATCGAAGCTATTTTGGATGGTGGTGCTACTGGTGATGCTAAAGCTATTTTTGAAGCTGCTATCAGAGAGCATATTGCACGTGTGATTGCCTTGGGTGCTAAAGTTGATGCAGCTAATGCAGTTGCTCCAACAGCAACCTTCATCACTGAATATGTGAACGCTCAATTGAAGTTATATGATGCTGCTCCATCGAATACCGCAAAATTAAATGTTGTTGCTAAGCAATTGTGGTTTACATCTTGGGGACAAGGTATGGAAATTTGGAACGCAATGCGTCGTACTGGTTTCCCTTCTCAGGTTAATAATCCAATTATTAAACCAGCTAGACAATACGCTTTGCGTTTACCTTATCCTTCTCAAGAAGGTACTTTGAACCCAAATGCTACTCCAAAATTAACGGAAGTTATTTTTGATAGAGACCCTGTATTCTGGGATAAAGTAAAAATCAAATGGGAATTCTAAAATATTAGAAATGAGATAATAGATATGAGATACGGGATTTTTGACTAAGAAATAATAATTTTTTAAACCTAAATCTAGTATTCTCTACCTCAATCACTTTAAAACTGAATAAAGATGAAAAAAATATTAAGTTTGACAATAGTTACAGCTCTATTATTTGCCATTTGTGCATGTAGAGATGAATCATTGAACCCACTGCCTAAATTCTTGCCAGGTGTACACGCATTTACGGTTTTTGATGGCATTAATTTCAATGGAAATATACTTGCAAGACCTCAACCTTACGAAGTGAATAATGCAAAAAACTTCCCTAAAGCAGCTCAAAACACTGCAAAAGTTGATTTTAAAACTCGTTGGGTTTCTTTAGATAATCAATTGACTGTAAACAAAATTGAAATCTATGTAAGAATGTTGGAGTCATACAATGACCCTGATGGTAATCCTAAAGTAGCTGATTTGAGCGGAGATGGTAAAGGTAAATTGATTACTACAATCTCTTCACCTGCCGCTAACCGTCAATGGAATTCATTTAGCATCACACCTCAGCAAGTTTATGATGCATACAAATCAGCTACTGTAAAGTATAACAAAGTAAATGCAGTAAACGTATTTAATAATCCTGCAAGACCTCGCCCAGCAAATGCTTGGTTGAGACCAGCAGAAACGGCTACTTATGGTGCTGTTGCAGAAGATAACTTTGTTGTTACATGGATATTGTACACGTCTGATGGTCAAGTATTTAATACTTGGAATCCAGACTCAATTTGTGCTGATCCTACTTCAGTATCTGAAGCGAATTCAAATTGCCAACTATCATTTGTTGTTAAGTAATTGATAATTTAGTAGGATTTATATAATTTTGAAAGAGCAGACCATGTATATAGTCTGCTCTTTCGTTTTAATGATTATGTGCAAAAATATTCTTTTTCGATATATTCTCTTTTTTTGTGGAATCTTTGTCCATTCAATGATTTTTGGCCAAAAAATGATAGAAATTAACTTTCACGAGCATATTGCTCCAATTATCCACAAAAATTGTACGCCCTGTCATCAACCCAATAGATCGGCACCTTTTAGTTTAATTTCCTATGAAGATGTGGCCAAACGTGCCAAATTTATTGGTAAAGTCACCGAAACTCGTTATATGCCACCCTTTCCTGCAGATAGAAAATTTCAAGCCTATTTAAATGAGCGAGGACTGACCGTGGGAGAAATTACCAAGATAAAACTCTGGATTGAAGGAGGAATGAAAGAGGGAGGGGTAGGGTCAACAGTTAAAAGCGAGCAGCATTTCGCTCAACAGTCAACAGAAACAGATTTAGTGAAACCAGATTTGGTTTTGAAAATGAATAAACCTTACCAGATTTCGGGTGAAAATGTAGAAGATTTTCGGTTTTTTAGTTTGCCGAGTAAAACAGCAACCGACCAATATATTACAGCCATTGGTTTTAAGGCAGGGAATAAAAAAAATGTTCATCATAGCCGCTTGATGGTTGATACAACTAATAATATTCGTGCGATTGATGGTTTATCCGAAACTGACCCAAAAGTTTATGAGTTTCAAAAGACTGGTTTGAAAGAAGAATTCTTATACGGTTGGGTTCCAGGAAATGACAAAATTAGTTTCCCACAAGGAACTGGCGTAAAACTCAATGCCAACTCTGATTTTTTGCTTAATATGCACTACGCCCCTTCGCCCGTGCCAGACACCGACCAATCTGAAATTCAATTATACTTTGCTAAAGATAAAATTGAACGTGAAGTAAGGAATTTTACGCTGCGTGAAAATGATATTTCAAACAAACCATTCTTGATAAAAGCAAACCAAAAAGCTACTTTTTTTATTTCCAAAAAGATTGATAAGGCAATATCTCTGATTTCGGTGATGCCACACATGCACCTAATAGGTAAAACATTTCGTGCCTTCGTGATTACGCCTAATGGAGAAGTTATAAATTTAGTTAAAATTGATAATTGGGAGTTTAATTGGCAAATGACCTATCAGTTTAAGTTATTACTTAAGGTTCCTTCAGGTTCGACATTTATAGTTGAAGGTACATACGATAATACAGCTGAAAATCCAGAAAATCCTAATAGTCCACCACTTGATATTGCCTACGGATGGGGTACGAAAGACGAAATGTTTAATTTAGTTTTGTATTATCTCGATTATAAAGAAGGTGATGAAAAGATAGAACAAAAATAGTACTTAAAGCAAACAACCAACTGGTTCAACGTATTTAACCTTAATATTTTGATTATTCTTGAAAGCGTTTATTGCATCTAACAGGTAAAATTCTGTTGGTACTGCACGGTTTCTTCCTAGACCATAAAACCAATTATCAATTGCTCCATGATACAGAGTTTTTCGTTTATTATCCAGCAAAAAGACTTCGGGCGAATAATTGGCTTTTAGCTTTTTAAGGAGCTTCCTCTGGGGGTCATAAATGATTGGTAAATCAAATTTGAATTCTTCTCTAAACTCTGATAATGATTTCGCTTCAAGCATTTTGAATGGATAAATTATATATATTTCAATCCCTTCTTTACTATACTTTTTATCTATTTCCGTTAAATTTTTCGTGTATTTTTGACAAATAGGACACTCGGGGTCAATGAAGACAATGATTGAAGCCTTATTTTGATTTAAATTTTTGAAGTCAAAAATCTGACCTTTATCGGAATAAAGTTTTTGGGCATTTGAATTATTGAAAGTAAAAATTTGTAGTATAATACCTATTGAAAAAAGCGTTCCTCTTAAATTTGTAAAATAGTTTAGGGTTTTCATCGGCTTTTAATTTTAAAACTCAGATTATTACTCAAAGATAAGATTTTGAATAATAGATACCTTGTAATTCGATTACTTTGCTTTGTTTTCAATTGTTTTTTTGAATTTATTGGTAAAAACTTGAAAATTGCTTACTTATCGGCTAACCTTCATTCTTTACTTTTCCATTTCAAAGATTAGACGTACTTTTGTAAAAACATTTATCAAATCATACAATGGAAATAAAAGGAAAACTTATGCACGTGTTAGCCGTGCAAACAGGTGAAGGCAAAAATGGCACTTGGAAAAAACAAGATTTTGTAATTGAAACAGATGGTCAATACCCAAAAAAAGTATGTCTTACGATTTGGGGAGATAAATTTAATGAAACATTTTTGACAATCGGAAATGAACTTTTAGTATCATTCGATGCTGAAAGTCGTGAATATAATGGTCGTTGGTTTACTGACCTTAAAGCGTGGAAAATCGAATTAGCTGGTACAGAATCTGCCAATGCACCAGCTCCAGCACCTTTTAAATCTTCTACTCCAGCACAACCGAGTGTGGTTTCTCCAGAATTCGCAATTTCTGCCGAAGGAGACAAAGATGATTTGCCATTTTAATTAGGCAGTCGGCTTTCGGTGGTCGGCTTTTGATTTTTTTTTAATCTGGACTAATTATGGTTATTCAGAGCCGACTGCCGAAAGCCGACCGCTGAATAGCACTTAATGAGATGTTTTCTATACAGAATATTGGCGTTGAAGCCTTAGCCGAGCAATTCGGAACACCAGTTTATGTCTATGACGGGCATAAAATCGAAGAACAAATTGCCAAAATGCGTTCTGCATTTGCAGGTACTAATCTTAAAATTAAATACGCTTGTAAGGCATTGACCAACGTTAGTATCATGAAATTGATGCGTAAAAATGGCGTTGATATTGACGTAGTTTCGATGCAAGAAGCTCATTTGGCTATTTTGGCTGGTTATGCACCAAATCAGATTCAATATACACCTAGTGGCGTAGCGTTTTCGGAAGTACAAGAAGCCGTTGAAATGGGTTTAAGGATGAATCTTGATTCATTGCCCCTTCTCGAGAAATTTGGCCAAATTTATGGTAATCGTTTTCCGATTTGCTTGCGAATCAATCCGCACATCATGGCGGGCGGGACGCTCAAGATTTCGACCGGACATAAAGATTCTAAATTTGGCATTTCGATTGAGCAAGCCGATGAAATCAACCATATTGTTCAGAAATATAATCTAAATGTAGTGGGTTTGCATCAACATACAGGTTCAGATTTTAAAAATGCTAATGTAATCATTGAAGCCGCCGAAAAGCTTTTTGACCTTACATTTAAGTATTTTCCAAATATTCAGTTCATAGATTTAGGCTCGGGTTTCAAAGTAGCTTACAAGGAAGACGACCATATAACTGATATGGAGAAATTGGGGAAAGAAGTAGTGAAGGTTTTTAATAATTTCTGTCAAAAATTTGGTCGTGATGTAGAACTTTGGTTCGAACCAGGTAAGTTTTTGGTTAGCGAAAGTGGATATTTGTTGGCTCGTGCAAATGTTGTAAAATACAGTCCCGAACGTAATTTTATTGGAGTAGATTCGGGTTTAAATCACCTAATTCGCCCAATGATGTACGATGCTTACCACGAAATCATCAATGGTTCAAACCTTGATGGTGAAGAAAAAGAAATGTATGATATTGTGGGTTATATCTGCGAAACTGATACTTTTGGCAAAGATCGACTTCTTCCAAAAACCAAAGAAGGCGATATTATGGTCATAAAAAATGCGGGAGCTTATGGTTTTTCAATGGCGTCCAACTATAATTCACGTTTTCGCCCAGCCGAAGTTTTGATTTATAATGGACATAAGTACCTCATCCGCCAGCGTGAAACAATGGAGGATATCTTAAAAAATCAAGTGGTGATTGATTTGTGAATTTCTTATATTTGATTAAAAATCAGAATATTATGGAACAATTAGCAACTCTCGAAACTGAAAATCTGCAAGATTGGGATTTAACTCAAATCATCAATGGAAAAGAAATTATGTCACCAAGCCCTATTTCTCGACATCAAATTATAGTATTGGAAATTTGTGGTGTATTTATTGAGCATACCCGTAAAAACAAACTGGGTAAAATTCTAATTTCACCTCTTGATGTAATTTTTGAAGATGGAATAAACCGAGTTCAGCCTGATTTGATTTATATTTCTAACGAGAACAAAGATATTATCAAAGACTGGATTCGTGGGGTGCCTGATTTATTAGTTGAGGTAGTTTCAAAGAGTTCGTTTTACATTGATACTGTTGATAAAAAAGAAATCTATCAAAAATACGGAGTGAAAGAGTACTGGATTGTTTTTCCAGAATATGATACGATTGAGGTTTTTTCATTGGAAAATGATGTCTATAAGATTTTCTCGAAAGGAACAGATAACGAAATCATAAAATCAAAATTACTTGATGGACTTGAAGTTAAGGTAAGTGATATTACAGCAAAACAGAACGAATTTTAAATTTCTACATCAATATAAGGGACTTTTTATGAATCCCCTTTTTTGTTCCATAATCAAAATCATATTTTTGTAAAGCAAAAAATAGCTGTTTTGTAAAGTATTATTTCATATATTTTTGATGAATATTTAAGTAGTTTCTAATCGTAAATCTGAAATCGTAAATTCTGACAAAATGATTCCTTCTCAACAAACATTCAAGCATTCGAGCAAAAAAGATGAATTCGAATCGCCTGATTTTTATCAAATTGATGATTTATTTACAGAAGAACAACTCATGATTCGGTCGGCAGTGCGTGATTTTGTGAAAAAAGAAATTTCTCCCATCATCGAAGATGCTGCACAACGTTGTGAGTTTCCTGAATTTATTGTCAAAAAAATGGGAGATATGGGTGTTTTCGGGCCAACGATTCCACTTGAATATGGTGGACAAAGCCTCGATTACATTTCGTATGGCTTGATGATGCAGGAAATTGAAAGAGGCGATTCGGGAATGCGTTCGACCGCTTCGGTACAAGGATCATTAGTTATGTTTCCGATTTATAAATATGGTAGTGAAGAACAAAAAATGAAGTTTTTACCAAAACTCGGTAATGGTGAATATTTAGGTTGTTTTGGCCTTACCGAACCAGATTTTGGCTCAAACCCAAGTGGAATGACAACCAATTTCAAAGAGGAAGGTGACGATGTAATTCTTAACGGTTCTAAAATGTGGATTTCAAATTCACCAAAAGCAGATGTGGCGGTAGTTTGGGCAAAAAATGAACAAGGACGCATCAAAGGAATCATCGTTGAGCGAGGCATGGAAGGATTTTCAACGCCCGAAATTCACGGAAAATGGTCGTTGCGTGCAAGCATTACTGGTGAATTGGTTTTTGATAATGTACGAATACCGAAATCTAATATTCTGCCCGAAGCTGATGGTTCAAAAGCACCAATGTCGTGCCTTGATAATGCTCGTTATGGCATTGCGTGGGGAGCGTTGGGAGCAGCTATGGATTGCTATGAGTCGGCAAAAAGATATGCAATGGAGCGTATTCAGTTCGATAAACCAATTGCCTCATTTCAATTAATACAAAAGAAATTGGCTGAAATGCTGACCGAAATCACCAAAGCACAATTAGTTTGTTGGCGTTTGGGAAATTTAAAAAATGCAGGAAAAGCAACAACAGCACAAATCTCGCTCGCAAAAAGAAATAATGTAGCGATGGCCTTAGAAATTGCTCGTGAAGCACGTCAAATTCACGGCGGAATGGGCATTACTGGCGAATATTCAATGATGCGTCATCAAATGAATCTTGAATCCGTTGTAACTTACGAAGGTACACACGATATTCATTTATTGATTTTGGGTCAGGCAATTACTGGGATTTCGGCTTTTAAATAAGTTTAGGTTATAACAGCCTAAAAAGGTCTTAAACCGCCATTACGGACAGTATTAATAGCCCTAAATAAAATTTTCTGAGGAGTAAACAAAGAAGAATATAACCACGGTACGGTTGAACATTATTTGTCTAAGTTCAACCACTCCTTGGTTGGTATATTTTCAATAATTTTAACTGCGAATTTCATTCGTGGCTATTCAAGTTTAAGGCTTTCAGGCATTTTTGTCCAACAAGAATTGTGATTCCAACTTTATTTAACTAAAAATCCTTATTTTTGCAGAAAAATTGGCAACAATATTGATATTCAATATTAAAGCTTTGTAATTGATAAAGAAAACTGAAAAATGTTAAGAACTCATACGTGCGGAGAACTAAGAATCTCTGATGTGAACAAAACCGTTATATTGAGCGGTTGGGTACAAGTTGTTCGTGATAAAGGTGGCATTATTTACATTGACCTCCGTGACCGTTATGGCATCACACAATTGATTTTAAATGAAAATGCTACTGATTCAAACGCCATTGCCACTGCACGTACTTTGAGCCGTGAATTTGTGATTCAAGCCAAAGGTGAAGTTATTGAACGCATTGCAAAAAATGATAAGATAGAAACTGGTGAAGTTGAAATAAAAGTAACTTCGCTCGAAGTGCTTAATCCTGCCAAATTACCTCCGTTTTTGATTCAAGATGAAACCGATGGTGGCGATGATATTCGTATGAAATATCGTTATCTTGACTTACGTCGTAATGTTGTGCGTCAGAATTTACAGTTGCGTCATAAAGTGGCACAACAAACTCGTATTTTCATGGATGCACAAGATTTTATTGAGGTGGAAACCCCAGTTTTGATAAAATCAACGCCCGAAGGTGCAAGAGATTTCGTGGTACCGAGCCGTATGAATCCAGGTGAGTTTTATGCTTTGCCACAATCGCCACAAACCTTTAAGCAATTATTGATGGTGGGTGGTTTCGATCGTTATTATCAAATCGTAAAATGTTTCCGTGATGAAG
Source organism: Cytophagaceae bacterium (assembly GCA_027486845.1). Lineage (GTDB taxonomy): Bacteria > Bacteroidota > Bacteroidia > Cytophagales > Spirosomataceae > Emticicia. The sequence continues at coordinate 58,563 of JAIXOL010000003.1, forward strand.
ATTTACGTGCTGACCGCCAGCCAGAATTTACACAAATCGACTGCGAAATGTCGTTTGTTGAGCAAGAAGATATTTTGAATATGTTTGAAGGACTTATCCGTCACTTATTCAAAACAGTAAAAAATATTGATATGCCAGAAGTGCCTCGCATGACTTATGCTGATGCCATGCGTTTGTACGGAAATGATAAGCCAGACATTCGTTTTGGAATGGAATTTGTGGAATTGACCGACTTAGCCAAAGGAAAAGATTTTCCAGTTTTCGATTCGGCCGAATTGGTTGTTTCAATCAATGCTAAAGGTTGTGCAGAATATACTCGTAAGCAAATTGATGAACTGACAGAATGGATGAAACGCCCACAAATCGGAGCAAAAGGCTTGATATATGTGCGTTATAATGCCGATGGTACGTTGAAATCTTCGGTTGATAAATTCTATTCAGAAGAAGATCTAAAGGCTTGGGCTGAGCGTTGTGGAGCTGAAAAAGGAGACCTAATTTTACTCGTTTCGGGCGAAGCTAGCAAAGCTCGCAAGCAAATGAGTGAACTTCGTTTAGAAATGGGAACTCGTTTGGGCTTAAGAAATCCACAAGAATTCAAAGCACTTTGGGTGTTAGATTTTCCATTATTGGAATATGGAGAAGAGGAAGATCGTTGGTTTGCTATGCACCATCCATTTACTAGTCCGAAGCCAGAGGATATTCCTTTACTTGAAACAAATCTTGGAGCAGTAAGAGCGAATGCTTATGATATGGTTATCAACGGAACAGAAGTTGGTGGAGGTTCGGTGCGTATTTTCCAAAGACCTTTGCAACAAAGAATGTTTGAGGTTTTAGGATTTACTGAAGAAGAAGCCAAAAAACAATTCGGTTTCTTGATGGATGCCTTTGAGTTTGGAGCTCCGCCTCACGCAGGTATCGCTTTCGGTTTTGACCGTCTGTGTTCAATCTTTGGCGGTGCTGATTCGATTCGTGACTTTATCGCTTTCCCGAAAAACAATTCAGGTCGAGATATGATGATTGATTCGCCATCAACAATCGACGCCAAGCAAATGGATGAATTGAAGATTAAAACGACTGTTTAAAATTATAAATACCAAACTGAGCCTGCAAGTATCTTTCAGACCTTGCAGGTTTTTTTATTAGATTTTACTCCTTCTTCGCTTGCTGCTCTTTCGTTTTTTTCTTGAAATATCTTCTGAAAAAGATGTTATGCTTCAAAGCATCCATGTTTTGGTCGAGTTTAGAACTGCTACTTTCTAAATTACTGATAGTCTGTTTGATATTATTGGCAGTTTTTTCATCATGAAGTAAAACTCCGACGGGGGATCCGGTATTAGTCGTCATTTTATTGATTGTCTTGGAGGTTTGCTCCAAATTATCAACCATTTGTTTGGCTGCTAAAGATGTCTGTTTCAGATTATCGGATGTTGTTTGTAAAGTCGAAATTGTATTTTTTATTGTTGGGTAAATCTCTTTGTCAGTTGCAAGTGAATTGACAAAATTTCCTTCGGTATTGAGTTTGTTGGCGAGTGTCGCTAAGCCCGATGCACCTTGTTTCAAATCTTTTGTTGCAGCTTCAACCGTCGCGAGTGATTTTGTCAGATTTTCGTACATGACATTGTCTTTCATCAACTTACCAATTGAGCCTTGTCCTGCACGAATATCAGCCGTTAAACTTTTCAAATCTTCGGTAATCGACAAAATATTTTTATTATTTGCCTGCAAGGTTTTCATCATTTCTTGCGTTGATTCTTCTTTTTCGATTCGAAATTCATGTCCGTTTTCAATCATAGGAACATTAGGAGAACCTCCCGAAATCAGAATTATAGGATTACCAATCAAACCATCAGAGCTTACCCTAACTAATGCATCTTTCTTGATAAATTTCTGAGACTCTTCCTCGATACTAAATACAACCCGAACTTTTGAATCGGGTGTAAATGTAATTTCTCTCACAGTGCCTACTTTCACTCCCGAAAACCAAACATTATTGCCTTTTGTAAGTCCATTGACATTTACAAAAGTGGCATTGGCATCAATTCGGGTGATAAAACTTTTTCTCATCGTTCCGAGAGTGAGGATACTTGCGGCTAAAATTGCGATTCCGATAACAACAAAAAGCCCAACTTTTGCCGATATTCTTTGTGAAGATTCTTGGTTAGCCATCTATTTGTTTTTAATTTTCTATAAAATTATAATCATAAAAACTTTTGATTCGAGGGTCGTGGTTCTTGAAAACCTCATCGAAAGTGCCTTTAAACTTGAAATTTCCATCGAATAAAACCGCTACGCGATCGCTTACTTGTTTTGCACAGGTAAGGTCGTGGGTAATGACGATTGAACTTGTATGATAATTTTCTTTTACTTCATTTATCAACTGATTAATTTCGACACACGTAATTGGGTCGAGGCCAGCCGTTGGCTCATCGTAAAGCATGATTTCGGGATTCATAATGAGCGTGCGAGCAACACCAATTCGCTTTTTTTGCCCACCTGAAAGTTCCGAAGGCATTTGCGTAAGTGCTTGCAATAAGCCCACCGAATCAAGCACACTATGTACGGCTTTATCAATTTCTTTCCGGGTCATACTTTTGTTATTTCTAACTAGCGGAAATTCTAAGTTTTCTTGTACAGTCATACTATCATACAAAGCACTGCTTTGAAACGAAAAACCAATTTTCAAGCGAAGAGCATTGAGTTCTTTTTTGCTGATATTTATCAAACTTTGGTTCAATACATTGACCTTTCCTCTATCGGCTGTGAGTAAGCCTGCAATAATTTTTATCAATACCGATTTTCCTGTGCCTGACCTTCCTAAAACAACTAGGTTTTCACCTTGAAAGACATCAATACTTGCATCTATCAGAATATCTCTATCGCCAAAAGATTTAAATAAATGCTCTATTTCGATAACTTTATTCATAATTGGTTGACTGGAAATTAGTGTATTGTTTACTGTTAATTGGTTTGCCTGAATTGTCCTTTATGAAACCAAAGTGCTTTTTCTAGCGTTTACCACAGACTATGGATAACCGACTTTCATCTAAACCAATTAGTTACTTGAACTATGAAAACCTCTTCAATAAAAATCAAAAACATCGACATTACAACTGAAGCATTGGCAGCTTTTCCCACACCCAAAGTACCATTACTGGCATTGTAGCCTTTGTAGCAGCCCACGATTCCGATTGTAAAACCATAAGAAACTGCTTTAATGATGGCAGTCCAGAGGTCGAGAAAAATAATATTATTGAAAGCTTGTTCTAAAAAAGCTGAAAAACTGGTGTCCTCGCTGTTCGAAACGTTCAAAAACACCCCAGCCATTGCCATTAAGGCACAATAAAATGAGAGTAGGGGAATGGTAACTGTTGATGCCAAAACCCTCGTTACAACTAAGAATCGGACTGGATTTACTGCCGAAACTTCCATTGCATCAATTTGCTCGGTAACTTTCATTGAGCCTAATTCGGCACCGATACTTGAGCCGACTTTTCCTGCACAAATCAACGAAGTAACCAATGGAGCTAAAGCACGAATGATGGCAATCGTAACGAGTGAAGGAAGCCAAGAAGTAGCCCCAAAGGTTTCAAGCGAAGGACGAGATTGCTTGGTAAAAACAAAACCTGTGACAAAACCTGTAAGAGAAATTAGCAAAAGCGAACTATTACCAATTCGATAGCATTGATTAACGAATTCTTTAAATTCAAAATCTCGGCTAAAGGTTTCTTTGAAAAACATTACAACAAAATCAGCCCCATCTTTGAAGCCAATAAGCCAATTGTCGATTTTAGGAGAAAATAAATGTTGTCGTGAACGCATATTTTAGTTAGTGGACTGTAAATTACTATAAATTAATACAAAAAAACGTACCAGATATCGCAAAATATTTGTAAATCAAGAAAGAAGCGATAGTAATAGCTAAATTATCATTGCTTTAAAGTCAATTTCTAGATTAGTCTAAATAGCTGCTCATGAAATAAAATTACCTCATCCGTACATTAACAGATGACTAAATGTTTCTCAAACATACGCTAAATAATAGATATATCATCTTGAAAAACCTTTTTTACAGTAAATTCTTTGATTGCTAATGCTTGTGAAAGAGTTTGAGTTATATTTTTTTCAAGATATACAGCAATTATAGATGGTGATGGCCATCATAGATTTTCAATAAGATTGCAAGAGATATATTTCATCTAAAACTTTTCGAGTTAGGAACTAAATCGCTATGAAACTTTTAAGTCTTAGTTTTCGTTTATTTTTTGTGAAAGCAAATATAGCATGATTAAAAACACTAATGGGTTTTATTGAAATTAAAATCAAGAATTAGATTTTTCAGTAATCATTCACGAAAACATTCATTTACTCAATAAAATTATGGTAACTGTAACAGAAATCGCAAAAAATAAAATTATAGAACTCCGTGCAAAAGATGGTTTAGAAGGAGATCTTGGTGTGAGAGTAGCCGTTGAAGGCGGAGGTTGTTCGGGTTTGATGTATGATTTGCAATTTGATGGCGAACAACGCCCAACTGACCACATTTTTGAAGATAAAGGTATTAAAGTTTTTGTTGATAAAAAGAGCCTTTTGTATCTAATCGGTACAGAATTAGATTTTTCTGATGGCTTAAATGGAAAAGGTTTTCAGTTTAAAAATCCAAATGCCACTCGTACTTGTGGTTGTGGCGAAAGTTTCTCGGTATAAATTGACCGTTTGAAATGTTTTTAATGATATTTATACAAAAAATGGCAGCCCAATAATTTTAGGACTGCCATTTTTTGTATAAAATTAATCGAAGAGAATGTTTTAAAACTTACTTCAAAATCTTTGCCATTATACCTTCTTTCAAAGCATAGCTAGAAATCCTAATTTTTTGAATATCAAGTGTTTGTATTACAAAACGTATCAGGCACATGGCCACAACAATCATATCGACTCGAAGCTCAATCATGCCCGGAATTTGCATTCTCTCAGTGTGATTCTTAAAAATCAGCTCATCGTAAGCCCCATAAAATGCTGAAAGCGAGTATTCAAAAGCAATTTCATTAGTTACAGGAAGTTGACCTTTGTCTTTCATATATTGCATATCAATGAGCGTATCAAAAGAGCCTGATGAACCAATCAAAACCTTCGGAGCGTATTGATGACAAGCATTGGCCAAAGGAAGTAGTTTTTCACGAAAAAAATCATCCATCATTTGTACCGAACGCATTGAAATGGGGTCAGATTTCATGAATTTATCTATCAAACGCTGACCTCCAATCTCGAAACTTTGTTTCCAAAATATTTTTTCATTGTTGCAGATAATAAATTCCACACTTCCGCCACCAATATCAATTATCATCGAAGTTTCGGGAATTTTCATGGCTTGTTTTACGCCCTGACAAATCAATTCAGCTTCTTCATCACCCGAAATTACTTGAATTTCTATGCCTGTTTCATCCAAAACTCTCCGTATAAATTCCTCTTGATTTCCTGCATTTCGAATTGCACTTGTACCAATTGCAAATACTTTTTCTAAGGAAACCAATTGATTATCAATAACTTCTCGAAAACCTCTCAAAACTACCAAAGCCCGTTGAATTCCTTCTTCAGAAATGACACCATTGCTAATTCCACCCTTTCCGATTTTAGCAGGAATAGATGTCTTAAAAAGAATTTCTAAGCCTTCAACAATCATTAAATGAAATGTATTTGTGCCTAAATCAATAATGGCTGTTTTCATAACCCTTGTCCTTAAGGAAGTTTTTATTTTAAATTTCACAAATGTAGCGTTAAACCTCAAAGGTTTGAAAAAACCTTGAAGGTTTTAATTCCAAAAACTTGAAAATTAAAAGAAATATCATTAATTTTGCAACCCCAAACAAAAGGAGGTGTATTTATATGTTAATAATCAACGTAAAGGAAAACGAGTCTATTGATAAAGCTTTGAAACGTTTCAAGAAGAAATTTGAGAAAACGGGTGTGTTGCGTCAACTACGCAAGCGTCAAGCGTTTGAAAAACCATCAGTTGCTCGTCGTAACGAAGTTATTCACGCTACTTATGTGGGTAAATTGAGAAGCAACGAAGAAATGTAATATTATTGAGCAATTTAATTTGTTCCAAACAAGTATTGCAATCTAATATATTTTAAGCCATATTCGCTGAATTTTATTATTTAATAGATTACCTTCATTGATAATTGTTAATTGATATTTTTTCACTGAATATGGTTTCTTATTTTCTACAACATATCAAATACGAAAAACGCCTCAGCCATCATACCTTTACTGCTTATGAGACTGATTTGACGCAATTTTCGGCATTTCTACTATTTCAATACGAATTTAAAGAACCAGATAAAGCTGATTTTCAGATGATTCGTTCGTGGATTGTTGCTTTGGTTGATGAAAAAATCGAAAACCGTAGTATTAATCGAAAAATCGCTACACTTCGCTCATTCTACAATTTTTTGCTTCGTCACAAAACAATCACTGCTAATCCTATGCTCAAAATAAGAGCATTGAAAACCGATAAAACTCTTCCCAATTATGTCGAAGAAAAACCCATGGAAAATCTGCTTGATGATATGCAATTTTCTGATGATTTTTCTGGTTTACGAGATAAACTTGTTATCGAATTGCTTTACGGAACTGGCATGCGTTTGGCCGAATTGATTGGTTTGAAAATTACTGACCTAAATTTGTATAATAATACATTAGTAGTTCTCGGAAAACGCAATAAACAACGAATTATTCCGGTAAATAAATCGTTAGTTGAAGCCATCAAAAAATACCTTACACTTCGCACCGATATTGCTGACGATACAACTCATTCATATTTGATTTTGACTGATAGCGGCACGCAAGCCTACCCGATGTTTATACAGCGTTTAGTGAAAAAATATCTATCTTTAGTAACATCGCTCGAGCAACGCAGTCCGCATGTTTTGCGACATACTTTTGCTACTCATTTACTTAATCGGGGGGCAGATTTGAATGCAATCAAAGATTTATTAGGACATACGAGCCTTGCCGCTACGCAGGTTTATACGCATAATTCTATAGAAAAACTTAAAAAAGTCTTTAAACAAGCTCATCCAAAGGCGTAAAATTGAAAAGAAAGGCTTCGCTTTAAGCAAGGCTTTCCTTGAAAACATAGGTTTGTTTTTGCCAAAAAATTACTATTTTTGGTAAAATAATTACTACAAAATATGAGTGCAGCAGAGAAAATTCAGAAAAAATATATTTCAGTTGAAGAGTATTTTGAGATGGAAAAACATAGCGAAATTCGTCACGAATACTACAATGGCGAAGTTTTTGCTATGGCAGGAACTTCTATAAATCATAATAGAATAGTACAAAACCTTTCTGGTGTTTTACGCCCAATATTTCGCCCAAGAGGCTGTGAAGTTTTGCTTGAAAGTGTCAAATTAGAAGCAATCAAGCATTTTTATTATCCTTATCCAGATTTGATGCTCACTTGTGATACAGATGATATGGATGCCGAATACATTATCAAAAAACCAACGCTGATTGTTGAGGTTTTATCAAAATCGTCGGTTCTAAATGATAGAGTTGCTAAGTTAGGGCTTGCTGAAAAAGTCATAACTATTTGACTATCATATATATAGATAGATATTTTTTTGTAAAAGTGCAAGGATATTCGTATATTTAAAGAAAAAACCTTGCAGATGGTCAACTA
>JAIXOL010000012.1 GCA_027486845.1 Cytophagaceae bacterium
AAATTATCGCATAGGATTTAGAGAAAATCTTATGCTAACGGCTTGTTCGATGTACAATTTTAGGCTGAAAAATCCAAAAATTGTATCAATCAAAGAAAATATATGTTAAAAATGTCTATAATTTTTACTCTAATTTGCTCTACAAACTTTTTTGAGTGGCAGCTATTTACAAATAAGTAGTCATCAGTAAACAGTTTTTAGTAATCAGTTACTTGTAAGAGTCTTATAGTCAAATACTTACTATTGATTTTCTATGTAAAATAGTATAAATTATGGGTCACACGAATTTAGTGGGGACTAAGCGAACAGGTTCTTTAATCTAAACAGGAAAAACTTGGTATCTACCACACCTCTTTGATTGGCTCTAAATAGTTTTATTTTTGAATTAAAGGACTCTGCATTTGCGTTTGTGTTGTAATTATCAAAAAAGTTTAAAATATTATCAAAGTGATTCTCCACAGTATTAGCTACGGTATTAAAATTTTCTAGTTTCAATTTATATGTGTCATCTATCCATTCTTTAAAAGCTACCATTGCATCAATTTTGTTTTTCTTTTCATAGCAAGCCCTAAATCTGATTGTGTGGTCATATGCTATTTTCAATTCAGGGTATCTCTCGAAAGCCATTTTTGCTCTTTCTTTTTGATTTTCCGTCCATTGACTCTCTTTTTTTGCAAAAACATATCTGCATATTGTTAATAATTGCTTCGGAGTATCATCGTTTTCCAATACTTCTGGCTTATATTTTTCTTTTTTTTGTTTGGCTTAGGTTATTTTCAAGTTCTCCTTCTGTAGTTCTGCACAGCCCAATTTTATTCTTTCTGCTTGCATGGCATTTTGAGCTAATCTCACTACATGAAAACGGTCAGTTACCAAAGTTGCCATCGGAAAGGACTCTTTTGCTGCCGATGACATGTTGTTTGCCATATCTAAGGTGACTTCTTTTACTTTTTTTCTACTACTGGGTGGTATCCTATTTAAAACTTTGGTGATATCTTCTGATTTCGTACCACTGATACAAGCTACAATTGTCCCTTTCTTACCACCTCCAGCCTCTATCTTTTAAAAAATCAGCCAAATCGGCTGTCATTCGTGTCTTATCTGCTAAAAAACTAAAATCACGGCTTATGATTTTGTTAGATTCAGTTTTATGACGCCAACGCCGTTTACGAATTGAATAAAATATCGCTTTCCCTCGCAAGGGAAAATCCTGAACAATACTAGCATTCATAAAACCTTTTGACTCATATTCAAGCAGTTCATAACCTAATGGTAAAATATTCTTCTCTTCTAGATGAATAAGAATGCCAGACTCTTTGGTATTTATAGTAACAAACTCCCCTAAATAAAGGAAATCAAAATTGGCTAATAGCTCTGATGGCACGCAAATTCTAAGTAGTTCTTCTATGAAACAAAAATACTAAATATCAAGCTTCTCCCCAATTATTTCCGTTGAGCCGTTTATTTTCATCAAAACCCGTAGTTATCTTATTTTCCGACAAAAAATCAATTAATTCTTTGTTTTCTAGACTTGGAATTGGCAAATAATGATTTACCCATGGATACCACCCTGAAGCATCTTCGCCTAAAGTAGAATTTCCACCAATGTGGCTTTCAAGTTCTAAAATTTCGTAGTCTGTAATACCTGCTTTTTGCAGAAAATATCCAGCTGTGAGTCCGGAAATTCCCAAACCAATAATCAGTATTTTTATTTGATGTGATTGATGAATCGGCAACGAAATAGCTTTTCGTAGCAAATGCCCGATTGCATGATTTGCTCCAACAATTTGTCCATGAATAGCTCCACCTTCAAAATTAGTAAAAACTTCACCCACAATCGTCAGTCGGTGTTTTTTGATGAGTTTTTGCAATAATTATTTGGCTGCTACATAATTTGTCAGAGCTTCGATTGCTTCGGTATCAATCTCGACCAATTTGTGCAAGCCCTTTAAATAAGTCATGGAATTGTATTTCTATATAGTTTAGCGATAATTTGAAATGCAAGTTAGATTTTTTCGTGAAATTTCCATTCTTTTGATACAGTATTTTTTTATAAGCAAAAATTGATTTGCTAATCTATAGCGTTGGGTTTGCAAACCCAACGCTTTGGATTCATGAAAAATTCATCATCAAAATTTATTGAAATTAATAGATTCTATGCTAACAAACGTCGAACATATAGGTATTGCGGTAAAGGACATTGCGGCCTCGAATGATTTATTTACAAAGCTTTTCAACATTGCACCTTACAAATCAGAAAGCGTTGAAAGTGAAGGAGTTACGACTTCTTTTTTCCAAATAAAATCTACCAAAATTGAATTGCTTGAAGCTACAAATTCTGATAGTGCGATAGCAAAATTCATTGAAAAGAAAGGCGAAGGCATACATCATATTGCCTTTGAAGTAGATGATATTTTAGCCGAAATGAAACGTTTGGAAAGTGAAGGTTTCATACTTTTAAACCCAACGCCAAAGCGTGGTGCTGATAATAAATTGGTGTGTTTCCTGCACCCAAAAGGCACAAATGGGGTTTTGATTGAACTTTGTCAGGAGTTATGAATTTAGAATTCTGAGTTTTGAGTTGTTTTTTAACTCAGAATTCATAACTCATATCACCTTTCAAAACTCCACTTTTTACTACTGGAGCAAATGTTTGTATTGTCCCAACTTGGTTCAAAAAATTTAACTTTAAAACCACCTTTATCGGCAATGGTTTTTTTGGAGAGCAACCATACCACAGAGTTACAAAAATTCATAGGCAACCGTCGTTCGGTGTAAAGTACTTATAATGAGACAATTAAATATTATAATTTTCGCAAACCATTTTTAGTAAAGTATAAAATAGCTGCCCAAATGGCCATTATTACATACTTCTTCATTCACAAAATTGTTTGTGTTTTTATTAAGACGTAAAATTTATTAAAAAGATACACAAAAGGAAGACTTCGCTTAAAGCGAAGTCTTCCTTGGATTCTTTTATTTTCGAATTACTGCACCCAGTTCTTTTTCATAGGCAGCAATGAGGCGTTGCATTGTTTTATCAATTACTTCATCTGTTAAAGTCTTTTCTTTATCGATTAGTGTGAAGCTAACAGAATAAGATTTTTTGCCTTCACCCAATTTTTCACCTGCATACACATCAAAAGCATTGATGCTTTGGAGTAAATTCTTTTCTGTTTTGGTTGCAATGGCCGAAACTTGCTCAAATTTTACTTCCGAATCAATCACTAAAGAAAGGTCACGACGTACTTCTGGAAACTTCGGAATCTCTGCAAAAGCTACCTTACCCGAATATTGTTTCAATAAATATTCCCAATCAAAATCAGCATAGAAAACAGCTTGTTTTACATCGGCTAGTTTAGCTAATTGAGGTTTTACTAAACCCAAACTTACAACCGGCTTTTTATTGATTAAATAAGTAAGACCGTATTGAAAAACTGACGAATCAGCTTCTTGTGTGTCAAACTTCACAACTTTCATTGCTTTCAAAACTTTCTGCACAACTAATGCCAAATCATGGAACGCCAAAGATGTATTTGGACTCGCCCAAGATTCTGACTGGCGATTTCCTGACATCCAAATGCCCAAGTGCTTGTTTTCTTTATACTTGTCGTCTTTCTTGAAATAGCTACGACCAAACTCAAACAACTTCAAATCTTTCTGACGGCGGTTAACATTATAAGCCACCGATTCCATTCCAGTCAATAAAAGGCTCGAACGCATCACCGAAAGTTCTTCACTTAATGGATTCAATAGGACAATTGTTTCCCCCTTTGCGGTGGTTTCGAGTGCTAGATTATAAGCTGGTCGAGTTATTGAAAGTGTCTGAATTTCGTTGAAACCATTGGATGCCATTAATTCAATGATTCGGAACTGTAATTTATCAGGATCTTTTTCAGCAAACGATGATAAGAAATCTGTTTGGAGCGTTTCTGATAACTCTATATTATCAAAACCATAGATTCTCAAAATCTCTTCAATCACATCGGCTTCACGAGTTACGTCGACTCTGTAAGGCGGCACACTAACTTGCATTTCGCTGCCATTATCGCTCAAAATCTCAATATCAAGGCTTTTCAGAATCTTATGAATCAAGCGGTCGTCTAAATTTTTGCCAATTAAACGATTGATGTTTTTATGTTTTACTGTAATCTCAAAATTAGCAATCGGATTTGGATAAACATCAATTGGTTCGCCGATTATCTCGCCTCCAGACAATTCTTGAATCAAAACTGCCGCCAAGCGAATCGCAAACAGAGGCATATTTGGGTCGGTGCCACGCTCATAACGGAAGGAAGCATCAGTTTTTAAACCATGAAAAGTAGCAGTTCGACGCACCCAAACTGGACTAAAATAGGCAACTTCTAAGAATACATTTTGCGTACTTGGCTTAATACCAGATTTTTGACCTCCAAAAACACCTGCAATAGCCATCGGCTCTTCTTCGTTACAAACCATTAAATCGCTACCCGAAAGGCTACGTTCGATACCATCAAGGGTTGTGAATTTAGTGCCTTTTTCTGGTACACGCACCACAATTTTATGTCCTTTTACCTCGTCAGCATCAAAAGCGTGCATGGGTTGACCGAGTGTATGGCAAATATAGTTTGTGATGTCAACAATATTACTGATTGGATTCAAACCAATGGCCAATAAAGCATTTTTCAACCATTCTGGCGATTCTTTTACCGTAATTCCACGTATTTCTAAACCACAAAAACGTGGACAAGCATCGGTATTTTCTATGAGTACCTGAAAATCAGTCAGGTGGCGTTCAGCATTGTGGAAGGTTGGTCTGAAGTTTTCAATAGATGGCATTTTAATATCACGCCCTAGAACTGCTTTTAGGTCACGAGCAACACCCAAATGTGAAGCCGCATCGGCACGGTTTGGTGTAAGACCAATCTCGATTTGATAATCAGCCTCAAACGATTTTCCGATTGATTTGAAATATTCCATCGCTGGCGTACCGTTCGGCAGCGTCGTATCCAACACCAAGATTCCATCATGAGAATGTCCAGTTCCGATTTCGTCTTCTGCACAAATCATTCCTTCTGATGGATGTCCATAAACTTTACGTTTTTCGATTACAAAAGACTTTCCATCTTCAAAATAAATGGTAGTTCCGAGGGTAGCAATGATTACTTTTTGTCCTGCTCTTACGTTGGAGGCTCCACAAACAATCGTCGAAGGCAATTCAGCACCTATACTTACGGTTGTAAGGCTGAGTTGTTTTTCTTTCACCATAAATGTCTCGCAAGTAAGCACCTCGCCTACCACAAAACCTTTCAAGCCACCTTTTATCGATTCAATTTCTTCGATGCCTTCTACTTCCAAGCCAGTATCGGTTAATAATTTACCAATTTCCTCGGCCGATTCATTAATTTCAATCAGGCTCTTTAACCAATTGTATGAAATTTTCATTTATGCTCTATTTGCTATCTGATATTTTGCACAAAGGTAATATTTTTTGATGGTTAACAAAAAGAAGGCTTCCCTTTGAGCGAAGCCTTCCTTTAATTTTTACTGACTATCGGCTGAGTTATATTCTCTTAAATTTGAATATGGATTTGACTTTTAATCATTTGCCATTTGAAATCTTTAAAAACTCGACATATTCCTTAGGAAGCCTAAACTTTAGCCTTTCTTCTACAGTTTTGTGCTCTCCAACGCAAGTGGGCATAGCACAAAGCGGGCTAATTTTTCATTTTCAGAAAATTAGCGTATTTTGCTATCTCCTTTAAAAAAAACTTTATATTGTAGCATTAATACCTCAATATCATCTCAGCCGCCTTCTCAGCAATCATGTAAACGGCAGCATTCGTATTTCCCGAAACAATAGTAGGCATAACCGAAGCATCAATCACTCGCAACCCTTCTATGCCTTTTACTCGAAGTTGGTCATCAACTACTGCCATTTCATCATTTCCCATTTTGCAAGTTCCTACGGGGTGATACACAGTTTCGAGTTGCTTTTTTAGGTGCAGCATAATTGCATCGTCCGAACTTCTGTCTGGTGGAGTTTGTAACTTTTGTCTATATTTATCGAAAGCAGGAGCTTGTAATACTTCAATGGCTTTTTTTGCAGCTTTCAGAAGCGTAATTTGGTCTTGTTCGACCTCCAAAAAATTAGGCTGAATAATCGGTGCATCCATCGCATTATTACTACCCAAAGTTACATATCCCCTACTTTCAGGACGTAGCAATGTTGGCAAAATCGTAAAACCGTCATTGTGCGGAAAGGTTTTCATATCATAAAAGTCATAATCATAACCTTCTCCAACTTGCAATGAAGCAAAATGAAATTGATAGTTCACACGGTCGGGACTATCATCGGTCATCCAAAATGCAGCAGATTCAAGCGGACTTATCGTAAAAACTCCTTTTTTAGAAAAAACATATTTCATTAATCCTTTCAACTGATTCAAAGGTTTCAGATGATGATTTTGTCCAAATTCTTGGTTCGACAAACAACTTACGCCTGAAAACAAATGATCTTGGAGGTTTTTTCCTACGCCCGAAAGATTTTTCTTACATAATACATTATGTTTTTTTAGTTCATCAGCATCGCCCACGCCCGAAAGCATCAATATTTGTGGCGAAGCAAACGCACCTGCCGACAAAATCACTTCTTTATCAGCAAAAGCTTTATCGGTATTATTTTTGCCAGAAAAATATTCTACTCCCACTGCCTTGTCATTTTCAATCAAAATTTGTTTGACTGGTGAATTTGTCTGTATGGTCAAGTTTTTTCGGTGCATTACTGGTTTCAGAAATGCGGCAGCAGCACTGAATCGTTTGGCATTTTTTATTGTAAACTGTAAGCGGCTTGCCCCTGCCTGATTTTCACCATTGTAATCATCGTTTCGTTTGATGCCCGACTCATCACAAGCGGCCACAAAAGCATCGGAAAAAGGTGTATCAAATCTTGTTGCAAAAGTTACATTGAGTAGTCCATCTTTACCGTGATAAGCATTTGAAATCTGCTCATTTGCTTCCGATTTCTTGAAATATTGGAGTACATCGTCATAGCCCCAACCTTTATTACCTAATTTTTCCCAATCATTAAAATCTTCTTTATTACCACGTACATAAGCCATTGCGTTAGTAGAGCTACTTCCACCTAAAGTACGGCCACGTGGTAAATAAATTTTTCTATTTAATACATGTTTTTGAGGTTCGGTGCTAAAACCCCAATCGACTTCAGTCTTAAAGAGCTTAGCATATCCTGCTGGAATATGAATTTCCATTTTTTTGTCTGGTCCTCCAGCTTCCAATAACAAAACTTTATTGTTCGGATTTTCCGAAAGCCGATTAGCCAAAACACATCCAGCCGAACCAGCTCCAATAATAATGAAGTCGTAACGCATAATTTATAGGTTTTTAGGTTGAAAAAATGCAATTTTGAATGATAGAATGATTGAATAAAACTGAATATTATGCTTTCCTATTCACTCATTCTATCATTCAATCATTAAATTTACGGAGAAAGCCTCTCAATTTTCCAATTATCGTCAAATTTTGTAAATAATATTCGGTCGTGTAAGCGATTTGGGCGACCTTGCCAAAACTCAATTCTTTCCGGATTTACGCAATAACCTCCCCAATGTATAGGTCTTGGAATAATTTCTACGTTTTTAAACTCATTTTCCAATTCAGCCAAACGCTGTTCAATTATCTCACGCCCTACAATGACCGAACTTTGGTTAGATACCCAAGCTCCAATCTGACTACCACGAGGGCGTGAATGAAAATAATCGTCCGATTCTACCTCACTTACTTTCTCAATACTTCCTTCAATACGCACTTGCCGCTCCAAATCTCCCCAAAAGAAAGTTAATGAAACAAAAGGAGTTTGGGCAACTTCGTTCCCTTTATTACTTTGGTAATTAGTATAGAAAGTAAAACCGTTTTCATCAAATCCTTTCAATAATACAATCCTTGCATGTGGTTTTCCGTCCGAAACAGTCGAGATTGTCATTGCGTTAGGCTCTAAAATTTGGACATCCAACGCTTCCTTAAACCACTTTCCAAATTGTTTAATCGGATTCTCCAAAACATTTTCTTCTAACAGTTCGTTTTGAGAATATGATTGCCTTAGGGCAGCTATATCTGTTTTATTCATTTGTTTGCAACGTTTTTATGTTTTTTTTCGTATATAAGATAAATACAAGGAATGAAGTTTTTGAAACCTTCGGAAATTCATGTATAATTTTATTACATTTGCAAATCTAATGAGAACTTTTTAGAACATTCAAAAATGACCAATAAAGAATTAGATTTGACAGAAAATGCCACGAATGCTTCTGTTACCGAAGAAATACTTTCGACAACAGTAGAAAATTCTACAGAAAATGTAGAGAGTAAAACCATTGAGGAAACAGCCAAAGATTATATGAACGAGCAGAAAGACACAATCGAAAACGTAACCGAAAATTCGGTTGAAGAAACAGTAAACACCACTGAGAATACAACACAAGAAACACTTTACGCAACCAAAGAAGTGGTAAGCAATATTGTTGCAGAAGTAGAAAGTGTAGCGTCTGAAATAATGGAAGTAGTTGAAATTACAATTGAAGAAACACCAATAGCCGTAGAATCTGCTGCAGTTGTGGAGTCAATTGCAGTTATCCATAACGAAGAAATTGTAGCTGCAATTGAGCCAATCGAAGAAGAGGCTCATGAAATTGTTGCTCAAGAGATGGATTACAGTAGCTTCACCAAAAAAGATTTTGTTGACCTCGGCGAAAAACTCTTGGCTTCAATCAAGGCAGAAGGCGTGAGCGTATCAGATGTAAAAAATGCTGATGTGGTGATGCGTGAAATTAAGCCAATTTTTGATGACCTAAAAGCACGTGAAAAAGCAGATGCTTTAAAAAAATACATTGCTGATAATGGCAACAACGAAGGCTTTGAATACAAAAACGACAATTTCGTAGTTCGTTTTGAGTCATTGAATGCACAAATTAAAGACGAAAAAAATGGTTTCTTTCAAAAAATCGAACGTTTAAAAGAAGATTATTTTGAGCGTAAAACTAAATTATTACAACGACTTCGTGAAGTAGTTGACGAAGAAGAAAAAAGCGGATCAAAAAGCAACTGGCAGGAATTTAAGAAGATTCAAGAAGATTGGAAGAATGCAGGAAATGTAAATTCTCCGCACAATACAACGTTTTGGTCAGCTTATAATGCCTTGGTAGATAGGTATTTCAGTATTCGTCATATCCAAAATGAACTCAAAGACCTTGACCGCAAGAAAAATTTCACTGCAAAAGCCGAAATTGTAACGAAAATAGAAGGTATTTCTCAAGGTATCGAATCAGGTGGATTGAGCAATACAACATTGCGTCAGGCGAACGATTTGTTAGAAGAATATAAACACATCGGCCCAGCCGCTCGCGAAGCACAAGATGAGCTTTGGAAACGTCTGAAAGTTGCTTTTGACATCATACACAACAAGCGTCGTGAGCAATCGGCACAAACAAATCAGTTACAAGAAGAAATATATGCAGCGAAACTTCGTTTGGTAGAAAATCTTAAACCATATATTGAGTTCAACACCGATAGCATCAACGAATGGAACACCAAAACTAAAGAGGTAATGGCGGTTCAAGACCAATGGAATGCCATTAAAGGTGCAATGCCGAAAGAAAAAGGCAAAGATATTAGTCGTGATTTCTGGGGTTTGTTAAAAACCTTCTTCCGTAATAAAGGTGATTTCTTTTCAAAATTGGAAGCTCAGCGAGAAGAAAACCTCAAAGCCAAAACTGCCCTATGTGAACAAGTAGAAACTTTGGTAGCTTCTGAAGACTTTTCTGCTTCATTTACTGATAGAGTTGTTGAACTTCAAAAAACTTGGAAAACTATTGGTCATGTTCCAGAAAAAATGAAAGACAAAATTTACGAGCGATTCAAGAAAGCTTGTGATGAGTTTTTTAATGGTAAACGTGCCAAAGGCAATGCAGTAGAACTAGAATACGAAGAAAACTTAAAGTTAAAAATTATTATTTGTGAAGAAATTGAAGCACTATCAAAAGCGGGAGATTCACAGCTTGGCAAACTTTCTGATTTTAAAAATCAATTTAATGCCATCGGTTTTGTACCTCGTAAAGAGATGCAAAACATCCAACGTCGCTTTGTAGATGCCATCAATTCATTCGTGAAAGGTAGCACAGGAATCACTGGTGCCGAGAAAGAGAAAATGGTACTTCAAAACGAAGTTGAGGTTGTTACAAAAGGAGATAGAGGTAGCTCAAAAGAGTTGGATAAAAAAGAAAATGATATTCGTCGTAAAATAAAAACCGTTGAAGATGATATTCATTTATGGCAAAATAATATCGAGTTTTTTGCTCGTTCAAAAAATGCAGCTTCAGTTCGTGCAGAGTACGAAACCAAAATCAAAGGAGCCGAAAAAGAGTTAGCCGAATTAAAACAAAAAATAAAAATTATCATCGCTGCTGGCGAGTAATTAATAAAAAAAATAGAGGTATCTATTGATGCCTCTATTTTTTTTAAATATTTTTTCCTTTTAAACCACTGACTTACAAATACTTAGCATAAAAAGAGAAAAAACACATAAAAAAAGTTTACTAAACACTTGCGTAATATTTAATATAACACTAATTTTGCACCACAATAACAGAAAGTAGAACACAATTCGTATTCATTTCTACAATTTGCCTCCATAGCTCAGCTGATAGAGCAACTGACTTGTAATCAGTAGGTCGTTGGTTTGATCCCGACTGGAGGCTCTATAAAAGGATTTCAAGAAATTGAAATCCTTTTTTGTTTAATTATAACTATTTCTGACATCAGTAGGTAGTTGCGGGGTCGCCCGTGCGGTTTGATTCACACTAGAGGCTCTGTAAAAGGATTTCAAGAAATTGAAATCCTTTTTTGTTTAATTATAACTATTTCTGGCATCAGTAGGTAGTTGCGGGGTCGCCCGTGCAGTTTTGATTCACACTAGAGGCTCTTTAAAAGGATTTCAAGAAACTGAAATCCTTTTTTTTGAATTAGAATTATTTCTGACTTGTAATCAGTAGGTCGTTGCGGGGTCGCCCGTGCGGTTTGATTCACACTGGAGGCTCTGTAAAAGGATTTCAAGAAATTGAAATCCTTTTTTGTATTTATACGTTATTTATCAAACTACAGCCTTTGAAGTATGAAACAAAAGATTTTTAAAATACTCAAATATTCTTTTATCAGTATATTGACTACTTTGATACTTTTCATTGCTTTGAATCAGGATTCAAGCATTTACGCTTACCGACAAGCCAAAGGGCAATTGAAAATCATATTTAATACTCGCCCTGTTAGAGAAGTTTTAGCTGATAAGACTTTTCCTGATTCATTAAAAAATCGTATTTTATTGATTGAGGAAATTAAACGATTTGCCTTTGATTCGCTCGGACTAAACTCTTCTGCAAATTATACAACTTTTTATGACCAGCATCAAAAACCAATTTTGTGGGTAATTACGGCATGTGAACCTTTCGAATTGAAGGCAAAAAAATGGCATTTTCCGATTGTAGGAACTTTTAGCTACAAAGGACATTTTGAAAAAGAAATTGCCGACTCAGAACTCAACGAACTAAAAAAGCAAGGTTTTGATACGCAATTAAATGAGGTTTCAGCTTGGAGTACGCTGGGCTATCTAAAAGACCCAATTTTAAGCTCAATGCTCGAAAAATCGGAAGGACGTTTGGCAGCTTTGATTATCCATGAATTGACGCATGGCACCCTTTTTGTAAAAAATAACTTAGAATTCAACGAAAACCTTGCAGATTTTATTGGTGATTATGGAGCGATACGTTTTCTAAAAAGTAAATACGGCAAAAACTCAAAAGAATTGGAACGTTATCAGTTCTCAAAAAAATACAACGATGCTTACAGTCAACATTTACTTAGAGGTTCAAAAAAACTAGATAGTTTGTATAAAAATTTCGATGAAAACATGACTTATCAAGAAAAGGTGCATCAAAAAACCAAAATGATTAGTAACATTATCAATAAAAGTGACACCTTATTAGCTGGAGAATTTCAAAAACTATTACTCAGTCGCAAAAAATGGATTTTAAATGACAATAATTTACCAAACAATGCGTACTTTATTGGGTATTTAACCTATCAAAGTAAGCAAAATCAATTCAAAGATGAGTTTGCTAAAAACTTTAAGTATAATTTTTATAATTATTTAACATATCTCAAAGATAAATACCCAAGCAGTATTGTTTTCTAATTAAAAACATTATTTACAATCAAAAGAGAATGAGTTTTATTAAAAAAATAATATTTTTAGGTTTAATTCTAACTACAAGTTCGTTTGTAGTGAGCGATAGCTATCGCTATTTACCAAATCATGCTTTTAAAGCGGGTGAATATTTTGAGTATAAAGTCAAATATGGATTTTTGAACGTAGGAGAAGCAACAGTTGAAGTTAGTCCACAAATTTATTCCGTAAATAATCGTCCGTGCTATCGAGTCAATATTTTTGGCCGTACTACTGGGATTACAGACTTATTCCATATCCGAAACACCTACCGTTCTTATCTTGATACTTTAGCTATTTTACCACAAAAATTCTTGATGGATTTGCAGGAAAATAATTATAGAAAAGAGCAAATCATTACCTTCGACCATATTGCCAATGCTGCAGTAAGAGAACAAAACAAAGAACGTCAAACGTTTAAACTACCAGATAACGTTCATGATGTAGTTTCGGGTTATTACTTCTTGCGAACCATAGATTTTACGAAAGTAAAAATTGGGGAAACGGTTTCATCAAAAATGTTTTTTGATGATGAAATTTATAATATGAGAGTAAAATATAACGGAAAAGGAGTTATTCGTACAAAATATGGCAAAATCAATGTCATAAAACTTAATCCTATTTTGCCAAAAAATAGTATGTTTGATGGTGAGGATGCAATTAGAATTTGGGTGTCGGATGACAAAAATCGAGTGCCAATAAAAATAGAAGTTGATTTTGCTGTCGGTGGTGCTACAATGGAATTAAAAAATTACAGAAATACCAAATATCAGTTTGATTGGCTGTAAGTGGTTAATGGCTATTTATTACTGAAAATTGGTCTTCAAATCCTTTGTTTTATCTACGTCTATGGATTTTATCTCCACCGTGACTTTCTCCTCCACGATACCTGCGATTTTGATAACCATAATTACGATTAGTTTGATTATTATAAGAATATCTTCTTGGCGGAGCTACATAAATGCGTACTTGAGGTCTTTGATATATACGGTACCCATACGAAGGCCTTGAGTAATAACGGTCACAATAACCATAACCACTATAAAAACAACTTGAAAGATTAAACGAAAGGAAAGCAAATATTCCCACTAAAATCAACAAACGAAGTTTTGATTGTTTTTCCATAATTATGTACTTTTTGGGGTTTAGATGCATGAAAACTCTAAAAGGTTGCATTTTGTCTAAAGCTTAGACAATTTTTATTCTAAATTCCCCCAATTAATAAGTTAAAAATTGATTAAATTGCAGTTAGTTTTGAAAAACCTAAGTTGAATGGCTTTAACTGAATCAAATATGTTGCCCATCGGGACTGTAGCACCCAACTTTAATTTGATAGATACTGTGTCAAATATAGTAAAGTCAGTCAATGAAATATTCTCTGATAAGGCTACTGTAGTAATGTTCATTTGTAATCATTGTCCTTATGTAATTCATGTGAAAGATGAACTTGTTAGACTCGCACATGATTATGAATCCAAAGGTGTAAAATTTGTGGCGATTAGTTCAAACAATTTTGAAAAATACCCTCAAGATGGTCCCGAAGCTATGAAGATTTTTGCAAAAAAATCAGGTTTTACATTTCCGTATCTCTATGATGAAACCCAAGATGTAGCTCGTGCTTTTGATGCAGCCTGTACACCTGATTTTTACATTTTTGATGGAGAAAAAAAATTAATTTACAGAGGTCGCTTAGATGACTCTCGTCCAAGAGTTGAAAATCCAAAACCTGTTACTGGAAAAGATTTAAGAAAAGCTTTAAATGCAATTTTAGCCAATCAAACAGTTTCGGCAATCCAGTTTCCGAGTATGGGTTGCAATATTAAATGGAAAAACAAATAAAATACCTATTTAAATTCTTTACAAAAGCTTACCCTTTATAATGCTTAAATCAGCTAACTCTCAGAAATATCGTTCATTTTCATTATTATTTATTTTCTTTTTTTCTGGCTTTGCAGCTCTCATTTATCAAGTAATTTGGCAGAGATGGCTTGTATTTTACACAGGAATCAGTTCGGTAAGTATCAGTTTGATTGTGTCAGCATTTATGGCAGGCTTGGGGCTTGGATATTTGGCTGGTGGACAAATTGCTGATCGAGTTGGCAAAAATAAACCAATCTTGTTTTTTGTATTGGCTGAATTGGGCATTGGTGTTTTTGCATTAGTCAGTAAATCAATTATTTATGATTGGCTATATCAGTCAAATGCTCTTGCTGGTGGCTCGCCATTTCAGACTTATTTTACCTTATTTTTGATTTTACTCTTTCCGACATTTTTGATGGGGCTTTCTCTACCCTTACTTTCAAAGTCATTCGAGCAAAAAAATGCGGTAAATCAAGCCAGTTATATCAGTTTATTATACTTTACCAATACACTCGGAGCAGCGGCAGGAACATTTATCACAACTTTCATTTTGATTCGTGTTATCGGCTTTGAAAACGCTGTTCGTTTGGGAGCTGCTTTTAACTTTCTGTGTGCCATTACGGCAGGAGTTATTTATTATTTCCAAACTCAAAACTCTGGTACTGAAAACCCTTTACATCAAGCAAAAGAAAACGTACAAAAATCATTTACTTGGAATACAAATTTCACTTATTGGATTCTTCAATATACGGCTTCAGGATTCATGGCAATCTGCTTTGAAATTATCTGGTTTAGAATGATAGAAACCATGATGAAATCAATCGCCCTTACGTTTTCGATTATTCTGACAATCTATTTAGCAATGATGGCTATTGGCACTTATACTGGGGTAAAAATGGCAAAAAGACTTCAAAATAATCGTTTGAAGCTATTTTTGAATAGCCAATATGTTCTTTATATTTATTCAATTGGAGCGATTTTAGTGCTTCAATGGGCAGTTTCTGATATATCGGTACTATCTTTTTTGTCTGAGTACTTTCAAAGCTATGAAACGTCATTTGCTCCAAAAATAGCCATCTCGACGATGTTTTTAATACCATTTTTTCTAATGGCTGTACCAACTTTTATTATGGGTTTTAGTTTTACACTTTCACAGCTGATTATTCAAGATAAATTTGATGAAGTTGGCAGAAAAGTTGGTTGGTTGCAATTCGTAAACATTGTTGGCTCGACAATTGGTGCTTGGTTTGTGACACTTATTGGATTTAATCATCTCGGTACCGCTCTGACTATAAAATTGGTAAGTCTGATTGGTTTAATCTATGTTGTAGCTTTGCATCGTAATAAATTCAATAGCCTACTATCCAGAATATTGATGGGTTTGTCTTTGATTTTAGTCATTGTATTACTTCCAAACAACGAAAAACTTTGGATGAAACTAAGTGGAATGGCCGATGAAAAAAAGTTTATCGTTAAAGAAGATGAAACGGCCCTTTCATTTATCAAAACACTTGGCGATGAGTCTTACGTTTATGTCAATGGTTTGGGGCAAAGTATGTTTCCATTTAAAAGAGATATTACACATTTTACGCTTGGAGCCGTACCTGCATTGATTCACCCAAACCCAGAAGATATTGGAATAGTTGGACTTGGCTCTGCCTGCACACTTTATAACGCAGGTGGTCGTGTCGAAACTAAATCATTAGACTGTTTTGAAGTTATCTTGAATCAACCCGAAGCGGTTAAAGAGTACGTTAAGCGAACAAAAGATAGTACGGCCTTGTATATTATGAATGACAAAAGAGTGAATGTAATCTTGCAAGACGGACGATATTATTTACACCAAAACCCAAAACTTTATGACATTTTGGAGGCCGATGCTTTACGTCCGAAATCTTCTTATTCAGGAAATCTATATTCGGTTGAGTATTTTAAATTGTTAAAATCAAGGCTCAAAAAAGGTGGTTTGGCGATTACTTGGGGAGCTACTAGCCGTATCAGAAATGGTTTTGCTGAAGTTTTTCCTTATATATATGAAATTGATGGCTTTATGATTATCGGCACTGATCAACCTTTAGAATTTGATGAAAAGAAAATTTTTGAACGCTTAGAAAATTCATTTACTAAAAACCATTATGGACGTGCAGGCATAAAAGTGCGAGAAAATTTAGAGAAAGTACTTAATAAACGAGTAGTTCTACAAAATGGCACTACTAAAATTTCAAAATCTTTTAACTCTGATATGTGGCCTAAAGATGAGTTCGATTTTGGAAAACTTTGGGAGAAAATTCTGGGTAAAGAGGATTGATTTTTTATGTCAAATAACTATTTTTTGAATTTTAACGCTTACTTTTAGGCAATGTTATGTATTCACGAATTCTAATCGCTATCAGTTTAGTTTTTGTTTTGTCTTGTAGCAAAACCGAAACACCAACACCCGTAGATACGACTTGGCAACCAAGTACAAATGATGGGCAGTTTGTATTTAATACTTTCAAAAGTGTAGGGCTTGGCGGAAGCAGAGGGAAAACACAAAAATGGTCTAAAAGTGAAGTTTATTATTGGTTTGATAACGATGGCAGCGGAACAAGTAGCCTAATGTCTATTTCTGACAGCGTTTTTGCTCAAATTAATCAATTTAGTAAATCATCAAAGTTTATCAAAACTACCGACGAATCGAAGGCCAATATCAAAATTTTCTCGGGACGTGATACTGAGTTTGAATCAAAATACAAATTAAGTTTGCAAGGTGAATTACAGGTTGGTGGAACTGCCTTTATTTCAATTGCAAGCTCAAAAAATGAACTCGAAAAAGTTGCAATTTGGGTAACAAGTGTTTTTCCGACACTCGACCGCCGATTAATTACACGCCACGAAATTGGTCATGCTATTGGATTTTCGCACGTACCAACCAAACGCTCAATCATGTGGGATACGATTGATTTAGAATACAACCCAACGGCTTTTACCGAAGTTGACAATAATTATATCAAAATCCTTTACGACAATCGCACAAAAGCAGGTATGACTCATGAAGAGTTATTTCCTGTTTATAAAGATGTTTTGAAATAAAAAACTCCTGCAAGAAAATCATCTCGCAGGAGTTTCACACTACTAAACCCTAATTTATAAGACTTCTTCCACTGAAGCGATATTTTCAAATATAATCTCGCCTTCTGTGCCAAGTTCCATCATCACTACCGAATCCTTCTGAACTTTTCCAGATAAAATCTCCTTCGATAATTCATTCAAAACTTTGCGTTGAAGCACTCGTTTGAGTGGTCTTGCTCCGAATGTAATATCATAGCCTTCTTCACCCAATTTATCCAAAACCACATCTGATGCTTCGAGCGTAATACCTTGTTCGGCCAAACGAGCTTGAATTTGTTTAAATTGAATCTGCACAATTCGACGGATATTGATTTTTGTCAATGGGTCGAACAATACGATTTCGTCGATACGGTTCAAAAACTCTGGTCTAACAGACGACTTAAGTAAATTCATGACATCATTTTTGGCTTCCTCTTTGTAAAACAAATGCCAAGCCTTATCATCGCCTTTCGATTCGAGGTATTTATCTTGTATGAAATGACTACCAATATTCGATGTCATTATCACAATAGTATTCTTGAAATTGGCAGTCCGGCCTTTATTATCTGTCAAACGTCCTTCGTCAAGCACTTGTAATAAAATATTCCAAACATCAGGGTGAGCTTTTTCTATTTCATCCAACAAAATCACGCTGTATGGTTTACGTCTAACAGCTTCGGTTAACTGTCCACCTTCTTCATAACCCACATATCCTGGAGGCGAACCCACCAAACGACTCACAGCATGGCGTTCTTGGTATTCACTCATATCGATACGAATCATTGCCGAATCATCATTGAACAAATATTCGGCTAAAGCCTTTGCCAATTCGGTTTTTCCAACACCCGTACTTCCCAAAAACAAAAAGCTACCAATCGGTTTTTTAGGGTCTTGCATCCCTGCACGAGAGCGGCGTACTGCATCAGCTACTAATTCAATAGCTTCCTCCTGCCCTGCTACTCGACGGCGAAGTTCGTCTTCTAGGTGCAATAATTTTTCACGTTCACTTTGCAACATTTTTGTTACAGGAATGCCCGTCCAACGAGCCACAATTTCAGCAATATTTTCGGCAGTAACTTCTTCGTTTAACAAATTAGCTGGTTGTTGGTCATTCTTTGCCTGAATTTCATCAAGTTTTTTATTAGTTTCAATCAATTTTCCGTAGCGAATCTCGGCCACTTTCCCATAATCACCTGCACGTTCGGCTTGGTCAGCTTCGAGTTTCAGTTGCTCAACTTTCTCTTTCAGTGAGCGAAGTTCATTCAACGAACCCTTTTCATTTTCCCATTTCGCCTTCAAATCATCACGTTTTTCGCTCAATTCGGCAATATCTTTGTTTAAAACTGACTCTTTTTCACGATTATTCTCACGGCGAATCGCTTCTCGCTCAATTTCGAGCTGCATGATTTTACGATTCAATTCATCCAATTCTTCGGGCATAGAATCCATTTCGAGACGAAGTTTCGATGCCGCTTCATCCATTAAATCAATGGCTTTATCGGGCAAAAATCTATCCGAAATATATCTATCTGATAACTCAACTGCCGCAATAACGGCATCATCTTGGATTCTAACACCGTGATGCAATTCGTATTTATCTTTAATACCACGCAAGATAGAAATCGCATCTTGTACGTTTGGTTCATCAACCACAACGGTTTGAAATCGACGTTCGAGAGCCTTATCTTTCTCAATATATTTTTGGTATTCATTGAGCGTTGTCGCACCAATTGTGTGTAATTCTCCACGAGAAAGAGCAGGTTTCAACAAATTTGCAGCATCCATAGCACCTTCTCCACCAGCACCCGCCCCGACAAGTGTATGAATTTCATCAATAAATAAAACCATTTCTCCATCTGAATCAGTCACTTCCTTAATTACGGCTTTCAGACGCTCCTCAAACTCACCTTTATATTTTGCCCCAGCAATCAACAAACCCATATCAAGCGATACGATAGTTTTTGATTTTAAGTTTTCAGGAACATCCCCCGAAACAATTCTTTGAGCTAAGCCTTCTACAATTGCGGTTTTTCCGACACCTGGTTCACCCAATAATATCGGATTATTTTTTGTACGGCGTGAGAGAATCTGTAAAACTCGACGAATTTCTTCATCACGACCAATAACTGGGTCAATTTTCCCTTTTCTTGCCAAATCATTTAGATTTTTACTGTATCGAGAAAGGGCTTGGTATTTATTTTCGGCGTTTTGGTCTTTCACTGTATTTTTCCCTCTTAATTCTTTTATAGCTGATTTTAAGTTTTTTTCATTCAAACTATTCTCTTTCAACAAACTCGCTACCGAGTCTTTTCCTGCAGCCAAACTTAAAAGCAATAATTCTACACTCACAAATTCATCGCCAAATTCTTTTATAAAGTTGGTTGTTTTGCTCAAGGCTTGGTTGGCATCATTACTTACGTAAACTTGGGCAGTTCCGCCCGAAACTTTTGGGTAAGTTGCAATAATTGTTTCGAGTTTCGCTAAAATTGTTTCTGGTTTTGAACCTACTTTGTTCAATAGAAAAGCTGAAGTATTTGCATCTTCATCTAAAATTGCTTTCAGAATATGCCCCGTTTCGATGGCTTGCTGCCCATTGGCAAGGGCAATTTCAGAAGCCTTTTGAATCACTTCTTGGGCTTTAATGGTGTATTGATTAAAATTCATCGTTTTATGTTGTTTTAGTAGCACAAGTTTCCAACTTGTCATTCACAGTTTTTAATATTTGTGCGATGCGAAACATAACATCAAAAATTATGCTGATGTATATTTTTCGGAAATAATGACTGAAAACAAGTCGAAAATTTAAATAACAAATGACAAAAAGGCAGAAATTAAAGAATTTAAGGACAGAGGAAACTGACAAAACTCCATAAAAAAATGGTAAAATAACTAAAGTCATTTTACCAAATTAAATTTTATATTGTTTGTTTATATAAGTTTCTTAGAAAAATCTTGAAAAAGCAGTAAATACAAATACGAATATCGAAGCCCACATTGGTACACGACGTGCTTTATATGTAGCTTCTTGAAATGCTTTTAAATATTCTAAACGCATCCAAACTACTACAGCCAACAACAAGCAAAAAGTAAAACTAGCAAACTTAAATGCCATGGCGTGCATCGGCTCTTGTGAAAAGTACAAGAAAATATTGACGAACAAAAGTAGGATTCCAAGTAGAGTGAATACCTTAAATGACCACATGTAAGTTTCTTTGTCTATGTTATTTCTCATTTTTATGCTGTTTATAGTACAAATATAGAATAATAATTTGATACATGTCAAGTACTTTCTTTATTATTTTGCAAAAACAACATATAACCAAATAATATTTGGTACACTTTCTTTTTATAGTAAATTAAAATATTAGAATAATACAATAATTTTTTTCATAAATAGACATTTATATGTTTCAATTTCAACAGTTTGTAGAAATAAAACAATAAATCTGATAAAAATAGGTTTTTCACAAATGAACAGTATTTAACTTAAACTTATCACTTTTTTTATAAAATCCTTAATACCATGAAAAATTCTATTAACTGATATTTTTTTGGAAAGACTAAATTGGTCCGTTCCTTTGGGCAAAATTTGACCAGCAAAATGATATTATAAAAACCCTTTATTAGAATTTACTATGAAATATTCTCAAGAATTGATTTCTTGTTTCAAGAAACTTTCTTTTACTTTGAATATGTTATCAAAAAAACA
Organism: Cytophagaceae bacterium; assembly: GCA_027486845.1. Classification (GTDB taxonomy): domain Bacteria; phylum Bacteroidota; class Bacteroidia; order Cytophagales; family Spirosomataceae; genus Emticicia. The sequence goes on from JAIXOL010000012.1 coordinate 20,931, forward strand.
GCATATAAATGAAAGTTGAATTAGTAAGAATAGACGATGCATTCCATTTTGAAGCTATTGGGGCATCAGGCACAATAAATCACATGGATGCCAATGTTGATATTGGCGGACATAACTTAGGTGCAAGACCAATGGAAATGCTTTTGATGGGTTTAGGTGGATGTACTGCAATTGATGTAATTTTGATTTTGAAAAAACAACGCCAAGTGGTTGAAGACCTCCGAATTTCGGTTGATGGCGAACGAGTAAAAGTCGAAGGGACAGAAATGAGTCCATTTCGTAAAATAAATATTCATTTTGCTTTCAAAGGTCAGCTCGATCAAGCAAAAGTTGAGCGTGCTATTCAACTTTCAATGGAAAAATACTGTTCGGCAACGGCTCAATTTAGGCCAACTTCCGAAATTACGCACACTCTCGCCATCAATTGATTGAAAAAAAAACTCTTGGTATAATATTTGTGATTCAGAAAGTAATCTATTACTATTTAAAATCATAAAATATTATAAACATGAAGAATTTAATCATAATTTTGGCATTGGTAGTATCAGTTTCAACTGTTGCTTTAGCAGTTGGGAAAGAAAAAGGTGGTCGTAAAGCTCGTAGAGATGCAGCAAAAAAAGAAATGAAATGCTGCGATAAAGAATTGGCCAAAGAATGCAAAAAAGAAAGCAAAGGTTACTACGAAAAGAAAGCAGAACAATAATTTTATTTTCTATAATCAGTTGAGTAAGTAAATAAGGTCAATGAGCAATCGTTGACCTTTTTTGCTTTTTTGTTATATGGAATAGTATTTTTTTCTTAATTTAGATAAATAAACAATACATACATTTGATGAGTCAGAAAATATCATTGCGTAAAAACGTACACAATATTCTCGAAATAACGTGGCATCAAAAACTCGGCTTGAGTTTTTGGGTGAATATCTTTCTTACGGTCATTATTTCACTCAATACCATTGCTATTATCTTAGATACAGTTCCAAGTCTTCACCACAAATACCACCAACTTTTGCTTGATTTTGAAGTTTTCTCTGTGGTTGTATTCACAATTGAATACTTTTTGAGATTATGGTCTTGTGTCGAAAACCCAGCCTTCTCAAATCCAGTTAAAGGTCGGCTAAAGTTTATGATTTCAGTATGGGGATTAGTCGATTTACTTTCTATCGCTCCATTTTTTTTATCATTATTCATTACTGATTTGGGCTTTATTCGCATTCTTCGCCTGCTCAGAATGCTTCGATTATTTAGAGTAAGTAAGTATTTTCATGCCTTGCGAGTGATTCAAAAGGTTATGAAAGAAAAGCAAGAGGAACTCGTCTTAAGCTTTGTGTTTATCATTTTTGTACTAATTATTTCTTCAAGTACTCTTTTCTATTTCGAGCATGAAGTGCAGCCAAATAAATTTTCGAGTATTCCAGAAGCAATGTGGTGGGGTGTAAACGCAATGACAACCGTTGGCGATGCAGATTATCGCCCTATAACTCCTATCGGGAAAATCATCGGGGGTCTAATTGCCATTCTTGGTGTAGCACTTTTTGCTTTACCTACCGGCATTTTAGCTTCTGGGTTCGCTGAGCAAATGCGTGGAAACAAACAAAAAGTTAAATGTCCACACTGCGGTAGTGAATTTCATCATTCTCATTCCTCAAATCTTTAAAATATTACTTAAAAAACAGTGTTAATATTTTTTAAGCAATATTTATAGCCTTATCACATTAATTGATCATCTATAAGCTATTGATTATAAGACTCTTAGAATATTCATGATTCGCAAATCGTAAATCGTAAATCACTTAGATTGTTTTTCGGAACAGCCGTGCTTATCTTTGCATAAAAATCTTCTTCGTGCAATTCGATAACTCAAAAAAACTCGGTATTCTTGGCGGTGGCCAATTAGGCAGAATGATTATTCAGGCTGCCATAGACTTCGACTTTACAATAAAATCATTGGATCCAGACCCCGATGCACCATGCAAGCATATTGCTCATGAATTTGTCAATGGTTCACTAAAAGATTACGATACTGTGATGGCTTTCGGTAATGACTGCGATATAATTACAATCGAAATTGAAAATGTAAATATCGAGGCACTTGAAGCATTTGAAAAACAGGGAAAATTGGTATATCCGCAGCCTTCTGTTCTCCGATTGATTCAAGACAAACGCATTCAAAAACAATTTTATAAAGACAATAATCTTCCTACTGCCGACTTTATTCTGACAGAAAACCAAGCCGATGTAAAAAGTAATCTTGATTTTCTGCCAGCAGTTCATAAACTCGGTACGGGTGGCTACGATGGTAAAGGAGTTCAGGTTTTACGTACAGAAGCTGATTTATTAAAATCATTTGACCAACCAAGTGTATTAGAAAAAATGGTTGATTTCGAGAAAGAGTTGGCCGTTATTGTTGCTCGGAATCCAAGCGGAGAAATTAAAACTTTTCCAGTTGTTGAAATGGTTTTCCATCCCGAAGCCAATTTGGTAGAATATCTTTTCGCACCTGCTGAAATATCGCCGGAAATCGAAACTGAAGCCATAAACATAGCAATAAAAACAGCTGAATCCTTTGGCATTGTTGGATTATTAGCCGTTGAAATGTTTTTGACAAAAGAAGGACAAATTTTAATCAATGAAGTCGCTCCTCGCCCACACAATAGTGGTCACCAAAGCATCAGAGCCAACGATGTTTCGCAATACGAACAACATTTAAGAGCGATTTTTGATTTACCATTGGGAAGCACAAAAGCTCACTCAAAAGCTGCTATGGTTAATTTACTGGGTGAAGATGGCTATTCGGGCGAAGCAGTTTATGAAGGCATGAATGAGGTTTTAGCAATTGAAGGTGTGCATCCTTTTCTCTATGGAAAGAAAATCACGAAACCTTTCCGAAAAATGGGACATATAACGATTATCGACCAAAATTTTGATAAATTAAAAGAAAAGGTCATTTTTGTAAAAGAAAAACTAAAAGTAGTTACGAAATGAATTGAGAGTATAGAATTAAGAATTAAGAATTACCACAAAAAAACAATTCTTAATTTTCAATTCATAATTCTTAATTCTTAATTGAAATAAGATGGTTGGAATCATAATGGGTAGTTTATCCGACTGGAAAATTATGTCGGCAGCAGTTGAAATGTTAGAACAGTTTGGAATCCCTTACGAAAAAGAGGTAGTTTCTGCACATCGGACACCTCAAAAAATGATTGATTATGCCCTTTCAGCTCGTAAGCGAGGTTTGAAAGTAATCATTGCAGGTGCGGGTGGAGCTGCTCATTTGCCGGGAATGGTTTCGTCAAGCACAACTTTACCAGTTATTGGTGTTCCAATCAAATCAAGTAATTCGATTGATGGTTGGGATTCGATTTTGTCAATCCTTCAAATGCCAGCGGGTGTACCAGTTGCTACCGTTTCACTCAATGGAGCAAAAAATGCAGGAATCTTAGCAGCTCAAATTTTGGGTTCAAACGATGAAGAAATTGCCAAAAAATTGAGAGCCTACAGAGAGGGCTTAAAGGATTTGGTAGAAGAAATGAACGAAGAATTGCAGAAGTCAATTAAAAATTAATGCAAATACTCAATAGTTCAATTAAAGATATCGATTTGATTTTCAAACTTTATGATGAAGCCATTGTTTTTCAAAAAACAAAGTTTAACAAACATTGGCAAGGTTTCGAACGCTCATTGGTTGAAACCGAAGTCAGTGAAAATAAGCAGTGGAAAATTGTTATCGATGAGCAAATTGCCTGTATTTTTGTAATTACATTTGATGATGACCTGATTTGGGGTGATAAAAGCAATGAAACAGCAATCTATATTCACCGAATCGTTACAACCCAAGAGTTTAGAGGTAAGTATTTCGTGAAAATAATCATTGAATGGGCAAAAGATTTCTGTAAACAGCACAAAAAACAGTTTATCAGAATGGATACTTGGGGTGATAATGAATCATTGATTGCCTATTATCAAAGTTGTGGATTTGAGTTTCTTGGCCTTACAACCTTACATAAATCCAAAGGTTTGCCGAAGCATTATGAAGGAGCTTGTCTAAGTTTATTTGAGATAAAAGTATCATGAGTTGTAGATGATTATTACTACAATATCCATATATAATTATTGATTTCAACTAAAAAGTAATAAAATAACTTGTTTTCCAATTTATAAATTAAAACACCTATTCCCATGCAGTTCGAAGACCGAGAAAATCGAGAGCAACGTAATGAACGTCCTAAAGAGCCTACTCGTAACCTGCCTATGGCTGTTTTATTAGTACTTGTCGGCATTATTTGTGCTTTACTTTACATTGGCTGGAAGTATATGTCAGATGACACTTCAGGTAGCGATGATTTAACCGCAGTTCCCGCCGATACAGTCGCAAAAGCCATCAGTAATCAACCTGAGGAAGAAATTGCTGCTACTGAAACAGCGAGCACAACTCCTATTACGAATGGTTTACCAGAGGTATCAGTGCCAAAGGTGGGCGACAAAAACGAAGCAACAACACTAAAAGAAGAAAAACCAAAAGAAGAGAAACAAAAAGAGGAAAAACCGAAAGACGAAAAACGAAAAATTGAAATTCCTGCTGGAGGTGAGTCTTATACACACACAGTTGGCGAAGGCGAAACTTTCTTTGGAATAGCAAATCGCTATAATATCAAGAAAGAAACCCTTAAAGCAATGAATCCTGATATAGATGAAAGTGGAATAAAAGTTGGCGTAACAAAACTAAAAATTCGTATCAAAGCAGTTCATACGGTTGGTCCAGGCGATATTATCAGAGTGGTGAGCAAAAAATATGATGTGCCGCAATCGCTAATTATGCAAGCCAATAAAAAGTCTAAAAATGTAGCTCAAAGAGGAGAAAAATTAATTGTTCCGTTTGCCGAGAAGCAATAGTTTAGCAAAAGAATATTGTAAAAGCCATCGTTTTTGATGGCTTTTTTTATAAAAAACTTTTCTTATGAAAACCTTCCATATTCTAAACGGCGATTGTTTAGCAGAACAGCTAAAAGTCACTAAAATCAATCAAGATTTCATCATTTGTCGAGAATGTTTAATTGATGGAAATGTTTCAGCCGATAATTTATCAGAATTTTGGAAAGTTAGAGCTAAGTTTATTTCGGAAATCTTCGGGGCAGATGATTATCATAAGAAAGTAGTATTAGAATTTGCAAAAATCAAACGAATTACCAAAAAGTCAGAAGTATGTCTATGGTTTGAAAATGATTTGTTTTGTCAAACAAACCTTTGGTTTGTACTTAGTTTGTTGTCAAAACAGGCCAATTTAAAACTTTTCAGAGTTTTTCCAGTAATTGAAAATGATACTGATATTTGGAAAGGTTTTGGGGTATCTACAACCGAAACACTTGAAAAAGCATTTAAATCAAAAGTAATATTTCAATTACAAGATATAAAATTAGGAACAAACCTTTGGGAAGCTTATCAAAGTCATGATTTTGTAAAACTGAAAGAATTATCGAAACAAAATTCTGCTTGTTTTCGATATTTAGAAGAAGTTTGCGACGCTCACATTGATAGATTTCCAAAGAATAATTCTATGAACAGACCAGAAAAAGTTATAAAAGAAATTATTAAAAGTGGCTCAAATGATTTCCAAAAAGTATTTACTGAGTTTTCAGCTAGAGAAGGAATTTACGGCTTTGGAGATTTACAGCTAAAGGAAATTTTTAAGCGATTGATTTAATTATACCAAAAACAAATCGCTCGCTATTCTATCGGCAAATAATTTACCCTTTTGTGTAAGCATAAGCCGTTTATTATCAAGTTTCAAAAAATTTTGAGACAAATTTTGACGAAGTATTTCTTCATTAGAATTTAGCCATTTTGAGCCAACCATTTTTTCAATCTCTGCTAAATCACAGCCCCATTTAGTACGTAGGCCAGTCATAATGTAATCGTTAACTTTTTCTTCTGCAGTTAGAATCTCATAATCGGCAGGAACTTTTCCAAGCGTAAGAGCTTTGATATAAGCAGGATTATTCGACACATTAAATTGGCGAGATTCTCCATTGAAAGAGTGAGCTGAAGGTCCAATTCCCAAATATTCATGGCGTTTCCAATACGAGGAATTGTGTCGAGAATAGCGATTATCTCTACAAAAATTCGAGATTTCATACTGATCATAACCATTTTTAGCCAAAGTATTTACCAAAATATCAAATTGCTGTGAAGCAAATTCTTCATCAATCGGGGGTATTTTATTGATTTGCAACCATTTACCAAAAACAGTTTTAGGTTCAATCGTCAAACAATACGATGAAATATGTGGAACATTCAATGAAATTGCTTTTTCTAAATCTTGCTGCCAAATCTCATGCACGCCATGTATTAATTCTGACTGCGTTTTTTGCAGTTTTTTAGGAGGCGTAAGCGATGGATGAATTCCATAAATCAAATCAATCGTTAGATTCTCGAAACCCATTTCTTGAGCCAAACGCACACAATCTTCGGCGTGTTGCGAAGTATGAATACGATTAAGGTATTTTAGATGATTATTATCAAAAGATTGAATGCCAATGCTGAGTCGATTAAAGCCAAATCTTTGTAGAATTGCCAGACGATCACGAGTTATATCATCGGGGTTGGCTTCCATTGTTATTTCAATGTCGTCAGAGAAGGTATAATGCTTCTTGATTGCCTCAAAAATATTAGACAACTCATTCATGCTGAGCAATGAAGGAGTGCCTCCTCCAAAATATATAGTTTCTAGTCGCTTGTTCTTCAAGTAGTTAGCCTGCAAATCTATTTCTCGACAGATGCATTCTACAACCGTAGTTTTCAAGGTCAGATTCGTACTGAAATGAAAATCACAGTAATTGCAAGCCTGACGGCAAAAAGGTATGTGGAGGTATAAATGCAAGAATTGTTGTTATGAATAGTTCTTTTATTTAGTTGCAGGTGATTAAATTGTTGTTGGTTACGACAATGTATAATACAAACCATACTTTTTCAACGACTTACTTTGTAGCCACAAAAAAGAAATCAATGCACTTTTCTGGCTCGTTTGACACATGAAAGTCTGTAACATCTATAGAAGCAGCCAAACTGCCCGTTTCTGCCATTAGTTTATTTCTATTGAAACGATTCAAAAATTCGTAAGGTCCACGGAGCATCCAAGCCGGCAGTCGGTGTTGTAAATTAAGGACATCGAAACGCATGATTTTATTCACCGATTGTTTATTTTCTTCATAATAATCCCATACTTTTTTGTTTCCGCCCACTCCCATTGTATCGACTTTCGAGAAATATTTTTGCATCAAAGTTCGTAATTCTTGCGTGTCATACTCACGCACGTGCCACGGATTACGACTTAATGAATATGGTCGATTAACGGTTGTTAGCAAAACTCGTCCGTTTGGTTTCAGTACACGAGCGATTTCTGACAAGAATTTATGGTCATCTTGAATGTGTTCGATAACTTGAAAAGTTACTACATAATCAAAAGTATTATCTTTGAAAGCAGAAAGATGCGGTAAATCTGCCGTACTAAAAGTATGCTTTGAGTAAGCTGCTTGCAGTTGGTCAATCAGCGGTTGGTTTTTATCAAGACCAGTATAATGATCACATTTTTCGATGAGCGTTTCAACACCACGTCCCCAGCCACAGCCTAATTCTAAAACATTTCCATGAATAATTTTTGCCGCTTCTACATAAGGAAAATATAGGCGTTGATGAACAGGGTTATCCGATGGAATTTCGGCACTCGTGATTTCGGTGGTTGCGTATTTACTCACTTTTCTAATGTTTTATTTTGCAAAGATAGGCAAGAATTAGGAATTAAGAATTGAGAATTGAGAATTATGCTGTTTCAGTTTAAAATTTACACAAAATATCATTCGTTTTTTCTGAAAAGTCTAATTACAAATCGTCTATGAAAAAAAGACTAATTATTTTAAGATTCTTACTTTATTCCAACATCGGTTTCGCCCAAAAAGATATTTATCGTTCTCACCCCTCATTTATCCCATCAATAAATTTCAATAAAACTCAACCCATTTTTAAAAATAACATACTTTTCTTGCAAAATAAACCACTAATTTCGCAATATTTGCCCAAGAAACGAGATTGTTATTATTTGTTGGCTTCGCAAACTTCGATTTGTTTCAACCGAGAAATAAAAATGGAAGCCATAAGCAAGCAAACCAAACAATTATTCTTCAAGATGAAAATGTGGAAGTATTTTCATTAATAATTCATAAAAAAACGTGCCACACTTCTAAGGTATGGCACGTTAAGTTACTTTATTATTCGTAAATTATGCGGGTTGATTATTCATCACCTCAGTTTGCTTACGGATAGATTCCATGTGAATCAATTTGAACATTTCTTCAACCAATTCAGGGTAAAGGTTTAATTTTTTTCCTAAATCTGCACGGTTGTTGTGCAATTCTTTCCAACGGTCAAGTTGCAAAACAGCCACGTTATTTTCACGCTTGTATTCTCCCAATTTCTCAACAACTGACATACGAGCTGCTAAAACTTCGAGTAATTCACGGTCGATATTATCAATTTTCTGACGTAACTGATCTAATTCGTTTTGGAATTCAACACCATAAGAAGCCTTACGAATTTCCAAAGATTTCAACATTTCGCCCAAAGCTTCCGGCGTTAATTGTTGAGATGCATCCGACCATGCTTCATCTGGATTGCGGTGCGATTCGATGATTAAACCGTCATAGTTTAAATCTAATGCACGTTGTGCCAATTCATACAAATATGCACGTTTTCCGGCCATATGGCTTGGGTCACCTATAATTGGTAATTGAGGGAAAAGTGTTTTCAACTCAACCGCCATTTGCCACATTGGTGAATTACGGAATTTTGTTTCTTGGGCATTCGAGAAACCACGGTGAATAGCCGCCATTTTCTTAATTCCTGCTCCAGCGATACGCTCAAAAGCACCTACCCAAAGAGCTAAATCTGGGTTTACAGGGTTTTTGATTAATACTGGTACATCAACGCCTTTCAAAGCATCAGCTAAATCCTGTACATTAAAAGGGTTTACTGTCGTTCTTGCACCAATCCAAAGGATGTCGATGCCATATTTCAATGCCAACTCAATATGTTGAGGTGTAGCTACTTCAATTGCAATTGGTAAACCAGTTTGTTTTTTTGCTTCAACCAACCATGGCAAAGCAGCTTCTCCCATGCCTTCAAAACTACCTGGGCGAGTTCGAGGTTTCCAAACACCCGCACGTATCACATGAGCATAGCCTTCTTTGGCGATGCGAGATACGGTTTCCGAAACTTGTTCTTCGGTCTCGGCACTACATGGCCCAGCGATAATTAATGGCTTCCCTGCGGTATCAATCCAACTGCTAAGAGGAAGTACGTCTAAATTTGCTTTCATTAGTTAATTAAAGGAGCGAGATAACTCGCTTTTATAAAAAAATCAAAAAAAATACTCCTTAAATGTAATATATTTGCACCGCATTTCAAGCAAAAACTATTCCTGTGTAATATTTTCTCTTGAAATAATACAAATCATCATCAAAACTAAATATTCTAAAAAATTTAAAAACAACAAACATGGAAACTGCTACGCAGAATCATCATCTGAGTTTTGAGGATACGTCCGTGGCCTTTGCTCATCAGTCAGATAGTAAACTTCGCAAAACTTATTTAATTTTTGCGATGATGAATCAAAATTGGCTCGTAAAGATAGGAACTTTTTTTATAAAATTAATACTCAAATTAGGTTTACCTGTAAAATTACTTATTAAAAATACTTTATTTAACCAATTTTGTGGTGGAGAAAGTATAGAAACTTGTCAGAAAACAATAGAAAATTTGGCGAAGGGAAAAATAGGAACAATACTTGACTATTCGGTTGAAGGCGAAGACAACGAAAAAGATTTTGATAAAACTACCGAAGAATTAGTAAAAACCATCAAAAAAGCAGCACAACAAACGACAGATATACCATTTTCAGTCTTTAAAGTATCAGGCATTGGTTCAGTTGATCTTCTTGAAAAAGTACAAGAATACGAAGAAGATTTAACAAATGAAGATAAAGCCGCTTTTGAAAGAGTAAATAATCGGGTTGATAGACTTTGCAAATTGGCGGCTGAACTTAATGTAAAGATTTTTTTGGATGCCGAAGAAACTTGGATTCAAGATGTGATTGACAATATTTGCTACGAAATGATGAAAAAATATAACGTAGGTGGTCAAACTATTGTCTATAACACATATCAGTTATATCGTTGGGAAAGTCTTGATAACCTTATGAAAGCTTGTGAAAAAGGACGTGAACAAGGCTATACCATTGGCGGAAAACTTGTGCGTGGAGCGTACATCGAAAAAGAACACCGCCGTGCTGCCGAAAAGGAATATAAAAGTCCAATTCATATCACAAAAGAAGAAACCGACATTGATTTTAACAAAGCAGTGCATTATGCCGTTGAAAATATTGATGTCCTTTCGATTTGCCTTGGCACTCATAATGAAGAAAGTTGCTTGTTATGTGTAAAATTGATGGAAGAAAACAGAATTGCTAAAAATGATGCCCGAATATGGTTTGCTCAGCTTTTGGGAATGAGTGATAATATTTCGTACAATTTGGCAAATTCGGGCTTTAATGTAGCAAAATACGTACCTTATGGGCCAGTCGAGGCCGTTATGCCTTATTTATTCCGTCGTGCTGAGGAAAACTCTTCAATTGCCGGACAAAGTAGCCGAGAGTATTTACTGGTAAAAAGAGAACGTGAACGCCGAACAAAAAAGGTTGCTTAGAGCTTGATAAATTTTGTTTGTTTTGTTGTAAAAGTAATACAAATGGCTCAAAAAACGCTAATATTTAAACAATTTGCAACTAAAGTAACAATTCGTAACGAGCAGTAAACAAGTCCTTAATCACGAAATACAATAAAATTGATAGACTTTTCGAGAGTTTAGTCTATTTTTGTTAATTGATAAATATTAAACAGATTTAGTAAATAAAATTTCACGCATGTCTGACATTGCTTTAAAAGGAAAATCACCGTACAAGTTTTTATTCTTAACGCTCATATTGATTCTGCTCGACCAAGCAATCAAACTTTGGATGTATTATGATGTTTTACCTAATCATTACGGCGAGATTGACCTAATTCCTGATTTTTTCAAATTACATTATGTTGAAAACAAAGGAATGGCATTTGGAATGGAACTTGGCGGTGAGTACGGCAAGTTGATTTTGACTACATTCCGCTTAGGTGCAATGGTTGGAATATGTTGGTATTTGGTGCATTTGGCACAAAGAAATGCACATTCAGGTTTACTTTGGTCGATAGCAGCTGTTTTGGGTGGAGCTATTGGAAACGTAATTGACAGTACCTTTTACGGTGTTTTCTTAAACAATGCCCCTATGGGCGTTTCGACTCCGTGGTTTCATGGACAAGTAATTGACATGTTTTATGCGAATGGCCTTGATGGTCAGTATCCGGACTGGATTCCATTCATAGGTGGAGATTATAACACAACTCCAATTTTTAATTTTGCCGATGCTTGTATTTTCTGTGGTGTTGTAAGTATTCTAATTTTCCAACAACGATTCTTTGAATTTGACAATGTTCAAAAACCCACTACAATCGAAGAAGAAAACAAAAATGATGAAATTTCAGGTCATATCGAAATTTCAAACGAAACTTTAGCAGAAACCTTAGAAGTAGAAGAAAAGCTAAACGATGAAATAAATGAAGAAGTAAATGAAATAGTAATCGAAGATCAACAATTTAGATTAACAGAAGAGACATCGAAAAATATAAGTGAAGAAAATCCAGATTTAGAAACCAAAAACTAAAAAATCATGACATTTTTATCGAATCAAAATTATAAGTGGATAATCTTAGTATTATTTCTAGGCTTAGTCTTTGTTCCTGCTCAAATACCTTCTCCAATGTTTAAGTCAATTGCACTTGGAGTTTTTGGTGGTGGATGTCTATTTTTTGAATTACTTTCGCTCAAAAGTCTCAAAAACAATCCTAATACCTATCGTTCAGAATTCCGTCAGACTGTTTTACTTATTATCCTAACTATAATGTTATTGATAGTAAATTTAGTAATTTAGTAGCCTTTATCTTTAAAAAATAATCTTAAGCTTTCTTTGATCATATATCGAATAAATATTTTGGTTATCAATAATAAACGCTAAAAATTTTATATTCCTAGCTGTATGAAAAAGCTGACAAGTGTTGTATTTTTTCTAATCGGAACTACCGTTTTTGCTCAGAATAACATGATGCAAAACACCAAAGATGCACTTAATGTGGGTGGAATGAAGGTTGGGCAACATACTTCAACAATGCTATATGGTTTCGATACTCGTTCCACCGAAGTGCTGGGTTCTTACTATCTCGACCAAAATTGGTCGCTTGCCACTGTAAGATTTTATCCTAAGACTATTTCAACGCCAAAAGGAAGTGTAAAGCTCGACTCGCTTACTGATGTTCAGATTAAAATCATTTTGTACGGAAATGATGTAGAATTTAATACGCCCGAAGGAGTGAAGGTTATTTCGGGAACACTTATTAAAAGTTTTACACTACAAAAGCTCAATCAGTTGCCTAAAAACTATATAAGCACACTTGAATTTATTGACAATTACGATAAAATTAAACCAAGTTTTTTTGAATTATTGGTTGATGGGAAAGTAAAATTGCTTGAATATACAAGAGTAAATATCCAAAAACCTGATTATGTAGAGGCTTTTAATACAGGAAGTAAAGACATCAAAATAACAAAAGACAAGCAGTTATTTATCACACAAGGAAAGGAAGTATTGAAGCTTAACACCAATAAAAAAGAAATTTTGGAGCTGATGTCTGATAAAAAAACTGAGGTTGAAGCATTTATCAAACAAAATAATTTGTCAGTAAAAGACCGAGTTGATTTATTACAGATATTCAAATTTTATAACGAAAGATAATTCTACAAATAACGTTTCACCACAGAACGCATCAATAAATTTAATAGAATATTTACCACAAAACCGATAGCAAAAGTAGTAGCAATCGGAAAATGAGGTAAAAGTTTTGCTTGCAAAAACAAAAAGGTAGCAAAACCTATGAATCCAGTTAGCATTCCCCGAAGTATAATCGAAGTGCCATACGCTCCTTGTGTATAATGAGTAAAAGCCGCTAAAATAGCAGTTATAATAGGAAATGGCGTGAGTATTCCACTCCAAGTTGGCCCTAAAATTTGGGCTAAATAAGTGATTAAGGCCACAAAAACTGTAATAATGACCATTCGGAGATAAATATCAAATTTTAAAGTCTGCCCCGAACTTGCTTGTGTTTCTAACTTAGGAAAAAATTTCAATCCAATCAAACTCAGTATTACTGCAATCAAAAACCATGCTTCCAAACCCATGAAATTTTCGAAGGTTTTCAGCAAAACAGTTGTTGCAACAAAGGCACAATAAGCCAAAATCAAACTTATGTACCATTTAGATTTAAGTGCGGAATAGATATAAGCAAAACAGAAAGCCAAAACCCCAACAATACCCATCATAATGCCTTTTACGCTATTTACGGCAAAATCTACGCCTTGCTCAATCGTAAAAAAAAGCATAATTGGTCCCGCTATCCAAGGCAAACTGGCAATCATTCCCCCTACCAAATTACCCCATTTTTTGCTAGCAATTGTCACACCTCCAATCACTATGGGCATCATTATTATTTTAATCAAAAGTGTATTCATAGGTAATGAACATGAGATTCGAGACAGGAGACAAAAGCAGTTTTCTTTCACAATAAACCACTGATAAACAATTATTTACAACAAAAAAACTACTTTTCTATGTTTTTACTTAAATTTTTAAAAAATTTACTAAATCAACATTGGCTTTAAATCAGCAGTTGTCAATAAAATCGCATTTGGGTTTAATACTTCTAATTCTTTTCTTTCGCCAAAACCACATAAAACAGCCACAGTTTGAGTTTTAGCGTTTTTACCAGCCATTATATCGACGGTGGTATCGCCAACCATGATGCAATTTTCTACCTCCACTCCCATCTGTAAAGCCGCCCAAACGAGAGGGTCAGCAAATGGTTTTGTATGCGGACAAGTCAGAGCCGTGGCAACACACTGAAAGTATTGAGCAATATCGGCATGAGCCAGAAAAGCCTTTATTGTTTTTTCATCGCCCGCACTTGCTACGGCCAAAGGATAATGTTTGGCCAATTCGACAATCATTGGCTTGATACCTTCGATGGTTTGGAAATTTTGGGTATTCTTGAAAGATTTCAATAGCCATCTGATTCCTTGAATGACCTGATGAATAAATGTATCCCAGCCCCATTTATCTGCATGATGCAAAATAAATTGGGCTGGGTTTTCCATATTCATTACAATACTTCGAGCAGCAGTTTGTGCCTTTTTACTCGAAATCAAAAATTCAAATTTTAACAAAAACAATTCTATGCTTCGCACCATTTCGTTGTCTGTATCACGCAATGTTCCATCAACATCGAATATAATTGCTTTTACTTTTGTTTTATCCAACATTAAAATCTATTTGTAAAATTCAAATTACTTCACTCCATTCAAAACTCTTGGAATAGGCAAGATTTCGGTTTGGCGACCATCAATGTATCTAAATCCTTTTTCGTCAAAAAAACCATCTTCTTCAAGCATAATTCTGATAGTTTTCTTCCATTCGACCAATTCCACCGAGGCATTTAGTTCGATTGAATAAGCTGTATTTGTATTTAATGGATAATCTCCACTACCGATGGTTTTTCCTTGATTATCCCACATGCCAATTGTTGGGCCAGCAGCGTGTCCGTGATTGCCAATTGGGTGCGTATAAATTGTTCCATTCAAACCTTGTTTTTTAGATTGTTCGAGGGCTTTTGCCAAAATATCATTGCCACTCATGCCGGCTTTAAAATTATCAGTCAAGCAATTTTGCACTTGATTACCTTGTTTAAAGGCTTTTTTCAAGAAATCAGGCACATCACTTTCACCTGAACGCAAAACGTAAGCGTGCTGTTGTTGGTCAGTATTAAGGCGTAAATAAGTAATTCCAAAATCGCAATGAAGTAAATCGCCAGCCATAATTACTTGTTTTTGCGGACGTTTCGAAAATGTGCGTAAATGGTCGAAATTTTCGGGGTCATAGCGTTGAATATCAACCGTTGGGTGAAACCAAGTTTCTAAACCCAAATCAGTTACTCGTTGACGCATCCACCAAACTACATCGTCGGTTGTCGTAACGCCAGGTTGAATAACTTTATCCGAAAATGCTTCTTGAATAATTTCGTGTGAAATTCGACAGATTTGTTGATAAATTGCCATTTCTCGTTGAGTGCGAGTTTCGAGCCAATTTACTGCCAAATTAGATGCAGAAACTACTCGATTTTGGAACTCAGCGGGCAGTTTTTCCATAAATTCTTTCTGCTCGGTGAAAGTCAAACCATCGGCATGGGCGTAGTATTTTGAGAAATTTAGTCCAATTTTCTTCGGATTTTTCTCTTTGATAGTTTTCATCAAAGCGTCCCATTGGTCTGGATTAGTATTTAAATCCCATTCACCTTTTAGTAAATTTCCGACATCATAACGTGCAATAGCGTAGCGTTCGATACCTTCCTTCTCTCCTTTGTCAAAAAACACCATGATTGTTCGGCGGCGAGCCGAAAGCCAAACCGCAGGCAACATGGTTTTCATTACTGGGTCTTCATTGTATTCTCTCGAAATAATCACCCACATATCAATACCCTCTTTTCGCATCAATTTAGGTAAAAGATTAGTCATTTTGTCTTCGAGAAGCTCGTCGATGACGTTTGCACGCTCACGTTCGGGCAGGATTTTAGGAATATTGTTTTGGGCAAAGTCCGTTAAATATGACAAAGCTAAAATTAATAGTAAAAAAGTTTTTTTCATGATGGAGGTAGAGAAATAAAATTTCTAATTAATGGTTATTCTAAAAATCAAAGATAAACGCTACATCGCAAAAAACGTTTAATAAGTAGAAATATTCGAAGATTTTTATAAATTTGAGCATATTTACCTTCAAACACCTTAGTTTCAATGAAGTACTTTTCTCTTACTTGGCTAATTATAACATTTTATAGTATTACGGTTTTTGCACAAAATAAAACCCAGACTATCAGCGGAACGGTCATTGACCGTGTCACTCGCCAACCCGTGATTGGGGCTTCTGTATCAGTTATTGGCTCTACACAAGGAGCAATAAGCGATGCTTCTGGGAAATTTTCAATCCTTAACGTAAACATCGGCCGTCGTTCGGTGAAATGTACTTCAATTGGTTACGAGACATTTTCAAGCGAAGAATTTATCATAAATTCAGTTAGAGAAGTGGTTCTTACGATTGATTTAAAAGAAAGTACAGGCGAGCTTCAAGAAGTAAAGATTACAGCTTCGCAAAATACCAGTCGGCCTGTAAATGATTTGGCATATGTGAGTGCTAGGTCGTTTACAACCGAAGAAACCGAACGGATTCCTGCGTCGGTCAATGACCCTGGTCGCATGGCTCTCTCGTATCCTGGGGTAAAAGCAGGGCGTGATGAGTCAGAAAATAAGATTATTGTCAGAGGAAATTCGCCTTTTGGCATTTTATGGCGGCTTGAAGGCATTGATATACCTAATCCTAATCATTTTGCTCAACCTGGCTCTGGCGGCGGTGGAATAACAGTTTTTTCGGCACAATTGATGAGTCGTTCTGATTTTTTTACGGGTGGAATGCCCGCCGAATATGGCAATGCACTTTCGGGAGCATTTGATATTCGTTTCAGAGAAGGAAATCAACAAAAACAGCAGTATAGAACCAAGATTGGTGTTTTAGGACTTGATTTTTCTACCGAAGGTGCGATTCAGAAAGGTCGCTCATCTTATTTGGTCAATTATAGATATTCCACTTTGGGTTTATTGAGCCAAATGGGCATTTATTTGGTTGGTGAGCGTGTTACTAACAACTTTCAAGATTTATCATTCAATTTGGCATTTCATAGCAAAGATGGAAAAAAGACCATGACCATTTTTGGGCTTGGAGGCATGAGCGAAGAGCACTATCTTCCTGTAGAAGACCCTCAAAAGCGTGTTTTGGGTAAATCTGATAATTGGGAAGACCGCATCAGACCAGCAAATATGGGTGCCGTTGGCGTTACGTTCAATGCTAACCTCAACGAAAAATCTTCATTGAAACTCGTTATTGCTGCTATTGGTAGCTCAATTAATCGTACAGCAGATACTTTAAATCTAAAAAATGTACCTTATCGCTACGAAACTCAAAAGTATGAAGAATCTCGATTGGCAACATCAATGGCTTATAACTATAAATTAAGTACCAAAACTCGTTTCAAAGCTGGAGCAATTTTAAATTTAGTCGATTTTGTATTTTTCAAAGAAACTGCTCCAAGACGCAACGTATCAGACATCAATCAATTTAATGCTGGCAGACAAACTTCAGTAAGTGGTAGTGGCAATACGCAAACAAGTCAAGTTTTTGCACAAGTTGTGCAGAATGTAGCAAAAGGTTTGACCATGAATGCAGGCTTGCATTTGATGTATTTGTCTTTGAATAAAACCTCATCACTAGAACCTAGATTTTCGATTCAATATCTTTCACCCAATGCTCATAGTATAAGTTTTGCGTATGGACTTCATAGTCAGTTTTTGCCGATGAGTGCTTATTTTTATGTTCGAAAAGATAGTCTCGATGGCAAAATAACTACTACTAAAGCCAATACTAATTTGCAGTTTCCACGCTCAAATCATTTTATTTTAAGTTATAATTATATCACACCCAAACTTTGGAAATTTTCGGTGGAAGCTTATTATCAGTTAATAAATAGAGTGCCTGTCGAAACCAAAATTGGTTCTACTTATTGGATGCTCAATTATGCTGAAAGTTTCCCTGAGACTTCGGCCGTTAGCAAAGGAAAAGGAAAAAACAAAGGAATTGACATATCGGTTGAGCGTTTTTTCTCAAAAAAATACTATTTACTTATCACTGGTTCAATCTTCGATGCTAAATATCAAACATTCGATGGAAGTATGTATAATTCGGCCTTCAACGACCGTTTTAGTACCGCTCTTACCTTTGGGCGAGAATTTTCATTTAAAAACGGCTCAGTATTCCAAATTGGGGGTCGTTCAATTTTCAACGGAGGGTATCGCTATACGCCAATTGATGCTATAGAATCGGCCAAACAAAAACGTTATGTAGCACTCAAAGGAGCTGACTACGCCTCATTTGCTCCCAATTATTTTAGAATTGATGGTCGAGTATCCTATCGCACAAACCGCAAAAGATTTGCTTCAGTAGTTTCTCTTGATATACAGAATGCTACTAATCAAATAAACTATACAAGTGTACAGTATAATAGCATTACAAATAAACTCGAACCACGAAAATCAGGTAGTGGGTTGGTACCAATTTTAAGTTATCAACTCGATTTTTAATTTTTTTATTTTAAACCTAAACTTCAACCAAAATAAAAGTCTTCATCATGAACAGAAATGTCATTCTATTGATTGGAACAATAGGCTTATGGATTTGCTCCGTTAGTCCGCATCTGTGATGCTGGACTTTCAGAGCAAGGCATTTGTAATGCCCAAGTAAACTCATTGCTCCCGCTGGTCGAGATTTATAATCTTCGACCTCCGAGTAGTGGATTTGTAATCCACGTGCTTACCCAATCAAACCCATTACCTCCGTTTCTAAAAGTCCTTTTCCTTTGCCCCAATAATCAATTGCTGAACTATAACGATATTGCCAAGCCTCCCAAACAAGACCAGCCTCAACAGGGTTTTCATGTATATAGTCGAGTTTTTGTCTAAAAAACTTCTCGCTATAAATTTCGATTGGATGAATACCATCTTGCCAAAATTTGTACTCTTTGATTTTTGGATTATGCTTTCCTGCAAAGACAAATTTATCCAAAAACCATTCACGACGACTTTCGGGTATATCAATTATTGTTTTTACAATTTGCTTTGATGTAAACTTCTTCATGTCTCGCATAATATTCGATAAATCTCCATTCACTCCTGCTGAGGCTATTAGGTGGACATGGCTCGACATGATGCACCAAGCATAAATATCCAAACCTTTTTCTTTTTGGCAATGCCTTAATGAATCAATTACTGCATTTGCCAGTTCAGGTCTTGTAAAAACATCTATCCAATCTACAACTGTAAATGTTAAAAAATAAATGCCATCCGTACGAATCTGATATTTGAAGCCCATTTTAGTTTTTTTCTCCAAAAATAGACTTTTTTATATTTGTTTAAAACTTTTACCTGTTTACAGTACGTGGATTACAAATCCACTGCTCATTGGTCGAAGATTATAAATCTCGACCA
>JAIXOL010000058.1 GCA_027486845.1 Cytophagaceae bacterium
CCTATTCTTAATTCGACTCACAAACGTGCTTTTTCAAAAAAAACAATCCTATTTCCAATATTCTAACCTATTGATGACAAGTTCAATTTGATATTTGAAACTTTTTCAGCAAACCCTAAGTTAAGACGCTACAAAAAAATTCCATCACTTCAATATTATTTGATAGTTTCGCAGTATGAATTTTTAGTAGAAATATACAGTCGTGTCGATGACTCTACATCTTGGTTGTATGATGTTTATGAAGACCAAAACGACATCATTAATTTCCCTAAGCTGGACTTAAATCTTTGTCTATCAGATATTTATGAAGGAATAAAAATGCGAGAAGAAGATAAAGAAAAAGACGAAGATTATATTTTGAAGGATTAGTGGTTAAAAAGGAAGCCTTTGCTGGGCGATATTCGTTTTAAGCGAAGGCTTCCTTAAATTTATTAAATTATTTATAAAACTACTTCACCAACTCCCAACTCAAAGCAGTGCCTGCTTCAATATCTTGGGTAGCAGTTTTGCCCAAAATTTCATCATAATATCTTGTATGTAAGCCATTTGAGGGGCGAATCGAACGAGTATTTTTTTCACTGAAAATATCACCCGCTTTCATTGGCTCGACTACGTAAAGTGAGCGTTTGTATTGCAAACTTTTTTGTTCTTTTTCGGTCAAAATATAATTGACTTTCCCCATTGCTAAGAACGCTCTTTCCGACTCAATGACTAAATTTTTGAGTTCTTCTGGTTCGAGTGAAAAAGTAGAATCTACTCCGCCATCGGCACGACGCAGCGTAAAGTGTTTTTCCAAAACTCTTGCACCCAATGCAACAGCGGCTATACTAGCACCGATGCCCAAAGTATGGTCAGAAAGCCCGATTTGGCAATCAAAAAGGTCTTTCATGTGTGGAATTGTAAGCAGATTAGTACTTTCGGGAGTAGCTGGGTAGGTGCTGGTGCATTTCAATAAAACCAATTCTTTACAGCCGTATTTACGTAAAACACCTACTGATTCTTGAATGTCAGCAATACTCGCAACGCCCGTACTCATGATTACTGGTTTGCCAGTTTGAGCTACTTTTTTGAGCAAAATATGGTCGGTATTTTCAAAAGACGCGATTTTATAACAAGGTACATCTAAACTTTCAAGAAAATCAACTGCGGTTGTATCAAACGGACTGCTAAATGCTAGCATTCCGTGAGTTTTGGCTCTATCAAAAATTGGCTTGTGCCATTCCCAAGGCGTGTAGGCCATTTGGTAGAGTTTGTGCAAATTTTGGTTTTTCCAAAGTGAATTTTGGTCTTTTATTACAAATTCATCGGAAGTACCATTGAAAGTAATCGTATCGGCTGTATAAGTTTGTAATTTTAGGGCGTGAGCTCCTGCTTCAGCGGCAGCATCAACGATTTCAAAAGCACGCTCAAGCGATTGATTATGATTGCCCGACATTTCTGCAATTACAAATGGCTTGTGGGCAGGACTGATGATTGTATGTTGAATTTTAAACATATTTCTTTTCCAAAAGATAGCTTGCTTCGTTGCTAATAACCAGCTCGTTGATTATCTCAAAGCCAGCTTTTTTGAATGATTTTAATGATGCTAAGTTAGTTTTTTTTATGTATGCGTGGATATTTTTTGCTTGAAACTCGATAAAGAAAACTTCACAAGCACTTGTAAGCATTGGTACTGCCAACCCCAAACCCCGAAAGTTTTTATCAATCGAAATTCCGATGATGTTTTCATCAGTTTTCTGCTCGATTCTGATTTGACCAACTGGAATATTTTCTTTGTTTTCAAAAACTAAAAGTAAGGCTTTTTTGTCTTCAACTTTTCCTGAAAACCAATTTGTATGTTCTTGATAATCAACTTCTTGCGTATTGAATGAACTACTCCGAGTGATAGGGTCATTCGTCCACTCAAAATATAAATCGAGGTCTGATATATTAGCTTTTCGGTGTTGAATCTGCATATTTGGTATGAATCAAAACGTCGATAAATTTTCCTTCAAAATAACAATGTTCTTTTAATCGAGCTTCTTCAGCAAAATCATTTTTAAGCAACATAGGATATAAATATGGTCGTAAATCAAAGGCATAAGTAAATATTTTATGAAAATTGATTTCTGAAAAGGCCACTTGCTGAATCAAACTTAGGTAACTGCTCCAATGATAATCAAAAAAGTCTTTTTCGAGAGCCGTATCCATAATAAATGAAATTTCGGCGTTTCGATCAATCCAATTGATATGTACCAAACCACCGTAGCCGATAAATTCCCCATTTTTTAAGAACGAAAAAAGCAACTGATTTGGTTTTTCTTGTTCAAAAAGTTTTGAGACAACGTTATCGAAGTAGTTTTTTTGGTCGGCTTCGGTGAGTGGTTTTGCTTGGCGAAGGTGATAAATTTGCTCATTTCGCCATTGCATTATCGAAAATTGGTCTTTATCTCGAAGTGGTATCAACGTAAATTCTTTATAATCAAAACGTTGATTTTTCAAACATTTGTAGTGTCTCATATCTTCGATTTTAATCGATATTTAAACTCTGCTACTTGCCAGTCTTCTTCATTGTCAATGTCGTGAGCATCCATTTCTGAAATAACTATTCCGCTGGTATTTTCGGTCAAAATACTTCGATTTTTTATTAATTTTTCTGTTTTGAAAAAGTAAAATTGTCCTGCATCATGGTAAAGCGGCGTTAGGTCTTGCGAACGAGCTTGAGCATTTTCGGGGCTTTGCCAACGAAGTTTGTTTTCTTGAAAAATTACGCCTCGTTGCGGAGGAAACGAGAATTTCTGAACTGGATAAACCGAATCAAGATTTTGAGATTGAAACAGTTTAAAGGCTTTTCGTAGTGTTTCGGCTGAAATGAATGGAGCAGTTGGGTAAATGCAGCAGCCTACTTCAAAAGCTTTATTGAGGCTTTTATAAGCTTCCATAACTTCTAATAAAACATCGACGGTTGTTGCGTAATCATTCGCATTTTCGGTGCTTCTTGCAAACGGGACGTTCGCTCCACAAATTCTTGCAATTTCGGCAATTTCTTCGTCATCCGTCGATACCATTACTTCATCAAATAGCTCACTTTCTAAAGCAGCTTCAATCGAATAGGCAATGATTGGCCTTCCGAGAAAATCCTTAATATTTTTTCTCGGAATTCGTTTGCTTCCGCCTCTTGCGGGTATGATGGCTATATTTGAAAATGGATGCTTGATGTTCGACATTTGGTTTTGTTATACTTTTTCCAATAAACACATGCAATCAGCATTACCAGATTCTGCTTGATTGACGTATGGATAAATTTCTTTCTTTACTAAACGAAGATTCGAGAAGCGGTCAAGAAAAAGTTGAGCGTAATTAGCCTTCCATAGGTAATCGGTATTACCTCGATAGTTAATGCTAGTTGTTTCAGGTGCATAATATTCCCAACATGAAATATAACGTTTCGAACAACGCACCATTTCGTCCATGATTTTTGGTAAATTATCGGGAGAAATATGAATCAAAACGCCATTTGTACAAACCAAATCGAAATAATTGTCTTTGAATGGAATGTCAAAACCTGAGCCTTGAATAATATTGATATTTTCGGTAAATTCTTTGGCTTTTTGGGCAGCATAATACTGTAATTCAATGCCATAAATATTTTTAAATCCCGAACGTTGAAAACCAACTAATTGCATACCTGTATTGCAGCCAACTTCCAAGATTTTGGCATCTTTATCTAAATCAGCGTAGAATTTTTCGTTCAAGGCTACTTTAGTAATTCCCCAGTTTTCGAGATAAAACTTATCCCATTCGTCGGGGTTTCTCGAATTTCTATCGGTGTAATCTTTGCCAAATTCACCACTCCAAAATTGTTCTTGTTTCGTTTGCATTCTTTGAAAAGAATTATCAATAATTAGTTTATTTTATGCCGAATGGCTTTCTAATTCTGTTTTTTGGCGTAAATGATGGCGGTAGTGCATTTCGTGCAGATAGTACCATTCTTTAGCATCTAGCCAGCCCATTGCTACTTGTAAGGCTTTGTAAGAGCCATCGTCGTTGCTAACTGCTTCAATTAAATTTTGAGAATCAGTCAAGATTTTTTTCAAAATACTTCTGTATTCTTCTCTGGTTTTTGCAACTGGCTCAGGCCCACGAATGGCATCTGGGATTTTGAGTTTTACGGGTGGAAAACCACCATATTTGAATTGCTGTTCGCCAAAATGAGTTTTTTCTCCACCGAGTTGACCTTTACGTTTTTCTAAACAACGCAGACAATTTGCTAAGAAAAAAAACTGTGACGAAACCGTCAAATGCTCATACATTTGTCCAAGCGACCAAGTTTCTTCGTTGGTTTTGAAGAAAAATTGTTCGTCAGAATAGTCATCAAGGCTGCTAATGTATTGATGAACAACGGTTTCAAGATTTGTATAAACTTCGGTCGGAGACATATCAATTATCAATAAACAATTATCCGTTTTAATAAAAAGACTTCACAGGTATATGAACTCAGAATTTTACTTGTACATTTTATCGTAATACTTAGTATAATCTCCACTTGTTACGTTTTGAAGCCATTCCTTGTTGGCGAGATACCAATCAACCGTCTGAGTAAGGCCTTCTTCAAATTGCAAAGATGGTTCCCAGCCAAGTTCTCTCATTAATTTGTTTGCATCAATTGCATAGCGTAAATCATGTCCCGCACGGTCGGTTACGTAAGTGATGAGTTTGACAGAAGTACCTTCTGGACGACCTAATTTTTCGTCCATAATTTTGCATAAAAGATGCACTAAATCAATATTTTTCCATTCGTTGAAACCACCAATATTGTAAGTTTCTCCGTTACCGCCATTGTGATAGATTACGTCAATCGCACGGGCGTGGTCTTTCACAAAAAGCCAGTCACGCACATTTTCACCTTTACCATAAACTGGTAGCGGACGGTGGTGCATGATGTTGTTAATCATCAAGGGAATCAATTTTTCAGGGAAATGATTTGGTCCGTAATTATTCGAGCAATTTGAAATAACAACTGGCAATTTATAAGTATTGTAGTATGCTCTTACAAAATGGTCAGATGAAGCTTTTGATGCCGAGTAGGGAGAACGAGGGTCATAATTTGTGGTTTCTAAGAAAAACTCTTCTGGATTGTGTAATTCACCATAAACCTCATCGGTCGAAACATGATAGAATCTTTTTTCTCCATTTCTATCAGGGTTTTTCATCGAACACTCCCAAGCTGTTTTGGCGGCATTCAGTAAGTTTGCCGTACCAATTACGTTGGTCATTACAAACTCCATTGGGTTTGTGATTGACCTATCAACGTGAGATTCAGCTGCTAGGTGAATAACGCCACTGAAATTGTATTTTTCAAACAAACCGTTAATGTATGCCGCATCTGTAATATCGCCATGCTCGAAAGTATAATTTGGCGATTTCTCGATGTCAGTTAGGTTTTCGAGATTTCCTGCATAAGTTAGTTTATCAAGATTAACTATTTGGTAGTCAGGGTATTTTGTAACAAAAAGTCTGACTACATGCGAGCCAATAAAGCCTGCACCGCCTGTGATGAGTATTGTTTGCATTTTTATATATCAATTGAAAGTATTTTAGATAATCCTAGTCTGATTTCATTCATTTCAAATTCATTCAACATGCCTATTTTCTTAATAAATCTATCTTTTGAAATAGAGCGAACTTGAAAACAATCAGACCATGAGTCTTTTGCAAGACCATTTGTTTTGTTTGGAGTCAGTTTTATCATCCAAGGAACATTTTTTAATTTCTGCTACAATTGTGAGGTCAAGGTTTACTTGCTAAATCTCATTTTGATTCATAAAAGCTTTCTCCATCAAGATTTGTAAATGCGGTCAAATGTTTATCAGTCAAATAATCTTCATAAAGAATCTCGGGGGCTTTTTTCATTGTTTCTTTTTGCTATTATTGGCGTATTGAATGTAACACTTTTTCCACAACAAACATCTTGCTTTGACGTGGAAGTTTGTCTATTACAAAGCGTATTTTAGTAGTATTCATGATAAATTATGTTTACTTCTTCATCAGTTTCTTTTCCCAACGCCACGCATCTTTTAGGCTGTCAGCGAGTGTTTTTTCTACTTTCCAGCCCATTAATCTTTCAGCTTTTTCGACGCTTCCGTAGATTTTCTCTACATCACCCGCACGGCGTGCCCCGATTTCGTAATTGAGTTTTAGTTTGTTTACTATCTCAAAAGTTTTGATTATTTCGAGAACAGTATTGCCCGTTCCAGTTCCTATATTAAATATGTCATAGTAGTTATCGGACTGTTTATTAAGCAATTCGAGTGCGGAAACGTGTGCTTTGGCCAAATCTACTACGTGAATAAAGTCTCTTACATTTGTGCCATCGGATGTATTATAATCGCTACCGAAAACGGTTAGTTTTTTTCTGATTCCTGCAGCAGTTTGTGTGATAAACGGCACTAAATTGCTCGGTACGCCATTGGGGAGTTCACCAATATGTGCAGATGGATGAGCTCCAATTGGATTGAAATAGCGAAGTGCGATAATTTTTAGCTTATTTCCTGCTGTGATCGTATCACGAAGGATGTCTTCACACATTGTTTTTGTATTTCCATAAGGAGAGGTAGCAGGTTGGCGAGGCGTTTCTTCGGTTACAGGAATTTGGTCTGGTTGCCCGTAAACTGTACACGAAGAAGAAAAAACTAAATTTTTAATGCCCAATTTTATCATTACTTTTAAAACATTGAGCGTTGAGCCAAGGTTGTTTTCGTAATATTTGATTGGATTTTCGACAGACTCTCCAACTGCTTTGTAGGCAGCAAAATGGATGATTCCTTCAATATTTTCTTTTATACAAATCTGTTCTAAAACTTTACTATCGTTACAGTCTTTTTCGTAGCATTTAACCGATTTCTTAATGATTTTTTTGATACCTTTTAGTGCAGATTTATCTGAGTTATTGAAGTTATCGATAATAATTGGTTCGTGTCCAGCATTAATTAATTCAACAACTGTGTGTGAACCAATGAACCCTGCACCGCCCGTAACTAAAATTTTCATAAAAAAATGTTTGTTTTTTTTACAAAAGTATGAATTTAGCACTTGAATTGGAAACGCTTAGAAGAAATATGTGTAGTATATGTTAAGAGATAGTGCTAAAGTGCTATAAATCAGTTGTTTATGGCATTGTACGAGTGTTTTAGTACTTTTAGACTTAAATCGTTAAACAGTATTTAAAGCCCGTGAAAATAGAAAACCTAAAATGATATCAACAAATAAAATGAACGAATCAGAAATAAAAGCCTTAGTTACTTTGCTCGATGATGAAGATAGGGAGGTAGTACAGATCGTTGAGAGTCGTTTACGGACTTTGGGTGGTTCGATAATTCCTTTGTTAGAGGACTATTGGCAAGGGAGTGGACTTAATCCAACTTTACAGAAAAAAATTGATGATTTGATACACGATTTGCAATATAATACTGTAATCGAAAGATTGGTTGAGTGGAAAAAGAATGGTCATGTAGACTTGCTCGAGGGTATGTGGATTGTGGCAACTTATCAATACCCAGATTTAAATATCGACAAACTTCGCCAATATATAAATGACATGTATTTTGATGCGTGGCTAGAACTGCGAGAAGATATGCATCCACACGACCAAATAAGAGTAATGAATCAGGTTTTCTTTGATAAATATAAATATTTGCCTAATACAAAGAATTTTCATTCGGTGGCAAATTCGATGCTCAATCAAGTTTTTGATTTAAAAAAAGGAAATCCGATTTCTTTGTGTGTGATTTATATGCTTTTAGCCAATCGTTTGGGGCTCCCAGTAAGTGGTGTAAATCTGCCGAGTTTGTTTGTGCTCACCTACAAAACACCACAAACACAGTTTTACATCAATATCTTTAATCGAGGTCTTATTTTCTCAAAAGTTGATATTAGCAATTATATAAAACAAATGCAGCTAAAGCCACAAGATTCGTTTTTTCAGCCTTGCTCAAATTTGGATATTGTTTCGAGAGTGTTACGAAATCTGATTGTGTCGTTTGAAAAAGTCTCTGACCTCGAAAGTGCTAAAGAAGTCGAAAGTATTTTGAAAGCTATTAGTTAAATTCTAACATAATTGTTTTCCCGCCACAACCAGAATGTAACCATCTATTTTCTCGATATAGATGATATAATCTTCATCTATATCATTGATTTTTAATCTTCCTAAAATTTTTACTTGCTTTTTTAGAAATGGAAAAACGTATAAGTTTTCATTGAAAATTACCTTTCGTTTGCCGTAGAGTTTGTAAAGAGCTTCTTTGGCCGACCAATAAATACAAAGTTTTTCAATGTCACCTTCGGCTTCAGTTCTTTCAGTTTCGGATAAAAATTTGTGTGCAATTCTTTTAAGTTTCTCTGAAGGTTTCTCAATATCCACACCAAGTGCTTCGCTGTGGTGCATCACGGCCGCTACGTAGTTTGAGGTATGTGTTATCGACATTTGCCATTTGCTTCCTGCTAAATAGGGCTTTCCATGCTCGTCCTTCTTGATTCCTAAATATTTTATATTAAGCGAATTAGCTAAGTGTTTGATTACGAGCCTACTACAAAAGAATTCAATTTGTTTTTGTGGATGACTAATAGATGCCAATTCTGCATCGGTCAGTATTTCTGAGGGAAGCATTGCTTGTAATTCATCGTGCGATTCGGTGATTTGCCAAACTGCCAATGAAATATTGTTTTCATATTTTTTTTCTAAGATAACTGGCATTAAGCAAAAATATTGAATACAAATCTACATATTCTTTTTTTGAAACATTTTTTTGAAACCTAATATATTGTTTTTCTGCTAAATTTGAAGGTTTTTCAATATCATTCTGATTTACAGAATTTTGTAATTTATGCGTTTAAATTGCATTTTTTTAAATTTCCTCCTTCAAGCTTAATCGTTTTAAATTAGGTGTTATTGCGGTTAATGTATTTTGATATAAATTTAATTTATAATTTATTAAATAATTTCAACTCCTTCAATGATAAATTTTCCTCAGAGTAGTTTTCTATTATCGTTCGTTTTTAAAAAACAAATGACTCCTAATAATTAAAGTATTTCAATAAAAAATAATATATAATTGATATTTAGTTTTAAATATAGAATAACCAAACTTTTTATGTAAAGTATTGTTTAACTTTATGATTAAACATTTTTTATTTTATAACAAACTAAAACTTACGAATGAACAAACTTCTACGAGTTTCGTTGGCGTGCTTTTTTCTTTTTGTTTCTTTTTGGGGAAATGCACAAACGGTTGTAACGGGAAAAGTTACATCGAACGAAGATGGTAGTCCGCTTCCTGGAGTATCAATCACAATTAAGGGTACAACTAAAGGGACGAGTACTGATGATAAAGGTATCTTCAAATTATCTGTACCAGCTAATTCAACATTACAAGCAAGTTTCATCGGTTTTACTGATGCCGAAGAAGTTGTTGGCAACCGAAGCATTATTGATTTTACGCTATCTTCAGATGTAAAATCGTTGAATGAGGTGGTTGTTACTGGTTTTGGTTCTCAAATCAAGCGTGACTTGACTGGAAACATCGTCAAAATCAAATCAAGCGACATTCAAGATATGCCTGTAACTACTTTCGAGCAAAGTATTCAAGGTAAAGCTGCGGGTGTTCAGATTAATCAAGGTACGGGTAAATTAGCCCAAGGTATTCAAGTACGTGTGCGTGGACAGTCGTCAGTTTCAGCTTCAAATGAGCCTTTATACGTATTAGATGGTATTCCATTGACGCAAGGCGATTTGGGCATCAATGGTGGAGATACCAACCCATTGGTTGATATTAACCCACAAGATATCGAATCAATCGAAATCTTGAAAGATGCTTCAGCTGGTGCTATTTATGGTGCTCGTGCAGCAAATGGCGTTGTTTTGATTACTACCAAAAAAGGTAAGTCAGGAAAAACAAAAGTTAGTTTTGGAATGCAATATGGAAAAAGTTCACCAACTAAAATCTTGAAATTCTTGAACACTCAACAGTACATTGATTTCTATCGTGTAGCTGCTGCGAATTCAGATGCACTTGATGGTTATGATGTAAAAGACCCAGATTCTTATACTTCATACATGGAAAGCTTCTTCGATACACAAAGTCTCGGAACACTCGGAACTGCCAAGCAATCTGATACTGATTGGGGTTCTTTGGCATTCCAAGATGCTCCTTCAGCTCAATATGACTTAAACTTGAGTGGTGGTAGCGAGAAAACTACATTCTATATTTCAGGACAATTACTTGATCAAACTGGTATTTTGTTGGGAAATGCTTTTAATCGCATGACTGGCCGCATGAACCTTAATCATAAAGTATCTGAGCGTTTAAGCATCGGAATGAACATGGGTGTTACTCGCTCATTAAACGAGCGTGTATCGGGTGACCGTCAGTTTGATAATCCTTTGCAATTAGTTGCTTTGCCACCAATGACTCCAGCAACTGACCCAGAAACAGGTCTTCCAACTGGCACAGCTCCAGGAGATATTTCGATTCCAGTTTACTATAATGCGATGATAAATATCGGGAATGCCTACTACAATACTACTGTTCATCGTAATATCAATAGTGTATATGGTGAGTATTCAATTTTAAAAGGTTTACGTTTCCGTACTGAATTTGCTCTTGATTTATTGAATCAACAAGAAGAACAATATTATAATAGCAAAACTCAACGTAATTTCTCCGCTCCGCTTGGTTTTGGTTTCAATCGTTTCGTGAGAGTTGAAAATTATAACACAAACAATTATTTTGCCTATGATAATGTATTTGGTAAGCACGGTATCAATGCAACTGCTGGTTTATCTTACCAAAATTCACAGACGAAAACCAATGCTGCTGAAGGGAGAGATTTTCCATCGGATGCTTATCGTATGATTGCAAGTGCTGCTCGAAAAACAGATGCAAGTTCTACTCAATCAGATTATCGCTTTGCTTCATATTTTACTCGTGTAAATTATAAATTCAACGATAAGTACTTATTAGGATTAAGTGCTAGAATTGATGGTTCATCACGTTTTGGTGCTGACAACCGTTATGGTTTCTTCCCTGCGGTTTCGGCTGGCTGGGTACTTTCAGAAGAAAATTTCTTGAAAAGTATTGAGCTTATAAGTTTCTTAAAACTTCGTGCAAGCTGGGGTAAAACAGGTAATGCTGAAATCGGAAACTTTCCGCAATTAGGTTTGTTTACGGGAGATGCAGGTTATGCTGCATTGCCAGGTCAACGTCCTTCTCAATTGGCTAATCCCTCACTTGGCTGGGAAACTACTCAACAAATTGATATTGGTCTTGATTTCGGTCTCTTGAAAAATCGTATCAATGGCGAAATTGACTACTATGAAAAGAACACTACTGGTTTGCTATTGAATGTCAACGTTCCAGGAACAACAGGTTTCTCGACACAAACTAAAAACGTTGGTTCATTAACTAACAAAGGTTTTGAGTTTGTACTAAATACTGATAACTTGGTTGGCCAATTCAAATGGAAAACAAGCTTAAACGCTTCTACAAATAACAATAAAATTACTGACCTTCAAGGCCAAGTAATCGAAGGTGGTTTGGCAAACATGAGCCGTGCAGTGGAAGGACAACCACTCGGTACTTTCTTTACAGTAGAATATGCTGGTGTTGACCCTAAAAATGGTGATGCTCTTTTCTATAAAAACACTAAAAATACTGATGGAACTGTTGACCGCTCAACGACTAAAACTTACAGCCAAGCACAGCGTACAGTTATTGGCAGTCCACTTCCTAAGTGGGTTGCGGGTGTAACTAATACTTTTAGCTACAAAGGTTTTGAGTTAAGCGTATTTCTTAATGGAGTATTTGGAAATAAACTAAACTTCTACGGTGTAGGTCGTTTCTCATCGGCTAATGGTCGTTTTGAAGATAACCAAACAGTTAATCAATTGGCTGCTTGGACTCCTCAAAATACCAATACGAATGTTCCACAAGCCCGTTTGTTCTTCAATAATGGTGCTCAAGCATCAAGTCGATTCATTGAGGATGGTTCATTTGTTCGTTTACGTAATGTAACTTTTGCTTACAATTTACCAAAAGCATTGGTAAGCAAAGTGAAGTTGAGCAATGTAAGATTATACGTGACAGGTCAGAATTTATTGACATTTACGAAATATTCTGGTTGGGATCCAGAGGTTAATGCCGATGATGTTGTTTCAAATATCGCTTTAGGTTATGACTTCTATACTACGCCTCAAGCAAAAACTTTCATGGGTGGCTTAAACATTAGTTTCTAATAGCCGAAACTTTATTGATTTACTTAAAGAAATTAGATAAAATGAATAAAAATATAAAAAATTGGCTATTTGTTGGAGCATCTGTCGCTTTTTTGACAGCTTGCGATAGCCGCTTAGATGTAAAGCCAACACAATCAATTGAAGAATCATCTGCTCTTGCGACTTCTCAGGATGTGGGAGTTACATTGATAGGTGCTTATGATGGTTTGAGTAGCGTCAACCTTTACGGTGGTGCAGTACAATACTCTGGTGACTTACTGGGCGATGATGCTGAGGTAAGATTTGCGGGTACATTCTCTACATTGGATGAATTATGGCGTAAAGTAATTACTACAACCAATGGCCAAACACAAGCATCTTGGTTGCAAGCATATAACACTATCAATCGTGCAAATAATGTTTTGGCATCCCTCGATAAAGTAGAAGCTGGCAAAAAGGCTAAAGTTGAGGGTGAAGCACGTTTTATCCGCGGTTTAGTGTACTTTGATTTAGTGAGATTATGGGCAAAAGCTTGGGGTGATGGCGATAACGCAACTAACTTAGGAGTGCCACTCGTAACAACGCCTACAAGAACAGTTAGTGAATCGGATAGTCGCCCAAGAGCTACAGTTGCAGCCGTTTATACGCAAGTTTTGGAAGATTTGACAAAAGCTGAGACTTTATTAGGAAATATCTCTGATGCTGGTTTTGCTTCAAAGAGTTCTGCTCAGGCTATTTTGGCTAGAGTTTACTTACAACAAGGTAATTATGCTGCCGCTCGTGATGCTGCCAATAAAATAATTACAGGGAATCAGTTTGCTCTAACACCTACTTTTGCTGAGGCATTTGAAGATGCGTCAAACGAAAGCGAAATGATTTTTAAAGTAATCGTAACTGACCAAGATGGAGGAAATGACCTAAATACATTTTATGCACCATCGACCTACCAAGGTCGTGGAGACATTCGTATTCAAGCAAAACATTTAGCACTTTATGCTGCTGGTGATAGCCGTGGTACATTCTTTGTGAGAGCATCAAATAATAACTTTACTGCTAAATTCCTTGACCAGTATGGCGATGTGCCTGTGGCTCGTTTAGCTGAAATGTATTTGATTCGTGCAGAATCTAATCAAAGATTAAATACTGTTATTGGTGCAACACCATTGGCAGATATTAATCGTATCAGAGCCAGAGCGGGTGCAAAGGCTTTGACAACAGTTGATTTGAATGCAATTTTAGTAGAGCGTAAGTTAGAATTAGCTTTTGAAGGTCAACAGGTTCATGATGCTAAACGCTTGAAAAGAAGTGTTGGTACTTTAGTATTTAGCGATAACAAATTGGTTGTTCCGATTCCACAACGTGAAATCGACACTAATAAAGCTTTAGTGCAAAATCCAGGATATTAATTTCTGAGAATGTTAAACATAAAAAATGCGAGTCGATTTCGACTCGCATTTTTTATGTATTGTAAATTGCCAATTACAAATTACTGATTATCAGTAGTTAATCATAATTCCTTAATACGAATATTTTTGAATGAAACAGCATTGCCGTGGTCTTGTAAGCCAATTTTGCCTTTGCTATACTTTCCAAAACCTTCCCAACCTTTAAACTTACTTTTAGCTACCATCGAATCCCATTCTGGGCCTTCTGATTTATATTTTACTGAAAGTGTACCATTTTGATAAATGCTAACCTCACCATTGTTTTTGATGATTTTTACTTTATTCCAAGTTCCAGCTGGATTAGTTACTGAGGCCGAAGGAATCATATCATATAATGTTCCTGCCTTGTGATTGCCATCTTTACCTGCCTTAGCATCTGGGTGACGCTCATTGTCAAGCACTTGGATTTCGGGAGCTGTTAAGTATGGAACACTGTATTTTTTATCTTCATATATTCCGTAAAAAATACCGCTATTTGCACCTTCAGATACATTCCATTCTAATTCGAGTTCAAAATTTTCATAGTCTTTGTCGGTCACAAGGTCATCACCGTGTTTTTCGCCTTTAGCTTTTCCTGCAAAAGTCATCACGCCGTCTTTAATCGACCACTTATCGGTCATTGGCTGTCCTGCTTTGTTATAAACGTGCCAATTAGTGAAAGTTTTTCCGTCGAATAATTTTACCCATCGCCCTTTTTTCTGTGCAAAACTTGTTGAAGTTACCAATAAAATAAAGGCAAGAATTTTTGAAATTGTTTTCATTGAATATTGATTAAGGTTGATTAAATAAAATATTACAAAGCAAATTAAAGAAAAGATAAGTAGAGAAGTGTGGCAAAAGAAGAAAAATCGACAAAAGGGGGATTATTATGGACAAAAGTCAATTCAGAAAGAAATTAATTTTACTGTTGAAGTTCTTCTATAATCAACATTGATGGAAAGGTTATTCTTCAACAGCCATTTCCACATTATTATAAATATCGTCTAATGAAACTTCGCAATTTCCGATTTTGACAAGGTTATCGTTTTCATCATATATGTGCAAAATCCATTCACTCAGATTGTGTCGTCTGAAAACCTCTATTTGCTTTTTGGTTGATGCTACCAAAACGTATTCCTTTAAAGATTCAAGCGTTTGATAGCACTTAAACTTGTCGGTGCGGTCATACAACTCCGTTTATTCAGATGCTATTTCTATAATTACTTCGGGGTTTTCGAGAGCATCTAAACCATTGCGGGCTTTTTCGTATATTGCTTTTTGACAAACAATCACTAAATCAGGGAAAGTATAACGCTTACAAGCTTCAATTTTTACTAATTGGTCACTTCCGATAATTTGACAACCTACTTTTTTTAGGCAAGCGAATAGTTCACCAGCAAAATTCATTGCAATGATGTTATGCGGAGGCTGAGCTCCTGCCATTGTTACGACTTTTCCTGCTCGATATTCAAGTTTTACATCAGATTTTTCGAGCATACAAAAATACTCTTCTACTGATATCGTAGTGGTTGTGGCGTGTGCTGTCATAAAATTTAATGTTGAATAGGAGCTGAAAATCTTCAACTCCTATTCAAATATAGACAAAAAGCTATTAAATCCCTAAAACTCGGCGGTTCACTGCTTCGTCAGCACCAGTAGCTGCAAAATCATCAAAGGCACGTGTAGCTACTTCAATTATATGGTTTTTGATAAATGGAGCTCCTTCAGCAGCACCTTGTTCAGAAGATTTTACGCAACATTCCCACTCCAAAACAGCCCACGAATCGTAATCATATTGCGATAGTTTCGAGAAAATGCCTTTGAAATCAACTTGACCATCGCCCAATGAACGGAATCGACCAGCACGGTCTGCCCAGCCCGCATAACCACTATAAACACCTTGCTTTCCTGAAGGATTAAACTCAGCATCCTTTACGTGGAATGCCTTGATACGATCATGATAAAGGTCAATAAATGCCAAATAATCAAGGTGTTGCAATACAAAGTGACTTGGGTCATAGTTGATGCAAGCACGAGAATGTCCGCCCAAATAATCTACAAACATTTCAAAGGTTGATCCATCGAACAAGTCTTCGCCAGGATGTAATTCATAGCAATAATCAACGCCACATTCATCATAATAATCTAAGATTGGTTTCCAACGGTTTGCCAATTCTTTGAACGCAGTCTCAATTAAACCGCTCGGACGTTGTGGCCAAGGATACAAGAAAGGCCAAGCCAATGCTCCCGAAAAACCAACGTGTGATGTCAAACCAAGATTTTGTGAGGCTTTTGCTCCCCACCTGAGTTGTTGTTCGGCCCATTGGCGGCGAGCTGGCTCATCGCCATGTACAGCCGCTGGTGCGAAAGCATCATACATCGTGTTATAAGCAGGGTGCGAAGCAATCAACTGCCCTTGAAGGTGAGTCGATAACTCCGTAATTTCTAAACCTTTATCCTTTAATTTGCCTTTCAACTCATCGCAATAAGTTTGACTTTCTGCTGCTTTTTGTAGGTCAATTACTCTGCTATCCCATGCTGGTAATTGAGTACCTTTATAGCCCAAATTTGCCATATAATCAGCAATTGTATCAAGTGAATTAAATGGTGCTTCATCGCCCATAAACTGAGCAAGAAATATCGCTGGTCCTTTTATTGTTTTCATTTTTTTGAATTGCGAATTATTGAATTGTGGATTAGTAAATAAAAAAACAATTCAATAATTCATCATTAATTTTTGTTTATATTTTTACTTGATTTTGCTAAAATTGCGAGTATTTCATTACCATCAGCAACTAATTTACTCAATTTTTCTATTGTGAAATAGTGTAAATCATTGAACATTTCTAACCAATAAATTGACTCATCTAATTCTTCAATCACTATACTAATTTTGGAGTAAAATTCAATTGGACTTCTGGCTCTCTTTACTGCACGATAATTTACAGAAGAAGTAGATGACCTAACTAACTGTTTTCCAGTATGTTGTGCAACAAAATCATTTGAAGGTAAAGATTTATAAACATCAATTCTTCTGAGAGCAAAAGATTTGAGTTTTTTCTCAATGCTTTCAGCGAACGCAAAACGCTCTTCATCAGTATATTTTGAGACATTTTTCTGAGTCATATTAAATATTAATTAATTCATCATTCGCTCATTTACGATTTCATTTTAACCCATTTGGAAGAGGATTTGCCTGAAGCAATCACTGTTTCCACAAACTGCATTCCTCTAATTCCATCATCAATTGTTGGGAAATCGAGGTCAAATTCGTTGGGTGTTTCGCCATTCATTCGCTTTCGAACAGTACGAGCAAAGTTTTTGTAAATATTAGCAAATGCTTCTAAATACCCTTCTGGATGTCCAAACGGAATACGTGAACTTACTTTAGCTGCTTCGTATAAATCTCCAACTGATGGTTCAAAAATTCTTTGTCCATCAATAGATTTGTGTCTCAAATATTGAGGTGTTTCTTGGTGCCAAAATAAACTTCCGAGTTCACCATAAACTCTGATGTTGAGTCCGTTTTGTTCGCCATTGGCAATTTGGCTACAAGTTAAAATGCCTTTTGCACCATTATCGAAACGCAATAAAACGTTGGCATCATCGTCAAGCTGACGACCTTCTACAAAGGTTGAAACATCAGCACAAAGCTCAGTAATTTTCAAGCCAGTTACATATTCAGCCAAGTTTTCGGCGTGCGTACCAATATCGCCTACTGCTCCAGCAATTCCCGACCGCTTAGGGTCAGTACGCCATTCTGCTTGTTTGTTTGTGCCTTTTTGTTCTTCAGGAAACGACAACCAACCTTGTGGATATTCAACAATAACCTTACGGATATTTCCAATCGTACCTGCTTGAATCATTGCACGTGCTTGTTTTATCATCGGGTAGCCCGTGTAATTGTGCGTAAGAGCAAATGTCAAACCTGTTTTTTCAATGATTTCTTTAAGTTTTCGAGCTTCCGAAAGTGTAAAAGTTACAGGTTTATCACAAATCACATGAAAGCCATTTTCTAATGCCATTTTTGCAGGAGCAAAGTGCATGTGATTAGGCGTGACGATTGAAATAGCGTCCATGCGGTCTTTGCGACGTTTTTCTTTTTGAATCATTTCTTTGAAATCGCCATAGCAACGAGCGGAGTCAAGCATTAAATCTTCGCCCGATGCTTTTGATTTTTCTGGGGTAGAACTAAAAGCACCACCAACTAATTCGATTTCACCATCAATGGCAGCCGCTATTCGATGAACACCCCCGATGAATGCACCTCGACCACCGCCAACCATACCTATTCGGATTTTACGAGCCATAGTTTAAATAATGATTAATTTTTAATGATTAATGTTGAATGTGTTTTTGTATAGTAAATCTTTAACCTACCATAAATTTTCATATCGTTGTCATTCTAAAGTAAACTGATTACTGCTATCGGATTCCTTCGGAATGACAAAAATTATGGAAAGTTTATTTACTGAGTAGTTCCATGTAGCAATTTACAAAAAACCACAGATTCTTGTCAATTGCATTGCCAAATTTCTGAAAAAGTGTCGAATCAACAATTAAAAATAGGATTTTCTTTTGGAAAAATTTTAAATATTCTATTTTTACGCTTCAATTAATTCAAAACCTTTAAAACCTCTTAAAACTATGGTAAATCAGAACCGTCTTTTTCTAGGAAGTTGTTTCGCTCTCATAACAACAGCTTTCTCATTTAGTATCCGTGCAGGAATTCTTCCGCAATTAGCAACAGATTTTAACTTATCAGCCGAGCAGCTTGGTTTTATTAACTCAATGTGGTTTTTGGGCTTTCCGATTGCTATGATTGTTGGTGGACTCGTTTATCATACTATGGGCCCGAAAAAAATCATGATGATTGCATTCGTTTGTCACGCTCTTGGAATTCTTCTTACAATTTATTCGGGCGGGTATACAGGTCTTTTAATTTCAACTTTCTTGATTGGTATCGGAAATGGCTGTACAGAAGCTGCATGTAATCCTATGATTGCTGATGCTTATTCTGGCTCACAAATGAGTAAAATGTTGAATCGTTTTCACATGTGGTTTCCTGGTGGAATCGTTGTAGGAAGTTTGCTATCTAAATTTATGACAGATGGAGGATTAGGATGGCAGCCACAAATTTGGTTGATTTTAGTGCCAACATTGATTTATGCGTATTTATTTTGGGGACAAGAGTTTCCTAAACCTAAAACTGAGGGTGTAACTTCTATTGGAGAAAACCTAAAAGCAATGGCTACGCCTTTATATATCTTTATGTTTGCTTGTATGGCTCTCACTGCCATTACAGAATTTGGCCCACAGCAATGGACAGGCTTAATCATGAGTAAATCAGGTGCAAGCCCGATGCTTATCTTGGCTTTGGTAACTGGTTTGATGGCAGTTATTAGATTCTTTGCTGGTCCAATCGTTGAGAAATTTGACCAAACAGGTGTATTGCTTGGTTCGGCAGTTTTAGCAGCAATTGGTATTTATTTATTTAGTACTCAAACGGGTGCAATGGCTTATCTAGCAGCTATTTTCTTTGCAATGGGTGTTGCGTTATTCTGGCCAAATATGGTTGGTTTTATTGCCGAAAAAGTGCCTTTAAGTGGTGCGTTGGGTATGTCAATCATTGGTGGTGTTGGTATGTTTTCAACTTCAATTTTTCAACCAATTATCGGTCGTTGGATTGACTCTGCGAAAGCTGAGCAAACTGCTGCTGGCTTAATTGGCGATGAAATGGAATTGGCTGCTGGACAATCTACTCTCAGCACAATGGTATTGTTCCCAGCTATTTTGATTGTAGCGTTCACAGTTCTTTATTTCTGGGAAAAGAGAAAACCAGCTCAAGCATAATTGTAGAGCAGGTTTTCAACCTATCATAATAATTTAAAAAAAGCCTTACTAAGTTTGTTAGTGAGGCTTTTTTATATCGAAGAAAATTCCTTTTCTCAAGCGAAATAATGGATAAAAATTATTTTAATAACTTTCTCTATTAATTATGATGGTTGTTGATGATGTAAAAAATATCTTTGATTTTCTTGACTCATATCAATTTTGATACAAATAAAAATATTTTTTTTGTTAATCTCATATTATTCTTAAAAAATTTAGTTATATTTTAATTTTAGATAAATAAATAATTAATCATTTGAAAGTTTTGTATTAATTTTGAGCGAATTCGATTTAAATAAAATTTTAAGACATTATTGATGATAAAAATATCAACTCCTGGACGTATATGTCTTTTTGGAGAGCATCAAGATTACCTCGGTTTACCTGTCATTGCTGCAGCAATTTCTCGCAGGGTTGATATGTCAGGCGAGCATCGTGCTGATAAGCAAATCGTTATTCATCTACCCGATATCGGTTCGGAGTTACTCATGCAAGTTTCTGCTACACGAATCCCTTATGAACAAAAAAGAGATTACTTCAGAAGTGGCTATAATGTACTTATTGATAAAGGTTTAACTTTTTCTAAAGGCTTAGAATGTACTGTGCGGGGGAATATACCAATCAATTCAGGTACATCGAGTTCGTCAGCATTATTGGTTACTTGGATTCATTTTTTATCGAAAATGGCTGATACTCCGCAGGTATTTACTTCAAAAGAATTGGGAGAAATGGCCTACCAAGCTGAGGTAGTTGAGTTTGGTGAACCCGGTGGAATGATGGATCATCTTTCTACCGCCATCGGTAATGCAGTATATCTGACTTTTGACCCGAAAACAACAGCCGAAGCCATCGAACCAAAACTTGGTAGTTTCGTTTTGGCTGATTCATGTGAGCCAAAAGATACGATTGGGGTCTTAAAAAGAGCAAAGTTTGCCCGTTTAGAGTTAATTGAGAAAATAAAAGAACAATTGCCCGACTTCTCGCTACATACTTTTGACTCTACCGAAAAAGAAAAATTAATGACATTTTTGAATGAGGATGATTATACTCTTTTGCTCGGCACACTCAGAAATAGAGATATTTTGAGAGAAGCCTTAGACCTTTTCAAGTCTGATAAAATGACTGATGAAATTTTAGGAAAATTACTGCTTGAGCATCACACCATTTTGCGAGACGTTTTGCAGATTTCCACACCAAAAATTGAAAGAATGCTCGATGCAGCTATGAGTGCAGGTGCTTTAGGTGGAAAAATTAATGGTTCGGGTGGGGGAGGATGTATGTTTGTGTACGCTCCAAACGAACCCGAAAAAGTAGCTGAAGCGATTGAGAAAGTAGGTGGCAAAAGTTATTTAATCAGAATTGATGCCGGAACCAAACAACTCATGTTTTAAGAAAAATGTGGAGATATTTTGTAGTATCTCCACATTTCTAAGTCGATAAAAATAATTGTTTTCGGTAAAATAAATCCAACAAGTTAGAAACTTACCCTAACAATTAACCAAATATTACTTTCATTAGTAAAAATAAAATTGATGGACAAAATAGACAACCCAATCCTGTGTAGAAAGTGGCCGTTAATGCTCCATAAGGCACTAATTTAGGGTCGGTGGCTGCCAAACCTGCTGTTACTCCACTGGTTGTACCCATCAATCCTCCAAAAACCATGGCAGTATGTGGGTTGTTGAGGCCGATGTATTTAGCAATAAATGGCGTTCCAATTGTTACGGCTACGGCTTTTACTACACCTGCTGCAATGCTCAGTGCCATTACGTCTGAGTTAGCTCCGATGGCTGCACCCGTTACGGGTCCGACAATATATGTGCATGCACCTGCTCCGATTGTTGTTAGGCTAATTGCATCGGTATAACCACCGAGCAATGCGACCAAAACTCCTGACAAAAATGACAAAACAATGCCCAAGAAGAGCGATAAAGCACCAACCCAGCCAGTGCGTTTCATAATTAAAAAACTTGCACCCATTGCGGTTGAGACAATGGCAAAGTCACGAAGCATTGAGCCTCCCATTATGCCGAATCCCGAAAATATTTTGATGTCGGCAATGCCTTTTTCGCCTTTGGTATAAATGCCACCAATATATGCTAAAATTAAACCAATTAAGATAGCTATGGCCGAGGCTGGGATTTTTTTATTTGTTAGTTTATCAGAGAAGATGCCAGAAACATAAATGATGATACCCACCGCAAGGAAAGCTACCACTAAGCCATTTTTTTCGAGAAATTTTGCGATAATTTCCATGTTAGTCGAGTTGGGTATTTTTTAAGAGTTTTGCTAAAATTGGAATTGTAATGGCACAAATAACGATAGGAACTAGGCCTGCCAAAATCGCTATGAATCCACTCGAAACTGCTACTCTCACATTTTGAGTTGCCGACATCGCTACTACAATTGGAATATACATCTGATTCCAGAACATAATACCATTTTCGGTATTTCGGTTGAGATAGCCTTTTTTATTGAACCAATCACTGAGGATGATTAGTAGTAACATCGCAAAACCAACGCCACCAACATTGGCATCAATACCAATGGCTTTACCCAAAAATTCGCCAAAAAGTTGGCCAATTACATAACAAAAAGCCAAAATGGCTACTCCATAGATTATCATAGTTAGGTTAGTTTGTATTTGCCGAACGTCAGTCGCCTTGTATTTACAAATAAGTCAGAATATTTTTTCTGTGAAACTCTATTTTTTCAGGGCCTCCGTGGTACCTAAACTTAGTAAATTTTATTTCAATTAAATAGTTTTTTTAAATCATTTTTAGTCACCTTTCCCATGGCGTTGCGTGGGAGTTCTTCCACTATTTTGTATTGGCGTGGAGTTTTATAAGCGGGCATTTTTTCTCTTATCCAAGTATTGAGTACCTTTAGGTCTAAGTTCTGGTCGTTTAATATGATGGCAGCTGCGACTATTTCGCCCCATTCTTCGTTCGGTATACCTACTACGCTACAATCTTCGATTGCGACATGCGTTCGAAGGATTTCTTCAATTTCTAAAGCAGAAATTTTATAGCCACCCGATTTGATTATGTCAATAGAATCACGTCCTAAAATTCGATAATATCCTTTTTCTACAACCGCCACATCGCCAGTTTTAAACCAGCCATCGATCGTGAAAGTCTTTTGTGTTGCTTCTGGTTTATTCCAATATTCTAAGAAAACATTTTTACCCTTTATCTGAATTTCGCCAGCTTGACCACGTTTTACCACAACATTATTTTCATCAACAAGTCTTGTTTTCACGCCCGCAAGTGGTCGTCCGATATATCCAGCTTTGCGTTCGGCATCGTACGGATTACTAATTCCCATACCGATTTCGGTCATTCCGTAGCGTTCAAGTAGGGTATGAGTGCTGATTGTTTTCCATTTTTCCATCACCGAAACAGGTAAAGCTGCCGAACCAGAAACCATCAAGCGGAATTTGGACAACGTATTTGTAATTTGTTTTTGTTGGTCGTCAGGAAGGCTTTCCCAGTGTGAAATGAGTTTAAAATAAATCGTTGGAACGGCCATGAAAACGTTAATTTCTCCTTTCTGAAATACTCCAAAAACGCCCTGTGCTGAGAAGGAAGGCAGAAATTCAACCGTTGCTCCCGACAACAAAGCACATGAAATTA
The DNA here is from genome assembly GCA_027486845.1 of Cytophagaceae bacterium. Lineage (GTDB taxonomy): Bacteria > Bacteroidota > Bacteroidia > Cytophagales > Spirosomataceae > Emticicia. Next base: position 23,199 of record JAIXOL010000058.1, read on the forward strand.
CGTTAATAATTCCATGTACATGGTGTAGCGGCAATATACATAATATATGGTCTTTGGCCGACCATTGCCAAGATTTTACTAAGGTTGAAACTTGTGCTTCGATATTGGCATGGGTCGTCACAACACCTTTCGGTAGATTTGTGGTGCCACTTGTATAAAGAATCATTGCCTTGCGGCTTGACTGTAAATTCGGTAGTTTTTTTTGTTGGATAGCTGCTTTATCGACTTCGGATAAAATAATAAAACGAAAGCCTTTTTCGGCAGCTAATGGCTGTAAGATTTCGGCATATTCAGCACCAGCAATCACTATTTCGGCTCCAGTATCTTCGATAACGTATTGAAGCGAAGGTAACGGATAACTAATGCACAAAGGCACGGCAATTCCGCCGGCCCGCCAAATTCCCCATTGAACGCTTACGTAGTCGAAGCCAGGGGAAACCATGAATGCTATTCGTGTTTCGTTCAAATCAACTAAATTTTCAAGAATTAAAGAGGCAAATTGATGGGAAGAGTTAAGTAAATCTTGATAAGTATATGATTGATTATCAGAAATGATAGCTTGATTTTCGGGATTGGCGGTAGCGTTTTTTACTATTTTGAGCATGACTGTGCTTGGCTGAATAAGTTTTTTATAAACATGTTATCTAACAAAAAATAAATGTTTAAAAGTATGAAATTTTAGTGAAATATTTGGACAAAGGTGGTAGAAATTTAGTATTTCAATTTTTGATCATCTTTTATTTTTCCTTGATAAAAGCATAAATTTTCATTGTTTCTGAAGTTATGATTTCTACATTAAAATGCCAATAATTGATTTTAATTATACTTTGAAAATCTAATATTTTACCTTTAAAATAGATGATTCAGATTTATGAAAATGATTTGATTTTCTTTAATATATAATTTAATTCAAACTTTATCGAGGCAAAAAATAATGCAATAAAAAAGCACATTCATTTTTGGAATGTGCTTTCGAATATGATTTTTGACTACATCTTAGTGATGCTCATGATTTGCCGGATTATTATTATATCCATTTGCAAAGATGCCAATCATAATGAAAAGACCAACTACGAAAATAAAAGTATCGCCAAAAAAGAAAAGCACTGAAATGATTACTAAAAAGATAACCAACATAAGCCAGTCAGGAAGACGTTGAGAACTTGAGTGATTTGTCATGATATATTTATTGGATTTTGATTCTGCTCGCAATTTATTAAATAAGCGTCAAAATATAAAATTTTACTTAACTTTCTGATAGTGATAATAATTGCCATCGGCCAAAACGGCTCCGATTGGTGTTTTTTCGTAAAGAATAATTGATGAATTTGTATCATCGAAAGTTAAGAAGGAATACTTTTGATTTTTGGTAAATACAACAGCTTCTCTTGGTTCTTCTCCAATAAAACTCACTTTTTGTACGTCAAAATCGGTAGTTTCTGTAAGTTTTCCATTTTTGGTTCGAGTAAATATTTTACCAACGGTATCAAAATTAATAATTTCAATACCAACTGCTTTTATTTCCGTCGGCCCGCCTGGCACAGGATAACCAACGCTTATTTTAGTAAATTGCCAATGTCCATTTAATTTAGATAATGATGTGTTCGATGTTTCAATATTGGTTTCGGCTCGGCAACCCATTAAGAGTTGTAAGATTATTGATAAAAAGAGTGCTTTCATTTTTATGACATTTGAATTTCGTCTATTTGGTTATATGATTCAAAAGTGATAAAAAAGGTTGGAATCAAAAATCGAATTCTAATACTTCTGGGTCGTTCATTATGCTTTTGATAGCTTTTTCGTGGTTTTTTTCAGGCCCTTTCACAATCCAAATACCACTGATTTGCTCATAAGCTTTGTTTTGTGTGCCACGTTCGGCTTCAAGTCCAAACTGCTCAAATTTTTCTTCATAATGTTTCAAAGATTTACTTCGAAATTTACACACAATCCTGTAAGTACGAATAGTGTTTTTTCGTTTGATAATTCTCTGAATCGGTACGAGCGAATAAAGAGCTGCAATTACCAAAATCATAGCCACAAAACCTGTTTCATAGAGCCCGTTGCCAAAACCAACACACATACCGAGTGCAGCCGTAACCCAAGCCGCCGCCGCAGTAGTGATGCCCGTAATACGACCGTTTGAATTATCTCTAAAAATAATCCCACCTCCTACAAAGCCAATTCCTGTAACAATATTCGCTGCAATACGTGAGGGGTCTGAGCCAAGTTTCATAGATATTAAAGTGAAAATAGTCGAACCCAAACAAATCAGAATCATTGTTCGGAGTCCAGCCGATTTGCTATGGTATTCACGTTCAAGACCAATAATCGCCCCAGTTCCAGCCGAAATCAGTAGTTTTATAATATCTTCTGTAATAAAAGTCATTTGTTAATTTATAAAAAATAAATATCAGATTTTGTAAAATCAAAAGTATGATTAATTTTGATTTTATTTTAAAAGTGCTCAATTTCAATTTTATTTTTTTGGTATTTATGAAAACTTAACACGAAAATTTTGGTTTTCTGTTCAATGTTTAGTGTATTTGCGTAATAATTAAATAATAATAAATTAACAATAAGTTAATATTAAACATTTTACTATTATGAAATCCGAAATTAAACAAAAATCTGCTGAAATCGCCACTGTACTTGCAGCAGTAATTAGTGGAGATACAACGAATAAAAAAATCAAGAAAGTAATTGAAAAAGCATCTGAGAAATTAGCAAAAGATGTAGTTGAAATAAAGAAAGATGCTGAGAGAAAGGCTGAAAAAGAAGCAAAAAAAACGGCAGAGGAAGTAAAGAAATTAATTAAAAAAGCTGAGAAAAAAGCCAAAAAAGAGGCAAAGAAAGCAGTTAAGAAAACAGAAAAAAAAGCCGATAAAAAAGCAAACAAATCTGAGAAAACATCTAGAACTCCTAAGCCAAAACCAGAAAAGGAAATTTCTGCATCAAAATTAACAGTCAAAAAAGAAACCGTTGCCAAAACAACTATAAAAAAACCAAAACAAGTTGCTCCAATAAAAGCGATTAAACCTAATAAAATTGTACAAAAAGAGCCTGAAACACAAGAATAATATATGAAAAAATGGTACAAGTCGAGTATAGTGAAATGTATTGCTGCATTGACTTGCACCATTTTTTTTATTTCGCCTAAATCATTGGCTCAAAATACTAATGAGTTGATAATAAGCGAAATAATGGCCGACCCAACTCCCACGAAGGGTTTGCCTGAGAAAGAGTACATCGAACTATACAACCGAAGCGACAAAGTAATCGACCTTAATCGTTTTAAACTTTTTTACGGTACAACCAACGTAACTTTTCCGAGTTTTCAGTTGCAGCCCAAAAGCTATGTGATTGTCACGAGCCGTTTAAATGAAGCAGATTTTAAGCCTTACGGAAATGTGGTGGCACTCACGAGTTTTTCGCTCCTAAATACAGGTACAACACTCATTATTCGAAATCCACAAAATAAAATAATCTTCTCTGTAACATATACAGATAAATGGTACGAAAAAGGCAAAGATCAAGGGTTCTCACTCGAAATGATTGATACTAATTTTCCGTGTGTTGAAGACGGAAATTGGACCTCATCTTCGGCCTCTTTACAAGGGACGCCCGCAAAAGAAAATGCCGCAAAAGCTTCAAAACCAGACCTGTCACCACCGAGTTTGAGTCGTTTTGAAATAAAGAGTGGAACAAATGTAAAACTTATTTTCTCTGAAAAACTTGATAGTCTTTCGGCTGTCAGTATCAATGCGTATAGTTTTGATAAAGGACTAAAAATCAATACTATATCGGTCGAATCTCCGCAAAATATTAATGTGAATCTCACTCTAAATTTAGCTTTACAAGAAAATACGCTTTATACACTTACTGCCAAAAATATAGCTGATTGTTCGGGAAATGTTTTGCTTTCTGCACAAGCAATTTTGGGAAATCTAAAACCCGCCGATTCGGGAAATGTGGTTTTAAACGAAGTATTGTTTAATCCAAGAAGTGGGGGAGAAGATTTTGTTGAAATTTATAACCGAACTGATAAACTGATTTCGCTTAAAAATTGGGCTTTGGCCAATGTAGATGCTACTGGAAAAGTCGCCAATATTCGCACAATTGCTACTACTGATTTTACCTTGCAACCGAAACAATTTTTAGTACTTTGTCGAACTGCCAGTGCGGTACAAAACCAATATTTTAAAGCAGTAAAAGCTAATTTTTTACAACTCGCATCAATGCCATCTTTTCCTGACGATGAAGGTTCGGTAGTTTTACTAAATGAAACTCAAAAGATTTTCGACCGATTCGATTATACCGAAAAACTTCACCATCCATTAGTTGATGACAAAGCAGGCGTTTCGCTTGAAAAAAAAGATTATAATAAAACTTCAGCTGAACCAACTAATTGGCAATCGGCTGCTTCGACCGAAGGTTTTGGTACACCTGGTTATGCTAATTCTCAGGTTTTGGTTGATAGTCAAGAAAATATTTTCAAAATTGAACCCGAAGTTTTTACGCCTGATGGAGATGGTCAGGATGAAACCACAAAACTCATTTTCCAACTTGACCAAAGTGCATTTGTTGCTAATATCCAGATCTTCGATTCAAATGGTCGATTAGTTCGTCAACTTGCTCAAAATCAATTGCTTGGCAATAATGCAAGCTTTGAATGGAACGGAAAAACAAACAATAATGAAGTTGTGCCAGTTGGGTATTATATATTTTTGGCCGAACTTTTCAATACTAATGGTGATAAAAAACATTTCAAAGGAAAAGTCGTTGTTGGAAGCCGTTTCTGAGTACCAATCTTTCATCTTCATCAAAACTACAAAATGAAAAAACTTTTTTTTACTTTGATATTTTCTGCAATGATAAATGATATTTTTGCCCAAAAATTATCTGTTGAAAATCTAAAATCAGTTATCGAATCAAAACTTAAAACCGTTGAAGGCGAATTTGCAGTGGCATTTAAAGATTTGCAAACGGGTAAAACACTCTTTATTAACGAAAAAGAAGATTTTCATGCAGCCAGCACGATGAAAACACCAGTCATGATTGAGGTTTTTAAGCAAGCCAAAGCAGGGAAATTTAAGGTCACTGATTCGATTTTGGTGAAAAACGAGTTTAAAAGCATTGTTGATGGAAGTCCTTACAGTATGGATATTGCTGATGATAGCGGTGACGGAATGTATAAAATGATTGGCAAAAAAATGACAATTTATGACCTTACCTATCAGATGATAATTGTGAGTAGTAATTTGGCTACTAATATTCTGATAGATTTGGTTGATGCCAAAAATGCCAATGAATCAATGAGAAAACTCGGTGCAAAAGATATTAAAGTTTTACGTGGCGTTGAAGACCAAAAGGCATTTGATAAAGGTTTGAGTAATACAACTACAGCTTATGATTTGATGCTGATTTTTGAGAAAATAGCACAAAATAAGGTGATTGATAAGAAAGCATGTGAAGAAATGCGTAAGATTCTATTCGATCAAAAATTCAATGAAATTATTCCTGAAAAACTCCCCAAAAATGTAAAAGTTGCCCATAAAACTGGTTCAATTACAGGTGTTCAGCATGATTCTGGAATTATTTATTTGTCCGATGGACGTAGGTATATTTTGGTTTTACTCTCAAAAAAACTCAAAAATGTCGATGTCGGTGTGAAAATGTTAGCTGAAGTTTCGGAGATGTTTTATGGATTGTTTTGAAATTTAATTGACTATATTGTTAAAGTTTTTTGCATTTAAAAGGTTATACATAATTTCTGTATATTTATATTATGTTATTTAAAAAACATTATTGAAGTTTATAAACTTTTAAAAAAATAGAAAATAGATTATGAATTTTGTTAAAATCAGAGCAAGTTCTTTCTCCTTTTTACATCTAAGTTTTTAGTTGGTCTTTCTCATCAAAACTAAAACCATTCAGATATGTTAAAAAAGGCTTTTTTATTAGTAATATCAGTATCGCTCAATTTTGTTTTTTTATACGGATGTAACAAATCCACTAACGATTTAACTCCTAGTTCTGGAACAGCAACGACTAGTACTACAACAACTACGAGCTCAACCTATAATGACCTCTGGATTCCGCCCACTATTACAGGTAAAACTTTTGATTTAACATTAGCTAAATCAAGCAAACAACTTCGTACAGGAGCTAAAACTGCTACTTATGGATATAATGGTACAGAATTTTGGGGACCAACATTGATAATGAACAAAGGCGATTTTGTTCAAATGAACGTAACGAATAATCTTTCTGAAACCACCACTACGCATTGGCATGGTTTTCATATTCCAGCAATTATGGATGGTGGTCCACATCAGATGATTGAACCCAATACCACTTGGAAGCCATCTTTCGAGATAAAAAATAATGCTGGCACTTATTGGTATCACCCGCATTTACATGAAAAAACCTTTCAACAGCTAACTTACGGTGCTGGAGGACTAATAATCATCAAAGACCCAATTGAGTCGGCTTTGGCCTTACCCCGAACTTATGGAACAGATGATATTCCATTGGTTTTAACTAGCAGAAGATATAATTCTGATAATTCGTTTACTACAACCGAACATGCTTATGGCGATTATGCCATGTCGAATGGCACGCATAATGCTCAAATTAGTTTACCAAAACAATTTGTCCGTTTCAGAATTTTAAATGCAGAAACCGAACGTGCATATAATCTTGGCTTTAGCGATAACCGTAGTTTCTATGTCATAACCAATGATGGCGGCTTGCTTGATGCTCCAGTTGAAGTAACACGCGTGAAATTAGCAGTAGGAGAACGTGCAGAAATTTTGGTCGATTTGAGTAAAGATGCTGTTAGTACAAGCTTAGATATGAAAGCCTATAACGCCAATCAAGAATTTGGTTTTGGTGGTAGTGAGCCACAAACCAATGGTCAATTTGGTAGTTTATTAAATAACAAAGATTTTACAGTGCTACATATCAATGTAAAAGCTGCGACCGTAAATGCGATTACCTCATTGCCAGCAAAGTTGACAACAAACATCTATTGGAAGGAATCTGACGCTACTAGCACCCGAACAATCAGGATAACTGGTGGACAGGCAGGGTCAGCCTTTACATTTGACAATAATACTTACGGTTTCACAACCATAAACCAAACCGTGAAACTCAATGCAGTTGAAAAATGGACGATTGTTAATAATAATATCTTTGGACACTCATTTCATATTCATGATATTCAATTTAAGATTGTTTCTCGAAGTTCAGGAGCTATTGCCAATTACGAATCGGGTTGGAAAGATACTTTTTATATCCGAACTGGTGAAACAGTTTCTGTAGTGGCAAAATATGATGATTTTGCCAGTAGTACCAATCCATTTATGTACCATTGTCATTTTCCGAATCATGAAGATGCTGGATTGATGGGGCAGTTTTTAGTAATTCAATAAAATATTATTATTTTGAATTTTAAGCCTTTAACGAGCCTACTTTTTGCTTTTCTTATACTGGCCTGTCATGAAAGAAAAGCAAAGAGTAGTGTTTTAAACGTTGATACTAACCTAAAAAAAACTGATAGAGGCTGGCTTTATAAAGGGCAGCCTTTTTCGGGCTATATGCTTGAAAAAGAAGGAAATAGGGTAGTTTACCAATTGCCCATTTCTGAAGGTCTAGAGCAAGGTTTAGCAAAAGGATGGTATAATTCTGGAGAAAAACTCTTGGAACGCATTTTTATTAATGGTAAAAAGGAAGGGAAATTTCAGCAATGGTGGCCAAATGGGAAGCTACGGTATTTGTTCAATTATAAAAATGACCAATTTGATGGAAAACAGCTGGTTTGTTTTCCGAATGGAAAAATCAGAGAAGAAAGCAATTATCAAATGGGAGAAAAAGAAGGAACTCAAAGGGTTTGGAACGAAAACAGTAAATTGATTTCAAACTATTTTATCAAAAATAAAAGAATTTATGGGGTAGTTTCGGTTAAAAGTTGCATTCCTGTTGATGGGCATTGATATTTAACCGTAATCGATTTATTAAAGGAAGAAAAAATCTGCAATTCAGCCTAAAAATCATTTTTTAAAGTAAAATAACTTGGTGTACAGTTGATAATCACTCAATATTTATATGCATAATTAATGTTTTTAATTGATAAAAAATTTCCAATTAGAAGCATATAAAATGAAACGCAAGTGCTTGATAATGAGTGTATTACTGTATTAATTAACAAATAAAAATTATGAAAATAAATCTCTTTGTAGCAATATTCCTTTTAATTATTGTGTTTACTGCTTGTAAAACGACCGAAGTTGATAATTCGTCAACTAACACTACATCAACCTATAAAGGTACAGGCTCAGTTACTCAGGGTATTGGTAAAACAACAATCAATAGTTTGTATAACTGCTCAGGTGGAAGAGTTACATCAGTCGGAACAATAACCTCAACTGATGGAAAACTATAGACTGTTCCTGCCGAAACTAATTTTTCTACCGCTACAAAATTGACAGACCTTTTCAATGAATGTACAGGTTCAAAACCAACTTCAATAAGTCAAGTTGATTTATCTAAAGTGCCGACAGTCGTGATAGATGCTAACGGCGAAGTAATAACAGGTTATATTCACGGGGATAATTATTACGAGTTATATGTTAATGGCAAATTAGTAGGTGTCGATGCTGTACCGTATACTCCATTTAATTCGAGCGTTGTAAAATTCAAAGCAAAACGCCCCATCAAATATGCAGTAAAATTGGTCGATTGGGAAGAAAACTTAGGAATCGGTAGTGAAGCAAATGGAGGCAATGCCTATTACCCTGGCGATGGCGGTTTTATTGCAAAATTTAGCGATGGAACAAGCACTAGTTCGGCTTGGAAAGCTCAGACTTTTTACATAGCACCGTTGGCAGATATAAATTGCGTTACAGAGACTGGTACTTCTCGTATTTCTTCTTCTTGTAGTAATAGCCCGAGTAGCGGTGCAAAATCGTATGCTTTACATTGGGAAATACCTTCAACATGGTTTTCTTCTGATTATGATTTCAGCAAATGGCCGAGTGCCACAACTTTTACCGAAGCTCAAGTTGGTGTAAAACCTGCCTATTCAAATTTTACATCATCATTTTCAGGTTCACAATTCATTTGGTCATCTAATTTAGTATTAGATAATTTGGTTTTATTGAGATTTACAGGAAATTGAAATAAACACCAAAATTAATGAAACTAATTCAAAAGTTGAGTTTTGATAAATATTAGTTTAATCAAAAAACGAAAGTAAATCCTTGTTAAAAACCCTTTTTACCAAATTCTTTATGAAACTTATGAAATATTGCTTGATTTTACTCATTTTGGTTCACTCGGGGTCGTTGCTTGCCCACGTAGGTGAACATGCAAAAACAAATAGTGTGATTTACTCAATCAAAGGAAAGCAAATCGAAGGGCATTTTTTGATGGAACGAGATGGAAGGGTTTTTATAGAACAAAAAAATGGAAAAATTATTTCGGCCGATTTGAAAGATTTTTCATTTTCAAATCAAACTTCGTTGAGTAAGAAAATAGCTTTTTTGAAGCAATTAAATGCTCAAAATCAAGTGGTAAAAAACTTAGGTGTTGATACGAAAACAACTGATTATCAGTCTTTTTATATTTGTATTTTTGTTGCAGCTCTTGTTTTACTGGTTGTAGTGAAAAAACAAAATCATAACCCCAAAATGGCTTATTTCTTTGGGAGTTTTATGTTGTTTTTTTATGCCTGCAAAACCAATGAAGTTGAGCCTACTAATGCAACTATCAACACGACACTAACTTTAATCAAAACCGACCCAAGTTTTATCGAAAAGGTTTTTACGCCATACAAATCAGAAGTGAAAACTCGTTTTGATGATACCTATTTTTATGTCGAAACCGAGGGTATACCACAGACTCATAATATGATGGTTGGCATTACGAGTTGGCAACAACAAGTACCGATTCCGCAGGGATACACAGGTTCAAATGCTTGGTCGATTCCGCTCAAACCAGAGTTTGCTGCTTCTCCTTTAAGTTTGAAATCTAATTTTATGAAAGGAGCGGTAGCCATTGCACCTAATGGTATTCCGATTTTCAATCCACTCAATAATCGTGGCGAAGATGCTTTTGTCATTGGCGAGTTAGATCAATGGGGAGGGCATTGTGGCCGTGCCGACGATTATCATTATCATATTGCTCCGCTTCATTTTGAGGCTACAGCTGGCAACAATCCGATTGCAATGGCACTTGATGGTTTTGCCATTTATGGCTCTAAAGAACCCGACGGCACCGCCATTAAAACATTAGATGAATATCACGGACATAATTATAACAATTCTTATCATTATCACGCCGAATCTAAATATCCGTATTTTATGGCTGCTATGAGAGGAAAAGTAAGTCTTGACCCAACTACATCAGCACCCGAAAATCAAATATTGCCACAGGCAAAATCAGCAGGCGTTCGTCCAGCATTAACTGCACTTAAAGGAGCTGCTATTACCAATTTTAAATCAACTGGCACTAATGCCTATTCGCTTGAATACACACTTGATGGTAAAAAAGCTTATGTAAATTATGTTTGGGACACCAAAGGAGTTTATACTTTTACATTAATCGGCACAGATGGAAAATCAACAATAACCCAATACACTAAGAAATAAAAAATTATGAGGAAAATACAGTTTTTAATAGCATTTTGTAGCATTTTATTGATGAATTGTGCAAAAGAAGAGGTCGAAATGCCGACCAATACTGGGGTTTTTACACTAGAAAGTTCGGGGGTAGTAAATGGTGTTTTAGACAAAAAATACACCTGCGATGGACAGAGTTTTGCCCCGCCATTATCTTGGAAAAATGTACCCACTGGCACAAAATCTTTTGCTGTTCTGATGCACCATATTCCACCAACTGGCGAGAAGCACGTGTATTATTTGGTTTATAAACTGGCTTTATCGGTAAACTCACTTCCAGAAAACAATACAACTATTGGTTCGTTTGGCATAAATACTGTAAATGGTAAAAATAGTTATTCACCGCCATGTTCGCAAGGGCCTGGAGCAAAGATTTATATAATTACGGCCTATGCACTTTCGGCCGAGCCAGTAATTTCGGCCACTACCACCAAAGTAACAATGGATATAGTTTTGGATGCCATCAAATCTACAACTTTGGCAAAATCAGAATTATCGGTAAATTATACACGTCCGTAAAGAATAAATTTAAAAACTCGATTAGAAAGTTGTCTAATCGGGCTTTTTTATACTCAAAATTCAAACTTTCTTCCTAAGAGAAAAGTATCTATGAAAAAAACATGTTTTTTTACAGCGTTTTAAATCATTCGATCGTCTTAATAATTGTACATTGATTATGATAGTAAATGGTGATGAGGCGTACTATAGAAACTTGATAAAAATGCGTTACGTAAGAAAGATAACCGAAGAACAAGTTGAACATTTAAGACAAGTGTCACGCCGTAGCCGAAACTACCGTGAACGTGAGCGAGCAAAAGCTATTTTATTGAGTTACAAAGGGTACAATGTTACTGTATTATCTGATATTTTTGAGGTTAGTCGTGGAACGATTACTAATTGGCTTGACGCTTGGGAAGAGCGTGGAGTATTCGGATTAAAAGATTTACCGAAACAATTAAGTATAAATTCATTTAGCGAAAAAACTCTTACATATAACTAAAACTTTTGAAACAAATCTACTTTTTTTCTCTATGGAAAGTCTGTTGCTACTAGCGGCAGGCTTTTTTTGTATATGAATAAACCAAATTACTATTTTAATTTAGTAAGAAAACACTGAACTAATCTGATTTCTATGTTAAATTTGCTTAAAAATATAGACAGAAAAATCATTCGGTTTATTATCGCTTCCATCATCCATGAAACCAGATTTCTCGAAAATATCTTTAGAGTCAAGAACATCGTTTCTTTCAAACGAAACACAATCGGGAGCTACGACTTATTTTCGTACGGCTGAGGGTATCAACGTAAAACCAAGATTCACTGCAAAAGATATTGAATCGGCCGAACATCTGCATTTCTCGGCAGGAATTCCACCTTTTTTACGTGGGCCATACAGCACAATGTATGTCATGCAACCATGGACGATTCGCCAATACGCTGGTTTTTCGACGGCAGAAGAATCAAATGCTTTTTATCGTAGAAACTTAGCGGCTGGACAAAAAGGGCTTTCAGTTGCTTTCGATTTGGCTACACACCGAGGCTATGATTCAGACCATCCACGTGTAACTGGCGATGTAGGAAAAGCAGGAGTTGCCATTGATACGGTCGAAGATATGAAAATTCTTTTTGACCAAATTCCGCTTGATGAAATGTCGGTTTCGATGACCATGAATGGTGCGGTATTACCAATAATGGCATTCTATATTGTAGCGGCCGAAGAGCAAGGTGTTTCACCTGAAAAACTATCTGGAACTATCCAAAACGATATTTTGAAAGAGTTTATGGTGCGAAATACCTACATTTATCCACCAGAGTTCTCCATGCGAATCGTAGGCGATATTTTTGCTTATACCTCGAAAAATATGCCGAAATTTAATTCTATTTCTATTTCAGGGTATCATATTCACGAAGCAGGAGCTCCCGCTCATTTAGAGTTGGCATATACACTCGCTGATGGATTAGAATATATCCGAACTGGAATTGCGGCAGGAATGGATATTGATAGTTTTGCTCCACGTTTATCATTTTTTTGGGGAATTGGAATGAATCATTTCATGGAAATTGCCAAAATGCGTGCAGGACGTTTACTTTGGTCGAAAATCGTAAGGCAATTCAACCCCAAAAGTGCAAAGTCTTTAGCCCTACGAACACATTGCCAGACTTCGGGTTGGTCATTGACCGAGCAAGACCCTTTCAATAATGTTGCCCGAACAGCTATCGAAGCAATGTCGGCAGTATTGGGGCATACACAATCCTTACACACCAATTCACTTGATGAAGCAATGGCACTTCCGACGGATTTTTCGGCCAGAATTGCACGAAATACACAACTATATTTTCAACACGAAACTGAAATTTGTCGAGTAGTTGACCCGTGGGGAGGCTCTTATTACGTGGAATATTTGACTAAAGAGTTGGTAGAAAAAGCATGGGAATTGATTGAGGAAGTAGAAGAACTCGGCGGTATGACAAAGGCAATTGAAACAGGTTTGCCAAAAATGAGAATTGAAGAAGCGGCCGCCCGAAAGCAAGCCAGAATCGATTCAGGAAAAGATATAATTGTAGGTGTAAACAAATACAAAACCGATACCGAAACGATTATTGATGTGTTGGATATTGATAATCAGGAAGTTAGAAGAAAACAAATCGAAAAACTCGAACGCATAAAAGCAGAAAGAAACGAAGCCGAAGTGCAGGGGATTTTGGATAAAATTACGGAGGTTGCTGCAATTAATGGGAGCAAGGGTGAATTAAACCTTCTCGCTCTCGCAGTAGAAGCTGCTCGAAAACGTGCCACTTTGGGCGAAATATCTTACGCTATGGAAAAAGTATCAGGTCGCCACAGGGCAGTTATCCGTTCGATTTCGGGGGTGTATCAAGCGGAAGTTTCTGATGATGAAAATTTCAGATTGGCTGAACAAATGGCCAATCAATTTGCCGAAATTGAAGGACGTCGTCCTAGAATTATGGTCGCCAAAATGGGACAAGATGGCCACGACCGGGGAGCAAAAGTAATTGCTACGAGTTTTGCAGATTTAGGTTTTGATGTGGATATTGGCCCCCTTTTCCAGACACCAGAAGAAACGGCTCGGCAAGCAGCCGAAAACGATGTACATATCGTTGGGGCATCAAGTTTGGCGGCTGGACATAAAACGCTTGTTCCTGCTTTGATTGAAGAACTCAAAAAACTGGGTCGGGAAGATATTATGGTTATTGCTGGGGGTGTAATTCCTGCCCAAGATTATCAATATCTCTACGATGCGGGTGTAAAAGGTATTTTTGGCCCGGGAACTGTCATTTCGATAGCCGCTCAGAAGATTTTGAAAGAATTGATGGCTGCTCCCTAAGGGCGAAAGAAGTCTGATTCTAAATTGGCGTTGTTTTATTAAATTAATACTTGTGTGATCTAAGTTTTACTATGATTTTCTTAGTGAAACTTAGGGTTTTTGTTCTTTTTCTATATTCTTACTAGTCAAGATATTTTCTTTGCAACTTTTCTATCTATTTCTGCATCTACGCTATAATATTGCTACTTTCCTGCCGTAGGATATTTAGTAAAATCCATTCCACAAAAAACACACCAACCGTTATGCTGAAAAAACTATTACTACTATTAATTTTTACACAAAACCTATTTGCTGCAAGTGGTTTAAAAGGTAAAATCAAAAACGAAAAAGGTGAAGTGATGCCTTTTGCTTCGGTGCTGGTCAAAGGCACAGAAATTGGTACAATGGCCAATCAAGATGGCGACTACGAAATCAAGCTCAAAGCCGGCTCTTACGAAATTGTTTTCCAATACATTGGTTATCAGTCAGTTACGAAGGAAGTTGATGTTTCTGAAAACATACAGACGCTCAATATCGTAATGAAAGAAATCAGCATTGAGTTAGGCGGAGTAAAGGTTTCAAACAACAACGAAGACCCCGCACTCACAATCATGCGGAAAACCATCGCTATGTCGCCGATTCATCATAAAGAAGTCGAAAGTTATTCGCTCCGAAATTATGTTCGTGGTTCGTTTAAAGTCGATAAGGTTCCGTTCATTTTCAAAAAAGAAATGGAAAAGAATTTCATCAAAGAAGGACAAACGTATGTGATGGAATCGGTCAATGAAATTAAATTTAAGCAACCTAACTCACTTTCTGAAAAGACACTTTCGATTCGCTCGAATATTCCGCCAACGATGAAAGGCTCAGAAAATATCTCGTTTAGTCGAGTGAATTTTTATAATCCAACCAATGCTGAATCGCCTGTAACTGCCAAAGGAGCTATCAATTACAAGTACGTTTACGAAGGTTTTTTTCAAGATAAAGGCTTGTATATCAATAAAATAAAAATTATTCCAAGGATAAAGTCTCCAGGTTTATACCGTGGAACTATCAATATTATTGAAGGAACTTGGAGTTTGCATAGTGTAGATATAGCGTGGGAGGAAGAAGTGGGAAGTAATAAAATGAAAGTGATTTATTCGCCAGTAGAAGATATTTGGATGCCTGTTCAGGCAACTTTAAACAGTAAAATTGATGCTTTTGGCGTAGAAGGTTCTGCACAGATTATTACGTCTTTCAAGAATTATCAGTTAGTTAAAAACCCAAAATACGCTGCCATTAAACCACAGGTGTTAGACGATAAAATTTTTAAGACCGAAGCCAAAGACCTAAATCGTAAGAAATTAGATACAAAAACGATTCTTTCACAAAAAGAATTGACTACTACACAACTTAAAAAACTTTCGAAAGACCTCCAAAAAGAGGAAGTTAAAGAGAAAAAAGAAAAGAAAGAAGAAATTATAGCCTCCGATTATTCACGCTCGGTTGATACCCTCGCACGCAAACGTACAGAAGATTTTTGGGCAGAAGAACGCCAAGTTCCTCTGACTGAAATAGAAGTAAGAGGTTATCAGCGAACCGATAGTATTTATATGGCCAATGCCACAAAAATCAATGTTAAATTGAAAGAAGATTCTCTCAAAAAAGTCCAAGCTAATAAATTTAAGTTTGGACATTTGATTGGTGGTAATTCATATCTTTTTAATCCAATAGATAAAAACGATAAAAAGAAAGGCTACAAAGACTATTTTATGATAGGTAATTGGAAAGAAGACACTCGCTACAATGCAGTTGAGGGCATAAATATTGGTTTTCCAAGATTAAGTTATCGCCACCGAATTGATTCGCTCAGCTCGTTTTCGATGAATGTCAAACCGCATTATTCAATCCAAAGAGAAAGAGTCAATGGCTCGTTTGGTATTAGTTATGGACAGAAAAAGTTTATTATTGGTGCGGAAGCAGGTAGAAAAGTATTTCAGATGAATAATGAAGAACCAATCAATAATTTTGTCAATGCGACTTATGCTTTGCTGGATAATCGTCATTTTGGAAAGTTTTACGAGCAGAAATATGTCCGAATCAATTTTAGTCCACGTATCAATGATAATTTTTACTTACGAACCTATTTGCAATTTGCCGAGCGATACCGATTAACAAACATCGAGAAACAAGGTTTCCGAAAAATAGCCGATAAATATTATGTGTCGAACGAACCGATTCATCAAGATTTCAAGACAACGGTTTTTAATACGCATATACAAACTCGTTTTAATGCTGTTTTAACTTATCGACCATTTTCAAGAATTAGAATCAATAACGGAAATCGTTATGTGCAGACTTACGGGCCAACTTTTCGCCTCGAAAATCTTTCAGCTTTTGGAGAAACCGGCTTTAATCGTGTAGAGCTGGGCATGAATCATGACTTTAAATGGAAACTTAAAGGTGTTTCGTTAAGGGCAGAAATTGGAACATATTACGGAAATAGACCTATATATTTTCTTGATTATAAACACTTTAATGGCAATGAAACTTTTATTCAAACCCATCAAGATTTCCGAGATTTGCCTTATTATCAATACAGTACAAATGGCGGCTATGCTCAATTATTTGCCAAAGTTGATTTCAAAAGACTATTTCTGACCAATATTCCTTACCTCCAACGAAAGGGCTGGGAAGAACGCCTCTACGGCAATGTTTTACTTACCAACCAAGTCAAACATTATGAATTGGGCTACGGCATAAAAGGGCTTTTTGGACTCTTCAATGCCGAGGTTTACAGCATTTTCAATCAAAATCAATATTCGCATACAGGCTTTAGGGTTTATTTGCCGATTAAGTCTGGGGTTAATTTTTAAAGTATTGTTTTAATAGTTAATTTTGAACAAAATTTAAAGGATTAGAAAAGTAAGCACACTTTCTCTAATCCTTTATGTTTTAAAAATCGTTATATAAATATGGGTTTCGATAATCTATATTTTTTACATTTCAATACAAAATAAATGACCATAAATACAAGCGAAGAACTTTTCGCTAAAGCCAAAAACTTCATTCCAGGGGGTGTAAACTCGCCAGTGAGAGCATTTCGTTCGGTAGGCGGAAATCCGATTTTTATCAAAAGAGCGAAAGGTGCTTATATCTTCGACGAAGACGATAATCAATACATTGAGTTAATTAATTCTTGGGGGCCAATGATTTTAGGTCATGCCTTCGAGCCAGTTGAAAAGGCAGTTAGCGAAGCCATCAAAGGCTCATTTTCGTTCGGAGCACCCACTCGTCGTGAAGTAGAAATGGCTGAATTGATTATTTCGATGGTGCCTTCTATCGAAAAAGTCAGGATGGTAAATTCAGGTACAGAAGCAACAATGGCTGCGGTGCGTGTGGCTCGAGGTTATACTGGAAAAGACAAAATTATAAAATTTGAAGGTTGTTATCACGGTCACGGTGATTCGTTTTTGATTGCTGCAGGAAGTGGAGCCGTTACGATGGGAGTTCCCGACAGTCCAGGGGTAACGAAAGGTGTGGCAAACGATACTTTGACTGCTCCATATAATAATTTAGAAGCCGTTCAGATGCTTTGTGATGCCAATAAAGGGAAAATTGCAGCTTTGATTTTGGAGCCAGTTGTCGGAAATATGGGCTGTGTTTTGCCAAAAGAAGGCTATTTACAAGGCTTGCGTGATATTTGTACAAAAGAAGGAATCGTACTGATTTTTGATGAGGTAATGACAGGATTTCGTTTGGCAAAAGGTGGAGCCCAAGAACGTTTCGGAGTAACTCCCGATATGACAACTTTGGGTAAAATCATCGGTGGCGGAATGCCCGTTGGAGCGTATGGCGGAAAGGCAGAAATCATGAATTGTGTGTCGCCACAAGGCCCTGTTTATCAAGCAGGTACACTTTCTGGAAACCCAATAGCTATGGCTGCTGGTCTTACTATGTTACATCACTTAAATGACCATCCAGAAGTTTATACGCAACTTGAAGCAACTGGTAATCAGATAGTTGGAGGCATTCGTTCGATTCTTGATAAACTAAATCTTAATTATCAGATCAATCATGTTGGTTCGATGTATAGCTTGTTTTTTACCGAAACACCTGTGGTAGATTTTGAAACTGCAAAGACATCAGATACTGCTAAATTTGGTAAATATTTCCACGGAATGCTCGATAAAGGTATTTATCTTGCACCATCACAATACGAAGCTCTTTTCCTTTCTACTGCTCTTTCGCAAGAGAATATAGCAGAAGTTTTGGCGGCGAATGAGGCGATTTTAAGCAATTTAGTTTAAGTATTTTATCCCGTAGGGATTTAATATCGGTAGTTAATAATATAATTAAAGTAATCATGCCGTAGGTATGAAACTTTTTACATAAATGTTTCATATCTACGGCATGAGAATAAGTTTGGTCTTTTAAACCTACCGAGCGTCGGACGCCGATATTTAATCCCTACGGGATAATTTAGAATTGATAAAATGAAATACTCCGTAATAACCCCAGTATATAATCGCCCCGAAGAAGTCAGAGAATTGCTTGAAAGTTTGAGCAAACAGACCGTAGCGACGGCCGCTTTCAAAAACTTTGAAGTAATCATCATTGAAGATGGCTCGACTTTGAAGTGTGACGAGGTATGTGCGAGTTTTCAAGAAAAACTTGATTTGAAATATTTCTTTAAACCAAATTCAGGACAGGGTTTTTCTCGAAACTACGGCTTTGAGCGAGCAACGGGCGATTACTTTGTGCAACTTGATTCTGATGCGATTATTCCTGAAAAATACTTTGAGATTGTAGATAACTCGTTGAAAAATAATTGGTTAGATGCTTACGGCGGCCCTGATGCTGCTCATGAAAATTTTACTGATATTCAGAAGGCCATCAATTATTCGATGACATCGGTTTTTACGACTGGTGGAATCAGAGGAAAGAAAAACAATGCAGGCGGACAGTTTCATCCACGTAGTTTTAATTTCGGAATTTCTCGTAAAGTTTGGGAAGAAACGGGTGGTTACACCATGACTCGCATGGCCGAAGACATTGAGTTTAGTATCAGAATTTTATCGAAAGGCTTTAAAGTTGGCTTGATAGAAGAAGCCTTCATTTATCATAAAAGAAGAACTGATTTTGGCCAGTTCTTCAAACAATTGCATTTTTTTGGTCGCGGGCGTATCAATCTCGCTCGAATGTTTCCTTCAGAATTGAAATTAGTGCATTTTTTTCCGATGCTCTTTACACTCGGAGTTTTTGCCATTCCGATACTCTTTTTTATTGATAAAATTTTATTCTTTATTGCTACTTTTCTGCTTTTACTTTATATCATGATGGTCGTTATCGACTCAGCAATTCATAATAAAAGTTTAAAAATTGGCTTTTTGAGTGTAATTGCTTGCTTTATTCAGTTGATAGGCTATGGTTTTGGTTTTATGCAGGAAAAGTTTTTTAAATAAAAACCTCCTGATTTTCGAGCACTTCTTCTTTCAAATCTTCGATGATTTTATCCAGTCCTTCATACCAATCAAGGTGCGGAGAATCTGCTTCACAACCTCCTGCTTGCGGAACACAAGCTGTATACTGATGTTGTTTGTGGCAAGCTGGGCAGCGTGCAATCGTCTTGAAAGTATCCCAAATTTGGCCGCAATCGCATTGCCAATATTCGCCACCATCGGGTTCCCATTTACATTTTGGGCAACAAATTTTTATTTCACTCATAGATTTTTAGTCAACGGACGACAGTCGGCAGTCCATAGTTTCTCTTTCAATTAACCGTCAAATTCACCAACACAAAAGACTTAGTTTTGGTTTGAAACTGCTAAATATTTTTTTAAATAATCAACGCTTTTTATAAAAGGTTTTAACCCCAAATATAAGCACAAAGCTGATAATGAACATCCTATAACTTGTGCAATAAAAATGGAATAATGTATTTGGTTTGGGTCATTAAAAATCGAATCATTCAAAAAACCAACAATAAGAGGCCCAAAGCCGAGTCCTATGATATTAACCACAAATAAGAAAAATGCAGAGAAAATTGCTCGCATTTTGTTGGGTGCAATTTCTTGAATCGCTGCAGTTGCGGAGCCAAAAGGAAAAGAACTAAAAAAGCAATATCCTGCAATAAAATAAATCCCAACATTAATATCTGTTATTACCAAACCAACTGTACAACATATTGCAGCAATCATTCCTCTAAATCCAGAAAGCATTTTGGCTTGTACAATACCTTTTTTTGTTAAATAATCTGCATATCTACCTCCAGTAATTACCCCCAAGGTAGAAAAAACAGTAATTAAAAGCCCAAATGTTACACCTGCTTTTGTATCTGCCCAACCATGTACCCTATTGAGCATCGTTGGTATCCAATAAACACCAGCATAAGTTGCCAACGACATAAATGCCATACTGAAATTGAGGTACATAAATGTGCGACTATTTTCCTTGAAATAGGCCATGATTTCTTTAAAACCACTTATTTCTGCGGTTTCTTTTACAGATTCAAATTCTACACGTTTTGGTTCTTTGATAGTTTGAACAAGAAAAACAAGTAATATTCCTGGTAAACCGATATAAAAGAAAATCATTTGCCAAGAAAATACCTCGCCGATGAGTGGCAATACGACGTTTTCTTTTCCAATCATGGTTCTGAGAGCTGCACCAATCAAAATTGATAAACCAGAACCCAAATAAATTCCCATATTATAAACACTGAGTGCCATTGCCAATTTTTTCTTCGGAAAATAATCAGAAATAATAGAATAGGCTGCCGGCGATAGGGCAGCTTCACCTATACCAACACCAACTCTAGCCAGAAAAAATAATGAATAACTACCAGCAATTCCACAAAAAACAGTCATAATACTCCAAACCAAAATTCCCCAGCTGATGATGCGTTTACGGTTCATTCGGTCGGCCATTAGGCCAATTGGAATGCCAACTAACGTATAAAGTACGGCAAAACTCAGCCCCATCAATATCCCCATTTGCATATCCGTAATACCAAAAGATGCCTTGATGGGTTTTACGAGAAGCGACAAAATTTGTCGGTCAATAAATGAGGAAATATAGGCAAGCAAAAGCACACCCACAACATACCACGCGTAGCGTAGCGAAGGTTTGGTCTCCATGAGGCTTAGGTTTAGATTGTGTGTGGAAGTTAAGCTTTTTTTAAGAATAAATTATAAATATTTTAATTAAAAATTTACTTATTCTTTGTTTGAATGCGTTTTAAAACCTTTTTTAGCAGAAATGCAAAAAGTAAAACTCCAAGAAAAGCCACCAAAATAGGTAACCAGAGAGTAAGAAGTGAAAATATAATTGCAACCGAATTTTCAAAGGTTGAAAATAAAGCATTTCCAAAACCTACCGTAAATTTAGTAGAAGCAAGTCGAAGAAGTCCAGTTCCTGCTTGAATTGTACTAGCCATACCACCACCTGCCAAGATTCCTACTGTCCATCGTAGTTCGGGCGAATCTATTTTTAGGAATGAAGTCGTTAGAATCGTTCCAGCTACAAACGAAGCGGGAGTTGTGATTGTATCAAGCAAATTATCAACCACAGGAATATAGTAAGCCATGATTTCGGCCAGTGTTGCTGCTCCTAAAATAAAAGTGACAGTTGGACTACTCAACCATTCAAAACCATTGGAAAGGTCAAGTACATTAAACCGTGTAGCTAAATTAGCAGCTAACATCGGTATAAATACTCGAAAACCTGAACAAGCACTTAGGGCGATTCCTACTGCAATGCTAACGACAAGTTCGGTCATGATTTTAAATTAATAGATATTTTCAGAAGTAAAGCTACCGAATAATTGTAGAAAATTTAAATCAAATTAACCATAAAAAAGAATCGCAGAGCCAACTGACTCTGCGATTTTATTCGATTTACATTTCAATCGATGCATTGATTATTACATTTTCTCCTTTTTTTTCGATGTAATGTCGGGCATCGAATAAGTCTTTTTGGAGTTGTTTTATTCTATTTTCACGCATTTTTATATCTTCTTCACAGTCATCATTACTAATGATGTTTTCGTGAAATTTGACTTTCGCATGAATCATCTGTGTAATTAGTTTGATGGCTTCTTTACCACCAAATTGCCCTTGAATGAGTTGTATATGCATTTTTTGATGATGTTTAATTATTGTCCTTGACCCAACGAAAAGCCCATTTTGCCATCGAAAGTATAAAGATTTTCGGTTTTTATAGTATCAACCCCTTGTTGAATAGCCTCATTTAGCAAGTTAATTATGCTGTGTTTGCTCATCTGATTGCCTTCGGTAGGCTTGAATCTACAACGCCAGTGATCAGTACAGAAAGTTTCTTCAAAACCTTCTGGCCATACCTTGATTCCACGGTTGGTAATCATCGAAAGTTTCACTTCGTTGGTATCAAGTGCCTGTACGATAGCGGCCAATTCGTCAGGGTTTTTACCTGCCCAATGAACGAATAAATCAACACCGACTAGTTCTTTCTTGCCTGGGGCTTTACGCTCATATTTTGGTAAATTAAGAGCAGCGTTTTCGGCATAAGTCACTGATTTTAATAGTTTTGGCTCTTGACCAAGATTAGCAATTACTGCTTGGGCAAATTCCCTTGTACCTACTTTTTCTTGGCTAACTCCTTCTTTATAAACATCGTAGGTATGGATACCATCCTCGATTGTTTTTAACCATGCGTTTTGTATTTTTTCAGCAATTTTGGTCTGTCCGATGTGGTTGAGCATCATAATTGCACCTTGCAAAAGCCCCGATGGATTAGCCAAATTTTGACCTGCTCTACGAGGTGCTGAGCCGTGAATTGCCTCAAACATGGCACATTCTTCGCCAATGTTGGCCGAGCCAGCCAAACCAACCGATCCCGCAATTTGAGCTGCTACATCCGAAAGTACATCGCCATAAAGATTAGGCATCACTATTACATCAAAAGCTTCAGGCGTATCAGCCATTTTTGCCGCACCAATGTCGATAATCCAATGTTCATTTTCAATTTCAGGATATTCTTTAGCAATTTCATCAAATACTTGATGGAACAAACCATCCGTTTGCTTCATAATATTATCCTTCGTAAAGCAAGTAACTTTCTTACGACCGTAGTGTTTGGCATATTCAAAAGCATAACGTACAATTTTTTCGCAACCTGGGCGACTGATAAGTTTCAAGCACTGAACTACTTCATCAGTTTGTTGATGTTCAATTCCAGCGTATAAGTCTTCTTCGTTTTCACGCACAATAACCACATCCATAATTGGGTGTTTGGTCGCCACAAAAGGGTGCAAACTCATGCACGGTCGGACGTTTGAGTAAAGTCCCAAAAATTTCCTAGTCGTTACGTTCAAACTCTTATAACCACCACCTTGAGGCGTTGTGATTGGTGCTTTTAAGAAAATCTTGTTGCGTCTAATTACATCCCAAGATTCTTTGGCAATACCCGCAGTATTTCCAGCCAAATACACTTTTTCACCTACTTCAATCTCTTCTACTTCGATTTTTGCTCCTGCTGCCATCAAAATCTCAAGGGTGGCATCCATAATTTCTGGACCGATTCCGTCACCTTTTGCTACTGTAATTTTTGTCATTGCGTTTTTGTTTTTTATTTAATGTTGCAAAATTCTGTATAAAAAACCATTCGTTTTTATTTATATTTGTAATGATATACATAAATAAAGATTATGAATTATACTTTGCATCAATTACAGGTATTTCTGAAAATTACACAAACACACAGCGTTACAAAAGCTGCTGAAGAGCTTTGTTTGACTCAGCCAGCGGTATCAATTCAGTTAAAAAACCTGCAAGACCAATTTGAGATTCCGCTCACTGAAGTGGTTGGTAGGAAGCTGTTTATCACAGATTTTGGCAAAGAAATAGCCCTTGCGGCCGAAAAAATATTGAACGAAGTCTACGCCATTAATTATAAAACAATGGCACACAAAGGCAAGCTAACGGGCCGCCTAAAAATCTCGGTTGTTTCGACAGGTAAATATGTGATGCCCTATTTTTTATCGGACTTTATTAACCGTAATGAAGGCATAGAATTGATGATGGACGTTACAAATAGAGCAAAAGTGATTGAAAGTTTGGAGAAAAATGAGGTTGATTTTTCGTTGGTTTCGGTGCTTCCCGATAATCTGAAAGTTGAGAATATTGAACTACTACAAAATAAATTATTCTTGGTGAACAATACAAAAAACAAGTATGCTGAGAAAATCTACGATAAAAGTATTTTTGAAGATTTGCCACTTATTTATCGAGAACACGGCTCAGGTACAAGGCTCGTAATGGAACGATTTATCGAAGAAAATAAATTACCCGTCAGAAAAAAGATGGAACTGACCTCCAACGAAGCCGTAAAGCAGGCCGTTATTGCGGGTTTGGGCTGCTCGATTATGCCATTGATTGGTATTAAAAGCGAACTGCTAAACGGAGATTTGCAGATTATTCCAGTAAAAGATTTTCCGATTATTTCGGTTTGGAATTTAGTTTGGATGAAAAACAAAAACTTTTCGCCCGTGGCCGCTGCATTTTTGAAATACGTCAATGAACAAAAAGAAGCCATTATTCATGAAAAATTTGATTGGTTTGAAAAGTTTTGAAAAGAGCATCATCTTATGTATGACTCTTGTAATGTGATAAAAACAAAACATATAATTATTTTTTCATTAATTTTATGTCAAAATAATGATTGAAATGCAAGAGCGAAAAATAGTTCGACATAAAGACATCGGCGAACAGTATTTCTATCTTATAGGAATTAGGCAGAAAAATGACTCCAACTGAAAGATTGATGAGCCTTTTTAAAATGCAAGAAGAGTATCGCCAAAATCATAATTAAAATAATCAAAAAATCGAACGTAAAATCATCATAAAGAAACCTTCATGGATTTAGAAGATTCTAAATTATTTGGGACATAGTTTTGCTCGGGAAGAAAAATACAAGTCATTCGCCAAAAAGAGCCAAACCTAATTGGCTTTTTTTTGTAATAAAATAATCGTTTTCAAAAAATCTCTTTGTTACTTTGTGTCTTTGCCACTCTGTGCTGATTTATAAAAAATATGTTTGTTGATGCCATCGAAGAAGTTGGTCGATTTACTCGTCCAATTCAGTTTATTTCAAGAAATTACAACGAAAATGTCGTCACTGGCGGAGCCGCAACGATGTTTTTTGTTAACGAGTTTTCGTGTGCTGTTACCTGTAAGCACGTCATTGATTTAATAGGAAATCGCACCAATATTAATCAAAAATATGCGAATTTTCGACGTGAACGTGCCGCCATTCCTCGCACGGGTGGCGTTCCGCATCATCAATACCAAAAGTTTATCAAAGGGCTCGAAAATAAGTATGATTATACAGCCGAAACTATTGTTGAACTCAACGAACGTTTTTTGGATTGCACGGCCGACCCAACGCTGCGTTTTCGTTGGATAAATCATCCAAAGTATGATTTGGCAATTATTGTTTTTGATAAGTTTCAACAGCCATTATATCAATCTTACGCTCGCTTTATGAAAGATAGTTCGGGTTTGAAGCAAGGGAAATCACTTTGCAGATTAGGTTATCCATTTCCCGAATTTACCAACTTTCAATACAATCCCGAAGCCGATGAAATTTCTTGGACAAACAGTGGCATCATTGGTACTCCACGTTTCCCGATTGATGGAATGTTGACGAGGCATTTGGTCGAAAACAACGAGCTTTATGGCGTAGAACTCAGCACTCCAGGTTTACGTGGACAAAGTGGTGGGCCACTTTTCGACCGAAATGGCGTAGTTTGTGGCATGCAAAGCAAAACTAATGCTCTTCATCTAGGTTTTGATATGCACAATGCTTCACACAATGTAAATGGAAAAACAATTAAAGTTAATAATCAACCATTTCTGCACGTAGGACATTGTATTCATGTTGATGTCATCAAATCTTTTTTGGCTCAAAATGATATTAAATTTTATGAAGCATAAATCTTGATTAGATTTGATAACTTTCTTAATGTCGTCAAATCTGTATTGAGTTGTAAACTGAATACAGCCAAATTCTGCCGTAAAATATCATTTTATCCGTGATTTTGTGTAATAAACAATAAAAAGCCGACTGCCGACTGCCAATAGCCGACTGTTTTCTGTACTTTTGTAAAATAAAAAAAATAAACGATGGATATTTTTGTAGGCAGTTTACCATTTAAACTTAAAGAAAAAGAATTAAAAGAACTTTTTGAAAAGTTTGGAGAGGTGACATCGGCCAAAATTATAAAAAATAAAGCTACCCGCCAAAATAAAGGATTTGGGTTTGTAGAAATGCCTAATGAAGAAGAAATACGGAAAGCAATTTTTGAGCTAAATGGTTTCGAGATTATGGGTCGTAATTTAGAGGTAAGTATTTCGGAGAAAAAAGATAAATCGAAAGGAAAATCAACTAAAGCACCTAAACTTAACTCGCAAGGCAAATTGTATGTAAAAGATAGTTATGTGCCTTTCAAGGGAAATGATAAACGTGGAAAACGATGAAATTCGACGATTATAGTATTTCGAACGAACTCAAGAAAAATATTGCTGATTTAGGTTTTAAACGACCGACAGATATTCAGTTTAAGTCGATTCCGCCAATTTTGAAAGGTGAAGATGTATTGGCCATTGCCCAAACAGGTACAGGAAAAACTGCAGCTTTTGCGATTCCAATTATCAGTATTTTGCAGGAAATGAAGCATTCGGTACGGTATGAGGAAGGAGTGAAGTGCATCGTCATGGAGCCAACTCGTGAACTTGCACTACAAGTTTCTGAGGTTTTTCAGAAAATGTCCAAAGGAACAAAAGTCGAAACACTTTGTCTTTTTGGAGGAGTTGAGCAAGCACCACAAATCGAAAAACTAGTCAAAGGTGTTGATATTTTGATTGCTACCCCAGGCCGAATGTTTGATTTGATTTACCAAAAACATCTCAAAATCACGGGCGTAGAAATCTTAGTACTTGATGAAGCCGACCACATGCTCGATTTGGGTTTTATCAAAGATATTCAAGATGTAAAGAAATTTTTGCCAAAATTTCATCAAACGCTATTCTTTTCGGCAACAATCAATGAGCAAATCAAGAAAGTTGCTTATTCGTTGGTCAGAAATGCCATCCGAATTCAGCTTTCACCCAACGACCCCGTTGCTAAAAATATTACGCATTCGGTCGCTTTTGTTGAAATGGACGATAAACGCTTTTTCTTGGAAAGGGTTATCGGCGAAAATCCTGAAAGCAAAATTTTGGTTTTTGTGCGTACAAAAGTGCGTGCTGAACGAGTAAAATCTGCCATGCAGCGAGTAGGCATTGAAAGTGAAACAATTCACGGAGATAAAGAACAACAAGACCGCCTTTCGGTGTTGGACAAATTCAGAAGTGGCGAAGTTAAAATACTGATAGCCACCGATGTAAGTGCGAGAGGAATTGATATTGCAAATGTAGATTACGTTGTAAATTATGACCTGCCTGATGTACCCGAAAACTATGTGCATAGGGTAGGGCGTACT
Organism: Cytophagaceae bacterium; assembly: GCA_027486845.1. GTDB lineage: Bacteria > Bacteroidota > Bacteroidia > Cytophagales > Spirosomataceae > Emticicia. Next base: position 50,705 of record JAIXOL010000058.1, read on the forward strand.
GGTCGAGGGATGCAAAAAGGCTTAGCGGTTTCGTTTTGTGCAGCCGAAGAAAAACCAATTTTGGCTGAAATTGAAGGCTTTATGGGTAAGAAAATCAGAGTTTTGGAACTTGACAAACAAGAATATGCTGAAACCATTGATTTTTCGAAAGATATAGCCAATTTTGATTTGAAGGCTTTGCTAAAAGAAGCCGAAGAAATGGAAGCATTGAAGAAAAAGTCGAAAAAGAAGAAAAAATAATTATTGATTAGAAAACTGCGGGGCCGCCCGTGCGGTTACTGGAAAATTGGGGAATTAGTTATTGGAAAGTTATACAAATCAACTTCTAAATAACAAGTAACCAATTTCCCACTAATCAGCAATAAATAACTATTCATCAGAAATGAACGAACAACCAAACAATCCGCTGCATGGCATTACGCTCGAAAGAATAGTAAGAGAACTTAGAGATTATTACGGCTGGGATCAAATGGCTTACCATGTAAATGTCAATTGCTTTGCTAATAATCCATCACTCAATTCAAGCTTGAAGTTTCTAAGGAAAACTGATTGGGCAAGAAAAAAAGTAGAAAGTTTATATCTCCGAATGCTTCAAGAGCAGAATGGATAATAATAAAACCACCCTTTGCTGGGGTGGTTTTATTTTTGTTTGGTCGTCTTTACGAAAAAGACACTTATCTTGGTCGATAGCCATTGCCTAGGCAAAAATATCAGTATTTAGTCAGTGCTTGTTCGTAAGCCCCGCAATAATGAATAAAATTGAATATTCATTATTTTGATTATACTTAAATGACTCAATAAGACTTTATTACCTTAAATTTAATTGGTTTTTCGAAAAAAAAATGAGAAAAATTAAAATTATGTTTGATTACAAATTTATTTACTTACATTTGTGTTTTTAAAGTACTAATACAAATACAAAATGTCTAACGGAACAGTAAAGTTTTTCAATGAAACCAAAGGATTTGGTTTTATCAAAGTAAATGGCTCAAACCAAGAAGTATTCGTTCACGTGTCTGAATTAAAAGACCAAATCCGTCAGGATGACGAAGTTACTTTCGATATCCAAGAAGGAAAAAGAGGTTTAAACGCCGTTAACGTAAAATTAGCATAATTATATCATCACTTCGGTGAGTAGAATTATATAATTTACAGGAAGCCCCCGATAATTCGAGGGCTTTTTTTGTGCCTCATTTTTTGTTTTTACCGCTCCATCACCCAAACCCCGCGGCCATAAGTTGCAATGACCATTTTATTATCTCGTGGGTGAATGAATAAATCTTGTACTGAAACGCTTACTGGTAAATTGGCTTGAACTGACTGCCAGTTTCTACCGCCGTTTTTTGAAGTATAAACGCCTAAATCTGTTCCACAATAAAGAATTGAAGTATTAAAAGGGTCTTCACGAATTACATTTACTGGTGAAGTTGGCAAATCGCCCACGATACTTACCCAAGTTTTTCCAAAATCGGAGGTTTTATAAATGTATGGTTTGATATTATCTTCTCGGCGGTCGCTGAGGGTAATATAAACCGTTCCGTCTTTAGTTTTAGATGCTTCGAGTCTCGAAACATGGGCATTTTGTGGTAAGCCAGCCATTATTTTTGTCCATGTTTTGCCATCATCAGTTGTTAGATGTACATTTCCATCATCAGTGCCTACATATAAAGTTCCTTGCTTGAATGGAGATTCTGCTAAAGCCGTAATTGCTTGATGAGCAATGGCATACGGTAATTTACCCATGCGGTTTTTATCATTCGTTGTCAAATCTGGACTGATGCGTTTCCAAGTTTCCCCCATATCGGTTGACTTGAATAAATACTGCATTCCGTGATAAATGGTCTTGTTATCAAAGTTTGAAATATGGGTGTAAGCTAACCATTCGCCACGATGCGTTTCTTCATCTTCGGCTTTTTTGATAGTTATATTTTTAATACGTTCTTTTCCTTCTTTGGTCAAGTCTCCTCGTTGGATTCTGCCGTAAAAAGCACTTGAGTATGTAATATTTGGGTCTTTTGGGTCAATCGCAATAATGCTGCCTTCACCACCTGGCACAAAATGCCAACCGTTTTTCTTATCTGTTACTCCATTCCACGCTTGCCATGATACATTTGCTCCCATTGAGCCTTCATCTTGTACAGAGCCATGAATATTAAAAGGCGTTGCCATATCGTAAGAAACATTATAGAACTGTGTTGTTGGAATTTCCTTGAAGAAGTTTTTCCAAGATTTTCCACCATCATACGTAACTACTACCCCGCCGTCGTTGGCATTAAGAATATAATTGCTATCCGATGGGTCAATCCACATTCCGTGATTATCGCCATGAATGCGTGTATCTGCCGTGTTTCCACCTTTTACAGTGTTCCAAGTTTTACCGCCGTCTGCTGACTCCGCAATGTTTAATCCCATGATAAAAACTTTGTTTTCATTCTTTGGGTCAACTCTAATCTGACTAAATACCCAGCCATACGTTCCACCAAATGTTTCCATTTGCTTGTCGTTTTCGCTCATTTTTGTCCAAGATTCGCCTTTATCAGAGCTTTTATATACCTCTGCTCCCAAAATAACTAATTCTTTCGGGCGGCCATAAGAGTCAAGTTCTCCATCATTACCTTGGCGTTTTGGCATATGATTATCAACATAAGCATACAAAACGTTAGGTTTTGAAGCACACATTGCTAAACCTATTCGGCCAGTATTTTTGGTGTTGGGCAAGCCATTTTTAATGATTTTCCAAGTTTTTCCTGCATCAGTCGATTTGTAGAGATAGTCACTATCTTCGGGGGTTGGGTCGCTCCATCGTTTACGAACTCTGTTCCACATCGAAGCATAAAGCGTGTTTGGCTCTGATGGGTCAATCAATAAATCTATACAGCCAGTTTGTTCATTTTGATACAAAACCTTGCTCCAAGTTTTGCCACCATCGTTCGTTTTATAAACGCCTCGGTCAGCATTATAGCTCCATTCGTTTCCGCTGGCTGCTACATAAACAATGTCAGGATTGGTTGGATGAATGACCACACGAGCAATCGTAGAAGTATTTTCCAGTCCGAGATGTTGCCAAGTTTTTCCTGCATCGCTTGATTTGAACACGCCCATTCCTGGCAATGAAGCCCGAAGAATATTTGCTTCACCAGTACCAACATAAATAACGTTGGGATTTGATTTTGATACCGCAAAATTTCCGATAGATTGTGTGCCGATTTCATCCATCAAAGGTTTCCAAGTTTTTCCTGCGTCTTCAGTTTTCCAAAAGCCGCCTGTGGCGAAACTGGCGTAAATAATGTTTTTATTGCTTTCAATTCCCCAAACATCGGTTGCTCGTCCGCTGGTGTTATCGGGGCCGAGTAATCGCCAATTAAGGTTTTTATAAGGAGATTTTTTGACGAGTTCGGCGTGTTTCTGAAAGGCATTTTTTCGGTCAATACCCGATGAAGCACGGTTACTTTGGGCGATGATTTGCTGATGAATGAAAATTGCTAAAAATAGCGTTAGTTTTTTCATGTTTAGGTTTGTTAGGGTGAAGAAGATAACTATTCAAGGCACATAGTTGCAAAAGTTCAAAGGTACAAAGTTTTGATTTTAAAATGATTAACTGTCTGAATCTTCGCAAACCATTTTTTTATGAGTATAAGAAAATGAACTATTGATTACCACAACCATCAATATAAGCTTTAAAAATTGCTCCTTGCTGAGTTTGAAAACCTGCAGTCAATAGAATACTTTTGCCGGCATCATAAGTTACATTTGCAGTTGAACTGATGATGTTTGTAGCTTGTATAGTTTCTGATGCCTCATATTTTATATTGTTTGTAATTTGTGATGTTATATTATGAGTTGTTTGGCACGCCGCTCGTTTCAAAACCATCATAAAACCGCCATAAGGCTGCATATTTAAGCTAATTGTACTGCTGGCTTGAACTTGATAGTTGGCTTCGGAAGTAAGAATATCTCGTGGAGTTGCTCCGTCGCTCAATAATTGTTTGGTGTAATCGCCAGTAGCGATGAATGAAAGTGGTAATGAAACATTTCGTGTTTGATTTTCGCCATTAATGCCCGAAATATACCAGTTTTCGCCTTTTCGTCGAGCCATTACAACGTGCGTGCCAGGAAAACCTTCTACCAAAAGTGTTTCGTCCCAAGCTGTGGGGAGGCTGCTAATGATTGATTTAGCTAAGTTTGGTAGTGGAAGTTGAGTTGTGTCATTAGGGACTCCTAAATAGCTTTCTACTCTATCGACTAAATGAGTTACGCCCGATTCAAAAGTGTGAAGCAGTGCAATTTCGTGAACGTCAGTTGTGAGATGTTCAGCTCCTCTTTTCCAACCGATAATAGTCGGTGTATAATCCATTGGGCCGATTACATTTCTATTAAAAGGTAAAATAGTATGGTGACGAGGTGCATTGGGCAAGAAGTTGCTTCCATCAAAAATATAAGCTTCAGCACCTTTTACGGCTTCCATTGCAACTAAATTAGGATATGTTCGTGACCAACCTTTTGGAATAACATTTCCATGAAAATTAACCATTAATTCATATTCAGCGGCATCTTTAAGTATATCAATATAAAGTTTCATTAATTCCTGTTTATCGCTCTGAAAATAGTCAATTTTTACACCTTTAATGCCCAAAGCATGAATTCGAGCAAACTCTTGTCGGCGAGCAGATTGAATGTGCATTAAATCACGAGGTTGTTCAGACTGGTCGTTTGAAGGTCCGCCCGAATTATACCATAACCAAAGCTTTACACTTTTGCTGTTGGCATAAGTAATTAAGGCGTTGATGTCTCCGCCATTTTCCATTCGATTCCAGTTGGCATCAATCAATGAGTAGGGTAGATTTAATTCGGCTGCTAAATCTATGAAAGTTTTTAGTTTGGCGAAATTGGTAGGACTACCGAGGTCTGACCACCAACTCCAAGTCGAAATTCCGGGTTGTATCCAAGTTGTATTTGCTATCTGTGAAGCTTTACTTACATGGGAAACGAGGTTAGATTCAACCACATTATTAAGCTGTTTGCCAATCATTATTACTCGCCAAGGCATTGTCCAAGGCAAAGTGGAACTTGCATAAGCGGCATAACTATTGCCATCGTCTGGGCTTGGTGCAGCAACCGAAAATGTTCCGTTGCCGAAATAAGAAGATAGATGAGATGCAAAAAAACTTTCATCTAAATCGGCCTCGGTGAGCAGTACCCAAGCATTTGGTGTTTGAAAAAGTGCAGGAAAAGCCAAACCATTGAATTGATTAATAGCTTGATTGAGATTTATCCCATTTTCGTAAAGCTTTTCATAAACAGGTCTAAAATTATCATACCCTTGAATCCATGTTTTGCTGTTATTGACTGGAATTTGGAAAGTTGTTTTATCTTCAGTTACGTGGTAAATATTATTGGAATTTTCGGAGAAACGATAACGAAGTGCTACTCCATCATTGTATGCTCTAAAAATCACTTGAAATTTACTATTATTTGAATTATGAAAATTGAGTGTGATTTCGTTGGCGTTATTGCGAAGTTGTAATTGTTTGCCAATCGACATTTTATAATTTTCGTCAATAGTCGCCGTAGTGATACTTTCAAAAGTTAAATTATCATTAAAAGATTGGTCAATACGAGAAATACCTAAATTAGATGTCTCTATGATAGTTTGTGTCTGATTATTCTCTAAGTATTCTACATTATATTTTAATGTACCATCAAGTTCGATGCGTTGAATTGTGGCTCGGATTTTAGCGTTTGGAGAATTAACCTGCCAACTCTGAGCAATTAAAGTATGAGAAATGAAACAAGCAAAAATAGCGTTGTAAATGAATTTCATATATTTTTGATAATGCACTAAAGAATAATCAAAAATATAAAAATTATACTTCTAAACCAACACTTCTTTATACTGCATATTATAGAGATTGTTATAAAAACCATCAAGTTTCAGCAGTTCATCATGGCTTCCTTCTTCCATGATTTGGCCTTTGTCGAGAACGATAATTTTATTGGCTTTTTGAATCGTACTGAGTCGGTGAGCAATGACGATTGAAGTTCGCCCACGCATTAATTTATCAATCGCATTCTGGATCAATTCTTCGGTTTCAGTATCGACTGACGAAGTGGCTTCGTCGAGGATAATTATTTTCGGGTCATGCACTAATGCACGCACAAACGAAATCAATTGTCGCTGCCCAACAGAGAGTGTTGCTCCACGTTCTTGTACGTTATAATCGTAATCGTTAGGCAGTTGCATAATGAAATCGTGTACACCAACGAGTTTAGCTGCTTCCACGATTTTTTCTCTGGAAATATTGCTATCGCCTAGTGTAATGTTGTTTTCGATAGTGTCAGAAAATAAAAATACATCTTGCAAAACTACGCCGATTTGTTCACGCAAACTACGTAATTCATATTCTTTTAGGTCTTGATTATCAATCAGAATTGTTCCTTTATTTATGTCATAAAATCTTGATAATAAATTAATTATCGAAGACTTTCCTGCACCAGTTGCTCCAACAAAAGCAACGGTTTCGCCATGATTTACCTTAAATGAAATATCTTTCAAAACAAAATTTTCATCATTATAAGCGAACCAAACATTTTTGAATTCAACTTCACCCTTTAAATTTGCTTTTTTAGAACCGTCATTAGCTGTATAATCATCACTATCGAGCAATTTTAATATTCTATCGGTACTAACAATTCCCATTTGGAGTGTATTCATCCTATCGGCAATCATTCTGATTGGGCGAAAGAAAATATTAATAAACATTATGAAAGCCGTAACCGTACCGTAAGTTACCTCGGCGTTAAGCATTTGTTTTGCTCCAAACCAAACAACCAAACCCGTACCCAAAGCCGCAATTACCTCAGCAACTGGATAATAGATTGAATAATACATGATTGACTTAATATTTTCGTCGCGGTGTTTGGTATTGATGGCGTGAAATTTATTAAATTCAATTTTTTCAGAATTAAAAATCTGCACAATGCTCATGCCGGTAATGTGTTCCTGCACAAAAGAATTGAGGCTCGATACTGCATTTCGCACTTCGTTGAAAGATTTCTTTACTTTTTCTTTGAAAACATAAGTACTCACCAACATAAATGGAATCGTACAAAGGCTAATCAGTGAAAGTCGCCAATCGGTGTAGAACATTACAGAAATAATGAGAACTAATTGTAAAATATCACCTGCAATGGCTGCTATTCCATCGCTGAAAACATCTGCGAGTGTTTCAATATCTGAAATCGTACGTGTAACAAGTCTACCAATAGGAGTGTCATCGAAGAATTTTAGGCGTAAATGAAGAATTTTATGGTAAAGCTGAACCCTAATGTCACGAATAATATTCTGTCCGAGCCACCCAGCTAAATAGGTATTGGTAAATTGTATGAGTGACTGCACAACCAAAAAACCAATCATTATAGCCATCATTTTGGCAAGTCCAGTATAATTACCCGTTGAAACTGGGCCATCAATCGTTTGGCGAATCAGTAATGGTAGGGCAGGAGCTAGGGCTGCACCGAGCATAATTGTCAGCACCAAACTATAAAACTTAACATTGTAAGGCTTAATAAATTGGAAAAGTCGTTTTAGAATTTCCAAATCGAAGATTTTGCCAGAGGGTGAAGTTTCGTTTTTTTGTATTTCCGCCACAGATATTATTTGTTGAAAGTATCAATTATTAACTGATTTTGATGCTCAATAGTTTCAAAATGACTGTTATATCCTGTTAAAACTTGTGTCTATTGAGGTAGAGAAATCACAATCCCAACAACCCATAATCACGCAGCACATTCACAGGCTTATTATAGAAAAACAGCTCGAAATCTTCAAAACCAGCTGCTTCAAAGTCTGTTTTTATTTCTTGGAATGTATATGTTTTTTGTTTTTTTGTGGAAATTTTATCCAGCATTTCGACTAGCCAAATGCCTTGTGCTTGGTTGAGTTTGAGGCTGAAAGTTTCTTTTTTATCGTGAAAAGTAAGATTTGCAGTCTGAAACGTTTGTCCTTTTTTCGTTGTACTCGAATAACTTACCAATGGTTTTTTACCCAACCAAACAACTTTTGCTGTAGGTTTTAACATAAATCGGGATACCGAATTGTCATCATCTTCGAGCAAGGCATTCTTAATGTAATTCTTCGGAATTTTCGTGCGTGGAATCTTAAAATCAAACCATTCTTGTAGTGGATATTCAAAACAAATTCCGTGCATATAATTGAGTAAAGATTTCTTTAAACCAAAGCTAAATGCTTCATGGTCAGTGCCTTTCGGATCGGAAAATACTAAATCATTATTAGCAAAAGTACCGATAGTATTACTTTCTCGCAGCACCGAAAATTGTTCGGGGAACATTCCAACCGGACTGTGGGCAGTCATGGCAAATTGGTGCCAAAAGCCTGATTGCAAAGTGCCAATCTCAAACATCTGTCGCACCATTTCGAGCGAATCAATGGTTTCTTGGGCAGTTTGGGTCGGAAATCCGTACATCAGATAAGCATGCACCATAATTCCCGTTTCGGTAAAATTACGAGTTACTTGTGCCACTTGAGCAACGGTCACGCCTTTTTGAATCAATTGTAGTAGTCTGTCAGATGCTACTTCCAAACCTCCCGAAACTGCAATGCAACCTGATGCTTTTAGCAACTGACATAAATCTCTATTAAAACTTTTCTCGAATCTGATATTTGTCCACCATGTTACGGTTAGTTTTCGGCGTAAAATTTCCAAAGCTAATGCTCGCATTAAAGCTGGTGGGGCAGCTTCGTCGACAAAGTGAAAACCATTTTCTCCAGTTTGAGCAATCATTTCTTCCATTCTGTCGCAGAGTAGATTTGCTGCAATTGGCTCGTATATTTTAATATAATCGAGTGAAATATCACAAAATGTGCATTTTCCCCAATAACAGCCATGAGCCATTGTGAGTTTATTCCAACGACCATCGCTCCACATTCGGTGCATTGGATTGACAATTTCAATAACCGAAATGTATTTTTCTAATAGCAAGTCGCTATAATCTGGCGTGCCAACTTCCGACTGTTTATAGTCTTTCAGCATAGAGTTGTTTTTATAAACGACTGCTCCATCTTCTAAAATGAAAGTGCGTTTAAATGAAGATCCCCCATCGGGGCGGTCAGACGTTTCGGCGAGCGAGCTTAAAATTGTTTCCAAAGGAGCCTCACCATCATCAAGAGAAACATAATCGAAAAATTCAAAAACACGAACATCAGATAAAGAACGCAATTCTGTATTGGCAAAGCCTCCTCCCATTGCAACTTTGGTGGTTGGATAGTTTCTTTTTACCCATTGTCCGATTCTGAATGCACTATAGAGATTTCCAGGGAATGGTACTGAAATGACCACCAAATTAGGTTGCATTTCGGCCATGCGTTCGGCCAAAATTATTGTTAAAATTTTATCAATATAGCTGTAGTCTTGTTGTAAGGTTTCATATAATCCATCAAAACTATTGGCCGAACGCCCCAAACGCTCAGCGTACCGACTAAACCCAAAATATGGGTCAACGCACTCCATGATGAGGTCAGAAATGTCTTCGAGATAGAGCGTTGCTAAGTGCTTCGCCTTATCTTGCATTCCCATCGAGCCAAAAGCCCAATCGAGGTCTTCGAGTTGAACAAAACGAGATGCTTCCGGCAAGAAGTTTTCTTGACAAATTACGTGAGAAAGCGTAGGGTTTTTGCCTTGTAAAAATAAAATAACGGCATCAATCGTTTGAATATAATCTTCTTGTAAAGCAATAATTCGCTGGGAGTTTTCTGAGAAAATCTCTGTTTCTTTATTAATAAAGTCGAATAATTCTGTTAACCCTTTTTTAGAAAATAAAGCTAATATTACCTCAATTCCCAAATCGGCTTGAAAGCAAGAAATATTTTTTGTGTTCAGAAAACCCTTGATGTAGGCGGTCGCTGGATACGGTGTATTCAGTTGGGTGAAAGGGGGCGTTATTGCAAAAACGGTTTTTTTCAAGAAATTAGTATTTTATGGTTGCTTTTGGCCCTATTGTACAAGTATTTGAAATTATTGCATTCCAACAAAATAAACGTTGTCATTGGCTTTTATGCATGATTTTTTCCAATATGTGCCTGTTTTGGAGGTGCAAATGCTGCTTGAAAATCAAAATACTGTTTAATTTACGATATAACTTTGATAGTTTTTTTAAAAAAAACTTAAAGAAAAGTTTACATCATTAGCTCTATAAAAGGTTTTAGAATCCTGAAAGAATGACATTATTATAGTGTAAAAAAATAATTCAATAAAATGAATCCCGAAGGAATAACATAATCTTTGATGTAATGTCACTCCTTCGGAATTCTTTTTGTTATTTGTACAATATCTCTATAATCCATTCTCCCCGAGGGGTGGGTGAGCCAATTAAATTTTAGCAAATAAGTCTTTTTGCCAAGAAAAAATTAATAACCTTATTGAAATTATTTTATATAAAGAAAATCTTGTCCATCTTCCAAGCTCAACAAAATCTCATAATACAGATTTATACAAGACTGAATATCATCTTTATGGCACATTTCTACAGTTGTATGCATATATTTTTGAGCCAATGAAATTAAAGCTGATGCCACACCTTCGCCCGAATAAGCAAACGAATCAGTGTCTGTTCCAGTCGAGCGGCTGGCTGCTGCACGTTGGAACGGGATTTTTTTCTCTGTACAAACATCAATCATAAAATTCAAAAGATTATTCTGTACGGCTGGGCCATAAGTAAGTACTGGGCCACGTCCGCAAGCTAAGTCTCCATCGGTTTTTTTATTATACATCGGTGACTGCGTATCGTGAATTACATCGCAACATATAGCCACATCTGGTTTTAATCTGCGAGAAATCATTTCTGCTCCACGTAAACCAATTTCTTCTTGCACTGCATTTACTACATAAAGTGTGAAAGGAAGACTGATGTTATTTTCATTGAGTTTACGAGCAACTTCGGCAATTATATAGCCTCCTATACGGTTATCTAGAGCACGGCCAACGTAGAATTTCTCATTTAGTTCCATCAAGGTATCTTCAAATGTAATCACACAACCAACGTGGATTCCCATTTCTTCAACTTCAACTTTTTTTGCGGCACCTACGTCTATAAAAATATTTTTTAATGTAGGTTTTTCTTCACTGGCCGACTCGCGTACATGGATTGCTGGCCAGCCAAAAACGCCTTTTACTATACCTTTGCGTGTATGAATATTTACTCGCTTCGATGGGGCAATTTGATGATCAGAACCACCATTCCGGCGTACATAAATATAACCGTCTTCTGTGATATAATTAACAAACCACGAAATCTCGTCAGAATGAGCTTCGATAACTACCTTATAGGGTTGACCTGGATTTATGACTCCAACGGCAGTTCCATAAACATCAACGATTTGTTCGTCGATATAAGGTTTTATGTAATCTAACCAAATTTGTTGACCTGACGACTCAAAGCCTGTCGGTGAGGCATTATTTAGGTATTCATAAAGAAATTCAATATTTTTTTCTGCCATTGCTTGCTGTATTATAATTTTCTCAATTTTATATCAAAAGTAATCTTATGGGACGAAAAAACCTTGTTTTTTTGAAAAATTGATTTTTTTCAACACTAAAAACCAAAAAAGCATCGCAAAATTGGCGATGCTTTTTAAAATAAATACTAATCCTAAACTATAAAAAAACATAGCGTGGAACTACCTATTACTCTAAGTTTTATTTTTAATACAGCTTATACATTTATTAAATTACCGATAAGCCCCAACATTATATTAAACATTAATCATTTCAATTCATGCCAACTGTTGAAATATCAAGAATCTTAAATTCTGTTCGACGATTTGCTTGATGTTGGTCTTCTTTGCATGCCACTTCATCATCACAATTATTTAGTAGTTCAGTCTCGCCATAACCCTTTGCAACTACACGTTTGGTATCGATTCCACGAGCGGCCAAATAGTCAAGTACTGCTCGGGCTCTATTGGTCGATAATTTCAAATTGAAGGCATCGCTTGAACGGCTGTCGGTGTGCGAACGAACTTCGATTTTCATATTTGGATACTTTTTTAAAATCGGGATGAGCTTGGTTTCCAACTCTTTGGCTGCATCTGAACGGATAAAAAACTGTCCGTAATCGTAATAAATGTTTTCGAGTCTAAAAATATCGCCTTGACCCACCAAACCTAAGTTTTGCTCAACAGTTTTCGGACTTTTGCGACTTTGTTTCACTTTTCCTAAGCTTTCGGTATTTACGGCATAGAGGTCTTTACTAGCTGTGACAGAATACTCACCTTCTTTTTTAGGTTGAAATTCGTATCGTCCATCTTCCCCAGTCACGATTTGTTCTTTCGAACCATCTTTGCCATTTTTAAGCGTAACAACTGCCCCTTGAATCGGACGTTGATTTAACTCCGAAACAATCGTTCCTTTGATGATTGGTGCTTGAGATTTTTCTAAATAAATAGTGATTGAAGTCTGATTTTTAAGTGAAGAGGCAAAAGTTCCGTAAGAAACTCCGTTTGACTCATAGCCTTCTTTTAAGGCTTTAAACTCAAAATCAGAACCAGTTTCTAAACAAACTGTTACTTTTCCATCCGTTCCTGTCACGAAAAGTTCTTTATTTTCGCCATTTTTCAACATTCTGACATCAACTGCCTCAAGTGGTTTTTTACTTTCAGCATCGTAAACTAAAAGATTTAGTTTACGACATCCATGACGGAATGAATAAAGATTATCATCGCCATAACCACGTTTGCGGTTTGAACTAAAATATCCACTCGAACGAGTCCCATTGGTGATTAATCCAAAATCATCTTTTTCAGAATTTATTGGTGTACCGAGGTTCTTTACATCATTTAAAGGAATTCCTTCCTTCATCTCTACATAAAAAACATCTAAACCACCCAATCCTTCGTGTCCATCCGACGAAAAATACATATTGCCGTTTTCATCCACATACGGATACATTTCATTGCCTTCGGTATTGATTTCACGACCTAAATTAACGGGTGAACCCCAATTTCCATCACGGTAATCTACTACATAAATATCAGTTCCTCCAAAACCACCTGGCATATCAGATACAAAATATAATTTGCTTTCGTCTGGCGATAGGGAAGGGTGTCCGCATGAATAATAGTCACTATTGAAAGGTAACTCTTTTATGCTTCCCCAAGTCTTACCGTTTTCAGCAGCTATGTAGAGTTTTAATTTATTTACACCATCAGAACTTGTACGGCTACGACCTTTATTGTAGTTATTTCTTGTGAAAACTATTTTTTTATAATCTTTAAAGAATGTAACTGGTCCTTCGTGATATTTACTATTTAGTGTTTTGCTGAATTGTTCGATTTTTGAAAGTGGCTTTTCTTTTTCTTCAGTAGCAATTGCTTCTAATTTATCGGAGGTACTAAAAGTCGAACCGCCACCTGCCCCACTCGCTTGTTTCATCACCTTAATATTATCTTTACGAAGTTCGGCAGTATCAGCAAACATAAATAAATCAAGAAAAGGTGTCTGATTTTGCATGAAAACTCGTTTGATTGCTCCACCTTCTTCTCGGGCAGATACGAATACTAAACCATTCTTATAATACATCGGACTGAAATCTGACTGCCGAGAATTTAGAGAGTACAGATAATCAACTTTATAGGTTGCTGAATCTTGATAAAAATGGCTATTATCCATATATGCTACCGTGAATCGACGGCCACGCATATCGGTAGTTTGTTCTTGACCGTAGCGACTATACATTTTCTGTGATTCCTTATATTTACCGTTATTGGCCAACGCTTGAGCAAAATACAGATAAATTTCACTTTCAAGATCTTTATTATAATGATTAATTAATTCGGCATAAACACGCTCTGCATTCCGAGAATCCTGTACTTTTCGGTAGCTATATGCGAGCTTTGTAAGCGTCTCTTTCATTTCGGGAGTACCAGATTTGGCAGTACCAAGATAATCTTCGTAATTACGAATGGCTTCGATATAACTCATGTTCTCAAAACTGCGGTTAGCAGCTTTAAGGCGACTACTCTGAGCGAAGGTTTGTTGGGCTATTAGGATAATGAAAGCCAACAACCAAATATTGTATTTTTTCATGGGTGAAGCACTTTTAAACTTGTCAATTAATTGTATATAATTCAAGCACGTAATGGGTTTTGTATAAGTTTGTCAAAACTCGTGCCAAAAAGGAAAATTATTTTACAAATTGATTAAAAGGGATATCTGGAAAGGGGAAATAAGAAGGTATTTGTGAAGGATAAATGTTTACTTAAAAGATTGATAATGAGTGATGTATTGGAGTTTTTTTTAAAAAGACAATTTTTGATTTAGGTGCTTTATTAATAATTATAAACAGTCAAAATATCTAAACAATTTCAACTTTAAGTACTTTTTTAGTAGTAGGCGTAAGCTTGAATCTATTGTCAGATCGGTGATTGATTATCCAAATTGTGGCATCTTGTGAGGTTAGTAGAAATATACATTTTTTACGATTGAGCGAAATCTTCTTGTCAATCAAAAAGTCTGAAATTTTCTTTTTGCCATTCATTCCGAGTGGAATAAACCAATCACCTTCTCGCCATTTACGAAGTGTAATCGGGAATGTGATTTTATCGAAATCCGCAAAAAGAATGGCACTGTTTCTTTCAAAATTTGTGTCAATTTCTTCGATGTTCAATACCGTAAATTTTATTATATTATCAAAGTAATCAAAAGTCATCTCTTTGTTTGATTCTTCTAAACTGATAATAATTGATTTCGTTTGTTCTGATAATAAAGGCGGGCTTATAACCAAATCTTCTCTATCTTTCAAAAGCGTAAAATTTTCTGAATAAAACATTTTCCCCGAAAGTCCATCGAGTGAATTGAAAATTTCTTTCGATTGAAAATAATTAAAACCAAATTCTTTCAACAATTCTTCCAAATAATAATTGGCTGACTGCCACTGTTTTATATAGGCAATTTTCAAGAAAAAAATACCGTTTTCTTCTCGCATGACCGTAGTTTTGAAATGACTAATATTCTTGCGAAAATCGGCTTCGAGGGAATGAAAACGTTCGAGGTTTCGGGCAAAAGTTTCATCAAGATTAGGGTTAATTTTTTTTAATAATGGCACAACTTCATTCCGAATTAAATTTCGCTGATAATCATTCGAAGCATTACTGCTATCTTCTTTCCAAGACAAACCTTTCTTGGTCACGTAATCATCAATTTCTTTCCGAGAGGCGAAAAGCATTGGACGAATAATATGCCCTTTCTTTGCTGAAATACCTTTTAAACCTGAAATTCCTGTGCCTTTAGTAAGATTTAGCAATACAGTTTCGATACTATCATTTAGATGATGAGCTGTTGCGATATAGTCAAAATTCAATTCTTGTCGTATGCTTTCGAACCATTCATATCGTAATGTTCGAGCCGCCATTTCAATCGAAACTTTGTTTTTCTTAGCGTAAGTTTTTGTTTCGAAGGTTTTTGTGTGAAAAACTACTTTTTTTGCTTTACAAAGATTTTCTACAAAAATTTGGTCATCATCTGAGTCTTTTCCTCTAAGTTGGAAATTGCAATGAGCTACGGCGAACTGAAAGCGACCGTCGCTACGGTTTGCCCCACAGAAAAGGTCAAGCATCGCCATTGAATCTTTGCCTCCACTAACAGTTAGTAAGACTTTTTCCGAAGGCTCGAATAATTTTTGCTCGTTAATATATGTTAAGAAGGCATGAAGCATGAATGCAATTACGTAATTTTGTGAACAAAATTAGAAGTTTCAATCGAAGATGATTAAAAATATTATAAAAAAGTGTCATTTCAGTATAATATCTACCAAGTTTTGCACTAAGCTTGGGCTTATTGTTTTTGGACTTTTGTTAATTTCGTTTTTTTCTTATGCCCAAAAACCACTCAATCCGCCGACGCAGTCGCCTTCGGGGTCACGTATCAATTTATTAAGTGCTGATAGCTTGGTAGGTGTCAACCAATTACCTAATTATACTCGTCAGTTTTTGGGAAATGTCTCTTTTCAGCACCGAGGAGCAATTTTGTATTGTCAAAGTGCTACACAAAACGAAACGACAAACACGTTGGAAGCTTTTGGCAAAATTAGAATTGTACAAGGTGATACATTAACAATTACAGGTGATACACTTTATTATGATGGCAATACTCGTTTTGCTCGTGTACTGGGGAAAAAGGTAATTTTAACTGATAAAAAAGTGACCCTCACGACACGTGTGGTAGAATATGATATTCAGAAAAATCGAGCATATTACCCTGTACGTGGAGTAATCGTACAAGATTCCAGTATTTTGAAGAGTGAAAAAGGTTTTTATAATACCCGAAGTAAGATTTTTAATTATAAGGAAAATGTCGAAATCACGAATTCGAAATATACCATCACATCGGATAGTTTGCAGTATAATGCTCGAACCAAAATGGCACTTTTCAAAGCTCCAACGCTTGTCAAAAGTAAAGATGGCGATATTATAGCGAATGCAGGAAGTACCTACAACACACAAACTCAACAATCAAATTTTAAAGGTCGCTCAAAAATTGTCAATGAAGATTATACCCTTACGGGCGACACGCTGAATTTCGATCAAAAGACTGAATCGGGTTTTGCAAAAGGGAATGTAGAATTAGTCTCAAAAAAAGATAAAGTCATTTTAAATGGAAAAGTTGGTGTTCGAGATGGTAAAACTGGCTTTACGAAAATTATGGGAAATGCCCTCATGCGTAGCTCTGCTGAGCGAGATACGCTCTATCTGAGTGCCGATACACTCTATGCTTATGAGCGAAAAGATAGTTTGGTAGCAAAAACGGATACTGTAAAACAAACTCAAAAAGAGGATAAAAACACCGCCGCCAAAATGGAGAAATTGCTGGCGTTTGGACACGTAAAAGTTTATCGCTCAGACATTCAAAGTCGCTGTGATTCACTGCTTTATGACTTAAAAGATTCCGTAATTCATTTTTTCTCGAAACCTATTATTTGGAGTGATAAAAATCAATCCGAAGCTGATACAATTCACGTTTATATGAAAAACAACAAAGTGAGTCGAATGAATATGATTAATAATGGCTTTGTGATTGCAAAAGATACTGCACTAAATTTTAATCAAATTAAAGGTCGGAAGATAACGGCATCATTCAATGTACAGACGCGTTTAGAAAATGTTGTGGTTGAAGGCAACGGTGAAAGTATTTACTACGCTCTCGATGAAAAAAACAAATTAATTGGTGTAAATCGAGTCGAATGCAGTAAAATGAACATGAAGTTTAAAGAAAACCAAGTAAATAGAATTTCGTTTTTGGGTCGCCCAGATGCCAAGCTTGTTCCACCTGCCGAATTGACAAATGATGGTAACCGTTTAGATGGTTTTGAGTGGCGAGAAAAGGAAAAACCTACGAAAGCCGAAATACTTGGCGTGAAATTTGTAAATGAAAAAGTAGATGTAAAACCTGTTTTTGAAGCTAAAAAATAGACGAACGAAAAAAAGTTTATTTTTATTGCAACCTTTTACCCTAAAAAAGAGTCTAATACATAAAACACGGTTTTGATTTAAACAACATTATCGTATATTTGTAATATCCCATACAATTTACGTGCTAGAAAATATAAAAATTAGAGTATTCATGGTTAAAAATTTACAAAAATATTTATCAGTATTGATTGGAGTTGTTATCCTATCCAACGTTGCCCTTGCTCAAGTAGAGAAAGGAAAGTCTCGTTTGGATATTGGTAAGAAGCCAACAACGACTACTAAATCTGCTCTTCCCAAAACTGCGTTTGTTAGCAAACCAATGCCTTCGGAAGTGAGATTAAACAAGCCGTCTGTGGTGAATCAGTACTTTCGTAATGCCTTGTTGAACGGTTCAGCGAAACCGGTAATTGCCAAAACTTCAAATAGTGAAATTCCTGCAACTAACGATAGAAGTATTGGTGGCAATGAGAATAGCGATAAATTATATTCGAGCGAAAAAATCACAGTATCGAATATTTATCCAAATCCTGCGAACGATTACGCATCTGTTGATTATATAATTACTGGAAACATAAACGAAGCATCAATGTCGTTTTATAATTTACTCGGACATGAAGTTGCTAATTATGAATTAGACAAATTTGATCGTAAGCTTAAAGTACAAACAACTAATTGGGATTCGGGAATTTACTTGTATCAATTGGTAGTTGATGGCAAAAAAGTAGTTACAAAAAAGCTTTTAGTAAGACATAACTGATAGTTTAACAATATTTTAAAAGTCGGATAATAACTTGTTAATCAAGTAATTATCCGACTTTTTTCTTTGAATTGTTTGCGAATCTTATGTGCAAATTTTATTTTCAGAGAAATTATTCAATATTTACAAAATCATATACCTAAAACTTATACAGAAATGGCATTACCTAACATTTTTACAAAAGAAGTTTCGGCAGAAATTATTGAAAGAATCGGTCATTTAAAGGCAGATTCTCAACCAAAATGGGGAACAATGAGCGTGGCTCAAATGTTGGCTCATTGTGGCGTTACTTACGAAATGGTGTATGACGATATTCATCCAAAATCCAATTTTTTGATGAAGTTTATACTAAAAACTTTTGTCAAAAAAGTTGTAACAAACGAAGTTCCTTATAAACACAATTCATCAACTGCTCCGCAGTTTATTATCAAAGAAACCAAAGATTTTGAAGTTGAAAAGAAACGTTTGACTGATTTTATTATAAAAACGCAACAACTCGGCGAAAATTATTTTGATGGAAAAGAATCTCATTCATTCGGTGTATTGAACAAAACTGAGTGGAATAATATGTTTTATAAGCACCTTAATCACCATTTGACTCAGTTTGGGGTTTAGTTAAAAATGTTTTTTTGGGATTAGATACCATGCAAAACCCTACGTATCAATCCAATTGCGGTTTTGACTTTTTTTTGTGATTTGATTTTTGTATGATTTTTGGAATTTATCTTATGGATTGAGTTTTGGTTTTTATTTTGAGAAATAAATAGGTTACATGATTTATGAGTTTAAGATAAAATTAGCCTTAACTCCAATACCTCACAAATTCCCACTTGCTTTTTTATATCTCACACTTGCAACTAAGAAATTGTAAATACTGCTAAGGTATTGATTTTCAGAGTTTTGTAATGAATATTCTGAGTTTTTTAGGTCTGAAATCACGATAACGCCTTGCTCAAATCTGAATTTATCGGTTTCCAAAATCTGTTGAGCGAGGGTTATGTTTTTCTTGGCTTCCTCCAAATTAAGTTTCGATTGTTGCAAAGTATTCCAAGTGCTTTTCGATTCATAGTGAAAATCATTTCTTAAACGTTCTATATTCAGTTGATTAATTTGCTTACGAACCAAAAAGTCTTGACTTGAAAGTTTGGCTTGCTTGCCATCAAAAATCGGAATATTTGCACGAATACCCACATAATTGGCTGTAAACCAAGTTCCACTTGAAAAAGGATTGAAAGTATCGGAAATTTGAAAGGCTGAGTAATTTCCATAAGCTGATACTGTTGGTAAATTTCTTGTTTTTTGTTTTTGAAGATTCAGTTCATTTAATTGCAGATTAATTTCTTCGGCTTTTACTTCAGTGCGTTTGTCGCTATTTGTTTGAGCATCAATGATTTGAGAATAATTTAGAATAGAAGTTAAGTCTTCGGCTGGTTCAGCTTTATCGTTGGTATTTAACTGATATTGAAGCGTAACCAAGCTCAATTCGTAATCTTGAATATTTTTTGTTTGAGTTAATTTTGCATTACTGACATCGAGCGTGAATTTATCTAAATCATTTTTTAGAATTGTGCCTTGTTCAAATTTTACTTTTGCTGCATCTAAATAAGCGTTGGCTCGCTGCAATGCAATTTCTGATAATCGTAATTTTTCTTTATTAAAAACCGCCAAAAAATAAGTTTCGGTAATACTTTGTTTAAGATTGATTTTTTGCTGCTCAAGTGTGTTTTTCTGAGCATCTGTTTGCGTATCGTTCACCAAACGGTCAATTTTTTTGTTGGCATCATACACTTTCTGCTCTGCTTGCAAAGCAAAAGTATTATTGAATGGACGCCCCAAACGCACAATCGTTTGTGACTCGCTAGAACCAGGTAAGGCAAAAGGTAAAACTGTAGTTTGGAGTTGGGTATTCCATCGTACATCACCGTTGGCACTCACTTGTGGTAACCATTTTGCTTTAATTTTATCATTTTCCCTACTCGCAATTTGAATATTTAACGACTGAGTTTTTAACTCAATTCGATTTTCGATACCTTTCTGAATAGCTTCATTGAGTGTGATTTTCTGTGCAAATACAGTAAAACTTTGCAAATAAAAGGCAGTATAAATAACAACTCCAAAAATTACTTTTTTCATATTTTTTTATATTTTCCCAAATCTAAAAACCTTATTTGGATGAATGTTTTTTTTCTACCTAAAACGGAAAAAATAGGTAATAAAACTGTTAAGTTTAGGTTCTAAATACAGCGGCTGGTTCGAGTTTTATGATTTTCCGCATGGCTAAAAGGCTTCCCAAAATTGCTATAAACAGAGTTACGCCTATCAGAAAAATAACTAAACCGAGAGAGACTTGAATATTTAAGCTTGTTTTGGTGGCTTGCACGAAACCAAAAAGTAAAAAATAAGCAACGATAAAACCAACAATTGAATAAATAGTTGCCTGCCAAAGAATCAATTTTCTAATCACGCCATTAGTGCCGCCAATCGCTTTGATGGTGCCATAGTCTTTAATTCGGTCGTTGACTGCCGAAAACATCGTAAGTCCAACAATCGCAAAACCCGTGATGATTGCAAAAATCACTAAAAGTCCGAAAGATGCCACAATTCCGCTATTTAAGGCAAAATATTTAAGACTTTCGTCAGTATAAGTTTTACCTTCACGGGCTTTCACACCTGGGATTTCTTTGTTAATTGATTTAATAACTTGTTCGATGTCTGCCTCATCTTGCCATTCTACTAAAAATGCAGATGCTTTCGTTGTTGGAATTTTACAGAGTTTTCTGGCTCTTTCAATAGTTGTAAAGCCGTAGGCTACACCCAAGCCTTTTGCTCCTTTGGTTTGGCCAACTAATACAACTCGATTTCCATTATACTCGAAATGGTCGCCCATTTTAATGTTTTTATTTAAAATAGCGTCATAAGAATCTGTGATTACTGCTCCTTCTTGCAGTAAATCTTGCAAGTTTCCAATGGCAAAATTCCAGGGGCCACCAGCATAAGATGGGGCTTGAGTGCCTATCATTGTAATATTCGTCTTTGTACCATTATTAAATTTGGCACTTCCACCGCCAACAATCAATGGATTGACTTTTTTTACGCCAGTAATACTCATTAGTTCTCTATAAATTCGCATATCAAGTAGAGGTAAATCACTGACTTGCTGACTTTTATCACTTACAACCCAAATGTAGTTTTGGTTGAATTTTGCTAAAGAAATAGTACTGTTCAAAAGCGAGAAACAAATACCAAGTTGCTGCCCAATCAGAAAAACGGATAGAATGATGCCGAACAAAATTCCAAACATTTTGGCTTTGTCGTACCACATAAATTTGAATGCTTCTTTTAACATATTCTGTGGAGCAATTTTTTAAAAT
The DNA here is from genome assembly GCA_027486845.1 of Cytophagaceae bacterium. GTDB lineage: Bacteria > Bacteroidota > Bacteroidia > Cytophagales > Spirosomataceae > Emticicia. The sequence continues at coordinate 72,312 of JAIXOL010000058.1, forward strand.
CGCTCATTAATATTTTTTTATTTGGCTAAAAATCATCACTTTAACAAAATTATACAGTCAACTCGACTGCCGATAAGTGGCATTTTTCCTGACTCTAATCTTATCGAAACATCACGAACCCGTCGGTCTTCTTGCTCAGTTGATTGGTCTTTGAAAAGTGATTTTTGTTTCAAATAATCGGCTGTGTAACTTACAGAGCCATGAGCGAGTGTATCACCAGTTGTTTGTGAAATAATGAAGGCTTTTTGTCCGATTTGAATTTTTTCAGCATATAATTCGTCAACTTCGGTTTTTGCGATTAGAGAGCCTTTAGGTGCAAATTCCGCTATTTGAGTTGTATTATTTACGTAGTCTCCTGTTTTTACAGCGACTTTTAATACTTTTCCCGAAATTAAAGAATTAACTTTTTTCTGACTAACAATCGTTCTAAAATAACTAATATCTGCTTGTAATTCGGTGATTCTGCTCTTTGATTGCTCAATATTGGTTGCTGCTACTTCTACATCTTTAATTAATTTATCAACCGTAGCTTTGCTATCGTCAACTGATTGTTTAGTTTGGGCATTTCCTTCAAACAGGCGTAGGTTTCGTTCGTAGTTATCACGTGCATTTTTTAGGTTTACTTTTGCCGCCTCTAGATTGGCTTGTGTTACTGCTATCGCAGCTTTTTGAGTACCAATTTTGCTTTCTGACTGAGCCAATTGGGCATTTTCGATGCTATTTTCAATCGATAATAAACTTTGACCTTTCTGCACAATTTGATTTTCTTTGATTAAAACCGCCAATACTTTTCCATTTGTTCCTGCGGTCAAATTCAAAATGCCATCTTCTGGCTCAATACGAGCAACCCCCAAAATCTGATTATTGGTTGTAGGTACTTTGGCCAGTGAATCGGCCTTCGCTTTTTCAGTTTCTTCTTTTTCTTTTTTGTTGCAAGAGCTTAGTAATGTGATAGTTACGAAGAATAAAAAGTATTTTTTCATAATATTAAATTCAATTGTCCAAATTCAACGGACGATGTTTTTTTCGATTTTATTTAATTCAAGTAATCACTTAAAAACAAAGATTTTCATATGAAAGCTGTGAAAATCTGTATAAATCAGTGTCATCTGTGTCCTATTTTTTGAGATTACAAATTAAGTTTAGTTAATGATTTTTTTGCTAAAAATCTCAGTTGCAATTCCATTTTTCACTTCCACAACTCGGTCGGCATACTCTTGTAGGCGAGGGTCGTGCGTTACTACGGCTACCGATTTTCCTTGTCTGGCTAAGTTTCTGAGTTCATTCATCACAACCGATAGCGAATCTTTGTCAAGCGAAGCCGTTGGTTCATCACAAAGAATTAGTTTTGGATTCGTAACCAAAGCCCTTGCTATTGCAATTCGCTGTTGTTGACCACCAGAAAGCTCTTTTGGAAGGTTCTTTCGTCGGTCAGTCATATTTACAACTTCTAAGGCTTTTTTTACTCTTTTTTTGATTTCTGAACTAGAAACTCCTTGAAGTTTAAGTGGTAAACCTACATTGTCTTCAGCGTTGAGTGGGGCGAGCAAATTGAAACTTTGAAAAACAAATCCTATTGTATTGAGGCGAAGTTTGGCTAAATCGTTGGTTTTGAGGTCATTGATATGCTTTCCATCCACCCATAAATTTCCAAAAGAAGGATAAATAACACAACCTAATAAAGAAAGTAGCGTTGTTTTTCCCGAACCTGACGGCCCAATGATAAGCATTAATTCGCCTTCGTTGAGTTTTAAGCTTGTTGCTTGAAGTGCTACGATGGTTTGGTCGCCAGTTTGGTATTGCTTTCCTGCACCTTTTAGTTCTGCAATCATTATTTTTAGAGGTATTTATTTAAAACAGCTTTTGAGCCTAAGTGTTTTTTTATTCAAATGTAAACTTATTAAGACAAATATCAATCTGTTTTTGTATTGCATTAGTGAAAAACTCCTCATTTATGGTGTTTTTGGCATTAACAATCATTAACAATATTTAGAATAAACCTTTTGCCGAGATTTTGCATCTAAGTATTAGATTCCAATAATTAGGGAAGTAAAATAACAGTAAAACCAAAATAAGACTGATGATGAGAAAGCTAATGATTGTGGCAATGTTGGTAGCAATTGCTACCGTGGCCAACGCACAAAGAGGAAATGACGCTCGTGGAAACGACAATGGACGCTACGGAAGAAACGATAATTATGGTAGAGGCGGCTATGATAAAATTGATAGTTATCAACGTGAGGCTCGCCGCCAAATTGTTTGGGGAATTGAGAGCGGGTGTATCACATCTCGTGAATCAAAACGTTTGTTGCGTGAAGTGGAGGCTATTGAACATAAAGAAAATCGTTACAAACGTGATGGTAATTTAAACCCACGCGAACGCCGTGATTTGATGGAAGATTTGATAGTTTTGAACCGTTGGATAAATCGTGAAAAGCGTGATGGTGACCGTGTAACTTACGAGGATTTCAGTCGAGGAAATCGTGGTAATGACCATGGTGACGTTCGAAGCTACGATGACAGCCGTAGCAACGGCAGATATAATAGACGTTATTGATAAGTCAATAGTTTATATTGGCAATTAATAGGAAAAAGTCTTGTGAGTTATGCTCGCAAGACTTTTTATTTATGCAAATTGATGAATGAAAACTGCAAACTATCAAACATCCTCAGTTTGTAATTGCTTTTCGTAAAGTTCTCTATAAGCTCCACCTTTTCCGTAGAGTTCTTCGTGCGTGCCTTGTTCTACTACCTCTCCATTGTCCAAAACCAAGATTTTGTCGGCCAGTTTTGCCGATGAAACTCGGTGAGAAATAATGACTGAAGTACGGTTTTGCATAATGCGTTGGAGGTTATTTAAGATAATATTTTCGGTGTTGGTATCAACTGCGGAAAGACAATCATCTAAAATTAAAATCTTTGGTTCACGGGCAATCGCACGAGAAATTGAAAGCCTTTGCTTTTGACCACCCGAAAGAGTAATTCCTCTTTCTCCGAGTTTTGTATCAAATTTTTCTGGAAAATCCATAATATTTTGATATAAATCAGCATCCTTAGTGGCTTGAATGACTTGTTCTTCAGATAAATTTGGCGAACCAAATTTGGCATTATTCATAATCGTATCCGAAAATAAAAATACTTCCTGCGGTACATAACCCATTTGGCTACGCAAATACTGTACGTTATAATCTTTTATTGAAACGTCATCGAAAAGTAGATCACCATTGGTTGTATCGTACATTCTTACAATTAAGTTGGCAATTGTACTTTTACCAGAACCTGTCGTGCCGAGAATTGCAACTGATTCACCTGCTTTTATATCAAGGTTGAAGTTTTTAAGTGCTTGAATTCCCGAATCAGGATAAATAAAATTAATATTTCGGAAACTGATATTTCCTTCGATTGGTTTCGTAATATTTTTTGTAGAAACGATTTCTGATTTGATATTCAAAAATTCATTGATACGTTTTTGAGAAGCGGCTGCACGCTGTATTTGACTGGAAGTCCAACCCAAAGCAATGAGTGGCCATGTGAGCATGAAGACGTACATGATAAATTCGGTAACATTTCCGGGAGTCAAACGCCCTGCAATGATTTCTTGTCCGCCCACATACACGCACAAAACAGTACTTAAACCGATAAGTAGAGCAGTTGTTGGTGAAAAAAGAGCATCCACCTTGGTTAATGCCAAAGATTTTGATTTATACACATCACTTTCTGCCGTAAATCGTTTGGCTGAATCATCTTCACGGGCAAAAGCTTTCAAAACTCTGATTCCAGAAAAAGCTTCTTGTACAAAAGTTGAGAGATTTGAAAGGCTTTTTTGAATTTCTTCCGAACGCTTATTCATGGTGCTACTAACCAAAAAAATACTCGCTGAAAGTACTGGCATTGGCAATAGAACCCACCATGTAAGACGAGTGTTGACCGAAAACATATAACTCAAGACCAATACCACTAGCACAAACATATTCATTAAATACATGAGCGATGGCCCGACGTACATTCTGACTTTTCCAACATCTTCCGAGATTCTTGCCATTAAATCGCCTGTATTATTTTGGCGGTAAAAACTTAGTGGAAGGCTCTGATAATGATTGTAAATTTCGTTCTTCAAATCAAACTCAATATGGCGAGACATCACGATGAGTGTCTGACGAACGGCAAAAAGAAAAATTCCTTTTGAAATAGCCATAACGAGAATCAACAAACCATAAATGCTGATGCTGGTCGTGAAGACATCGTACATGGTTTTTTGGGTCTGTGAATTTTCAAAAAGAAAGTAAACATCAATCGTCTCTTTCACCAAATCCAAGGCATGACGTACAATTTGGGCAGGAATGATGCCAAAAAGATTGGAAACGATGGTGAAAATGATACCCAAAATCAAGTACCATTTGTATTTTAGAAAATATTTATTGAGGTAAGCGAGATGTTTCAAGAGTTCTGAGTTATAAGTGCTGAGTTAGTTGACCCATAAATTTTAACAACGTTTTTTGGGAAATTGTTGCAATGACAGCCTTTATTACTCAAAATTTTATCTCGCAGCTATAATCATTCCTAAACCAATCACATAGCACAAAAGCATGATATTGAGCATGCTTGATGTACCTTTTGGTGCGTTTTTAAATTCTTTCCAGATATAAATTCCCCAAATGGCAGCTACGATGGTTGCTCCTTGTCCTAGGCCATACGAAATTGCCGGGCCTGCTTTTCCAGAAGCAATGATGTTAAACGACATTCCTTTGCACCAAATCATTCCACCTACAATTCCCATCAAATGATTTTTGAATGAACCATTGAAGTAATCAGCATAACTAACGGGTTTTCCCTCGAATGGACGTTTCATTAATAAGGTATTGAACAAAAAATTACTTAATAAAACACCAATCGCAAAAAAGAAAACGGCAGTATATGGACTTAATTTTCCTGCTTCGGGAACATTGAAATCTGGAAACATAGATGCGGCCACATATTTATAAAAATAGCCCATCAGAATACCCGCCACTACTGATAGAACTAAACCTTTGGTCGAAAGGCTTCCTTGTCCGCTTTGCATTTTTCGATAAGCATTTGCGTTTAGTAAAATCGCTAAAACAATCAAAGCCATTCCTCCAAAAAGCAAGGTTTTGTCACCCACTGGATTGTCTAAGTAATTGACTATCACACCAATAACCAATGCCAAGCCAATGCCAACTGGAAATGCCACTGACATTCCTGCAATCGTGATAGCTGCTACCAACAATATATTTGCGGCATTAAATACAACGCCACCAATAATGGCCGACTGAATGCTTTGACTATCAGCCTGTTGTATGTCGGCTAAGAAACCTCTGCCACCTTCGCCAATGCTTCCAAAAGTAAAGGCAAAAATGATTGACATGAGCAGAATACCGAGTACATAATCCCAGTAAAAGGCTTCAAAACGCCAGTCTTTAGAGGTTAGTTTTTGAGTATTTGCCCACGAACCCCAGCAGAGCATCGTGACCAGGGTAAATATAACAGCGAAGGTATAATCTTGAATGATGAACATGGTTTTATTGAGTTTAGGTTAGAGAAATTTCTTTTTGATAGCTTCGACTTCGCTCAGCCACCATAAAAGAAAAAAGAATTTTAGTGGTAACATTTACTTAATAGCTGACTTCGGTGGCTGAGCGAAGTCGAGGCCAAGTTGCTGAAGTCGAATCGGTGACTGAGCGGAGCGGCTGGCGTTCCAGTCGAAGCCACCGAAGCTATTTCTTCTTATAAGGCCCGAAAGTGCCTATGGTCATTTTTTGTTGGGGTTTGTTCGAATACCAGATTAATTCTGATAAATAGCAAATAATTGCTGGGTCGGGGTTCAGTAATTTCAGTTTTACTTTATGAGGTGCATCCCTTAGTTCGTATTTCCAGCAAATTTCGTGGCGACGAGTAGTAAATCTAACTGGAAGTTTGGCTGTTTCAAACAATTTACCATCAACATATACTTCAATTTGAGCAAATTTATCACTTTTAGAGTCCCACGAACTGCCTTCTTTTGGTTTGGCTTCTCCTTTCACTACAAAGCCATTTCCTTCAAAATCTAATTCGATTTCATTTTCTAAATTTTTACCAATCCATTTTTTATCGAGCGGGTAATGTCCTTTGAAACTTTCCTCAAATCTAACGGTGGTTGGTACTTGGCTTTTAATCGTAATCATATCGCCCGAAACTTTCCCACCGTTGCGTTCGATATTTTGAATTGCATGTTTTGTGCCAATTTCATAAACATCATTGAGTGAAGTAGAAGTATATTTAAAATCCATGTCTTCGATTTCCTTTAAACCCAATTTCCAGTATTCGGGAATGGCCTTGTAGCCCAACATCGCCCCTAAAATTCCACCTGCCGAAGATGGGTTGCAGTCTGCATCTTGTCCACAACGAGTGGTGATTTCCATCGTTTGTGTAAAATCACCTTTTCCGTAAAGTAAGCCCAAAACTACATAAGCCGAATTGATGGTTGCATCAATATTGAAAGGAGCAAAAACTCCATCGGGACAGCCAATATCGTTTGTCCATTTTTGTTGGAGTTCAAACCAAGTTTTCTTCCAATTATCAGGGTACATTTTGTGCCATTTTATTACATCGGTAATACATTTATAATATTGAGATTCCTTCGGAATGGTCTTTAAGGCCTCATTTACAACATAATTTATGTCATTTGAAGTCAAAGCTAACGAATACATTGCTCCGATATAAACACCACCGTACCAGCCATCGCCGTAGTTCATGATATGCCCAATTTTATCAGAAATCTTCGAGGCGGTATTTGGCATTCCAGGTGACATTAAGCCAGCAAAATCAGCTTCTATCTGATAATCAATGCAATCGGCGTGCGGGTTATTGTGCCAATGTCCCGAAGCAGGTGGCATAATGCCTTGCAAAATATTATATCGAGCCGCTTGGTTGGCATGCCAAAGCATATAACCCGCATTGGCATAAGATTTGGCGTGCGATTCGACGGGTGCATCGAGTCCTTCACGCTCGAAAACTTCTACGAATGTCAAATCCATATAAAGGTCATCATAAACCCCAGGATTAGTTGACATTGTTTTGTGCAGAAGCCCATCGTACCACGGGATTTTCTGGTAGTCATTAATCATTGTTCCGTTGAATTTGAACTCAACTGGAGCTCCGAAAGTAACGCCGATGGTTTGGCCTGCCCAACCACCCATGATTTTATCTTTGAGTTTTTCTTTGCTCATAGTTATCATTTTTTGAGCATAAGTAAGTGTAGATAAAAGGCAGAAAATAATGAGTAAAAGTTTGTTTTTCATGTTAAGGTTGAGTTTTTTGTGTTTTTTTTTAGTGTTTATTTGGACTTCTTTTCTTCTTTTATTTACTGTTTTGTCAAGCCCCTCTTGCTATTAGAGTCGCTGGTAGCAGACACTAATGGAATTGAAATAAATTTCGTATCTTTTGTTGACCAAATCTTAAAATCTATGTCTTTGGCAAATGTTTTTTTGCTGCTTTCATTTTATTAAAATACCTTCTTTTGGTACAGATTTAGTTCTGAAAAATTCTGGTTTTATATGCTTCACGTAAATTGGTTTTTAGAAATTTGCTTGGTATTTCAAAAGATTGCATACATGGGCCATAACCTCTTGCAGAATCATAATGTGTAATTTTTATACTTTTTTTATTTAAAAGCCAATTTTCTAATGCCCACCAATATTCAGTCTCTAATATATAGCATTCTTCATCGTCGCCTCTTTTATAATTTTGAGGAGTTGGTAAAAGACTTTTATCTATTTTCTTTAAAAACTCTATAATTTTAGGTGCTACAAACTCTTGTCTATATGTTGACCATTCTAAAGATTGTTTTTCTTGATTTGGAACAGTTGTTTTTGAAAAAGCAAATACTTCATCAAAATCTAATACCTTATCTCTTTGCAAATCCAAGTTATCCGTTTCTTCTCCCCAAACTGGATGGGCAGCAGAATAGCAATAACAAATGCCATTTTTGAAAGAATAACTTATAATATTTGCTCCAGTTTCTATAATTTCAAAGGGTTCAAAATTTTCAGCATCACAATTACATCCTCGAAACAGACTGTTAATTAATTCTAAATGCTTATTAACCAGTAATTTATTTAAATCAGGATTACGATTGGATACAATTCTAAAAAATGATACATCATAAATATTATCTTTGAGCCATTCAATTTTATGTTTTCCAACAAATACCATAGTATCAATATTAAAATTAAGTTTTGAGCTTGCTATATACCACAATTCATCAATTGGTTCGTTAATCTTTTGAAGATTATAATGTTTATTTTTAACTGATTTTATATCAAAGGTGGATATTTGAACAGGATATGTTTTCTTTGATTTATTCGTCCAAGTTCCTGAATAAGAACCATCTGAGTTTCTTGTTAAGTCGAATTTTTCAATACTATTATCATTTTCATAGCCTGCTTTTAATACAATATGATTTTCATTCCCAGTAGCTTCTGTGAAAATGATATTCTGCCGTTTTGATTCATAAAAATAGCCTCCTTTATCAGAATACCTTCCAATGTCTTTAAGTGAAAAACTTATGACAATAGGGTATTTACCAATAGTTCCTTTGAAAATTTCAGCGAAACAGATATGGGGTATTATGAAAACTATTATAAGTAACTCTTTCCTTCTCATTTTTGACATTAAATAATCTTATTTTATCACCAACAAAAGCTCAATAATTGTCAGATGTTTTTATTACTTCTTTTCACCCCACCTCACTCCGCAAAGGAGCAGAGGCTTGAGCTCCCATGCGAGTAACTGAAATGGCGGCTGCTTTACAGGCAAACTCAATGGCTTGCTCTAAATTTTTTCCCTCAGAAAGTGCAACCGCTAAAGCACCGTTGAAGACATCACCAGCAGCAGTGGTGTCAATCGCTTGAACGACAGGAGCAGCAATTAAACGATTGTTAGTCGAATTGTGCAAATATGCCCCTCGTGAACCAAGCGTAATTATGACATTTTTTATACCTTTTTCATGGAACTTGAGTGCTGCTTGTTCGGCAGTTTCGAGGTCTGTAACTTTTATTCCTGTCAATAATTCTGCTTCGGTTTCGTTGGGGGTAATGATGTCGAGATATTGAAAAACAGTTTCGTCGAGTATTTGTGCTGGAGCAGGATTCAAAATAACTTTTGCTCCACTTTCAAAGCATTTTTTGATGGCAAATTCTACGGTTGGAATCGGAATTTCGAGTTGAAGCAAAACCGTATCATTTGTCGAAATTTGTTCAATTGCTTTTGCTACTTCCGATATTTGTAAATTTCCATTTGCTCCAGAAGCCACGGCAATGCTGTTTTCTCCTTTGGCATCAACCAAAATTAACGCAACTCCCGAAGGATTTTCTATATCAGTAAATACAAAATCTGTATTAATCCCTTCTTTCTGAAAACCTTGAAAGGCTTGTCTGCCGAAAATATCATCTCCAACTTTACTAACAAAAGTTACATCTGCCCCCAATTTTGCAGCAGCTACGGCCTGATTTGCTCCTTTTCCTCCCGCATTCATCAAAAATGTACCTCCAAGAATGGTTTCACCTGCGGCTGGTAATTTCTCAGATTTTACGACCATATCGGTATTTGAACTTCCGATAACAAATATTCTTTCTTTCATCTTCCTAAATTCTGCTTTAAATAAACATCCATGATTCGCTTCAAAAACTCATCGGTATTGATACTCACGCCAATTTCTGCATTGGGAGTTTTGGTTTTATCAATTCTTGTAAAACCCTTGTCATCAACTTCTACAAACACTTTTTCAGTTTTGAATAAATCGGGGTAAAGTGCCATTCCGATGGCTACGGCATCAAAAAGCGTAGGAGTAGCAGTATTTGACCAAAGGGTTTTTAAACCGCAAAGTGCATTTGTAAGTGGACTTTGGCGGTAAAGTAATCTTTCTTGCATCATTTTATCCCACTTCACAAAAGCGGTTATGTCAAGTCCTGCATAAACAATATTTGCACCCGAATTGACAAATTTCTTTGCAGCCTCAATATCTACTTTAACATTCCATTCGGGGTTGATGGTTGGGCTACCGTTATACCCAATATAAAACGAGCCAAACATAGCGATTACTTTCTTGGCCAATTTCAAGGCTTGTGGGTCTTTTTCAATAATATCTTTCATGTTGGTCACTGGCCCAACCGAAAATAAAATCACTTCATTAGGATATTTACGTAATTGTTCGATAATAAAATCTGCTCCAGATTGCTTAATCGGTTTGACTTTATTGAACCCTTTTGACCAGAAATATTGCTCAGCATACCAATTTGCACGCTCATCTATGTTTGAAGTATTTCGCCCCATAGCTACTGGAATCTGCTCTAAACCAGTTTCGTAAAGCATTTTGCAGGCCAATTCTGCACGGTCGTTAGTTCGTCCGTAACAGGTTGTTATGCCTAAAATTTCAAATTTATCAGTGCTGGCCAACATCAAAGCTACGGCGTAAGCATCATCAATGTCATCGCCTAAATCGCAATCAAGGATTATTTTTTGTTTTTGGGCTTGAATTGAAATAAACACTAAGCAAAGAATACCAAGTAGAATAAGTTTTTTCATGAGGTTTTGGTCAAAATTATATTCAAATTAAATACAATTTTTTCATTGTTTAATTCAATTATACAGCATCTTTTTTTTTTACCAAAGCTATTTCTTTAGAACTGTCAAATCGTGATAGTAAAAATTGCCAAAATTCATCTAAATTTACCCTACATTTTCATCTAAAAAACAACAAAGTATGTCTCACTTTTCAAAAAAAACTTTTAGTTTTTTCTTTATACTGACTTTAAGTACTTCAGTTTTTGCACAAACAAACGAAAAAACTCCTTTAGTCGGCGTTCCCTACGTCGTCATGGTTTCATTCGATGGTTTTCGCCATGATTATGTGGAAAAATACAATACGCCCAATTTTAAGGAGTTTATCAAGCAAGGAGCGGCGGCCGAAATGATGCTTCCATCGTTTCCGAGTAAGACTTTTCCGAATCATTATACGCTAGTTACGGGGCTTTACCCTAGTAATCATGGCTTGGTTGATAATACGTTTTATGATAAAGGCCGAGATACATTTTACTCGATTCGTCAGCGTGAAAAAGTCGAAGACCCTTATTATTATGGTGGTTTGCCACTTTGGCAATTGGTTCAGCAAAATGGCATGAAATCGGCATCCTATTTTTGGGTAGGATCAGAAACTCCGATTGGTGGACAGTTTCCAAATTATTACCATAAATTTGATGATACTGTACCGCATAAAAATCGAGTAAACGCAGTTTTCGATTGGTTGAAATTACCCGAAGCCGAACGCCCGCATCTGATTACGATTTACTTTTCGATGGTTGATACGCAAGGCCATGAATATGGCCCTAACGGTCAGAAAACCAAAGAGGCAGTTATGGAAGCCGATAGTTTGGTTGGAATGTTGGTTGAAGGTTTGAAGAAAATTGATTTGCCTGTAAATGTAATTTTGGTGGCCGACCACGGAATGTATGAAATGCAAAATCGGCCTGCGTATTTTATTTATCAAGATGATATTTTGGCGGGCTTATCGAAAGACGATTTTATCTTTGTGAATAATAGCACGCACGCAAATGTTTTCGTAAAAAATAAAGCCAAAGAAGATTCAATATATAGTGTAATCAAGGCGAGAGAGTCGCACTTTAAGGTTTATAAGAAAGCTGAAATTCCTGCAAAATTGCATTTTAATGAGCATCCACGTATAGGAGATTTGTTTTTTGTAGTTGAGCCAGCATACAGTATTTATTCAAAAGAAGCTTTGGCCAAAAAGCCCGAAACTCGTTCTGTTTGGGGAGTACATGGATTCGATCCTTCGATAACGCCTGAAATGGGAACGATTTTTTATGCAAAAGGTCCAAATATCAAAGCTAATATTAAAATCCCTGCTTTTGATAATATTCATGTTTACCCATTTGTTGCAGCAATTTTGGGCATCACTCCACCGAAAGTTGATGGTAGTATTAAGGTTTTGGAAGGTATTTTGAAAAAGTAGCTGTCGAAATATCCTATTTTAAGAAGATTGCTTAGGGACTCAGAAATTCTAAGTCTTTTCTAATACTAGCTTAACTTGGTTCTAATTTTGTTACCGTACGTTTGTAACGTAATAATAAAGCAAATACTTTAGGAAAAGTTCAGTTTTTAGTTTAGAGTAGCAAAAGAGCAGTTGATATTCGACTGCTTTTTTCTTATTTTACGAATAATTAAACCTTACAAAAATGTTAGATGTCATAGTTCCAATGCTATCGTTGATTGCATTAGAAATAATTTTGGGAATTGACAATATTATATTTATTTCAATTTTGGCAGATAAATTGCCAGAAAGCCAGCGAAAAAAACTACGTTATTGGGGAATTGGTCTTGCTATGGTCATGCGTCTTCTTTTGTTGGGAATTATTTCGTGGATCCTTAAACTTGACCAAACACTTTTTACACTCGGAGGGAAAGATTTTTCTGGTAAAGGTCTTATTTTGATTGCTGGTGGGCTTTTCTTAGTATACAAAAGTACAAAGGAGATTTATCATAAAACTGAAGCAGCAACTGATAAGCCTAAACAAGAAGAAAAAATTAGTTTCTCTAAGTTATTATCAGAAGTTATTATCTTAGATTTAGTATTTTCAATTGATTCAATTATAACCGCTGTTGGGATGGTACAGCAGCTTTGGATAATGTACACGGCAGTTGTTGTAACGGTGTTAATTATGTTAATTGCATCGAAGCCAATCAGTGAATTTATTAGACTTCATCCATCTTTTAAGATACTTGCTTTAAGTTTTTTAATGATGATTGGTGTATCTTTACTGGCTGAAGGGCTTCATTTTGAAATTCCGAAAGGATATATTTATTTTTCGATGGCATTTGCATTTTTGGTTGATATAATTCAGATGAAAACCGTCAAGAAAGGATTTTGAAAATAAATCAATATCAACAAAAATATGATAGAATATAAAAAAATACTCATCGTAGAAGATGAATTAAAAGTGGCGTCTTTTATCAAAAAAGGCTTACAAACACAAAACTTTGAAGTCATAGTTGCCGAAACTGGAAGGGACGCCAAGCGTTTCTTTGATGATGGTGTATATGATCTCATCATATTAGATATAGGTTTGCCAGATATGAGTGGTTTAGAGGTTTGTGATTATATTCGCAAGAAAAACACCAAGGTTCCAATTTTGATACTCACAGCTTTGGGAACGGTAGCTGATAAATTATCAGGGTTTGAGGTAGGTACCGATGATTATATGGTAAAACCATTTGATTTTATGGAGCTTTTGGTTCGTGTAAAAGCTTTGTTGAAAAGAACCTCTGAAATAGAGCAACCTTCCGAATGCCTTCAAGAAGCCGATTTGGAACTTGATTTGAAAGAAAAAGTGGCTCGCCGAAATGGCCGAGTTGTGGAGTTAACGGCCAAAGAATTTAGTTTGCTCGAATATTTGATGATTAACAAAGGTAGGGTTGTATCGAAGGTGGATATTGCCGAAAAGGTTTGGGATATAAATTTCGATACCGGTACAAATTTTATTGAAGTTTACGTCAATTATTTGCGTAATAAAATTGATAAAGGTTTTTCTACTAAGCTCATTCATACGATTGTAGGTATGGGCTATATGCTAAAAAACAAATGACGATTCGTATACGTATGGCGGTGCTTTTTTTAAGCATCTTTTCTATTTTATTGCTTGTCTTTTCGGCTGTAATTTATTTAGAGAGCGAGGTTTACCGCCAAAAAGAGTACAAAACTCGTCTTCGTCAAGAAGCCCTTATGGCCACTACTATTATATTCAATAAAAAAGAAATAAGTCCCGATTTATTGAAACTTCTTGATAAAAATAACATCACCGCTCTCAATCAAGAGGAAATTATAATTTATGATATTGATGATAAAGTAATCTACGAAAGTGGCTCTGATACCCCAAACTTAAAGCACGAACTTCTGAACGTCATTAGAAAAGAAAAAGAACTTTTTTGGGAAGAAAATGGCCTTGAAATGTACGGTACAGTTATCAAAAATAATAATAAACAATATATAGTTTTGGCATCGGCCGTTGATAAATATGGCCTTAGTAAACAAAAAAATTTAGCTCTGACTTTAGGTTTCTCGGCATTGCTTTTGGTTTGTATTAGTGCTATTATTGGTTGGCTATTTGCTCGAAGAATGTTGTTTCCGATTCAACAAATGATTAAGAAAATCGATAGGATTCGTGCTTCACAACTTAATTTAAGACTTGATGAAGGAAATAAAGCCGACGAATTGGAGCAACTTTCGATTCGCTTTAATCAGATGCTCGACCGTCTCGAAAAAGCTTTTCAAACTCAGCGTTCATTTGTTTCGCATGCCTCCCATGAATTACGTACGCCTCTCACAGCCATTACTGGTCAAATTCAAGTATCCCTTTTGGCCAATGATAATCCTGCCGATTTGAAGCTTATGATTCAGTCGGTGTTGGACGACGTGCAACAGCTTAATAAGTTGACTAATAATCTTTTAGACCTAACTAGCATTGATGCAGACGAAACCAAATTTAAGTATACTTTGGTCAATATGTTGGAGGTTATTTGGCAAATTCGTACCGAATTATTAAAGAAAAATCCTGATTATCAAATATTGATTAGTTTAGATGATCGGGCCGAACAAATGCCTGAAGTTAAAGGCAACGAAGGTTTAATTTATACGGCTTTGATAAATTTGTTAGAAAATGGAGCGAAGTTTTCATCAAAACACATAGTTGAAGTAAAAATCAAGATAGAAAACCAATCCTTGCTCATTGATTTTCATAACGAAGGTTCGGTGATTCCTGCTAACGAATTGAATCAAATTTTTGAGCCTTTCAAACGTGGTTCAAATTCCCGTAACACCAAAGGTCATGGCGTTGGACTTTCGCTTACTCGCCGTATTGTGCAGCTTCACAAGGGAGAAATTAAAGTGGTGTCTTCAGAAATTGAAGGTACAACTTTTACGCTTTTATTACCCAAATGAAATTCTAAGCTACTTCTAATTTTAGATTAATTCCAGCCTAATGTTGGTGTTTTACATTTGTATTGTCTTCAGTGGAAGATATAAATACTAAATCTAAATATAAAATGAAATCAAGAGTTTTCGTTTTCATAGCAGCAATTGGATTGTTGTTGGGAAGTTGCACAATTGTGCGACAGGGTGAAGTTGGTGTGAAGCGTTCGTTTGGTAAAATCAAACCCGAACCTTTGATGGAGGGAGCTAGAGGTTTTAATCCGTTTACTACAACAATCATAAAATTGCCAACACGTACAATGAATATGGAGGTTCGTTTGCCTCTACCTTCGAAAGAGGGCCTCACGGTTCAATCGGATGTATCAATCTTATATCGCTTAGAAGGAAGTTACGCTCCCAAAGTCATTGAAAATTTGGGTAGAAATTACGAACAAGTTGTAATTTTACCAGTTTTTCGTTCGGCGGTTGCAGATATTTCTTCACAATATTATGCCAAAGATATGCATACGGGTCAACGTGCAGGTATCGAAAAATCAATCAAAGAATTAATGATGACGCAGTTAAAAGACCGAGGTTTTGTGATTGAGGCAGTTTTATTGAAAAGTATCGTTTTACCTGCCGGCCTCACAAAAGCCATCGAAGATAAACTTGAAGCCGAACAGGACGCACAACGTATGCAGTTTGTATTGGATAAGGAGCGTCAAGAAGCAAAACGCCGTACAATTGAAGCCGAAGGTGTTAGAGATTCACAAAAAATTATTGCCGAAGGACTTACCCCTTTATTGATTCGCTTCAAAGCAATCGAGGCATTCAATAAATTATCGACATCACCAAATGCAAAAGTAATTATAACCAATGGCGACCAACCATTAATGCTAAATTCAGACAAATTGGAGTAGAAGTAAAGACGGTGTCTGGTCTGTGCGGAAAGCGTTTTGCGGGTTTCGTTTTTTGTCAGAACAAAACCAGACATCTTTTTTTAAATATCTTTTGCACAACAATACAAGTAAGTTATTCGAAAAAGTATCAATTAAATTCACCATGAAAAATTTCATAATATATGCTTTCGGATTTATAGCAATTAGTTCAAGTTCGGTTTATGCTCAAAAATCTTCAATAGATTCGCCGCATAATTATAAGCGACCAGTTTTTCAGCAAGGTAAAGCTCTGACCGAAAGCAATGCTACAACAATATTCAGTCAGCCATCGCATCAAATCAAGAATAATATTAGTTCGGTGCATAACTACAAGCGTCAAGGTATTGTAGATTTTACTTCAGAGGCGGCGTTAACAGAACAACTGTCTATAAATTTCACAACTTTTAATCCTTTGCTTTCATTAAATAATTATAAAGCCCATTTTATGACAACTGAGTTTGGAAAACAAATAGCGAGCAAAAAAACAAATGTTAAGCAGACTGCGATAAATAAAAATGAAACTTCGAGTAGCGGAGTTAATTAATCACCTTATCATTTTCTAGTAGCCTAAGAAGCTACTTGGAAAAAAATACAATCCAACGGTTTACAATTATGACAATGTTTGAATACAGTAAAATAATACTTGAAAAAGTGAGTTTTGAACCTCGTATTTTCAAGAAAGAATTGAGAAAAGCCCTGCGTCAATCTACCAAAGAAGAATTTCAACAATTGATGAGTTGGTGCAGAGAAAAATTTGGTAGAAAACGAGGTATTTCACAGATGAGTTTGGGGCAGGAGTGAGGATTGAATTAGGCAGTGAATCTAAACATTATTCGGATGAAAAATGATATTTTAAAATATGTATTTGGATTGGTAACTTTGTTTTATTTTGGAGATGTTGATGCTCAAAACATTGATAGACAGCCACGTAAAGGAGAATATACAAGTGTAGAAGAGGCACTAAAAGAACCTAATAAAGTTGTTCGTTTAAATTTGAGTAACCAATCGCTAAGTGAATTCCCAAAGGGTTTATCGAAGTTCAAAAACTTAGAATATTTAAGTCTGCGAAACGACCATCTAATAAGCCTTTCTCCCGAAATAGCTAACTTAAAAAAACTCAAAGTGCTCGATTTAGGAGGAAACGATTTTTCGGTTTTACCCGAAGGTCTCGCTAAACTTCAAAACTTAGAAGAACTGTATTTGGATAATGATAAAAACCTTGATATTCGGCAAGATATTGAGATACTAAGTAAATTACCCAAACTTAAAATACTACATTTGGATAATGATGGCATTAAGACACTTCCACCAAATATCGGTAAACTTTCTCATTTAGAAAGTCTTACATTAAGAAATAATTTACTGCGAATAGTACCTCCACAGGTGAAAGATTTGAAAAAATTAAAGTACTTGGATTTGAATAATAATCATTTGCCAACCAATCTTCATCTGAATCAGTCATCAGTTTATGGGTTTAAAATTAGGTTTTAAAATGTTAAAGTGGCAAGTTTTTTTTACTTGCTATTTTTTTACTTGCCACCCTAAATGCTTCTGTAAAGGGATACCTATACTAAAATCATTGGTAATTGGTGGGGTTTGTTGTATCATAGATTTTGTGTAAGTTTTTATAATTCAAGTTTAAAATGATGACTAACTATTTTCATTCCTTTATTCAAATAAAGGCGGTGGGCAACAAATCTTTGATGTCCCGAATCAAGATGCACTGCTTTAAGATTCTCGGATTTTGCCTTTTCAACAACAAAATCAAATAACATTCCTGCATGACCTTTTCCACGAGCTTCGGGAAGTGTCGAGAGGTCATCAATATAAATATTTGGACCGTCGAAAAGAGATGTCAAATAGCGGAATCCACAAGCTGAAATTGCTTTTTCATTTTCTTCAATAAAAATTAATGAATAGTTTTCAGCTTCCATTTTTTGTAATAAATCCAGAAATAATTCGGGCGTAAGATGCGGACGCAGAGCTTGCATGACATCGAAACATTTCAAAAAATCTTCTTTGGTTTGAGCGGTTTTGATTTGCATAACTAGTTTCTGTTTGAAATTTCTTGTACAAATGTATATCTTTATTGGATGGATATAATCAGCCAATTTTAATAAAATGAGTAGTTTGGTTTTATTTCCATACAAATCATCTGTTGAAGAATTAAAAAAGTGTGTTTAGGTTCTGACAAAAAGTTTGGAAATAAAACAGTAATTTTCTATTTTTGACTTAAAATATTATACGGTATGGTAGCGAAAAATGAAATTTTAGAATTGCCAAAAACCTTAGCTGAATTCATTCTTTGGGAACCGGAGGATGGCTTAAAGTATGAATGGAACGATGGAGAGTTGATTAAGTTTACAGGAATGAACAGAAAACAACTTTATATTTACGAAGTTTTAAACAATCTTTTTATTGAAAAGGGTTTGTGGAAACGTGGAACTTTCGTGGCAGAATATGATACTATGCTTACTGGTATTCAAATGAGAAGACCAGACATTGCTTATTTAACAAAAGAACAAGTAGCAAATACAAAGGTAGAAATTGATGAAATTCCTGAATTTGTAATTGAAGTAATTTCTACTACCGATAATCATTATAAATTAGAAGATAAGATAAGTGAATATTTCAAGCACGGAGTACAAGTAGTTTGGATAATTCTGCCTGAGCATAAAATGGTGAATGTTTATACTACTCGAAAAACTGTAAAAATTTGTACAGAAGATGATATTTGTTCGGCAAATCCTGTATTACCCGAATTTGAAATAAGCGTCAATCTACTTTTTGCTTAATTCCAAACAACATTAATTCTTTATCATCATCCCCCAACTTTATCATTTCCTCAAATTGCATTCCTATTTTCTTGATTAGCCCAATTGATTTTTTGTTTTCGGGATTTACGATGGCTATTATTCGATTGATTTTCAGAATATTAAGTGCATAATCGAGCGTGGCAGACGCTATTTCGTAACCAAATCCTTTGCTGATAAGATTGGGTAAAAAAGCAAAGCCAATATCAATATCGGGCAAAGTATCTCGTTTTATCAAGCCACACATCCCGATAGTTTGATTTGTGCGGTCCGACGTATCGGTTTTTTCAACAACTGCGTAAAACCCAAATCCATTTTCAGCATAACTTTTCATGCTTCCATTTAGCAAATAGTTTTTAGCATCGTCAATCGAATGCACTTTCCTATCTCCGATAAATTTTAGCCAAGTGGGTGTATTGAGTAATTCGAGAATAAAAGCTGCATCTTCAAGGGTAAATTCTCGTAAAATTAATCGTTCGGTTTCGAGTATTTGCATAATCTTAATGAGTTTATACTTAACCAAAAATGGTTTGCGAAAATTCAAATATTTAATTACCTCATTATCAGTGCTTTGAGCCTTTACAACTCTGTGCCTTTTGAGTATAGCAGTGTTTTTTGAATAGTTTAATCAAGAGTTTCTTACTCAAAAAATGATTATGATTTCAAAAAAGCTCGAAATACAGTACTTAAACTTTGTAAAGTCTCAGCCAAAATGTATTCATTTTCAATAGGGATTTTTAAGAATATTTTTCCAGCTTCATCTCTGTAAATAAGGTGTTCAAACAAAGCCATATTTTCTTCTGGATTTTTTAAAGTTTGGTTTAATTGTGTGAAAAATTGTACACCTGATTTGATTAATTCTTCGCTTTGGCTACTTTCTAACTGTATTTCACTCGTTTTTGGCGTTGTTTCCTGCACATCATCATCCCCTAAGAAAGTAGTAACATTTTCAGGGAGTTCTACTAGTGATTTTTCTGTGTTATTCGTAAAATTTAGTTCTTCGGCTTCATGTTCTTCGGCGGCATCAATAATTGTATTTTCTTCTTGTGAAGCATCGGTTAAGTTTTCAACAGAACTCATAAACTGCTTAAATTTATCCTCACTCAAGAAAATAGTATCTTCGCCGCCATCAAGCACACCTTCGGCCATTGCACCTTTAAATTTGAGTACATCGAGCATTTTATGTTCAATAGTACCAGTCGAAATAAGGTTTATGATTGATACATTTCGCTCTTGTCCTAGCCTATAAATACGGGCGATGCGTTGTTCTAAAATCGCTGGATTCCATGGAATATCCAGATTAATCAGCAATGAAGCTGATTGTAGATTTAAACCCACGCTTCCAGCATCAGTCGATAAAAAAACTCGGATATCAGGGTCGTTTTTAAAGTTATCGAGCAAATCTTTTCGCTTTCTACTTTCAATACCGCCGTGTAGGTTTTCAAACTTAATTCCTCGTTCGGTAAGTTCCTGTGCCACGAGCCTTGTCATGCGTTCCCATTGACTGAAAACAACCACTTTTTCGTTCGAATTTTCAAAAAACTCGTCCAAAATATTCATTATTTCTTCAATCTTAGTATCGTGTCGAGTCTTTTGGTCGAGTATAAACGTGCTATTGCAGACCATTCTCATTTGGCTCAAAGAGAGTAACAAACGTCGGCGGTCGGTTTCATTCAAAAACCCAAATTTACGCCATTTACTTACCAATTTTGCCACATTATCTCCCAAACCGTTATGAATATCCATTTGTTCTTGCGTCATTGGTACAAACAAATTTTTGTCCATTCGCTTCGGTAATTGCGATAAAACCTCTTTTTTGGTTCGTCTTATAAGAATATCAGATAGTAATTTAGAGATTTCGTTGAGGTTTTTGTAGCCTATTACTTTTCCAGAATCATCTGTGATTTGATATTGATTCAAAAAACGATAAACAGGCCCCAAACGGAAAACATCAATAAGCTGCGTAATCGAATAAAGTTCTTCGAGTTTGTTTTCTAGCGGTGTACCCGTAAGTATAATTGCGTAGGGTGTAATTAGTTTTTTGATTTGTTGCGAAACTTTAGTCTTCCAGTTTTTTATACGTTGAGCTTCGTCCAAAATCACCATATCAGCCTCCATTTTATTGAGTAAATCAAGGTCTTGAATCATGGTATGGTAGCTCACAATAATATAAAAAGCATCAACAAATTGGTACTGAGCCATGCGTTTGATGAGAGTTCCTTCTATTACATGAACGCTGGAATCGGTAAATTTTTCGATTTCAGATTTCCATTGGTATTTGAGGGAAGTCGGACAAACAATCAGTACCCGATTGATGCCCAATTCTTTTTTGTACAACTCGGCAGTAGCAATTGCTTGAAGTGTTTTTCCGAGACCCATTTCGTCGGCGATGAGGCTGCGTCCTTCAATTGCGGCAAATAAAACACCTTTTTTCTGATACGGGAAAAGCTCAGTTTTTACTAAACTCTCAAAAGTTTGGTCGTTTTCTTCTTTTGGAATAAGTTTCAAAAAGAAATCTCTGCGGTGAATTTTATCTCGTTTGCCAATCACAAAGTCGAGTGCATCTGAGTAGCACCTAAAACTTTTACTTATTTTCTTAGCTTCTTCCAGAAAAACCTCAAAAACTGCGAAAGATTCAGGTTTTAAGACATTGTTTTCATCGAAATAGGTTTTTGCTAAATTGAGATATGCCTCACGGTTTTCATCGCCAATTCTAATTTTTATCTGCTTTCCATTCAAGTAATCTAAATAAACCGAACTATAAAGAGGCTCAAAAATACCATCTTTAAAGGCTTTTTTTGAACCATGGACATTGCTCAAATAATGCAGTGTAGCACTGATGTGCTTACAAACGCCCAAACGATTGGTTTTAAAGTCGAGACATTCACAAAAATTATGCGTATCGTCGGCACTTCTAATGGCAACTTTATACGAATTATTAGTGACGCTATTAGTGACCTGAAAGTCAGAAAAGATTTTTTCAGGGCCGATATTCGTAATCAAAAATTCATTATCCTTTCCAAATTGTTTTCTGAGGGCAATCTGCCATTGGTCAAGGGTCAAGTTATCGGGCTTTCTATAATAAGGTATTTTTTTCGGCGTTTCTACCTTTTTTTTCTTGGCAGATTTGCTTTTTGAAACTTTATGAGTCGCCATCGGAAGTTTTTTTGGGTATCTAAAATCTGCTCGAATTTACGAAAATTTCGTGATTAGCAAATTTTATGAATATTTTAGGATTCATATTTTACACAAACTTATTCTAATGCCAAACATTTAGTTACCTTTACCGAAAACCCAAAAAACCTTGTAAATCGGCAAGACTTACAAGGTTTTCTTTTTGGGAAAATGCTTACACAAGAACAGAAGTTTGAGCTTCTTATTGAAGGAGTTGTGGCTAAAGGTTATGCCGTATGTGATGATTTTTTAGAGCCACACGAAGTTGAAAACCTTCTTTCAACCTTTACAAAACGCTATCAATCAGGGAAATTTAGAGAAGCAAGCATAGGCAAACAAAGCGAAGCCCATAAAGCTGCACTTATAAGAGGTGATGAAATCCTATGGCTCGAAACCAACTCAATTGATGTCGCAGAACGAATGTTACTCAATAAAAACCAAGCATTTGTCGATTACCTTAATCAAACCTGTTATTTGGGCATTGTTGATACCGAAATTCATTTCGCCAAATATGATATTGGCAAATTCTACCGCCGTCATAGAGATACTTTTCAGGCTCAAAAAGGAAGAATTTTATCGGTGATTTATTACCTAAATCCCAATTGGATTCCTGAAAATGGGGGAAACTTGATTATCTACACATCAGAAAATGGCATTGAAAAAGGTATCGTCATAGAACCACTTGCTGGACGTTTAGTCTGTTTTGAAAGTGAAAAACTCGAGCATGAAGTAAGCGAAGCCTTTGCCGAAAGATTTAGTGTAACTGGCTGGTTGTTGAATAGGGGGTAATGAGATACACTTAAGTAATTAGACAAAAGACACGAGACATAAGATATGAGATAAGTGACTAACTATCAATTATTTATCTCTTTCCAGTTTGTTGATTTGTTCTGTCCCATTACTTAATCTTAAATATTAAACCAATAAGTAAGTTTCATCACTAAGGCTCTACTTTTGCTATTTAGCAAACCTAAATTATAAGGTTTTTCGAGCATCTCGGGGTCGGTTGCGAAATAATTATCGGTATAAACTATGAAGAAATCGCTTGCTGGTTTGAAACGCCACTGAAAACGCGAATTAATATTGAAATTATTGGCTTGATTGTTATACTGCACAAAAGTTGTCCAAAATACATTTTTATTGAACGTTATTTCAGCACGTGGGCTTATCAACCACAAAACCGCAGAGTTATAAGGCTTAGGCAACTTGATTCGATTATTTGTGATATCAACCGAAAGCAATGCATGAGGTATAAAACGATAATTGATTGTACTTCCAAACGATACTAAATGTCCATTATAATATTCGCCCCCTCTTCCGCTTATATTGAAGAAAAATGATTTATTATTATTCGATTGAAAGCTAAAACGTGTTTGTTGATAGGCAAAACCTTGATTTTTAGAAAGTGGTTTACTTCCAGTATTGGTTGGGTCGAAATCGCTAAACAAATAGGTGTATGCAAACCTACACGGGAATAACGTCAAGCTGGCATTATTGGTAAACTGAAACATAAAAAACAACGGTGTAAAATCATAATCTATGGTTTTAAAATCAGTTTTTCGGGTAAAATAATCCCAATCTATTCCGATACCAAAGTTGTTTAATACCCTATTGATTTTTTCACTTTTAGGATAAAACGTGTACCCAAAATTTGATTCGTTTCTAAGAAAGTTTTGTCTAGGAACATAGCCCACGGGAGCGAAGTAATTTTCGCCTACATAAGTAGTGCCCGAACTAATAAACCATGTCGGTGAGTCTTTTAAAATGATAATTCCTGCCGAATTTTGTCCTTTTAAACTTGAAGGCGTAAATGACTGATGATAGAAAAATTTATTTCTCCAATAACCATTTTTTGATGCCATATTGTAATCTAAACCCACAATTCGATGGAATTTCAACGAATCTACCGCTTGTCGAGTTTCTAATTTACCGATGGCATTTTCTTTATTGACAAGCATTAGCGATATATTTGACCTGGTAAACAATTTTCGCTGAATGGCTCCAACGGTGTAGTTAGCCCCTGCTAAGCCAATTTTATCATCAAATTTGGTGCCTTTAGTTTGCATCGACAACAAACCAATACGCCAATTGTTAGTAAGTTTACCGCTGAGTCTTGCTCCACCCAAAATCTTTACTTGCTGACTATTTCCAGTAATAGGGTTTTTTGTGATTCCGATTCGCCGAGAAAAGAAAGGTGTTATATTATCGGTACCAAATGACCCAAAAAGGTCATTGTTTTCTAGAAAAAACTGCCTTCTTTCAGGAAAAAGAATTTCAAAACGACTCAAGTTTGTTACTTGTCTATCAACCTCAACCTGTGAAAAGTCTGGGTTAATCGTAATATCTAAATTCAATGAAGGCGTAACCGCAATTTTGGTGTCGAAGCCAATATTTGCTTTTCTTTCTAAAGGTAGTTGGTTAATAAAATCTTGCCCAACGGAAGCAATACTGTAAGGAATTATCGAAACATTTGGGCCTGGTTTTGGTGGGGCATCATCCCAAATCAAAGTTCCCGAAAAAGCCAAATCTGTTCCTTTTCCGCTACGTGGAAGTTGTGCCCACGAAGAACGCTCATTCAATAAAAGGTTGTTGCGAAAAAAGTTCACATTCCAAGTGTTTTGTCCATCTTCCGCCAATTTATATCTGATT
Organism: Cytophagaceae bacterium; assembly: GCA_027486845.1. GTDB lineage: Bacteria > Bacteroidota > Bacteroidia > Cytophagales > Spirosomataceae > Emticicia. The sequence continues at coordinate 96,860 of JAIXOL010000058.1, forward strand.
GTTTTAAATGGAATAGCACATTCAACTACCCAATGGTCATCGTAATTTTTTACGGCCGTGTACCATTTATTATCCCAATCATTTGAAACTATATTTCCGTTTGAAATTAAAGCCTCACGTTGCACACCATAAGGATTTACTGCAAAATGAAAACCATTTTGTTTATCTCTAAAAGTATCAATATTGAAGACAACCAAATCTGTTCCGCCGCCGGCTGGGAAGTCTCGTTTAAGAGAAAGAACAGCGTATTTTCGAGGCTGTTCAACCACAAAACTATAATATAAGAATTCGTTATCGAAGGTTACCTGTGCCATCGTTTGTTGAATGGCCTTTGACGTATCATAGGGAAATTGCTGACGAAACGGTGGCGTTTTCTCGGCTATTTTCCATATATTTTCATCTAATATTCCATCAATTTTTATTTTTTCAGAAGTTCGTTTGATATGAATTTTGTATTTCTGCTCATTAATGGTTTGAGCAGATAACTGTAAGCAAAAAACAATAGGAAGTAGTAGAAATATGTAAAGTTTTATTTTCATTGATTTTCGGTAATGTAATAACATATAAAATTAGCTGTTTTTGAAAGAATTGGCATTGTTTTGAGAAGAAAAAACTAATTACATAGACCAAAATTGCAATTTGGGAGATTTGTTGGTTGTTTCCTTATTATTGATTTATATTTTTTTAGTAAAAAACATGACGATTTAAAGAATTTATTGATATATTGTTGACTCAAAATCAATCCTAATAAAATTACTAATGACACTTGGACTCGAAACGCCCGATTACGTTATCTTTTTGATTTATTTCGTCATCGTATCTTCCTACGGCTATTGGATTTACAAAAACAAAGGTAAACAATCGGCTGATAGTAAAGACTTTTTTTTGGCCGAAGGCTCACTAACTTGGTGGGCAATTGGTGCTTCAATAATCGCCTCAAATATCTCGGCCGAACAGTTTATTGGCATGTCTGGCCAAGCTTTCCAACTCGGCATTGCCATTTCGGTTTATGAATTATTGGGTGGTGTTTCTCTCATAATTGTGGCGGTATATTTTCTGCCGATGTATCTCAATAATAAGATTTTTACAATGCCACAATTTCTTGCCAAACGCTACGACAAACGTCTTGCAACGATTATGGCGGTTTTTTGGCTTTTTCTTTACATTTTCGTCAATCTTACCTCAATAATTTATCTTGGAGGTTTGAGTCTAGAAAAAATGACAGGTTTTAGCTTTATGACTTGTGCCATTTTCTTGACAGTTTTTGCGGTAATCATTACGCTTGGAGGTATGAAAGTAATTGGTTATACGGACGTTATCCAAGTGGTTTGCTTGATTTTCGGCGGTTTGGCTACTACGTATTTAGCTCTTGATTTACTTTCAAACAAAGTAGGAACAGGAGCAGGTGTTTTTGAAGGCCTTAAACTAATTGCCGAAAAAGCTGATAGCCATTTGCACATGATTTTCAAGCCTAATCAATATCAAGTTCATGATGGAAAGGGTGGTTTTATTGATGCCTACAAGCAATTGCCGGGTATTATGATGTTTATTATCGGTGGACAGTGGGTAAATAACCTTAATTATTTTGGGTGTAATCAATACATGACGCAGCGTGCTTTGGGAGCAGATATTTCTACTGCACGAAACGGTGTTTTGTTTGCTGCATTTATGAAAATGTTGATGCCGTTTATTGTGGTTTTGCCTGGTTTGGCGGCTTATGTAATTTTCCAAGAAAATGCTGATGCTTCTATCGTAAATGGTATTACGCAAAATGGTATCGTAAAACCTGATAATGCTTATCCTGTTTTGTTAAATTTATTGCCAGTTGGCTTAAAAGGTTTGGCATTTGCGGCTCTTACTGCCGCAATTGTAGCATCCTTGGCTGGAAAAGCTAATAGTATTTCTACGATTTATGTGCTTGACATTCACGCCAAGTTTTTCAATAAAAATCTTAGCGAAAAGCAAACTGTATGGACGGGGCGTGTGGCTATCGTTATAGCGTTTATTATTGCTCTGATTGTAAGTCCACTTTTGGCTAATTTCGGGCAAGCGTTTGAGTATATTCAAGTGTACACAGGTTATATTTCTCCTGGAATTTTGAGTATTTTCCTACTTGGTTTCTTCTGGAAAAAAGCTACTGCAAATGGAGCTTTAACGGCTGCTATTTTGAGTATTGCCCTTTCAGCAGTGATTGCAAATCTTTACCCTGAGTTTCCATTCTTAAATCGTATGGGCGTTGTTTTTTGGATTTGTTCGTTGGTTCACGTAATCATCAGCTTGATTGAAGGAAAAGGAAAAGACCAAGAAAATGCATTTGAAGTAAAGAAAGAATGGTTTAAAGTTGATAGAACTTTCGCTATTGGAGCAATAGTTGTAGTGGTAATCTTTACGATTATTTATACGATTTTTTGGTAAGAATAAAAGCTTTGATTTAATGGTACTTTTGAGAATTTAGCTCAAAAGTACCATTTTTTTTATGCCTCATCAATGGTTAGTCCATCTTTAAGTTGATACTTTATCAAGACTTTGGTTTAATGCCGATTTCTTCTATTTTTCTTGGCATCGGCACGTTTATCAATGCGTTTGTCTTATACGATTCGTTCCAAATTATTCAAGTGAGTTATCTCTTAAATATCATTAATTGAAGCAAGTCTGAACATAAAAAACGTTTTATTTGATTTTGTTAATCCAATCGAGCGGTAAAAAGTTTTACCTTTCTCTCATCGCCTTACTCTGTCGAATCATTTCAACTGTAAAGTCAATCACACTTGTATTGTTTTTTATTAACTCTTCACGATTGCGGTTTACTTCGTAATCAGGCTGTAGAAAAAAGTCCTTGTTTAGTTTATTTGGTAAATTATGACTAATTTTCATTAGTGGCGTATGCACAATGTATTTTGTATTTGGTAGCTTGAAATCTTGCCAATTTACTGCAAAACTTCCCCAACTCGCACCACCCACTTGTTGCCCAATTATTTTTTCGGGTATTTCTAAATCTTTTGCTAAATTAAGTGTAAAAGTGGTTGCTGAATAGCAACCTGGGTCAGTAATGAAATATGTTTTTCCGTAATAACCTAAATGCTTTTCGGGTTTTTGTTTGTCATTTCGCTTGTTTACCCGATACATAAACGTGTCATCACGTTTCTTAAAACCCAGCCACATTATCAAGGGAGGACCAAAATAGTAAGGTTTAAAAAGTGTAAAATAGGCTTTTTTCTTAAAAGCCAAAGTATCAACTAAAGTAAAAGGTTTTGGCGAAAGGTATTTTAATAAACGAGAAATATTTGGAATAAATCCACCACCATTGGCTCTGAAATCAATAATCAGATGCTCCACTTTGAGGTCTTTTATGGTTTTGAATCTGTCTCGCAAAACCCGCTTGAATTTTCGATTGTTTAAATCCAGAAACTTTCCATTCATTGTAAATTCCGTGATATCTAATTTGGCGATACGATTAACACTATCAATGATTTTTAGCGAAAGATTAGGGCGATTGAGGCTTTTATAGCGTTTTTTGTCAATTTTAAGGATTTCGTTGTTCGTCTGGCAAGCTACTTTTTTAATAAAAATAGAATCATTTTTGGGTAAACGATAAGTGATTTTAATTGAATCAACTTCTCCAAAATACCTTTTGAAATAAGTCGGAAAAGCACTTACAGTATAGTATTCTTTTACATGTTCATTGGCATTATCACTCGAAACAAATATTTTGAGTTTCTGCATTAATTGACCAAGTGGTTCGTCGTTGAAAGCCAAAACCTCACTTCCTCGAATTATAGTTGAATCAGCTGAGTAATTCAAGGCCAAATAGTGGTTTTTATCAATCTTGCGAAGATAAAAAGGCACAAACTTTGCATTTTTTTTATTGAATCGCTTTTTATCATATTTCAGATTGGTATGTCCATCTTTTACGTTAGTCACTAATTGTGATAAAACTCGAAATGTTTCTAAGTAGTTAAGTGGCTGATTGATAGAATTATAGAGTGAATCATACATTTGATTATAGGCTTTTTTGCTTATGTAATAATACATGCCTGGATGTATTTTCTCGAACCGTTTTTTCAGAAATGTCATATCTGTCCGAATCTCTTCAGGTGTAAAACTATCTTTTGATTTTTGTGCTTGTAAAAAAAGTGGAAATAGTAAAAGAATAAAAAACTTTTGCATATTGGTTGATTACTTGTGTACTGATTATTGGTTAATAGAAAACTGTTAATATAAACTTTTTTACGATGTAGCGTTTACAACGGACAGTTGAATAGATAAAATTATCTAATTTTAACTTTGTTTCTAATCAAATTTAGTGTGTATTTCAACACCGTATCTTCATTATTTATAAAATCTTCAAGGTTTGAATTTATTTCAAAGTCAGGTTGTAGATTTGGCTTATTGTATTTCTTAGTATCAATATTATAGAGAATCCTGCCCAATGGTAAGGAAATCTCTAATTCTGTATTTGGTAGTTTTATGGTAGAAAACTGAGCTGCCGAACAACCATCATAAGCACCTCCACAAGTCATACCTACGTAAGTACCAACTCCCATATTGTGAAGTTTTGAAACCAATAAAGCTGCCGCCGAAAATGTACCACCATTCATAAGTACATAAACGTTTTTATTAAATCTAAATTCATCGTGTGGGCGTTGCTTTTGTTGATATTTGCTTTCCAAATAACCGTCTGAATCCCTCACCGTAAATTCCTTATTGAGTCTAGAAGTTGCATCTTTGGCCAAATACGCATCATATTTTTTATAATCTTGCTTGAGTCGTTGCAAGCCTTCTTCTCTAAAACCTATTTTGTATGCATCGAATGGTTGACTAGCAAAATATCGCAGAAAGAAAATCGAATAGTCAATAATTCCACCTGAGTTGCCTCTTAAATCCAAAATCAAATTTTCGATTTTATTCTCTTCCAACTTTCTAAAAATTTTACGAGTTTCGCCTTCAAAATTAGTGCTTCGTCCAAAATCTTTTGTACCATACATAAACGAACGAATATCGACCATCGCAACTTTTTGGCTCGAATCAATGACTCGATATGATACAATTCCTGTTGTATCTTCGTCAATATCAGAGTAACGAGTTTCGAGCATTTTCTCCATAAAATCTATACTCTGTCCTTCAATTTTACTCGTTTTTGATTTACTTTGCCCTAGCTTTTGATATGTTACTGCAAAACTTTCCCTTTCTCCCTTCCATAAATAATATAATTTTCTAAATTCTCGAATGGCATAATACTTTCTTGCATTTGGGTTTACACCATCGCCATTGTAATAAGAAATTTTTTCTAAATGCTCCAAGATTTTTTTGATTGGTTGCCCATCAATTTCTAAGATTTCAGTACCTCGCGTGATTTTTTTGTCGGCCGAATAATTGCGAGAAACCAACAATTGATTATTGATATAACGTACACTAAACGGAAAAAACTTCGGACGTTCGGTAAATGAATTGCTTTTAGAAAGTAATCTGCGGTCGGGCGACATGTGCGTATGTCCGCAACCAACGGCCTGTACCAAGGGTAAAAATATAAAGTAAGCTTCTCGGAGTGAATATCTACCTGAAACTTTTTGCAGCAGAGAATCTTGCATGAAAGCGAATCGCTCCTTAGAAATATATTTGTATGGGTCTGGGTGGTATTTTTCAATCTCTTTTTTCAGATTTCCAAGGTCTTCTTTTATCTGTTCTACTGAGTAAGTTTGAGAAAAACTTCTCAATTGGCTGATTAACAGTAAAATAAGAAAAACATATCTTGCTTTTGTATTCATTTTAGCTTTTTTGATAATTTCAAATCTACTCCAAAATAACTATTTTTTTGTTTCAAGAACGAATTATTGTTAGTAGTAAGTGAAATCGCCTTTTTGGCGTTAGGGGTTGTTGTTTTTTTTTACTAATTTTGTGCCATAATAAAACTTCAGTTCTTTGAACGCCTATGCTTAACAGACGCCTCATACGGATTCGTGCGATGCAATCCCTCTTTGCTTACAAGCAAGCAGAGGGTGCGAATTTCCAATTAGCTCTAGACTTAATTGCCGACCATTTTTCTCCAGATTTGAATTCAATGGAATATCAAGATAAGGAGAAACTTGAAGGATTGAAAAAATTAGGCCAAAATCTTTTTCAAGAAGCTTTTTCTCGACAGGAGGCTGAAAAGTTTGATGCACCTGATGAAGTGTTGAGAATGGTTGAAAAAGCTAAAGAATTTTACCTTCTTAAAAACAGAAAAGATATTCAACACTATGCCAGCCGCATGGTAATTGAGGCCGAAAGAGTATATGAATTATATTTGCAAATCTTGTTGCTTTTTATAGAACTCGGCAATCGTGCCAATCAGGATAATAATGGTGAAGGAAAATCAAAATTTTCTGATAACCAAGTCATTAAGGCTTTAGGTCAAGAAAAATCACTCGAAATCCTTTGTAGTCGTCGAAGTATTAGCATGGGCAATGAACAAGTTTTTGTGGCCAAGCTGTATCGTGATGTAATTCGATCAAATGATCGTTACCAAGAATATGTATCGAAAACCAATCATACGCTCGAGGAAGACTTTGCGATTTTGAAATATCTACTCAAAAACGTAATATTGAAACACGAAATTTCGTGGGAGTTTTTCGAGAAGCAAGATTTGTATTGGATTGACGACATCGAAACCCTCAGAGCAGCCGTTACGCATACTTTTCAGGGTTTGATAGAAGATGATAGGTTAAAGTTAGTAATTTTGGATGATGAATGGGATGAAAGAAAACAATTCTTACAAACTTTGTTTCAAAAAAGTATTCTCGAAACCAAGGATTTAGAAGAAATTCTGATTCCAAAACTTAAAAACTGGGAAATCGAGCGAATTGCTATCACCGACCATATTTTATTGAAAATGGCGGTTGTTGAAATGCTTAATTATCCAAGCATTCCGGTAAAGGTTACAATCAACGAAATTATCGAAATTGCCAAAGATTATAGCACACCAAAAAGTGGGCAATTTGTCAATGGGATTTTAGATGGTGTATCGAAAGACCTAAAAGAATCGGGCAAACTTCGTAAGAGTGGTAGAGGCATGTTGGATAATAAATAGGCTTTAATTATCATTAAACAATTATTAATTAATAGTGGGCGTTTTATAGAAAATTAAGAGTTAATTTATTCGATAAATCATTCATTTACTCATTGAATTTTATGAGCAATTCATCAAGAACTTTCATAGCATTTTTGGCTGGGGTAGCTACAGGAGCAGCCATCGGGATTTTGTATGCACCCGAAAAAGGCGAAGTAACTCGTGATAAACTGTCGTTCCGTTTATCGAAATATCGTGAACAACTTCAGAAATTTATTAACGACCTCATCGAAAGAGGCGATGAAGTGGCAATGGAAGTAGTTGGAGGCGATAGTTCCGCTAAAGCAGAAGGGCAAAAAGTAGTGAGCGAAGCCCGACAAAAAGCCGAAAAATTACTAGAAGATGTAGAGTCTTTGATGAGCCAAATTAAATCGAAAAACTAATAGAATTTATAATATTTTTGGATTATTGTAAGTAAATTTGGTAATTTAGAAATCTGACATTCTGAAAAAGTTAAATTGTTAGTAGGCAAATGTCAATTACTATAATTGTCTAATTACTTTGATATTAGGTAATTAATGTTTAAAATATAACATTTAGAATACGAAATGAAAAAACTGTTTTTAGCTCTTACTGCAACATTTATTTTGGCAGGAATAAATTTTTCTTGCAACCTAATTGACTCAAAAAATCAAACTGGAATGAGTAAAGAAGATTCATTAGTTGCTTTGGCAAATGCTCCAATTATGGAGTTTGACAAAGAAGTTGTTGATTTCGGAACACTCACCGAAGGTGATACAGTTTCACATGTGTTTAAATTTAAAAACGTTGGTAAAAGTGCATTGACAATTACCGATGTGCAAGTGCAGTGTGGCTGTACAGTTGCTTCAAAACCTGATCATCCGATTGGAGTAGGGCAGTCAGACCAAATCACAGTTCGTTTTAATAGTCAAGGAAAAGCGGGTACAAACAAAAAATTTGTAACAATTTTTTCTAATGCCAATCCTCCACAAACAGTTTTGGCTTTCACAGCTATCGTTTACGGAAAAGATGTTTCAGATACCACTAAATCTGCTTCAAAGGCAACTCCAAAATTATAAAAGGCTAAAAATTGAGCCACAAAAATTAAATATAATCTAACCAAAAAATCAGAAATAATGATTCTTTTACAAGCTCAAGGTGGAAATGGTATGTTTTCGATAGTGATGATGGTCGGTATGATAGCCGTATTTTACTTCTTCATGATTCGTCCACAACAAAAAAAGTCAAGTGACCAAAAGAAAATGGTTGAGGAGTTAAAAGAAGGCGATGAAATCGTAACTTTCGGTGGATTGCACGGCAAAATCGTATCAAAAGACGAATTAACTGTTACAGTTTCTGCAGGAGGCGGTGCAAGATTGACGTTCGATAAAACTTCAGTTTCAAGAAAAAAATAAAATTTTCATATAGTCTACTGTCGATATTCCACAGTCAGCAGAAATTAATTTTTCTATTGCCTGTGGAATCGTATGTTGACTTTAATGTTGAATATTAAAACCTTAGCACTGTGCTTGTTATCGGCCTTCGTATTTTGGCTTCTAAACTCTTTCAATAAGTCGGAATATTCGGCAAAAATTAGCTATCCTCTCAACATTGAGTACAATAATTCACTTTATATTTCTACGAAACTTTTACCGAAACAGTGAAACATAAGCATGACGAGTAAAGGTTTAGATTTACTGAAGTATAACCTATTTTCAAGTACCACTCTACTGATTTGTGAAATCAAAAGCCCACTGAAAATCATTAAATTAGATAATACATTTTTACTTTAGTTGCTTACAATAATAATACAAAGGTTCATATTTTATTCTTGCCGATATCATAATTTTGGATTTTTAGCGAAAAGGAAATGGTCAAGTTTTAGATAGATAATAATTTAAGTAATAGGACAATTTTAATCGATAAATTTGTGGATAGCTAAAAGACTGTTAATTAGTTAATTACCTTACTGTGGACTTATCGACTATTGTCCGTGGACAAATTAAGTATAGATTTACAGAAAAACTTTGTGGTATCTTGCCTTAGAAATATATTGTCAAGCGAGATTAATTTAGAAGACCCTGAGTCAATTTCAAAGGATTATAATGATACAGTTTATCTCAAAGTGCTAGCCGAGCGTTTAGCAACAAACTTTGATTTAAAACAATAATTACTTTAAATTAAAACCCTTTCGTAAAATCAAGTGCAGAAAAGGCTTTGGTAAGATTTGAAGTAGCCGAATTATTAAAATAGTTTGCTTCATCTTTTAAAGATAAAAAATTATGGCATCTGAAACTACACGACGTTCGCAAGCTACTCCGATGAAAGAAGCTATCGAAGCATTTCTTAAAACATTTGATTTAAAAACTCGATTCAACGAAACTTATTTAATAGCATTTTGGGGACGAATGATGGGCCCATCTATTGCTTCTCGAACCAAAGAAATTTACGTTAAAAACAGAGTTTTATATCTCCGAATCGACTCTTCTCCACTTCGTCAAGAACTTTTTATGGCCAAAACCAAGTTGCTTGACCTTATAAATAAAGATGTAGGAGAGTCCGTAGTTGATGATGTGGTGTTTCTTTGAAAACTTTTTTGTCGTAATATTGTGTTGTTTCTGAAATAACCGAAAAAATGTTTGGTTTTCGTCGCTCAATGCACCACAATGATTAAGAAAAAAGACTCCCTCGTAGAGAAAGAACGTAATCGTCAAGATTTAGGCTTCGGAACAAAAATGACCGACCGTCAAACCCGCCTAATTACGGGTAATGGTCTGTTTAATGTGAGGCGTGTCGGGCAGTCATTTGAGGCTTGGCTCAATCTCTACAATCGCCTAATTACCATTCGTTGGAGTACATTTATTGCAATGGTATTTATACTTTACTTAATTTTAAATCTTTTTTTTGCGAGTCTATATTATCTCATTGGGGTGGAGCATTTAGTGGGTGTCAATATGTCTAACCCAGTCTCTCAGTTTTGGGATGCTTTCTTTTTTTCAGCACAATCACTTACTACCGTTGGCTATGGGCGTATAGCTCCCGTTGGTTTTTTAGCCAGTTTTGTAGCTGCTTTTGAAGCCCTTAGTGGTTTGATGCTGTTTGCCTTTATTACTGGTTTGTTATACGGTCGTTTTTCTCGTCCAAACCCTCGTATTTTGTTCAGCCGAAATGCCATTATTGCTCCATATCTCGATACAAATGCCTTTATGTTCAGAATGGTCAACGAAAAGAGTAATCAGATTATTAACATGACTGTAAGTTTGGATTTTTCAAGAGTAGAGGAAAAGAATGGAGTTAGAAATAGACAATATTACAGCCTCACCCTCGAACGCTCTAAAGTTAACTTTTTCCCTACAAATTGGACAATTGTTCATGCCATAACCGAAGAGAGTCCACTTTATGGTGAAACTGCTGAATCGCTCGCCGAAGTTGATGCCGAATTTATGATTTCTACCGAGGGCGTTGATGATACTTTTGCAGATGTGGTTCACAAACGCCATTCATATTTCAATGACGAACTCATTTGGGGGGCAAAGTTTAAGCCAATGTTAGAAACCAACCATGATGAAAGTTATATTTTAGATTTACGAAAAATTCATAATTACGACCTCGTATCTTTGAACCCATAATTTATTCTTAATTTTCAGAAAATAAACTTCGTGAAACTCTGTGCGAGCGGTGAGAAGCTTTTCTATGCCTACGTGGTAAAAAAAACACAAAAATGAACTCATTAATTTCTCCCCCATTCTTAAAAAAAGGCGATAAAGTAGCCATAATAGCCCTTGCCAGCAAGCTAAATCTCGAAGATATTAAGTCTGCTATCAACCTCATGCAAGAAAATTGGGGCGTAGAAGTTGTAATAGGCGAATCGGTAAGTGCATCCTATTTTAATTTTGCAGGTACTGACGAAGTTCGTTTAAGAGATTTTCAACAACAACTTGACAATCTAGAAATTAAAGCTGTTTTTTCAGCAAGAGGTGGGTACGGAAGTTCGAGAATAATTGATGCTGTTGACTTCACCAAGTTCAAGAATAATCCGAAATGGATTATTGGGTTTTCGGATATTACGGCTGTTCATGGGCAGTTACAAGCATTAGATTTTCAGAGTCTTCATGCTCCAATGCCCAAAACTTTTATTCGAGATTATGATTCGGTTCAGAAACTCAAGGCATTTCTTTTTGGTGAAAAAATAAATTACACAATTCCATCAAATCCAATTAATAAAAAAGGTAAAGGTGCGGGGCAAATTGTGGGAGGAAATCTTTGTATTTTGACACATTTGATTGGCTCAAAATCAGAGGTCAATACAGATGGAAAAATTTTGTTTATCGAAGATATTTCTGAGTATCTCTATAACATTGACCGAATGATGATTCAGCTAAAACGTGCTGGAAAACTTAAAAATTTAGCAGGTTTAATTGTGGGGGATTTTTCGGATATAAAAGAAAACGAAGAGCCGTTCGGTAAAACTTTTTACGAAATTATTGCAGAGCACACTGCTGAGTATAATTATCCAATCTGCTATGATTTTCCAGTTGGTCATGAAGCTATTAATTGGACGATTCCTTGCGGTAGATTTGCCTCTATGAGTGTTGGTAATGAGGAAGTTAGGTTAGGATTTGAATAATTAATATTTATGTTTTTAAATGCCTTCAAAATGTCTGAAATTTACAAATTGAAGGCTTTTTTACTCTTTAGGTTCTCAAGAATAATTCATTTTATCTATTGTAACTATTAGTCATAATTTTTTTATATTTGCAAAATAGTATGCAAGCATACCTTATTTTTGTGCAACAATAACATTCAACCATCTAATGGAAATTAACTATAAAGTAGAAAACAACGTAGCGATTATCAGTTGGAATATGACTACTTCGCCGATGAACGTTCTTAATGATATTTCTATTCCTGAATTTGAAGGGCATCTCGAAAAAGCATACACTGACCCCGAAGTAAAAGGAATTATCATCACCTCCGAAAAAAATGAGTTTATTGCTGGAGCTGATGTGAAGATGATTTTGCGTAATAATAGCAAAGACCCAAGCGAAATGCATAAATTTTCGCTTGATTTTAATGCTATTTTTCGTAAACTCGAAACTTGCGGAAAGCCAATAGTTGCTGCTATGAATGGTACCGCTTTGGGTGGTGGCTATGAGGTCTGTTTGGCTTGTCATTACCGAATCGCTCTAGATAATCCAAAGGCGGTTATAGGTTTGCCCGAAGTTCAGCTTGGTTTGCTTCCTGGTGGTGGTGGAACGCAACGTTTACCACGTATTATTGGTATGGAAGCCGCTTTAATGTTGATGGTTGAAGGTAAGAGAATTTCACCAAAAGAAGCTTTGGGTTATGGAATGGTCAATGATATGGCGGCAACTCATGAAGAAATGATGGAAAAAGCCGTGAAATGGATTTTGGCTAATCCGAAAGCGATTCAGCCTTGGGATGAATTTGATAAGAAAACAGGAGCAATTAAGGCTCGTGAAAATTATAAAGTGCCGGGTGGAAATGTGCAATCACCTACAGGAATGCGTACGTTTGCCGGAGGAACCGCCATGATTATGGATAAAACTAAAGGCAATTATCCCGCTCCAATTGCGATTCTTTCGTGTGTTTATGAAGGTTTGCAAGTAAATATGGATAGAGCGATTCCAATTGAGGCACGTTATTTTGTGAAAGTTGCCACTTCTCGCGAGGCAAAAAATCTGATTGGAGTGATGTTTTTGGGTAAAAACGAAGCCGATAAAGGTGCAAGTCGTCCGAAAGGAATTCCTCCAACTGATGTGAAAAAAATAGGGATTTTGGGTGCTGGATTTATGGGGGCAGGTATTGCCTATGTTTCCGCAATGGCCGGAATTGAGGTTGTTTTGAAAGATATAACTATTGAAAATGCCGAGAAAGGAAAAGATTATTCGAGAGTTTTGGTTCAGAAAGGCATAGAAAGAGGAAAAACTACTGCCGATAAAGGAGAAAAACTATTGAGTTTGATAAAGCCAACATCAGAAGTTGCCGATTTGAAGGGTTGTGATTTGATTATCGAGGCAGTTTTTGAAAATCGTGAATTAAAAGCAAGTGTAACCAAAGAAGCAGAGCCAATGTTGATAGAATCAGGCGTATTTGGTTCAAATACTTCTACAATTCCGATTACCGGTTTAGCAAAGGCATCGGAAAGACCTGAAAACTTTATCGGAATTCACTTCTTCTCGCCAGTTGATAAAATGATGTTGGTAGAATTGATTCGTGGTAAAGCAACGTCTGACTATGCTGTGGCATTAGCGGTAGATTTTGTTAAGAAAATTCGAAAAACACCAATCGTAGTCAACGATTCTCGTGGATTTTATACTTCTCGTTGTTTCAGCACATACACTACTGAAGGAATTGCTCTACTAAAAGATGGTGTTGACCCTGTTTTGATTGAAAATGCCGGGAAAAATGCCGGAATGCCAGTGGGAGCGTTGGCCGTTTCAGATGAAGTCGCTTTGGATTTAGCTTTGAAAATATCTAAGCAATCGATTGCTGACGGGGCATTGAGCGAAGAAGATGGGGCATATCAAGTAACTCGAATGATGGTTGAAGACTTAGGCCGATTTGGCAAGAAAAACAAAAAAGGTTTTTATGAATATCCAGAAAATGGTAAAAAGTATTTGTGGGAAGGATTGGCCGAATATTTTCCTGTTTCGAAGAATCAACCTGATGTTGAAGAAGTGAAAAAAAGATTACTCTATCGCCAAGTGGTGGAATCAATTCGTTGTATGGATGAAGGTGTTTTGATGACAAAATTAGATGGAAATATCGGTTCGATTTTGGCTTGGGGATTTCCTCCGTATGCTGGTGGAACACTCAATTTTCCTGATTTTATTGGAAAAGAAACTTTCTTGAAGGAGACAGAGCGTTTGGCTGATACTTATGGTGAAAGATTCAGATTAAACGAAAAACAAAAGAAATTAGTAAGTAATCTCTAAGTATTATTCTATCGAATTTATAAGAAAAGGCAAGGTAACTTGTCTTTTTTTATGTCTAGGTATTTGAAATTGTAATTTTTTAACCTTAAAATTCGTTTTTAATACAAATATGTTAGAAAGTTGATAAATATTATTCGAACGAATATATTTTGGCACGTTTTTATCTTATGTAAATTGACATAACCCTATAATTTAGTGAAATATTTTCTAAGCCTCATAGTCATAATAACCCTAGTTGAGACAACTAATGCTCAAATAATGTATCGTACTCGCTACCGTACAGCAATTATGGCCGAATCATTCGCTATAAGTCCACTAGGGTCGATAAACGTAGAATTTCTACCAGTAAGATGGAAAAATAGCTTTTTAGCATTACGCACTGGGTTTGGTTTCCTACCAGGAGGTAAATCAGTAGGAACTGGACCTGCGGCAAATGGGGCAGGTATCTCCATTCCAACTTCTGTGACTTATAATTATCTAATCAATAATCTTCGTAGAGGCATTAATAAGCGAGTCGCTGTAAGGTGCCAATCAGCTCCTTCAAAAATTGCTTCCGAATGGTTTATTGAAATGGGTGCTGGCTTTACTCCTATAGCTTATAAAGGCACTGAAACCCGAAGTTATTCATTTGGAATTTTTGGACTTAGACAACAAGTCATTTTTGATATTCCACCACATCCAAGAGTCGTTTTTTTAAGAGTTAATTTTACACCTTCTTATTCTTTCGGTAAATATGAATTACGTGGTGGTCTTGGCTTAGGCGTATCGCTTTAAAGTAAATACCTGTGCAATTACAAAAATTCAAACTTTCCTTGATAGAAATGGAATTACACCCAATTAATTTTTGATGGTATTTTATCAAATACTTTTTTTTATAAAACTACTTCTCAAATTTAACACCATACTCTTAATGACTTTTTTGTCTTTTGTTGAAGGGGGGAGGAAAAAGTTTATAATAATAAACCAAAATTAAATTCAATGAAGGTAAATCTGAATTATTTTATTAAAAATTAATCTTTCCACAAAATTTGCCGAAAATCATTTCTGATTTAAGGTTGGATAAAGTTTAGAATATTGTCATTAATTTATGTTGGCTATTTCCATGAAACTTTTCAAAAGTTTTTTATACTCAGCAATGTTTGCTTGCTTTTGAATTTCCGACCAATTTAGTTCAATTGCCATGATATCACCAACCACATCAACCGAACTTAAAGTTGCTTTCCAATCCATTAGTTCCATACGAGTACGTCTAGCAAAGAAGTCTCTTAAACTACCTACCATTTCTTCACGAATCGTGTAAATAATCTCAGCCTTGATGAAGGGATAATCTTTGTGTATGCGTTCTGTCTGACTTGAAATTTTTAAAATTTCGTTGGCTTTTGTGCCGTATTTTTTTAATAAATGCTGACATATATCTTCGTCTAGATTATATGTTTTTTGAATGTTTTTCCATTCTTCAAATCTATAATTTTCGCCACCAATCAGATAATGCATCTCTGTTGTACATTCTACACCATTACTTAAAATTTTACAGGCTTCATCAATTGTATCTTTTGCCATTAGGCGGTAAGTTGTCCATTTTCCGCCCAAAAGGCTTATTAAATTTGATTCTTTATCATACTCAACTTCGTGGTCACGGACGAGTTTTTTAGTTGCTTTAGAGTCAGACGAAGCAATAAGTGGGCGTAAACCCCCAAAACCAGATTTAATTTCTGATTTATCAGGTACTTTGGCTATATATGGTCGAAGGGTGTCAAGTAAGAAATCAATTTCTTCTTCCATTAGAATAGGTTCTTTTTCCAAATGAAGATACTCATCGTCGGTTGTTCCCACCATTATTTCTCCTTCAAATGGAATCACAAAAATTACTCGTCCATCTTTTGTTTTTGGAATCAATATTGCATCTTTGCTATTGAGCACTTCGGCTGAAAGCATAATATGCACCCCTTTACTAGGCCGTAAGCGTTTTTCTTGTTTGGCGTTTGCCAAAAGCCTAATACTATCTCCATGCGAGCCAGTACAGTTGATGAAAAGTTTTGAATTAATTCTAAAATGTTCTTTGTTCGATTCTGAGTTATGAATTTTAAGTTGCTTCAAATTGTCATTTACAATTGCTGACGTCAGCTTTCCATTGCTATCTTTTTCAAAATCAATTATCGAGGCATGATTTACAACAGCTGCACCCGCTTCGTCGGCTGAGTGAGCGAGTGCCAAACAATAGCGAGCGTCGTCTAGTTGTCCATCATAATACATAACCGAACTATGAAGCTTCGGCGTAAGTGTAGGAATATGTTCAAAAGTTTCTTTTTTATTGAGCCATTCGGCTTTAGGCATTGAATCGTTTTTAGCAAAGAAACTGTAAATAGTTAGTCCAATTTTGAAATAAAAGCCTTCAAACCAGCTAAAAACGGGTGTAATCAAAGCTAGCGGATGTGCCAAATGCGGTGCATTTCTAATAACAGTATGTCGTTCTTCGAGGCCATGTTTGACTTGTCGGAGTTGGGCAAAATCAAGGTTTTTAAAAGCTTGTTCTAAATACCTCACTCCTCCATGAATTAGTTTAGTTGATTTTGAAGATGTTTCAGCGGCAAAATCTTCTTTTTCAATCAAGGCTACTTTAAAACCTCGTAAGGCAGCATCTAATGCACAACCTGCACCGCTTGCTCCTCCACCAATGATGCAAATGTCAAATTTTTCGTTTTTTAATCTTTCGAGATTTTTTGCTCTGTTCATGAAGAAAAGTTTATTAGAAAAATCATATTAAGTTTGGTATGTATCTAAAAATCAAATTTTTTATCTATAAGCCATTCTTAAGCTAAAATTGCTTTTATTTTTTTGCAATTTAAGAATTTTTCAATCTAACACCACTTCTTTTTCTATTTCCTGAACACCATTCGAGATATTAACAATGTATGATTGTAAATAAATATTAAACGTCTTATGATATGCAAGTCTAATGTTTTTGATAAAATCATCAGCAGCATCTGCTTCAACTAAATTTATTGTACATCCACCGAAGCCACCGCCCATCATTCTTGCCCCCACTACTGCTTTAAAGTTTCGACTTTGCTCAACCAAAAAATCTAGTTCTGGGCAGCTAACTTCATAATCCTGACTCAGACCTTCGTGGGTTTCATACATTTTTTGTCCGAAAGACTTTAAGTCATTATTTTCTAGAGCTCTGCAAGCCACATCTACTCGTTCGATTTCTTCGACAACGTATTTGCATCGCTGAAATACGATTGAAGGTAATTTATCGGCTTGACTACGTAGCATTGGTATCGTTACATCACGTAAACTATCGACCTGTGGAAAAGCAAATCGGAGAATGCGAATGCCCTCTTCGCATTCAGCTCGGCGTTGATTATATTCACTATCACCGAGGTTGTGTTTCACACCAGTATTACACAAAATGAGTGTATAATTAGGGAAATTAAAGGGGAAATACTCAAAACTGAGGTTTTGGCAGTCCAGTTTTATAACCGAATTTGTTTTGCCATGAATAGATGCAAACATATCCATTATGCCACAATTTACACCAGCATATTTATGTTCTGCTTGTTGGGCAATTATTGCTAATTCAAGTTTAGAGAGTTCTAATTTATATAACTGATTTAGTGCAAAACCAATTCCACTTTCAACTGCTGCCGACGATGAAAGCCCTGCACCAAGTGGAACGTCTCCACCAAATACAACATTAAAACCATTTTTGATTTGTTTACCTTTTTCAAGAATTTCTGCTAAAACTCCAATGAGGAAATTTGCCCAAACTTTTTCAGATTTTTGAATATTATCTAATGAAAATTCGTAGGAATCATCTAAATCATAAGCATATAGGATGCATTTTCTGTCGTTTCGAGAGGATATTGCAAAATAAATCGCCTTGTCGATAGCTGCGGGGAGAACAAAACCATTATTATAATCAGTATGCTCGCCTATAAGATTAATTCGGCCAGGGGCACGAACTAATAAAGTAGGATAATCCCCAAAATAGTCTTTAAATTTTTGGTTAAATAGTTCATTCAACATTCTAATATCAATTGTTTGTTTTTGGAAAAAGAGTAAAAAAAGAAAGTCCCAATAAACTTCGGGACTTCTATAAAGTTTTGATAACTTAATCACTTTTGATTCTTTCTACTAATATCAAAAATAATATTAATTCGAATATATTATTGATATAATTTAAAAATCAGTCAGATAACTATAAGTTTAGTGCTTTAAATAGTGTCATTTTCGCCTATATCAAGGTGTTGCAATGCTTTGCACATGATTATTGAAATTATATGAAAGGCTCTATGTTTTTCTCATAATTTAGTTTTAAAAGCTCGAATACCTTGTTGGTTGATTCCAAATAAAATATAACCTTTCATTGAAACTGCCGAACGTACATCGCCTTTTAAATTAAAACCTGATTGACGTTGTGGAATACTTACAAATTGTCCTTTGCCATCGCCTTTTAGTAAAAGTCCATAATTGGCATCATATTTACCAAACTTTAAACGAGACTTGTTTAAATTACCACACATTACGATGTCTTTTCTACCATCTTGATTATAATCAGTTACTGTAATTGTATAAATAGGAGTAAACTGAACCTCAATTGGTAATGCTTTTTCTTCAAATTTTCCTTGTACATTTTGTGTTAGGAGAACCGTTTTTAAATAGTTGGCTTTCAGTTTTTTAGCGTCTTTTAGTTCATCCTCACCAAAAATCTCCGTCAGCGTTGCATTTGAATAGCTTTCGTAAGACGTAAACTTTGGGCGTTTGGTTGGAACTTGCTCCAATAATTCGTCACGAGTTAAATATGGATAGCTCGTCCACTGAACGCCTCCCGCTTGAATGTACATACACAAAATTGGGTCAATGCTGCCATTTTCGTCAAAGTCTTTATAATATAGCTCTGCAGGTTGCTTATCGCTAGCCTTACATTGACTATTTAAACCTAAATTGCCTACAAGTAGGTCGGGAGAACCATCAGCATTAAGGTCTTCAATCATCAGTTTATTCCACCAACCAGATAGTTTACGGTCAAAATAATTTTCTGTTTTATTTGTTAATTTACCTTCTGTAACTTCAAAAACCGTAATAGGCATCCATTCGCCAACGATTATCAATTCTTGTTTTTTGTCTTTATTTAAATCAACAAAAGCGGCATCAGTTACCATACCAATGTACTTTAATTCTTCGGGCGTATTTTCCTTAAATCGTGGAGACGAACTATTTCCTGTGCCATCATTAATTAAAACATAACTGCGAGGAATGTTTGGATATTTTCCAACCGAAACTCGTCCGCCCACAAAAAGGTCGAGTTTTGAGTCACCATTGATGTCTGCTACTCGTACACACCCTGTGCTGGTGAACATAGCAGGTAGGGCAGAAGAACTAAGTTGAAAATCGCCTTTGCCATTATTCAAGAATAGCTGGTCTTGTAGATTTGGGTCGTTTTCGGTGAAATTACCATAACCTCCATAGGCCACATAAATATCTTGAAAACCATCGCCGTTGGCATCGAAAAAGACTGCATCGCTTACATCAGCATTTGGGTTTGAGGGGAATTGTTTTTTGGAAAATTGTAAAGAAGTACTGCCTGATTGGATATGAAGTTCGCTGTTTTTGCCATAACTTCCGCCTACAAAAATATCTTCGAGACCATCATTGTTAACATCGCCTTTGACCATTACAGGACTAATGAATGATAGAGAATTGGTCAATAAAGGTTGTCTTTTGAAGTCATTATGCGTGGTTTTATTTTGAACTGAAATAATAGGAGATGTTATTTCTGTAAAAAAAGTACTGTTAAGAATGACCGAGTTTTCTTTGGTGGAAGCATTTTTTTCCTCTAAAACTAATGTCTGATTCCCCTGAATATTTTTCAAAATTTGACTTTTATCGGAGTTCCAAACCACCCTTATAGAGTCTATCTTATTGTTTTTACCCAAACCAAAATTCAAAGTGAAACTTACATTCGATTGATAACCACGAGTGGGCATTTGTTCTTGGTATTGGGTGTTTCCTTGGGCATAAAGATAGATTTTTGCTCCAATTCCCATTTTATTTTCGTTTTCGCCTTTAAGTTTTACTTTCAGAAACTGATTGCTGAGTTTTGTATTGGCTTCGTTTTGATAAATGAATGCTGGCGAATTAATGTTATTTACAATCAAATCCAAATCGCCATCATTATCCAAATCGGCATAAGCAGCACCACTACTATTTGATTGCTCGCCCATACCCCAATTGGTGGTTTGGTCTTTGAAATTCAGTTTGCCATTGTTTCTAAAAATATAGTTTTTTACATTCGATGAAGGCATTTTTTGTACTAATTCAAGAACATCGGTTCGTTGGAAACCACCTTGTTTGGTTGCCATGAAATCATCCATGTATTTCAAAAAATCTAGGTTGGTGTAATCGTGCAAATAACCGTTGGTGATGTATAAATCCTTAAAACCATCGTTGTCATAATCTGCAAAAAGTGCAGCCCAACTCCAGTCGGTGTTTGAGATTCCTGAAACTTGACCAATTTCACTAAATGTACCGTTTCCATTATTGAGTTGGAGCATATTTCGCATATATTGGTAATGAAACCCTGACCTTACACCTAAATCAAATTTATCATAATTATCTGGTGCCATCAAAAGCTTCTGACGTCGATTGTCTTCGGGTAGCATATCGAGCGTGAAAATATCGGGTAGGAGGTCATTATTTATATCGGCTACATCATTTCCCATTGAAAAGTTTGAGGTGTGGCCGAGTTGTTCATGACTTACTTCTCTGAATCCTCCTTTTTGATTATTGATGTATAAGCGGTCAGGCACGGCATAATCGTTGCTTACATATATATCAGGCCAACTATCTTGATTTAAATCGGCAATTCCAGCTCCCAAACCATAAGATAATGCCGAACTTTGAATACCCGCCTGTCGGGTAATATCTCTGAAAAAACCTTTGTCGTTTTTATAAAATCTTGAACCACTTACTGCATCGTCAACTTTGATAAGTGCGGCTGTGCGTGCTTCATCAAGAACTGGAAGTGATTTTATGTTATGGTTTAGCAAAAACATATCTAAATCGCCATCTTTATCGGCATCAAAGAAGTAGGCATTCGTGGTTGATGCTGGGCTATCAAGACCAAATTTTGCAGCTTGTTCTACAAAAGTCGGAATACCATCGGCATCATTACCTTGGTTAATGAAAAGTTCGTTCGCTTTCTTTTCAGGTTGTAGATTTCCAGAGTGACAAACATAAATGTCCAATTTTCCATCGGCATTTATATCGACCATTGTTGTGCCTGTTTTCCAAGGGCCTTCTCTTCCTGCTACGCCTGCTTGCGTGGTTATATCTTGAAATTGCATCTTATTCTTATTGAGATACAATTTGTTTTGTTGCATATTGCTAGTAAAATAAAGATCTTCAAGGCCATCCCCGTTGACGTCACCTACGGCTACCCCTCCGCCATTATAGAAATATTCATACATTAAAACATTGGTATTCAGACCTTCGTTTATGATATTTTGAAAATCGACGTGGGTTTTATCTGGAAAAAGTAGTGTGAAGATTGGCTCTTGTTTTTCCCCTTCATCTTCCACAGTGTTTTGTTCGGAAGAGGACTTATTACAAGAAATAAAGAATAGACTGATTAATAATAGGTATGTGAGCGTAGAAATTTTCATTTTTTAAGGAATGAATTCTCCAAATTGGAGAAATGTGTAAGGTTGATATTTTAAAATAAAACAAATATACGAAGTTGTGTTGTGATAGAAAGAATACAATTATGAAATAAAAAATGGGTAGTCCAAAGCTGTGATGCTTTAGACTACCCATTTTTTTATAACCTTTATTAGTATCCAGGATTCTGTACTAATTTATTATTACGGTTCATTTCGTCTCTATGAATCGGTAAGAAATAAATTTTGTCATCCCAGTTACGATTTTCTTTACCTGGGTCAATTTTACCGACGGTATAAGTATAATCGTAGCTTGTTGGGTCATATTTGTACGTTGAAACAGTTTTACCTGCCTTCAAAGTACCTTTAACATTAATAATACTTGCTTTGCGGCCAAGTGTTGTTGGGGCAATCATCCAACGACGTGCATCATGATAACGTTGTTCTTCAAATACCATTTCAACACGACGCTCGTTGCGATAACGTTGGCGTAGAGCATCACCAGTTTCTGTAGTTGCTGGCATTCCTGCACGGAAACGAATCTGATTTAACCATCTTCTAGCTTCAACATCTTCACCCAATTCAATACAAGCCTCAACATAGTTGAAAACTGCTTCAGTATAACGCAAGAATGGCCAAGGAATTTGCTGCCAAGAGTTTTGGTCAACTAAACCCGGATTTGGGTCTGTAAATTTACGCATATAATAGCCAGTATAACTGCCATTCCAGTCTTCGATGCTACTTTTACGAGTATCTAGACCAAAGTGAGTTCTCTTAGTGCTACCTGAAACGACCTCATATTCGCCAGTTTGAATTTGATTCGATGGGTCAAGAGGAGCTGCACTAGGTGAACGTGGTTTCCACGGCGAGCCTTCATATAAAATTGTTGAGCGTAAACGTGGGTCACGGTTATCGTAAGGAGCTTTTGCATGTTCTGGCTTGTTCCAATCGAATTTTGAGCCATCCATCATTTCATAATCATCAATCAACTCTTGAATTGGCGTATTACCTGCCCAATTGTTGTAGCCATTTGGTCCATTGAAAAGACCAACACGTCCACCATTTTCGTTTTTGCTTTGGATGAAATAACGTCCTAAAATTATTTCGTTTTGTCCGCCATTTCTTGCTAATGATTGATTTTGGTAGTTGGTAGCTGCTTGATCAGCTGTAACTGGAGCTGTAAGTCCAAATTGGAACCCAAATCCTGGTAGGTCTAAAACTGCTTTTGCAGCAGCTTTTGCCTTTTGCCAACGCTCTGTGCGATTTCCACTTACAAAACCCATAAACTCAGGTTTTCCGTAAGCTGCCATTGCTTTAGATTTTGCCTTAGCAGTTGGTACATCATACAAATCACTGGCTGCGTAAACCAACATACGAGATTTTAGAGCCAAAGCTGATGCCTTAGTTGCACGACCTTTTTGAAGCGATTTTCCATCAAGCAGTGCTGCTGCTTCGTCTAAGTCTTTTACAATAAAGTTTAAACATTCTTCAAAAGTATTACGAGCAGATAAGAAATCAGTATCATTTAATGAGAATGACTTATCAACAATTGGCACACCACCATAATAACGAACTAATTGATGGTAGTAGTAAGCTCGCATAAATTTAGATTCTCCTTTCAGACGATCAACAATGTTACCTGTATTTACAAACTGAGGTTTTTCTAAATTTTTCAGAGCAAGATTACACGCTCTGATACGAGAATACATGTTTACCCAACTCAAAGTACCATTAATCCAACCTGGGTCGGCGGGATTACTTCTGCCTTCAGTAATTGTAGTAATATTTCTGCCAGGGTGAGTAAAGATAGCTTCGTCGGTCAATGATGCGAGCATTTGCTCATCAAAACCTCCTTGCCCTAAGCCACCATAAATTTCACTTACAAAAGCTTCCGCTAAAGAAGCATCTCCCCAAACTACATTCTCTGATAATTGATCGAGAGGTTTGGTATCCACAAAATCATCATTACAGCTTACTGTAAAAAACGAAACTGCAAAGAATGACAAAATTAATTTTTTGTACATTTTCATTTTTCTAATTAATTAAAATTTAATGTTTAAACCTAGGTTCATTACTCTTGCTTGAGGATAATACTGACCGTTATTGTTTGTATTTTCTGGGTCATATATTTTGAGTTTATCAATTGTGAATAAGTTTACTCCACTTGCATAAACTCTCATACTACTAAAACCAACTTTTTTACCAATTGTTTCAGGAATTGTGTAGCCTAATTCAAAGTTTTTTAAACGTATGTAGTCAGAACTTCTCAACCAATAAGTGTTATTGTTTGAAAAGTATTGGTCTGAACGGTTAGCAATACGTGGGTGAACATCACTTGGATTGTCAATTGTCCAACGGTTTTGGTAAATATCCGATAAGTAATTACCGATATTTCCCATTTCGCCTGTTCCTATATATTGTCTTGCACCAGCAGCCCCTTGAATCAAGACAGTCAAGTCAAAATTCTTGTATTGACCACCTAAGTTTACACCACCTTGGAACATCGGAAGTTGAGTAAAATCTGTTCTTACTTGGTCATCAGGTGTAATTTTTCCGTCGCCATTGTAGTCTTTGTATTTCATATCTCCAGGGCGAAGTTCTTTTACAATTGCCGTGTAATCAATTCCACGAGCATCAATTGCTGCTTGGTCTTTAAAAACACCATCGTATAGATAAGCCATGAAAGTATTCATTGGGCGACCAGTAGTACGTTGCCATTCTGGAGCTCCAGGAGCTTCATCCCAGAAATCAATTGTGTTTTTGGCATATCCACCATTTACACTAATGTTGTATTTGAACTCACCAGTTTGTCCACGGTAGCCCACATTAAAGTCAAAACCACGGTTTGAAACTTCACCAAAGTTTTGTGCAGGAAGTGTGATACCTGTTGATTGTGGCACAGAAGCATTTTTGAACCAAAGGATTTTTGATCGTTTATTCACAAAATAATCCAACTCAAAGTTGATTTTTCCGTTGAATAACTGACCTTCTAAACCGATATTTGAGTTAGAAGCAACCTCCCAAGTAATGTTTTCGTTTGGAAGACGCGTTTCAAATAATGTTTTTTGCTCTGCATCACCCAAAATATAACTACGGAAACCATAGGTAGATAGGTATTGGTAAGTAGCAGGTGTGCCTGAATTAGGAAGGTTCACTTGGTCATTACCCAATTGTCCCCACGATCCTCTCAATTTCAAGAAACTAATAAAAGGAATACTTTTCATGAATTTTTCTTCTGAAAGTACCCAACCTGCCATTACACCTGGGAAGAAACCATAACGAGTGGCTTTCGGGAAACGGTCAGAACCATCATATCTCCATAAAAATTCAGCTAAATATTTCTCTTTAAAGTTATATGCAACACGACCAAAATAATTGATACGAGCAGTTTCAAAACCACCACCACCGTTGTTTCTCTCTAAGTCACCACCCGCAAACATTTGGTCGAGAGCAGGCGAAATAAAGTAACGACGGAAGGCATTAAAGTTATTTCCTTCGATGGTTTCAGTATTAGTTCCTGCCAAAACTGTTAGTCCATGATTTCCAAATGTACGCTCATAAGTAGCAACACCACCCAATAAAATATTCAATTGGTCGTCATAAGATTGATTCAAGTTTGGTTCGGCTGGGCCTCTTTTACTTGCAACCAATTTAGGAGTTGTACCATCAGCCTCAAATCCTGAGCCTTGTTGGTAAAGCGTCCATGGAATTTGCCATAACTTTCTTGTTCCGAGTCTTTTATCAATTGCCGCTGTTCCAGTAAACTTCAAACCTTTAACCCACGGAATTTGAATATCAATTGAGCCATTGGTTTGTATATAATCTTGTTTTTGGCGGTCATAACCTGACAAGTCAGTTGTGATTACAACTGGATTTTCACCGTTTTCGATGTCAGGACCAGGGAAACCATTTGGCCAATACGCCTGTTGTTGTGGTTTTCCACGCATTTGCATTCTAAAAATTGCACCAGCCGAACGCGTTGGGAAGTTACGAGCCTCTTCACGACCTAAAATGCCTATATTTAGGTTGATGTACTTATTGATTTTAGCATCTAAATTTAAACGAATATCATATTGCTGATAAGCGGTAGCCGAGTTTTTGTAGTATCCATCTTGGTTTTGATAACCAACAGATGCTAAGTATTTTACGCTTTCAGTTCCGCCCGAAATTTGCAAGTTATGTTGTGTTTGCGGCGACCAAGTTTTCAAGGTAGCCTTGTACCAATCAGTATTTGGATATAACCAAGGATCAGAACCGTCAGCATACTTTTGAATATCGGTTGGTGAGAATGGAGCTTTTCTAATAGTACCATTTGGACGTGTAAATGAACCAGTAGATTTATAAGCAGCGTTTGCACCCGCCCATTCGCTCACAGGTAGACCATAAATATCAAGGTCATTAAGCATACTTACATATTGCGAAGCATTGGTTAATTTAGGTATTACAGTTGGCTGAGAAAAACCTTGGTTAGCTGAGTATGAAACTACTGGTTTGCCAGTTTTTCCACGCTTAGTAGTAATTAAGATCACACCATTTGCTGCACGAGAACCATAAATAGCCGCCGAAGCATCTTTCAATACTGATACACTTTCGATGTCATTTGGATTGATACGGTCAAGTCCACCAGCACGATTCGGGATACCATCAACTACAATTAGGGCATCACCATTATTCAGGGTATTTGAACCACGAATACGAATAGCTGAACCATCAGCACCCGGCTCACCGCTACGGTTTACCGCCACAACACCCGCCATACGACCTGCAATTGAATTACTCAAGTTTACAGTCGGCGATTTGATTAATTCAGAGCCTTTCACTGAAGCAACTGAACCTGTAATCGTTTCTTTTTTCTGAACACCATAACCAACCACAATTACCTCACCGAGGGTTTTTGTGTCGGTTGCCATACCTACATTGATTGTTGCACGATTTCCAACAAGAGCTTCTTGTGGTTCGTAGCCCACGATACTAAACACCAAAACTGCCTTACTGTCAGCCACAGTAATTGAATACTCACCATTTGCATCAGTTGTTGTTCCTTTTTGCGTGCCTTTGATGAGGATGCTTACTCCAGGAAGAGCATCTCCTTTTTCAGCATCAGTTACTTTTCCCGAAACTTTTTGCTCGAGGAATTTTCCTGAACCAACTTTAGCAAAAGCATTCGGAACAGACAATGCTCCTACAGCCCCAAGAAGTAGCACTACTAATGCCCGCAGAGTGAATTTTTTCATAGAAATTTTTTGATTAAGGTTAATAAACATTTTGTTTTAAACTTCGCTTAAAGATATATTAAAAACTATTAATGTGTCTATTTAAAATAAGACAATATTTAGACTAAAAGGTATTATATCGAGAAATGAATAATCAATAATAGGCTTTTATATGATATTATGGTAATGCAATCGTTTGCACAAAATAGCAATATGTTGGATAATTATTTGCTTTATTTTAGACTTGAAGGTTAGGTATAAGGTTTTTAATATATGGATTTGGATAAAGATTAAATCTCAATTAGAATTGTGATAAGTTAAATAGTTATTTGTATTTAATCGATGAATATAAAGTCTGTATTTAATCGATAGTAAGGATTTAATAATGCCTTGGTCTGCCGACTATTGACCGTGGAATACTTATCTTAAAATAATGTATTCTGAGGGGATAAACTTTTGGTTGTATGTTTTTAAAATTTATTAATAACTCTCTTTTTTGTTTAACTTGCGAATATAAATTCAAACTATTAATCTATACAATGCAAAGACATCAAGCCACCATCAAAGAAATTGCTCAAAAATTAGGCGTCTCTATTTCAACGGTTTCGAGGGCTTTACAAAATAATACTCGTATTGGTTTACGCACTAGAGAAAGAGTTTGGGAGTTGGCGAAATCAATGCACTATGTGCCTAATCCAGCCGCTATTTTTCTGAAAAAAAATCGTACCTACACAATTGGCGTTTTACTACCTTATCTACAAGAAGAATTTTTTTCGATGGCTATTTCTGGTATAGAAGATGTGGCTTTAGAGAAAGGATATAATGTTTTCGTGAGCCAATCACGTGATAAATTTGAGCGTGAAGAAAAAGCTTTAAAGTCATTTCTGAGCAGTAGAGTAGATGGCGTGATTGCATCAGTAGCCGCTGAAACTAATAATTATAGTCATTTTAAGGAAGTTGAGAATTTCGGAACTCCTTTAGTTTTTTTTGACCGTGTTCCTCGCAATCTTGAAGCAAACAAAGTGCGTTGCAGTATATCTGAAGGTGCTTTTGAGGCAATCGAGTTTTTGATAAATAAAGGCGTTAAGCGTATTGCCCTAATAAATGGACCCTCTAACTTAGAGGTAAGTGATGAACGTCTGAATGGTTATCTGAATGCAATCAAGAAGTTTAATCTTGAAACTTCACCCAAGTATATCAAATCAACAGATTTATCAAAAGATGATACAATCATAAAAATGAAAGAACTTTTAGCTCTAAAAGAGCCTCCTGAAGCTATTCTAACTTTTAATGATTATTTGGCACTTTATGCTATGCAATTTTGTAAACAAAAAGAGATTATTCCAAACAAAGATATATTATTTGTAAGCTTTGCCAATTTACCAATGACTCTCTATTTGGATAATCCTCCATTGGCCTCAGTTGAACAATTTGCCTACAATCTGGGTATAAAAGCGACTGAATTATTGATAAATATTATCGAAAACCCTTCTGAAGAAATGCCTCCTTACGAAGAAATAGTGATGGGTACGAAATTGATTATTCATTAAAAAAAATGTTGGATTTTAAAACCAACATTTTTTTAATTTTGAATTAACCTTAACTTGTCGCAATTTCTTCTAATTCTTTAATAACAGGTATTTCGCTTTCAAATAATGAAATTGGCTCATATTGTTGTTCGGTGACTTCAAAGAAACGCTGGTGAATATCAAATACTGGCTCTTCGGATGAAATTGAAGAAACAACTCTTTTATAGGTTCCATCTTCTTTGAGTTCATAAGCATTCACGTTATCTCGAAGATTATAGTCAAGAATATGCATTACTTGGCGTTTTATATCTTCATCCACAATCTCAAATAAAGATTCAATACGTTTATCAAAACTTCTTACCATAATGTCAGCACTTCCTCCGTACAAACGTGGGTGATTATTATTGTGGAAATAGAAAATTCGAGCGTGCTCAAGGAAAAGACCCACTACTGAACGCACTGTGATATTTTCGCTCAAACCTTTACGGCCAGGGCGTAAACAGCAAATTCCCCTAACAATCAACTTGATTTTTACACCCGCTTGCGAAGCTTTATACAATTCATCAATAACGTATTGGTCTTCAAGTGAATTAAGTTTGATACAGATTCCACTTGGTAAGTTGTTTTGTGCATTGTTAGACTCATTGCGTATCATTTCGATGAGCTTATTTCGCATATCACGAGGGGAGGTAATCAAATTATTGTAATCGGCAGGTTGCGAATGACCAGTAATTACATTGAAAAATTCCGAAATATCTTTTGTATAAGTCGGATTGCTCGTGAGTAAGCCAATGTCTGTATAAAGTCTTGCCGTATCTTCATTATAATTTCCACTAGCCAAATGAGCATATTGCGTAACTTTATTGCCTTCTTTTCGCACTATAAGCATAAGTTTAGTATGGGTTTTATACCAACCAATACCATAAATTACGAAGCAACCCGCACGTTGAAGTCGGTCAGCTTCGCGGATATTGTTTTCTTCGTCGAATCGGGCTTTAATTTCAAACAAAACTGAAACGTGTTTGCCATTCTCGGCAGCTTTTAGTAGGGCTTGTGTAACACGAGATTTTTTAGCTAAACGATAAATAGTAAGCTTAATTGCCAATACATCGGGGTCTTCGGCAGCCTTTTCGATGAGTTGTAAAACTGGTTCAAAATTATTATAAGGGTGGTGAAGCAATAAGTCTTTCTCACGGATTATTTCAAAAATATCAGCATTTTTATCTCTCAATCTTGGATGAGTGATGGGAGGATGAACAGGCTTGATGTCCTCTTGAAATTCGGGATGACGTATAAGTTGCCACAAACACGTGTAATCAATAAGGTATTCATCAAAAAACATATTGTATTTGTCAATCTCAAAGCGTTTTTGGAGCATTGTGAGCATCCATTCATTTGGATTTGGCTCAATTTCCATGTGAACAACCCGACCTAAACGACGACTTTTAATCTTCTGTTTGATTTCATCTACAAAATCGGCTTCGATATCATCTGATTCTTCAAGCGTAAAATCTCCATTTCTAACTATTCTGAAAAGATTGACGGATTGAATTTCAATATTTCGGTAAAGTTTTTTAATCTCATGTCGTACAATTTCTTCGATTGGTAAAAACAAAGTTTCTTCTTGACGTTCAACAGTAAAAAATCTTGGAAGGTTACCGGGTATCTGTACGAATGAAAGTTTTTTATTTTCACTATCATCAGGAAAAAGTGTTGAGCGGTTTGCGTCAGTAACAACTCCAAAAATTAGCGTTTTAGCAATCAATACTGGAAAAGCGTGTGTGTGGTCAAACAACATTGGCGTAAGCATCGGATAAATAGTATTATCGAAATACGCAATTGTTTCCTCCAATTCTGTATGAGAAAGTTCGTTAATTTTTATAATTCTGAACTTGTATTCTGAAAAAAGTGGAGTGAGTTCTTCTTTAAATATCCGGTCTTGTTCTTGACAAAACTGCTTTACTGATAGCATGAGGGCTTTTCGGAAAGGAATTTCACGCAAACCCGAATAATCAATACGTTCTTTGTTGAAATCAAGATAATTGTAAAGACTCCCCAAACGAACTGTGAAGAACTCATCAAGATTTGATGCTGTAATGGCTAAAAACTTTAATCTCTCAAATAAATTGAGTTCTTTTTGGCGAGTTTGGTCAAGGACTCGTTCATTGAATTTTAGCCAACTCAAATCACGACTCAGATAATTCGATTGTTCAATGCTATCAGCATATCGGTTGATTTTTGAATCTTCGGCAATACCTTTAGATTCGCTTGATTTAGTGCTTGGTACTAACCCGTTTAGAAAAGAAAAAAGACTACTTTTCGAGCCTTTGTCGTTATGGGTGTTTTTGGTATTTTCTTCCATCGCTCGAAAACAAAATGTGTTCTGCGAAATAAGTCAAAAACGGCGTAAAATTCAAGGAATTATCAATAATTTAACGTTATATAATTGTTAAAAATCCCAATTCTAATGCCATTTTAAGTTTAGAAAAGATTAAATTTTAATCACAAGTCGAATAAGAAGTCTTGCTATCAATCAAAACATTATTATTTGTAAAAATTGGCTGAATTTTCTTTGGAATCGTAATCTTAGTTATATTATTTGACGAACAAAGGAGTTTAATTATTTCAGTATTGCTACATAAATCAAGTGCAGAAAGTGTATTACTCGATACATCTAAGTAACGGAGTTTTAAGTTTTTACTTAAATCAATAGTAGTCAATTTATTATTATTACTTCTCAGCTCCAGAAGTGCTGAATTATTCGCTAAATTAAGGTTTTTAAGTTGATTATTTGATAAATAGAGTAGCGAAAGCTGAGTTGCAGCATCAACTGTTACTGTCGAGAGTAAGTTATTACTTGCATTTAGGGCAAATAATTGTTTACTAAAAATAGTTAAGTCTTTAAATTGATTATTGACACAATTGAATGTTCTTAAATTGAGATTTCGGCTCAAATCTATGTTTGTGAGAAGGTTTGAAGAGCAATCGAGCGACTCTAAAAAGATATTTTGGCTCAGCTCAAGATTTGTTATTTGATTTAATGAACAATCTAGGTAAGTAAGCGATTTAAAACCTTCAATGCCATCTAATGACTTGATTTGTAGGTTTGGTATGCTCAAAACTTTAACATCTTCAGCATCTGACCTTTTGATTTGACCATTGATTGTGCTGTCAGTGTCAATTTTTTGAGCAATTAAGGCTTTCTCTAAATTACTATCTTTGATAAGAATAATGTTGGGGTCAATTTCTATGGAGCGAGAACTACAAGCTACCACAAATACAACAGCGACCAAGCAGGAATAAAAATATTTTTTCATCTTTTTGTATTTTAATTACAGCCATTTATCTTGGCTTCAAATTTTGAAACACTATTTGGCGTAATTGAGAGGCCAGGAAGTAAAACAATTGAGGTAGCGGAATTTATTTGCACCGAAAGTTTATTGCTACCAGTAGGATTTATTTTATTACTTAAATTGACAACATTATAATTAAAATATTGAAACAATCCGTTAGAAAGGTCGTTTGAAGGGGAGGTAAGATTCAAAATCGTAGTCCCACACTTATAAATAGTTAATTTGAGTTGTGCTGTATTTGATACATATTTTGCTGAATTTTGGTAGGTATAGCTCATCGAAACTGTTCCTGTAAAATTAGCTACTGGTTTAAACCAGACCAACCCGGTACTATCAACCAAAAAAGTGCCATTTGTAGTACTAAGACTTTTTTGGATTCCTGCAAGATTTATATCAATATCAAAGGTTGCATTATTGAATGCTACTTTGGGTAAATCATTGACTTTGATGTTACACGCCACAGAATCTCTGTATGGAAAAGCGAGTGAATCAGCATTGGCAATTGGTAGTAAATTACTATTGTAACCATCAAGCGAGTATCTCCACATCGCACCAGTAAACCCCAAAAGATTATTCGTACCCATTCCGTAGCCGCTAAACATATAAGTGTGCGAACCAGTCGTTAGATGATTAAGTACATTTACGGAAGCACCAGGGATATTAGTGGAGTTTTCGATTAGTAGTCCTGACGAAACAGGCACTTGATTAATCAATGAATTATCAATTCTGACTGCTTCCCAATTACCATTTGCAGGATTTATTCGCCAAATATCTCTCAAAAAATATAAATATTGTCTTAGACCTCCTGTCATGTATAATTTATTGTCATTTCCTACCCAACAATAAGGAGCATTTCTTGAGCCCGGATTGGTAGTAGTTTTCAAAATATTTAAGGCATCATTGCCCGAAATTAATGTCCACGCCTTGGTTGTAGGGTTGAACTTCCAAAGGTCGCCATATTCATCAGAGCCATGAGATTCGGCATAGCCACCGTAAATCCAAATATTACCGACACTATCTTTCCAATAACCATAGTCAGACCTTGCACGTGGGAAATATTGCGTTCCACCAGTACCAGCAATAGATGGATATGACCCATTGGTACAGTTTTTACAATAAGGTTGATTTTTATTACCACTTATAAACGTCCAACTTTTACTTGTGGTGTTAAACATCCATAAATCATTGTAGGAAAGAGAACCACCCGGAGTGTCAACTGCACCACCATACATCCACATATTATTTGCACTATCGAACCATGATCTGGCCCTGTATCTTTCACTTGGTTTTGTCTGCGAACCCGCATACTCATCATAATAAGTGAATTTTCTTGTTTTGGTGTTATACATCCACAAGTCTGAACGTGTAAATGTTTGATAAGTATTTTTATCATTGTAGAGCCCACCAAACATCCAAATATTGCCATTATTATCAACCGCAGAAGCCATTCTATTTCTTCCGCCTGGGTGAGCGGTTGGGCTTTCTTGTCCAATTATACCACCAATAACTTGCCAGCCTAAATCAGAAATAAAAGCCCATTTTTGTTGAGAAATATCGTAAACCCAAAAATCCGATGAGAATTCAGACTCCAAAGAAGCACCTCCGTAGACATAAATTTCATTATTATTGGCTATTCCTCCACCAGAATGTTCTCTAACTGAAGGTTTAACAGTACTGCTCAAAGTCCATGGAGTGCCTCTTACACTCAATGGAGAAGGCAAAGGACGAGGGGAAATCCAACCCGCATCACTTACTAAATATCCTGACATCCAAGTCCATTGATTTTGAGCAAAACAATTTATCGAAATGACTGTTAGAATTATTAAAGGATAGAATTTTTTTATACGGGAAAGTACAGTAAAAGCGTAGCTTTTAAAGTTATACATTTTGGTTATAGGGAAAATTAAAATTAGCGAGTTATAGATATAATAAGAATAAACGTTTTTGGGGAGTTTATAATTGTCGAAATCTAAATTAAATTATAGTAAAGTGTGTAAAACAAAGATAATAGGTCTATAAATAAGAAGCAATCATATGATATTAAAAGTAGCTTAAAATAAAACTAAGTAACCTTTGATAAATTTGACTAAAAAATTGTTTTTATAGAAATTAGTATTCAATTTTTACGCTATGCCTAAACTAGTATACTAAAATAGTTACTCTAAAATGTGGTTTTCAAATCTATTTTCGAGGTAATAATCAAAAGGATTTATACTTCTGATTAATTCTACTATCTTTATGAAAAATATTCTAAATGAAATTAAGAGTAGCTTGCCAGATTGATTATGAATGCCCCGAAAATATTCCTTTGATTTTAATGCTTCGCCCGCAAAGTGGGGCTGCACAGCAAATTTTAAACGAAGATTTTTGTTTCTCACCTGATACAACCTTTTCAGAATACAAAGATATCTATGGCAATCTATGTCAGCGATTAGTTAGTCCGATTGGGAGTTTTAGAATTCAATCTTCGGCACTCGTCGAAACTTCCGAAAATATTGATGTAAATTTTGCAGCAAGAGCTTTATCGATTGAGAAGTTACCTGATTTTACTCTTGTTTATTTGTTACCAAGCAGATATTGTGAGTCAGATAGGTTTTTATTCATGGCTGACGAAATCACTCAAAATTTTCAAACGGGTTATGCAAAAGTCGATGCAATATGCCAGTGGGTGCGGAGCAATGTGGTGTACGAATACGGTAATAGCTCTTCATCATCTTCGGCATGTGATATTAATCTGAGTCGTATTGGTGTATGTCGAGATTTTTCTCACCTTTGCATCGCATTATGCCGAGCCGTAAACCTTCCGGCTCGTATGGTGGTAGGGTATTTATATGACCTTAAACCGATGGATTTACACGCGTGGTTTGAGGTTTATCTAGAAAATCAATGGTTCACTTTTGATGCTACACAGGTAGAACACAAAGGAAATCGAGTGGTGTTGGCATACGGGCGTGACGCTAGTGATGTAGCTTTTGCGACACAATTCGGCAATATTTTTCTCAATAATTTGCATGTGTCGGTTGAACAAACTATGTAAAATAGTCTGATTAGTCATAATTCACATATCATCTGACTATAAAACACTTATATTTTAATCATCAGAAATAATTAAGCTATAAAATTCGTTATAAAAACGTAGCATTTTTATTATCTTTGCACCCATGTTTTTAAAAAGACCACATATCGCCCTGTTGTTTATTAGTATTTTGTTTTTTTCGGCTTGCTCAAGTAAGTTTATGAAGCTTCAAAAGAAAGGTACTACCGAAGAAAAATATAAAGCTGCTAATGATTATTATAAAAAAGGTGACTACTACAAAGCAGGCATACTTTTTGAAGAAATCATTCCGTTGTTGAAAGGTGACTCGCTTGCCGAAAACGCACAGTTTTATAATGCTTATGCTCAGTATCAACAAAAACAATACAGCATGAGTGCTTATTTGTTTAAGAGCTTTTATGCAACTTATGCCAATAGCCCAATGGCCGAAGAAGCATTTTATATGTATGCCAATTCGATGTATAAAGACTCACCGAATTTTGATCTCGATCAGTCAAGTACACTTACAGCAATTGATGCTTTACAGACTTTCATAAATTCGTTTCCTGAAAGTAAGTATGCAGAAGGTTGTAATCAAAACTTGAAAGATTTGAGACATCGTTTGGAAGAAAAGTCATATGAAAAGGCTAAACTTTATTATAAAACCAGCGGCGTCACGATTGCAAATTTCAAAGCGGCAGTTGTAGCGATAGATAATTTTCAAAAAGATTTTCCAGATTCAGAATATATCGAAGAATTATCATTCTTGAAAGTGCAATCTCAATATGATTTGGCTTCAGTAAGTTTTGAAAATAAACAAAGGGAACGCTTTTCTGATGCCTTGAAGTTTCATGAAGAATTTATTGATAAATTTCCAAAAAGTAAATATATCAAGCAAGCCGAAAAAGTATATGAGGGTGCTGGAAAAGGTTTAGAGAAAGCAGTTAAATTCGAGCAGGAAGTTAAAGAATTAAAAGCTAAAGAAGCCGCAAGAGTTGCTAAAGAGAAAGAGGATGCCGCAACCAAAAAAGATGAAAAAGCGGGTAAAAGTTGAATTGATAAATAAGTGTTTTGTAATTATAGATTTTAAGTAAATCAAAAATAAAGTTCCTTTGAAAGTAAGGGGCAAAAATAAAAATATGGCAATAAATCCTTCAATCATTGCAAGAGACGTTGATAAATTAGCCGCTAAAACAGGTAATGTTTATGAGTCGGTATATATTGCATCGCAACGTGCTAGACAAGTGGCTGTAAAAACTAAAGAAGAATTAACTCAGAAATTGGGTGAATTTGCTTCAAATATTGATAATTTAGAAGAGATTTTTGAGAACCGTGAGCAAATCGAAATCTCAAGATTTTATGAGCGTCAACCAAAGCCAACTTCAGTTGCATTGGAAGAATTCATGGAAGATAAAGTAGAATATCGTTGGAAAGACGCCGAATAGTATCAGATAAAAAGATTTTCTAAGGATTATTTTAAGGAAGACTTCACTCAAATTGGAGTCTTCCTTTTTTGGTTTATTGGTAAATCAGAACGGATAATCGACAGCAATATTCAGAATCAAATTCTGTTTTCGCCATGCTTTTTCTAAGGGTTTAATATCTTTCATTACCCAACGCTCGCCTTCGGGTAGCCACGGTTTGCAAAAGGGAGTAGCTAGGTCAAGGCGGAGTTTTACAAAGGTAAAGTCAAGGCGTAAACCAAGACCACCACCAACTGCTAATTGTTTATAAAAATCCTTGCCTAAAGTGCTACTTTTCGGAAAACCAGAGTCTTCGTAATATTTTGTTAACCAAATATTTCCTGCATCAATAAAGGTCGCTAAATTAATGATTTGATTGACTCTTATGCGTAGCTCACTATTGAGTTCGAGTTTCACATCGCCATAAGCAGTCGTAAAAATAGAGGTACTATCGCCTATGATATTATAATCACCAGGGCCAATAGATCTTGCTCTAAATGCTCTAATACTATTGCTACCGCCAACAAAATACTGTTTTACTTGATTAGGTAAATTCTTAGAATTTCCGTAAGGCAAACCATAGCCCAGAATTGCCCTATTGGCCAATCTGATGCTCGGTGTAAGGTCTATATAATAACGAGTCTCTAAATCGAATCGGGCATACTGCTCAAAAACGGTATTAGCGATTTGTTTTGTGCCATCAGCTTGTTTTTTTGTAAGTAAACCTGCAATATTTCCTGCAACATCAACTCCTGCATTTAAATAGAAATAATGCCGACTTTTGGGAACTTGAATTGGTGTATAAACGATATTATATTGACCACCCAAAATCAATCGAGTTTCTAGAATCTTTAAATATCTCACTAAATCTGGGATATTTCCAGCATTAATACTTCGATCTATTAGTAATTGAAACTCTTCGCTGATATTTTTAGGTTTAATCAAATTAATGGAAAGTGGTGTAAAATTATGCTCAACAGCCGCGTTTTTCCTCAAACTATAACTCAATGAGCTTCGGAGAGAGGTAATAGTGTATTGATTATAGCGGTAGGTACTACTATCATCATTGATACCCACACCTTTTTGCACTAAACGCTCGTAACCTAAATTGATATTTGTTTTTGGTAAATCTTGATTTCTTCCTACTCTAACTCTATAAAAAGGCAATAAAAATCTAGGAAAAGTAAGGTCTGCATCACCTGCCAAGCGATAATATTGATTTGGTGCATTGTTAAGTTTTTTATTAGTTAATTGAAAATCAAAACCTGTATTAATACCAATCTTTAGAATTTCGGCTCCTTTTAAAATATTTCTATTTAACCAACTTGCCCCCAATTGTGTACCCGCAAGGTTATTTGAGCGAGTAAGTGCATTTAGTTCAGCTTGAAGGGATTTTTTTTTGAGCGAAGTCAAATCATAAACGACATTAATCTGTGCTGAGTCAGAGCGTTTAACCATCTCGAAACGATTCTTAACGAATTTGAAATTGCGTAAATTTATCAATCTAGAAAGTGAAGCATTATGAGTTTGGCTATTGTAAAGTCGGCCATTACCGAAACCAATGGCATCGTTGAAAACCTTAGGCTTAAATGAGCTTTTTGAGTCAAAAACATTTAAACCTCGTCTTATTTGAATACCTTTGATAGATGTACTATCGGGAGTGTCAACATAAACCAAAATTTCATTGATGGTATATTGTTTGAGTGATGTTTGAGTAATATTAGATTTGAGTTCAAGAAAAAGGTTTACTTTTCGACCGCTTTGGTTGGTATCGGCTTTGATAATCAAAAAATCAGGTCGGAAATAGTAATAACCATTGAGTTTCAATACTTTGTCGATACGCTCACGTTCAAGTTTGATGTTATCAAATCGGTAAGGTTCATCTACTTTTAGCAATGAAGCATTTTTGGTTTGAAGTAGGCTTTTTGAGAAGACCATACTGTCTTTTTTTACAAACTCTACTTTTCCGATTGTATAGCGAGGCTTCACGTTAGCCACATAAAACGCCTCAGCTTTTTTGCCTTTAATAATTAATTCTCCTGAAGCCGTCGAACGAAAATAGCCTTCATTGTTCAAATAATTACTAATAATTTCTGTATTTACATTAACTGCTCTTTTACTGGCCAATATGGGAGTTTCACCGAATTTCTTTCTGAACCAGCTTCTCATTCCTTTTTCTTTCTTGGGTTCGCCCACAACATAATAGAACCAAACTTTAAATGGAAACCCAAATAATGTACTATTTGGGTTTGGCCTAATAATGGTTTTTAGTTGTTCGTTAAGGGCTTTAGTTTGTTTTTTATTCAAACTCGAATCTGTGTTGGTTTTTATTTTTGCACCAGTATATAAGCTTTCGCCTTGTGGGATATATTTATTTATTGAACATGAACTTAGAAAAATCAATAGCACGCCGATTTCCAAACAATGAATAATCGAAGAGGAAAAAGTATAATAATACCCTAATGAATGATTCGGAGGTGCTTTTCTCATTTTTTCTTTTCAAATAACTCCCTAAACGTTTCGTAGTCGAGTGTAAGCGTAAATGCTACTCCTGTTTCTACCACAAAGCCGTCGAGAATGGCTTGGTACTGATTTTTGCGATACGCACTAAATAAATAGCGTCCATCTTTACTAAGACTGTAATTAAGCGAAATATTATCTACGATTTCGTTAGAAGTTGCTGCAGAGGCTGAATTTTCAAGTTGAAAATTACGGCCAATTGCAATTTTCAGGCGATCATTCAAGAAAGCTTTACTTAAACCTACTTTTAAGTCAGTACGGGCTTTGTTTCCTGCTTCCGTACTCATAGAAGTTGAGTTGAGATTAAAGTCAAGTTTGATGCCTTTTATCAAATCTCCAGCCAATAAATTGAGTTGGTCTGAGAGTAATTTACTAACACTTTGGCGTGCAATTGCTTCAGGGTTAATACCTGAGAAGAAGTTGCTTGACTGTTCACCCAGGAATTTATTTAAAACCAATAAAGCAAAAACCTGCTTATTCATCTCAATGGGGTTTTGTTCAAGGTTTTTAAGATAACCATCTTTTTCTATATCGTTGGTTAAATCAGCAGGTGCATTTTCGGCAACTACCACCTTAAAATCAATCACCGGACTGGACAAATTGCCACTCATTTTTAGTTGTACTTCAAGCGGAACTTTGGTTTTACTGGTTACCTTATCTGTTACGACGGCCTTTGGCACTTCGGCCTCTATTTTATAAACTGCTGTAATATCCACTTGTGCTTGCATTGGGTCGCCAGTCCAAAGAAGTGTACTGCCTTTTTTTATTGTAAACTCTTTCTTTAAAAACTGAAACGATAAATCATAGCTTCCAGAAGTAAGTTCATAGAGCCCTAATATATAAGGCTGTCCACTCGGCGTAATGCCCGTATTGAGTTGGGCATTTCCTTTAACTTTGATATTATCACCGTTGAGTTCGTCAACTACAATTGTTAGTTTAGATTTATCATCGACCTCAATATTGAGCGATATTTCTTCTGCAAAATCAAAGGCTGTAGCTACTTCACTCGAATCTATTTTTTTGCTATTTTCAACAGCAGGATTTTTAAGATTAACAAACTCGACAATTCCATCCGTTTCGGCTTTGTCGATTTCTCGATCTGGAAGTAATACCGTAATATCGCTTCCTTCTTTCACTTTCACATTGCCTTCGATGGCTGGTTTTGTACCAACTCCTTGAATATTGAGATTGGCATCAACAAATCCTTTACCGTAGAAAAAATCATTGTCTTTACGGCTACCATTTAGCACCATAAAGTTTTGGGTATCAATGTTAAGTTTGTAATTAAAGTTTGGAACATTTTGTAACGAAAGACTTCCGTTGATGTTCATGTTTTTCCCCAATGTATCGGCAACGACAAATTTATTAAATGAAATAACACTGTTTTTAAAAGTAATTGGCTGATTCTGAATACGATAAATTGCTCCCAACTGGGCCAAACTAAATGAAACCGTGTCAAATTTAATAGCTCCATCAAGTATTGGTTTACTCAGTTCACCCTTTAAATTGAGCAATCCACTCAAACTTCCACGGGCGTTTTTTAGCTGTCCGAAACTGAATGCTTCTACGGTTTTTGCACCAACTTTATTAATGTTAATTATAAAATCAAGTGGTTTCTTTTGTTTTAAAAGGTACTTTCCATTAAGATTTATATCATTATTATTTCCTAAAATACTTGCTAATACATTGATTCTATCGGGTGTTTCGTTGGCAGCATTTACTTTCAAATTTCCGATTGGGATTTGAGTAAAATTAAAATTGTTGATGGATAAATCGCCCGTAAATTCGGGTGCATTCATGAAATCAGTTAGCTTGAATAAACCATTGAGAGTACCTCCTGCCAGTGTTGAATCTTGTGTAGCTAGCGTCACAAAGGGTTTGATGTTGAGGCTGTCAATCTGAATTGTGAGCGGTGAATTGGGTATTTTATTCTGACTATTAATTGTTAGTTTTTGCTTTTCCTGTCGAAGCTGTAAATTGTTGATAAAAATGCCATCTGAGCTATATTCGAGATATCCAGTTGAATCTGACTCCCATACTCGGTAGTCAATTAATATGCCTTTTTTTGTAAAGTTTAATCTCAATTTTTTGTCAATCGAACGAAGATTTGCTGCCAAACCGTAGCGATTTTCATTTAAAGAATCTTTAATAATTAGGTTTAAGTCTAATACATTTTTTTCAATTTCGCCGCCTACATAAATCCGACGGAATCGGTAATCACTGTATATTACTTGTTCAACATTTCCTTCGTATTCAGCACTATTATTTGCTCCGAAAATCTTAAATTTGACATTGTTTACACTCGAAGTATCGTATTCTAATTGCGGTATAAACAGATTGGCTTGAAGCGTGGTATCTCGTTGATTATTGATTTGAGCATCGAAACTGATAGTATCCAACTTCGTAACACCTGTAACAAAACTTTTGATAATAGGATGATTATTAAGTTTTGCATTAATACTTAAATCGTAAGAAGTGGTGATAGGTTGATAGGCAATATTGGGCAAAGCAAAATATTTATTGACTTCTGTCAGTAGAATATCGGGCAGTTGAGTATAGATAAATTTTCCATCAATATGGGCATTCAAAAACGGTGATTTAAGATTTATATCACGTCGGTTATTGGTATTACGAATATCCAAATCAATTTTATCAAGAGGTATTGTTTTGCCATCTTTATTCAAGATTGCATTGTTTATCAGGATTTTACCAATTGGATTTTCAGGGTTTGTCGAAACCATTTTCACCTCAATGTCACCTTTCACACTTAAACTTCCTTCATAAAGTTTTAGTTTATTGAGGTCAAGTTGGCCAATTTTCACCTTTGCTTCGATTGATGGAAATTCTTCCGCCAAATTGACTTTTGTACTAATAATTACTTTGGCATTTTCATCATTAACCGACCCGTTGAAATTAGCTATTTTATCTTTTATTGTGCCTTTTAGGGTTAAATTATTATACTCATATTCTTTTATGAATGCTTTTTGTGCCACACCATCAACTGTAACATTCATTGTTTTTGGGTCGAAACCAGTACCTTCGATTGTTGCATCAAGCGTAAGTTTACCAACATTTTCGGGTTGTTTAGTAAGTTTTCCTAAGTCAAATTCCTGTAATGTAATTCTTCCGTCATAAGTTTGATTTTTATCAGCGGTTACATTTTTTAAAGAGCCTTTGAAAGCTGCTGCACCCAAATCAGAATCAAGCGAAGCATCAAGAACTAAATTTTGTAAACTGCCTTTTATTTTTCCTTCAATATTCAGAAATTGTGGTAACTCGATACTTTTAGGAATCAAACTATCGCCTACCATACGTATAATATCAGCTTTGGTCATGCTCAAAGCCCCTAGTTCCATATTAAGAAGCATTTTATCAGTATTTGGCAAATCCTCGATTCTTCCTTTTACTTGTAAATGCGTT
Organism: Cytophagaceae bacterium; assembly: GCA_027486845.1. Taxonomy (GTDB): domain Bacteria; phylum Bacteroidota; class Bacteroidia; order Cytophagales; family Spirosomataceae; genus Emticicia. The sequence continues at coordinate 139,078 of JAIXOL010000058.1, forward strand.
TTTCCGAATCCATCAACAGTCAATTTCGATACTAAAAGATTATTTACCCGGCCACTTAGAATGCCGTCTGCCTTGATAATTTCATTGGTTTTATCTTTAAAAGTTGGGTTTTCAGCCAATGACGGAACTAAAATCAATATATCTTTAACTGCCAATTGGCTATTTTTTAGATTAAGTTTTATACCAACATTGCCTAAGTTTTTACTAAAATCTTCCACAGAATTATATTGCATTACCAGCTTATCTTGCAGCAAAGTGTTTGGCGTTTTGATTAGTAACTTGCTCAAAATCAATGTCTTATCAGTAAAAATAAAATCAGAATTGATGTTTTTTATATCCAAACCTCTCTTTTCGATGAATGTGGTGTTTTGTAATAATCCTGAGATTTGTTTTGGAGCAAAGACAAATTTATTAAGTTTGAAATTCAAAGATGCGATGCCAATATGAGCGGGATCAAAGCCTTTACGCTGAGCAATACTATTATTGTCGTCGTAGTGGAGATTAGTATTTTTTACCTCAATTTCACCAATTTTCAATTGCCAAAATTTACTTTGAGTCGAATCTTTCGGCGTGTTTTGAATAGTTTTTGGTGCTATTTTCGCCATTTCTACAAAAGCTGTAGCATTTTTTATTGAAATTTTCGGTAAAACAATTTGCTGATTTTCTAAGTAGATTTTTTCTCCTTCGGCTGCCAGATAAGCTATTTTACCACCGCTTTTGATGCCGTCTTCACTGTTTTCAAATAGCCAACTGATGTTACTCAGATTCAGTTTCTTGAAATTGACATCCAGCGTGTCGGCAGGTAATTTTGGTGAGAGTGCAACATTTCCCTTTTTTCCTAAAGGTTTGTATAAATTCAGAATAAGCGAGCCTTTGTTTCCGTTAATAGAAGCGAGATGATATTGCGATTTTGTGAGGTTAAATTTATCGAAAGTTGTTTCAAGAAAACCAAAATTTGCATCGGCATCGGTTCCTAAAAGGGCATCTTTATAGGTGATATATACATTTTTCAGTTTAACGCCTTTCAGGCCGATTTCAAATGGTTTTGAAGGTGAGGTAGAAGTTGTACCAGAATTAAAAGCTTTTAGTATAAAATCGAAGTTGAAAGTTGTATCAGGCAAGTTACGATTTACTTTCAGACGAATGCCATCAAGTTCGATTTGATTTATTTTAGCTTGATTTTGAAGTAAGGCTAACATATCAATATCAATATGAAGACTTTTTCCCAAAATGAGCGTGTCTTTATTTTGGTCTTCGATATAAATATTTTCAATCGAAAGCCAATCGGGAATGTCAAATCTGACTTTTTCGACCTCGACTTTGGTATTTAGTTTTTTTCGTAAATACGAAACTATCTCTTTTGTAAGAAAATCTTGTCCAATAGGAGATTGCAGGTATATAAAAATACCTCCTAATAGTAGAGAAATTCCAACTAATAGCCAACCTATTATGTGGAGAAGTCGTTTCATCAGTGCAAATTTAACCAAAAACTATGTACACTTAACGAATAAAGCCTTTACTTAGCATTATGTTTTTGATTTTTATTATGAATTATCACTATTTTGCAAATCATTTCTTAATATGAAAAAAATATAATAGTCGATAGTCACTAATAGTTTTTTGCAATTTAGTCAATCATTTACTCATTCAAACTTAAATTAAAATTGAGCTTAAAGAATAAAAAAATACTATTGGGCATTTCGGGCAGTATTGCAGCTTACAAATCGGCCTTATTGGTCAGATTGTTAGTAAAGGAAGAGGCAGAAGTGAAAGTGATTATGACAGAATCTGCCAAAGACTTTATCACCCCGTTAACGCTTTCTACACTTTCAAAAAATCCTGTTTTGTCAAGTTTCACAAAAGTTGATTCGGGAGAATGGAACAACCATATAGAACTCGGACTTTGGGCTGATGTTATGATTATTGCACCTGCATCGGCCAATACACTTGCTAAATGTGCCAACGGAATTTGTGATAATTTATTGATAGCCACTTACTTATCAGCTAAATGTTCGGTGTTTTTTGCACCAGCAATGGACCTGGACATGTATAAGCATCCAAGTACGATTGAAAATTTATTTAAATTAACTTCCTATGGAAATTATGTTGTCAATGCCGAATTTGGTGAATTGGCAAGTGGTTTAGTTGGCGAGGGGCGTTTGGCCGAACCCGAGCAAATTGTATATGAATTGACTCGACATTTTTCCAAAATGATTATTTTTGAAGGAAAAAAAGTATTGATTACAGCAGGTCCAACTCAAGAGCCAATTGACCCCGTAAGATTTATTAGCAATCATTCATCAGGAAAAATGGGTTTTGCGATTGCTGAAGCTTTTGAGATGGCTGGGGCTGACGTTACACTTGTAAGTGGCCCTGTTTCAATTGCATCGCCCAAAGGTGTAAAAGTAGAAAAAGTACAGTCGGCAAGACAAATGTTTGAAGCCACGGCTAAATATTTTGCAGAAAGCGATATTGTGGTGTTTTCAGCAGCCGTTGCTGATTATACACCTCTGCACGTTGCTGATAAAAAAATTAAGAAAAATGAAGATGTTTCGGGCGGCGTTCAAATCAATATCGAACTCACCAAAACGACTGACATTGCTGCCACTTTGGGGCACCAGAAAAAAAGTGGTCAGATAATTGTAGGTTTTGCTCTCGAAACCGATAATGAGTTTGAAAATGCGAAAGGAAAACTTGGACGTAAAAATTTTGATTTTATAGTTTTAAATTCTTTACAAGATATTGGAGCTGGATTTCGTTATGATACAAATAAAATCAAAATCATAAACTACGAAGGTAAGATTTATGATTTTGATCTCAAAACAAAAAAAGAAGTAGCTCAGGATATTTTGGCAACTATAAAGCATAAATTATAAAAACTTTAATGAAACGCCGGTTTGGATTCAAAACCTTACCTGTATTGGAAATCTGTATGAAAAAACTTGTATTATTAGTGTTAACGGCGTGTTCATTTGCAGGTAATGCCCAAGAGCTTAACTGTACTGTAACGATAGTTTCTGATCAGTTGCAATCGCAGCAGGCTGCCGAAAAGCAGGTTTTTGTTGAGATGAAAGCTTCTATCAGCGATTTTATCAATAATAAACGCTGGACAAATGATATTTATAGCCAAGAAGAACGCATTAAATGTAACCTGATTATTACATTTACGAAGTCTCCGCAACAAAATGTTTATCAAGGTAATGCTCAATTTCAAGTGATTCGTCCTGTCTATAATGCTACCTATGAAAGTGTTGTGCTGAGTTATGTTGACCGAAATTTCAATATTTCGTTTACGCCCGAAGACCGTCAGATGAATTTTAATGAACTTACATTTAATAATAATCTCACGTCGATTTTGGGCTTTTATTCGTTGATTGCTCTTACAGTTGACTATGATTCGTTTAGTAAATTGGGTGGGAATCCGTATTTACAGCGAGCATATAATGTTGCTAATTTGGCTTCAAGTGCTGGACAAGGTGGATGGGAGCAGTCTGGCGACCAACGTAACCGTTATTGGTTGGTAGAAAACCTACAAAATCAACAGTTGTTGGCCTTCCGTGAAGGATTATACAATTATCATCGTATTGCTCTTGATAACTTCACAATTGACCCAGTAGGTGGACGAAAACAAGTGATGGACTTGTTGAATTCGATAAAATCTATGCAACAATTAAAGCCAAATTCAGTCCTCCTGAATAGTTTTATGAACGCCAAAAATCAAGAAATGGTTAATGTTTTTTCGGAAGCAACCAAAGACGAGAAACAAAAAGCATTTTCACTACTTTCTTCCGTTGACCCTTCAAAAACAGAACTTTACCGAAAATTAGTGAAGTAGGAGGTATTGCATTTATTTTATGTTAGGAATTATAAAAAAGTCACTGCTCAATTTATTGGGCAGTGGCTTTTTACATTTTATTCATCCCAAAGGTTAGTAACTGTATAATCGCTACCTTCTAAACACCAGAAATCTCCTTTAATATATCTGTAATGCTGGTCTAAGGCATTAATCGCTTCCATTTGAGTTTGTGAAAGGTCAATATCTGCTGCTGCCAAATTATCTGCAAGTCTTTGTGGATTAACGGATTTTGGAATCACTGAAGTCCCTCGACAAACTGCCCACGCAAGCATCACTTGTGCTGGTGAACAGCCTTTTTCGGTGGCAATATTGAGAATGGTCTGATTTTCAAAGAGTTTTGGCTCACCAACCGATATTCTACTTGCTGGTCTATCGGCCGAACCGAGTGGACAATAGCCTGTTAGAATAATATTATTTTCGTTGGCAAAGCTTAGAATTGCTTTTTGTTGAAGAAAAGGGTGAAGCTCTAGTTGCAATACTTCTGGACAAACACCTGTATCCTCTGTGATTTGCTTGATTTTTTTGATACTAAAATTCGATACGCCAATGTGTTTTGTCAAGCCTTTTTCTTGCAAATCAATCATTCCTTGCCATGTTTCAGTAAGCGAAACTTCATTGAGACTCACCAAATGTTCGCTATTTTGTGGATAGTCAATTTCATATCTGAGTACAATTGGCCAGTGAATCAGATAAAGGTCGAGGTAGTCCATTTGTAAATCACTTAATGTAATTTCAATAGCCGCCTGAATGTTTTCTTTTTTATGTCGATTATTCCATAATTTTGAGGTAATCCAAAGTTCGTTTCGTTTTACTTCTCCTTCACCTATAGCATCAGCAATTGCCTGACCAATTTCTTTTTCATTGCCATAAATAAAAGCACAATCGAAATGTCGATAACCAAGCTTGATTGCTTCTCTGACAGCTTTATAAACTTCTCCTTTGGCCGATTTCCAAGTACCTAAACCCAGAGTGGGCATTTTATCCTCGTTCTTAAAACTTAAATATTTCATTTTTGTTTCTTTGGAGTTGAATTTATTTAAAAAGAGGAGATTTTGGCCTCCTCTTTTTACATCATTTCATTGAATATATTCTAATATTTTACTAAATTCAATTTGACAACTTTCAAAATGGGAAATCAATATTTCCATTTTTTCATAATGGCCAAATCTTCTTTCATGCAATCGAGCGGAGCTTTTCCTTGATAAGATTCTTGCTCTATGATAAACTGAGTAGTACCACCCGATTTTTTGCCCATATCAATGATTTCTTTCACACCGATTACGCCTGTGCCGAGAATCGCACTTTCCCAACCAATGTGTTCAGTATTGCTCTTTATTTCATCTTTCACGTGCATCAATTCAAATCTGCCTGGATATTGTTTCAATAAATCCGCCGCACGTCCACCACCACCATACATATTACCAATATCGAGTTGTTGTGCAACCAAACTTGGATCGGTGTTTTGCATAATTATATCATAAACCTTAATGCTGCTGAGTTTCAAACTAAATTCAAAGTCGTGGTTGTGATAACCAAACTTCATACCTGATTTTTGGCAAAGTTCTCCCGACTTATTGAAAACATCCATAAAGTATTTTAATTGCTCTAAATCTTTACGCATACTAATATCAAGTGATGGACTTATTACATATTTTTGTCCACAAATGGCAGCATCTTCTACTGTTTGTTTCCACGAATCCGTAAAATCCTTTTTGTCTTCATCCCAGTGTTTTTTGCCCATTACAGTATGCCCGCTTGGCATTTTTAGACCAAAATCATCTAAGATTTTACGGAATTCTTTGGCTGAATATCCATAAAATTTACGGTCGATGTAATTAGCATGTTCTACGTGTGTATAACCCATTTCAGCTAATTTCTTTAGGCCGTTAAGCGGGTCTTTTTTCATATCTTCTCTGATAGAATAAAGCTGCACACCCACTACGTGTTTTTCTTTTTTTGCAGCAAATAAATCGCTCGAAAAAGCAGCAGCACCTGCCATTGCAAAGGCACTATTTTTAATAAATTCTCTTCTTTCCATAGTTAGAATGTTTATTTTTGATAGTTTATGGTTGATAATTTAATAAAATGATTGAATCTTTAAAATGTAGTATTTACTTAATTATGCTATAAATACGCTGAAACTGAAAGTTTAATTAAATCTACTAATTCTTCATCCATAAATTGATAATCGTCAGGAATATCTAAAACAATTAATTCTTTTTCATCGACCACCGTAGCAAATCTTTGTTCGATTCTGTCTTTGTGTTTTTTTTCCATTACAAAGATTATATCAGCCCAGTTGATTAGCTTTTCGGTAATTTTTATCCGTGCTGAAGGCTCGGTTCCGGCCGACTTTGCTTGATGTTCTTGGCTATTTTTGAATATTTCCTCAGCCGTGGGGCTTCGCCATTGATTCCTGCTGCATACAAAAAGTAGATTCATTTTTTGTGTTTTGTTTGAATTTATGTTTACTCCTTCGTTACAACTTCATCTAAATTAAGCATCGCATTGGCCGTAACTGCCATTGCTGCTAACGATGGAGAAGTATCAGAGCGACCAAAAAACTTATAAGCCTCTACCGGATTTTTACGGTATTGCTGCTCAGTTTGCTGATAAAGTTTTGTTAAAATTTTCAGTTCACGGCTATCAATATCTCGCATCATAATTTTATTGAAACCTGCTTGAATTTGTTGCTCAGGAGTTTTCCCTTTTTTCATCATACTTTTTGCCAACTCTTGGGCTGCTTCTACATATGAAGGATCGTTGAGGGTTACGAGTGCTTGCAAAGGTGTATTTGTTCGTAAGCGTCTTGACTGACAAAATTCTCGGCTTGGTGCATCAAACGACATCATCGATGGATAGGGCGAAGTCCGTTTCCAAAAAGTATAGATGGCACGGCGATGTTTATCTTCCCCGTTTGAAGTATTCCAAGATTCACCACTCCAAGGCGAAGCCCACATTCCTTCGGGTTGATAAGGCATTACACTTTTGCCGAACATTTTCTTAGATAAAAGCCCACTTACTAGTAATGCTTGGTCACGTACTTGCTCTGCCGAAAGTCTAATTCTTGGGCCACGAGCCAAAAATTTATTAGTTGGGTCTTTTTCAACTAAGGTTTGATTTACAGCTGAAGATTGGCGGTAAGTGCCTGACATTACCATCATTTTGAGCAATTTCTTTACACTCCATTTCATGTCATCTTGAAATATAACAGCCAAATAATCAAGCATTTCGGGGTGCGATGGAGCAAAGCCTTGCGTGCCAAAATCTTCAACTGTTTCTACAATTCCAGTTCCGAAAAGTTGTTCCCAAAAACGATTCACAATGACCCTAGATGTAAGTGGGTTTCTGCCATCAACCAACCATTTGGCAAAACCCAATCTATTACGAGGATATTCTTTTGGCATTTGCGATAAATATTTAGGTACATCAGGTTTTACTTCTTTACCTTTAACAAGCCAATTTCCACGTTCAAAAATATGTTGTTTGCGAGCCAAATCACCAGTGCCTTCTACCAAAATTGGACTGTAATCAGCTTTTGCGTTTAAGATTTCTTTATATTTTGTTTCAATGACTTGATAATCAGTTGTTTCTGCAAACGTGTTTTGAAATGCAACCCATTTAATTTGTAACCACATTTTTGGCGTTTTTGGGTTTGTAAATACAAAATACAAATCATGCTTACCTTCTAACTTTGGTAAATTATAAAACATCACTGTGTCACGGGTCTTGAAAATCGGAATGTTTACCAAAATTTTGCCATTTAAAGCATTGTCTCTTACAAGCAGAGTTCCTTTTTCATTACCTGTATTAAATGTCATTAACATTCTGTTTTTACCATTTAGCGTAACGTTACGTAGCCTTCCATAGCCAGTATGTTGAAGTCCCAAATATTTGGCATCGAGTAATGTAGAAGTGACGGGCGATAATTGCTCAATATCGTGCGAATTGATTTTTGGTTCTAAAACTCTGGCAAAATGCTCAAATTCTTGTGCCTTTTGGTGTGAACTTTTGTTCAAAATCCATTTTTTTATTTCTTGAATCTTGCTTGAATCTTCTTTTTTGTAGAATCTTAAGTAAGGCGTTTCACTGACTACATCTTCATCACGAGTATTATTGAAAAAAGCCATCGTTTTATAATATTCTTCATGTACAAAGGGGTCATAAGGATGCGTGTGGCACTGTACACAAGCCATCGTTGTGCCTTGCCAAACATCAAAAGTAGTGCTTACTCGGTCGATTAGAGCCGCTACTCTGAACTCCTCATCCACTGTTCCGCCTTCGTCGTTAGTCATTGTGTTTCGGTGGAAAGCTGTCGCAACTAGTTGATTATCAGATGGTTTTGGTAATAAATCACCAGCCAATTGCTCAATCGTAAATTGATCGAAAGGTTTATCTTCGTTGAAAGCCTTTATCACATAATCTCGGTATCTCCAAATATTCCGATAAACATCACGCTCATAGCCTTTAGTGTCGGCGTAGCGAGCTAAATCAAGCCACATTGCTGCCCAACGTTCGCCATAAGCAGGTGAGTCGAGTAGCTGATTGACTACTTTTTCGTAGGCATTTTCAGATTCATCTTTCAAGAAGTCTTGCAATTGTAGTTCAGTAGGAGGTAGGCCAGTTAAATCTAAATAAACTCTACGTAACAATGTGCCTTTTTCAGCTTCAGGTGCATGTGAAAGCCCTTCTTTTTTAAGTTTTTCCAACACAAAATGGTCTATTTCGTTTTTTGAAAATCGAGTTTCATCATCTTTAAAGAGACCTATTCGTGAAAAAAATCCACCAACTGATGGAACACTTGGTTTTTCGGGTTTTTGATAAGCCCAATGTTCACCCCATTTTGCTCCACCATCAATCCATTTTTTTAGTGTTTCGATTTCTTCTTTCTTCAGAGGCTCTTCGTTTTTTGGCATTCTCTCATCTAAATCATTCGTAATGAGGCGTTTATAAAATTCTGAATGTGCGGCATCTCCAGCCACAATAGCAGTTTTTCCAGATTTTCCTTTCGTATTTATAGCTTCGTGTGAAAATAAAAAGCTAAGATTAGCAGCTTTTTTCACGCCTCCGTGACAAGCCACGCAGTGTTTGTTCAAAATTGGCTTTACTTCGGTATTAAAATCAACCTCATCCTTGAATGGGTTGAAACTAAAAGCCATAGAGCCAATGACAGCGGCAGCGGATGCACTTATAAGTAGAATTTTTGAACGTTTCATAGATGTCTATACAAGTCTGAGTTTGACAAATTTAATACTTTCGGACTGATTTCATATAAATATTTTGTGAGAATAATTTATAATCAAAATATCATCACTAAATTTAGCCATTCGACACACCTTTTCCTTGTATTGTATGAAATGATTTGTAGAATCTTCAAAGTACATGAAATTTGTATCGCTTTAATGCTTTTGGCTGTAAGTTAGTACATTATAACGATTAAAAAAAAATGCTTAATGCATATAACTAAAAGTATAAATCAAAAAAACGATGAGTGATTTTTTATCAAAATTGAAAGGCATTTTTATTGTTCAAGCTCCTGCTGATAGTAATGCCTCTGAAGCCACTTCTACAAAAACTGATGTAACTGCTAAACCCGCAGTACCAATAACCAAAACAGATGTAGGGACGTCGAAGGGTAAAGTGTCTGACAAGTTCTACGAGATTTTATTTGGAGCAATGGAAACAAATAATCAACCTGGGTTTGATTATTTAGAGTACAAAAAGTCTTTGCAGACACTCTCTAAAATGCCAATGGATGAAGCAACTAGATATAGTTCAGCTTATGCAGCTGCACAAGCAATGGGCGTTTCGAGTCAGACGTTGAATGATTCGGCACAATTTTATTTGAATGTACTAAAGACGGAAGATTCCAAATTTCAGGAATCAGTCAATGTTCAACGTCAAAAACAAATTGGCAGCAAAGAAAAAGCAATTATTGACCTCGACGCTACAATTAAAGCCAAAGGCGAACAAATTGCTAAACTCACACAAGAAATAGCTGCTCATCAAGAAGATATGGGGAAAATGAAAGCTGAAATTTCGGAGGCAGTCGTAAAAATTGAAACAACCTTGAGTGATTTTCATGCAACATACAGTGATTTAATTAATCAAATTGGTCAAGATATTGAGAATATGAAAAAGTATTTACAGTAAAATCAGATTTGATTTTACTGAATTTTGTTGAATTTGTTGCATAATTGTTATTTGTTCTAAATAATTTGAAACTAAAACAATAATTTTAACAAGTCTAAAATTACCTAAACCAAAGAGAGAAATGCCTCTTTCTCTTTTCAATCAAAAACAAAATCCTCCTTTTGGGGCAGGGGATATCTTTCAACAATGGAATTACAAGAATCAAAACCTAAATCATTTTGGAATCGTCCTGAAGGCACAACGGGAATGCTATTTGCAGCAGGTGCATTATTGGGCGGGGGCTATTTACTTTATCAAGCTTTGCCAATTCTGATAACATTGGCCTCAAATACGCTCTACTTAGCAGGTTTACTCATTGTTTTGGCAGCAGTTATATACATGATTCTAGACCCAAAAATGCGTAATTTGATTTTCTATATTTATAAAAGCATTATGCGTTGGGTAACTGGGCTTTTTGTTCAACTTGACCCAATCGGAATATTGAAAACCTATATCGACGAGCTTCAAGGAAATTTGGGTAAGATGAATCAGCAAATTTCGAAGCTCAAAGGCCAAATGATTAATTTGAAAACGATTATTGATAATAACAAAAAGCAGATTCAAAATGACCTCAATTTGGCAAGCAAAGCTAAAGAAACGGATAAACAGGCAATGATGGTGCTAAAAGCCCGTAAAGCTGGTCGTTTGCAAGAGTCGAATATGAAACTCGATGATTTGTACAAAAAAATGGAAATTCTTTATCGTGTTTTGGGTAAAATGTATGAAAATTCGGAAATCATGCTCGAAGATATAAAAGACCAAGTGATTGTGAAAGAACAAGAACGTAAGGCAATTCGTGCAAGTCATTCAGCGATGCGTTCGGCCATGAATATCATGAATGGTGATAAAGACCAACGTCAAATGTTTGATATGGCCATGGAGTCGATTACCGATGATGTAAGCCAAAAAGTAGGTGAAATGCAACGTTTTATGGAAGTTTCTTCTAACTTCATGGATTCGATTGACCTACAAAATGGTGTATTTGAAGAAGAAGGATTGAATATGTTGGAGAAATGGGAAAAAGAAGGTATATCGCTTCTTTTGGGCGATGATAAAAAAGCCTTGATTGCTGGAAATAGTGTTTCTTCAAGTAAACATTCTGGAAATCAATATGATAAACTATTTGAATAGTTTTTTTGAAAATAATGGATATTAAAATCGGTGGTCAGACAATTTATTGACCACCGATTTTATGTAACAAATAAGTAGATTTCCATTAACAAATCACCAATCAACCTAAATTTATCTTATTACTTCAATAAATTTCCCATTTTGATACTTGATAATTGGCACGATTTGGTTTTCGTTTGCTCCATTTGTATAATCAAAACCATCTAAAGTATAGCCTTGGGTATATTCAATCGCATTTAAGCTGCTTCGTAGTTGATTTTTGCCAATATTAAGCATTCTTGCATAAAAAAGCAACATATCGTAACCCCAATAACTGTAATATGAAGGAGTGCTATTTTGCTCATTGAAGTATGTGCTTCGGAAATTTTTTACCTCATCTTTATCTCTATTGATATAGTCCAATTGAATCAGAAAAAGCTCACGGTTGAAAATATTGAGTGATGATACATCGAAGTCAAAAGCTGATGAAGCTGCTATAATCGGAGAAGTAACTTTCTTTTTATCCAAAGCATTGATAATTTTTCCACCAAAAGACTCTTCACTTCCCGAAACAAAAATATGGCTTGCTCGGCGACGTGTATCTATATCTTCGGCATTTGTAAATTTTTTAATCGTTATTACTTCAACGCCTGCTTTTATAGCTTCATCACGATAAGCGTAGGCAAATGTAGAGTCTTTGCGAGTATTTCCATAATAAATTGCTACTGTCCGACCAATCGTTTGGGATTTCATATATTCTAATCCTTTTGCCGATTGCGTTTCAAACGATGGTGCCGCTAAAAAGGTGTTTTTTTCGTCGGTTATTAATTGTCGATTATTAGAGAGTGGATGTAGTTGTACTACATTATTTGATTTGGCAAAATTACTAGCAATTTTATTAGCTTCAGGATAAAGTGGGCCAATCAACAAATCAACTTGAGAAAATTGATTATTTTCAACCAAAGTCGAAATCAAACTTGCATCACGGTCTACATCAAAAGTTAAAAGATTTATGTTGATTTGTTCTGCCTCTAGTTTGCTTTTTGCTAATTTCATACCTACATACATATCGTAGATGTATTGATTGGCTCTGTTTGACTTGTTAGCATCAAAATCGTTAAGTCTGAAAGGTAGTAATACTGCAATATTCACTACTCCTTTTGTCTCTTTTTTTGAATTTGTCTTTTTACTTACAGCTTGATTTAGACCCAAGTTAAATTTATTTGTTAGTCGGTCAGAAATCTCTAAATCTTCTTTGCTTACTGTTCTACTTTTCTGAATATTATCAACAAGCAATTGTGCAATTATCGCATTATTTGGAAATTTTTGATTAAGTTGTTTTAACAGTGTACGATCGGTAACTTTACTAAAATGATAGTAAAGCATATTTTCAATATCTGTTTTTAGAGCTGTTCCTGAAATTCGGTTGAGGTATTGCATACCTTCATCTACATAATTATCTGTTAAAGCAGCATTGGCATAAAGAAAATAAGCTTCGTCGATTTTATCCCAATCGGGGAAACGCTCAAAAAGTTGACGTAAAACTATGCGAGTTTCAAAAAACTTATTTTGCTTGAATGTACAAAGAGCGTGATAAAAATGAGCATAAGGCACCATCGAATTTGAATATTTTCGATTGGTCAGCGGAGTTAGTTCACTTTGAGCTTCAAAATATTGTTGAGCAGCGTATAATTGTACTGCTTTTTTGTATTTTAGGGCATATTCCCTTTCTGAAAGAGTGGCTTGTTGAGCCACTAATACCTGCGATATCAGCAAAAGGATGAAAAGACTATAGCACCTTTTCATAGGTTAAAAGTTTAGTTAAGTATTTGGGGTGCTTGATGATGGATGTTTGATGTTTATTAATAAGTGTTGAATTAATTAATAAAGGTAATTTTCTTACATTATTAACAATTTGGTATATCACAAATCATTCATCATCAAACATCCACTATCAAAGAAATTATTTTTTCTTTTTCTTTTCGTCGTTTTGTACTTTACGATTCTCCTCTGCCAACTTTACTTGATTTTCCATGAATTGGGCAAATTTGCCTTTTTTAGCAGCTTGCGGATTTGCTTGAAACTTGATTTTATTATTATCCAAAATCGTACGAATTTTATCTTCGTCAACGAACCTTCTAACAATTTGTTGTTGAATAATCGTTACAACGTTTGAAACCAAATAATAAAAACTTAATGCCGCAGGGAAACTATTCAATACAAAAAAGAACACAATCGGAAAAACATAACTCATTTTCTTCATGTCGATTGGACCTGGTTGGTCTGGCGTAATTTGGTTGTTATAATAAGTAAATGCCAAACTAGAAACCGTCATCAATACAACAAACAAACTAATGTGACTACCCACAACTGGTAGACTTGTAGCCCAACTTATTGGATAATCATAAGTTGAAAGGTCATTTGCCCATAAGAAATTTTTCTGACGGAACATAATCATGTTTGGGAACAAGAAAAATACTGACATCAAAATCGGCATTTGCAATAGCATCGGAACGCAACCACTTAGAGGGTTTACACCCACTTGTTGGTAGAGTTTCATTTGCTCTTGTTGCATTTTTACTTGGTCATCGCCTACTTTTTCTTTGATAATAGCTAATTCTGGTGCCATGATTCGCATTTTAGCCGAACTAATATATGACTTATAAATCAATGGTGTAAGTAAGGTTTTCAACACAAGCACAACTACAATAATCAAAAGACCATAATTACTTATAAACGATTCGGCCAATTTGAAAAGTGGTACAAAAACAAATCGGTTAATTGGTTTTACGAAGTCATACCCTAAATAAACGTTTCGATGAAAACCATCCGCTACGACTTTTACTAAATCATAATCGTTTGGACCAAAGTAAAAACGGAAGTTTCCTTTGCCAGTTTTTAGGTCAGAAATGGCCATATTTGCATCAACTTCAACGATTTTTACGACGTTTTGGTCGTTTTCTGGTGTAACCAATTTGAGTTTAGCACCTGTTAATGGCTGATTTTTCGCTACAAAACCAGTTACAAAATACTTTTGCTTAAATGAAAACCATTTTATTGGGTCTTCGGCCAGTAAGTCTGCATTTCCCGTCGCATTTGCTCCTAAATCGTCGAAATCATCTTCTTTGGCATTCCAAAAATTGATTTGTGCCGACTTACGGTTTTCTTCAATATCATGCTCTAAAACTTTAAGTTGATCTTGCCAGAAGAAACGAACAGGTTGGTTCTGAACAAGGGCATCAACGCCAACGAAGTTTATGTCATAGTCAATCGTATAGCCTTTGCCTTTAATAGTATAAACTTGCTCTATGTATTGATTCTGACCTACGTTTAATCTGAAAGTCACTTTGGTCGAATCTCCTTCTTTCAAAACAGTTGTTTTCGCATCAGAAGCAAAATACAATTTCTTGAGGTCGATTTTGCCTTTATTGGTTTGTACTTCCAAGTTCATTATCGAACTTTTAGAATCGAACAAAACCATCGGATTTTTTGCACCTTTCTGAAAATCTGAATAAGTTGAATAGTTTTTCAAAACGGCTTCTTTAATTGAGCCTCCAAGTGTACTAAAAGTGAATTTAGCATCTTGGTTTTCGATAATAATATCTTGTGCTGTTCCTGTGGCAGCAATGGCAAAATCGCCAAAAGTGGCTTTTAAGGCTGTTGTATCTTGCAATACACTTGGTGTAGCAATTGTTTTAGCTTCCGTCTTTGGAGCAACTTTTGCAGGCTCTTCGGGTGGAGTTTGAGGCATAAAGTACACATAACCTGCCCACATACACATCAACAACACGATTCCGATAAGCTGATTTTTATCTACTAATTTTTCCATTAAAGTTTAAAAATACGTAAAAAATATAAAGGCATTCACTAAGAGATGCCATATTGTACTACAAAATTCGCAAAGATTAGTTATAAATCCTAATCAAGAATCTGACACTTAGACCATTAATCACTAAATAACCCATAACTTCAATAAAACTGTTAAAGTTATGGGTTTATAAGCTGATATTCTTTGAACTTTATGAAATTTTCAGAAAGTCTAAGGTTTTCTTATTTCTTTGTTTTAGAAAAATCAATGGCGGCTTTTACGAAATTTACGAAAAGTGGGTGAGGGGCCATTACAGTGCTTTTTAATTCTGGGTGAAACTGAACACCGATAAAATATGGATGATTAGGCAACTCAATAATTTCGACCAAACCACTTTCTTGGTTTACGCCTGAAATTACCATGCCTGCTGCTTCGTAATCTTTTAAGTATTTATTATTAAACTCCCAACGATGGCGGTGACGCTCACTAATGTTGGCTTTGCCGTAAATTTTACGAGCCAAGGTTTTATCTTTTGTTTTACAAGAATAAGCTCCCAAACGCATCGTGCCGCCTTTGTCGGTTACGGTTTTTTGCTCCTCCATCAAATCAATTACTGGGAATTGGGTTTCTGGATGCATTTCGGTTGAATGAGCTTCTGCCAAACCAATGACATTTCTGGCAAATTCGATACAAGCCATTTGCATTCCCAAACAAATTCCAAAGAACGGAATATTGTTTTCACGTACATATCTGACTGCTGCAATTTTCCCTTCGATTCCACGCTCACCAAAACCTGGGGCAACTAAAACTCCATCAAGTCCTTTGAATTTCTCGGCACTATTATCAATTTGTAGGCTTTCAGAATGAATCCATTCGATGGTTACTTTGCATTTATTGGCCGCTCCTGCATGAATAAATGACTCTATAATTGATTTATAAGCATCTTTTAGTTCAACGTATTTTCCTACTAAACCAATTCTTACATTTTCGGTTGGATTTTTAAATCTGTCTAAAAAGCCTTTCCATTCCTCCATGTCAGCATCTTGGTCGTTATAAATATCTAGCATATAAAGCACGCGTTGGTCAAGGCGTTCTTTTTGCATCAAAAGCGGTACATCATAAATTGTTTCAGCATCCATTGCTTCAATAACCGAATTTTGCTCAACATTACAGAAAAGTGCAATTTTTCGTCGAATTTCAATTGGAAGTGGATGTTCAGTGCGACAAACGATAATATCAGGCTGAACGCCTGACTCTTGTAGCATCTTTACGGAATGTTGCGTAGGTTTGGTTTTTAATTCACCTGCCGAACTTAAATATGGTACAAGGGTTAGATGAATCGTAAGTAGATTGTCTGAACCTAAATCCCATTTTAGCTGACGAACTGCTTCTACAAAAGGCAATGATTCAATATCACCAACACAACCACCTAATTCGGTAATAACGATGTCGAATTCACCAGTTTCTCCCAATTGTAAGATGTTACGCTTGATTTCATCAGTAATATGTGGAATTACTTGTACGGTTTTTCCAAGATAATTTCCACGACGTTCGTTCGTAATCACATTATAATAGATACGTCCAGTTGTTACGTTGTTTGCCTGTGAAGTAGGTACATTCAAGAAGCGTTCGTAGTGGCCTAAGTCGAGGTCAGTTTCAGCTCCATCGTCGGTCACATAACATTCGCCATGTTCGTACGGATTGAGTGTGCCTGGATCAACATTGATATACGGGTCAAACTTTTGAATGGTTACTGATAGTCCTCTAGCTTGCAGAAGTTTGGCGAGAGAAGATGCTATAATTCCTTTACCGAGTGAAGATGTTACGCCGCCCGTTACAAAAATATACTTTGGGTTACGTGTGGGCGGCAAGCCGCTTTGTCCGTGTACTGACATGAGGTTTTTTGTCTTTGATTACGGGATGCAAAGGTACAGAATTTTGGTGGATTCTATGGCTTAAAAAAAACAAATCTATTTATTTACTTATAAATAGCTGATTATTAGTTGATTGAAATTTAAAATTTAATTACAAGTATAGGTAAAGTTTTCGTCATATGACTCATCTTTACCATTTTGTTTTTTTACTACTCTCACTTTTGAGGCATAACCGTCGGCGGTGTATTCGTATTTGTAGGTATAAGTCATGTCGCCGCTATTGCTATAGATTTTAGTTGATGTTACGTTGTTTTTATTTTGGAAGTAAGTAGTGTTTTCTCCACCGATAGTTGCTGAGAATATCGTGTAATACATCATTAGATTATTGAGCGATGTGTTAATATATGGTGACTTTTTTTCATCAAAACTTAGGTTTTCGAGTAGAAGTTTGTTTTTTCCATTTTCTATTGAATACATTTTTTTTATGTTGTTATTGTTATCATATTCAAATGTTGTCACCAAAATATTATCAAAAACAGGCATCTTTAAGTCAATTCTTTCAATTTGCTCTTTTGTGTTGGTATAAACTTTACTTTTATACTCGAACGGTTTATCTCGGCTATCTTTTCCAAGAAAATTAATGAAGGTAAGGTTTCCTTTCGAATCATATTCATAACTAATAAAGTATGATTGATCAAACGAGCTATAAACCTTCTTGGGAAGACTATTTTCGAAGTTGATTTTATTAAAATCTGGGAAGCCATCAAAAGATGATAATTGATACTGAGTATTATAACTTAAATTATAAATCACGCCATGACCATGATCTGCGGCTTTTAGATAACAGAATTTTTCGGTGTTAGTTACTGGTTTTTCTTTCAAGAGCGTTATCTCTTTATCATTGCATGAAGGAAGGATAAAACTGGAAAGAATGCTGCTTAGTATAAGGCTATATTTAAACATTTGTTGGTGCGAGATTGAAAGTTGTAAAAATAAAACTATAACCAATTTAACAATCAATTTATTGTTTCAACCAAAATCCCTCAATAAACTTGCCAATAAGTAATTTTAATAAAAAAATATTGAATCGAACACTTTGGATTATCAAACCGTTAAGTAATCATAGACATAGAATGTTATGATTAGTAAAATAGAGTTGAGCAAATATAGAGCATTGGGCGATAAAGAGGCTGATGAAATAATCGACCAAATTGTTGAACAAAATGGAATAGCTTCGTTACGACAACTGATGCCATTTTTGTCTGATTATCAAAATCTTAGTTTTGAAAATCAAGCCCCAGTTCTTCAAACATTTTTGTCTTCAAATGCTTTATTGCCAGTTTTTTATGATAAAAAAAAACTTATTCGAGCTACCGATTTTTACCGAGAAAATCAACAAAATATTGGATTAATTTTAGGGCTCTATTCTTTACCTTATTGCTATTTGGGTGCAGATGGGGCAAAAGTCTTGTATTTATCTGAAAGAATCAGAAAAGATACTTATAAACGCTTACTCGAAACTGGAAATTTCTTGAAAGAAGTAATGAATTATGATAATTGGCAAAGCCAACGGATATTTGCTATTTGCTTGAAAGTCAGACTTTTGCATGCATCCATCCGATATTTTACGCTTCATAGCAAACAATGGGATTTGGCTTGGGGATATCCGATAAACCAAGAAGATATGTTAGGAACAAATCTAGCTTTTTCGCTTGTGGTTTTGCGTGGAATGGAAAAACTAGGATATTCGGTTAATAAGACTTATGAAGATGCTTACATTAATACTTGGAATGTCATTGGTTATTTGTTAGGTGCAAAGCAAGAAATTATGCCCGAAAGTTATTTAGAAGCAGTAAAAATAGATAAGCTAATCGCCGAACGACAATTTAGGCAATCTGTTGAAGGCCAAGAACTAACAGCTTCTTTGATGCAAGTTGTTCGTTCGTTTGCACCAAGCGAAATTACAGCCAATCTACTTCAATCGCAGTCTAGAATGCTGCTCGGTGAAAAATATGCCAAAATGCTGGGGATTGCCGAAACAAATATCCCAAACACTTTGTTAAAAGTATATAACACAACATCGGTTTTGATGTCGAATTTTTTTTAATTGTTGAACAAGTTTAATTTGTTTCGCTAACGACATTTAATCTAAAACGTTTTCTCTTTAACTTACAGGTTGCCAACCTGTTCTGCATATTATGACACAAGAAAAAATCAGACAAGCATATACAGAATATGTTCTTGATAATGGTAAAGAACCAGAATCGGTTTATGCTTTTTGCAAGAAATTGAAAATTAAAGAAGAGGATTTTTATGATGAATATTCATCTTTTCCTCAAATTGAAAGTGAGATCTGGAAAGCTTTATTTGTTGAAGCCCGTGCCGCCGCCGAGCGTGAAGAAGTATATCAAAATTATTCAGTTCGTGAAAAATTACTTGCTTTCCTTTATACATGGATTGAGACTTTAAAGAAAAATCGTAGCTATATTTTGAAATCTTATGAAGGTTTCGAGAAGCCAATTTATACTAAACGAAATGTGCAGTTAGTTGATTTTAAGGCTTCGTTTTATGATTATTTAAACGAACTTTTGATGGAAGCCCGCGAAACTCGTGAGGTTGAACAACGCCCTATTCCACAACTAATGCAGCGTTATCCAGATTTATTTTGGGCGAAAACCTTATTTATCCTTGATTTTTGGATAAAAGATACAAGTAAATCATTTGAGAAAACCGATACCATGATTGAGAAAACCGTCAACACGGCTTTCGATTTATTAGGTCGTTCGCCACTTGATTCGTTATTTGATTTAGGAAAGTTTATTTTTCAAAATAGAAAGTAGAAGCATGACGGGTTTTCTGACTCGTTAAATAATTTATTAAAATGAACGAATCTTGAGATTCGTTCCGTAAAGTTATGAATTCACAAGAAAGTATCCCCACATCTAAAGTTGCTCGTGCTACGCAATTTGCCAAAGCAGGCGTTAAAGTTGGCGGTAATTATATCAAGCATTATAGCAAAAAAATCTTTGACCCATCACTCACGAAAGAGCAATTACACCAAGACAATGCCACTGATGTATATGATACACTCAGCAATTTGAAAGGAAGTGCATTGAAGGTAGCTCAAATGATGAGTATGGATAAAAACCTTTTGCCACGTGCTTATACCGACAAATTTGCCATGTCACAATATTCGGCACCGCCTTTGTCTGCACCTTTGGTTATCAAGACTTTTAAGAAATATTTTGATAAATCGCCTTCGGATATGTTTGATAAGTTTGATTTGAAAGCCGAAAATGCCGCTTCAATCGGACAAGTGCATAAAGCTGAAAAAAATGGCAAAAAATTGGCCGTTAAAATTCAATATCCAGGTATTGCTGATAGTATTAGTTCAGATTTGAAAATGGCTCGTCCGTTGGCAGTGCAACTATTGAACCTAAATGATGCTGAAATTGACCGATATTTCAAAGAAGTTGAAGAAAAGTTGCTCGAAGAATCGAATTATGATTTAGAATTGCAGCGTTCGGTCGAAATTACAAATGCTTGTAGTCATATTCCAGATTTGTTTTTTCCGAAATATTACCCAGAATATTCGTCGAAAAGAATCTTGACAATGGATTGGATTGAAGGGCAACATTTGAAAGAGTTTTTAGATACAAATCCATCGCAGGAAGTGCGAAATCGAATTGGACAGGCACTTTGGGATTTCTATGATTATCAGATGCACACGCTTCGCCAAGTACATGCTGACCCACATCCGGGAAATTTTTTAATGACTTCCGATGGCCGTTTAGGCGTAATAGATTTTGGCTGCGTTAAAGTGATTCCAGAAGATTATTATGATAATTATTTTGCCTTAATAAACCCCGATACGCTACAAGACGAAGCTGAAATTCAGAGAATTTTTTGGGTTTTAGATTTTATTGTGGAAGAAGATTCACCGAAAAATAGGGTATTTTTCTCAGATTTATTCAAGAAAATGATTGAATTACTTGGTCGTCCGTTTAACTCAAATACTTTTGATTTTGGACAAGCGGGTTATGTTGATGAAATTTATAATTTCTTTGAATATGTTGCGAAATTACCAGAATTGAAAGATGCGAAGGCGGCACGTGGTTCGCAACATGGTTTGTACGTAAATCGCACATATTTTGGACTTTATACAATTTTGAATGATTTGAAAGCCGAAATCAAAACCACTAAACCCGATTGGTTGACGCCTAAGCATTTGAAAGAGGAGTTGGTTTGATGGTGATAATAAAATATTTATTTTGTTTACCCCGTAGAGACGTTGCCACAATGGAATTGCACTGCAATGCCATTGTGGCAACGTCTCTACTTTTTTATGCTAAATTCATTGCATAATTCGGCATTTTGGCTTTAGTTTGTTGATACTTTAAACCTATGTCATAGAGCAATTTAGAAAATTTCTCTACTTTAAAACTCATGAAAAACTTTAAACTCTCGTTGGTGTTTTCTTGCTTCTGCATGACACTTTTTGCTCAGAAAAATGCCTCAATTGCTTCACCAAATAAGCAAATTATACTAAAAATTGCGGTTGCCGAAAACGGTAATTTGTCGTATCAGGTTTCGTATAAAAACAAAGCTATCATTGAGTCATCAACACTTGGTTTTGCCCTGAAACGTCCCGAAATTATGCTGAATAAGTTTCAGCTTATAGGCGTAGATTCGAGCAGTGTCGATGAAACTTGGAAGCCAGTTTGGGGAGAAGTGAGTAGTATTAGAAATAATTATAAACAGTTGATAGTCAAAGTAAAAGATAAATCAAAAGCTAAAAATTTATTAAATATCATTTTCCGAGTTTTTGATGATGGCGTAGGTTTTCGATATGATTTTCCGCAAGAATCGGCTGTTAAGCATTTTATTGTTAAAGACGAATTGACACAATTTAATCTCGCAGGAAATCATCAAACGTTTTGGATTCCTGGCGATTATGATACTAATGAATATCTATATAATACCACTAAACTGAGCGAGATTGATGCCTTAAAAGCAGCAAAAAAAGAAACTGATATTGCCTTGCAAGCAGTTATTGGAGTAAACACAGTTCAAACGCCTTTGATGATGAAAACTGTAGATGGAATTTATATCAATATTCACGAAGCGGCTTTGCTGAATTATCCAGCCATGAATATCACGCTTGATAAAGCAAATTTCACATTTACCTCACATTTAGTGCCTGATGCCGTTGGTAATAAAGCTTATTTGCAATCACCATTTCAAACACCGTGGCGAACAATTATTGTGAGCGATAAAGCCACCGAAATTCTTTCTTCAAAAACGATTTTGAACCTTAATGAGCCTTCAAAAATTACCGATGTTTCTTGGATAAAACCTCAGAAATTTATAGGAATGTGGTGGGAAATGCACGTTGGAAAATCGAATTGGTACAAAGAGGGAGGCAAACACGGAGCAAATACTGAAAACGTAAAAAAATACATTGATTATGCCGCCAAACATGGTTTTGATGGAGTTTTGGTAGAAGGTTGGAATGAAGGCTGGGAAGATTGGTTTGGCAATTGGAAAGAAAATGTGTTCGATTTTGTCACGCCTTACAGCGATTATAATATCGAAGAATTGACTGCTTATGCCAAAGCAAAGGGCGTGAAAATAATCATGCACCACGAAACTTCGGGTGCGGCCACAAACTATGAGCGTCATTTCGATAAAGCATATAAATTTATGCAAGAACACAACATGAACACCGTGAAAACGGGCTATGTTGGGCGAATAATTCCTCGTGGTGAGCATCATGATAGTCAATGGATGGTGAATCATTATCAGCGGGTGGCTGAAAAAGCAGCTGAGTACAAAATCATGGTGGAGGCTCACGAACCTGTCCATCCAACAGGTTTGCATCGCACTTACCCAAACTGGCTAGCCAACGAAGCTGCTCGTGGAAATGAGTTTAATAATGCCCCAAATCTTGGGCTTGTGCCAGAACACGAAACCATTCTGCCTTTCACAAGATTGATGGGCGGACCGATGGATTATACACCAGGTTTCTTTCATTTTCAACTCAATCAATATGATGCTACTCGCACTACTCGTGTGAAAACTACGCTTGCAAAACAATTGGCTTTATATGTAACGATGTACAGTCCGCTACAAATGGCGGGCGATTTTCCTGAAAATTTTGATAAATATTTAGATGCTTTTCAGTTCATAAAAGATGTGCCTGTTGATTGGGACGATACAAAAGTTTTAGAAGCCGAACCTGCTGATTTTATTTCAACCGTTCGTAAGCAAAAAGGAAAAGAAAATTGGTTTCTCGGTGCAATAACTGACGAAAATGCTCGAAAAACTACAATAAAACTTGATTTCTTGGAAGAAAATATTAGTTATGAAGCTACAATTTATCAAGATGCCGACGATGCTGATTGGAAAACAAAGCCCGATGCTTATAAGATTGAGAAGAAGATTGTTACTAAAAAAGATGTCTTGAATCTAAGCCTTGCCAAAGGTGGCGGTTGTGCGATTAGTTTGATGAAGTTGTAATGCAGATTCATTTTTTAGACTACTTTTGTGAAAATTTAATACCATTTCATTGAAAAATTAATTACTAACCATGAAAAAACTCTCTCTCCTCATTCTGCTTGTGGTAGTGTCGCTTGCTTGTCGAACAGTAAAGACATCAAAAAATAGCCAAAATGAAGTTTCGGTGACTTTCCTTCATCTCAATGATGTTTACGAAATTTCACCCCTTGATAATGGTAAAGTTGGAGGTATGGCTCGTGTAGCTACTGTCCGTAAAGATTTATTGAAAGAAAACCCAAATACTGTAACTGTTCTTTCGGGCGATTTTCTGAGTCCATCGGTAATTGGCACACTTCGCTATGAAGGAAAGGGTATAAAAGGAAAACAGATGGTTGATGTGATGAACTCCGTTGGAGTAGATTGGGTTTGTTTGGGAAATCATGAGTTTGATTTAGACCAAAAAGATTTACAAGAACGCATCAACGAATCAAAGTTTAATTGGCTGAATACCAATGCTTTAGAGAAAGTAAAAGACGAATACGTACCATTTGGAAAAGTAGTTGATGCTGCGAAAGTGCCTTTCTTAAAAACAACGATTTTGACATTCAAAAATGCCAAAGGCGATGATGTAAAAGTTGGAATGTTTGGTGTCTTATTGCCTTCAAATAAAAAAGATTTTGTTTTATATGAAGATTTCTTCGAGGCTGCCAAAAAGGCTTATGCCGAGTTAGAGCCAAAGTGTGATTTTGTGGTCGGAATTACGCACCTCAACAAAGTTGATGATATAAAATTGGCGAAAATGCTTCCGAAAGTGAAGTTACTCATGGGCGGACACGACCACGATAATATGAAAGAGCAAATCGGTAATGTAGTAATGGCAAAAGCCGATGCCAATGCCAAAAGTGTTTATATTCACCGAATTACCTTTAATAAAGGTACTGGTAAAATAGATGTCAAATCTGAATTAAAGAAAATAGACCATACAATTGCTGATGAACCTTCAACTGCTGCAGTTGTAAAAAAATGGGAAGATATTCAAGATGGAGCGTTTAAAGCAATTGGATTGAATAAAGATGAAGTAATTGCTGATTTGAAAGAGCCCCTTGATGGTCATGAAACTGTAGTGCGTAATAAGCAAGGTAACATGGGAAGCATGATAAATAATGCTTTGTTGGCTTCTTCACCGAATAAGTTTGACTGTGCATTCTTCAATGGTGGTTCGATACGTATTGATGATAATGTTTCTGGAAAACTCACGCAGCTTGATGTACTTCGTATTTTGCCTTTTGGTGGAAAATTGGTTGAGATAAAAATTCGTGGACGCCTACTCGAAAAAGTGCTACAAACTGGCTTAGAAAACAAAGGCAGTGGTGGTTATTTGCAATGGGAGAAAATTATCTACGATGAAGCTAAAAAAGAATGGAAAATCGACGGAAAACTGTTGGATGTGAACCAAGAATACAACATCATCACGAGTGATTTTCTGTTTTCTGGGAAAGAACGCAACCTAGGTTTCTTCACCAAACAAAACCCTGATGTGATTTCAATATTTGATACATTTCCCGAAAGCGATATCAGAAACGATATTCGTAAGGCTGTGATTGCTTATTTCAAGAAAAAATAAAAAAATAGCTTATTCAATAGTATAATTATTGAATAAGCTTAACATTATGAGAAATCTCGTACTGATATTAACTATGTTTTTTGTAGCATTTTCATCAAATGCACAAAATAGTTTTTCGTTTCTGAATATGCCTACCCACGCACGTATCAATGCTCTTGGTGGTATAAATGTATCCGTTTCAGGCCAAGATTTGAATTTTATTTCGTCTAATCCTGCTTTACTAGATTCTTCCCAACGTGGACAAATCGGTCTTAGTTATTCGCCATATTTAGCACAAAGCAATTATTTGACACTCAATTATGTGCCTCAAATTCGCTCAAAAGGCACTTGGGCTTTTAGTTTACAAAATCTTCATTACGGTACATTTCAAGGAACCGATGCTGTCGGAAATTTAACAAACGAATTTTCGGCTAATGACTTCGTTGTGGCAGGCACTTACGCCCGAAAAGTAAAATATATAACATTTGGAGTATCGGCAAAATTGGTTGGCTCAGTGCTTGAGTCTTACAGTTCGGTGGCACTCTTGACCGATTGGGGGGGGACCTTTCGGCATCCAGTTCACGAATTTACTATTGGCTTAGTGGCCAAAAATGTAGGTCATGTGTTGAAATCTTACGGTGCAATTCGCCCCGATATTCCTTTCGATTTACAACTCGGAGCTACATTCAAACCTAAATTCATGCCGGTGCGTTTTTCGCTTACAGGGCATCACTTATATGTTTTTGATATTGCTTTTGATAATATCGTATCAATCTATATTTTTGATGAGAAAGGCAGCAAAATTCAGAAGAAAATTTCAACTGCTGATAAGATTTCTCGCCATTTTGTAATAGGTACTGAACTACTCATTCACAAGAACTTTAATTTGCTTTTTTTTTTTTTTTTTCTTCGTCGTAAAGAATTACTCGTCAATGGTTTAGGCGGTGCTGCTGGATTCTCTTTTGGTGCAAGTCTTCGTATTAAAAAGATCGATTTATGTATTTCTCACGCTATGCTTACCGCTCCTAAAGGACAAACAATATTTAGCTTTATTTGGCGTATGTAATTGTCAATTTCTTGATATAATTCACTTGAAGCGTCGATAAATAATGCCAGGTTGTCGGATAAATATAAGGCATTTGTCAATCTGTCGATTTTTTTAGATGAGTTATATAATAACTATCAAAGATAAAGTTTGAACAATTAGTTTTGCTTTATAATTAGAACCTAAAAATTTATTTCAATGATAAAAACATTTTTCACTTTGCCTCTCATACTGGTTAGTTTATGGGTCAATTTTGTAGCTAAAAATGAAAGCCAATCTTCAGAAATGACGATGTGTATGTCTGTCCCTACTGATGGAGTTTATCAAAAAAGCTCGCCCGATTACGATAATACTTATAGTATATTTGAAAACGATACTACAAAAGCTTATACAATGCCATTGCTCGCCAAGACATCGAAAGGTGAAATAATGCTTTCATGGACAGAAAAAGACCTGCAAGGGAATACTTCATTTTGCATAGCTTTCTCGAAAGATAATGGTAAGACTTTCGCTGAAAAGAAAATCATTTTTAGTAGTCCAGGAATTGGAAATAGTCGAATGATGCGTGCAAGAGTGCTTGCTAAAAAAGATGGTAGTTTGGTTGCTGTATTTATAAATAATTCTGCTCCACAAGCAGGTGGCAGTGGTAGAGGTGGTCGTTCGTCTAATATCGTATATTGTGTTTCGAAAGATAATGGCTCAACCTGGACTTTACCAGCACCTGTTGATTCTGACCCAAAGCAAGGTATTGTTAGAGGTTTTTTTGATGCAATCGTGATGTCGAATGATGAAATTGCTGTTGTTTATCTGAAAGACGTTGCCAATAGCACAAAGCACGAAGAGCGTGATTTACGTTTGGTTGTTACTAAAAATGGTGTAATGCAACCAGAAAAACTTATCGACCCTGTGGTCTGCGATTGTTGCCCAATCAATATGTTGATTGATGCCGATGGAGCTTTGAATGTAATTTATCGTGATAATAACGATAATATTAGAGATATGGCTCGAATGGTTTCGACCGATAACGGTGCTACTTTCTCGAAGCCTGAAATTATTCTTAACGATGGTTGGAAAATCAATGGATGCCCACATAGTGGAGCTGTTTCAACAACTTTCGGAAAGTCGGCTTTGGTGGCTTGGTTTTCGGGGACAGAAAGCAATTCGGGCGTAAGATTGGCCACTCGTGAAGGAAAAAAGCTATTTGTTTTGGATGATGCTTCGATAAAAAATCCTTACTTAGTTGAGTCATCGAAATCGGCTATAATACTATGGGAGCAAAATGCTGAAAATAGTATATCAAAGCTTGCGTATCGAAAAATAAATAACAATAAAGTCTCGGAAACTGCTTGGGTTGATGGTTCGGCAAATGCGACAAATTCGGTTGCGTTAACTGTTGATAATCAGATACTTGTGGCTTATGAGGTAAAACAAGCCAACAAAAGAAATACAATCAAATTAAGTTCACTTTCTATTTAATTTATTTTGAATAAACCTATTTTTTAATAAAAAATTTGCATTAAATTTATTGTTTTTGATAGCATTTATTTGTCTAAGTGGTCATAGGCACAGAGTAAATCGGTTTTGTGTTGGATAGCGGACATCTAATGCCATCATCGATATACCTTAAGTATGAGTAAATATTTAATATTGAAAGATTTCGGAAAATGTAGTTCGTAAATAAAATAAGGCTAAAAGTACTTGATATGTCAAAGATAAACCATCAAACTATGCGTTGCTTTAGAATGAATATTTTGTTTTCGTTCAAAAGCCAAAAGATGAAGAGCGATAAGTTTATTTTTACACATAATTTTGTTCTTAATTATACTCGATAAAATCCTTTTGCATTGAAGTGGAATGCAAGAAATTATTGTAAAGCAATTTTTTTGAGTAAAAACTTCTGCTAAAATTGAGGCATTATTTATCAGAAACAGCAACCATATTTGTGGGTGCTGTTTTTTTATGTTCAAATCTGAGACGCATAAACTTTCCATAATCTATTTTGTTTTATCATAACGAAAGTTACCTTTGCAATTAATATTTAATCTAAAACTAAGCTTTTATTATAAAGCATTTTTCTGAAATAATGTCTAAAAAAATAGAGAACCTTACACCACAACAAATCGTAAACGAACTCGATAAGTATATAATCGGACAGAAAGAAGCCAAGCGAAATGTGGCTATTGCTCTCCGTAATCGTTGGAGAAGAATGAATGCCGTTGCCGATATGGTGGCCGAAATTATACCCAATAATATCTTGATGATTGGCTCAACAGGCGTTGGGAAAACCGAAATTGCTCGCCGATTAGCCAAAATTGCTGATGCTCCATTCGTAAAAGTTGAAGCTTCAAAATTTACCGAAGTCGGCTATGTTGGGCGTGACTGCGAAAGTATGGTGCGTGATTTGGTAGAGCAGGCCGTAAATATGGTGAAAATTGCCAAGAAAGAAGAGGTAAAAGCCAAAGCATTGGAGGTAGTAGAAGACCACCTTCTTGATATTCTGATTCCGCCGGTTAAAGACCAAAAAGAAGCAGGTTTTGTATTGGAAGAAAACAAAAAAGAAATTGAAGACTTTACCGAATCTTTATTGAACGAGAAAACCCGTGAGGCTTTCCGCTCTAAACTTCGTAATGGAGAGCTCGACCACCGTAAAGTAGAAATCGATGTGCAAAGCGGTGGAATGCCAAATATTGGTGTAATGGGTGGCCCGATTGATGATATGTCGATGATGAATATTCAGGAAATGTTGGGCGGAATGATGCCAAAAAGAGGCAAAAAACGTAAACTATCCATTGCCGAAGCACGAAAAGTTTTGTTGGAAGAAGAAGCCTCAAAACTCATTGATATGGACGAAGTAAAAGAAGAGGCAATCTGGAAAGCCGAAAATCTTGGAATTATCTTTATTGACGAAATTGATAAAATTGCTAATAGCGGAGCAAAATCGGGTGGGGGAGCCGATGTAAGTCGTGAAGGTGTACAGCGAGATTTACTGCCAATTGTAGAAGGAAGTGCGGTAAATACCAAACACGGAACTGTAAAAACTGACCATATTTTATTTGTAGCTGCAGGAGCATTTCATGTATCAAAACCTTCTGATTTGATTCCTGAATTACAAGGACGTTTCCCAATCAGAGTAGAACTGGAAAGCTTAACTGAGGATAATTTCTATCAGATTCTGAAAGCACCTAAAAATGCCCTCACAAAGCAATACATGGCGATGCTTGAAGCCGAAGGAGTAACGCTGACTTTTGAAGATGATGCTTTGAGAGAACTCGCTCACATTGCATTTGAGGCCAATAGCGAAGTTGAAAATATCGGAGCAAGAAGACTCCAAACTGTTATGAGTCATTTACTCAACGAAATCATGTTTGATGTGCCAGACAATATCGTCATGGATTCTACAATTACAATTACCAAAGAATTGGTTGCTCAACGTCTTTCAGGTTTAGTCAAGAATCGAGATTTAAGCAAGTATATTTTATAGATGCCTTCATCGGCCAATAAAAAGGCGTGGAGATTTATCTTCACGCTTTATT
Organism: Cytophagaceae bacterium; assembly: GCA_027486845.1. Lineage (GTDB taxonomy): Bacteria > Bacteroidota > Bacteroidia > Cytophagales > Spirosomataceae > Emticicia. The sequence continues at coordinate 168,597 of JAIXOL010000058.1, forward strand.
TGTTTTATCAACGATTATATTTTTCTTAAACATGATAAACATATTTTAGGATAAGACAGTCATGGAAATGGCCAAACCAATAGAAATGCTTGAAAATCTTCAAAATTGGTGTTGTAAGCTTTACAGCCTTCAATTCTAAGCCACTCAAAATTTGGGTTTAAAATACACTAAAAAAAAGACCTTCTGTCAGAAGGCCTTTATGGAAGTCAATATTTTAGGGTTTTATTTTTTGGAGTAGTTGTGCAACAGTTATCCATGTTAGCAGAAGTAGTTTTTAGCAATTACTTTTTTGTTTCACTAACAATTAAACCTTTCCAAAAGTCTTTCTTTGAAATAGAAATATTTGTAGTTCTTTTTGTATTTAATTCGCTAATGTTTATTGAAATTTTGTCCCAGTTTTTGTCAATTTTACCTTCAAGATTATTGGCTATATGACCTCTGCAAATTGTCAAATCAAAAAGTTGTTTTTTATTATTTGATTTTTTTCTTTGTTGAATGATACCCAGACTAGTTTTTCGTCCGTTGCGTCAATTCCACACGCACCTTGAACGTTAGAATTACTAAAAAAGTTAATATAAATCAAATAAACCGCCGAACTATCGTTTTCTTGTTTTTCCAATATTTTAATTTCCTCCAATTCAACAATTCCCTTTTCAAATATTTCATTTAATTTCCAATAATTATCATTCAGCAAAATTTGTTCTTCGTAATTGAAATGCGTGTTGCTAGCAGTTTTCAAATAAAAGCCTAATTAAGTTCCTTTTAGTAAATTAGTCCAATTGCCGTGTAAATTTTTAATGTCATTTACCTTCGATTGGCCTTTAAATACTGCCTTTTTTGTAAATGTTTCGTATAGTTCGTAAAAACTATTTCTTTAGTTTCATTTTCTCTTGATTGAATTTCGCCAAAAATAGGGGTTTCAAAATTGTTTTTTTTGTAAACGTAATAGCCTAAGACTTGAAATTTTGGTTCAAGTTTATATTGATAGGAATACATTCTTTCAGAGGTTGAATTTGTTGCGAATAACTTTAATTCAATAGGTAAATTATTATATATAAAGTCAGCTAAATATAATATTTAATAATTTTGGACGATGTTAAAATGGCATTTCTGAATAAAAAACTTATTTTAGGGTGAGTCAAAAACAAAAAAGCGTGAAGTCTTCCTCCACGCTTTCTCTATTTATATGTAATATAGCTTATTTCGAAACTACTTTAAAATCAGCACCATTACTCGCTCCATTCACACCGATTGCATCAATTCTTTTTTCTACAATTCCTTTTACCATTAGTCTCTTTTTGATAGCAAATGCTCGCTTCGTTGCCATTGTTTTATTGTCCATGCCAACTGCATTAGTAGAGTGTCCTTGTAATTGAACTTGCATTTTTGGATACTTGTTCATTAAATCAGCCAATTGTTTAATTATCAAATCAGAATCAGTATCTAAAGCTTGCGAACCTTTAATAAACGCAAGGTTTGTAATTGGGAAAACCTTACCAACTGGCTTGGCTTTATCGGTCAAATAGGCATCTAAAGATTCAGCAAAAGCACTATTTTGTTCAGCTAAAGTCGGTGTGCTTGTCGCAGTAGATATTTTCAATGAGTCTTTTATCGCTACCGAATCAATGATTGCCTTTGTGATTGTATCAGGTTGGATGGCAGTAGAGTCAATAATTGATTCTTCATCAGTCGATTGAGACTGAGAAGGATTATAGAAGTTCATGTACCAATATATTCCCCCAGCGATTGCCAATACCCCAATCAAGCCAATCACCAATAATTTCATTGGAATAGGAGAAACAGTCGTTTCTACTACTTCTTCTTCTTTTTCATTTTCATTAGTTGCCAAAACAGTAGCACTTTTTGTTGTAGATACAGATGTTTCATCAGTCGACACAACAGTTTTGCCTTTGAAAGTAACTAGTTTTCTCGACGCCATTTTTTTGGTTGTGGAGTCAGGCGTTTCATCGGTTGAAACAGTATTTTTGCCTTTGAAAGGAACAAGTTTACTAGATTCCATTTTTTTGGCAGTAACAAATTTTGGCGAGAGTAATTCCTGCAAACCTAATTGTGGAATCATTTTCTCCAACAATTCTTCTGGTACTAACTTGAAGAGTGGCTTGTGGTGGTCGCTCAAATAAGTAATCAAGCCATCAACATCCAATTTGGATGTGTCAATTTCTTTGCTAACTGCATCAATCAGCATTGGAGCAGCAAGGCTCGAATACATCGTAGAAGAGTTTTTCTTGATACCTGCATAAGTACCAATCATACTCACTAACGGGCTTTTGTATGCAGGGAAAATCTGACTAATGAGTCCGTCTCCTACTTTTTGTATATGATCGAGCTTATCTTTTTTATTAAGATAAGACATCATATCTCCAATCATTTCCCCACCTTGATTACCTTTTTGGATTTGATTATAAAGCATACTAACACTCATCATACTGCCAGTACGACGAATTAAACCTGCTATTAGCGTATAAAAAATTCCGTCTAAGGCTTTTCGTGTTTTTTCTGGCTCTTCTTCAGAAAGCTTGGCAATTTTTGATACCACTTCATCTGTCAGAGCCTCGTTCAACGTATCAAATAAGTTCATAAGTTTATTTTTATTTAAATAATTGGCAATATTTTCCAGCAAAATTTATAATTTGGTGCAAAACAACACAAAAGTAAGGATTTTTGGTAGAATTTTATTACTTTTTTATTGAAAATCATCTTATTAAAATTTTAAAATAATAGTTTAAATTAAGTATTTTTACTTTATAACACTCTGATAATCAGTTAATAAACAAGAATTTAGTTCAAAATAAATAAACAAAGAAATATATTTATCGACCATGGTCAAGCGTGTTTGACCAACAAAACTACAAAATAATTATGCCTAATCAGGAAAACGAAAACTTACGCAGCCAAGATTGGTTCGGGAAAGAAGGGAAAGACGGATTTATCTATCGAAGTTGGATAAAAAATCAAGGCTACCCAGCACATCAGTTTAAGGGTAAACCAGTAATCGGAATCTGTAATACATGGTCTGAGGTTACACCTTGTAACGGACATTTTAGAGAATTGGCTCAAGTGGTAAAGAACGGTGTTTATGAAGCAGGAGGCTTTCCATTAGAGTTTCCGGTGATGTCGCTTGGCGAAACTATTATTCGTCCAACTGCTATGCTCTATCGTAATCTAGCAGCAATGACAGTCGAAGAAAGTATCAGAGGAAATCCTTTTGATGCTATCGTTTTACTGACTGGTTGTGATAAAACCACGCCTTCGCTCGTAATGGGTGCCGCCAGTTGCGACCTTCCAACGATTGTTGTGCCGGGTGGGCCAATGCTCAATGGTCGTTTTCAAGGGAAAGCTATTGGTTCGGGTACTGACGTGTGGCGTTTTGCAGATGATTTAAAAACTGGAAAAATGACTCCCGAAGAATTCGAAGAGGCCGAATCGTGTATGAGCCGAAGTATTGGGCATTGTTCAACAATGGGAACAGCTTCAACAATGGCAGTCATGGTTGAAGCTTTGGGGCTAACATTACCAGGAGCATCGGCAATTCCAGCGGCTGATTCTCGTAAAAAAGTGTTGGCTCACATGTCGGGTATGCGAGCTGTTGAAATGGTTAAAGAAAACATATCGCTTTCAAAAGTACTAACTCGTGAAGCCTTTGAAAATGCAATTATGATGAATGCAGCCGTTGGTGGATCTACAAACTTGGTACTACATCTTTTGGCAATTGCTGGGCGTATTGGTGTGGATATAAACCTCAAAGATTTTGATGAAATTGGTAGTAAAATGCCATTTTTGTTAAACTTGATGCCTTCGGGTAAATATTTGATGGAAGATTTTTATTATGCTGGTGGACTTCCTGCAGTAATAAAAGAAATGGAAAAACACTTGCACCGTGATGCCATTACAATCAATGGGAAAAGTTTGGTTGAAAACTCGAAAGGTGCGAAGATTTGGAATGACGATGTAATTGCAAGAATAGATAAACCAATTTTGAATGAAGGGGGAATAGCAGTTGTGAAAGGGAATCTTTGCGAAAATGGTGCGGTTATCAAGCCTTCAGCCGCTTCTCCGCATTTGATGCAGCATCGAGGAAAAGCGGTGGTTTTTGAAACAATCGAAGATTATCATGCCCGTATCGATGACCCAAATCTCGAAATTGATGAAACGTCAGTAATGGTTCTGAAAAACGTTGGCCCTAAAGGCTATCCCGGAATGCCCGAAGTTGGAAATATGCAGTTGCCAAAGAAATTGCTCGAGAAAGGCATTACTGATATGGTGCGTATTTCTGATGCTCGTATGAGCGGAACAGCCTATGGAACAGTATTTTTGCACGCATCGCCAGAATCAGCAGTTGGAGGAACGCTTGGGTTGGTTCAAAACGGTGACGAGATTGAGGTAGATGTCTTAAACCGTAAAATTCATTTGCACGTTTCGGATGAAGAATTGGCCGAACGTCGCAAAAACTGGCAGCCGATTGATTTAGGCTATGACCGAGGTTATACTAAAATGTATATCAATACCGTAATGCAAGCCGATAAAGGTGCTGACTTAGACTTTTTAGTCGGAAAATCAGGACATGAAGTAAAAAGGGAGTCGCATTAAAATTTAATAGAGTAGGAGCCTATTGCATACGCCCACTTTGTGAAGGAGTATGTGATAGGCTTTTAACATATTATTCTCAAAAAAACAATAAATATTTACGCATCGAATGTCAAAATTTAATATTTATAGCTCATCGGCTGGGTCGGGGAAAACTTATACACTTACCAAAGAGTATTTAAAACTCGCACTTGGTAGCGATAAAGTTAATTATTACAAACGAATTTTGGCAATTACTTTTACCAATGATGCGGCGTCTGAAATGAAGGAGCGAATTTTGGTTGCCTTGAAAGACATTGCAGATACGCAGAACTTTAATGAAAAGTCAAAGTTTTGGGGAATGTTCCGAGAAATTGCTGGAGAACTAAAACTTCCAGATGATATCATACAGCAGAGAGCGGCGGCGGTTTTTAGTCATATCATCCAGCAATACTCAGATTTTGCCGTAAAGACAATTGATAGTTTCGTTAATCAGCTCGTCAATGCTTTTACCGAAGATTTAGGCTTGCCTTATAATTATGAAATCGTTTTAGATTCCAAAACCGTAATGACCGAGGCCGTCGAAAGATTGATTGAAAAAGCAGGCTTTGATGAACACCAAGATTTGACTCGTATTTTGGAGCATTTCGTAGAAGAAAAAATATCTGATGGAAAAACATGGAATTTCATTGCCGAAGATTTAGCCGAATTCGGGAAACACCTTATCAACGACCAATTTTATTCAGCAATTATAAAGCTTGATTCGCTCGACTCGAAGGATTTTTGGCATATTTCAGATAATATTTATACGTATCTAAATTCGATTGAGAATCGTATCAAAGTTTTAACCGAAAAAGCAATTCAATATATTGAAAATCAAGGACTTAGTGTTGATGATTTTACGCAAAAAGCAAAAGGTATTGGTGGGTATTTTTATAATATGCGAGATGATTTTGAGGATGAATATTTTAGAAAAAAAGATAAATCGCCAAATTCTTACCAATGGGCGGCTATCAATGAAGACAAATGGTATGGTGCCAAAACACCAACGTCAACAAAGGTTGCCATTGATGTTATAAAGGAGGATTTAACGGCAGTTTTCAACGAAATGCAGGAATTCAAAACCAAGCATTTGCCAAAATATGCCTTATTTACGATGATTAAACCCAACCTTCGTAAACTGTCTTTACTTAAAAAAATCAAGACTGAATTTGATAATGTTTTAGCAGACAAAAACCAAGTTTTTATATCAGAATTTAACCGTAAAATTCTGCAAATCATTTTATCTGAACCCGTGCCCTTTATCTACGAACGTATCGGCGAACGCTATAATCATTTGCTGGTCGATGAGTTTCAGGATACATCGGATATGCAGTTTTATAACCTACTGCCGCTCATTGAAAACTCGCTTGCCAACAATCACTTCAATCTCATCGTGGGTGACGCAAAGCAGGCGATTTATCGTTGGCGAGGCGGAAAAATGGAGTTAATTGTGCATTTATTCAAAAAGGAGGTTGAAAAGTTAATGGATAATTCGCTCATTCAAGATTTTCAGATTGAGCAGTTTATGTCGATTGCTAACTATTTAAACCCAGAAAACTTGACTACGAATTACCGGAGTAGTAGAGAAGTAATTGATTTTAATAATCGCTTTTTTGCATCGGTATTGAACGAATACAAAAATATTCATCCGTTTTTGATAGATGTTTATGCTGGTTTTGAGCAGAAAATTCCAGAAAATGCCAAAACTGGTGGGCATGTGCAAATTGAATTTTTAGATTATGTAAAAGGTGAAAACCTGATGCTAAGTCGAACGGTAGAGATAATTCAGCAAGTTCTTGATGAAGGTTATTCAATGGGCGATATTGCTATTTTGTGTCGAAAAAATAAAGAATCGGCCGAAATGGCTAATTTTTTAGTAGAAGCAAATTATAATATCATTTCCCGTGACTCACTTTTGCTAAAAAACTCGCCAATTGTGCGGCTTTTAGTAGCTTTTATGCGAATAGTCAATCAACCCGATAATCGATTGGCAAAATCGGAAGTTGCGTATTTATTTTATCAAACAATTCTTGGATATATACCAAATAATAAAGATAATGATTTAATTTCGGAAGCCGTTGATGCCGCACAAATCACTGATTTTTATTTGCTTTTTGCCCAGCATGGATTCACACTTAACTCAATCAATCTCAACAAATCAGGGATTTATGAATTGGCTGAAAAAATTATTCATGTTTTTCAACTTTTCGAGAGAACCGACCGCAAATCTTATCTTTTTAGATTTTTGGATGTAGTGCTAAATTACAGCCTCAAAGAAAGTAATCATCTACAAGATTTCTTAAAGTTTTGGGATGAGAAAAAAGATAGTTCGGCACTTTCGGTCAAATCTCCTGCTGAGCAAGATGCTATCACAATTACAACAGTTCATCGCTCAAAAGGACTTGAATATCCAGTCGTAATTATTCCGTATGCTCAATGGGATACCGAACCCAATAATTATTCAGAACTTTGGGCAGATTTAGAAGTGCTTGATTATGAGGAACTTAGGTATGAAAAAGAGGGCGATGCCGTTCGGCTTTTATCGGCTCCAATAAAGCTAAATAGCCGAATGTCGATGACTGATTTATCGGGACAATATGGCAAAGAATTCCAAGCGATATTTCTCGAAAATCTTAATATGCTTTATGTGGCATTTACGAGGGCGGTTGATAAGCTTTTTGTGCTTTCAGGAAAAAATCACCACAATAAAGTACAAGGAGTAGGAGGATTGATGCAAGGCTTTTTACAATCCGCAGAGTTATATCAGCCCGACCAAAATATTTATGAAATCAGTAAAGGGCATTTCATTAAAAAAGAAAAGCCTGCCACTGCAGAGCGAGATGTGATTTTTCTGCCAAAAGTGGTAAGTGAAGACCGTAGTGATAAACTTCGTTTACGTCGAATTTCTGAGAAAATTTTCGACTCTGACACGCTTGATAAGACCAAAGACCGAGTAAATAAATTGCACGAGGCAATTGTGAAAATCAAGACTCGAAAGGATATTCCGAAGGCTATTCAACTGCTTGAATTTGAGGGAGTTTTGAGTCTGAAAGAAAGCCATGAAATCATAGAGTCTATTGAGGAAATTATTGCTTTGCCTGAACTTAAAGCACTCTTTGAGGAAGGCTTACAGGTTGATAATCAGCGAGAAATATTACTCAACGGAACAGAATCACAATGCCCTGACCGAGTAGTAATGAAAGATGGTATTGTGTATATCATTGATTTTACAACAGGCACAAGTAAAGACCCAAACAAACATGAACGCAACGCTCGACAAGTGCGTAATTACGGTAAACTCTATCGCCAAATGGGCTTTGAAAATATAGAAATGATGCTGGTTTACTTAGAAACAAGTGAGGTTGTGCGAGTGGCCTAAATTATTTTTTTAAGTATTGTGATATGAGATACAGGATTTGAGATGGTTCGACACAGAGATAAAAAATTGATTATCAGTAGATTAATCAATATTTTCTTGTCGTTCATTTTCGTCTCAGTAATTAAAAAGACAATATTAAACGACAATTTTAAATATTATAAATACTGATAACTAGTATTTTATCGCTACGACGAACGGTCTCATATATCTTGTCTCATATTCTTAGCCTCGGTACTTAAAAAGCAAAATTGTTGTTTACAAAGGAATATTTCCGTGTTTTTTGCGAGGTAAATTAGCAGCCTTATTTTCAAGCATTTTGAAGGCTTTCAAAAGCTTTTCACGGGTATCCGTTGGATTAATCACTTCGTCGATGTAGCCTCGGTTTGCTGCCATATATGGATTTGCAAATTTATCGGTGTATTCTTCTATTTTGCTTTTTAATTCAGCCGCCGAATCTTCTGCCTCAGAAATTTCTTTTTTGAAAATAATCTCGGCTGCACCAGCTGCACCCATTACCGCAATTTCGGCCGAAGTCCAAGCATAATTCATGTCAGCACCGATGTGCTTTGAGTTCATTACGCAATAAGCACCGCCGTAAGCTTTGCGAGTAATTACAGTTATACGTGGAACAGTTGCCTCGCAGAAAGCATATAGGAGTTTTGCACCGTGCGATATTATTCCATTCCATTCTTGGTCAGTACCTGGCAAAAAACCTGGAACATCTTCCAAAACCAAAAGAGGTATATTATAACAATCACAGAAACGTACAAATCTCGCACCTTTTATACTTGCATTAATATCTAGAACACCCGCCATTACAGCTGGCTGATTTCCTACGATTCCGATTGAACGTCCACCGATTCGAGCAAAACCAACAACAATGTTTTCTGCAAAGTTTTTATGTACTTCAAAGAAACTACCTTCGTCAACCAATTGCTCTATTACCTCACGCATATCGTAAGGTTGATTGGGGTTTTCGGGAATTAATTTGTTTAATTCTGGACGTTTTTCGTTAACGTTTGTCACATAAGTAGCAAAAGGTGGTTGTTCTTCGCAATTAGAAGGGATATAGCTAAAAAGTTTTTTAATATCGTTGATACACGTAATTTCATTAGCTGAAACGAAGTGCGTAACCCCCGATTTTGTAGCGTGAGTCATTGCTCCGCCCAACTCTTCAGAACTTACATCTTCATGAGTTACGGTTTTTACGACGTTTGGTCCAGTTACAAACATATATGAAGTGTTTTCAACCATCATTACAAAGTCTGTTAAGGCAGGAGAGTAAACTGCTCCGCCTGCACACGGCCCCATAATAGCTGAAATCTGTGGAATTACGCCCGAAGCCAAGGTATTACGGTAGAAAATATCGGCATATCCTGCCAAAGAGTTTACACCTTCTTGGATTCTTGCTCCACCCGAATCGTTCAAACCAATTAGTGGAGCTCCATTTTTCATGGCCATATCCATGATTTTACAGATTTTTTCAGCATAAGTTTCTGAAAGTGAACCTCCAAAAACCGTAAAATCTTGAGCAAAAACATAGATCAATCGTCCAGTAATTGTCCCATAACCAGTCACTACGCCATCACCCAAATAATATTCTTTATCTAGGCCAAAGTCTTTGCTGCGGTGCATCACAAATTTGCCAATTTCTTCAAATGTTCCTTCATCGAGCAATAGTTCGATGCGTTCACGAGCAGTAAGTTTTCCTTTTTTATGTTGAGCCTCAATTCTTTTCTCGCCTCCACCCAAAAGTGCTTCGTCATTTTTGCGGTTTAGCATTTCGAGTTTGTTTAAATTTGATTTTGCTGTCATTGTTATCTTGGATGTTCGTTGAGTTGAACAAATCTAAGAAAATCTACCATAAAAAGGCGAGTTATAGTGTGTCTATTTTCTAATTTTCTTACTAAAAAAAATAGTTAGGTAGAGGTGTTGGGTATAGACGCTGCATTGCAACGTCTATACGTATGCGTGTAAAATTGATTATAATGACATCAAATCTTTGAATTTGATAGCTTGTCGGCGAGAAATCTCAATTTTTTCAGTAGCAGTTCCTTTTTCAGTTATTTTCAAGGTTACTAAAAGGCCCCCTGAAAACCATGGTTCAATTTTGTCAATCCAAGCTAAATTAATAATATGCTTGCGATTGGCACGAAAATATATTTTGGGGTCGAGACGTTCTTCGAGGCTATTTAACGATTTAAGAATCATTGGTTTTTGGTCGTCGAAGTGCAGACGCACATAATTACCCATTGATTCAAATAAACGCACTTTGCCTAGCTTTACGAACCAACATTTTTCTCCATCTTTCACAAAAACCTGGTCAGATTCGCCTAAAAGTTTGATGCCTTCCTTACGTTCTACTTCATGAATTTGCTCTTCTTCTACACGCTGAATTGCTTCGGCTAAGCGTTGTATGTCAACGGGCTTCATCAAATAATCAAGTGCATTGAACTCAAAGGCTTTAAGTGCATATTCGTCATAAGCAGTAGTAAAGATAACTTCTGGCACTTTTCCTTCGATTGCTTCAAGTAGTTGAAAGCCATTTTTTCCAGGCATCTGAATATCTAAGAATAACAAATCGGGCGATAATTCATCAATTAGATTAAGTGCTTCGTCGGCGTTGGCTGCTTCTCCAATTATTTCAATTTTTGGAAAATTTTCTAACAAACGACGCAATTCATTGCGAGCCAAGCGTTCGTCGTCTATGATAAGTGCTTTCATTTGGTGATTGTTTATTGGTATATCAGTTATTGGGAAATTGGTTATTGGTTTATTAGTTGTTGGGAAATTGGTTAATGGGAAATTGGTTATCAGGAAATTAATTATTACCCTAAACCAGTAGCGAATAACTAGTCTACCAGTAACCAATTTTAGCTAGCCGCCCGAATATTCGATGAATCGAGTGAGATATTATTATTTTTTACATCATTGTTTGCTGTTGGAATTTCTATTTCTGCACAAACGGTCAAATTGTCTTCTTGATAAATTTTGAAAGACGAATCTGTGCCATAAAGAATATCAAGTCGTTGGGCGGTATTTTTTAGTCCAAAACCACTTGATTCAGAATCTGAGTCAGTACTGCGTAATTGTCCTGTATTTCTGATTTTTATTTGAAGTTTATCTTTAATAATGCTCGTATTGATTTCGATAAATCCCCAGCCAATAGCTTTTTGGACACCGTGCTTTATGGCGTTTTCTACCAAAGTCTGAAGCATCATTGGTGGAACTTGAATGCCTAATGTATTTTCATCAACATCCCATTTTGATTGCAATCGTTCTTCGTAACGTACTTTTTCGAGTGCCAAATAGTCTTCAACTGTTCGAAGTTCTTCTTTTAGCGAAATAGTTGTACGGCGGTCAGCAATGAGTGAACTTCTTAGAATATTCGATAGTTGAGTGATTCCTTGTTGGGCTTTGGTGGGGTCTTCATAAACCAATGCTCTGATACTATTAAGTGCATTGAATATAAAATGAGGGTTCATTTGAGCTTTTAGTACTTTGGCTTCTGATTCTTTAATAGAATTACGAAGTTTGAGTTGCTCGATTTCTCGTTGACGTTTTTCTTCAGAATAATGATAAAAGATATAAACCAAAACCCAAACCATTGTTGGTTTTGAGAGGTTGATAAAATACTCAATGGCGAGAATTGGATTTTCGCTCAAAAGTTGGCCTGTATATTTGGCGTCAAGTGGAAGGTTCAAGGCTACCATGAAATCTGTCATAACAAAAACGCCTAAAACAACTCTTATCGCTATTTGAGTCATTGGAAGTATAATCCAATTATAACGCTTGACGATGTATCTGAAAGAATGGGTCAAAAAAATGGCCAAAATTATATTGGCAAATGCTTGAAAAAGCATCTGATTTTCAAAACCATATTGTACTGAATACACAAATACTTCGTTTCCGAAATAAAGTGACCAGCCTATAATCTGGAATAACCAATATAATTTGTTTTTACTCATAATGTCATGATAGTTTTTTTGATTCAAAAATATAGTTTTGGATTCAACTATGAATAAAAATACAGAAAACCCGACTAAAAAGACGGGTTTTCTACATCAATGGGAAAATGATTCTATAAGCGGACATATTATTTTACCAAGAGTTTGGTCAAATGTTCGGTATCGTTGGCTAAATCAAGACTGAACTTTTTTGTTTGATAATCATAACTTAGGCGATAAAGGCATAAATTGCTATGATTGAAGGTATCCATTTCTGAAAGTGGAAGGTCAAGCAGGTGAGTCAATAGAATCCTTATAGCACGGCCGTGCATAGCTACTAAAATCATTTGTTCGTCAGAACGAGCAATTATTTCTTCAAAAGCTGTTTTTTGTCGAGCAACTACTTGTTCCGGGGTTTCGCCACCCGTAGCGGCAGGAATATCAGTTTTGCCTTTTCCCCAATTAGCGATGATTTCAAGATAATTTTCGTCTTCAAGATAATTTGGTACTTTACCTTCTTTTTCACCCCAACTTATTTCATTTAGGCCTTCAAACTGCTCATAGGGAATACCAAGATTGATGAATTCTTGAACCGATTGCACTGTACGGCGTAGCTTTGAAGTATATATTTTATCGAACTCGATATCTTGATAAACATCAAAAAAAGCCCTTGCCTGTAAAAAGCCAAGTTCGTTTAGATCTGAGTCGATACCACTGCCTTGAACTACTCCTCGGCGATTGAACTCAGTTTCTCCATGACGTATCAAATAAATTGTTTTGGTAAGCAAAATATCAGTATTTAAAATTGAAACTATCTAAAACAAACCTTAGTTTTGACCCTAAAATTAACAAAGTCGCAAAATTACATAATATTAAACGATATCATTAGGCTACAATACAAATTTTTAAATTATTTAAAACACTAAAACATCCAATAGGAATGATATTTAAGAATAAGTTTGATTTGACAAAACAATTTGGTGAAGTTTCAATGGGGGATCATTTGGGAATTGAATTTGTAGAAATAGGAGAAGACTTTGTATCTGCAAGAATGCCCGTTGACCACCGTACCAAACAGCCTTTTGGAATTCTACATGGTGGAGCATCGGTGGTTTTGGCCGAAACACTTGGAAGTATGGCTTCAGTAATGGTATTGGATGATATGGAAAAACAAAGGGCAGTTGGTCTGGAAATTAATGCTAATCATATTCGTTCGGTAAGCAGCGGTTGGGTTTATGGAAAAGCAACTCCAATTCATCTTGGCCGTACAACTCATATTTGGGATATAAGAATTACTTCAGAAGAACAAAAACTTGTTTGTGTTGTGCGTCTAACGGTTGCAGTTATTGAAGTAAAATGATGCTTGCCGTTTGATATTTGCACTATAATGTATAGTTTTAATATTGAAGTACAAGAAATGGAATTCGAGACGGTTCGCCGCTGCGACGGTTCGCCGCGGCGATGGTTTGCGACAGCGACGGTTCTCAAAAGAGATAAAAGCTTGATTATCAACAAATAAATTGACAAATCCTTGTCGCTTATTTTCGTTTCAGTACTTATTTAAACATGAAAATTAGTGTTAATATTTGAATAACCCATCCAACACTTTCAAATAAATTGAGAAATTTGATACTTTTATATCGCTAATCACAAAAACTAAATCGTGTTAAACAAATCATGCAAAACAAACTTTTCAATAATCAAGTAGCCATCGTTACAGGGGCTGGTGTGGGCATCGGTTTTGAAGTGGCTCGTCAACTCGCTGCACAAGGAGCAAAAGTAGTTTTAAACGATATTGATACAGATTTGGCGAATTCGGCCAGTCAAAAAATCAGTGAGCAAGGCGGAATTTGTGTGGCCTTCGGTGGAGATATTTCAGAAATAAAAACCATCCAAGACATTGTGACATTTACAGTGGAAACTTTCAAGAAATTAGATATTTTGGTTGCAAATGCAGGAATTACGACTTTCGGAGATTTCTTAGAATATCAACCAGAATCAATGAATAAATTGCTGCAAGTCAACCTTTTCGGAACGTTTTTCTTGACACAAGCCGCCGCCAAACAAATGGTTTTACAAGGGCATGGCGGAAGTATTTTACTAACATCATCGGTGACTGCCCATGCGGCTCACCTCAATTTGGCTGCTTACGGAATGACTAAAGCCGCCATTGACCAACTGTCCAAAAACCTAATTGTGGATTTGGCACCGCACAAAATCAATATTAACACCATTGTTCCTGGGGCAACATTAACCGAACGCACACTCGAAGATGCCGAGTACATCAAAACCTGGTCGAGAATTACACCATCGGGCAGGCCAGCAACCGTGGAAGATATTGCTAATGCCGCTTTATTTTTGGTTTCACCTTTGTCTCGTCAAATTATGGGGCAAAATCTTGTCATTGATGGTGGTTGGGTTTCGGTGGGGGTTTCGCCTTATTAGATTCGGCCAATTCGGCTGTTTGATACGCTCAGCTAACGGATAAATAAATAATAGCAAAACCATGATACGAATGTTGAGTTTTGATTATAACCAACTCCGATAGCCTAAATGTTAGCGAATGAAGTTGGAAGGTTCGGCTGATTTTAACATCAGTCATTGTGTTAACCGTTTTTAAAACGGCAGTAGAGAATAAATTTTTATTCGGTTGCGTTCTAAGAACCCCGTTCGCTTGAGTGTTAGCGAATAAAGTTAAAAGTTCGGCTGATTTTTAAGCCGTAGTGGAGCTATCAGTCGTTGTCTCAGCCGTTCAATATCCATTGCGGGTTACAACGGCGAGAGTAAAAGAAGTAAAAAAGTACCAAATAGAGCGATAAACTGCTTTATTTTCTTCCAACAAACCAACACTACAATAAAATGACAGCTACTTTTTTTGCAACACATGCAGAATTTAGAGAATGGCTCGAAAAGCACAATAAAATTGAAACCGAATTGCTGGTAGGTTTCTATAAAGTGAATAGCGGTAAGCCATCAATGTCATGGTCGGAATCGGTTGATCAAGCTCTTTGTTTTGGTTGGATAGATGGCATCAGAAGAACAATTGATAACCAAAGTTATAGCATTCGTTTTACGCCTCGCAAGCGAATGAGTATTTGGAGTGCCGTTAATATCAACAAAATGGCAAAACTCACACAAGCCGGACTAATAACTCCTGAAGGACACAAGGCATTTGAGGCAAGAATTGAAAACAAATCTCGTATTTATTCTTACGAAAAAGAACTTGATATTCTTAACCCAAACTATGAAAGTCAGTTCAAAATGAAAAAATTAGCATGGGAGTTTTTTGAGAAGCAAGCATCTTCCTACAAAAATGTAATGATACATTGGATTATGAGTGCTAAACAGGAATCCACCCGATTATCAAGGCTTGAAAAAACAATCAATATTAGCGAACAACAAAAACGAATGAGATAAAAAAATGAATCCTAAACTTGACTTATTTTTTGAGAAAGCCACAAAATGGCAAGAAGAATTAGTGAAATTACGAGAAATCGTTCTTGATTGCGGACTAACTGAAGAATTGAAATGGGGTGTTCCGTGCTATACTTTCAATAAAACAAATGTTATTATACTCGGTGGATTTAAAGATTACTGTTTCATCAGTTTTCTTAAAGGAGTATTATTGCATGATTCAGAAAATATACTGCAAAAACCAGGCGAAAATACTCAGTCGGGGCGTATCATTCCGTTTACTGATATTCAGAAAATAATTGGTATGAACCAAACTTTGAAAGCATATATTTACGAGGCTATCGAGGTTGAAAAAGCAGGTTTAAAAGTGGAATCCAATAGTAAAACTGAATTAGTATTTCCTGATGAGCTGCTGCAAAAATTTGAATCTAATCCAACCTTTAAAGTTGCTTTTGAAGCACTGACACCAGGCAGACAACGGGCTTACAATATCTATTTTTCTGGAGCTAAACAGTCGAAGTCTCGAGAGTCGAGGATAGAAAGTTATGTCCAACGAATCCTTAGCGGAAAGGGCTTTAATGACTGCACTTGTGGACTGTCAAAAAGGCTTCCTAATTGTGATGGCTCGCATAAATATATTAAAGTCTAAGTCTCATTTTCTAAACATATATAAATATGGGGGGAATTATAATTGATTTCATTTATTTTGGGAAAGGTTTGTCTCTTCATAAAAGAGGATAAATTTAATTATTGAAATATAATTTAGAATTAGTCATGAGACACAAGAAACAAGATACAAAAATCCAAGACGATTCGAATCAGCGATAAAAGCTTGATTATCAATAAATTAATTTACATATTTTTGTCAATCATTTTTAGCTCAGTACTTATATTATCTAAAAATTAGACAATAATTTAAAATTATTTTATATTTGATATGAAAATGCTTTTTTGCCTACCAATCACTATTTTACAAAATGAAAAAAGGTTTAAAAATTATCCTTTGGTCGGTGCTGACTATTGTTATATTACTCGGAATACTTATGGCTGGGTTTATATATAAAATAAAAAATGGTTTCCCTGTTTTTTATGAAACTGAAGCTCCAAAAATTGCTTTTCCTACTACTCAAGCTGCTGTTTTATTATTTTCAAAAACTACTGGTTTTCGTCATGGTGCTTCCATTGATTCGTCAAAACCAATTATTGCCGATTTAGCTAAGAAAAACAATTGGTTTCTTTACGAAACTGAAGATGGTGGCGTTTTTAATGCCGAGCAACTTTCAAAATTTAAGACTATCATTTTCAATAATTCGACTGGCAGAGTATTGAATGATGAACAACAAAAAGCTTTAGAGCAATACGTAGAAAATGGTGGAAGTTTAATTGGTATTCATGGTTCGGGCGATAATTCTCATCATTGGGATTGGTATGTGCAGAATTTGATAGGGGCAGAATTTTCGCATCATCCTATCAATCCACAATTTCAGAAAACTGATGTTTTATTAGAACCAAAAGCAGATAGTTTGATTACTGCACAAATTTCTCAGCCTTGGAGTCATACCGACGAATGGTATGTGTTTTTTGAAAATCCTCGTAAAAAAGGCTTTAATATTTTATATACAATTAATGGCGAAACCATCATTCCGAATGGTGACGTGCCATTTTTGGCAAGTGGCAAAACCTTCGGTATGGGTAAAGACCATCCTGTAGCATGGTGTAAAAATATTGGAAAAGGTAAAACTTTTTATACCTCAATGGGACATGACGAATCTGTCTGGAAAGATGGAAATTTCGTTCAACTCATTGAAAATGCTATCAATTGGACCTTGAAATAAATTCAAATTACCGCATAGAGATGTTGGATGCAATGTCTCTTAAGCGTTGAATAAACAAAAAATATGAGCAAAATAGCCATAATCACAGGAGCTGCACGCGGCATAGGCTTAGAAATAGCCAAAAGATTCAATAAAGAAGGGTATCAGGTAGTGATTTTAGACATTAATGCTACCGAACTTGCCAAATGTGAAGAAAACTTGAAAGAGCAAAAGGGCTTTTCGTTTTTCAACTGTGATGTTTCTAATCATCAATCGGTTACGGAAGTTTTTACTCAAATAACTAATCAATATCCTGCTATTCATGCACTCGTAAATAATGCAGGAATTGCCATTTTTAAACCCGCCGAAGAAGTGAGTTTTGAAGATTGGAGTGCGGTGATGTCGGTAAACTTAAATGGTACATTTCTTTGTAGTCAAGCATCTTTACCCGCTTTGGTTGCAGGGCAAGGAAGTATTGTAAACATCGCAAGTATTTCTGGCGTAAGAGCTAGTACTTTACGTATTGCTTACGGAACGAGTAAAGCCGCTATCATGCACCTTACGAAACAGCAAGCCGTTGAATATGGCAATAAAGGTGTGCGAGTAAATGCTGTTGCACCAGGCCCAGTAGAAACCGAAATGGCAAGGTTGGTGCATAGTGCAGATATTAGAACTTCTTACGCTGATGCTATTCCCTTAGCTCGCTACGGAACTACCGAAGAAATTGCTAACACAGTATATTTCTTGTGTAGTCCGCAAGCTACTTATATCAATGGTCAAATCATTTGTGCCGATGGTGGTTTCGATGCCGCGGGAGTAGGTTTGCCAAGTTTAAGAGGCCCCCTAAATCCCCCAAATGAGGGACTTTAATTGTCCATTCAGTTTTTAATAATTAATTCAAACTAAATACCAATTCCCCATTGGGGAAAGGGAGCCTATGAAACGACACATCTGGTTAGCTATTATCGCCTCAGCACTAGGCTTTTTTGTTGATTTGTATGATATTATTATTCTTAGTATTGTTCGTTCTAAAAGCCTTTTAGAATTGGGCATTCCAGAAACAGAATTACTCTCAAAAGGAGTTTTTTTGATTAATGTTCAAATGGTCGGTATGTTGATAGGTGGATTTGTTTGGGGAATTATTGGCGATAAAATGGGGCGACTTTCGGTGCTTTTTGGCTCAATAATTTTGTATTCATCGGCAACTTTTGCCAATGCGTATGCTCCAAATTTTGAGATTTATTTATTGCTCAGATTCTTGGCTGGCGTAGGTTTAGCTGGTGAATTGGGTGCTGCCATTACACTTGTAACTGAGCAAATGCCACAAAAATATCGAGGCATTGGTCCAGCTATTATTGGTGGTAGCGGAATGCTAGGTGCAATTGTTGGTGCATATATCGGCGGCAAATATACTTGGCAATTTACTTATCAGTTGGGTGGAGGATTGGGTTTTGCCTTATTAATTTTAAGATTAGGTGTTCTAGAATCTGGTTTGTTTAATGCGATGAAAGATAAAACATCCAACAAAGGGAATTTACGACTTTTATTCAAAAATAAAGATTATATCATTAAGTATATAAGTATTTGTGTTTTGGGTTTTCCTGTTTGGTATGTCAATGGCGTAGTGATGACTTTCACACCCGAAATTGCCAAAGCATGGGGAATGACCGAAATTCCATCTGTATCAACAGTTTTTACCTATTATTTTATCGGTCTAACTTTTGGTGATTTAACTGGCGGATTTGTGAGTCAATATCTACAAAGCCGTAAAAAAGCCATTCGTTTATATTTATCAATGTATGCTGTGGCAGCAGTGGTTTTCTTTATGGTTGGCAATCAATCGCTTACCCTTTATTATGGACTTTTATTATTCCTAGGTTTTTGTGTTGGCTACTCAATTGTATTATTGACACTTGCTGCGGAGCAATATGGTACAAACATAAGAGCTACCGTAACAACGTCCTCGTTGAATATTCTCCGTGCTACGGTTATTCCACAAACCTTGTTATTTGGTTTTTTAAGTCCATATATTGGTATAGTAAATTCGGCAATGGTTGTGGGTGTTGTGGCTATTTTGTTGGCTTTTTGGGGTTTGAGTAATTTGGAAGAGACTTTTCATAAGGATTTGAATTATACGGAGTAGTAAAATTATTTCTCTCAACTTCTTCCTAACACTATCATATCTACCTAAAGAGACGTTACATGGAACTTCTTTAAAATGAAAATAAAAACAACCAAAAAAAAGTTAAATCGAATCTAAACAAAAAGATAGTATAATAATAATTCAAATTTTTTAATAATTTAAAACAAACGTGGCGACGGCGTGTTGAAGCACCAAACGCAATAAAATGAAAAAACTAAGTGTTCTTGTAATTCTTTTTGTATTGGGTCTTTCGTTTAACACTTTCGCTCAATCAGCGGATTTCTTTGCAACTAAATGGGAAATTTCAGTAGCTGGAACGCCTAATGGTGACGTAAAATTTGTAACGAAACTAGAAAGAAAAGATGGTAAATTATCAGGTGAACTTTCGTTACCATCTGACCCTGCAGCTCCAAAAATCCCAATTTCAAACTTGGAAGAGTCGGCTGAGAAAATTGTACTTTATTTTTCAGCACAAGGCTATGATTTATCGCTTGATTTAACAAAAGTTGACAATGATAACTTGAAAGGAACATTGATGAATATGTTTGAGGCAAAAGCCATTAGGGTGAAAGAATAATGAAATCCACCGCAGTAGGCAATCCACATTGCATAGGAGAAAGTGCTGATTATTGGATTTTAAACAAAAAGAGCGACAATTGCGTCGCTTTTTTTGTTTGCTGTAAAATTCAGAAAGAAACTTTCTAAATAAGCTTTGGGTTGTAATAGAAAGCGAATATACTGAATGACAAACATACCCATTTCTATTCTTGAACTCGTAACCGTTGTAGAAGGAGGAACTTTCAGCACTGCCATTTCCAACACGGTAGAAGTTGCTAAAAATGCCGAAAAATTAGGTTATAAACGCATTTGGATGGCCGAACACCATAATATGGAATATATTGCGAGTTCTGCAACATCGGTTTTGATTGGTCACGTGGCAGGAAAAACCAATACTATTCGTGTCGGTTCGGGCGGAATCATGTTGCCCAATCATAGTCCATTGGTGATTGCCGAGCAGTTTGGAACTTTAGAAACTATTTACCCAAACCGCATTGATTTGGGCTTGGGCAGAGCTCCAGGTTCTGACCAACTCACGGCAATGGCTTTACGTAGAAATCAAGAAACTGCCCATAATTTTCCTGAAGATTTAAGGCAATTACAAACTTATTTTAGTGACAATAATCGTGATGCAAAAGTAAGGGCATTTCCAGGTGAGGGATTAGATGTTCCGATTTGGATTTTGGGTTCAAGTACCGATAGTGCATATTTAGCTGCCGAAATGGGGCTTCCTTATGCTTTTGCTTCACATTTTGCTCCAGCACAATTTCGAGCGGCCATCAAAATTTATCGCAATAACTTTAAGCCTTCCGATATTTTAGAAAAACCTTATGTGATGGCCTGCGTAAATGTTCTTGCAGCCGATACTGACGAAGAAGCCAATGTATTATTGACGAGTTTAATCAATTTATTTGTCGGAATCATCACTAATAAACGCAAGCCACTTAAACCAGGAGGTAAATTGCCCGAAGTTTATCAAATTCTAGAAGTAAGACAAGCCGTAAATAACATGCTTGCTTGTACTTTTTATGGAAGTAAAGAAACGCTCAACAAAAATCTTTCTGCATTTATTGAAGAAACAGAAGTGGATGAGCTGATGATAGCTTCTCATATTTTTGATTTAGAAACCAAACTAAAATCGTTCTCGATTTTACATGAGGCTTTAAGTGTTAATTGATGGTAGATAAAACAATTTCAATCAAAGAGCTGAGTTACTGAAACTTAGCTCTTTTTGTTTGTATATCATTGTTTGATTTTCGTAAGTTTTGCTTTGAAAAGTGTTAAAGGAAGTGAGCTTTAAGCGTTAACTTTGTAATATTATTTCAAGCCAATTTTTATCAAAATGAACCTCCTAAATCAAAATCTCTCTTTTAGAATAACTTTTCTATTGTTTCTTTTCTGTAATGTTACGATTTTTGCCCAAAAAGCCGATACCCTCAAAAAAGTCGAGCCACTCATAGCGTTAGGCAATATTCAAATCACTAATAATGGCGTATCACTCTTCCCAAATTTAATGCTTGGTAAACCTGCTGCAATTATTAATTTAACGGTCGGCAAAAAAAATATTTTCTTTGAACCAGAGTTGCGTTGGAGACTCAATGGAGAGCCATGGTCTTATATTTTTTGGCTAAGATACAGACCCAAACGAACCGAATATTTTAGTTGGCATGTTGGAGTTCATCCATCATATGTTTTGCGGTCGAGCCAGATTGTTTTGAATGGGAAAGTCGAAAATCGTTGGGTTTCGCAACGCTATTTTGCGGGTGAATTTGTACCAGTTTGGCATCAATCTTCTAAATTTTCAATTGGCTTGCATTTACTTGCTTCAAAAGGCTTAGATTCATACGCTATTCAAAAAAGTACGTATATTTCGCTCCAACCTCGTTTTCCTAATATCAAAATTTCAAAAAACTATTATTTAGGTTTCTTTCCGCAGATATTTCATTTGTCTTTAGAGGATAAAAAAGGTGTTTATTATAGCCAAATGCTAAGTTTGAATAGAAAAAAACTACCTGTTTATGTATCTACAATATTTACCTATAAACTAAAATCAACAATCATAGGCGATAATGTGGTTTGGAATATTGGTTTAAATTATCGCTTGTAAACTCAGTTTTTTATGGAAAACAACACTATTTTTGAATCTCTCGAAGATTTTTATAATCGAAAATTTGAATGGATTCCCGAAAATCTGAGCAAAGACATTGGGCATGTCAATTTGTTTCGCTTGCCGCATCCAGCCAATAAACCAGTGCCATACCGTCGACGAGATTTCTTTAAGGTTACACTCTGCCGAGGTGGTGGCCGAATTCATTATGCGGACAAAGTTTTTTCGTTCGACAAACAAGCACTTGTTTTCTCAAATCCTTTTATTCCCTACAAATGGGAGCATATTGAGGATGAGGTTTCTGGTTTTTATGTCATTTTCAATACTGTTTTTTTTAATCAGTTTGGCAATCTGTTTCAGTATGAGGTTTTTCAGCCAACAGGTACGCACGTTTTTGAATTGAATGATAGTCAATTTGAACATCTTTGCGGAATTTATGAAAAAATGGAGTCTGAGCTCGACTCTGAATACATTCATAAATACGATGCCATCAGAAATTTGATTTATGAATTGATTCATTTTGCCATGAAAACTCGTCCATCAACACGCATTGAACATTTACCGATTAATGCTTCGCAGCGAATCTATTGGTTATTTTTAGAATTACTCGAAAGACAGTTTCCGATTGATGAAAATCATACAGAAATCAAGCTAAGAACTGCCTCTGACTTTGCTGATCAGCTAAATATTCATGTCAATCACCTCAATCGTTCGGTAAAAGAAACAAGTGAGCATACAACTTCAAATCTAATCAGTAAACGGTTTTTGCAAGAGGCAAAAATTATGCTCAAACAAAGTAAATGGAATGTTGCCGAAATTGCATTTTCTTTAGGTTTTAAAGAAGTTACTCATTTTAATAATTTCTTTAAAAAACATACAGAAATGAGTCCTGTGAAGTTTAGAATAACTTAAAAATATTTTAATTTCAATTTTAAAATCTAAATTTATCAATAATGAAAAAGAGAATACTTGGAAAAAATTTAGAAGTTTCGGCCATTGGGCTGGGCTGTATGGGAATGAGTTTTGGTTATGGACCAGCGGGCGAAAAATCAGCAATGATAAAAGTGATTCGTACTGCTGTTGAGCAAGGAATTGCGTTTTTTGATACTGCCGAAGTCTATGGTCCATTTACGAATGAAGAATTAGTTGGAGAGGCCTTAGCACCATTTAAGAATGAGGTATTGATTGCTACAAAATTTGGTTTCAATATCGTTGATGGGAAAATATCTGGTGTAAACTCTCGCCCTGAAAATATCAGAAAAGTGGCCGAAGAATCTTTAAAAAGGCTTAAAATTGAGGTTATTGACTTATTTTACCAACACCGAGTTGACCCAAATATCCCAATTGAAGAGGTGGCAGGAACTGTAAAAGATTTGATTAAAGAAGGAAAAATAAAATACTTTGGACTTTCGGAAGCAGGTGCAAGCACGATTCGTAGGGCTCATGTCGAGCAGGCCGTTACTGCTTTACAGTCAGAATATTCGCTGTGGACACGGCAACACGAAATCGAGATTATTCCGACTATCGAAGAGTTGGGAATTGGTTTTGTGCCGTTTAGTCCACTCGGAAGAGGCTTTTTAACTGGAAAATTAGATGAAACAACTAAATTTGCCGAAGGAGATATTCGTAATAATTTACCAAGATACACGGAAGAAGCACGAAAGTCTAACAAAGCTTTGCTTAGCGTTATCGAACGTTTTGCTCAAGAAAAAGAAGCAACTAACGCTCAAGTTGCATTGGCATGGATTTTGGCTCAAAAACCGTGGATTGTGCCGATTCCAGGAACGACAAAAACACATCGTCTGACCGAAAATATTGGAACTGTAAGCATAACTTTTACTGATTCAGAATTGGCAGAATTAACAACCGCTTCAGAAGAAGTAAAAATAATGGGTACAAGATACAACGATGAAATGGAGAAATCAACAGGACTTTAATTGATTTTGGTTAATTTTACCCTGATATTCATTAGGGCGAAATCCCAATTTTTGTTTGCTAATTATTACATGATTCACTGCTAATTTATTAAGTGTAATTTCCAAACGAATAAATAATGAATACATGATGGAATTATAAAATTGAATAAATATATTTGTTTCTTGAAATTATTCAATCCTAAAAAATGAAAAGAAGAGAGGTCATAAAAAATGTAGCCTTGATGTTGGGTGGGGCATTCTCTGCACCAACACTTATGGCGATGGATAATTGGGAAAACGCTACAAAACCCAATACTAACGGAATTGCTTTTAGCTTAACCGAAACTCAACAAAGAATTGTCGCCGAAATTGCTGAACTAATTATTCCTAAAACAGATACGCCTGGTGCAAAAGATGTCGGTGTTCCTGCTTTCATCGAAATGATGTTGAAGGATTGCTATAAAACGCCTGAGCATCAGAGTTTTATAGAAGGCTTAGATTCGATGGGAAAAGTGAAGTTCTTAGAGCTAAATACAGATGAGAAAAGGGGTGTTTTGAAATTCTTGGAGCAAGAAAGCAAGAAAATCACTAGCAAAACAACGCCTTTCTGGAGATTGATTAAAGAACTTACGTTACTAGGTTATTTTACCTCAGAAGCTGGTTTAAAAGCCTCTTTTGAATATGTGCAAATTCCAGGAAAACTCGAACTCATCAAGCTAAAACCTAATCAAAAAGCCTACGCTTATTGATTTACGATTGTTGACATGTGAATTACGAAAGTATAGCTGAATTGCAAAATGAATCAGGATTAAAACCTTAGAATTATTTTGAAAGTAGTCGTAAATCTTCAATCAAATCAATTGTAAATTTATTAAGACTTTAACAATTAAAACTCATGAATCTGAATATAAAAGCAAATAAAAATAATACATTCGATGCCATTGTTGTTGGTTCGGGAATGTCAGGCGGTTTTGCTGCAAAAGAATTAACTGAAAGAGGCCTAAAAGTATTGATGATTGAGCGTGGTCATGAAATCAAGCATATAGAAGATTATGATACCGCCATGAAAGAACCGTGGGACTTTGAACACAGGGGTAAAACCACTAATCTTTCGGCCGAAGAACGTTGGGCAAATAGTAGATTTTGGGGTCTTGGAAGTGAGGAGGTTGTGAATCATCTAACGAATGACAAAGAAAATCCATATATTGAAAAACGTGCTTTCGACTGGATTCGTGCCTATCACACAGGTGGTAAATCAATGCACTGGGGTCGGCAGTCGTACAGATGGGGGAAACATGATTTTGAGGCAAACGCCAAAGAAGGTATTGGCATTGACTGGCCGATTCGATATGAAGATTTAGAGCCGTGGTACACACATGTCGAGAAATTTGTGGGTATAAGTGGGCAGAAAGAAGGCTTAGATGTTTTGCCAGATGGCCATTTCTTACCAGCAATGCCCTTATTTGCTCCCGAAGCTCATTTCAAAAACAAAATGATGGAAAGATTCAACCGCCCCGTAACTGTCGGTCGAGTAGCGAATCTTACACAACCGCAAGACATTCATACAGCTTTAGGTCGTGCATCTTGTCAATACCGAAGTAAATGTCAAAGAGGTTGTCCTTATGGTGCTTATTATAGTTCATTGTCTGGGTCGATTCCAGCAGCTATGAGAACTAATCGCTTGAGTATTTTACATGATTCTATTGTGGCCGAAATTATTTACGACGAACAGAAAAAACGAGCTTCAGGTGTGCGAATTATCAATCAAAACACCATGCTAACTGAAGAATATTTTGCTAAAATTATTTTCTTGAATGCAGGTTCTATAAATACTGCAGCTTTGATGCTGAACTCGAAATCGAATCGTTTTCAGAATGGATTTGGTAACGAAAGTGACCAAATAGGTAGAAATCTGATGGACCATCAGTTAGGCTCGGGAGCAACAGCCTCAATTGAAGGTTTTGAAGATGATTATGTGTATGGTCAACGTCCAAATGCGATGTATATTCCACGTTTTAGAAATTGGGGCAATGATAAACAAACCGCATATCAAAGAGGTTTCGGGTATCAAGGCGGAGCGAGTCGTGAAGGTTGGAATAGGGGTGTTGGTGCCGATGGTTTCGGGGCTGATTTTAAGCAAGGACTAACTAAACCTGGGGCTTGGACTATCAGTATTGGCGGTTTTGGCGAAATTTTGCCTAATTCTAATAACAGAATTTATCTTGACTCTGAGAAAAAAGATAAATGGGGAATCCCGATGATTGTTACTGATGCTGCATTTGTTGAAAACGATTGGGCAATGCGTAAAGATATCATTGCGTCAGCCGTAGAAATGCTTGAAACAGCAGGTTTTAAAAAAGTTACACCTTATGATCGCCCAACACATATGGGATTGGGTATACACGATATGGGAACCGCTCGTATGGGACGTGACCCTAAAACTTCTGTCCTAAATGCCTTCAATCAAGTACATGATTGCAAAAATGTATTCGTAACCGATGGAGCTGCAATGACATCTTCTTCGTGTGTAAATCCATCTATTACGTACATGGCACTTACAGCCCGTGCATCCGATTTTGCGGTAAAAGCATTGAAGAAAAAAGAGTTATAAATTTAATATAAATGCCACGAATGTTTATTGTTGCCGCTTCGGCATCTCGATTCGTGGCATTTTTTCAATTCAATCCCCGATATTCATTCGGTGAAACTCCCACTTTTTGCTTAAATAATCTCGTAAAATGCTGCGGATATTTAAAACCTAACTCATAAGCTACCTCGCTGATTGATTTGGACGTGTCCAAAATCTTTTCTTTGGCAGCTTCCAATAATTGTAGATGAATAAATTCTAATGCTGATTTGCCAGTCTCTTTTTTGATTAAATCTCCAAAATAATTGGCAGAAAGATGTAATTCATCGGCAAAATAAGCGACAGAAGGCAAGCCTTCAACTTTAAGTTTTTCGCCAAAAATATATTCATTTAGCAAAGTTTCAAACTGCTGAATTATTCCATGATTGACATTTTCACGAGTTATAAATTGACGGTCGTAAAATCTTGAACAATACTTCAAAAGTAATTCTAAGTTTGCTACAATCAATTTTTTGCTATGTCGGTCAATATTTTGGCTGATTTCATTAGCAATATTTTCAAAACACTGATTTACAACGTCCCTCTCTTTATCTGAAAGGTGCAAAGCTTCACTAGACTGATAACCAAAGAACGAATATTCGTGTAATTGCTTACCCAAACTCGTTCCTTTTATAATATCTGGATGAAAAATCAGAGCCTTACCATAAGGTTGATGTAGTTCACCTTCAGGTTCATGGGTAATTATCTGATTTGGGCTAAAAAACACCATACTTCCATCGGCATAATCATAGTATTTATTTCCGTATCGCATATCTCCGCAATTCGTTTCTTTGATGATAATCGCATAAAAACCTAGCGTAAATTTAGTTCTTACCAATTCATTTGATTTACTCAAATCAACCAAATTGATGAGCGGATGTAGCGTTTTGTTGTTAAATAGCTCGCTATATTTTTTTATCGTATCGAAAATTAACATTGTCTTTTTTTTCAAAGCTAAAGATAAAAAACATTAATTAAATTGCTTTCAGTGAAATTGGTATGTAAAACAGTAAAATGTATAAATTAATCAATTTAATGTAGAATACTTTTGTAGACAATAATTTTAAAATCACTTAATAATCTTTAAATGAAGCTTTTATACATTATTTTCTTTTCATCGATTTTTTCGTTCACAATTGCTCAATCTCCTGATAGCACTAAAAATTTATCTACTTTTTCGGGTTCTGTGGGTTTTACCAATAACGGGTTTTCTATTATCCCAACTTTCTCGCTGAACCACTCCGCGTTTGTTGCCAATTTATCTTTCAGAAAAAAGAAATTCAGCTTTGAACCCGATATTCGATTAGTTCCTAATGCCCAAAATGGCGGTTTGATTTGGTGGTTGCGTTACCGATTGGTCGATAACAAAAAATTTGGCTTGAGGCTTGGTACTCACCCTGCTTTTACCTTGATTCGCCGAACAGATACAGAAAATGGAACTACCAAAGAAATCACCGAAATGCTCCGTTTCTTGGCTTTTGAGGTAGTTCCTAGTTATCAATTTAATAAAAAATTTGGCGTAAGTGCCATGTATTTGCAAGGACATGGACTTCAAAAACACGGTCCTCAACTGACTCGTGTTTTGTTTCTGAATACAAATATTACAAATATTGATTTGGGTAAAAATCTGTATTTTAACCTGTTTCCATCCATCTATTTTTTATACACCGATGGCTACCGAGGCGATTATTTAACTATTACTGGTGCTTTAGCTCATAAAAAACTGCCTTTTAGCTTGCAATCGACTATTAATCAGACATTTAACTCTGATGTGCCTGGCAATAAAGATTTCATGTGGAATATAACGCTGAATTATAATTTCAATAAGATTTATAGGAAAATTAACTAAATATTCAAGCAAATGAAACGATTAATCTTGCAAATTTATACTCAATTATTCGTTGGTTTGTGTATTTCATGCAAAGCCGAAAATCAAATTTCTCAACAAAATCCTAACTTAATGAGCGGAACTAAACTGATAATCAAAATAGGCCAAAAGGCTTTTGCCGCCACACTTTTAGACAACGCAACTGTAACGGCATTTAAGGCTCTTTTGCCCTTGACAATTAAAATGAATGAGCTAAACAATAATGAAAAGTTCGCCGATTTATCAAAAAGTCTACCCACAAATGCCTCTGTACCATCAAGTATTCAAGCGGGTGATTTGATGATGTACGGTTCGAGAACGTTGGTACTATTCTACAAGGGATTTTTTACTTCTTATAGTTATACCAAAATAGGGAAAATTGATGATGTTTCTGGGCTTTTGGCGGCATTGGGGAGTGGCGAGATAACTGTGAGTTACGAACTTCAATAGCTGCAATTTTCTAAATCAACCTCCATTGTTTTATGAAAATTTAGTTTTTTTAGGCAATCAGGACAGTACAGCACAGAGGTAAATATATTATTATATTATTTCGATAAAAAATATAGACAAACTTATATTTAAATGAATAAACCATAAATTTAACCCAATATTAGAATGAAAAAAAAGTATGTAATTAGCGTGTTGATAGTTGCACTCACCTCAATTCTCTCAAAAGCTCAGTTTGGCCCTCCGACAGGTGAACCCGACGTAATAAACAAACGTTGGCATGCACAATGGATTTCCGTGCCAAATGCAAGCAATGATGGTTATGGTGTTTATTTGTTTCGCAAAATGATTGACTTGGCTTCAAAACCCAATAATTTTAAAATTCATGTTTCGGGCGATAATCGTTACAAGTTGTATGTCAACGAAATATTGGTATCTATGGGCCCGGCTCGAGGCGATATTGCCCATTGGAATTATGAAACCGTCGATATTGCTGCTTACTTGAAAGTGGGCAAAAATATAATTGCTGCTCAAGTTTGGAATGAAGGCGAGTTTAAACCGGAAGCCCAGATTACCTTTAAAACTGGATTTATTTTGCAAGGAGAAACCTCGGCCGAATCAGCCATCAACACCAATAATACTTGGCTGTGTGAAAAAGACATTAGCTTCGCCCCCTTGGTTTTTAGAACTAGAGGCTATTATGTAGCAGGTGCTGGGGAAATCCGAAACTTAGCTGTAAGTCCAAAAGCTTGGCAAAGCGAAGGTTTTGACGATAAAAATTGGCAAAAAGCTAGACCAGTTGGAGGAGGAGTTCCGAAAAATATATTGGGAGCTTTCGGCACTATGAGTGGCTGGATGCTCGTTCCGTCTATCATTCCCCAAATGGAACTGAAAGATGAAAGATTAGTGAAAGTAGTTAGTAATGAAGGAATTACGAGTTTGCCTGCTGGGTTTCCTGCCAAAAAAATAGATGTGTTGATACCTGCCAACTCAAAAATAAATATCATTTTAGACCAAAGCTATCTGACAAACGCCTTTCCAAATTTGGAGTTTAGCGGAGGAAAAAATGCAACCATTTCTATAAGATATGCTGAGGCACTTTTTAACAAGACTTCAAAAGGCAACAGAAACGAAACTGCTGGCAAAACTTTTATAGGTAGAGCTGATAGCCTAATTTCTGATGGAAGTAATAATCAGAAATTTACTAGCCTTACTTATCGAACATATCGTTATTTACAACTCAGTATTATCACGCAAAATGAGGCCATTTCTTTAAATGATATTTATGGCACTTTTACGGGTTATCCGTTTAAAATGAATGCCCAAATAACTGCTAATCAGCCAGAAATGAATAAGATTCTTGAAATTGGCTGGCGTACTGCTCGCCTTTGTGCTTATGAAACTTATATGGATTGCCCTTATTATGAGCAACTCCAATACATCGGTGATGGCAGAATCCAAGCCTTAGTTTCTCTTTTTAATAGCGGTGATGATAGATTGGTGAAAAATGCCATCAACTTAATGGATTTTTCTCGTACACCCGAGGGCGTTACGCTAAGTCGACATCCATCTTATACGCCTCAATTTATTCCAACTTTTTCGCTTTTGTACATCGGAATGTTGCAAGATTATAGCCGATACGGTGCTGATACCGATTTTGTGAAGGGAAAAATGGGCGGTGTTCGTCAAATTTTAGAATATTTTAAAAGCTATCAACAAGCTGATGGCCGACTAAAAAATACGCCTCAATGGATGTTCACCGACTGGGTGGATAATGCCAAAGAATGGAAAGCAGGTGCTGGCCCAATGAGTGCCAACGGAACATCGGCCGTGCTAGACATTCAATTACTTTGGGCGTATCAAGTGGCGGCAGATTTGGAAAATAAGCTTGGAAATCCTGCCTTTGCCAATCAATATCTACAAGCCGCTGAGGTTTTAATAAAGACTATTCGTACAAAATACTGGGATGCTACTAAGAAATTATTTGCCGACCGAGAGGAAAAAGACGAGTTTTCACAACATACCAATTCATTGGCTATTCTGACGGGTTTGGCTACACCACAAGAGGCAAACGAGATTGCCAATCAACTCATTACCAATACCAAACTCGCTCCCGCTTCCATTTATTTTAAGTATTATTTACATCAAGCATTAATTAAAGCGGGGCAAGGAAATGACTATTTAAAATGGCTCGATAAATGGCGTGAAAATATTCAGATGGGATTAACCACTTGGGCAGAAACCTCTGATGTGGACAAAACCCGTTCAGATTGCCACGCTTGGGGTTCGAGTCCCAATATTGAGTTTTACCGAACCATTTTAGGTATAGATAGCGATGGTTTGGCATTTTCAAAAGTAAAAATTGAGCCACATTTAGGGCAAATAACTTACATAAACGGCACAATGCCACACCCAAAAGGAAGTATTTCGACCAGTTATAAACTCGAAAATGGGAAATGGAAAATTCAAATCGAATTGCCAAAAAGTATTACGGGAAATTTAATTTGGAAAGGCAAAAAGATTGCTTTGAAAGAAGGTGTAAATCAATTCAATATTTAGAAAAAGATAATTAAAACTATGAAAAGAAGAGAATTTTTGAACAAAACTGCTCTTACGGTAGCTAGTTTGTCTGTTTCAAGCTACGCTTTTTCCAATTCTTTTATTGAAGAATTTATCACTTCTGAAACCAATTTTGGAAAAATAAAAGGGTACCGAGAAAACGGAGTAAATATTTTCAAAGGCGTTCCTTATGCGGGTAAAACATCGGGTGAAAGAAGATTCCGCCGCCCTGCTCCCCTCGAACCTTGGACAGGCGTTAAAGAAACCTTGACTCTAGGGGCTCCAGCCATCCAAAACCCACGAAGAAATGAACCTGCACCATCGGAAGATTGTCTGTTTTTAAATGTTTGGACACCCGCCAATGATAATAAAAAACGCCCTGTTATGTTTTATAGTCACGGTGGAGGGTTTGTGACTGGTTCGGGTGGCTCTGGCGGACAAGATGGTGCAAATCTCGCTCGTCATTTTGATGTGGTTGTTGTAGAAACCAACCATCGCTTGGGTTTATTGGGCTTTTTGTATTTGGAAGAATTAGGTGGAGCCGAATATGAAGGTTCGGGAAATAATGGCATTTTGGATATTGTAGAGGGGCTGAAATGGGTCAATAAGAATATTGCTAACTTTGGCGGTGACCCAAAAAATGTAATGATTTGGGGAGAATCAGGTGGTGGAGCAAAAACATCTTGTTTATATGCGATGCCATCGGCTAAACCATATTTCAATAAAGCATCCATTGAAAGTGGGCCAGGTGTGCGAATGACTCCGAAAGAAGTGGCAGCCGAAACTACTTTAATGCTTTTAAAAGAGCTAAATATCGAAACAAAAGATTGGAAAAAGATTTTGGACATACCTGCTTCAGAATTATTAGCGATACAAGCAAAGCTTCCTTTTGTGCCACCATTTGTTGAGAAAAACAAAAATCAGGGATTTATGCGTAGAAACTACGGTGGTTTTGGACCAGTAGTCGATGGGAAAGCACTTCCCAATAATCCATTCGACCCAACTGCACCGGTGATTTCTAAAGATAAGCCACTTTTGGTTGGTTGGAACGAAGATGAATGGGCATTTTTTGCTTGGGAACGAAAAGAAACAGATTTTGAGAAGTACGATTTTGATGCATTGCACAAAAAACTTGAGTCAACCTATGGTGAAAATACAAAAAAGATAATCGATACCTATCGTAAAGCAAGACCAAACGCTTTGCCAGCAGATATTTATATCGCTATTTCATCAATCACAATGATGGGCTTAGGTTCGGTTGATATTGCCGAGAAAAAAGCCAAACAAGGTGGTGCGAATGTTTATCTCTACAATTTTGGATATAAATCAGAAGTAAAAATTCCAGGGACTAATTACGAAATGGGTACACCTCATGCGATGGATATTAGCTTTAAATTCTATAATGAATCGGCTGAAAAGCCAAGTTTCTTCGGTGGTAATAAGCCCGAACGAGTGACGGCATCACATAATTTTGCTGAATTATGGACAAATTTTGCCAAAACAGGGAAGCCTTTTGCCAAAGATGCTCCCGAATGGAAACCTTATAACCTTAAAAATAGACCTACCATGCGAATTGATACCAATTTAGAGGTAATCAATGATAGATTTAAAGAAGAATTGGATGTTTGGCGAGA
Source organism: Cytophagaceae bacterium (assembly GCA_027486845.1). GTDB lineage: Bacteria > Bacteroidota > Bacteroidia > Cytophagales > Spirosomataceae > Emticicia. The sequence goes on from JAIXOL010000058.1 coordinate 201,634, forward strand.
AGTAGGAAAGTTGTAATTAAATAATTTAGCATAAACTTGGTTAAAACAAATATTAAACAACTCTGTTTGATTTTCGTAAGTTTCTGTTTGAAAAATATGACAAATCGCAGCATTTATTCTTCTGAACAGGCAAAGTCATAAGTACGGAAAAAGTAGGTATATTTTGATTAGTTAAAGGGGAGGTTTTCTTTTAGCTAATCATTTTTTTGAATGAACTTTGGATAGGTAATTGGACAGAAGGGTATTTTAAGGATTTGAAGGTGATAAAACAATAAATTTTGAAATCGAAGGCTTCAATTTCAGCCTTCGATTTCAAAACATTATTTGTTTTGCTCAATTATCTGTCGAAGTTGTTCAACTTCAACCTCAGTTGGCATAGTTAGCGGTGGGCGAACATCACCCGCACTTTTGCCAATCAATTTTGCACCTGCTTTAATTAAACTTACAGCATAACCATTCTTCTTACCACGTAATCTTACCAAGGGAATATAAAATTTCTGTGTGATTTGTTCAACTGTTGCTTTATCGCCTGCACGTAAAGCTTTATAGAATTTATTGGCTAATTCTGGAACAAAATTGAACGCCGCCGAAGAATAAGTATTTACTCCTATTGACAAATATGCCTCCGCAATAATTTCAGCCGTAGGCACTCCTCCAATATACGAAAGTCGTTTTCCAACTGTTTTTATGGTATCGTTCAAATCTTGCATATTGCCAGTGCCATCTTTCAAACCAATAAAGTTTGGACAAGAATCGGCCAGTTTTTTGATATATTCTGTTGATAATATGCCATTACCACGATTATAATAAATGACTGGTAATGAGGTGTTTTGCATAATGGCTTTGGCATATTCATACACTCCATCTTGCGGACATTCGGTCAAATAGGGAGGAAAAAGCAAAATGGCGTGAATACCCGCCTTTTCAGCGATTTGGGTGAATGTTTTTGCTTCTGCAACACTTCTGCCCGCACTCGCTATAACTGGGACTCGCTCGGCTACAACTTTAACCGAGATATTTACAATTTGCTCATATTCTGCTACTGATAGTGAAAAAAACTCGCCCGTTCCACCTGCCACAAAAACAGATGAAACATCGTGGCTCACAAACCATTCTATTCGCTCGGCAAAGGTTTTGGCGTTGAATTCTCCGTTTTCGTCAAAATCAGTAATTGGAAAAGAGAGAAGACCGTCTTCTAGCGATGATTTTATTTTTGTTAGTTCCATATGCCCCTAAGCCCCCAAAGGAGGATTTATTGTTTAATTTGTTGCTTAATAAATTTGAATATTCGAAAATTATTATTTTAAAATTAGTTAATGGTTCATTTGCGTATTAGTCTATTAATTCTTGATTTAATAAGTTAACCAATAACCAATTTTCCCAATAAACAGCCTACCATCTCGTTGCTTTAAATTTCCAATCTGGTTGTACTTTTTGCATTTCTATTTCGTCGTTTCGTTTAATAAGACCGCACTTCTTATAGTTTTCGTGTAGTTTTGCTAAAGCTACTCGGTCAAGTTCTACGCCTAAACCTGGGCCCGTTGGAACAGCGACTGCTCCATCTTCAAATTTCATGCGTCCACCAACAATAATTTCATCAGATTGCCACGGATAATGCGTATCGAGTGCATATTTAAAATTCGGAATAGCTGCTCCTAAATGCACCATTGCCGCCAACGAAATACCCAAATGAGAATTAGAGTGCATCGACAAATCACGGCCAAAAGTTTGACAAATAGCCGCTAATTTCATAGAATCCTGCAAGCCTCCCCAAAAATGATGGTCAGATAAAATAATATCTTCTGCACCTAAAGAATAACTTCGTGGAATATCTTGAAATGAGGTTGTACACATATTAGTTGCCAATGGAGTTTCCAATGCTTTTCTTACGGAAGCCATATTTTCCTGTCCACGGCATGGGTCTTCCAAATATTCAATGATGCCTTCCATTTCTTTACCATATTTGATAGAAGTTTCAACAGTCCAAAGTGCATTTGGGTCGATTCTTAACGGTGTGTTTTTTCCAAATGCTTCATGTAAGGCAAAAATTGCATCTACTTCTTGACGAGGTTCAAAAACACCACCTTTCAACTTAATCGACTGAAAACCAAATTCTTTGCACATGGCTTTTGCCTGTGCAACAATCTCTGCCGGATTCAATGCACTTGCTTGTCGAGCCGCATCCCAACCAGTAGCATTGGGGTCTGTTCCGAATTCCAGTTCGCCACCCGCACCTTCATATTTATAAAAAAGATACGCCGAAAATGGTACTCTATCACGGCGTTTCCCACCCAATAAATCTACCACTGGACGATTGACGATTTTACCGACAATATCCAAACAGGCTACTTCAATCGAACTAAAAATATGTACTAAAGTTCGTTGATCCCAAGGAGTATCGCCCCTTTTGATAGTATCTTCTGAATCGAAATTTGCCGTCAAAATATCTCGAATTTGATTCAGTTGATATGGATCTTGACCTATGATAAATTGTCGGCTTTTTTCGAGTGCTTTATCAATCTCAATATTTCCTGGTATTTCGCTCACACCATTAATTCCATCTTCAGTTACGAGTTCTACAACCGTCCGCAAGGCGTAAGGAGCGTGAAGCCCAGCGGCATTGAGCAAAGGAGGGTCAATCACTGCAATTGGGGTAATGTGGAATTCTTTGATTTTTGGAAATTTCATTGTTTTTAGATTTCTAAATATGTAAAATTCTTATCATTTAAATTTCGTGAATTAACTAATAAACCAGTCCACAAATGACTAATACATTATTAACTAAATTATGTCAAAGGCCCGGGATTAAAAAGCACTAAATCATTATAAAGCCCCAGTTTATCGGTAGCTACTTTTTTATTTCCGCTCGCTATTTCTAGAATTAGGTGAAATAATTCCCAACCCATTTCTTCGATTGTTTTTTGTCCAAATGCCACCGGACCTGCATCAAAATCTATCAAATCATGCCATCTATTGGCCAATTTTGTGTTTGAACTCACTTTTATGACAGGAACCATGTTTAGTCCGTAAGGCGTCCCCCTTCCAGTAATAAAAACGTGCATATTCATACCTGCCGCCAATTGTAGTGTTCCGCAGACAAAATCACTTGCGGGAGTTGCCACAAAATTTAATCCTTTTTTACGAATCTTCTCGCCCGGTGAAATCACATCTACAATCGGACTTGATCCTGATTTTACTACCGAACCGAGGGCTTTTTCTACAATATTGCTCAATCCACCACCTTTGTTGCCCGGAGTTGTATTGGCACTTCTATCGGCTTTGCCTTGATTCAGATAGTTATCATACCAAGCCATTTCGTCTTTGAGCTTTTGTGCTACTTCTTCACTTTCACAGCGAGGAATAAGTAAATGTACGGCATCTCGTACTTCCGTAACTTCAGAGAAAAACACAGTTCCTCCTGCCTTCACAATCAAATCAGCGGCAAAGCCACAAACTGGATTGCCTGTCAAACCCGAAAAAGCATCGCTTCCTCCACATTGCATTCCTACAACCAAATCAGCCATCGAGCAAGTTTCACGTTTTCTTTGGTTGAGTTTTTTGAGATGTTTTTTGGCCATTTCCATAATTCCATCAACCATTTCGTAGAAACCTTCGAAAGATTCATCTTGGAGGTAGAGAATTGAGGTCTCCGAAGCGGCCTCTATATGGGGTGCTAAAAACTCGTCATCTGGATGGTGGGGAGCCAGCCTTTCAGGTCTTAGTTTTTCACAACCCAAACCAATGATCATTATTTCTCCACCAAAATTTGGATTTTGGGCAATGTGTTTAATTGTACGAATCGGAATAATTGCAGCAGGTGCATCTATCGCAATTCCACAACCATAACTATGATTAAAAGCTACCACTTCATCGACATTTGGGTAAAGTGGTAGTAACTCTTTTCTGATTTTATTTTCAATGTAATTCGTGATTCCAGCAACGCATTGCACGCTGGTAGTTATGGCTAGTACGTTTTTAGTGCCTACACTTCCATCAGGGTTTTTAAATCCTTGAAAAGTAAATCCTTTCAAAAGTTCTGATTTGGGAGTAATTGGTTGCACATAAGCAATGTTTTCTAAGTTGGGGGGCTGTGGTATACTGATATTGCCTTCATTGATCCAACTTCCTTTTTCAATAAATCTATTTGCAAAACCTATAATTTGTCCGTAACGAATTACTTTTTCTCCTTCTTTGAAAGACTTTAAGGCTACTTTATGTCCCATTGGAATATCTTCTTCCAGAACTATCCCATCAAGCACAATTACACCGCGTTTTAACCCAGTTGGATTGGATACGATAGCTACGTTATCGCTGGAAGTAGTTTTTATAACTATATTTTGCATCATGTTGTAGTTTATTGGTTAATTTAGATACTAGTAAACTTCTATTTTAAACTAATTTTTCGATTATAAAAGGCCTATTGTCCACCAAAAACAAGAGTCTCCCAAGATACCAATCACCAATACACGAATAACAAGTTTACCGATTACTAATTTACAAATCACCAATTACACCATTGGAAAAATCCAAGCGGCTATCATTGTTAGAATTACACCTGCTAGGCCCATCAAACTTTGCATTGGGGCAATGGTTTTAAGTGCTTCTTGCTCAGTTAGGTTTGAGGTTTTACACATAATCCAAAAACCTGCGTCGTTCATCCATGGAATAAGTTTTGCTCCACTTCCGATTGCCAAACAAAGATATACTGGATGAAAACCTAAGTTCGCATTTTGTGCCATTCCTGCCAAAATTCCAGAAGCGGTAATCAAGGCAACGGTAGCCGAACCTTGTGCAGTACGAACAATCATCGTAATAAAAAAGGCTAATGGAATCAATGCCATTTGGTAATCTTTTGTTAAATCGGCAATGCGACTGCTGATGCCCGTTTGTTGCAACATTCCGCCAAATGCACCACCTGCGGCTGTAATTAAAATGATTCCACCGCCACTCATGAGAGCAGTTTGTACGAATGCAGTTAGCTTATCTTTAGTAGTTTTTTTCTGATTTGATAAAACTAACAGTGCAAAAATCGCTCCCATCAACAAAGCAATGTTTTTATCACCAAAAAAAAGAATTACATCAATTAATTGATTAATCAATGAAAAATCGGTCAAAGGCTCTTTAGTTTTTACGAAAGCCTCGAAAGCCGAACGAATACAAATCGTAATTAAAGGAAAAACCGCAGGAAGCAAAGCCCAAGCTAAAGAAGGCAAATCCTTGTCATCTTTTTCGGCAATAGCTTTGATATCTTCTAAACGAGCATCCGGCGAATCACGGAGGGGAATATCATATTTTTTGTTCAAGAAAATTGCTATCAAATAACCGATAGAGATGGTACAAAGTCCAAGAAGTGAACCGCAAACCATCATAAGTCCAATCGGCACGTTCATAGCACTTACCAAATACAATGGGCCAGGCGATGGTGGAACGTAGGAATTTGCCATCACTGCTCCAGCAATTACAGAAAGTGCGAGAAGTAAATAATTTTTCTTTAACCGCATTCCCATAGCTTTTGCTAATGGCATCATTAAGAAAATAACGGTATCTACAAATACAGGAATCGTAAGAAAAAAACTACTCAAAATAAAACCGATTGGAGCATTTTTCTCGCCCGTAATTTTGAGCATAGCTCTGATGATTTTTTCTGCAGCACCGCTATCAAGCATTGCTTTGCCAATAATGGCGGCCATTGCAATCAAAATGCCAATTTTTGCACATGTATTTCCAAATTCTATCCCAATGCGTTCGCCAATACTCTTGTGGGCTTGTTTGTAAGCATCAATTGTAGTTGCTCCTTTTGACAAATAAAATTGCTCAACCAATTCGACAGGCGTGAGCATTGATACTGCTAAAGCTGCCAACAACAAAGCTAAGAAAGGGTGAAGTTTGAAGCCAATGATACCGCCAATAACTATAACAACGCCAACGAGAAGAATTAAAATAGGGTCTGACATGTGTAAGATTATAAAGTTTTAGAAAATAGGGTTTAAAGATTAAACAAAAGTATACAATCTAAGTCCTATTATCTATTGATATAATGCTAAAATATGATACTTTTTGGACGAATGACAAAAAAGATTTTGATTATTTTTTTGAATTCAGAATCCAATTATTTGATAGGCTCAAAACATGTGAAAGTAAATGCGTATAAAAACTAATAAATTAGTTGGTTTTTTACTTTATAAAAATGGGTGAAATTGAAGAGATTGCACGTTTAAAAGTGATATTTGCTTCAAAACCAGGTGGTTTTAATTATAGGGAAAAATGTTTTTGTTGATGACAAGACAATAATTAGTAATGGGAACGACAGAATGCTAATCATAGAAATTATACAAAATCTACTATTCTGCAGCAAAAATTTCTATTAGGTTTACCTGAAAATCTGGAAAAATTACGCTTGTAAATAATTCATCATCAACATAAATTGTGGCTGGGCTATAAACATCCGCTTCGGTCAGATGAAATTGAAAAACGTTTTCGTGTTCGGGGTCAAAAATGAGATATTATCTAACACCTGATTCTTCATAAAGAGCTTTTTTAAGTTTCATTTCTTGTGAAGAATTTCCTGGTGAAAGAATTTCAGTAACTAAATCGGGCGAACCAATACGACCCATATCATCCAACTTTTCAAGGTCGTAAATGATGCAAATATCAGGTTGCACAACATTAAAAATATCTTTATTTGCTTTTGCTGATTTTGTTCTTTCATATTAACGAACATCAAGAGGAGCTGCATAGAATTTACAGCGATGCCCTTTAAATTTCTGATAAACAATTGCACTAAATTCCATTGACATTCCTTGATGTCTTCGACTTGGAGCTGACATTTCAAGAATTTTGCCCTTGAAGAGTTCAACCGTTTGGTCGAATTTTCAAGTAAGATAATCAGCGTAGGAATAAATTCCATTATCAACATCTAATTGTGATAAACTGACAATTTCCATAAAAACAAAGATTTTAAACTAAGATAATAAAAAGATTTGAAAATTTTCTAACCATAACATCTGTTGAAGCATCAGGAATTGTGTGCAACGAGCGTCAAATTTGCTGACTAAGAAGCGAAAGTTGTATTAATAGACTTGGGCTAAATGTCTGAAAGTATTATTTCAATGTAAAAGATTAGATATTTTTTTTAGTTTATTTGTAAAAATTATATATCTAAAACCTCCATGAAAGTACAGGAGTCTTAAAAATAAAAAAATACTACTTTTGAATAAAAATAATTAATATTCAATCCCAATGATGAAAAAACAAATATTATTGGCAGCTATTTTTATGCTGTTTTTGGGTCAAGTTTTTGCTCAATTTAAACTTCAAAAACTTCAAGTCAATTATCAAACTACACCTTTGGGAACCGATTTAGGTAAACCACAATTTTCATGGCAAATGACAAACGCTACTAATAAACGTGGAGAAGCCCAAATCGGCTATCAGATTGAAGTGACAGATGAACAAAATCGCATTGTTTGGAATTCAAAAAGAGTTGATTCTGACCTTTCTCACGCCATTCAATATCAAGGTGAAAGCCTAAAACCAACTACCCGTTATCGTTGGAAACTAACTGTTTGGGATAATTTTAAGGCTTTTTCGGTCAATAAATCTTGGTTTGAGACTGGTTTTCTGAATACAAAAATAGATGCATGGTCAGGTGCTGACGGAACACCAGCCAAATGGATAGGTGGAAATGCCGAAGATATGCCATTTTATTCGCATTATTTGTCAGTTTTCAAACTGCAATATGATATTCAACTTGATAAAAACAGCAACAAAGCAGCATTTCTATTCGGTGCAAATGATAGTCGATTGATGAATAAAAGCCTCAATTATATGGGTGTTGAACGCAATAAAAATGAAAGTTATGTAGCCCTCGAATTAGATATTTCATCGCTAAATGCTGATACTTCGAGCCGTGCAAAATTAAATATATATAGGGTTGGCTATACTTCCGATGATAAAGCTGATAAGCCTTTCAAAACCTTGTCTATTTCTCAAAAAATTATCAATAACGTCAATAAATTTGATAAGCATAGTATTTACACCGAATGTAATTTTGATTTATTTGAGTTTTTTGTTGATGGTTCAGATGAAGCTCATAAGTTAAAAGACGCTACTGTTCCACCTGCTCCTGCTGGTCGTTTTGGACCAAGAGGAATAAATCTAAATCCTGTGGGAAGTGGAAATAACTACATTAGTTTTCCTATGTTGGCCGATATTGGTTTTAAAACCGATTCCAATCAAACTGCTTATTTTTCAAATATTCAAGTAAAAAACTTACGTTATCCGTCTAATACTATTTTCTCTGAAAATTTATCTAATGGTAAAAGTATTTTTAATAATATCGGTATAGAAAATGGAGCTTATAGAGTAGGAGGCAATACTCTCATGACTGCCAATCCAAGCCGAAACGCCACACCAATGCTTCGTAATGTATTCAAAACTGATGCAAAAGTCATCAAAAAAGCTCGATTGTATATAACAGCACGTGGCATTTATGAAGTGCATATAAACGGACAACGTATCAGCAACGAATACTTCAATCCTGGACTTACGCAGTACAACAAAAATCACATGTATCAAACCTATGATATTACTGGTTCGCTAAAAAATGGTCAAGCCAATGCCATTGGAGCTTGGCTAAGCGAAGGTTGGTGGAGTGGAAATGTTACATTCAGCGGCGAAAGTTGGAACTGGTTTGGCGACCGCCAATCGCTTTTAGCAAAAATAATGATTACTTATGCAGATGGTTCGGAACAAATCGTTACGTCGAATGACAAAAACTGGAAAATCTACACCGATGGGCCAATCAGAGTTGGCTCGTTTTTTCAAGGAGAAGTTTATGATGCCACTAAAGAAGATGCCATAAAAGGCTGGACAACGTCTAATTATGATGATAAGTCTTGGAAAAAAGCAGTTGCCGTTCCACTCGAAGGAACAGCCGTTGTTGGCGATGTAAAATATTCTGGTCGATATTCTGCTTCGCTACCATACAATGATTTTAAACTCGTTGGGCAAATGGGCAATAACGCCAGTATCGTAAAAACACTCAATGCACTCAATGTAGAAGAAGTTCGCTCGAAAGTTTTTGTGTATGATATGGGGCAAAATATGGTAGGTTTCCCGCAAATAAAAATAAAAAATGGTAAGCGAGGACAAGTAATTAATATTCGTTATGCTGAGATAAAATATCCAAATTTGCCCGATTATAAAGGAAATGAAGGAATGGTAATGATGGAAAATATCCGAGCTGCTCTTACGCAAGATCAATATATTTTAAAAGGTGGCGATGAGGTGATTCAGCCACGATTTACTTTTCATGGTTATCGTTATTTAGAAGTTACTGGTGTTGAGCAAGTCATTCCTGTAACAGATATTAAAGGCTTAGTAATCAGTTCGATAAGCGAGTTGGCTTCTTTCTACGAAACCAATAATGCTTTGGTAAATAAACTTTGGCAAAACATTACTTGGTCGCTTCGTAGTAATTTCCTTTCGATTCCTACAGATACGCCTGCTCGTAATGAACGCATGGGATGGAGTGGCGATATTTCGGTTTTTTCAAAAAGTGCCACTTATTTGACTGATGCAAACTTGTTTCTGAGAAGACACCTTTTAGCCATGAGAGATATTCAACCAGAAAGTGGTCGATTTACTGATGTTGCTCCAATGGGTGGCGGTTTTGGCGGTACACTTTGGGGAAGTGCAGGAATTGTGGTTGCTTGGGAAACTTACCGTCAATACGGCGATATTCAGTTATTAGCAGAACATTTTGATGCCATGAAAAAATATATCAATTTTTTGGAAACTAAAGTTGATAAAACGAACGGAATCTTAAACGAAGGACCATTAGGAGACTGGCTAAGCCCCGAAGGAAACAAAAATGATAATACTGAGTTTTGGATGGCCTATTTTGCTTATGATTTAGACATTATGAGTCAAATGGCTGCAACTTTGGGCAAAGCAGAAGAAGCAAAAAGTTTGAAAAGTAGAAGTGAAGAAATAAAGAAAACCTTCAACAAATTTTATGTCGATAAAGTTACGCACCGAACCGTAAAATCGGGTGTGAAGACTGCAACAATGGGGCCTCCAAATGCTCAAGAATCTGCGGCAAAATCTGACAAAGGTCAGTTGGTTGACACACAAGCATCTTATGCGATTCCTTTGGCTTTAGGTGTTTTTAATGCTGAAAACAAGCCTTTTGCGGCTAAATTTTTGAATGAAGCTATTTCTCGAAAAAACAAAGATGATGGTGGAATAGAACGCCCAGAAAATTCATTAATGACTGGATTCATCGGAACAGCCTCTATTTCGGAAGCACTTTCTGAAAATGGTAGCAATGATTTGGCCTATAAATTACTAGTCAATAAGCAATATCCATCATGGTTATATTCGGTTGTAAACGGTGCAACTTCAATTTGGGAAAGACTCAATTCGTATACCGTAGAAAAAGGTTTTGGTGGAAATAATTCGATGAATTCATTCAATCACTATTCATTTGGAGCGGTGGCTTCATGGATGTATAATTATTCGTTGGGTATTCAACGCCACCCGCAAAAGACTGCTTTCAAGGAATTTATCCTTAAACCAAGTCAGACCCAAGTGGTCAAATCACCACCGCTAAAGGTTATTATGATTCGATGTATGGAAGAATCAGCAGTGAATGGAAAAGCGAAGGAGGTAAAACAACTTATAAATTTACGGTGCCTGCCAATACATCTGCTACATTATATTTGCCCGCAAATAAACAGATTGCCGAATCGGGCAAAAGTGTAGAAACCTATAAAACCGAAGGAGATAAAGTTTTGATTCCACTAACTTCTGGGATTTATGTTTTTGAAGTGAAGTAAGAAATTATTCTGATTATACGAATAAAGACAAAGAATTGCAAAGGTTCAGAGGCGACCGTAACTCTGCACAAAGTGCTGATAATGACCTAATTAAATATCCGAATTTTCGCAAACCATTTTCTGTTAAGTATACCAACAAAAGTCACCTTAAAAGGGGGCTTTTGTTGTTTTAGAATACCTCAATCTTGTTGTTAATGAAAGATAGAAATAATTAGGAAGAGGTTCATCAAAATTTAATAAAAAAAGTGACTTTAATTATATAAATTTGGAGTCGTGAATAAAGGATTTTGACAGTTAAAAATTCAATTATGCAATACGAAAACCGTAAACACTTTTGAAAATTTGTGTTTAAAGCATTAAAGGTTATTACGAAAAAAAGATTAATATAATGTGTGTGCGTGCGTAACTTTGCTGTCATGGCACTAACATACGAAAATACAAAAAATAACGAGAAGCGATTTTTATCACTCACAAGTCTAAAAGTTCTTGAATTTGACTTTTTATTTATTCTTTTTGAGCCAATTAGCGAAAATTACTTTCGCTGGCATACCTTACATGGTCAATTACGAGTAATCCCAAAATATGGAATTCGTAGCAATGAGGCATTAGGTTATCATTGCGATAAACTGTTTTTTTTAATGGTTTACCTAAAAAATGCTCCCCTGCAAGAATTTCAAGGAAGTA
>JAIXOL010000026.1 GCA_027486845.1 Cytophagaceae bacterium
CTGTAATTTATTAGAAAAGCAAGAGGGTAATAAATCCAGCCTCAGAGAAAAATTAAGTAAAAATTGGAAGTTAATACCAGCAATTTTTAAGTAAGTTTATTTTTATGAACAAACCCTGTCGTGGGAAGATAAAATTATTTTAAGTTTGGTTATTTATGTATTAGAAATTGGTAATGGTATGATTGAAATTAAAAACAAAACTCCCGAAAAATATTAAATTTTTGGGAGTTTTAAATCGATTCAAACGAGCCTACTGGATTTTTTTATTGCAGTTGATTCCAGCCCTGTGCTTTGATAGCAGCAGTTCCTCCGCTATTGAGTGCGAGTAAAACTTCGGTATCTTGTGTCATATATCCAATTGGCAAAACATCGCTCATATTCTTAATTATATCAAAATCTGATTGTTTTACGGTAAACAATAGTTGATAATCTTCTCCGCCGTTGAGTGCCGCTGTAATTGGACTTACATTAAATTCAGTAGCTGCGAGCATCGTAATATCTTCAATCGGAAGTTTATCTTCAAAAACCATCGCACCCACGCCTGACTGTGTACATATATGCAATAATTCGGAAGCCAAGCCGTCAGAAATATCAATCATCGAAGAAGGTACTACACCCTTATCGAAGAGTTCATGAATGATGTCGGTGCGAGCTTCGGGTCTAAGAAGTTTTCCAACTAAATATTCTTTTTCGGTGAGTTCGGGTTGCATATTTGGGTTTGCTAAATACACTTGTTTTTCTCGCTCTAATGTTTGTAGTCCAAAATAAGCTGCACCCAAATCGCCAGTCACACACAGAATGTCGTTAGGTTTTGCACCGTTTCTGTAAGCAATTTTATCTTTATCAACAAAGCCAATAGCCGAAATCGAAATCACAAAGCCCGATGCCGAGGCACTCGTATCGCCACCGATTAAGTCAACGTTATAGTTATCGCAGGCAAATTTTATTCCTTCGTAAAGTTCATCGATTGCTTCCACCGAAATTCTGTTGCTTAGACCAATAGTTACAGTAATCTGCTTGGCAATGCCATTCATGGCTGCAATATCCGAAATATTTACGGCAACTGCTTTATATCCCAAATGACGTAATGGCGTATAAGAAAGGTCGAAGTGAATGCCTTCAAAAAGAATATCTGTCGTAACCAACATGTATTTATCGCCAATGTCGATTACGGCGGCATCATCGCCAATACCTTTGATAGTTTCGGCGTTTTTATTCGTAAATTTTGATTTGATTCGGTCGATTAAGCCAAATTCGCCAAGTGTATTTAGTTCTGTTCTTTCCATGGTGCAAAATTGATGAAGATTTTAGAATTTATTTAGCAAAAACTCTAAAATCTTACGATAATGAACATTTCTCCCGAACGAAGCTCAACTTCGTTCGACAAAAAAAGGCGAACTTTTCAGCTCACCTTTCTTATAAAATATTTTGATAATTTTTTATTGAGTAACTAAATTATAGTTATTGATTGTTCCACCTGTTTTTTGGCTAGTAGTTGTACGAGTAATATCCAACGCTGTATCTGTTACAGAATTGATAGTAAATTCAATAGTACCACCCGTGCCTGTTGGAACTGGCGTAAGGTTTTTCAAAACTAATTTTGTGTCGCCAACTAATTCATACTGACCTGTAAAAGTATTACCATCCGCTTCTTTTAAAGTAACTGAGGGAGCGATAAGTAGATTTAATGTAAACGACGAATAACCAGGTTTTGTGTTAGATGGGGCACCTTTTGTGAAAACCGTAGCACTTCCTTCTTTAATGATGTTGGCTGTCCAAGTTTTCTTGATTTTTTCAGAAACAGGTACAACTTGTTCTTTACAAGAAGAAATAGCTAGAGAAAAGAAAGATACAAATAGAATGGCAATTTTTTTCATGCGAATATGTTTGTTTTATAGCTTAATTGACAATGTAAAGATGTATTTTTAGCAAATTTGGTTTAAATATAGATGAAAAAAAAATGTCATGTGCAAGCTAATGATGTTTTTTTATAAAAACGTTGTAAACGCCACCGATATTATTTCTTGAACCTAAAAAAATACTAAATATGATATTGGTTTATTTTTCCATTTTTTTGCGGTAAGTTTTAGGGTTATAATTGGTATACTTCCTAAATTGGCGATTAAAATTAGATAGGTTTTTGAAGCCCGACTCATAGCATATTTCCAAGATATTGAGGTCGTTTTCAGTCAATAATTTACAGGCATATTCGATACGGATTTCGTTTACAAACTCAACAAATGTTTTTTGTGTACGAAGCTTGAAATACCTACAAAAAGCAGCTTCAGAAAAACGAGTTTTGTTAGCTATTTCGCTCAAATTAATATCGTTTTTGAAGTTTTTAAGCACATAATTAAATACTTCGTTCATACGTTCAGAATCTTTTTTACTGACACCCACAATGGCATTTTCTGATAAAAAATGGTACTCTTTTGTGGTAGACATTAGGTGTAGGATTTCTATCAAACCCAACATTCGAGCCACCTTATCAGCATTTAATAAACTTTGTATTTTTTCTTTAATCTTTGTCCTCGTTTCTCCGTAAAATTCTATTCCCAAGTTAGCTGTTTTTAGGAAATATTTTATTTCGGTCATTTCCTCAGATTCAAAAAAATCTTTTCCAAAACAATCGACTAAGAAATGAATTACAATCGAAGCGGGTTTTTGATGCTGATAGCAAGCATCATCGGCACAATACCAATGAGGTAAATTACTGCCCAAAATCGCTAAATCACCTTCTGAATAGTCAGAAACGTGATTTCCTACAAATTTTTTTCCGAAACCTCCATCACAAAGCACAATCTCAATTTCTTGATGATAATGCCACGGCGTATCGAAATATGGACTTTCGAAGCGATCAATCAGAAACGATGAGCCGAACGTAAGCGGTAATTTTTGTAAAAGTGGTTTTTTAAGCATAAAATCAAAATAGTATCGTAAAAATAACTATTTCGAGTGGAAATTATAATTATTCTATTAGTTATTTGTATAATGTATGTTTAAATGAATTTTAATAATACTTTATTTGCAGATGTTGAAAGGTAAATCAATCGTAATCATAGGCGGAACTACTGGCTTGGGGTTTTCAGCAGCGAAAGCATTTGTGGGTGAAGGAGCAAAAGTTGTGGTGGTTGGGCGAAAGCCCGAAAGTTGTTTATCGGCCGAATTAGCTTTGGGTAAAAATGGCCGAGCAATGGCCGCCGATGCCACCAATGAAAGCACGGCAAAAAATGCTATTGAGTTGTGTGTAAGCGAGTTTGGTGGATTTGATGGCCTCTATCACGTAGCCGGTGGGAGTGGACGCAAGTTTGGTGATGGCCCGCTGCATGAACTTACGCTTGAGGGCTGGAATAAGACTTTTGAATTGAACCTCACTAGTTTGATGCTTTCTAACCAAGCAGCAGTTCAGAAGTTTTTGGAATTGGGAAAAGGAGGCACTATTCTGAATATTGGTTCGGTTTTAGGCTTTTCTCCTTCTCCAAAATATTTTGTTACTCATGCCTATTCAGCTACTAAATCGGCGGTTGTGGGTTTTACGAAGTCTTTGGCGGCTTATTATGCTTCTTCAAATATAAGAATCAATCTTTTAGCACCCGCTTTGGTCGAAACTCCGATGTCAGAGCGAGCTAGTAAAGACGAAATCATCATGAGTTTTGTAAAAACCAAACAGCCGCTTGATGGTGGTAGAAATGGTCGCCCCGAGGACCTCGATGGTGCTGCGGTATTTTTTATGTCGGATGCTTCAAAATTTACAACAGGCCAAACGCTTTACGTTGACGGTGGTTGGGAAGTTTCGGAAGGGCAATATTTTTAATGTATCATGTAAAATGAAGAATAATAAATGTAGAATTAAGAATGAAAAGATATTTTTTAAAATCTAACTCCTAAAACCTTGTAAATGAAAGTAGCAATTGGTATCGACCTCGGTGGCACAAATGTAAAGGGGGTTTTAATGCGTGAAGATGGAGAAATCTTAAAGCAGCATTATATTCCTACAAAAGATGATGCCGATGGAAAATGGCGAGAAAATGTACTTGAAATGGTCAATTTCTTGAAAGACTATCACTCAAACACAATCGACCTTATCGGACTTTCGGCACCTGGTTTGGCCAATGCTGACAATAAAAGTATTGTTCATTTACCAAATCGATTATTTGGTTTAGAAAACTTTATTTGGGAAGAATATTTTGGCAAAAAAACGCTTGTCCTGAACGATGCCCATGCCGCACTCATGGCTGAAGCTAAGTTCGGAATTGTGCAAGGTTATAAACATGCGGTTTTACTTACACTTGGTACGGGCGTGGGCGGTGGAATAATGATAAACGGGCAACTTTATCAAGGATTGAACCAAATGGCTGGTCATTTGGGGCATATTTCACTTAATTCTAATGATGATGAACTTAGCATTTTGGGAATGTCTGGAAGTTTAGAATACGCCATCGGAAACTGTTCGATTGAGCGGCGTTCGATGGGGCGTTTTCATTCAACGCATGAGTTGGTGACGGCTTATTTAAATAATGATTCATTCGCCACTTGGCTTTGGCTCGATTCGGTCAGAAAACTGGCGATTGCCATTGCTTCCTTAATCAATGCTCTTTCGCCCGAAATCATAGTTTTGGCAGGTGGAATTACAACTTCTGGAGATGCCTTATTTAAACCCTTGCATGAATTTATCGAGCTTTTTGAATTTCGACCAAAAGGCAAAATTACAATAATCAAACAAGCAAAATTTGCCGATTTATCAGGAGCAATTGGTGCGGCCGCATTTGTATTTGATAAACAATAAAATCGTAATCAAAATTCGTAAATCATAAAATTCAATGAGTTATACCGCCGAATATTTAAAAAAATGTCAAGGTTTAATCGAAGCCGTTGCTGCCCAAGAAACACTAATGCTGCAAGCCGCAAAACTTTTTTCGGAGTCGATTTTGGCAGGAAGAATGGTACACGTTTTTGGTAGTGGACACAGCAGAATTATGGTCGAGGAAATGTGGCCACGTTATGGTTCGTTTCCTGGTTTTAATCCAATCGTAGAATTATCGTTAACATTTCACAATTTGGTGGTAGGGGCGAATGGTCAACGACAAGCCATGTTTTTGGAGAATGTGACGGGACTTGCTGCTCAAATTTTAAGAAATTTCGACCTTTCAGAAGTCGATACCGCACTGGTGATTTCTTCATCAGGCTGTAATGTCGTACCGATTGAAATGGCAGAAACTTTTCAGAAAAAAGGCATAAAAACTGTTGGAATTATTTCAAAACAACATTCGCAGGCTAGTATAAGTAAAAAGCAAGATGGACGAAAACTCCAAGATTTTTGCGAAATAGTGCTTGACTCTGGAGCTCCCATAGGCGATGCCATGATTTATGTCGATGGTTTAGAAACACCAGTTTCACCAGGCTCAACGGTGGGTTCTTGCATGATTATCAATAGTATAAAAGCCGAGTTGGCCAATATGCTTACGCAAGCCGGGCATCCACCCAAAGTGCTGACAGCAGGAGCTTTAATCGGAGCAGAGAAAGCCACTGAGATTTTCCAAGCAGCTTACGACGAACACGCCCACCGAATCTCGAAAATGTATCAAAAAGTAGGCATAGAAAGCTATGTTTCCAAAGAATAATAACGCATAGCCACTGAATTTTCCATCATCAATTTTTCATCGCACGGGCAATCCCGTCTTAATTATCGATTAAAGATATGCAACCAATTCCCATAAAAACTACCGTAGTTGGCTCGTGGCCGTTTCCGAGCTGGCTTGAATTTGCGTCAGAAAATTTAGATAAATTTGGTCCTGCTGACATCAACGAAATGATAGAAGATGCAGTTGTAAATGCCATTCACGACCAAGTTACCGCTGGCCTTGATGTAATTACAGATGGCGAACAAACCCGTCTCGACTTTAATCTATCGTTTTACGGTTTTATCAAAGGGCTTCAACCAAACCATGAGGAAACCCGTAAATTTGGTTCACCCGCTCACGACCAACGAGGCAAACACACAATTATCGAAGCTCTAACTGCACCGAAAGGATTAGGTGTAGTAGAAGAATTTAAAAGATTGCAAAGACTCGCTCCCGAAGGGAAAATATTAAAAGCATCAATTCCAGGCCCTTACACACTTTCAGGACGAATGTTGCCGGGTGAAATCTATAAAGACCGTTGGGAAATAACCGAGGCATTATTGCCAATTGTGGCCAAAGAATTAGAGGATTTGGTAGCTGCAGGAGCAAAAGAAATCTGCATTGATGAGCCGTCGATGTCGTGTTATGCTTATAGAGAAGACACCAAGAGATTTGTAGAAATTTTCAACCGAACTGTAAAAAACATTGTTGGTAAAACCCGTATCGGTACGCATTTATGTTTCGGAAATTACAAAGGTCGTTCGGTTGGGAAGAAAACAATTTTGCCGATGCTACCTGATTTCTTAGATTTTACAGTCGATGAATTACACACCGAAATGTGTGTTCTGAACTTTGCTGAAGTACATTTATTGGAGCGTTTTGCCGAAAAAATGGACGTTGCAGTTGGTGTAATTGACGTAAAAAGTTATTATATCGAAACTGTTGAAGACGTAAAAGAACGCATCGAAAAATGCTTAAAATACGTTCCTGCCGAAAAACTGGCCATTGCTCCCGACTGCGGAATGTCGCAAACGGCACGCTGGGAAACAAAGCAAAAAATAGCCAATATGTGTACCGCAGCCAAACAAATGAGATAAAATGGCATTAATAAAACCAAAACAAAAAGACAATGAACTCTTGAATGACATCAAATCATTCAATAATCCAACTGGTTTTAAAATTTGGTGGTTGGCACAAAGTGGTTTTCTGATAAAATGGCAAGAAAAACACCTACTTTTCGACCCGTATCTATCAGATTCTTTGAGCGTAAAATACCAAAATACCGATAAGCCACACGAGCGTATGAGCGAGTTGGTCATTTCGCCCGACCAACTTGATTTTATTGATATTGTTACCTCGAGCCACAACCACACTGACCATTTGGATGCCGATACTTTAATGCCGATTATTCACAAAAATGCTCACTTAAAATTTATCATTCCCGAAGCCAATCGAGCCTTTGTGGCAGATAGAGTTAAGTGTTCTTTGGATTTTCCAATTGGGCTAAATGACGGACTCAGTTTTGAATATAAAGGAATCAAGATTATGGGAATTCCAGCGGCACATAATGAAGTTGAGCGAAACCAAAAAGGTGAATGCAAATTCATGGGTTTTATTGCTGAATTTGGTGGTTTTTCAGTCTATCATTCAGGCGATACTCTTTGGTTTGAAGGTTTGGAGGAAATTTTGAAATCATATAGTATAGATGTCGCTTTTTTACCCATTAACGGCAATAAACCCGAAAGAAAAGTAGCTGGAAATCTAAGTTTTCAAGAAGCAGCTGAATTGGGCAAGATGGCTGACATCAAATGTATTATACCTCATCATTATCATTTGTTTGAGTTTAACACAGAACACCCAGAAAACTTCAAAATTGCCTGTGAAAAAATTGGAACTCCCCACAAAATTCTAGAACTTGGGGAAGGGTTTGAATATAAAACAATAAAATAATCATTCAAAGTCCTCCTACGGAGAGAGGGGATTTAGGGGTGAGGTTAACACATGAAAAGAAGAAATTTCATAGCCACAGTACCAGTATTGGGTTTGATTCAAAAGTATGAATCGGTAAAAGAGCATTTTCCAATTAGTAGCAATTCCTACAATTGGGGTACTTTTTATGGAAGAGAAAACAAGCATTGGGGAGGTAATCTGGATGCTGACATGTTTGAGTATGTAAAGACAGGTCTTAAAGCCTATGGGCCAAGTTTAGCAAATGCCGAAGAAGCCATCAAACTTATTGCCGTCTTGAAAAAATATAATGTCAAAATGCCCTCAGTTTATATTGGGAGTGTTTTGCATGAAAAAGAGGAGGTAGAAAAATCTATTAAAAATATTCTAGAGATAGCGGAGGTTGTAAAAAAATACGGCACCAAAATTATAGTTACCAACCCAAATCCAATTGCTTGGGGAAGCGACAAACTCAAAACAGATGAGCAATTGCAAATACAAGCCAAAGCATTGGAGAAAACAGGGGGATCTTTGAAAAGGAACGGGTTGAAGCTTGCCTATCATACCCACGACGTAGAATTGAAAGCTGGGGCAAGAGAGTTTCATCACATGTTGCAAAACACCTCGCCAGATCATCTATATTTCTGCATGGACGTGCACTGGGTTTATAGAGGTTCTCAAAATTCACAACTGGCAGTTTTTGATGTATTAAAGATGTATGGAGACCGCATCATTGAGCTTCACATTCGACAATCAAAAAATGGTATTTGGCAGGAAGTATTCTCTGAGGAAGGAGATATTAATTACAAACAATTTGCGGTAGAATTGATGAAGAAAAAAGTAAAACCGCATATTGTGATTGAACAATGTCTCGAAAAAAATTCACCCAATACCATGAATGCCGTTCAGGCTCATACTATTGATTTAAAAGAAATAGAAGATACATTTAAACTTGTTTTACAGCCTTAAATTATGATAAAATTATGTATTCTAGGAGGCGGCTTCATTGGCCGTTTCTATGCCGAATCGCTCATTGGTCGCCGCGGAAAAGACGATGTCAAAGTAATTTATGCCCGAAGGGAAGAAACAGCCGTTCGTTTTGCCAAAGACTACAATGTGCCCCATTATTTTACAGACATGGAGGCGGCCATTGCCCATCCAGAGACAGAAATGGTGATTATTGCCCTACCAAATTATGTACATGAAGAGGCCGTGCATCTATGTGTAAAACATAAAAAAGCGGTGCTTTGCACAAAACCATTAGGTAGAACAGCAGAGGAAGCACTGCGTATGACCCAAGCTTGTGAGGAGGTTGGAATTTTTGCTGGATATTTAGAAGATCTTTGTTACACCCCAAAATTCTCAAAGTCTTTGGCAAGTGTAAAAGCCGGAGCCATTGGCAGAGTTTTGTGGGCAAAATCTCGCGAAACCCACCCTGGGCCACACTCTGATTGGTTTTGGGATATGGAAAAAGCAGGCGGTGGTGCAATTGTGGACATGGGCTGTCATTGCATTGAAATCTCACGGAATTTTATAGGAAAAGATATTTTGCCCGTAGAAGTAATGTGTTGGGCAGACACCCAAGTAAAACCCATTGATGCCGAAGATCATGCCATTGGCTTGGTCAAATATGAAAACGGAGCCATTGGGCAGTTTGAAGTTTCGTGGACATTCCGTGGAGGTATGGATCTGCGAGACGAAGTGATGGGAACCGAAGGTACAATTTGGGTGAATTCTTGGCTAAGGACTGGTTTTGAGATGTTTACGAGTGGAAACACGGATGGGTATTTGGTAGAAAAAGCAGAAAGCTCTTCGGGATGGCAGTTCCCTGTTGGAGACGAAGCCCACGAGTTGGGCTACACGAGTATGTTTATTGATATGTTTGAGGCTTATGAAAAAGGCATTCAGCCGCAAGAGACATTTTATGATGGATATATAGTCAATGCCATCATAGATGCAGCCTACAAATCAGCAAAAACCAAAATTTGGGAACCTGTAAAATTACCAGAATGGAGGGGACTAACAGGAGTTACTAAGCCATCAGTTTTTACCGAATATGATGCGGATCATTGGCTTATCAAAGAGGAACTTTTGCCAAATGGAGATAAAAAAGTTATCTTAAAAAAGAAAATAACCGGCGAAATCATCGAATTGGAAACTTGGAAATAGGTTTGAGAGAATTTATGGAAGAAGAAGTTTGTTTCTACTTTCCCTTTGTTTTGAGGTGGTATGTCTTCGGTATTTACTTTCATTCTCTATATTAAACAAAGTTTTTTATAGGTTCCATTTTGAACGAAATCGACTCTTAATTTAAAGAAAGCAGATACTGAAGCTGTTTAAACTTTCCAAAAAAATTCCCAAATAGGTATTAATTTTGAGGTGCGAACCAAAAACTAAAAGCCTAATGGGAATACTTAGCAAAAGTACAATAGAAATGTGGATTTTA
>JAIXOL010000062.1 GCA_027486845.1 Cytophagaceae bacterium
AATTACCTTGTCCGATAAAAGAAATAATATTTTGTTCATAAGGTTTATGTTTTTTCATTAGAGGGTTAGACCAGAATGATTAGCTGAACTACTTACCGATTGAGAACTGCAACGTAAATAAATTGCTTCCAAAAACCGAACGAGCAACTTGCAATTTGATTATTGAATCTTTTGGTCAAAAGTATGTTGAGGCGAAAAAAAATCCTACAAAATTTACATTATAACCGTTATAATGTACTTTCACACATTTTGAAAATGAGCGTATCAAGTACTGAGATAAATTTATTCAATAAAAATTCTTTATCTAATTAATTGACAATAAGGCTATTACATTGTACATATTTCAAACGTTTTGTTCAAAACACCTATATTTTTTCATAGATGTTATATTATTTAATCTTGAGTAGAAAGATTCCATATGCTCTGATATTTTAAGTTAAATAGAAAAAAATAATCACCAATACGATAAAATATAAGGCTTAATAAGTTGACTCGGCCATTGAATGATTAGCTGAACTAGTAACTTATTACAAACTGCATCATAAATAAATAGCTTTCAATAACCTATACAACAGCTTATATTTTGACTGATGATTTAATCGTTTGTAAGGTATGTTGTAGAACGGAAACTACCTATAAAATTTACATTATTCGTGTGAGTAATGTACTTTCACAGATTTTTATAATGAGAGCATCAAGCACTAAGAAGGAAATAATCGACAAAATAAAATACTTAATTTATTGATAATTAAGCCTTTATCACTTCGGAGAATCGTCTTTAATCCCAAAACACGTTTTTTTGTTTCACTAATTATTTTTAATTTAAAAAAAGACCAATTAGCATTTAAAAAAGCTTTTAAATGCTAAGTTGAGTGTAGAAATATGCTAAGATTGTTGCTAAAAGTTCATTTATTTAGGTTTCGCAAAGTTGGTTAATAATTTAACATTTTTTAGCCTTTCCTCATCCTCAAACTTGGCCAAATAATGCTCAGTCGTTTTTGTAACCTTAGTGTCCTAAAGATTCTGATATATATTCAATCTAAACGCCACTACCTTTTAATACTGTGCTAAACGAATGTCAAACCATAGGTAGTAGGATTTCCTTCAATTCCTCCATCTTGAACCAAACGTTTTATCCACTTATTGGTAGTTTTTTTAAACTACTGAATTAAATCACGTTCTCGTTTTGGAATTAAAATTCCCATTACTTGATTATTTTTTTTAAAGTTTATGCAAAACGTATTCTTCCAATAATTGGATTATAAATCCATTACTCAAGAGTCGAAAATTATAAATCTCGACCAACAAAGAAGTGGGATTTAAACTACTAAAATAGCTTTAATCTCTTGTTATTTGATAACAATTGGAGCAACGCTTCGCCCCTTGTTATAAAATAACAAACCTTTAATAATAGACCTAGAAAAAGACATGGTTTCTTAAGCCCAAATCAAATTCTAAACCAAAAAGTTGGATTTACAATTGAATGTAGCAAATGATGAAGTAAGTAAACGCAAAAGTGCTTAAAATGTCAAGAAACACTATTAACAAGTATTGTAATAGGACTATCGCCCGGTTTGCCATTTTCACAACTTTATATTATATTTGATGGTAGTTTAATACGCCATTTAACCAGTTGGCTCAAAACCAAAAACTTGACACAGTTCTGTTTATGCTTCCTTTATTCAACCAAATATTTTAAAAGATGCCAAAAGCTGTAACGGTTAGCTCTTTGAGTAAAAACCAAACTCGAATGTCTATTGCCATAGTGGCAGTGATGTTCTTTATTTTTGGTTTTGTATCTTGGATCAATGCCATTTTGATTCCATATTTCAAAATAGGTTGTGAACTCAATAATTTCCAAGCCTATTTAGTCACTTTTGCTTTTTACATTTCTTATTTTTTAATATCGGTTCCAGCTTCTTTTTTAATACAAAAAGTAGGCTTCAAAAAAGGGATAATGTATGGTTTCTGGATTATGTCGGTGGGTGCTTTCATCTTTATTCCAGCCGCTTACAGCCGTACATATACTGTTTTTTTGATTGGCTTATTTACCCTTGGGGCAGGGTTGGCGATTCTTCAAACTGCTGCAAATCCTTACATTACTATTTTGGGTCCTAAAGAAAGAGCTGCCCAACGGATAAGCATGATGGGCATTTGTAACAAGGCAGCGGGTATTCTTGCACCCCTAATTTTTGCAGCGGTAGTGCTTCGTGTCACAGATAGCGACCTTTTTCAAAATCTTGGCAGTATGAACGAAACTGAAAAGGCACTTGCTTTGGACGAGCTTATTCAGCGGGTAATCAAACCTTATTTTGTAGTTGGTATAGTACTTTTTTTACTCGGTTTGGGTATTCGTTTTTCACCCCTTCCAGAAATTGATACTGATTCTGACAGTGTTGAAGTAGCAGATAATAAAACATCCAAAACAAGTATTTTCCAATTTCCACATTTAATATTGGGTGCCGTTGCTATTTTCATGCATGTAGGTACTCAAGTGATAGCGATTGATACCATAATTGGCTATGCGGGTTCTATGAACATTCAATTACTTGAAGCTAAAGTTTTTCCTTCTTTTACTCTTGCAGCCACAATTTGTGGCTATGTGTTCGGCATTATTCTTATACCAAAGGTTATATCCCAAGTAAATGCTTTACGTTTTTGCACTCTTTTGGGATTAGTCCTGACTTTACTTGTTATTTATGCCAAAGGAGAAGTAAATTTCTTGGGCTTAAAAGTAGATATTTCCATTTGGTTTTTGGTAATGTTGGGATTGGCAAATTCATTGATTTGGGCAGGAATTTGGCCTTTAGCTCTCGATGGTTTGGGTAAATTCACAAAGTTAGGAGCTTCTATTTTAATCATGATGCTTTGTGGAAATGCTATAATGCCGCTTGTTTACGGTTACTTTGCCGATGTTTATACTGTACGATTGGCCTATTGGGTACTTTTCCCATGTTATGTATATTTGGTTTTTTACGCCATAAAAGGCCATAAAATTAGATCTTGGAAATGAAAAAACTAACTAGAAGAGATTTTTTTGCACCGGCTTTTGCGGCAAGCTTAAGTTTATCTTTGGCAAATAGAGCCCGAGCAAATCCAAAGGTTCTGATTGGAAAACGGATAGGAATGATAGGTTTGGATACCTCTCACTCTGTAGCATTTACGAAGTCTTTGCTGAAGGACGATGCTGTTTTTAAAGGCTACAAGGTGGTGGCGGCATATCCGCAAGGAAGTTTAGATATAATTTCAAGCACTGAGAGAATCCCTGGGTACACTGAGGAAGTCAAAAAAATGGGTGTTGAAATTGTAAACTCCATCGCTGATTTGCTTGAAAAAGTAGATGTTATTTTACTAGAAACCAATGATGGTCGAAGACATTTAGAACAGGCTTTGCAAGTTTTTAAAAGTGGAAAAAGAATTTTTATTGATAAGCCAATAGCCGCTTCATTAAAAGATGCAAAAGAAATATTTAACGCTGCTGAAAAGTATAATGTACCCGTTTTTTCCTCCTCTTCATTAAGGTTTGCCAAGGGAATGTCAGAAATAAAAAATGGCTCATTGGGCAAAGTACAAGGAGCAGATACCTACAGTCCAATGAAGTTTGAAAAAACACATCCAGATTTATATTGGTACGGAATACATGGGGTAGAAATGTTGTTTACGGTGATGGGCACAGGTTGCGAGAGTGTACAAAGAATCATCGGAGCAGATCAAGAAGTATGTATTGCTAAATGGAAAGATGGCCGAATAGGTACTTTTCGAGGTATAAAAAATGGCAAACAAGAATACGGTGGTACAGCCTTTGGTGAAAAAGGGATAAGTACACTCGGACCTTATAGTGGGTATGACCCCCTATTGATAGAAATTATCAATTTCTTTGAAACTGGAATTTCTCCGGTAGATAAAAACGAAACTTTAGAAATTTGTGCATTCATTGAGGCAGCAGATTTAAGCAAAAAAAGAAATGGACAAGTGGTGACTTTAAAAAAGGCAGGCTTATAATTGATAAATTATCCTGCCTTCTACCATCGTCATTTGGATATTGATATCCTTGTCAAAAATCACAATATCTGCATCTTTGCCAATTTCTAAAGAACCTTTTTGGTCTTGTACCTTCATAATTCTGGCAGGGGTAAGACTAGCCATCGTAATTGTGTCAAGCAAGGACACTTCCGCCAAAGTAAGCATAGTTCTAACCAAACGATCAAAAGTCGCAACGCTTCCAGCAAATGAGTTTCTGTCTGGCATTTTTGCTACTCCATCTTCTACAATCACTTCAACTCCGTTTTTATATCCACCTAAAAGTGATTTGCCCTCTGGCATGGCAGCCCCTCTCATAGCATCAGTGATGAGAGCCGTTCTGTTGGGCCCTTTTATTTTGTAAATTAATTTTAAAAGAGGAGCCGGCAAGTGTGCACCATCCGCAATTATCTCAACATCCATGTCGTCAATCAAGTAGGCAGCTTCCACTACTCCTGCATAGCGGTATGCGTTGCGACGCGTAACACCCAACATTGCGGAATAAAAGTGTGTTGCCAATGTATATCCATTTCGAAAAGCATCTTCTGCCTCTTCATAAATGGCGTCAGTATGGGCAATTGCAGGAAGAATGTTGTTTTCAACTAAAAATTTACCGAATGCTATGGCTCCAGGCAACTCAGGAGCTGCACTCCATCGTTTTATTGTTTTGTAATTTTTTATAAGTTTTTTGTATTCCGTTTCTTCTGGATTTCGGATAAAACGAGGATCCTGAGCCCCTTTTTGATTTATTGCGAAATATGGGCCTTCAAGGTGCATTCCTAATAAACTAGCACCATTTGAATTTCTACTTTTTGCAATTTCAAAAGATTCTATCGTTAATTCTAAATCCTCTGGCTCAGCTGTCAAAGTTGTAGGAAACATGGCTGTTGTACCATATTTGGCATGAGTTTCAGCAATATTCAAAAAAGCTTCTGGCGTACCATCCATGAAATCGCTTCCACCCCCCCCATGCAGATGTATATCAATAAAACCAGGAGAAATGTATTGCCCTTTTGCATCAATTTCTTGAGCATCGGTTATAGTTGGATTTCCTTTTTCAATTCCTATGATTTTTCCGCCTGAAACAATCACAGAGGCATTTTCCAATATTGCTTTTGGAGTTATTACTTTACCATTAAATATTTTAATTTTCGAAAACATCTTTAAACAGTTTTCGATATTTTCAAAATACTTTCTGGCAATAGAGTTGCCGCATTTTGATCTAAAAAATACGCACAATTGGGGTGTTTTTGTAATATACTCGCAGGATTTAGATTACTAATTTCTCCATTTAGACAGTTTTTTACAGCTACCGCTTTTCTAGTGTCTGGTACCGAACAAATGATATGTTTTGTTTTCATGATTTGATTGATAGACATGCTAATGGCTTGCTTAGGAACAGATTCCAAACTTTCAAACCAACCCTCGCCAAATTGCTGTTGTCGGCAAGCTTGGTCTAAATCTACCACAAGGTAGGGCTCTTCTGTTTCAAAATTTGCCGGGGGGTCATTAAAAGCCAAATGTCCATTTTCTCCAAAACCCACAAATGCTAAATCAATGGGGTGCTTTTTGATTATTTCTCCGAGTCTTTCGCATTCTTTTTTCCCGTCATTTTCACCATTTATCAAAAATGCTTCTTTTAAATTCGGACTTACAACAGTAATAAATCTATCCAAAAGGTATTTTCGAAAGCTTGCTGGATGTGAGATTGAAATACCTAAATACTCATCTAAGTGAAACATTGTGACTTTATCCCAAGCAATATCTTTTTCTGAAAGTACTTGTTTGAGTACCTCAAATTGGCTAGCCCCTGTAGCAAGAATGACATTGGCTGTGCCTTTTTCTTGAATAACGGTTCTTAAGATTTGGGCTGCTTTTTTGCCTGCAGCTTTACCCATTTCTTCTGCATTTTTTAGTATAGAAAGTGTCATTTTTTTTATTTAAACCCGTAAAAATACTTTTTTATTATAAAGAAACTTTAAGAATACCCATTTAATAATAACTATAGCAACTGCAATCACCAAAACAGAATATGGTTCTCCAACAAGTTGTTCGAGCCATCTGAAGAAAGCATTAACTGTATAATCCCAATCAATAAATTTGTTTGATATATAAATAAGAATAGAGTTCATCCCTATTACTTGGAAAAAGAGTGTCCAATGATTATACTTTAATACATCAATTACGTAATAAAAAAGGGCAAAAAGTAATAAACTTAATCCAACAGTTTGCATGACAAAGGAACTAGACCAAAGGTTTTTATTGATTGGAAAATCAAGATTCCAAACTTGTGCAATTACCAAGGCGATTAATCCAGACAATGCCATATAAAGTGCTTTTTTAGACTGTGTTGGTTCTCCTTTTTGTAAATAAATGCCAGTAATAATGCCTGCTAAAGCATTGCCAATTGCCGGAATATTATTGAAAAGCCCAACGGTATCATGTATTCCTCTAGAAAGTTTCCCTGGTAAAACATTTCTGTCAAAATATGAAGCGAAATTACCTTCCATGCTCAAGTCTCCCATAGAAAATCCAGGTGCCGAAGTAAACTTAAGAATGAGCCAATAAACAATTATTAGGCCTGCAAACCAGTAAATTAGCAATGTTTCTTTGACATATAGAAAAAGGATATTCGCAAATACATAAGCGATGCCAATTCGGCCCAAAACGCTCATAAATCTAATATCATCAATGGGTTTTATTTCCAGTCCATTATTGTAAACAATCCCTAAAAGGAATAGTATCAGACCTCTCTTTAAAACTTTTAGTAAGATTTCTTTTTTGTTTTTCCCATCATTCAATGCCTTTCCAATCGAAAATGGAGTAGAGACACCCGCTAAAAAAATGAATAACGGAAAAATAAGGTCATAAAATGTAAAACCATTCCAATAAGGGTGTTCCAATTGTTTTGAAAATTGATTCCAAAAAGAATTGGGATATATTTTAGACAATGCATGAATTAGTTCCTCGCCACCAATAATCCAAAACATGTCAAAGCCTCTCAAAGTATCTAAAGATAGCAAACGGTTTTCTACGAAAGAAGATTTTTTATTCATGTTCTTAGACTTTTGGTTCCCAGCCCGGCTCATAACTTCTCGACCAATATTTCATGGCATTATCGTCATTTATGATATGGCCATTATTTGAGTCAATGTTTAAGGTTCGGCCTGTGCGTTGAGCAATATTACCTAATTGCATCAGTAAAGTACTTTTATAGCCACCATCAATATCGGAAATCAAGGATGTTCCTTTTCTAATTCCATCAAATAAATTCTGGATATGCAGGGCATCTAATTGTTGAGACGGGTTTTGAAGGTTTCTTGGATCAATTTCGAAGTCATTTTTTACCTCTTTAATTAATTTATTTTTTAGGTCAAAGATTTTGTAAGCATTGCCACTACCTATAAGCATCGAACCATTTTCGGCATAGAATAAAACACCAACGCTATTTTCTTCGTCGAGTTTCCCATTGCAAGATCTACCTTCCCAAGTAATGAGGCTTTTGTTAGCAAATTCTATAGAAATTAATTGAGTATCTGGAGTTTCCCAATCATCTTGATAGCGATAACGCCCTCCCGAGGAATTAACTTTCGTTGGAAAGTCAACTCCTAATCCCCAACGGGCAAGGTCCACCATGTGTGTACCATTATTTAGTGCTTCACCTGTACCCCAATGCCAAAACCAATGCCAGTTGTAATGAATCAAATTATCCTGAAAAGGCATTCGGGGAGCAGGCCCCTGCCATAAATCGAAATTTAACCACGATGGGACAGTCACTTTTTTACCTATGCCAATTGATGACCTGTTATTGGTATACCAAGTTTTGGCATAATACGGGCGGCCTATAACTCCTCCGTGAAGCTCTTTAATGGCTTGAGCTACATTCGGCCATGAGCGTCTTTGGTTGCCCATTTGCATAACTCTATTATATTTTTTAGCAGATTGCACCAGCATTTCGCCTTCTTTTGGGTTATGGCTGCACGGCTTTTCTAAATAAACGTGTTTGCCTGCAGCACACGCCAACAATCCGGCAGGAGCATGCCAATGGTCGGGTGCAGTAACAATTAGTACATCCACATCCTTATCTTCCAATGCCTTGCGGAAATCTGGAGTATCTTTAGGCTTATGTTTTTGTATCTTTGAAACCTCGTCAATACAAATCTTGGTTGCTCTTGAATCAACATCACAAATATGCAAAACCTCACAATTGGTTTGAGAAGCAAAGTTTTGGGCTACGGCCAAACCACGGCTATTTACGCCCATAGCTGCCACTACTATTTTTTCATTTGCACCAAGTATTTTAGCATAACTTTTGGCTGAAAATCCTGGTAAAATCCCTCCAAAACTTATAGCGATAGTGCTTGCAGATGCTTTTTTTAAGAATGACCTACGTGATTTATTCATTTTTAGAAAAATTGGGTACTAATAATTGAGTTGATTCCCTTAATTTTGACTTATACAATATTAAAATAAATTATTTTAATATTCTTATTATTTGACAAAACTTTTTAGGTTAAAATCAACATAAATCGAATAAAATTAAGTCAACAATCGGCATAAATTTAGATAAGGAATTGAAACTTTTCATAACATGCCAACCAAATTTTAAAGATTCTTGTATCTTAAGGATTACAATAATCGCAATAAGTTGGGTCTTCTGTTGTTATATTGTTTGGATACATTTCTTCTTTTGTAAATTCACAATGTTGGCAAACATAGATATAACTTAATATTGAGTTTGTCGGCGAGCCACATAAACTGCAATTAAGTCCACTTTTTGCGTCCGTTACTCCAAAACCAGGCATTTGACATTGAGGGCAACTACATTTAATTTTTTGTACTAATTTTTTTGTTGCTTTTTCAATTACATTCATTCGCGTTGGGTTATACATAGCCCTCATATCGGTTTCTGCATAAACTGAATTATATTTTGAGTATAGCTGGTCAAATGTTTTTTTTAAACTTTCAATATCAGTTATCCCTTTATGAATGTCAGTTTTTTCATCTTTTGATTTACGAAGAATTAATCCATGAGTAGGAAACCCTGCTTTTTCGGCAAACTCAAAAAGTTCTTTTTGAGTTTGAATTTGCTTACCATAAAAATTAGTTAAAGTGCTTAATTCTCTAACTATAACTTCAATGTTATTTAGCGTATCTATAAAAATCAAAAATTCATCGTCAGCACTTACAAAAAAAATTGATGGATGAGATCCAAATGATCCTTCACTGGCAATGCCTAAATCGCAATTGCTTAACTTCATTGCTCGAAGGCACTTTTCTCTGACAGTTGAAACGGGGTCAAGTTCCCTTTCAACTTCTCCAGTAAAAGTACCTAATGTATCAGTATCGAAAGTTTCATCTATAAAACATGTAACACCTAACTCTTTTTCAAGAATTGGTGCAATCACTCTTTCTTTTTGATGCTTTGTTGCTATAAGCAATTTTCTATTTTGAAACATTGATTTTAAATTTAACTATTCCTTTGAAGTTGTTAACGCTTGTCCTTTTTTTGTTTCGTTAAACTGTCCATTGTCATAAACCAAATGACCATTTACAAATGTATGAGTCACTTTTGTTTGAAAAGTTGTTCCTTCTAATGGTGACCAAGCACATTTTGATAAAATATTATTCTTAGCAACTGTCCAGCTTGAATTTAAGTCAACAATTGTAAGATCTGCAAAATAGCCTTCTCTAATGAAGCCCCTTTTTTCAATGTTGTAAAGTATCGCCGGATTATGACACATTTTTTCTGTGATTTTTTCCAAAGAAATTTGTCCTTGCTTATAAAACTCAAGCATAATGTTCAAAGAATGCTGAACAATTGGTGCACCCGACATTGACTGGAAATAAGGTTTCTGTTTTTCGTC
This sequence comes from Cytophagaceae bacterium, assembly GCA_027486845.1. GTDB lineage: Bacteria > Bacteroidota > Bacteroidia > Cytophagales > Spirosomataceae > Emticicia. The sequence goes on from JAIXOL010000062.1 coordinate 9,888, forward strand.
TAAGGTGTGAGGAGCATGGTCTGTAGTTACAATATCTATTCTATCGTCCAATAAAGCCTTTAAAAGCCCACTTTTATCTTTTTCAGTTTTTATGGAAGGGTTCCATTTTATTAGAGTTCCCAAACGCTTATAGTCATTATCAGAAAACCATAAATGATGAACCGATACTTCTGTAGTAATATTTTTTTCCTTTAATGGAATATCGTTTCTGAATAAATGTGTTTCAGCTTCAGTGGTCAAATGTAAAATGTGAAGCCTTGCCTTGTATTGATTGGCTATTGTAATTGCTCTTTTTGTAGCTTCAAAACAAGCCTTTTCGCTTCTTATGATTGGATGAAATTCAATAGGAACGTTTTCACCATAAGTTTCTCTGAAAAGCTGCTCATTCTCTTCAACTACTTGCTCTTTTTCAGAATGAATAGCAATAATTGATTTGCAATTGGCAAAAAGCTTTTCCATTGTTGGTGGATTATCGGCTAGAAGGTTTCCTTTTTTGGTAAAGTAAAGTCCGTCGTCAGAAACACCTAAAAGTTTGGATGTGTCAAGTTTAATTACTTCATCAAGATTATCTCCATTGACACCTAAAAAGAAACCAAAATTAGCTAATGATTTCTCAGAGGCTAATTGATATTTTTCATTTAAAATATCAATGGTCAAGACATTAGGAAATGTATTTGGCATATCAATAAAAGAAGTAACGCCACCTGCAATAGCTGCTTTACTTTCTGTATAAAGGTCGCCTTTATGTGTTAGGCCAGGTTCACGAAAATGAACTTGCCCATCTATAATGCCTGGGAATAAATACTTTCCTGTACCGTCAATTATTTTTGAGTCATTGTCCTCATCGAAATGTCCAATTTTTTGGATTATACCGTGATCAATTAAGAGGTTTTGAACAACAATCTGTCCCTCGTTTATGATGCTAATGTTTTTAATTATCGTTCTTTCTGTCATTGTAAATTGTCTGTTTGTTTTAGATACTGTGTCATTTCCACTAACGAAAAAGTATTGCCGAAGTGGGAGAATTTGGCACTAAATTACTCCTACTGATTCCGAATTATTCAAAAATATTGAAATTAAGTAGCAATACTCAATAGAATTTCATCAGCCCAAACAAAAGCATTAAGGAAGCTTCTTCTTAGGCTAAAACATTTTTTTAGTTATAAATGCGTCTGAATATTCCAAAGAACCAAGTTATGTAAATAAATATGCCACAAAGGTTATTCAATAAAACCAGTGTTGTCATAGGCGTATAATATATTTTTATTTCAAGAAAGAAGACTCCTCGAATTGGAGGAGCCTCTAAACTTATTATAATGAAACAAAACTATTAACTAAAAAACTATTATTCAATCTTTTCGAAAGTAGGTTTATCTTTTTCGCTGCCTGAATATCCAATATTTTGATTGATTTTTCCAAAGCTATTTACCAAAATTGATGTTTTATGAAAAATCCATAAAACATCAAAACAAAACAGTGAACTTAGGTCAAAAAAATCAAATTTTCTTAATTATCAAAATTTATACCCTAGTAAGTTTATAAGGATACACTTTACCTGCATTCCATTGTGGTACATACAAATTGTCATCATTATCTACACAAACATCGTGACAATGCTTAAAAATGGCTTGATCTTGCACAATTGGTTGCAGTTGACCATCGATATATATTGGGGCTGTGCCACCTGGGTTTGAAACCACAATATTGTTTTTATTCAATATGGTCACAAAACCAGAATTTAGAGTAAGATAATGGTTCTTTAAAGCAGAAAAACAAACACCTGAATACAACATTTCGCCTTTTATTACAGCACGACTTAAATAAGCACCAGGAATATAAATAGATTCAATATATTTGCCTTCAAGCGTGAAACGTTTAAAACAATTTTTCATTCTGGCAGTACACAATAACGTAGGGTTTTTGGGGTTACGCATGTCGAGTGTTATACCGTGAACTTGTTTAAATTTATCTTCTTGAATAGCACTGTCACCACCGAATTTACGAATAAATTCACCCTTGCTGCTGTATTGTAAAACATACTGACTCCCATAACCATCAGCAATATAAATATCGCCACTGGGCCCTACACACGTTTCTGTGGGTTTAAACTTATCACATTCTTGATATTGATTTATAAATTTTGGATGTTTAATAGTAAGTAAAACATGACCCGTCAAAGTAGTTTTATATACTTCATCTCTCATCACATCGGTAATATACAAAAACTCACTTCCATTCTCTTCATGTATGCTAAGTCCGTGTGCTCCTGATAAATTTAAGGTCCAGTTTTCAAGTAATCTACCTGATTTATCATAAATTAAAATATTGTTTCTTGGCTCATTTGTTAAAAGTATAATCCTCTCCTTTTTATCCATTACCATTTCATGACAATCGTTTACTGGATATCTGTTTGGATCCAAAGCTCCCCATTCTTTGTTTACTTTATACTGATAATCGCCATGGCCAATAACTAAATCCTCTGTTGTACAGAAGGCTAAGGTACCAATAGGTTTAGTCAATAATGTACCGCTCATTACTATTGATGCATCTTGGATAAAAGCTCTTCTATTCATAAAACATTATTTTTTGACTAAAATGAAATCATCACCATTATTGATTTTTACTTTAGGATATTTTTTTTTACAGTTTTCTACCCCATTAATTGTTACCTTACTTCTCCAACAGTAAATATTTTTTAAGAATCCCATTTCACACAATTGCATTAAACCGGCATCGTCAATTCTAGTTCCGATGATGTTTAAGTATTGTAATTTACTCATTTTTTTAAGGTCGTTAACTGCCATATTAGAAACACTAGTATTGGCGAGATTAAGTTTTAAAACGTTTTTACATTGACTTATAAATTTAAAAGCCTCATCATTGATTTGAGTATTTGCCAGATTTAACCAAGCAATATTATCGTCAATTTCTTGTAAAACATTGAGCTGTTGATTTGAAAGACTAGATAAACTTACTGCATTTATATCCAAATAAGAGCTTCCTTTAGAGATACTGTTTACTTCCCAAAGCTTTTCCTTTAGCTTTATTATAACCAAAGAATCGGCTTTTTTAATAGATGGTAAACCAAGGCTTGGTTCAGACCTTTGACTTGATACAGCCAGAAATGCACGAATAGTGTCATTTTTAATTGCCTCACTAATGCTAATTTTCTCTGATGCTCCATTATTAATCCACCATTTTAAAAGTGTTATTTCATTGATAGTAAGCTGCTTTTTTCCTTTAGGGGGCATTCGTTTTTTATCATCCAAATCAAGTAAAGTTCTTTTTACGAGTTCACTATGTAGAGCATCACCAGCTACAATTGATGGCCCAGTTTTTCCACCTTTAATTAATGCAGCATAGGTTTGCATTTTAAGATTGCCTTTTGTTTTATTTGGATTATGGCAACTGTAGCATTTTTCACTTAAAATGGGTGTAATAAGTTTTTCGTAAACACTTTCATTTGTGCCAGTTGCAGGAACAAATGCTTCCTTGCTAGCATTTTTGCCAGAATCCTTTAAGTTATCTATCGATAAAAAATCCTCCCCATGTGTAAGGCTACCTCCATAATGGCCTGTCAAAACTAAAAACAATAGCATAGAACCAAAAAGAAGATTTGATATTATTTTAAATTTTGAAAAGCCCGTGCCTTTATATTTCCAAGCCCACAATACAACCGTAAAAAAGCTAAGAATTATACCTGTCCACTTATGTTTGTTTAGCAAATCCTCGTCGTATTCAGAAGACAATGAAAGAAACCAACCTAATATGGCCGCCGAAACGGACGATACCGCTCCAATCAACAATACTAATTGTATTTGTGCAGGCGAGGTTCTTTTTGGATATATATATTCTAGTATAGCAGCTAAAGCAAGAATTCCAATGGGAAGATGAACCATCAATGGATGAAAACGCCCAATAAAATCTAAATTCATGCTAAAATATCTTTAATAACTTGACCATGAACATCTGTCAAACGATACCTCCGACCTTCATTTTTATAGATAAATTTTTCGTGGTCAATTCCTAGCATGTAAAGTAAGGTAGCCTGAAAATCATGAACATGTACTTTGTCCTTTACTACATTATGAGCAAAATCGTCAGTTTGTCCGTATACCAGGCCTGGTTTTACGCCACCTCCGGCCATCCAAGTTGTATAAGCACCTGGGTGATGGTCACGACCAAAACCTTCTGGTGTAAGTTTTCCTTGTGAGAAGCTAGTTCGACCAAATTCTCCTCCCCATATCACCAAAGTGTCATCCAACAATCCTCTTTGCTTTAAATCTTTTACTAAAGCCGCCGAGGCTTGGTCGGTCTGTTTGGTAGCCTTACGAATACCCGACGATATGCTACCATGATGGTCCCAGCCTAAATGATAAAGTTGTACAAATCGTACATCCTTTTCTATAAGCCTTCTTGCAGTAATACAATTATGAGCAAATGTACCCGGCTTGGTAACGTCGGGGCCATACATGTCTAAAATATGCTTTGGCTCTTTCGAAAGATCAAGGATATCTGGCACAGCAATTTGCATTTTATAGGCCATTTCTGCTTGAGTAATTTGACTTTCAATTTCAGGGTCTTGCCATTTTTCGTTTTGAACAATATTAAATTGCTTAATAAAATCCAAAGCCCTTCTCCTATCCATCCTTTCTACACCATCGGGTGTTTTTAAAAAAAGCACTGGGTCTTTAACAGATAAAAATTGAACCCCTTGATGATAAGAAGGTAAAAAACCACTACTCCATGCGGCACTACTTATGGGCTGATCGCCTCCGCCTTTTGATAACATTACAATAAAGGCAGGTAAATTTTGATTCATACTTCCCAAGCCATAACTTAACCAAGAGCCAATACAAGGTCTACCGCTCAATTGATTTCCTGTTTGGGTAAAAATCATTGCAGGTTCATGATTTATTTGGTCGGTAACCATACTTTTAATAATACATAATTCATCTACTATGGAAGCAGTATGAGGAATTAGTTCACTAAGATAAGTACTGTTTGAACCATACTGTGAAAAATTACAAGCTGGCATGGCCAACGGAAATGAATACTGATTACTAGTCATACCCGAGACCCTGTTAGTCCCCATTACCGAAGGTGGTATTTCTTTCCCATGCATCCTATAGAGCATGGGTTTATAGTCAAAAAGTTCCATTTGAGATGGTCCACCACTTTGAAACAAATAAATAACTCTTTTGGCAGTTGGCATAAAATGCGGACTTCCTAATGGCCGGTTTTCTTGCTCAACTGGTTCAGGAATTTTATTGTCTTTTTTAACAGCTTCTGTTTTTGATTTACAACCAACCAAACCTTGTAATGCAATTCCACCTAGGCCTATGGCGGAGCCTAATAAAAAATCTCTCCTTTTAGCATTATATTGAATTTTTTGTATCTCGTCCATTTTTTGTTTATTTTCTAGTGAAAAATTCATCGGTATTCATGACTATAGCGGCTACACTAGCAAAAGATGCAAGGGAGACTTTATCTGATGTTGTCTTTCTATCATAACCAGTTGAAAGATACTTAACAGCCTTGGCGAGTTGTTTTCCAAAGTTCTTTTTCTCTGCCTTATATAATTCGTTCAGCAGAATAATTTCTTTAGATTGGGGTTTTCGACCTGTAATGAGCCTGAAACAATAATTCAATTGATTTTCTAGTGAACTTCCGCCATTTTGAATCGAATGCCAAGCCAAACTACGTGCAGCCTCGATAATCTGTGGGTCGTTAAGCATAGCAAGCGATTGCATCGGAGAACTTGAGACTTGGCGTTTTACAGTACAGAGTGATCTATCGGGTGCATCAAATATTTGAAGAAACGGCACAACACTTGTTCTTTTTCGGATAGTATAAATACTTTTACGGTATAAATCATCGCCGGTTGAAGTATTGTAAACATATTTCCAAGACTTATCGGTTAATTCGTCCCATAAGCCTGTAGGCTGGTATGGATAAACGCTGGGACCGCCAATTTTAGAGGTAAGAAGTTCACTAATTTTAAGGGCGTTATCCCGTATCATTTCCGCAGGATATCTATATCTTGGGCTACGGCTTAATAATTCATTGTTTGGATCTTTTTTAATAGAGGCAAAACTTGCAATCGCTGACTGCTGATAGGTAGAACTCATATAAATATATTTAAAGAGTTCTTTTGTATTCCAGTTGTGTTCTTTGTACCAAACCGCCAGATGATCTAAGAGTTCTGGATGTGTGGGTAAATCGCCTTGGCTTCCAAAATTATCTGAACTTTTAACAATTCCTGATCCAAATATCAATTGCCATATTCTGTTTACAGCCACTCTAGCTGTAAGGGGATTTTGGTCTAAAAATAACCAATCTGCTAGGCCCAGCCTGTTCTTGGGCAAGTCTTTAGGAAACGGCAATATTGCTGCTGGAGTAGATGGGTAAACCTGTTCTCCATAACTATCATATATACCTCGTTTTAATACGTATGTAGGTCTGGGTGTAGGCAAATCACCCATTACCATCACCTCCTTCGTGGAATCAAGCAGCATACTTAGGTTTTTGCGAGCAAGCAATAAGGGCGTTTCTGGATTTTGTTTTAACTTTTTAATGATTGGAAACGGCAATCTTTTATATAAAAATTTGGCTTCGGAATAAGATAATTCATCATTAAAAAGCTGAAATTCATCCACTTCGCCGCCCGGCATTGAACGGTCAAGAATACGTACGCCGAAAGTTAATCCCTTGTTCTTAGACGTTTTGTGAATATTTGGATATGACCGGATATGCTTTATTAGGTGATCGTATTCTATAATTGGATTTAATTTTTTGCCATCCAAATATAGAGAAACACCTTTGGCCTTACTGCTACCATCATACGTACCTACCAAATGGTACCATTTGTTTGCTTGTAGTTTTTCTTTGCTTAAAATGCTTATGGCGTCATGGGGAAAAGCATGGGATATTCTAAAATTTAATTGATTATTTTTTAATACAAGATCATAACCTTGATATCCGTACCTTTCTGAATCGGTATTATGAAAAACCGTTGCTAAAGGAGAACTATTAGGGACTTTAAGCCAAATAGAAAAGGAAAAGGGTTCGTAACGTTCAAAATAACCCACTTTATAAGGTGGTAATGAAACCTCAGTTTCATCATTGTACTTTAAAGAAAGCCCACTTACCCCTTTAGCTGTTTCCACTTTTTTAGCAATGGCACTTAAAGAGTAATCAATCTCATTATTGAAAATTGATTTTTCAGGGCCTTTAATTATGAGTTTATCAAAATTTAATTTGGCTACTAATTTGTGACTTAAACCCAAAGCTAAATCTTTTTCGTTTTGGGTTTTTACCTCAACTTTATTGTTATTTTCTTGTTGCTCTAACTTCAAAATATACGATTTTAGCTGGCTTATTTTTTGCTCATGGTCTTTTGTTGGCAACAACAGTGTAGGGCCTGCAACCATATTCTTATCGCCATAATTTGGACTTCCGTTTTCGAAAGTACTATTAAAAAAAGAGTACAAAGAATAAAAGTCTTTTTGGCTTATGGGGTCAAATTTATGATCGTGACATTTGGCACAGCCTACACTCATAGCCATTAAGCCAGTGCCTAAAGTACTGGTTCTATCTACCACATTTTCAACCCGAAACTCCTCCTCAATAATCCCTGCTTCGGTATTTTGTTTGTGATTTCGATTAAAACCAGTCGCAAGTATTTTTTCTTTTGAAGTATTTGGTAGCAAATCTCCAGCTAGCTGCCAAGTAATAAAATCTTTGAAGCTTAGGTTTTTATTATAAGCCTCTATTACCCAGTCACGCCATGGACTCATGTCATAATGCTTATCATCGAGATAGCCGTAGCTATCGGCAAATCTTGATAGATCTAGCCAATAAATGGCCATTCGCTCGCCATAATCTGGGGAAGCCAAAAAACGATTGACCTGTTTTTCATAAGCTTGAGGACTTTGATCTTTTAAAAAAGCATCTATTTCTGCAATACTAGGTGCAAAGCCTCTGATATCAAAACTAAGCCTCCGTATTAATGTTTCTTTATCGGCTTGTGGGTTTGGATTTAATTGGACGGCTTCAATTTTAGATAAAATAAAATTATCAATGTCGTTTTTAACCCAACTTGTGTTTTTTATCTTCGGAGTTATGGTTTTTTGAGGAGCAACAAAGGCCCAATGAGGTTTGTATTTGGCACCTTGTTTTATCCATTTAACTAATACCGCTTTTTCATAAGTCGTTAATGTTAAATGTGAAGACGGTTCTGGCATAAGATAATCAGGATCTTCACTTAGAATTCGGTGTACAAAATCACTGTTGGAGATATCGCCAGGTACTATTGCCTTCATGCCAGATTCCGTTTTTTTTGAATATGCTGCCTCTGCTATATCAAGTCTTAAATCTGCTTTTTGCTTTTTGGCATCATTTCCATGGCAACTAAAACACTTATCGGAAAGGATTTTTTTTACGTGGATGTTATAATCTACTTCCTCATTAATGTTATCCATCGCTAAAGTCACCTCTTTAGGGACTTTAACTTCTTTGCATCCAAAAATAATATGTATCAAAATCAAAAATAAAATCTTTTTCATTTTATAAAACAAGTTGAAAATTTATCCTAAATAAAACCAATGCTGTATTTTTGGTAAATTTAAAAATTTCATCTGAGCTTTAAACTCTCACTATTTTTCATTAAATAACTAATTTTTAAAATAGCTCCTTAAAAGAAAATAAGCCCCGTTAATACAACGGGGCTATTTGTTAATCTACTTTTTTTCTTACTCAATTATTTTATCTAATGCTGGCTTATTTGTCTCACTACCAGCATAACCTAAGTTTTGATTGATTTGTCCCAAGCTATTTGCCAAAATTGCAGCTCTTGGAATAGGCCATAAAACATGGTAAGGACTAATGGTATAACTATCTCCTCTAATGTTTTTAACCTTATTATAGAAATTACTCTTTTCAACAACTCTGTCATAAAAGAAATTATTGGCTGAAAAATTTGTTGCAGAATATGTCTTTCCATTATAGGATTTGGTTCCTTTTGCCATTTGATAGGCGATTCGGGTTAATTCTGTTTTACGTGGTTCTTCATAATATAATTCTCTGCCACGTTCATCCAATATTGTACCAATATCTATTGTTTTATTAGCAGGGTAAGGACTACAACCTGCTCTTACCCTAACAGCATTTAAATCCGCTATGGCAAGTGCGTTATTTCCTTTAAACCAATGTGCCTCTGCTCTCAAAAGATAAGTTTCTGCTAAACGATAAACATACCAATCCGAATTTCCTCCTTGCCATGGTATACGTATTTGATCTTCAATATAGAGCTTATAATGAGGCCAATTGTACCAATTTCTGATAGTATCTCCATTGCTAATCAATAGTTTACCTGTAGCATCTCTCAATTGGAGAGGTTTGCCATAAAAAGGGGACACTCCTTTAATAGCATTGTTATTATATACTAAATCTTCCATTCTCATCCAGTTTCCAGACTTCGTATCATGACGAAAATCTTTTTCATCATCCCAAATGCCATATTGTGAATAATTGGTTGGTCGACATCTACCAATTCCACGGCCAAATTTAGTTCCTAAATCAAACTCCACTTGTCCAGGCACCATACCTGGTCTTCCGTCAGGAGTCAAAATTACACTATTAGAATAAAATGGAACTGCTTGACGCATAGTTGTTGTGCCATTTGCATTAGCACTTGTCAAACCAAATCTGTCAGTGACAGAAAACAATACTTCAGTATTAGCGGCAACAAATTTATTAGCTGGGCGATGTAAATCCCATGTAACATTTTTAATAGGATTACCTGCATCTACTCCAAATCTGTTGGTTACCAACTTATAAGTTCCGCTATTGATTACTTGGTCTGCAATAGCAATTGCATCGTCATAAAGACCTAAAGACAAGTTAACTTTTGTAAGTAAATGGCCAATGGATCCTTTATTTACATCTCCTTTATCCCCAGCAAATGAGGTGTTCTTGAAAGCCAATTCTAAATCTGCTTTTATTTTTGTTAGAATTGCTTCTCTCTTCACAGTTTGAAAATCAAGCTTTGGAGATGTAATTTCTTTAAAAGAAGTAGGAATATCCCCAAATTGATGAACCAAACGATAATAATGATAAGAACGATAAAAATAAGCTTTTCCCAAAAGTGAATTTTTTACATCTTCTTTTATTGTCGTAATAGTGGGTAGGCGTTCAATTATGGTATTTGCTAAACGAATTCCTATCCAATGCCTTTCCCAATACCAACCTATTCTATTAAAGTCTCCACTATTTAAATTTGCATCTGGTGTTATTAAAACATTCAAATCAACGGCTGGTCCAAATTTATCGGTAGTACCTTCCACTGCCATTTCCGAAAAAAGCAACTCGGTTATAATTGGTGTACCATCTTCATACCACTCTCCTTTTAAGTTGGCAGCACAAGATGCAAGAGCAGATTTGAAGCCTGCTTCGTTTACAAATGTGTTTTCGGGAGTGAAAAAAGATAAGGGTTTAGGGTCAAGCCAAGTATCTTTACAACTAGTGCTTACTGTCAGTAAGAGTGCCGTAGTTGCAAAAGCTATTTTTTTATTTTTAAATATATTTTTCATAGAATCTACGTTTAGAATGTGATGTTTAATCCAAGAGTTGTAGTACGAGGCATTAAATTTTGATAAAATGCATTATTGGTATCTGTATTTGCCCTCGATTCAGGATCGAAATATTCCCATGGGGTAAATACTGCTGCATTTGACATATTCACATATAGTTTCATACTATCAAATTTGATTTTGCTCATCATCTCTTTAGGTAAAGTATACGCTAAACTGATATTATTTAATCGTACGAAAGACGATTTTCTCCATACAGTAAACGCTACTGAACCACCTGCAGCAGACATCATTTTGGCATAATCATTTATTGGGTTTTCTGGGGTCCAATACGGTCTTTTGTAGAATTGAGAACGGTCATAAAACAAATCCACATTTTTAGCTTCGTTAAATGCAGTCAATTGTCCGATACGGCCATATAAAGAGAACGAAAAATCAAAATTTTTGTACAGATTAAATTCTTGTCTCATATTGAAAGAGAATTTAGGATTTTGGTTTCCAATAAATTGTCTATCATCAATAGTGTACTTGCCATCTTGATTAAAATCTTCGAGTTTAAAATCACCAGGAGTAAAACCGTAAGTTTTCGCTAAGTCTCTTTCTGCTTCTTGCCAAACGCCTAAAACCTTATAATCCCAAATTTGACTAATAGGCTTTCCGATAAACCAACCATTGGCTCTATCGTCTTGATCAATAAGTGTAGTGTTTCCACTTGCATCAGTAACGGGTACTGCACCGTAAAGTTTCAAGATTTTATTATCATTAGTCCAAAAACTATAAGTAGATCTCCAAACAAAGTTTTTCTTACTTATATTTTCAGTATTAATTGCTACTTCTAGTCCATTATTACCAACAGAGCCTAAATTAGAAATCACATTACTGAAACCTGTTACATTAGGCAATGAGCGGAACAACAACAAATCATTAGTTTTACGAATATAATAATCCACAGTACCGCTGATTTTGCTATTTAAAATTCCAAAGTCTAAACCGAAGTTATACGAGCTATTTTTCTCCCACTTTAAGTTTGGATTACTCATATTGGTTGTTCTTACTGTACCCGTATTATAGGTTGTTCCAGCTGGCGTTGTATAAGTATAAACTCCCGCAGATAGTGCAGAAAGAGAAGCAAAACGATTAGCAGAACCATCAGAATTATTAATTTCTCGGTTTCCGTTTACACCATAAGAAACTCTAAGTTTTCCATAATCTAAATATTTTTTTAGTCCTTTTAAAAAGGGCTCGTCGGTAAACTGCCATCCCAAAGCCAATGAAGGGAAATTTGCTTTTTGGTTACTTTGACCAAAGCCAGAATATCCGTCCTGACGCATTGTTGCAGTAAGAAAATACTTAGAATTATAATTATAATTGATTCGACCCATCAAGGCTTGTCCAGTAAAATAAACATCATTACTTGTAATAGATGGGTAAAGAGTTGCTGCCTGTACACTATGATAAATTAGGTTGTCGCTTGGAGAATAATTTTCCGCATTAATAACGTTTTGCCAACTTTGAGATTTTTCCGCATTTGCCAAAAATGTCGCATCAAAATTGTGTTTTCCAAACGTTTTATTCCATTTCAAAATATTATCCAATTGCCATTGATAAGCGGTACTATTTTCTCTTCTTGAAATACCCGCTCTGTTAGTAATACCCGGTTTTAAAGCCGAAATATGGTCTAAATTATTTGTGAAATCAAAACGAGGAGTAAAATTTACTTGATAAGAAAAACCATATCCAATATCTCCTTTTACAAAAATGGAACTAAACAAGTTATTATTTATCCTATTACGCGTATTAAAGGTTTGATCAAGAAATGGATTTTGGTTGTTACCCACGTCATCATTGGTACTTTGGCGTAAAGTTATGCCGTCATCCTGATACAATTGACCATAAGGTGTGGTACGAATTGCATTTCCTAAATCGATTGGAATACTGCTTTCGTCCCGATTACCAAATTGAATATTTAAACCCACCGAAAGAAATTTAGCGATTTTGTTTTCTAGATTTACTCTGGCCCTAACCGTCTTAAAAACGTCACCCACTGATAAACCTTCATTAGTCAAATAACCCAAAGACATGTAATAATTGGTATTATTAGTGCTTCCAGAAATCGCAACAGTGTGGTCTTGCTGAATAGCCTCGTCATTAATAAATAGATTTTCCCAATCAGTGGTTCTTCCCGCCTTATAGTTGGCTATTTCAACTGGAAACATTTTTATACGATTTAGCCAAACGTCCGTAGGATCTCCCTTATCGCTGCCCAACCATTGTGCTATTGTGATATTTGATGGCAATTTACTTGGGTCATAAAAATTATATCTTGTGGCTGGATTATGTCCATTCATGCTCCATAGCACATCCCCTCTCCAAGATAAAAAATCTTCTGCGTTTAAGATGTGGTTAAACTTTCCTACTTTATTAATAGCTAAATTAGAATTAATTGTAATCTGAGGTTTTCCTGATTTTCCTTTCTTAGTAGTTAATAAAATAACACCATTTGCAGATCTTGCTCCAAATACAGCTGCTGAACTTGCATCTTTTAAAATATCAATGGTTGCTATATCATTAGGATTAATATCACTTAAAGAACCAGGATAAATAACACCATCTACCACAATCAAGGGAGCAGTTGAGGCGGTAAGTGAAGCACGGCCTCTAATCAAGAAACTTCCGCCGCCTCTTGGAGAAGCACTATTTGAAATATCCAAGCCAGGTGCATTTCCACGCAACATGTCTTGAATTGTTCTTGGATTTTCATTTTCCATTCTTGTTGCTTTCACTTGAGCCACTGCCCCAGTTAAATCACTTTTTTTCATCGTTCCATAACCAATAACCACTACCTCATTGAGACTCTGACTGTCTTCGACGAGGCTAATATTGATTTGGGTTCTGGTTCCGATTACTTCTTCTTTGCTAATATAGCCGACATAAGAGAAAACCAATACTGCATTTTTTGAGGTTAAATTCAAAGAATAATTTCCGGATACGTCAGTAACTGTACCTTGCGAGGCACCTTTTACTTTCACGCTTACGCCTGGTAAGCCTTCGCCCGATGGATCAGACACTTTACCGGTCAATTGCCCTGTTTGAGCAATAACTATCTGCATGCATAAAAACAAGGCAGATAAAAGAAGATAAATTTTCTTCATGATTTAGAATTGATTAAATGATTGAGTGCGTATAGCTACCCACTCAGAATTGATTAGAAATTGATAAAAATTAAATTTATTGAATCGAACACTCTTTTTAAGAATTAAAATAATATAAATCTACAATTTTTCAAATAGCTAAATATCTCTCCTTAAGCACATCATCTTACTGTGGACTTGTCGACTGTTAGCTCCTTTATTTTCAGCAAATACTTTTTCAAAAAAACATTTCCTTGAGAGATTTTCCTTACTAGATGGTAGGTTTTTTGAGCGAACATTCTTGCTTTCAATACGTTTTAAATGGTCTTATAAATCTTGTTCAACAATGCATTTACTTTTAAATTAACATTTTCATACATATTATTATGTACCAAAGCTGAATGAAAGTCACTAAGATTGAGGGTTATAAATTTGATACTTAACCAAAAATGGTTTGCGAAAACTCAAATATTTAATTATCTCATTATCAACACTTTGCACCGAGCGACTGTCGCCTCTGAACCTTTGCAACTCTGTGCCTTTTGAGTATATTGGCTTCTAAGCAAAAACAGCTGAATTTGCAATGAAAACTAAGAAATACATTAGTTTTTTTATCAATATTACATTAAAAAAAACTTTTTTAATGCAATCACAGAAAAGTACAATTAAGTTATTTCAAAAGAATTGTATTGAATGATAAAGATTAAGAATAGTGCCTTATGCTTTATTTAGAAATTTGATAATTTGATTGAATATATTTAACTTTTATGGTATTCTAAAAAGAATTGTTTTAATTTTTTTTAGAAAATCAAAAAAAACTATCGAATACGTTACCGAAAACGTTTCCGATAGTTTTGAATCCTTACAATTATATTAAGTTTAGTTGGAATATGATTTTAACTCAATTGCATAATTATTGATTAAATGAAAACTGGACGATTTTAATATTATTAGAATAATTCAATTATTGATAACTACTTGTATCCAATGCGGTAATACAGAAAACAGCATTCGATTAGGTTTTGTAAGAAGCCGACAAAATTGAAGTACCCTTCTGCAAATAAGGCCTACGGATAGCTTTAGATAAGCAAGTCACGAGCAAACGAAATATCCGAAATATTTATGCCCATTTGCTGAATTCCGACTACCACTACATTGTTTCCAACTTGAAAATTAGAGACCACAATACTATTTTCTGGCTACTCCCGTAGCTCACAACTTTTACTTTTTAGCCAATACCCTAGCCAAGCTGTGAAGGCTCTACCTCCCTCGAATTATGAAAATAGTCTCTTCACTCAAATCTGTTTTCAACATATCTATGGCATAGGCTTCAATCTGGGGGAGGTTTAACCTAGAAATCATACATCTTGCTAAAATTGAAAATAATTACTTCGACAAAAACTCTCATTTTATCTATACACCTTGATAGTTTGGATAGATATTTTAGTACTGAAACACAAGAAACCAAATACGAAGTTCGACAAGCTTCGACAAAGCATTAAATACTTGATTATTAAGAAATTAACAAAGTATTTTCATCGATTATTTCTATCTAAGTACTTGATTCTGTCATTTTAAAAATGTGTGAAAGTACATTACTAACGGTTATAATGTAAATTTTATAGGTTGTCACTTTGCGATAACATACATTTGATTAGCTAATTAATCAGCCAAATTAGTCATTGATTCAAAGTAATTTTTTACGTCGCAGTTCTCAATCAATCACTAGTTTACCTAATTATTCAATGAATGAGTTATAATATTCAGCAAAATTTTTAATCATATTTTCAGCATTTTTTTTAAAAACCTATAAAAATTAAAGTTTAAACAGACGCTCTCCACACAAGAAAAAATAAAATATACCTACTGATGAAAAAATTTATGCCATATGAACAAAACATTATTTCCTTTATTGCAGAGGGTAATTATACCAGCATTAACCCATTGAATGGAAGCGTTTCTATTTATGCCAAAACACTTAAAAAATTTGAATTAGAACTCTCAGAGCAAAAGCAATTTGTAAGGATAAATAAATCGGTCATTGTGAATTTGTTATTTGTCAATAAAATAAACAAAGACGCTATCGAATTATGCAACGGAACAATTGTCAAGATTGCCAGAAGAAGAAAAAAAAAATTGTTTGAAATTTTAAGCCCTTACACTAAAAGTTGTGATGCTTTAAAATGATTTGCCTATTAGCTTATTATCTTAAGTGGACTTGTCGACTTAATGATCAAAATAAACATTTAATTTTGATAGCGAGGTCTTTTTGTTATTTTTGAGAAATAAAAGTAATTTTTACATGTGTATCAATTTAAGCCGATACCCGAAAAGAACCTTTGCAAAAAATTCAATTTATAACAGACTTTTCACCAAAAAAAAGTAAACTTGAAAAGTTTAAGAACTCGAAAACATTTAATCATCAATTTGGGTTTGAAATTGAAATGCCAAGCTATTTTAAAACTGAAAGACTAAACTTTTCTAGAATTCAATATTGTACCATTATTGCTATCCTATTGTCAATTATTCCAAAATCAAAAAAGTCAATTATTCAATACCTAAAACCTCAAAAAATGAGAAAACTTATCATTATCCTAACATTATGCTTAACTAGTAGCATTTTTTGTTTTAGTCAAACTCAATTAGAATTAAACACAGAAGCACTTAATAATTATAAAAAAGCCGACACGAAACTAAATCAAGTTTATTCACAAATCTTGAAAGAATATAAAAGTGATGTTGTGTTTATTACTAATTTAAAAAATTCTCAAAGGTTATGGATTCAATTTCGAGATGCAGAAATGAAAGCTAAATATCCTGAAAGAGAAGATGGATATTATGGAAGTATATTTCCATTGTGTTGGAATTTATATTTGAAAGAACTAACAGAAGAACGAATAAAGAAATTAAGCATTTGGCTTGTCGGACATCAAGAAGGAGATGTTTGTAATGGTTCTGTAAAAATCAAGGAATAGACAACAAAGCAACTGCAAAACATGGGTAGCTGTGCTAATTTTGCCGCACGGTTTATTGTAAAAGATTTACTTAAATTCGTCGAAACGAAGGATGATATACTCACCCTTTTGTTAGGAAGCCGTTCTGATTTTTTCTCAAGACAAATTTAGTTTATTAGACTCATATTTTTCTTCAAATTTGTCCGGAATCTCATAGTTTATACCAGAATGCCTTCTTTTTCGATTATACGGGGTCGCCCGTGCGATATACTTCGATATATTCAAATATTTCAGTATGATAATCAACAAAATTAAGAAATGTCCCTTTTTACATCAATTTTGCCATAAATCTGCTGAACAAACCTTATTATTTGATAGCATACCAGTGGAAGACCAATGCTATAGCGTTACTTTACCCATCCTTTGAGCAGATAGTGGATTGATAAATATTTTGACATCTACTTATTCTTAAATAATAAAACAATATTAATCGACAAATTAAAATAATATAACTTGGTAATTATTAGTGTTTTATCGGAGCGGCGAACCGTTTCATATCTTTTTTTCAATACTCATTAGATAAAAAGTGAATAACCTAATCAAATATTTCAATCAATTCAATCATCTTTCCGATGAAGCCATCAAAGCTATTGCTGATATTTCAAAGCCGGTAAACATTAAGAAAAACCAAGATTTACAATCAATTGGTCATACTTGCCGCACGATTTATTTTATCAAAAAAGGCGTGGCTCGCATCTATTATTATAAAGACGACATCGAAATAACAGAATGTTTTGCCTTTGAAAATGCCATTATTGCCCGTGTTGAAAGTTTATTCACAGGAAAACCTTCACGAAAAGCCATTCAAATGATTGAAGATTCAGAACTAATTGGCATAAATTCACCAAAACTATTTGAACTCTACGATAAGTTCCCCGAAATAGAGCGTTTGTTTAGAAAGATATTTGAATCTGCTTATGTTGACACCGTCAATAGAGTCGAAAGCATTCAGTTTCATTCTGCCGAAGAGCGTTATAATACTTTGCTAAAAGAAAGCCCCAATGTACTACAAAGGGTTCCTCTCAAATATATCGCTTCTTTTTTGGGTATTACACAAGTGAGCCTTAGCCGCATCAGAGGTATCCGTTGATTATTTATCTTATGATAAATTTTGTTAAAAATGACCCAGCTAATTTTGCATAAAATTTATGCAAAATGGCAAAAAAACATTTTAACAATAACGAAACACTTTCTTTAGGACTCAAAGAAAACTGGCAACAGTTTAGTTTATTGGTCATTGTCAATGCCTTCGTTGGTGGAATGGTAGGTTTAGAGCGTTCAATTATTCCGCAATTGGCCGAAACCGCATTTGGTTTATCCTCAAAATTTGCCATACTTTCGTTTATCGTTGCTTTTGGTATTACAAAAGCCATTGCTAATTATTTCACAGGTAGATTAGCCAATAATATTGGTCGGAAAAACCTTTTGATAATCGGTTGGCTTTTGGCATTACCCATACCAATTATCATAATTTACGCCAATGCTTGGTCATGGATTATTGTGGCAAATATGCTTTTGGGCATAAGTCAGGGACTCACTTGGAGCAGCACTGTTGTGATGAAAATGGATTTGGTCGGTGAAAAACAGCGAGGTTTAGCAATGGGAATCAATGAATTTGCTGGCTATTTGGCGGTTGGTATTGTTGCGTTCTTGACAGGCTATATTGCTGAAAAATATGGTGTTCGCCCCTACCCATTTTATATCGGAATCATCATTTCAATTGTAGGACTTTTATTAAGTGTTATTTGGGTGAAAGACACTAAAAAATTTGTATCGCAAGAAGCAAAAAACTCTACAATTATCAATACTAAAAATGTATTCTGGACGACTACCTTTAAAGACAAAACACTGAGCTCGGTAACCCAAGCAGGGCTTGTCAATAACCTAAATGATGGCATGATTTGGGGTCTTTTGCCAATTTTATTATTACAATTAAAGATAAACAATCAAAATATTGGAATAATCACAGCAGTTTATCCAACTTTTTGGGGAATAGGACAACTTTTCACAGGAAAAATGTCAGATATTTATTCTAAGAAAAAAATGCTATTTTGGGGAATGTTCGTGCAAGGAATCGCTATTATCTTATTGGTTTTTGCAAAGGATTTCTATATTTTAGCTATCTTATCTGCCTTTTTAGGCATTGGTACAGCTTTGGTTTATCCTACATTTTTATCGACAATAGCCCAAGTTACTAGCCCCAATCAACGAGCCGAAAGTATTGGTACATTTAGACTTTGGAGAGATTTGGGCTATGCTTTTGGAGCTATTATTTCGGGTATAATTGCCGATATTCTTGGCATAAAATACGCTATTATTTTGATAGGAATTATTACAATTATATCGGCAATCATTATTCAAACTCGAATGAATAATGAACTTTAGTACTCGGCATTAAAAGCATTTTTTACTTAAAATATGGCACTTTTTACCAAATTTTAAATAAAAACCAAAGCTAATGAGCAAAATCGTATAATTTTACTGTTGCTCTAATTATAGACATTCCTTACAATTGTTTAATCTGCTCAAAAATGAAATTAGACCTTAATTTTTTACACAATAAATTCGGAATCATCTTTGAAGTTGGCCTTCTGAAAGAAATCATTGAATTTGGCACATATCTAGAGGTTGAAGAAGGATTTGTAATGATGCGTCCAGGTGGTTTTATTCGTTCGGTACCAATAATTCTAAATGGTTCAGTAAAAATTGTGCGTTCGGATGCCGAAGGCCGTGAAGCATTACTCTATTATTTAGGTGAAAAAGATTCGTGTGCGATGTCGCTTACCTGTTGCTTAAATAGCCGTAAAAGTGAAATTACAGCCACAGCTGATTCTCCAACTCAACTGATACAAGTACCCGTTCAAAAAATCGAAGAATGGATGACCAAATATTCATCTTGGAAAGAATATGTTTTTATGACTTATCAAAAACGTTTTGATGATTTACTGGCTGCCATTGACCAAATTGCTTTTTTTAAACTCGACGAACGCCTAATTGCATTACTAAAGAAAAAATCAGCTCAATGTGGGTGCATGGTTTTTAATGTAACTCATGAAGAATTAGGCAATGAATTAGCCACTTCACGGGAAGTTGTTTCTCGACTTTTGAAACAACTCGAACGCCTCGGTCGTGTAAAGCTTTCTCGAAATAAAATCGAATTACTGGATATAGCCTTGAAATAATATTCAAGGCTTTTTTTATCCTCAAAAATAAACTGACAAAAATCATAAAATTTTGTGGCTATGTAACAATTATCACGGAATACCGACTTTGCCCACGATACTTTTGTAGTGTTATTTACGAAATCACTATAGAAGAAAATGAATTCAACAGAGATAGTAGGCTTTAGTGCCTCAATATTAATCGGTGTTAGTTTGGGCTTGATTGGCGGCGGTGGAAGTATCCTAACTTTACCCGTCATGGTTTATTTACTCCATATTAGCCCAGTGACTTCTACGGCTTACTCATTATTCGTGGTTGGCACTACCTCGTTGGTTGGTTCGGCAAGTTTTATGAAAAAGAAATTGGTCAACTACCGAGCAGCACTTGTTTTTGCCATTCCATCTTTTACAACGGTTTTTTTGACCAGAAAATATTTAGTTCCTGCCATCCCAGACCCTTTATTCCATATTTCGGGTTTTGAACTTTCAAAAAATGTGGGCATTATGGTATTTTTTGCACTCATTATGTTGGCGGCATCTTATTCGATGATAAAAAGCCAAAAAGATGAAAAAGAAGAAAATACTGGCGAACTGAAATTCAACTATCCGATGATTGCCCTCGAAGGTGCTTTAGTCGGAATGCTCACGGGAATTGTGGGTGCTGGTGGCGGATTTTTGATTATTCCTGCCCTTGTACTTTTTGCTCGTTTACCAATGAAAATGGCGGTCGGAACTTCATTGCTGATTATTGCCGCCAAATCTCTCATCGGATTTTTAGGTGATTTATCAAACCTAACAGTCGATTGGGATTTTTTGCTACCCTTTACAGCTCTTTCGGTAGCTGGAATTTTCTTAGGAACGTATCTTTCAAAATTCATTCCTGGCGATAAACTCAAAAAAGCCTTCGGTTGGTTTGTTTTGGTCATGGGAATTTACATCATCACAAAAGAAGTTTTCTTTAAAGCATAAAAAAACGTGGCTTTGTAATAAATGTCACAGTAAATATTTAGCAGTTACTCTAATTTTGAATTAAAATCTAAAACTTCATAAAACTATGTTTTTTCAACACGTATATGACAAATCTTTAGCTCAAGCGAGCTACTTTATAGGATGCCAAAAGGCAGGAATCGCCATCGTAATTGACCCAAAAAGAGATATTGACACTTATCTCGAAATTGCGAAGCAAAATAACATGAAAATTACGCATGTAACCGAAACGCATATTCACGCTGATTTTCTTTCAGGTGCGAGAGAATTGGCGGCCGTAACTGGTGCAACGATGTATCTTTCTGATGAAGGTGGCGAAGGTTGGGAGTATGAATTTGACCACGTTGGCTTGAAAAATGGCAGCGTAATCACGGTAGGAAATCTTACTTTGGAAGTTTTACATACACCAGGCCACACGCCCGAAAGTATCAGTTTCTTATTGACTGACAAGCCAGCGAGTTTAGAACCAGTAATGTTATTCACAGGTGATTTCGTTTTCGTTGGAGACATCGGTCGCCCTGATTTATTAGAAAAAGCCGCAGGTTTCGCTGGAACAAAAGAAGCGGGTGCATTAGAAATGTACAAATCTGTGCAACGATTCAATGCTTTGCCAGATTATTTACAAGTTTGGCCAGGTCACGGAGCAGGTTCGGCTTGCGGAAAAGCTTTGGGTGCAGTTCCAAGTTCAACGGTTGGTTACGAAAAAATCAGAAACTGGGCATTTCAGTACGAAGATGATAAAAATGGTTTTGTGAAGTATCTGCTAGAAGACCAGCCAGAGCCACCGAAATATTTTGCAATGATGAAACACTTAAACAAAGTGAATCGTCCGTTATTGACCGAAGTTCCGACTCAAAAGAAGCTTTCGGGTGAAGAGGTAAAAGACGCAATGGCGAAAGGTATTAAACTAATTGATACACGTAATAAGTTTGATTTTGCCGCAGGATATGTACCAAAAAGTATTAATATTCAAGGAAATAACGCTTTTGCTACTTGGATGGGTTGGTTCTTGAATTACGAAGAACAATTTATATTGGTGGCTACCGATGCCCAAATCGAAGACCTTACTCGCAAATTAATGCGTATTGGTTTGGACAATGTTTTGGGTTATGTATCTGATATAAATTCTTTGGGAGTTGAGTTGAAACAAAGCAATATAATCGGAATCGACGAGTTTAAATCTTATTTAGACCGTGAAGATACGCAAATCATCGACCTCAGAGGTGTTGCCGAATTTAATACGGGTCACGTAGCAGGAGCTGACAATATTTTTGTCGGAACAATTTTACAAAACCTTGATAAAATTAGCAAAGACAAGCAAATTGTGATTCACTGTCAAGGCGGAGATAGAGCGGCGATTGGTTATTCAGTTTTGGAGAAAGCAGGTTTCAAAAATATCAAAAATTATTCGGCAGGAATGAACGAATGGGTAAACAAAGGCAATCCGATTGAAACAAGCGTTGTTGAAGCGGCGGTTTGATAAAATCAATTTTATAACTTTTATAAACCCCCAAGCATTTCGTATGCCTTGGGGTTTATTTTTTATAAATTATTCGCACATTTCTGTATCTAGTGTAACATTTATCACTTTACTTTCGGTAACAAAATCGGACTTTTGTTTTAGAAATTATTTATAACACAAAAGCACAAAAACCATGTTAGATTTTTTTAAAACAAAGAAAAGTTACGAAAACGTAAAAGCTGCCGATTTCAAACAACTAATTACCAACACACCAAATGCTGTAATTTTGGACGTTAGAACGCTTGCCGAACACAAACAAGGCGGCATTGACGGTGCAATAAATATTGATATTATGGGAAGTGGTTTCACTCAGAAAGTTGCCACTTTGGATAAGGATAAAACCTATTTTGTGTATTGCCGTAGTGGAAATCGTAGCGGAAGTGCTTGCGAAATAATGAGCAAAGATGGCTTCAAAAATCTTTATAATCTTTCCGGCGGCATGATGAACTGGCCTTATTAAAATTGATGCGTTAAAAACTTAAATCTTCAAAAACGATGAAAAAAACACTCATAAACTGGGATTTTATGCGATTCCTACGCCTAGGAATCGGACTTTGGCTTGGCTACACTGCCATCACTGAGCATCAGTTAATCATCGGAGTAATGGCTGGCTTATTTCTGATTCAAGCCATGATGAATATTGGTTGTGGAAGCAAAGGCTGTAATCTACCTTTTAATAAAAATAATATAAATCAGAAAGTTGAAGATCTTAGTTTTGAAGAATTAAAACAAAAACAATAGACCTCAAAGAAAATGGAAACGAGCGAAAAAAAACAAACTTTTGCCGATATAACAAAATGACACAGATGAAGAAGTAAAAATTGCTCTTTCCGACCTACACGGTGCATTTACGGGTTTAGTTCCCGAAAAAATGAAAGAAGAAATGCAAAAAATGGACAAAGAGAAAGGAAAAACTTGTAAACATTAGAATAAAGTAGAACATGAATTTGGAGCAACAAGTCTTAATCATTAGGCTTGTTGCTTTTTTATATTCGTTTTATACAATTATTTCTAAGTTTGTAACAAATATCACATAAGGTCGATGATATTAATCATATTTTTGTGAAGTAAATTATCAAATCTATCTTATGGCAAAATTAGATTCAAGCAAAGCTTCTAAACAATTAACCTCCATTTTAAGCTTCCTGAGTGGCTTGTTGCTACTGACTGTATTTTTTTTACTCGGATTTGTCTATGTGCATTTTTTTGGTGTGACAAACTCAACTACTTCTGAAGATATTTCTGAGAAAAAAGAAGTTGTAAAAATTGACACCAATTTTGTGCAAGTCTGGACAGCCCCTGCCGAATGGAGAATAATGAAACTCGAACCCGAAGAGCAAAAACTGGTTAAATACGGCAAAGAACTCATTGCCCATACTTCTGAATATTTAGGGCCAAAAGGTAGCGTTTTGCAGACTTCTAATGGTATGAATTGCCAAAACTGCCATTTAAACGCAGGAACTCAGCCTTGGGGTAATAATTATTTTGCCGTACAAGCCAATTATCCAAAATTTAGAGAGCGTTCAGGATCGGTTGAAAACCAAATAAAGCGTGTAAATGATTGTTTTGAGAGAAGCCTAAACGGCAAAGCACTCGATTCTACAAGCCGAGAAATGAAAGCAATTTTGGCTTATATAAAATGGGTGGGCTCAGACGTACCTAAGAAAACAACGCCTCGTGGAGCAGGAATTTTTAAAATAAAAGGCTTAAAACGTGCCAACGACCCCGAAAAAGGGCGTTTAGTTTATGAACAAAAATGCCAGTCGTGCCACCAAGCAAACGGCGAGGGAATATTAGCCGAAAATGGCAAAAGCTATACTTATCCGCCACTTTGGGGCAAAAATAGCTATAATCATGGTGCAGGCTTATACCGAATCTCCAATTTTGCGGGTTACGTAAAATACAATATGCCACTCGGAGCAACTTACGAACGCCCACAACTCACCGACGAAGAAGCGTGGGATTTAGCAGCTTTTGTCAATTCTCAACCACGCCCTACTAAGGATTTAAGCAAAGATTGGCCAAATATTGCTGAAAAACCTTTCGACCATCCTTTTGGCCCTTATGCCGACCCATTTTCTGAACAACAGCATAAATATGGCCCTTACAAGCCAATCAAAGAATGGAAAGAAGCACACAAGAAACCATCAAATTCAAAATAATCAACCTTAAATATTTTATCAATGAAAGCCATTAACCTGTTATTATTCGTATTTTTAGTATTTGTATCAACCGAAGTTTTTGCCCAAAAACAAAAGAAAGTTAAAGAACATCGAGTAGTTTTTCATCTTGCTACGCCTGATACAGTTGCCTATCGAGCATTGACCAAACAACTAACAAATGTGCTTACAGTTTGGCCGACTGCTAAAATTGAAGTAGTAGTACATAATAAAGGTTTGGGAATGGTGATAAAAGGCAAAAGTCAATTTGAACCCGAAATCAATAATCTCATCGAGCAAGGTGTTTCATTTGTGGTTTGTGAAAACTCACTCAAACAACAAAAACTGACCAAAGAGCAAATCTTCCCGAAAGCTGGGTTTGTGCCAGCGGGTTTGGTCGAAATTATCGAAAAACAAGAACAAGGTTGGTCATATATTAAGGCAGGATTTTAATAGTCCGCAGTCGGCAGTCGATAGTCCTCATCAATCGTTTACTATCGTGATTATTAAACATTTAAAGTAATCTAAAAAAATGCAATCAAGACGAAAATTCTTACAATCGGGACTTTTGGCAACTGCGGCGGTGGGAACTCCAAGTGCTTTAATAGCCAATAAGGAAACCAAGGTTTCGGCAATAAATGACAATGAAACCACCAAAAATGGCACAATTACGTTTCTACAAACAACTGATGTTCATTGTCAACTTCACGCTCACGATGAGCTATTTTGGGAAAACAATCAACTGACTTTTCGCAAAACGGGCGGTTATGCTCATTTGGCTACTGCATTGGATGTTTTGAAGAAAGAAAACCCTGAAAATACCATTACGATTGACACGGGCGATATGTTTCAAGGCAGTATGCTTTCGGTAAAAACTACTGGACAGGCGTTTGTTCCTTTGCTCAATGCACTCAATTATGATATGTATTTGCCAGGAAACTGGGAAGTCGTTTATTATAAGAAAAATATGCAAAAACTCATGGGCGGCTTGCTTGCTCCAAAAGTTTGTGCCAATATGTATCACGATTTAGGCGATGGAAAAAAGGGTGAATTAATTTTTCAACCTTACCAAATCGTGCATCGTTTGGGTGTAAAAATTGGTATTTTGGGTTATACCGACCCACTCGTGCCACTTCGGCAGTCGCCACTTTATAGCAAGGGAATTGTTTACACGAAACCCGAAGAAAACCTAAAACAATATGTCGAACTTTTGAAGGAACAAGAGCAATGCGATTTCATCATTATTCTTTCGCATCTCGGACTTTCACAACAAATTGCTCTCGGAAATCACCCTGATTGTAAAGGCGTTGATTATATTTTTGGAGCAGATACCCATGAGCGAGTACGTAAACCGATTCAAGCCGAATATTCAAAAATTGTTGAACCTGGGGCATTCGGTTCATTTATTGGAAGATTGGATTTAAAAGTTGAGAATGGAAAAATTATTGGTGAAAAATACGAACTTATCGAAGTAAATCCGCAGAAATTTCCTGCAAAAAAAGAAGTTTTGGATATTGTTGAGCAAATAGAGAAGCCATATAAAGTAGAAATCAACAAGGTTTTGGGGTATAGTACCGTGCCACTTTACCGAAATTTTGTAGTAGAAAACACCATTGATACCATGATTGTGGATGCCCTCAAATGGAAAGTCAATGCCGATGTAGTACTATCGAATGGTTTTCGTTTTTGCCCACCACGCACCGCTGGAAAAGATGGCAAAGTAGCCATTACCGAAGGCTATTTATACGATATGCTTCCCGTTGATTCTACTATCAGAACCGCCAAAGCAACTGGTCAACAAATCATGGATTGGCTCGAAAAAGAGTTACAAAACGTATTTGCCCAAGATGCTTCCAAACGTTTTGGTGGTTGGTTGATACGTTTCAAAGGAATGCAGGTTGAGTTTAAGGCGTTTGAAAGAGTTGGGCATCGTGTACAAAAAGTTACAATTGCTGGTCAGTCGCTTGATTTAACCAAAAGCTATACGATGTGTGCGTGCGAACGTGACGGCGACCCCGACGACATGCTTTGCCGTATGAAAGGTGTAAAAGAAGGTACAAATACTGCCTTTACATTGCATAGCATGATGAAAGAATATTTACAAAAATTCTCGCCTATAACACCAACATTAAGGCAAGATGCTAAAATTTTGGATGGCCCACAAGATTTATTAAGTCAAGTTTCGGGCGTAGATTATCAATTTGTATAATTATATATGTTGTAGGGATGTTGCAATGCAACATCTCGGCGACCCCGTCTCTACGCAGACAATTACATCAAAAAACATATCTGCTGCTACAAAAATCAATAATATTTCTTCAATGTAACATTTGTCACGAAAATAAAAACTTGTAACAGATACTTTTGCATCACATTAGTATCAAATTATGAGAAGAATCAATTTACAATATATTATTTGGTCATATTTTATTTCAATGAACTTAGTGAGTGCCCAAGGTATTCACTCTTTTCATGAGGCAGACAAAGACACCAATACTTTAAGCCATTTTTTTGAAAAAGGTCGATTTTATGGTCATGCTCGCTCATATATGGCTGGAACAATTAATCAGGGTGATTTGACCGATTATTACGCTTGGGGAATTGGTGCGGGAATCGGATACGAAACTCCAAAGTTTTTCAAGCATTTTCAAGTTGGATTAAGCGGGTTTTTCATGTTTAATATAAAATCTTCTGATTTAAGCAAAGTTGACCCAAAAACTAACCAAGCAAATCGTTATGAAATTGGATTATTCGACATCGAACGCCCCGACGACCACGAAGATTTAGACCGCTTGGAAGAATTATTCGTCAAAACTCATTTAGGAAAGAAATCAACGCTAACCATCGGTCGTCAAATTCCACAAACACCATTCATCAATCCACAAGATGGTCGAATGCGTCCAACTTTGGTAGAAGCAGCAGTTTTGGAATTAAAAGAATTCAAAAATCTTAATCTACACGGAGAATATATTTGGCGAATTTCTCCACGTTCGACCGTTCGATGGTTTGAAACTGCTGAAAGTATGGGCATTTATCCAGTTGGAGTTGACATAAACGGAAAACCTTCGCAATATAAAAATAATGTAGAATCGGTCGGAGTTGGAATTATTGGGGCGGTTTACCAAAAGAAGCAATGGAACATTCAGCTTTGGGATACTTTCATAGATAATGTTTTGAACACTGCCCAACTTAAAGCCGAGTGGAAATCTAAACCAATAGCAGGTAAAAACTGGATTTTTGGCGGACAATATATCCAACAAAATGTCGTAGGAAATGGCGGCAACGAAGACCCAACGAAAGCCTATACGCAAGAAAATAGTAGTTCAAATGTATTTTCTGGGCGTTTGGGACAACAATCAGCCAAATTTGACTGGTTTTTGAATGGCACTCGAATCACAGCCAAAGGACGTTATTTGATGCCAAGAGAATGGGGACGTGAAACTTTTTATACTTTCATGCCCCGTGAACGAAACGAAGGCTTTGGTGATGTAACAGCCGTAACAGTAAATACTTTTTTCAAACCCAAAAAAAACATCAAAATAGAGTTGAGTGGTGGCTATTTTCAGCTTCCCGATGTAAAAAACTTTGCTTTAAACAAATATGGCCTGCCCACTTATTCTCAAATAAATTTGGGGTTGACCTATCAATTCGACCATTATTTGAAAGGTCTCAGTGCATTACTATTGGTAGTTCGCAAAGACGAAATTGGCGAAACTTACCAAAACGACCGCTTCGTTTTCAATAAAGTAAACATGACGCACTTAAACTTAATTATCAACTATCATTATTAAAACAAAAACGCATGAAACAAATGTTTGATTTTATTCTTCAGCCTTGGCCTTGGTATGTTGCAGGCCCACTTATCGGACTTACAGTTCCAACACTTTTATTAATTGGCAATAAATCTTTCGGTATTTCATCATCGCTTCGCCACGTTTGTGCGGCTTGTTTTCCTGCCGATATTCCATTTTTCAAATATGATTGGAAAAAAGAAATTTGGAATTTGATTTTTGTTTTGGGAGTGTTTTTTGGTGGAATCATCGCCACCAATTTCTTGGCAAATCCGAGTGATTTTGTACTTTCAGAAGCTACAATCAATGATTTAAAAGCTCTCGGTATCAACGATTTTTCGGGTTTAATGCCAGCCGATTTATTCTCCGTTGAAACACTATTTTCGGTAAAAGGACTAATTTTCTTTGTTTTTGGGGGCTTTTTGGTTGGTTTTGGTACTCGCTATGCGGGTGGCTGTACTTCTGGCCACGCAATTATGGGGCTTTCAAATTTACAAGTTCCATCTTTGATTGCCACTTGTTGTTTTATGGTTGGAGGTTTTACCATGACACACCTAATTATGCCAATTATTTTTAAATTATTCTAACATTTTCTAAGCAAAAAATCAATGAAAAATATTCAAGAAATTCAAAATACTGCTGTTGTAGAGCCATTTGTTTGCGAAGCTCCCAATGACATGAAAAAAGCCGAAAGTTGGACTGACAATATCAAATATTTAATTGTAGGAATCTTATTTGGAATCGTATTCGTTAAAGCAGAAATCATCTCGTGGTTTCGTATCCAAGAAATGTTTCGTTTACAGAGTTTCCACATGTACGGCGTAATTGGCAGTGCGGTTGTGGTGGGAATGATTTCTGTATTTTTAATCAAAAAGTTTAATATTAAGACAATTGCAGGCGAAACAGTAGATTTTCACCCAAAGAAATTTCAAAAGGGACAAGTATATGGTGGACTGATTTTTGGTTTAGGCTGGGCAATCACAGGTGCTTGTCCTGGACCAATTTTTGCCCAAATTGGTAGCGGTTATATGGTCGTAATTGCCACGCTTTTAAGTGCAGTTGCTGGAACTTGGGTCTATGGTTTATTGAAAGATAAACTACCAAATTAATAATTGAGCTTTTAAAAATCTCTTACTTTTGGGAAAAAATCTATTCCGATTTATCATTGAGCAGGTAAATTCATTTGATGTGCACATTACGATAAATGTGGACATCAAATGCTTGGAAATTCGTAAAAGAAATTTGATTGTTGTAAATTTTAGGAATAGCTATGATTTTTGTAAACTTATTTTGTAAAACTTAGTAAGTTATTGTTTAATATTAATCGACAAATTTGCAAATCGTGTCAACCTATTTTAGGCAAGCACATACTTATTTAAGATAATCAGTTGTAAAATAGGTCGTGTTATCTTTTAAACCCTCATAGAAGAAAAAAACCTCATTTTCAATCTTATTTCTTCTATTTTCATCTATCATCTGTTTTAGATAGTCGTAGGTAGGCTTGTAGGTTCCTACTTTTAATAAAATACCAGGTGCAAGAAGTTTTATTTTGTCTGTATTAATCTGAGAATTAATAATTTTTGATAATTCAGCTTTATAAGCAACAATATCGTAGCGATATATTTGTGGACAAATCATATCAACCCAACCATTATTTACCCAAGTTGGCCAATCTTGTAAATATTCAGTTTTTGCAAATGGATAAATACTTGGTGCCATTGAAATGCCAATTTTTGGATTAATTTTCTTTAATTCAACCGAAATTCGTTCCATAAATTTATTTAAACGGTTGGCTCTCCAAGTTACCCAATTATCTTCTTTATCATTTGTGGGTGTAGCAGCACCTGTTTCTGCTTTGTATTGTGTCAGTATCTCAGGGTTATACCCTCCTTCCACGGCCATTGCAGGCAGTCGGTCGTCGCCTTGAATTCCATCTAAGTCTGGATAGTTTACAACCGCTTCTTTCAATAAAGAAAACATAAAATCTTGTACTTCGGGGTTAAGGGCATTCATCCATTTAAAACCATTTTTGGTGGCGGTATTGCCGTTTTTATCAAGCGATGCCCATTGCGGTTTTATTCTTAAAATATGTTCGCCAAAGCCACTATTTTCAGCCGCAAAACCATATTCAAACCACGCATAAACTTTGATATTTTTGGCGTGTGCCTCATCAATCATTTCCCGAAGCGGATCACGCCCAGCCAAGGCTTCCTCGATTGGAATCTTAAAAATATCATTCATGATTTTGCTTGGATAAAGCGTTCTTCCCTTATTCCAGGTAACCACAAAAATATGATTAATACCACTTTTTTGGCATAAATCTACCGCTTGTTTGATACCCTCCTTGGTATAGAGTGCTTGACTCGCAACATTGGTGAGCCACACTCCTTTTACGCCCGAAACTACTTTTGGGCTGATTGGGGTAACTGGCGTTGGGCTTGTGTTTTTTTCTTGAGCTTTGCAACTTTGAATAGACTTAACAAAGCCAATTAATAGTAAAATAGAACAGTAAACTTTTATTTTTATTAGCATAATTGGTGAAGGTAATTGTGACAATTTGAATATTTTGAATAAAAACCCCTCACCTAATTAGGGGCGGGGTTTCGGAATCTTATAATTTAAAGACTTACTAATATTGTGAATGAAATATTAAATTGGCCATCATAATTTTAGAAATTATTGGCCAATAAATTGTTATGGTTATTTAATCATCTACCTTTAAATACTTACCAACCACTATTTTGTTTTAAATTTTTATTTTTATCTATTTCGCCAAGTGGAATAGGCCATAACAAATGTTTGGCTGTGTTCTTACGAATCTCATTTCGGCTACTGATACGCTCAGAAATACTTGCCGAATAATCAGGAATATCGTTGATGTCTTGCACAGAACCCGCTGCACCAAAAGATGGCTTGGTTGGTGCATCAGCAGGGTTTTTGGCCGCTCATACAATTTGTGTATTCAAAAAATCTAAGACAATGCCCCAACGACGAATATCAAATAAACGAAGCCCTTAAATGGCAAATTCAACAGTTCGCTCACGGCGTACTGCCTGACGCATCTTGGCTTGTGAACCAAGTGTAATATTGGGTTGACCTGCACGTTTTCGTACGGCATTGATGGCATCAACCACAGAGGCATCTATTTTTCCGAATTCGATTTGAGCTTCGGCATACATCAATAAAATCTCAGCATAACGCATCAAAACATATCCTGTTTTTAGCTCCCAAAGATATTGATCAGTGTCGTTGTATTTTCGCCAAACATAGCCAACACCTCCAACTGCACTCGTCGCTCCAAATTGCCATACGCCATTCGACGAGGTTGCAAAATCGGGGTTTCCGGCTACAACATCAAACTTTTGGGTATTCCAATTCCAACGAAAAATTTGGTCTGTATGTATATTAAAAATAAACCGTTGATTTGGGTTTTGATATGGTAAACTTGTTGTTTTACTCATACGAACCTCCATGGTATCATCTAGCATATAGAGTGTCCATCGCAAACGTTTATCTCGGTTTTGACTTGGGTTTGCAGGATTATACAAAGGTGATTCGTCAATCCTTTTTCCATCTGTACATTCAAACTTATCAACCAATGCTTGTGTTGGAAAATTATTGCTTTGAACTCCCAAAGCTTACGTGGCGTATAACCAACTGCCATCCAACTTGCAGGTTGAGATTCTTTAAATTAAATTTTTCTTTTAGATGTTTTCTTTTGTTTTGAAAAGGTTAACAGAATAATTTTTGGGTTTACATATATTTTTACACAAACTTATATAAAATTTTTATAAAAGATTATTAAAAAATTAAATTTATTTCTCAAATTTGTTCAATCATTACATTTTAGTAGTAGTTATTCTAAAAAAAATAAAGATTTTAGCGTAATTAAATATTTATTCTATTGAACCCTTCGTTTTAATATATGAAAAAAAAAATCTTACTATTCATTTGTTTATTCTATGCAATAGTCCACATTGCTTTTTCACAGGGAAATCTTTCAGCGAAAATTCTACTCATTCCTTTAGACGACCGTCCACCTTGTTTGCAGTTTCCTGTAAAAATGGGACTTGTTGGTGATGTTGAACTCATTACACCTCCGTATGAAATGCTGGGTAGATTTCTTGATTTTGGAAAATCAGACGAAATCATTCGATGGATTGATGCCCAAAACATACAATCTTTTGATGCAGTCATCATTTCGATGGATATGATTGCTTATGGTGGTTTAGTGGCTTCTCGTGTACATGATACAGAAATTTCTGAGGCTTTAAAAAGAGTAGACATCGTCAAAGTGATTCGACAAAAATCGCCAAAAATAAAAATCTATGGTTCGAGTGTTATCATGCGTTTAGCTCCAACTGCCGATGGAAAAAATGAATTATATCGTGAAAAATTGTCGAAGTGGGCTGAAATTTCGCCTGATGAAAATCAAAAAACATTAACCCAAAAATTGGAATCTGACATTCCTCAAGAAGCATTAAGAAATTACAAAACAGCTCGAGAACGTAACTTAAAAGTAAATCTTTTTGCCGCAGAATTGGCAAAAAACAAGGTTTTTGACTATTTAATTCTATCTCAAGACGACGCCAAAGCTAAAGGCGTACATATTAAAGATAGAGAAATGCTTTCGCAATTTGTTCAATCAAATAATTTAACAGAGCGTATTGCTATTCAACCCGGTGCCGACGAGGTTTCGATGCTGTTATTAGCTCGCTCTGTGGCAGATAAATACAATTATCGACCAAAAATCAAGGCGGTTTTTTCATCTGAAAGCATGGCCGATAAAGAAATGCCTTTTGAAGACCGACCCTTACGTAAAACAGTAAGTTTTCATATCAAGGCCGTTGGGGCAAGAGAAGTTAGCAATATAAACGACGCCGACATTTGTTTTTTTGTGTTTACCTCAAGAAAAGAAGAAGAGCGAGCCAAAACCTTTGCCGATGAAATTATTGCTTTTTCTAAGAAAACAAACAAAGGCATGATCATTGTTGATATTGACCCTGTAGGAGATATCCAAGGTGGAGATATTACTTTCACCGAAAGGCTGAAAGAACAAGCCATTTTTTCAAAAACCTATGGCTACGCTTCTTGGAATACAGCTGGCAATGCCATAGGCACTGCATTGCCTCACGGTATTTTATTTGGTGTTTCAAAACCAATAGCAAAATTGCACCCTCAAAAAGAAGTAATTAACCGTATGGCTAAGGCCCAAACATGGTTTATGCTGAATCGATTATTAGATGATTACAGTTACCATTCCATCGTGCGACCCGCGTCTGCCAAAATGATTCGTGAAAAAAACTGGAATGCTTATCGATTAACGGATGAACAAACTAAATCAACAGAAGAGTTTTGTAAAAAAGAATTGCTTCCAATAGCCATTAAAACTGTTGAAGGCTTTTATCCAAAAAATAGTTCTAACAATTTAAAAATTGTATCATTCAGCTTTGATTTACCTTGGAATCGCACTTTTGAGGCAGAAATAGATTGTCAAACCATAAAAGCCAAATGATTTTTCAAATAGTTTCAAAACTTTTATTTTTAAATTAAGCTTTCGCACCAACCTATGATTGCACTCAGTTTACTTCTCATATTTATAGTATTTGCTGGCTTGATGTTCTTGCGAAAAATACCAGCATTATTGGCTTTACCGGCAATGGCTATCTTAATTGCGTTGGTAGCACAACTATCAATTCCTGCAGTTTTGAACCAAATCATAGCTCAGGGTTCGCTCAAACTTACTTCGGTTTACGTATCGGTTTTTATGGGAGCAATGATGGGACGAGTATTGATTCAAACGGGTATTGCTGAAGAAATCATTAAACGAGCGGCTGAATTTGGCGGTGAAAAACCGTTAATAGTTTCATTTGGTTTGATGCTCGTCACGACTATTTTGTTTACAACTTTACAAGGTTTGGGAGCAATCATTACAGTTGGGTCGCTGGTATTACCCATTATGATGAGCCTTGGCATTCCTCGTAAACTGGCTGGAACCTTATTTATTTTAGCATTTGCTACAGGTTTCATTTTTAATCCTATTTTATTTACACTTTATCGACAACTTTTGGGCTTGACTGAAACTGAGGTCTTGCCTAAACAAGTCTCAACTTTTGCTTTTGTTTTATTGGGTTTAATGCTCGTGACGGTTGTATCTTATGCCCTAATTGCGGCCAAACGTTCGGGTGAAATGCTACTAATGTCGGCAGTTTCAAAGAATGATTTGCTCAAAAGAAATAAAAAAGTATCCAACATAGCTTTGCTTACGCCTATTATACCATTAGTACTATTTTTTGGATTCAACTATTTTGGTTTGAAACTCGATTTTATTGCAGCTTTTATCGTTGGTTCATTGTATGGCGTTTATACAACTGATTGGAAAAATGCCATTAAAACCCTCACCTCTTCGGCAGTTAAAGGCATTGAAGACGGGGCTCCTGCCGCTATTCTGATGATGGGAATTGGAATGTTGCTGAATGCTCTCAATCTGCCGCTAATCAAAACCGCCCTCGAACCACTCATCTTATCATTGCCTTTTCACTCTACACTTTTTTATATTGCATTCTTCGGAATACTTTCGCCATTAGCATTATATCGTGGCCCACTCAATATTTTTGGTATTGGTATTGGCTTATTTACCATTATGTTCGGCACTGCCGTTTTGCCTCCTTTGGCACTTTTAGCTGCTATTATGTGCATAGTCCAAGTACAAAATGTCTGTGACCCTACTAATACACACAGTGTTTGGATAGCAAATTTTGTAGGTGTACAAGTCGAAGATTTCACAAAAGAAACTCTCCTGCCAATGATGATTGTCTGTATAGTCGGTCTAATTATTTCAGCGTTTATGTTTTTGTAGTTAGAGGTAGTTTTTAATGAAATATCAAATATCGACCAATTAATCTCAAGAAACCATGAAAAAACAAGTACGAGTTGGCATAGATGTAGGCGGTACTTTTACAGATGTGGTAGTGGTTGATCACCATACTAGAGAGGTTATTTCACAATTAAAAGTTCCAACTACGCATGATTCGAAAGAGGGTGTAGCTGCTGGCATTATCGATGCCATCAATCGAGCTTTATCAGACCTTGGTATTTTTCCCAATGAAGTAATTTTCATTGCTCATTCTACCACCCAAGCCACTAATGCCCTTTTAGAAGGCGATGTGGCGAAAGTCGGAATAATTGGTTTAGGCAGCGGTTTGGAAGGAATAAAAGCAAAAATTGACACCAATGTTCCTATAATTGAGTTGGCCACTAATCGTTTTCTGAATATTGAACATTCTTTTATTTCTGACCTAAACGTCGAAGAAAAAACGATAATCAAACAAATACAGGATTTTAAAGAAAAAAATGTTGAGGTTATTGTGAGCTCTGAGGCCTTTGGCGTAGATAATCCTCAAAATGAACAATTAATAAGTAAAATTGCTGGTGAAATGGGCGTTTTTGCCACCTCTGGACACGAAGTTTCGAGCCTTTACGGGCTTCGTACTCGTACCCGAACGGCAGTAATCAATGGAGCAATTTTGCCGAAAATGATTCATACCGCAACCATGACCAACGAATGCGTAAAGCGTGCTGGAATAAAGGCTCCTTTGATGATTATGAGGTCAGATGGTGGCGTAATGAGCGTCGAAGAAGTACATCGTCGCCCCATTATGACAATGCTTTCTGGACCTGCCGCTGGAATTGCAGGAGCATTAATGCACGAAAGGATTTCAGATGGGATTTTTATTGAAGTGGGTGGTACAAGTGCTGATATTTCGGTGATTCGAGATGGACAACCCCAAACCAAAGCAGCCAAAGTAGGCGGGCATCGTACCTATTTGAATACCTTAGATGTTCGAACTCTGGCCATAGCTGGCGGAAGTATGATTAGAGAAGCCAAGGGAAAAATTGTTGATGTGGGTTCTCGTTCTGCACATATTGCTGGCTTGCATTATGCGTGTTTTCAAAAACCCGAAATTTTTGAAAATGCCAGGTTGGTACATCTTCGACCAACCATTAAAGATGCCGATGATTATACTGCCATCGAAACTTCCAACGGGCAACGTTTTTCCCTAACTCCAACTTGTGCCGCCAATTTACTAGGAATTATTCCTGTCACAGCTTTTGCCAAAGGCAATGCTGAGTCAGCAAGATTAGCTTTCGAGCCTTTAGCAAAAAAAATTGGTAAAACAGTTGAAGATACTGCTCGTGAAATTCTCGAAATTTCGTGTAAAAAAGTAGCCAAACAACTCGAAGAATTGATTCTCGAATATCATTTAGAGCGAAATACTGTTGAGCTAATAGGTGGAGGCGGTGGTGCGGCTTCTTTGGTACTTTTTACCGGAGAATTAATGGGAATTCCAGCAAGAATAGCGAAAAAAGCCGAAGTTATTTCTACGATTGGTGTTGCTTTGGCTATGGTTCGAGATACCATCGAACGAAATATTGTTGAGCCAACACCCGAAGATATTTTGGCAATTAGAAAAGAAGCTGCTGAAGCTGTTATTAAAATTGGGGCAGTTCCCGAAACCGTCGAAGTGCAAATAGAAGTAGATACCCGAAGAAATATAGTGAAAGCAATTGCATTTGGCACAACAGAACTGCGAAAAGATGAGAATGCAAACAAAGAAATCACACTCGAGGATTATAGAATTTCGGCGGCTAGGTCGATGCAAATAGACATTTCTGAAGTAAAATTAGTAGCCAAAACTTCGTCATTAATGGCTTTTATTGCCGAAAAAGAAATAAAAACTTTATTCGGCTTATTTAAGAAAAAACAAACAATACTTCGAATCATTGATAAAGCTGGCGTTGTGAGATTACAAAGAAACAATGCTTTGGTAGAATCAACAGAAGCTGAAAATGTTCTCAATAGTTTAGAAATCATTATCAATGATCTGACCGATTTTGGCGATGCGGGACGTAGCTTACCTGATATTCACTTATTAGTTGGAGCACGAATTATTAGCTTATCAGGGCTGGTAGAGTTAGCACAAGTCATCGCATTAGCAAAAACCGAACTTGAAAATTTACCAAATGATGCCCCAATAATTATAGTGGCATCAATCATATAAGTAAATACTTAGACATGAGATACGAAATACGAGATAAGAGACGGTTCGCCGAAGCGACAAAATACTAAAATCAATATTTACAGCATTTTAATTTGTCGATTAATATTGTCTCATTACTTAATAGAATAGAAATAATCGACAAATTTATGAATAGCCAAATAGCTGTATATAAGTCCATTACATTGCTGTAGTCTTGGCGATTATTGACCATGGACTTCTTGAGTAGTCCATTCAAATTAAAATTTTATATGGAAAAATTAACAACAAATCTATTAATTATTGGAGGTGGAGTTGGAGGATGTGCTGCCGCAAAGGCTGCATGCGAAGCAGGTTTAAACGTAATTATGACCGAAGAATCTGACTGGATTGGCGGACAATTCACGAGTCAAGCCACACCACCCGACGAACATGGTTGGATTGAAAAATTTGGTTGTACGCAATCCTATCGACAATTTAGAAATAAAGTAAGAGACTATTATAAAAAACAGTATCCTCTCACCGATGATGCACTAAAAAATCCAGTTCTCAACCCCGGAAATGGTTGGGTTTCGCCTTTATGTGCCGAGCCGAAAGTTTTTTTAGCAGTTTTTGAAGAGATTTTGCAACCTTTTGTAGAAAATAGTCAATTAACAATTCTAAGAAATCATGTACCATTAAAGGCCGAATTTTCGTCGAATACCATCAAATCAATTTCAATAATAAATACCCAAACTAAGGAAAAAACAGTGGTTTCGGCTCAATATTTTGTTGATGCAACCGAACTGGGTGATTTACTGCCGCTGACCAACACCGAGTATATTACTGGCTCTGAAAGTAAAAACGAAACCAATGAGCCTAGTGCCAAAGAGCAAGCTGACTCGAATAATTCGCAAGCGTTTTCGATGTGTTTTGCAATGAGCTATCACGAAAATCAAGATTGGACAATCGAGCAACCCAAAAACTATGATTTTTGGCGAAATTTTATTCCAAATCTAACACCAGCTTGGAGTGGAAAACTCTTGAGCCTCACTGGCCTAAGTCCTAGAACATTAGAGCCTGTTCATTATAATTTTAAACCAAATAATGAACCAAATAAAGCATTTGCAGGGTTGTGGACTTATCGCAGAATTTTATATAAAAACAATTATCAGCATGGTGCTTATGAATCAGATATTACCTTAGTCAATTATCCTCAAATTGATTATTTATTAGGTGATTTACTCGATGCAAATAGCGAAGAGAAAACTCTAATCATTGCCGAGGCCAAGGAACAAAGCCTTTCGTTTTTATATTTTTTACAAACCGAATTGGGTTTTAAAGGCTTAAAAATTAGAGGCGATATAACTGGAACAGAAGATGGTCTGGCAAAAAGTCCATACATTCGAGAGTCTCGCAGAATCAAGGCTGAGTTTACAATTAAAGAGCAACATGTTTCAGCTAAATATTTGCCTAATCAGATTTTGGCAGAACCCTTCGAAGATGCAATAGGAATCGGTTTTTATCGCATAGATTTGCACCCAAGTATCGGTGGCGACAATTATGTTGATGTAGAAAGTTTGCCATTTCAAATTCCATTGGGAGCTTTGATACCGCAACGAGTTGAAAATCTTTTACCAGCTTGTAAAAATATTGGTACAACCCATATCACCAACGGCTGTTACCGCTTGCATCCAATTGAGTGGAATATAGGCGAAGTAGTAGGTAACTTAGTCTCTTTTTGTTTAAAAAACGAAAAAAAACCAAAAGAAGTAAGAAATAACAAACAATTGTTGACACAATTTCAGTCATTAATCATATGTAAAGGTGTAGAAATTGAATGGCCAAAAGATTTGAATTTGGCTGAAGGTGACCCTCATATTCATGCAATGTAAGAAAATATGAATCTTGAAAACTGTAAAACATTGGGCGAAAAAATAGCCAAGAGTATCATCAAGCAATTTGGCACACAGAACGTTTCGCAATTGTGCCAAATTGCTCAAATCAATATTCGCTACGAAAGGTGGAATCCAGTAACTTTGGGTGAATTTGACCGAAAAAACAATACTATTTGCGTCAATTTGCTTGCAAAAATAGACCATAAAGAAATAATTACCCATGAATTAGGACATTATTTTATTCACAAAGAAGGCATTATATTAAGCCGAAATGAAGAAGAAATGGTAGTTAATTCCTTTACTACGTTTTTTACTGAGTAAAATTTATACTAAATTTCTTATTGAAAAACATTTTCCATTACAAGCGAATAAGCACCAAGCATCGTAGATTTGTCGCCCAAATGCGATGTTTTTATTTCGCAATTTCCTACTAATTGAGGTAAGCCGTATAAACTTAGCCCCTTGATAACAGGATATTTCATCAACTCGCCCACATCAGTAAATCTTCCACCCAAAATGATTAGTCCCG
This sequence comes from Cytophagaceae bacterium, assembly GCA_027486845.1. Lineage (GTDB taxonomy): Bacteria > Bacteroidota > Bacteroidia > Cytophagales > Spirosomataceae > Emticicia. The sequence continues at coordinate 49,689 of JAIXOL010000062.1, forward strand.
GATTGAGGGTTTGAACTAATATCGATAGAGCCTGACCCAAACGCTCACCCATTTCAATTAACAATCCCTTCGCCGTATGGTCGCTAGTGTGAATCAATTGTATAATTTCTCGATATTTTAGTTTTTTCGTCGCATTTATAGGGTCTAAATCTTGAAATTGACGTTCCAAAGCAAAACCAGAAACGACTGTTTCTAAACAACCTTTTTTTCCACAAACACAAAGTTTATCGTTTTCTTCAAAATGAATATGCCCAAACTCACCCGCAAAACCCGACTCACCGCTGTGCAAATGTCCATTTGAAATAAAACCAATACCCAATCCTCTACTCAAATTCACATAAATAATATTCGATTTTTCACGAGCGAAACCAAAGTTTTGTTCACCTAAAGACATTAAACGAGTATCATTATCCAAAAAAACCGGGCAACTCCACCGCTCACTTAATAGCTTTGCAAGTGGTGTTTCGAAGTTCAAGAAACTATAACTAATGCCTTTTTTTCCATCTACCCGCCCAGTGATACCGATACCTACCCCCAAAATCTTTGCATCTGGAATGCCTTTTTTATCAATCAAATCAGGAACTGTTCGAGCAACAAAATTAAATGCTTCGTCACGGTTATTAATGTCAAAATTATCAGTCTCATATTCATAAATCAACTCGTGATTGAGATTGACAATGCTAAATCTGAAAGAGTTTATCAGTAATTCGATACCAACAATATAACCTAAAGAAGAATCAAGGCAAAACAATGAAGGTGGGCGGCCTCCTGACGATTCTCTTTTTCCAGATTCAACCAATATGCCTTGTTCGACCAGTTCATTGATTAACTTTGTAGTAGTTGGTAAGCTTAAACCCGAAAAATCCTTGATTTCAGGAATTGTTTTTTCGCCTTCTTGCAATAAAAATCGAAGAATTTTCTTAGTTTGGGTATGCTGATTGTTTCTTCCATTAGCGGCATTTAAAGTCTCAATGTAGGCTCTCATTCTTTTTTTCTCTGATTTTTTTAACTAGAAATACGCTTTTGAAAAATAAATTTAGAGTTTTATAAATATTTTAATAAAGATAATAAAATATTTATAAAAATATGTTCAAATTTGCACATCGTATCTTTTTTAGACCAATAATTAAAATATTTTACTAAACATAAGAATAATCTTTGATTGTGAAAAATCTTGAAAAATATAGTAGCCAATACAAAAACGAATTATTAGAGAATATACTTCCTTTTTGGATGAAGTTTTCGAGAGATGAAGAATACGGAGGTTATTTCACCTGCCTTGAAAAAGAAGGTAAAGTTTTCGATACAGATAAGTTTATTTGGCTACAAGGGCGTGGAGTTTGGATGTTTTCGATGCTTTACAATAACTTGGAAGCTCGCCAAGAATGGTTAGACTACGCTCAGCACGGTGCTGATTTTTTACAAAAATATGGACAGGCCTCAGATGGTACATGGTATTTTTCTCTTACGCGTGAAGGCGTTCCTTTAATACATCCATACAATATTTTTTCTGACTGTTTTGCCACTCAAGCCTTCGGACAGCTGTATAAAGCCACTCGAAAAGCTGAATATGCCGAACTAGCACGCACTACATTTTTTTCTATTTTGAAGAGGAAAAACAATCCAAAACGTGAGTGGTCAAAGGCAGTGAGCGGTACTCGCCCACTGAAAAACTTTGCCTTGCCCATGATTTTGTGTAATCTATCACTCGAAATTGAGCATTTGCTTGAGCCTGCAGTTGTAGATAGTCTTATAAAAGAATGTGTGCATGAAGTTATGGAGGTTTTTTATGACAAAAACTCGGGTTTAATATTAGAAAATGTGAGCCCCGAAGGGCAATTTTCAGATAGTTTTGAAGGGAGATTACTAAATCCAGGACATGCCATTGAGGCAATGTGGTTTGTGATGGATTTAGGCGAACGCTTGAAAGATACTAATCTTATTGAAAAAGCAAAACAAATTACGCTTCATACACTCGAATATGCTTGGGACAAAGAATATGGTGGCATTTATTATTTCATGGACATACAAAATAAGCCATTACAACAACTCGAATGGGATCAAAAACTATGGTGGGTACATATAGAAACAATTATTGCCTTATTAAAAGGGTATTTACACACACAAGACGAGCGTTGTTGGGAGTGGTTTGAAAAAGTGCATGACTGGACTTGGAAGCATTTCCCGGAGCCAGAATTTGGCGAGTGGTATGGCTATTTGAATAGAAAAGGAGAGCCTTTATTAAGGCTCAAAGGAGGAAAATGGAAAGGTTGTTATCATATTCCGAGAGGTTTATATCAATCTTGGCAAACACTTGATAGAATTAAAAAGAATATACCTAGTTAGGTAACGATAAAATAAATACGAGATTTGAGACGGTTTTAGATGGTTCGACGGTTCAATAAACTCTTGATAATCAGCAAAATTGTTAATATATTTTTGCTGATTATTAACTTCTCCATACTTAATAAGCATTGAGCACTATTTGATTTGACATAAAAATGATTTAATGGTGAAAACCTAAATTTAGTCGTAATAAGCACTTGCTTTCTAATTCGTTCAAAACTTGCTAGAATAGACCTTTGTATCCGCATTTTTTATAAGCCCTTTGACTTGACCCGCTGCGTAGCACCTATCTTTCATGCCTTACCATTTCTCTGAACACAAACCACAAGATTTACTTTCCCACGATATCGCCCATGCGGTAATAATGTTTCTGCAGAGGATATACAATATTTTCGGCAAAGATATTCAGTGAATTTATACCTTTAACAGCTTCATAAACTTTACCAAATTAAATTGATTTTATTGCATTTCAATAGTGTAAATCATGAAATTTTCTCTAAATATAAATGATTAAGGTGTTCGAAAACAAGACAATTGAATGATATCTCGACACCATTTGAAGAAAAATTTTTGAATTATTAACAAGGAGTATTTAGCTTTGCATTTTGAAAAATTGTTTCAAAAAATGGAAAATTGAATTTATAAACTGATAGTCAAAACACAACATTATTTTTTAATTATTTTCCTAAAAAACACTATTACTTAAAAACATAAAAACCTAGATTTCATGTTTGTTTATGTGCCATATTTGTCTTTTTTAACCAGTGGGATAGGTTGTTTATTTATTTTCTTTTTAATTTATCGATTTGGGAATATTTCCAAAGTTTATTGGTTGATAGGTTTGGTTCTATGTATTGTTTGGATGGAGTTTTATATGTATGCCTTAACCTCCAAACATATTTATCAATTATTGTTTTTGTCTAGAACAGCAAACGTATTTCGAGCTTTTATACCAGTATTTCTTTATTTTTATATTTGGACAATGTTAAATCCAGATAAAAAGATTGCCACCGTTCAATTATTACATTTTATCTTTCCAGTTACGCTTACCTTAGTGGTAGCCCCTGATTTTTTTCTTCCAAATTCGCAAAAAATCGCATTACTGGACGATTACTATAAACAAAATAATATTTTATTGATCCGTCCTACAGGTTTAATTCCTGCGGGCATCATCCAACCATTATTGATTAGTTTTGGTTTAATGTATGGATTGTATAACGCTTGGCTTATACAAAATACAAAAAAAATAAACGGAAATGAATTTTTTAAAATAAACAAACAAATCCTCAATTGGCTGAATTTATTAACCATTTCAGTAACATTGTTTTTTATTTTTCAGTTATTCCAATATTTTTCTCTTTCATTCAATCAAACTTATAATCCACTTTCTCAGATATTTAAATGTTCAATGGTAATTATCTTTTGTAGCTATTTAATTATTACACCAAATGTTCATGAGAACATGGATGGTTGTATTCTTCCCCAGCCATTGATGTCTTGGAATAATTTTTTATCTATTGAAGAAATTAACCCAAAATTATTAGCAGCTTTTCAAAAAGATAATTTGGCATTAAAAATTGAAGAAATATGTAAAACAAAAAAATGTTATTTAGATCAATCTTGTGACCTGACATCCATGGCAAATCTTTTAGAAATAAGTCCAGTAAAACTTTCTAGTAACGTTAAACAATTTTATGGAATATCATTTGTAGAGTTGATTAATCGCTTACGAATTCATTATTTTTTATCCTCTGCCAAAGATTTTGATACTTTTACGTTTGAAACTTGTATAATTAACAGTGGATTTAAAAGTCGGTCAACTTTTTATACTTCATTCAAAAAATATGTAGGTATCAATCCATCTGCATATATGAAAGTCATTTCCAAATAAAAAGAGGAACAATTGCCCCTCTTTTTGTGAAAACTCAATATTTTAAAATCACTGATTGGGTATTCTGCTCAAATGATCCATTCGAATCGAGGTTTTTAATTGATTTAGTTTTTTTGCAAGCTCTACATAATCTTTATTTTTTCTTCGTTGGGCATTTCGCTCATCTGAATTTTTGTAATAATCTAATTTTGATTTATCTGGCACAAAAACTAAATAAGTATTCACAGGATACCCATACATCGCTTTAAAGACAATGTAATTATGTTTTAAGCCCATCGCTTTATCCATTTCAATACGCTTCGCATCCAAACTTTCAAACTCCTCTATTTTATTAAATGGTACGGTGAAAAGATCTAGTTTCCTAAAATCGTAGTCTTCGACTTTGTAATCGTCTTGCATAACGGTCAGTTTATCCATACGTACCCAAGAAGACCGTAGAACTGGCTGGGATGAATTATCACTGTTTTCTTTTGCTTCTTTTAGTTCTTTTCTAATTTTAATGTTCATGTCATTCATGGTCGCCACATACTCACCAAAGTTTTTATCACCCTTGATGAAATTTAAACCATAAATGAGACCCGATTCAGAAACATGAGCCGCACGGTTATTAACTGTAGTGCCCGATGCCTTCATTGACCAATTTCGAATAGCCGGGTAGTTTTTTTTGTAAGCCTCAACATCTGACGTTTTGGATTCATTGAGGAGCATAATAGCTCGTTCAGTATCTTGAGCAAAAAGATTAAATGCGAAAAACAAAAAAAACGAGAGTAAAAATGATTGTTTTTTCATGATATTAATTGTTTTGTTTGAAATAAAAAGATGAATTAGTGATGCCAAATTAGACTTCATTACATTTTAGGATTCTGTAGAAAACAACTCATTTTTTGCAGAAAACCTAATAAACAGACCTTATTTAATAGCAAAACTAAAAATGGTCAAAGAACTCAAAGAAGAACCATAGCCGCTCAGTATTTGAAAAATAGTCTCAAAATCACTGATTGGGTATTCTGCTCAAATGATCTATGCGAATTGTGGTTTTTAATTGTGTTCTTTGTTTCTCGATTTCTACATATTCCCTATTATTTTTCCGAATTGCATTTCGCTCATCTTGATATTTGTAAAAATCCAATTTCGATTTTTCTGGTACAAAAACCATATAAGTATTCACTGGATACCCGTAAATTGCTTTATAAACAATGTAGTTGTACTTTCTTAAATCCATCGATTTATCTACTTTATTGCGTTTTTCTACTAATGCCTCAAACTCCTCTATTTTATTTGAGGGCACTGTAAAAATTTCTATTCTCCTAAAATCGTAGTCATCTATTTTATAGCCTTCTTGCTTAATGTTCAGTTTCTCCATTTGTACCCATGCAGATCGAAGAACTGCCTGAGTGGTCATGTCACTGTTTTCTTTAACTTCTTTTAGTTCTTTTCTAATTTTAATGTTCATGTCATTCATGGTAGCAATGTACTGACCGAAATTTTTATCTCCTTTGATAAATGTGCAACCATAAATGAGACCTGATTCAGAAACATGGGATATTCGTTGAACAGGCATTGAAGCTGATGCCTTCATAGACCAATTGTAAATCGCAGGATAATTTTTTTTGTAAATGTCAGTATCAGAAACTCTTAATTCATTGAGTAACATAATGGTTCGCTCAGTATTTTGAGCAAAAAGATTAAACGCGAAAAACAAAAAAAACGAGAGTAAAAATGATTGTTTTTTCATGATAGTAATTGATTATTGAATTTATTGTTATTAATTGATTTATAATATCGAAAATCGATAAGTATGTTTACTAAAAATTGGTATAAAAACAGTAAAAAAGCTCTAATTAATCTTTCTGCAAAAAATTTTAGTTTTGTACTTTAAATGGTTCATTCGAATCGTAGTTCTCAACTGATTGCCCTTTACAGCGTTTTATGAATCACATTCTCTAATCAGTACACCCTTTTATCTCTGCCTTAAATATACTATTTCCCTGAACTTGAAATCCTGGCTTTAATTCAATAGATTTTAGGCCTCTATATTCAATTACTGAAGGAGTATTTATTTTATTGGAGGCTATAATATTGTTTTGTACAAATTTTTGAATATTATTTGCCTTTATCTCGTCAACAATAGGATAAGGATGATGGTCGAGCGATATAAAGTGAACTATATTTGAAATTATAGGAGTGCAATTATTCCAGTTTTGGTGACAATAGGCATTATATCCTATCGTAGACTCTGGCTTTACAATAAGATTTTGCCCGTTTTGTCCGTTTGACCAAGTAATTGTATTTGTTGGACACCCGTTGGCAATTATCAAATAGCTTTCATTTGCTGAACAAATAGTTACTGGATTTGTAAGTGGAGAAATATTCCCTAAATTTAATTCTTTTTGAATTTTATCCTTCTCATAATAAATTATAGTATTACCAAGATTATCTTTTTTATAGTTTATGCTTGTATTGGCAAGTATAGAACTACTATGGAGTTGATTCATTATAGTTTCTGTGACTGGAAAAATTGAAATTTCAGGCACAGGCTTAACTATGTATTCTACTTCTGTTTGTTCGCTTGGGCAGAATCCTTCGCATTGATTGCCTACCATAAATTTTTGGGTACCTATTAAATTATTTGAAAGCAATAGTTCATTTCCTTGTTTTACTAAACTTCCTTTTGAATCCCACCAAGATATCAATGAGCTTTGAGACGGTATATTTGTAGTAATCGTTATTGAGAAACCACTTACACAAAGAGGGTTCCCCTCACCTACATCCAATGGCTCTAAACTCCAAATCCCATTAGGGTCATCATTTATATAACCTGCCAATGATTGATGAGGAGCAAAAGTACCGCTTTTGGGCTCACCATAAATATCCTCAAATAAGGCCTCATCCTCAAAAACATTTGTAATTTTACCCGCTGTCACCGTTCCGATTGCAGAGGTAAAACCATTTTTAAGTAAAATATATTTACCTGACGGAGAAGTAAGGTAAAAGTTTACTTCTTCATTATGTGGGCTTCCTCCTAAATCTGCCAAATCACATGAATTAGCATTGGCTTGGTTCTTTTTTTCCCAAGTTATACTTACTGAAATTTTTGTAATGTATCCAGACAATCCTGATACGTTTATATCAAGCGACGTAAAATCATATGGATCTGAGTTCACAGAACTGATATAATTATCAAATCCAATTGTGCCTCCATCATATGTAAAGGTTTGAGTTCCCGACTTACATGAAGCGACATTGGCGGTTAGTCCTTTGTCGGTTGGAGAGCAATAGGATGTAATTATGTTATTGACAATCGGTTTAGGACTTTTTAAGGTTGTGACACCTACTTTTAAGGGTTTGGATATCAAAGAGCAGGCTTCTTTTGTAAATTTTACTTTATACGTTCCTGCTTCGGTTGTCGAAAATTGTTGTCCTGTTCCAACCAAAAGTGTATCATTTTTATACCATTGATAAACTCCGCCAGATATATTTGTTGCCTCCAAAAATACACTTTGCCCTGTACATACAAATGGCGTATTTTTTGAAGTGACTACCATAGTCTGATACCCAAGGCTTCCACATTTCATGGCATTTAGTAAATTAATTCTACCTGCACCAAGCTTTCCGATATAATCAGGATTCGCTAATGAGATATCATCTGCTGTTCTATACATTAGTTCAATTAATTGTTCTCGACTCAACTCAGGGAAACACGCCCAAATATAGCCCAAACATGCAGCAACCAAAGGTGATGCCATAGATGTACCACTTAAATAAGCATACTTATTTGTAGGCATCGTGCTTAAAATTCTATTTCCTGGTGCAGAAATATCTACCCAATACCCATAATTTGAGGATGTACTTTTCAAATCTGCTCCATTCAAATTTGCCACTGCGATTACTCCATTGAAGGAGGCTGGAAATTCAGGATAATCCCAATCATCATTCCCTGCTGCACTTACAATAATACAACCTTTAGAATGGGCATAGTTTATAACTTCTCGTCCCGTATTTGAAGGCCACGGTCCCCCCCAAGAACAATTAATGATATTTGCTCCATTATCAGCTGCCCACGCAATACCCTCATAACCTGAATCAATAAAACCTGTATTACTATCATAACTAGTTTTTACTGGAATAATTTTCACAGAATTATTCGAAGCTGATGCCATGCCTCGCCCATTATTAGTGACAGCACCGGCAATTCCAGCTACATGTGTTCCATGAAAAAATGTATCATTTGGAGGATTAGGATTATCATCATCATCAGATACATCATAGCCGGCTAGCATATTTGCAGCCAAATCTGGATGGTTTGTTTGTACCGCATCATCTGTAATGGCAATTTTTATCTCTCTGACAGGGCTCTTGATATCCCATGCTTCAAACGCTTTTACCTGATTTAAAGAATTTTGAAGAGATACAAAGTTATCATTTGGGATACCTCCTAATTTAATACGTTCAATTCTCTCTACATACTCAATATCAGGCTGTGCTTGTAACAATTTGATATAAGTGTCAATATCTTTAGTGTTTACTTTTATTCGATAGATTTTTTGAAGTTCAATCGAGTTACTAGAGAAAAAAGGTTTTCGTACGGCAAGTAATTCCACATTAGATGAGACTTTACTGAGAAAAGCCAATTCTTCCTTTATATTTACTTGGGCATTTGTCTTTGTAAATGATTTCATTTTCTTTAATTTAATATAAAGTTCTCCATCAATGAAATCTGCCTTTCTAATACTCCTTTGAGTAAATCCATTCAATGAAATAAAAATACTTATCAGCAATGTAAAAATTGTTTTCATAAAAATTTTATTTGAATTAGATGTTGAAAATTTAATGTTAAAATCAAGTACTAAAGCTGAAATGTTATTATTCTGAACCCATGATTACCAAGCATCAATGAGTGGAATTTTAAATATTTTTTGGCAATTTCTTCGTCTCAAATTTCAAAAAATAAGTGCTTGTTTTTAGTAAAGTTTGGAATCTGCTACCTTCTATTCGTTTTGAGTCTTTGGCAAAAAAATCCAACAGAAAAGGTATCTTTTACTAAAAATTAATAAACAAAAATACATACACTCAAAGACTTAAAACCTGTGAAGGATCACCTAATTTGTCCAAAAAACTACAAAATTTGTCCTGATTTATCGTTTGAAAAGGTTAATTGCTTAAAAATTATCAAATTGAAGCATTTTTTTTTAGATTTGCCTATACCAAATTTTGGCAGGTCATTCCTGTATTAGATGAGGTCTAAGTGACTGAAATAGGAAGATTTTGTGGCTTATTAGTTTTTCCTAATGCGGTTAAATAATCAAGACAATAGCTATTTATTGTTTCAAATATTGAACTATGTTTGTAGTAACTTGGGTGGCGGAGATATTGGCTCTTTTACAATTTTAGAGGAAAATTAATTTCTGAGGAAATCCAAGATTTTTGATGAATTAAAATGAAGTTAAATTAGCTTAAATTCAAGATTGAAAATTCAAAATGTGTTTCGATAAAGTTGACTAAGAACTAGTAATAAACGACACAAACAATTAACCACCAGTAAGGTTCTGCTTATTCGCATTGAATAGACTCAAATAATTTGATTAATGTTTTAAAACAAAAAACCCTAATTAAGCAATTTTGTGCTAATTAGGGTTTAATTATATATAATCTGATGTATAAATATCAAGAGCAAAATTGACTAAATGCTTGAAATTCGAGTGCTTCAAAATTTCAAATAACACCTACTGTTTTTTAGTAAACAAATATTTTAGTGCCAATTCATGAGTCTGAAAAGAAGAAGGTCTTATTTCAGAGGTAGGAAGTTCATAAATATAACCTATATAGTATTTTTTAAATGACAAATAACCTAATTGAATTCCAAGACTATTGTTATTACGATAACTTATGCCTAAATCAAGTTTTTCTTGAAAGTTTGCAAGAAGGTTAATGTCAACACTAAGAGGGGCATTTGAAGTTGCACGAATCATCATTGAAGGCTTCAATTGAATACTCTTTGAAATATCAACAGACGTACCTAGCATGATATAATAATGTGCATTGTCTATGTAGTTTTTATTTTTATCATAGTCACTAAAATTATATCGGAACATTACTGGTTCTGAAATACTTATAAAAGTATTTTTATAACTTAAATTTACACCCCAACCTAAATTCGGTCGAAAGCCTGTTCTAACATTTTGGCCAAAATTAGGATCATTGACATCAATCAATTTTAACCCATTTAGATTAAGACTTTGGTCGTTGAGAGATGCTCTTATTCCTCCCGAAAACCTCATATTTTTGTTTAAAAGTGTATGATAAGCATAGTCAACTCCGAATATGGTATTTCGCATCGGTCCTGCTTTATCTTGTAAAAAATTAATTCCAAATCCAGATTTAGATTTCGTTTTCAAACTTCCCGTCACTCCAAGTGTTTTAGGTGCACCTGCAACTCCTACCCACTGCAGCCTATCCATTAATGTCACACTACTAACGCTATCCTTTCCTGCAAAAGCTGGCGATATAACTAATGGATTATAGCGATACATACCATACATGGGTTCTACTTGAGAAAAACAGTCTAAACCAAAGCATAAAATTATTATTATATAAATAGATATTTTCATTGTCTCACTTAATTTTGATTGATAAGAATTTCAGAGATAAATCAAAGTGTATCGAGTCTAAAGCCATGATACACCTTGATTTAGATTTATATTAATTATTTAAGCGATTTATGTAAATAAAGCTCGCTTTTGTTGCCTGTTTATTATCAAATAAGACTATATAATAGTAGGTTCCGTCAGGTAATAAACCATCGGTTTCTAATACAATATTTTTCACATTAGCTTCTCCACCCCAATCGTTTTGATAATTTTCCTTTTCAAAAACAAGACTACCCCATCTATTATAGATAGCAATTCGATTATTGTTTTTAGACTTTATACCAGGAATAATTAATACATCATTTTTACCATCACCATTTGGTGAGATACCTTCTGGTGTAAAGGTCTCACATTGATCTGCATCAATATAGTTGGGTACATTATCATTATCGCAATCTGGTAGATTACCGTAATCTAAATCATCCTCCAATTTATCGAGTATCTTATCATTATCACTATCTGTGTCCCTAAAATTCATTATTCCGTCTCCATCAGTATCTACTGGTAAATTTGGATTAGTTCCAGCCTCTACACTATCCAGAATAGTATCATTATCTGAATCAATATCTAAATAATCAGGCTTACCATCTCCATCGGTATCTACTGGTACATTTGGATTAATTCCTGCCTCAACTTTATCTGGAATACTATCATTATCTGAATCTAAATCTATATAGTCAGGATTACCGTCGCTATCAGAATCTACTGGTGTACTAGGTCTACTACCAGCTTCTACTTTGTCTGGAATACTATCATTATCTGAATCTAAATCCAAATAATTAGGTTTGCCATCTTTATCTGTATCTACTGGTACATTTGGATTACTACCTGCTTCTACCTTATCGGGAATTCCATCATTATCTGAATCCAAATCTATATAATCAGGTTTACCATCTCCATCTGAATCTACCGGTATGTTTGGATTATTGCCTGCTTCTACCTTATCTGGAATTCCATCATTATCAGAATCCAAATCTAAATAATCAGGTTTTCCATCTCCGTCAGTATCTACAGGTATGTTTGGATTAATTCCTGCTTCTACTTTATCTGGAATGCTATCATTATCAGAATCCAAATCTAAATAATCAGGTTTACCATCTCCATCAGAATCTACTGGTATATTTGGATTAACTCCTGCCTCTACTTTGTCTGGAATAGTATCATTATCTGAATCTAAATCCAAAAAATCGGGCTTACCATCACCATCAGAATCGACTGGTATATTTGGATTGCTTCCTGCTTCTACTTTGTCTGGAATACTATCATTATCTGAGTCTAAATCCAAATAATCGGGCTTACCATCGCCATCGGTATCAACTGGTATGTTTGGATTTTTACCTGCTTCTACTTTGTCTGGAATTCCATCATTATCTGAATCTAAATCCAAATAATCAGGCTTTCCATCTCCGTCAGTATCTACTGGAATGTTTGGATTGCTTCCTGCTTCTACTTTATCTGGAATTCCATCATTATCAGAATCCAAATCTAAATAATCAGGCTTTCCATCTCCATCGGTATCTACTGGAACGTTTGGATTGCTTCCTGCTTCTATTCTATCTGGAATACCATCATTATCAGAATCCAAATCTAAATAATTAGGTTGAACATCACCATCACTATCAATTGGTTCATTTGGATTAGGCCCCGCTTCTACACTATCAGGAATACCATCATTATCTGAATCTAAATCTAAATAATCAGGTTTACCGTCACCGTCTGAATCTAAAGGTTGATTAATAACTTTACCGTCAGAAACAATTATTGTATTTTTCTCTATGTTATCTGGAATACCATCGTTATCTGAATCTAAGTCAATATAATCGGGTTTTCCATCAGCATCAGAATCCACAGGTTTACCATCCTTAACTCGGCCTTCAATACCATCCGGAATACCGTCATTATCACTATCGCCATCTATATAATTGGGTGATCCATCTCCGTCTGTATCAACTACTCCTTCAACTCTATCATTGATACCGTCGTTATCGCTATCAAGATCTAAATAATTAGGTATTCCATCTCGATCTGAATCTGTAAAAGACTCTATTTTATCTTCTATGCCATCACCATCACTATCCAAATCAAGATAATTCATTATACCATCGCCATCTGAATCAATGTATCCTTCGATTGAATCTGGAATTCCGTCGTTATCACTATCAGTATCTAAATAATCAGGAATAGAATCTCCATCTGAATCGATATTTTTCTCAACAGCATCCCCAATACCATCATTATCACTGTCAGTATCTAAGTAGTTAGGAGTACCGTCACCGTCAGAATCAGGACAATTAGTAAAATTAGGACATTCGATTTCGTCAGGAATGCCATCATTATCACCATCACAAGGATTAAGCGTAAATGTAAATGTCTGAGTCGAAGAAGTACCTGAATTGTCATTAACCGTAATCGTAATTAACGAACTACCAAATTGCTTTGAGGACGGCGACAAAGTAAGTATTTTGTTCTGACCTGTTCCGGTAACTTGAATTTCAGACATTTTAATGATAGCACTATTTGAAGACGTGATAGTTAATCTCAGGTCTTCAGCAGGTGTTTCATTATCACCAATAACAAATGGCACTGTTGCAATCGTTGTTAAACAAAGATTAACATTTTTCAATGGACTCAAATAAGGCACTGTATTTACAACCGTCAAAGTAAAAACAATGAATTCGGACGAACCATCTGCGTAGTTTACTTGAATCGTAATTACTGAATTTCCAACCAAACCAGGAGTCGGAGTAATGACAATTGAGCGAGTAGCACCAGTACCAGTAATAGAAATACTTGCAGTAGGTACTAAGCTTGAGTTACTTGAAGACGCTGTTATACTAGATGTTGCCACACCACTTCGAACCGCAAAATTTCGAGCCTGAGTTGAACTATTCACATTAATAATTTGATCTGGCAATACGCCTATTGTTGGATCTTGTGAATTTACAGTAAATGAAAAATTGGTCGATGATGTCAAATTATCGGTATCAGTTACAGAAATTGTTATTTGAGAATTTCCTGATTTACCTAAAACTGGTGTCAGTTGAATGGTTCGGTTATTGTCTGAACCAGCCAAGACAATTCTTGAACGAGGCATTAAAAGTGTATCCGAAGAAGCTACATTTAGTATTAAATCTGCAGCAGGGGTTTGTACATCTGAAATTGTAAACCCTATAGCTGTAGTAGAACTATTTCGATTGATTGTCTGAGATGAAATCGAGCTGATTGTTGGAGGTGAAGAACAAATAGTCACTATCACCGCTCCAGATATATTGGATGTGATTGTTGGCGAAGCTACTAATGGACCATTTGGCTTACCTGGTGAACTAACACTACAGCTTGTATAACTCACCACACAATAATAATACGTAGTACCGACCGCACTCGTTGTTGGGGTATATGAAGCATTCGTTGCTCCACCTATTTCAGATCCGCCAGAATTTGTATTCGTGGTATTACTGTACCATTTATAACTATAACCACTACCACCAGATACCGAAACTGTTAGTGCCGTTGCTGGCTGGTTTAAACATAAATTTTGGATACTGCTCGAAGGTTGGTTAGAAAACGTTGGTAGTGCAATAACCACTCCTGTGCCAGTTGCAACATTAACAGTTGTGGCTCCAGTTGAGGTGGCAGAAACATTACCCGAAGCACCATTCGTAGCATCGCTTTTTAACCTAACAGAAACTGGTGTAGAGGTAACTACACCTCTCAATTGAGTAAGGGTAAGAGTAGCAAAATAATTAGCCCCCGCATCTATTGATAGTTCATAACCCGTAGGTGCAGTTAAAACTATATCGGCAGTCAGGCTAGTACCAGAAATACTAAAAGTTTGAGAACTTGATGCAACGCCAGCACATGTTGAAAAAGGAATTAAAGTTCCAGTTGAGGTAATTGTCGCGGAAGAACAAGGCGTTATCGTAGCTACAGCACTACTTCTACTCGAACTCGTACAACCACTCACTATACAATCTATATAATACGTAGTGGTAGTACTGATGCTCGGTGTTGTAAAGTTCGTGCCTGTACTCAAAGCACTTCCGCCTGTCAAGGATCCATACCACGAAATTATACCTCCACTACAGCCACTCGCTGTCATGCTCACTGTTCCGGTTCCACATTTGCTACCTCCTGTACTCGTTGCTGCACTTGGAATAGTTGTGATAGTTGCCAATGCACTACTTCTACTCGAACTCGTACAACCACTCACTATACAATCTATATAATACGTAGTGGTAGTACTGATGCTCGGT
>JAIXOL010000066.1 GCA_027486845.1 Cytophagaceae bacterium
ACCTTTGCTTTGAACTCCGAACTAAAATTCCTGCGTTTGTTTTTACCCATTGTTTTGTTTGTTTAGACAGAGTGATTATTCAATTATCTTGCCTGTCTAAATTTTGGGGTACATTATAAGTTTTGCGTTTTTTCCAATTAGTTATTTCGAACGAATTAATTGTTTAATGGTCAAAAGTTTCTTTGAAAACTTAGTTTTGATTTATAGAATCATCCTCAATTTCGAGTTCAACCCGTCTATTTTTACGTTTGTTTTCTTCATTATTATTTGGACTCGCCGGTTTTTTGTCACCTAGGCCTTCCCATTTTAGTCTTTTGGGGTCAACCCCTGTTGTTACGAAATAGTTTAATGTTACTTTTGCTCGATATTCAGAAAGTGTTTCATTGAGTCGCGGATTTCCTACATTATCGGTATATCCTGTAATTTTGACTTTAAGTTTTGGATAGGCCACTAGAATTTTACGAATTGAATCTAACTTAATTTTTGCTAATTTAGTAAGAAAAAAGTCACTTTGCTCAAAATAAATAACTTGAACACCTTTAGTGTTTAGGTTTTCGTCAATTGGTTTTGGTATTTCTGGCGTTTTAATTTCGTCAATAATGGATGTAAAATTAAGTCCTTCGAGAATATTAATTTTTTTCTCAAATATACCATTTTTGGTTTTTATTTTACAAATATATTCCTCATTAGGGCTAACCGAAGCAAATAAATAGTTTTCCTTTTCGAGTAAAATAATCTTTACTTTTTTTGAATTAAAAAACTCTATTGCTTGTATGTTGTTTGTTAGAGAAAATGTAGCAAAAGTTTGTGTTTTTGATATATATATATTGTAAACTAACGAATTATTGTCCAATTGATTAATGATAAGATTACCATTATAACTTTGATAGCCATTTTCAACTACTTCAAATGCCACAATATCTTCTTCTGTAAAAACTATCTTTTCTTGTTTATTTTTATTTACTTCAAAACATTTTTTTTCTCCATTCTTTGTAAAAAACAAACAAATCTGAGCATGTATAATCTCTTTGGTAAAAGCATCTAAAACTTTAAATATTCTGATTGCTTTTTTGTTAGAATTTATTTTCGTATTATCTAAAACTAAATCTTTTTGTTCTGACTGAGAATAGGGCCGGTCGTTAAGTTGCTTATCAAGTGGTATGAGTGTTAATTTACAGAAAAAAGAATTGTTTTCAGCTTTAATATTGAGAGGAATAGAAAGAATGCGAAAATCTTTTTTTTCGACTAATAATATTTTTGCTTCACAAGGAATCTGAACTGAGAACTCGCCCAAATCGTTGCTAAAACCTATTTTTGTTTTTTTTCCGTTGCTTGAAACAAATATATTGGTAGCAAGTGCTTTTCCTGTAACTTGGTCTTTTATTTCACCCTTTAAGCCAATACACTTACCAAAAGTTAGTGTATTGCTTAAAAAAAGTATAAAAATGATGTTTTTTAATTGATTCACTTTGTGCTAAGTAAAAAGTGCCTTTAATTGGGTTTTAAAATACTATTGACTGACAGATACATCTCCTAACAATACTTTCCATTGAACTTCTTTTTTTCCACTGATAATGTTATTGTAAGATTCAACTTTAATTTTGTAGTTTTTATCTACAACGTCGCCATACTTTACAACACCATTTACCATACCTTTAAAAGTTTGTTCCCCTCTTACAATACCATAATAATTTCCATCAGCAGCTTGATTCAGTTCACTAACAAATCGCAGGTTTGCATAAGTTATTTCTATTGAACTATAATTCAAATTGCTCAAATTAGTAAGGTATTTTGCAATCGGATATTTTCTTGAGCCTATTTTACTTTTCGAGGTTACTTCTATGGTGGCGTCTGGAGTAAATAACTCTAAGGCATCTTTAATATCTTGTCGTTTTTCGGAAGGGCTACGTCCTTTATCTCCAATTCTATTGAGATAATCTTTAAAAGTTAAAACATTATCAGTCGCTTGATTAGAATACTCTTCCTTTTCAGCGTTAGATAATTTTGTAGTATTTTCACCAGAAGATAATGGTTCTTGTAAAATTGGTGGGGTGGTTGGTTTTAACTCGATTTTTTCAGGCTTAGGTGTTACAACTTCGGCTGGTGAAGGAACTATAACAGGTGCAGAAGTCAATTGTTCTTGTAAAATAGGCGGAGGTGTTGGTTTTGACTCGATAGTTTCAGGTTTCGGCGTTACTACCACCACTACAGGTGGAGGAACAACCACAGGTGCAGGAGTAATAATTTCTTTAAATTTATCAATATTAGAGCCTAATACTGGAGCCACCTCTATTATATCTCTGACTATTTCATGGCTACCATCTTTTCTAATAATTGCCAATACATTATCTTTATTTACAGAACCAGGCTTTCCATCTGAATTTATATAATTGACAACATCTCTTTCATAGGATATTTTACAAGAAATTATTTCAAAGGGAACTGCTTTAAAAATTATATCATTTTCCAATTTGGATGTTTGTAAATGATAAAAATCATCAATTTCATTTTTTGACTTTTCTATATCGTTTGAGATATTATTTACATATAAGTAACGTCCATAATCATTGAATGCAATTAAAACTCTTACTCTTTGTAAAGTTCTGCTTCCATTCTCAAACGAAAAAGTAATATTTTCATCGGTTGCCGAAATTAGCTTACCTGAAATTACAGTACCTGTACTAAGGTAAATCGATGTTTTTTTTACTTCTTGAGAAAATACATTTATAATTGAAAGACAGAAAAATAGTAGAAAAGATGTTTTTTTCATAGTAGTTTATAATTATTAATTCGCCTTTTTTGGAGCGAAATATTATAATGAATATTATTTATTTTGCTTAATCTTGAACCTCCAAATCTGATATTCATTTGCTTTAGCCCCTCTATCTGAGCAAAAATATATAAAATCATCAGCTGTCCAAATAGGGGCAAAATCATTTGATTTATTTACCGTATATTGTTTCAAATTTTCACCATTTACATCAATTACATAAATATCTGAATCTTCTTTATTCTTTTTTGTTAATTGAAATATGATATTTTTGCCATCAGGACTCCAATTTGGACTTGTTGCATAACCTAGATTTACATTTGTGATTTGCTTTTGCGAATCACCATCAATTGTCATTATCCATAAAGTACCTGTTTCTTTTGATTTATTTTTATCCAAATCATATTTTACAAATGCGATACTTTTTCCATCAGGAGAAATTTTTGGAAAACTTCCGATTCCAAGCATTTTTAATTCTTTAGATTTAAGGTCTTTTAACCAAACTTGATTTTTTGAAACCGATACACCTTTATACTCAACTTTTGATGCTCTTTTTGTTGCTTGTATATAAGTACGAGGCGTTGAACCTTTTTCAAAAATCAGGCTATTACCATCGGGTGACCACGAAGGATTATATTCGTCTTCATCAGTATTCGTAACTTGTGTAATAGCTTTACCTTTGCCAGCTTCGATATAATAGATATCATAATTGGTTTTATCAAAATATTGGAAAGCGATTCGGCTATTAACAGCACAATAAGTAGGTGAAAGGTTGATGTTTTGCCCACCCGTTTTTTGTATAATGGCCTTATAAAGCACTTTTTCCTTCATATAAATATTATATGCACCATCATCTTCCTTAGCAACAAATACCAAGTTGTCACCAAAATCACCACCATTTGGGTAAAATATAGGCTTTTCTGATTCAGTAATTTTAGTTAATGCATCAAAATATTCACCTTCCGATGTCAGTTGATAAACTTTAGTAGCACAACTTGAAAGTATGAAAATGATTGGAAGAAAATAGAAGATTTTTTTCATGAATTATTTTTAAATTATAGTAATTTGATTTCGATTTTTTTTAAATTTATAGATTCATTGACTTTCACTGTTCTAAATTTAAACCCAATGTTTAAGTTTTTAAAACTGCTTGTTGGATTTGTTGGTATTTTATGAAACCCTTGTATTTCTTTATCATCAACAAAATAGCTAAATTTTTTATTGATTGGGTCAGCAACAAGTTTTAAAGTATATGTAGTTTGGTTATCATCAATATTTATTTTGTCTTTGATACCAATCATATTTCGACCTACTTCACCATTAATTTTTGAGTTTATCTCAAAGGTTTTTTTCTCTAAATTAATAACATAATAATTATAATTATTTTCATTTAGGTACTGCCATACCATGCCTATTTCTTTGATATTTTCACTTTTTGTTTTCTGAAATGTAGTAATTATTTCAAATTTTTTGGTGCTAAAATCGCTTATTATAGGAGTATATAAAAAACCTTCACTGTCAATACTGCTAGTCACTTGGAAATATTTTTCAGATTCATTGTGAGTAAAGGTAAAATCTTGTGAGTTTTTAAATGTCCAATCATTTGGACGGCATGTAAAATCTTGAATATAAGCAGGATAATCGACTCCACCTTCTTTATATTTTGTAACTAACATTTTTGGACAATTTCCTTCATATTCCGTAATTGATTCATAATTACCATTTATATCTGTAACTAATTTTCGAGATTGCTCTAATTTTAATGTCGGATTATAATTGCCAATAATATTCCCAATTTCATTTCCGCTAAAATCAAATAAGATTTCTGAAAATGTCTTTCTAGTTTTATTATTATTGTAAACTTCTACTTTTCGTACTTTTCCAGATGCTAAATAAATCTTACTTTCAGTTATTTTTCCATCGACATAATTGCTAACAGTTTTCTCCCCATTTAAAGCATAAAAAGTACACTCGCCCTGATAGCTATTATTGGATATTTCATCTTCATGCTTATATGAAAAATATTTACCCAAAAATTTAGGCATGTTTGTAACTGAGTAAAAATCTTCTACTAAACCAACAGGTACTTGATTTTGATTAAACTCTATTTTCCTAAAATAATAAGCTTTATCAGCACTTGTTAGTTTGTTTTGACGATCGAAATAAAGCAAATTTTCGCCTTTGCTTAAATAAGTATTACTTTGTATTGGAGCTATGTAAGTCGTAGGTTTTGCTTCATTATAAAAAGGCAATGTATTTACAAACTTTGTTTCACTTGATAAAAATGATATTTTTTCTTGAGAGAAACTGAATGAGTATATTGATAATAAAATAATCGTAAAGATATTTTTCATTAGAACTATAAAATGTTTACAACTTTATTATTTTTTTTACAATTTTACTGTTTTTTTGATTAAAAATCAAATGATAAATACCTGATGATAAATCGGAAACATTATATTCTTTCAATTTTTCACTTTGAAACCAATATTTTATTAACTCTCCTGAACTATTTCTAAGTTCAATTATATCGCCTTGTAGAAAATTCAACGAATTGTTTTCAACCGTTATGACATTATTACTTGGGTTTGGATATACCTTCCACACATTTGAGCTTGTGTTTTCATTTGCTAAGGTAACTATCGTAATTTCGATAGGGTCCGAGTATGTAATACCACATTCATTTCTATTACCCTTTAGTATATATGACCCAACTTTCTGTGTAAACAATTTATCTTTTGTTTCAGTTGGAGAAAGCGATCTGTATAATACTGGATTATTTGATGATGGTAAATCTTTAAATAACCATTCAAGACTAACGGTATTTGGACTTGAAAATAAGTTAAAATTATCTATCACCGTAATCGATGGTTTTGATGCCTTAGTTGTAATTGATGCTGTTGCAGAAGCTTTACATCCATCTTGTTGAATAGTTAGTGAATAAGTTCCAACACTCGTAGATTTTAGGGTATTGGTTGAACTGACGTTTGGCACCCAATTATATGTACCTGCAAAAGTAGTAAATGTTGGTATGCCCGTAAAAGTTTGAGTGAGACCTTCACATATTGGACTTGCGAGCTGTGAAACTATATTTACTTTAAAACTAGCGGGTATAGTAATTTTTACTTTGTCACTTGGTTTTGAATCAACTGACCCACACTCAGCTAAATTTGCAACTGCATAATATATTCCTGCTTTTGTAGGGGCAAATTCTTTATTTATAATTGAAAAATTAGCATCAGTTTCATCTTTCCACTTTAGAGTAGCTGCAGAGTAATTAGACTCTGCTGCTAATTTAAAATCTATATTATCAGTGCAAGTAATGGCATCTTTTGTAGATTTTAAGTTTACGAGCAGCTCCTGTATTTTAGTCGTAACAGCTATTGATTCACTGCATTTACCTCTTTCAAATTTAGCTATATAAGACCTTTCGTCTTTGATATTTTGAAAAGTATTTGTTTGTAAAAATTTAGATCCACCATTCCAGCTAATGCTTACATCATTATCTGAGGTGGCTACTAAATTAATACCATTGGTTAAATTACAAATAGGTACAATATCGTTGGCCTTGCGACCTAAAATTTGAAAATTAGTAATAGGTGCATCAGCTTTCACTTGTTGGGTTACCTCATATACACCAGTTGTTGTATTACAATTGCCTCCTATCGGGTTTAATACCACTCTGTAAAGCCCAGCATCGGTTGCGTCATAGTTTACCGAGTTTACTTTGAGGTCTGTTTTCCCATCAGTACCACCAAACCACTGATAAGTATAATTTGTATTATTTGGAGTTGTGATAAGGCTCATTTTTTGCCCTTTACATATTTGTGCATCGTTTGGATTAAGGGTAAAAGTGGGTGTGATTTTTCCTATGACTGTAAATTTTAAAGGAGAAGTTCTACAAACTCCTCTGGAAAGTTGAAGATAATAGTCTCCACCACTTTCAACTTGTAAAGAACTTCCTCTACCAGTTTTGACTCCACTCCATTCATAACTTATACCTGTTACATCGTTTGCGGAAGCCAATAAAGTAATAAAAGCATCGTCTTTGCAAAAGATAGCGGACGTTTTGTTTAATACTGAAATTTTATCCCCAGTGATATTCTTTTGAAAAACAAGGTCATTTATTGTATTTGATGAGGTTTTACTTTCACATCCACCATTTTTAGGCGTTATTTTTACATTATAAATACCATTATTAGATACAATAATATTATTCCTATTTGTACCTAATGATGAATTTCCATTATTCCAAGCATAATTATATAAATTTTCATCATTGGGAGTAGCGTTTATCTGTATTGTTTGTCCTTCACAAACTTGTTTGCTTCCCGGCACTGACACCGTTGCAATAAAATTAGGTATTACAGGAATAGATACTTTATTACTTTGTACTTCACAGGTTCTTCCTGCTTTTGACATTATAATAAAATATTCTTTTGAAAAGTCAGAAATCGATCGAGGACTTACGTTGACCCCGAAACTATCTGACCAATTGTAAGTCACACCACTTGGTAACACACTAACGCTTAAGTTTATGGCTTCTCCGTAACAAGAATTGGGTTTACTTGCCGAAAGTACATTTATGTTAGTTATAGGGGTATAAGTTTGAAAAGTCGCATAAGTAATTCTTGACCCATTTATGTCTAATGATATGGTGTGTATACCATCGATTGTAATTCCTTTTTCTGTCATTGTAAATCTGATAAATCCTTGACTTACGCTAAAAGAATTATCAGGGTTTATAATACTTCCTAATGGGGTATTATCCAAGTAAAGTTGCACACCTTGATAATTATCTCCAAAAAGTTTGACATCAATTATATCACTTGTACAAATAGCTCCTGATGATTTAGGATTTCCTGTGGGACTATATACAACTGCATTTGCTCTTGCACTTAATTCTCCATTATTGCCATTGAAATAAGTGAGAATGACTGAACCAGAAGTATTACTTCCTGTAAAAGCACCTGTTGCAACACCCCTCAATGACCCCGTTACTGTATTTCCTCCAAAAGTGTTAAATGTATATGTTAATTTAATATTAATTGCAGCGTTTGCATTACATGTACTTGAATTGATTGTTTTGGATTCAAAATCTATTGTTGTACCACTTATTGTTCCATTAATAGTAGATTTTACATTATATAATCCTCCTGCTATATTTAGACTTATGGTAGCATTTGTTTTTGAAGTTATTTGAATTTCAATTTGGGTAAGTGAAATTTGTGAAATTTGAGTACAACCTGCAGTTCTATTTAAGCTCATTGAGAAAGTTGAGCTACTATTTTTATATCCAGCACCATTAGAAATTTGCGATACGCAAATTAGAAAAACAATTATTTGAATATGTATAGATTTTTTCATCTTTTTATAATATGTATTATTTTCTATTCATAAATTTGAGCAAAAATACCTAATAATAAAAATTAAATAGACCATTTTAATGGTTATTGAATTTAAAAAAGTATTAGATAAAATAGAGAGAATCTTTTGTTCTGTGAATTATCTTATAAAGAATTTAGGATTCATGTGATTAGCTTTTCTTTTTGGCAATAGACTATAATCTTTAATTTCACAGAATCGATTAATACCTTAATCATGCTTTCCAATAGTAGCAATTGGTTAAATTTTAAAATCAATATCCAACTAATACATATTTTTAAGAAAAGTAATAGTAGTTTTGTTATAATCAATCAAAGTAGTTTAAAGCAGTACACAAATCATGAAACTTAGCTAAATGTAGGAATAAGCCAAATAGCAACTTTTCGAATTTTACTAAAAAATAAATGTAAAATTAAAAAAATAATGAAAATAATTTGCTTGCTTGTTACATTGTAGTTGAATATAAAAATAGTTCAAAAGGTTCTTTTTTTATCAAGAAATATAGAAAAATTTAAAAAGTAATTTAATCTAAGTTAAACACAAAAATAGTCATAAATATATCAAATAGCAATATTTCTAAAATAACAATTACTTTTTTTAAATACTTAGATCCTTTGTTCAGATCTTTGGTTTAGAGGATGCTTGAAGACTAAAAAAACTTTTAGAAACGATAAAATTAGTAAGGTATAAACCTTAGTAAAAATCTTATTTTATACTGACATTGCCCAGGTAAAACCGAATTACATAAATTATATATTTCGCAATAGGATGCCTTATTTTAGTCAATGATTACATTCAATCAGCCAACTTTGATGGCGAAACATGTTATATGCAGATGTATTTCAATAAAATTAATGACCGTTGAAAATTTCATACCAAGTAATTGCTTTTTGACATTTTTCATAATTTTTAAAGACAAATATTAGCTATAGTTTAATCAGAAATAATCATCATGACACTTCTTTGACTCAAAGTGCAATGAAAACATTCAAACAATTAACTCGCAATGCACTTTACTCAGAAAAATGAACTTTATCAAAGTGTGATTAAATCGCATTTATAATTACAAATCAATAAAACAGGTCTATATATTCATTGCAATCAAACTACACAAAATTAATATCTTTAAAATGATATGACCATTATTCATTTTTATTATTCGTTACTTTTTAATATTTTCACATCATAATTTGATTACCTCTCGAAAAATAGACTTATATGAAAAAACTTTTATATCTATTAACTTTTCTGATTGCAGTCGGCTGTAAAAAGTTTGAGGAGGTCGATTTTCAAAGTAAAAATTGTATTCCTCCAAAATTTAAAATACAGAATACTCCAAAAGGTAATTTAAGGTATGACTTTTTTCTTAATACCACTGATAATACTCCAATTGGTCAAGCACCGATTCGTGTGATATGGACGATTGAAGACAAAATTTATACAGGTTCAAAAATTTCTTATCAATTTGGCAATATAGGTACAAAAACAATATCTGTAGTTTTTTATAATGCATGTTTAACAGATGGAACCGATAATTTAGATTTAATTGTAAAATGAAAAAATATATAATAAACATTTGTTTATTCCTTTTGCTACCATATTTTAGCTTTTCTCAGGCACAAATATCCAACGTCAATTTTAAACTAAATGCAAATAATCGAACGATTGAAATTAATTATGACATTGATTATAATTCACCAGAAGACTCTATCTATATCAATGCTGTAGGTGGTAAAAGTGGTATTTTAAAGTGTAATACATTAAATGGAGATGTAGGAAAAGGGGTAAAAACTGGATCAAATAGGCTCATCGTTTGGGATTTTATAGCTGATAGTCTTAAGATTAATGAAAACCTTACTATCAATGTTTTTGTTAAAATTCATGATTATCGAACAACTACAGGAGTACCAAAAACACAGCAAAAAGAAACTTATTCTGAAGCAAAACCTTCCAATATAGAAAATATGTCAAATCCACAAAAAGAAAAAACTACAAACTCTTCACCTCCTAAAATAAAACTTGCGAAAGAAAATAGCCCAATCAATCGAGTGAATTTGGCTATATTAGGAACAGGTTTAGCAGCAGGTGTTGGAATGGTTTTAATGAGTACAAGAATAAAATCGACAGCCGTTAGTTCTTATAAAATATATGAAACGCATAATGTCAATCAAAAGCTTACTGTTACAAAAGATGATTGGCTCACCAATTATAGTGCTGCAACCATTGCCAAAGCGAATAAAGACTTAGCGTTAGCAAATGACCAATTGAAAAAAGCAAATTTGCTATTCTATGGAGGTATTACTTTGGCAGCACTAGATCTTCTTTATTTTATTCCGAAACTTCGTATTAAAGTATACAAAGAAATGAGTTTTCATCCAATTGTTAACCCAAACGGTACGCTATTAGTAAATATGAATATTAAATTTTAAAACTTGATTGGTATATTATATGTTGAGTAATATTTGATTGACGCCAGCGGGTTATTACGAAAATATAATTTATAAATATTTGATTATCAGTGTTTTGTCGAACTATTTTTATCACTCATAATTTATCCCCACCCCTATTAGCTCAACAATTTAGAATAAGAATTCTGAATATTAAGGCAGCGAACGCTGTATGAGGAATGCTAATTTCGCCACACGGTTTATTGTGAAAAATTTTATAAAAATTCTTCGAAACGAAGGATGATTTCGTCACTCTTTTTGTTGTAAGGCCGTTTTGTTCTTTTGATAAACACAAAATTATAAGAGTTTTGTGTTCGATAAAATTAGACAATTTATATTTGCGATACACGACCTTAAGTTAAATCGAAACATGATGAAAGAAGCTAAACAGTATTCTCATATTAAAAAACATAACTTTATAAAATTCAAATAGTACTTATTCTAATGTTTAAAATCTCACTTCCTAATTACTATTTTTCTAAAATACTCATTCTGATTAATTCCCTGAAAAAGAAGTAAATACTCACCTTCGTTTAAGTTGGAAACATCAATATCAAAATGAGTTTTATATGTATGTTCTTCTTTTTCAACTCTGCCAAGAATATTGTAAAACTTATATTTAATCAACTGAGACGATGAAATTACTAAATTATTTGAAACAGGATTAGGGTATAATAATACATCAGTAATCGAATTTTCGTTTGCTAAAATAATAGGCTTGAATACTGAAGACAGTTCACTCTCACAACCTTTAAATACAGCCTTAACTTGGTAATCACCAGTAATGGTAAACTTTATTTTATTGCCATTTTCATTCAATTGAGTGTTGTTTAAAAACCATTTGTTTTCATTTAAATAACTAGATATTAGGGTATCATTCGATTGTTTGATAAAAGGTTGAGGTACTACGACTTCGTTAATCGTTATACTTTGAGCAGAAGTGGTAAGACACCCCGTTGAATTAATAACTTGAAGTCTATAAACCCCTGAACTTTGAACTTTATAAAATTGACCAGTAGCCTCTTTTAATGGAGTTTCATTTTTTAACCATTGATAATTCGCTTCTATAGCATCGGTCGTCAGAATAACACTACTACCTGAACATATTTCAGTCAATCCTTGTGCAACTATTTTAGGATTTACGGGGTTTAGCACCTTTTTAACGGAAAATGTTTCAGAAGAAACACTACATCCTCTACCATCAGTCAAGAGTAGCTGAAAGTTTCCTTCTTCATTTATTTTAAACATTCTTTCGGATGATACGACACCTGTCGCATTATTTTTATTCCATGAGTAAATAAAGGGTTGAATTCCCCCAGAAGTAACCACCTCTAAAGTAGTCGAACCTGCTTCACAAAATTCTTTTTTACCTTTAATTTCTTCAATTTTCAAATTTGAAAACGGAATAACGCTAATAACTATACTATTACTTGTATTCGTTTTACATAATTCTGATACACCACTTGCATTTATAATTGAGGTCTCACAATAAGCATTATATGATGTTGTTACCTGTGGTGTTATTTTTAGATTAGAACCACGATCACCATTTGACCAAACGACCGTCCCCTCACAGCCAGTTGAAGATAGATTTACAATTTGACCTTGACAAATATTCGATTTATCTGACTGAATGACAGGTGAGGAAACGATTTTCATTTCAATTGTTCTCGAAGTACTCTCACAAGTGCCTTGAGTAAATGTTAGTGTATATTTTCCAGTCGATTGAGCAACAAAAGTACTGGTATTTGCAGATGGTATAGGACTATTATTCTTATTCCACTGGAAACCAAATTCATAGAATGGAGGATTCATGGTATTATTTGTGTTTCCAATTCTATAACCTAAAGTTAGATTACCCGAAGTACAGAATGTTGCATCACTTCCAGTAATATCAAAATCCATTTTACAAGGTGTATCTGGTGAGGTTATTTTAAATACAAAACCCAAGGGTTTGCTGGTATCAGTATATGTTTTTCTTTGTGCAATTACAAATATACCATTATCAGGAGCGTTGGCAATATTGATACTAAAACCATTATCGAAAGTTTTATTCCAATTAAAGACATTACCCATCGTTAGCTTAACCAGTTGATTATTTTGTATAATCACAATTCCACCGTCACCAGTAGCAACAATAGGTGAAGATGTATATTGAGTATTTTTCCATTCCTGCACTCCACCTGAATTAAATTTGTATAATCCTGTATTGGTCATTATCGCACAACCTTTATCTTTTGTTATGGCAAAGCCATAAATAAATTCAGAGCTAAAACTCTTTGTCCAAATAATACTACCATTTTGAGTATTTAACTGTACAATATTCAAAATACTATTCAGCGAGGAATTTTTAGTCTGAATATACATTGTATTTGCATCTAATGGTACAAATGTCGTTGCGTTAACTATTGATAAATTATTCCACAACAACTGTCCAGAGGCTGAATACTTTCTTAATCCATTATTTGTACCCACAATTACCCCATCATCGCTTGTAGTCTGAATATCAGTAATATTTGATGTAAAAGAAGTTAAATCTATACTCCATTCAACATTACCATCCGATTTTAGCTTTTTGACCTCAATTACATTTTTATTGTTTATTGTAGATTGTGCATATACATAAAACCCGTTTGCTAAAGTTGCTGTGGCATTTATCATCGTATATGAAATCGTTTGTTGCCATGATAAATTAAGATTAGCATCATATTTTCGTATCCATGATTTTAAAGAGCTATAAACCAAAATACCACCGTCTTGACAAGCATATTTAGTTAATGTTGAATAATTTGAAAAGCGATCCTCTGCATCAATAGTTTGACTTTTAATTCGGCCATTTGCATCGAATTTACTAATTGTTTCTATTCCTCTAAAGGAATTTATTGTTTTAGTGGCAACAAATAGAACATTTGGGCCAATTATAGGTGTTGTAACTAAGCCAAATTGACCATTTGATTCAACATTAAAGGGTTCACTCCATTCGACCGCAGGTGTGGTTATTATCTGCGAATATGATATTTTTATAAAAATCAAACTAAAAAATAAGATACTGAGTAGATTTTTTTTCATAAAATTTGAAAAATGGATTTTAAAAGAGTAAAAAATATAAAATCTGTTTATAAAAATGATAACATGATGTACCTTGAGATATCCTAAATCAGCCGCACGGTTTATTGTAAAAAATTTTATAAAATTCTTCGAAACGAAGGATGATTTTCTCACCTTTCTTTAGGAAGCAATTATGATTTTTTGATAAACAAAAAACTTAGAGGGTTTTGTGTGCCAAATATTTAGACAATCTCATTATGCCGCTAACTCCTAAAGGGGAGTTTTTATTATTAAAAAAATATTAATTAGCACACCCTCCTATTGATGCAAAATATTTAGCACCACTATTTACTCGAAATCCCGGATTCATTAAAATGTATTTATTTGCTTTATAAATTACATTCGCTCCTGAGGAAATTACATTGGTTGCTTGAATTCTATCTACGCCAATAAAACTCACACTACCTGTAATAGGCGTAGAAATAAGTAAAGGATTTTGAACAGTAACAATTGTATTTGTACTAATAATTCCTCGGGGATTTCGTGCACTAAGTGTAACGGAAAAATTGCCAACGTTGGCATATTGATGCGTTGGATTTATTTCAGTGGAAGTTGTGCCATCACCAAAATTCCATAAATATGTCATTGGTTCATTGACAGATTGGTTTTGAAAAACAAACTTTTTCAAACAATTCCCATCTTGTGTGGCAGTAAAATTAGGAATAGGTGCAACAAGTAATGGCATAGTAATTTTCCAAATATTTCCGAACAAATCAGTTGCATAAATGAGGTTTCCTACTTTTTCTGCATCGGTTAGTTTATTAAAACCACCTATCAATCGAGTTACATTTACTTTATAATTTACAGATGCTTGGTCATAAACTAATTTTAATTGACATAAATCACCAGCAAGGTCTTCAGGTGGAGAATAGCCTCCTCCTGAACCATTTTCAGGAGAATATGAAAGCATAAAACCTGAGCCTGTGTAAGGCATTTGTAAGGTACTATCAACATCAAAAACTAATCCAACAGGAGAGCGATGACTTGTAAAAGTTGTTGCTTCTGTGGCTTGAAACATTGCTCCTGTTGTTGGATTTCGTACCCAGTTGGCATCTGGCCCTAAATTTTTAACTGGTTCAACAAAAGTTACTCCTGATGGGCGGCTTGGATAACTTGGGTCATTATAAAAACTACTTATTGCATACTCATTTATGGGAATTAATTTGTCTTGACTTGGGACATAAGGCGTATATTGCATAGGTGTATTATTCCCTCCCATTCGCCAAGGAAAACCATAATGCTTATTTGGTCTAAGCCAATTCATTTCCTCGAGGTCATCTCTATCTCCTGAATTTTCGATACCAAATAGTTTTTTATCAGCACTCAATGCGATGTCAAATTCATTGCGAACCCCTTTTGCAAAAACATAACCACTTGCGTCAAGCGAAGCTTCATTATTTTGCAAGAAAATGCCATTTGCAGTAAGAGGAATTCTGAAAATTTTTGTTGTTAAAGGCACTTCCCTTAAACCCGTATAGCTTCCTGAATTTTTGATTTCTCCATGGTCGGTACGAGAACCGCTTGCGACATACACAGAATCCTTATTCTTGGAAAAACAAACACCTGCAAAAGCATGGTCAAAGAGTGTACCTGATGATGGATATATTGCGGTAGTTAGCATAGTTGTCCATTGTCGAGTGCCATCTGATAAAATTGTACATTTTTCAACGACGCCATACCCATCAAATGTTGCAGGATTATTATGATTTCCAACCAAAATAAAGGTATTATTATAATAAGCCATACCTTGTAAATGGGTAATATGATGCTCATTTGGAGGTAAAAAACCTGATTCACTTCCTGCTATATCATTTTCTATCGGAATTTTAAAAACCCAACCATCGGTATTGCAGGTATAAAGAGTGTTTGTAGCAGGTTCATGCACTATTCGCACAGGTTGGTGGCTTAGTGTTTTAAACAAAGCCACTGTAATATTTGGTTTAATAGGCGTGGGAATTGCTAAAAAAGGCATATTTTTACTTTGTTCTTGATACTGTTTATGCGTTTTTTCTTGTGCAAAAGAATTTTGTAAAATTAATAGTGAAAGTAAAATTAGTATAAATTTCATATCAGTTTCTGATGTTTAAAAGATTAAGCAAAAAAAATATTTTAGATAAATATAGTTACTTAGTAAAAAATGTATTTATCCAGATTTGTTAATGACCGGTTTATTCAGCCAAACAAATTACTTTTACTTTGAGAGTTTTAATTCAAATTTTTTAAGTGTTTTGAGTTATGCTAAATCAGCCGAACTATTTATTATAAAAGATTTTATTAAATTCCTCGAATCAAAGCATGGTTATCTTACACTTTCAGAAAAAGGCGGTTTTGATTTTTTGTTCAACACAAAATTATATGAGTTTTGAATTCAATAAAATAAAACAATCTCAAGTTTACACCAACTATTTTCAAGTAATATACCTAAAATGGATAACGTTTAAATAACCTCTAATACCCACCCAAGTAAAACAATGTCCTTATATGGCTTTTGATATGGTTGGGTTACTCACTCATTGTTTTAATTGTTGATACGGTAATTATTTAGTTATCTTGCTCGTATAAATTTTGGGGTATATTATATTTTAATTACTCGGAATACTTCCATAAAAATCCACCGGCCCGAAATCCTGTACCTCCACTTGAATCACAAACTTGAATATCACCAACTATTGACCCCATAACATATACATTATTTCCAATTTTACTTACGGTCTTTGAAGTGTGACCCCAGCCTTCAAGTGGAGTAAAAGTAGATGTTATAACCCAATTGTAATTACCAAGTCTTGATGATGAAATTATAAAATTATCTCCAATTTGGCCTCCAAAGCTAATTGAACTATTCACTATACTTGTATTTGATGTCTTTTTTCCAGTTACATATCCATCACCAAATCCAGTTATCGATATGCCTTGAATTTCTATAGTTTTTTGAGTGACAGGCAAAATGTTTTTATTCAATAGTAGGGTCATCAAATAAGAACTGGAATTAATTATTCGGTCATTTAGGGTAAAGGTTCCCGTAGCATTTCCTGCAATTTTAAGCATCCTTATGTACTTACCCTCATGATAAAACCCTTGTTCCATTGTTGCCTTAAGCGGATTTAAATTATCATTTGCATCATCTCCTCCCAATTTTAATTTATAAGTATTATTAGCTGTTAATAAATTGTTGAAAGCAACAATGAATATTTCAGTGCCATTAGTACCTTGAAATTGAACTGTTGGACTTATTATACCACAAGAAGAATTAATATTTGTATAGTTGAGAATTCCCTTAAATGATCCAATAAGTAAAACTTTGTTATCATAGTAAAGTATATTTTTAACTTTTTCGGTATTGTTTGTATCATATATTATACCCGCTTGAGTATTGGCATAACCACTACCTTTTTCAAGCTTACCGATAAATATATCTGAACTTCCAGTATAAGGAATGCAGTATCCAGTGGTCATGCCTTGTTCCGTACCCGTGAAAAAAATATTGGCACTTTCATCGAAAGTTAAATCAATGCCGAAGTCATCGCTTCCGCCCCCAAATTGCTTAATCCATTGTACATAACCTAAGTCATTTAATTTAGCAACAAAAATATCATAGCCACCTACACTAATTATACTACCATTGGTAGATCCCGAGGTTTGATAATTAAGGGTATTGGTAAAATGGCCAATGATATAAATACCAGTTACATCTGCTTTCACGGATACAATTTCAGTTTTGTTAGCATAATCGACAGGTCCTGTTGGATAGAAACTGCGTACCCACAAGTTAGTGCCACTTATATCATAGCCACTAATAAAGCCAACAGTAAAGGCGTTTGGAGTTCCTGCAATACTACCGTTTCCAAAATTGTATCCTAATCCGGTACCTCTTGGACCTATACCATAACAGTAACCAACTTCATAGAAATTGGAATTGTATGAAGTACTTTCAACAAATACAGGGGATGATCCTGTAATCCCTCCAGTGGTGCTCACAGAAACTTGTCCAGAACAATAACCATAAGCATCAGTGGAGACATTATCTACACATTGCCAACTTGTTCCATTATAGATTCTGAGACAGTTGTAATCAGTATCATAACATGAATTCCCCTTTTGTGGAGAGGGAATTGCTAATATTTGAGAATAAGTCCGTTGTGCAAAATCTAATTTATTTGGTAAAATACTTGTATTTTGAGCATTAATTTTAATTGTAAAAATGCCAAATATCAGAAAAAGTAAAATTGATTTCAAGTGGAACATTTCTTTAAGAATTATTTTGAAATTATTGGATTTTTAAAGATTGAAAAGGCTAAATAGGATATTTTAATCAAAGATTAAAACATCCTTACAGGTCTTACGTAAAGTGAATATACCTTGGAATATTGATAAAAATTACCATCACATTCTTTGCAAAAATGACTTGCAGATCCTGAAGTTAGTTGGGTACTAGTCCAATACAATGTCCCCATCGAAGGAATCGGTTGGCTAGCGAAGTTACCAATACCTAATTTGATTAGATTTGTATAAATCAATGCAAATTCCTGCTGTGAAGGCAAAAACCAATTATCGAATCCATTTATTGTATAATCCAGACATCGTTTTGCTGCGATATTTGATGTATTACAGCTATTAACAATTGCTAAAGAATTACTTAAACCAGAACCAATTGAGATATTAGTTGCTGCTGTGATACTGAAATCAGGGCAGCCCCAACTAGACATTTCAATATCGTTTGGTGCTGATTCTAAATATCGCCAACCATTGCTATAATAACCTTTATCATAAAATATAAAGCCATTAGAAGGACCATAAGAAGATACTGTCCATATAGTATTGAGTTTTATCCCAATCTCCATTATAACATTGCCACTTGTCCCTATTCCGATGTCAGTCCATTTATCATCGGTATTATTGTAGTCGAGCATTACATAATTTTCGACTCCACCACCATTGTTTGGTTCTCCTATCCCCCAGTTAGTATATGAATATTCGCTTTTATCAACCCACTCCCAACCTCCATTAGGCTCTTGATAGGACGGACTTTGGGTGTTCTGATATAAACCTAAGTGAAAATCTCCATATGATATAGAGGATGTTAATGGTTTTGCAACTTTTTCGTTTTCCTCGCTTGAATTGATACACATTAAACTGCCTCCGTATTGAATACATAAACTTTGTGCCTGTTGCCATGTTAGTTTATTTGACCATTGAAAGTAATCATGGCCATTATAGCTCGTTTTATATTTCCACCCTGCACTAATAAGTGAGTTAAATTTTTCTTGATAAGTACTATTTTGAGATAAAGTTTGATTCTCACAGAGATTATTCCACTTGACTCCATTATAAAATTCGATACAACTGGTAGTTTTATTATAAATCGTATAACCCACTGATGGGTTTTGTATGGCATCTCTTTCTACAGTGGTAAGTCCTGAAATTGTTATGCCGTTTTTAGACCCGCTTAGTTGGATATTAGAGTTATTTCCACCAGGCAAAATAATGGTAGATTGAGCAAGAACCCAATGACTGACAATAAGGAAAAATATGAGTTTATACATGAAGTCTAATATTTATTAATGGTTATACAAATACAAAACCTCTTCGGCTGTTATTGCCTTATTCCATATGTATACATCATCTATTTTACCTTGAAAATACATATTATCATACTCTCCGCCTATTTTCCATAAATTCCTATTTGAAGAAGGCCCATAATTACCTGTCCAAATATCGGTAGCGATTAAATCCCCATTGACATAAATTTTCCCTCCTGTATTATCTACCACAAACACGAAATGATACCACTTTTTCGCTTGTAAATTTCTTTGTGTGAATGAAGGCTCTCCGTAATAAGCAATAATTCTATTATTATAATCCTTGATATACCAAGGCGTTACACCAAAACCATCATTAAGAGGTTCATTATTATACGAAACGTTTCTAAAATCTCCATACAGAATTTGAAATCCATTCCAAGATGCAGGTGAATATTTTGAGAAAATATTTGCGGCTTTATTTGGAATAGTCTCGTTAACGTAATACCATAGACTGACCGAAAGCGGATATAGGTTTCTTGACTCCGTATTTGGAATAACAATGTTTTGATTATCACCAAAACTATAAGCTAAGCCTGTATTATTGAACCGATCTGTTGTAAGAGTTGCTCCAGTAACAACTCCATGAAGATTATTGCCTGATTGATCATTAGCGTTGCCATTGAAAGGATAAAAAGCAACCAGATTAACTTTAAGCATATTTGCTAAAGTTTGATTTTCACAGAAATTATTCCATTTAAATCCATTATAAAATTCGATACAATTGGTAGTTTTATTGAAAATCGTATAACCCACTGATGGGTTTTGTATGGCATCTCTTTCTACAGTGGTAAGTCCTGAAATTGTTATACCGTTTTTAGACCCGCTTAGTTGGATATTAGAGTTATTTCCACCAGGCAAAATAATGGTAGATTGAGCAAACAAAATATTTGTACTCAATAGCAAAATATATAGTATTTTTTTCATTTATTTATTGTTAATTTATCATAATCTTATTACTTGTTATTAACTGATAGTCAGATAGTTAAATCATTTTTTTCATACAATACACATCTCAAATTATAGTTAAGTAAAGAATACATCGCATTTTATTACAAACTTTCGTGTGACTCTCTCACGGAATATTTTTTTGAAACCAAATGAATTATTTTTCTCTTTGGAATTGTACAAAAAGTATTTTAAGCTCATCTATCTGTTTTTTTAATTCTGTTATTTGTTGCTGTTGTTCTTTTACCGCATTTACCAATGGCATCACAAAATCAGAATATGCCAATGAGTACATTCCATCACTTGATTTTTTTAGTCCACTAAATGAAACATTGAGCTCTTTCATTGTTTGCTCAATATCTTGTGCTATGAAGCCATCATATCTTGTTTTGGTTTTATCTGATATGTAATTATATGATACTGTCTTTAAACGATTTAAAAAATCGAGCCCCAAATTATTCGTATAAACAATATTTTCTTTTAACCTTTTATCAGATGGATTACTCCAAGAAACTTGACCTTCAATTACACTTACAGAAGTGTTTCCAATTCTTATTTTATCGCTGCCATCAACTTTGGCATCATAGCCAATTGCCATAGCATTATTAAAATCTCCTGTTGCATCTGCCAAAGCTCCAATGAATGTATTTTGTTGACCTGCATTTATATTTACACCTGTGCTATGCCCTAATGAGGTATTGTAACTGCCATAAGTACTATTCCTTAACGATAATTGTCCTACTGCTGTATTGTTAGACCCTGTAGTGTTTGCAGTCAAAGCCCAATAGCCATCTGCCGTATTATCATTTCCTGTTGTAGTATTATAGAGAGCAGCATTACCTGTGGCAGTATTACTATTTCCAGTTGTACTAAGATATAGAGCATAGTATCCAATTCCGGTATTATTTTCCCCTGTCGTATTCCGTGAAAGTGAAAAAGCACCATTTGCAGTATTACCATTGCCTGTTGTATTAGACTTTAAAGCATCATTACCGAATGCATTGTTATTATAACCAATAGTATTCGAATATAAAGCAGAACTACCGAATGCATTATTATTAATACCCGTAGTATTTGAATTCATTGAGTTAATTCCAATTGCTGTATTATAAGAACCAGTTGAATTAGCTGATAATGCGAATCTGCCAATTGCTGTATTTCCACCACCTGTGCTGTTATTTGTTAATGCAGAGCTTCCAATTGCAGTATTTGAACCACCTGATGTATTAGTCCATAATGCACCATTTCCAATTGCTGTATTAGCATAACCCACCGTATTAGATTTTAAAGCGTAGTATCCAATTGCTGTATTAATATAACCTATGGTGTTATCTCCCAACGATGCAGTGCCAATTGCTGTATTATAATTACCTGTAGTGTTAGTTGCTAATGATGAACTGCCAATTGCTGTATTATAATAACCAGTAGTGTTAGCTATTAATGAAGCACTACCAATTGCTGTATTATAATTACCTAAAGTGTTATTTGCTAATGCTGCACTGCCAATTGCTGTATTAGAATTCCCGACTGTATTTGATTTTAATGAAGCACTGCCAATGGATGTATTAGAATAACCTATAGTATTAGATTGGAGAGAGTTAAAACCATATGCAGTATTCAAATCCCCCGTAGTATTTGAATTAAGAGAATTAAATCCAGTTGCAGTATTATAATTGCCAGTTGTATTAGCTTGTAGTGAAGCACTGCCAATTGCTGTGTTAGAACTACCTGTTGTATTTTGACGAAGAGCATCAACTCCAGCTGAAGTATTATAAGAGCCTGTAGTGTTTTGGCGAAGAGCATCAACACCAGATGCTGTATTATTAATTCCTGTTGTATTTGATAAAATTGCATTTAAACCATTAGCTGTGTTATTATACCCTGTTGTATTTGAAAAAAGAGAGTTATAGCCAATAGCGGTATTGTTAGTTCCTGTTATATTTGATCCGAGTGAAAAAAAACCATTTGCGGTATTATTATACCCAACTGTATTTGAATAAAGAGCTGCTGTTCCATTAGCAGTATTATTATACCCTGTTGTATTTGCTTTGAGTGCGTTATATCCACTGGCAGTATTATTATATCCTGTTGTATTTAAATGGAGAGAGTAAGAACCATTTGCGGTATTGTAATTTCCAGTTGTATTCGAACGAAGTGCAAAAAAGCCATTTGCAGTATTATTATGTGCTGTCGTATTTGATAAAAGAGCGTCAACGCCATTTGCGGTATTATTCGTTCCTGATATATTTGATAAAAGTGCATTTAGACCATTAGCAGTGTTGTTATGACCTGATATATTTGCAGAAAGTGCCAAAGAGCCATTTGCAGTATTTCCATTTCCAGTTGAGTTAGAACGAAGTGCATAATAACCATTTGCAGTATTATTGTTTCCAGTTGTATTTACACTTAGGCTGAAAGAACCTATTGCCGTGTTATTTGTCCCTGTTGTATTAGAAAACAAGGCATTTTCACCTAAAGAGACACCATTATTGGTTTTTCCTTTTAAACCTCTTGGGGTAATTAGAATAGATCCATCAGTACTATTTAATGCTGAAATTTGACCAAATACACTTAAATTACATACAAAATAAAAGACTAAAATAAAGTAAAGTTTCATGGCATTTTATTGTTATTTACAATTTCAAATAAATTTTTTTTTCTTCTTCT
>JAIXOL010000023.1 GCA_027486845.1 Cytophagaceae bacterium
ACTTCAGAATAGTAGTTTGTAAGTTTGTTTTTGGGGGATTCATAAATTGATCTTTGATTCGTAAAACAAATATATCAGTTTTTTGAATCCCCATCTTTTTTTATGAACAAACCCTGATAAAGTATTATAATTTTCTCTTAATTACATCGATTACAGCAGCTATAAATTTCAATTTTTTAGTCGAATTCATGATTTTGATTTCTTCCCAAAGATTGGTTTCCCCATCTAAAAATTTGAAGATTTGAGAGGCTTGATTACGCTCATATAAGCGTGCAAAAACTTCGGCAGCAGGAAGACGTTTTTGTTCGAGGACATTCAATAAAACACTTGCATAAAAAAAGAATCGTCGCTGAAACCATGAAGTTTTGATAATTGGCGAGCCGGTTTTTTCTAGTCGCTCAACTATAGCTTTTAACCGCTTTTGGGTATTCTGAAAAGTATAGCCAGTAGCCGGATTTGTATAACCACCACTAGTTCCGATTCTGACAATATGTTTACTCGGAAATTCTTTGGTAGCTTCATCAGACATCGGAATAATTCCAAATTCATCTTCAATTACTTCATAATCAGTTATTTGTAGTTTTTCTGAAATGTATTTCTTTAGTTCAGCATCATATTCTTTTTCTTCCAATAATTTTTCGGTAAAAAGTGTATATTCAACAATTGCCGTATGTTCATCAAAAGGCAAAACATACATAAAACGACATTCGTTATACTGCTCTATACCGAAATCCATCATTTCGGGTAGGTTAGGGTCAAAGATTGCTTTTTGCGTTCGAATGACCAAACCCTTGAAATGTTGGAGCAGATTGTGGTTTTCAGGAATATTAAGTTTGAGTTTGTAAGTACTATCAAATACAAAATCAGCCTGAAAGGTTTGTCCAGAATTCGTTTTAACAACAGCATATTCAGTAGAATCTTCAATACTAATTACTGAATCTTTAATGAATTGAATATTGGGTGATTTACAAAGTTCGGTAGCAACGAAATCATAGAAATCAATTCCCCGAAGAAGTTTGTATTGATAGTTTCCAATATCAAGTTTTTGAATTTTGTTAGCAGCATCACGGAAATTTACAGCATTCCATTTTTTGTATAAAATACTTTCAAAAGTGCTTTTTCCTGATTCCCAAAAAGCCCAAGTTCGGTCATTTTTATTTTTTTCTTGGGGTTCGACAATGAGAATTGACTTACTACCTAAATTGCTTTTCTGCAGGTAATAAGCTAACGAAAGACCAGACATTCCACCGCCACAGATAATAAAATCCCAGTCGTTAGTTTTCACTTTAATTTGGTTTTGCAAAGAATAAAAAATCCAAAAGATACACTATTGCTTATCTTTTGGAAAAACAAATTTATTCAAAATATGTTTTTGAATATTTCTTTTATACATGCACATGTCGTTCTGCATGATAGCTTGAACGAACCAACGGGCCCGATTCAACATATTTCAATCCACGACGTAAACCTTTTTCACGATACATTGCAAAAGTATCGGGGTGAATAAATTCAATAACTTCATGGTGCATTTTTGTTGGCTGAAGGTATTGTCCGAGCGTTAGAATATCCAAACCGTTTTCGACTAAATCATCAATTGCTTTTAAAACTTCATCCTGTGTTTCGCCCAAACCAAGCATAATTCCTGATTTTGTACGTTGTCCGTACTCTTTCGTACGTCGAATTTGCTCCAAACTACGTGCATATTTTGCTTGTGGGCGAACATTTCTATATAAACGCTCTACTGTTTCCATATTGTGTGAAACCACTTCTTGTCCTGCCGAAATCATTCGGTATAGGGCTTCCCAATTACTTTTTGTGTCGGGAATAAGTGTTTCAATAGTCGTTTTTGGAGAAACTTCCTTTACTGTTTTTACGGTCTGATACCAAATTTCGGCACCTTTATCTTTCAATTCGTCACGGTTTACTGAAGTAAGAACAGCATGTTTTACTTGCATTAACTGAATTGCCTCCGCTACACGGCGAGGCTCGTCGGTATCATATTCATTTGGGCGACCAGTTGCTACTGCACAGAATGTACAACTTCTTGTACAAACATTACCTAAAATCATAAATGTTGCTGTGCCTTCTCCCCAACATTCACCCATATTAGGGCAATTTCCGGACTGGCAAATCGTGTGTAATTTGTATTCGTCAACTAAGCTACGTACTTTCTTGAAGTTTTCTCCAATAGGAAGTTTTACTCTCAACCAGTCTGGGCGGCGAGTACGTTGTTCGGTACTTACAACGGGTAATTCTATCATTATTTTACGTTAGTTTTACTGAACTCATTCTACTAATTCTATTTTTTAGTAAAACAAGAATAATTTGATGGTGCAAAGGTAAAGCATTATGCCTTTTGAGAAGCTATTTTTTTTGTTTTCTATTGCCAAAATATACTGTCAAATAGCCAGCTGTATAAAATTGAGCGTTTTGAGTTAATTGACTTGACATAATTTCAGGTTTTTTACTGAACGCCTCGGCAGTTAGACCAATTTCAAAACCTGTGAGGCTATTGCCGAAAGTATTCATATCAATGTTAGCAGCAACTTTGAAGTGGACACCTGGGTTTAACTGCATGTTTTTGAAGAAATCTTGCCAAATACCTGCCGAACCTTGAATACGATTTATCTCTTTGTGAATATTAGGGTCATATTGAACAACTTCAACCTGACCACGACCATTACGGTCATATTTGATGTAGTATGGCTTTTGAATTCCAATCGAAGGTCCACCAGCCAAAATCAGACTAATGCCAATACCGTCCTCTCCGTTTTTCTTGAAATAAACGATTTCTCTACCATATTGTGGGCGAACCGAAAATAGATAATTGGTTTTGCCGTAAATAAACCTATTTGCTATACTAGTAGGTTCTGATTTTTCTTTAGGATGTTTAATATTAATAGCTTCAATAGCAATATAGCGATGGAGTGGATGTCCGTTCATGCTTCCAACCGCACTTGAATGACGAACCACAACTCCACCCAATAACCCCGAATTTGTATTGGTAGTGGCACCATAAGCTAGCATTTTGTAATCTTCACTTGTTTTCTTAGGTGCAGGTGTAGTTGCTTTACGCTGGGCAAATGTACTTATAGAAAGAAGTACAAGAAATATATTCAAAAATCTGACAATTACGGAAGCCATTATTTATTCGGGATTAACATTATAAATATAAACGGATTTTTTTGAAAAAACATCTTTAATTTAACTAAATAAATTAAATGAATGTTCTTTGCTTTTGAAAAATACTTGTTTTTTACTTATTTTGAGGAGTTTAAATACGGAGACAAAAATAAGCTACAAAAATATATTAATTAATTTGTTTAAAATTAAGATTTTATTGGTGCGGCTAATTATCTCAAATCCGGAATCTGGTTCCTTGTGTCTCAGTACTTATTAATGGAATTAATTATTTTTAACCACAGAAAATGCCTACTTCAAAAATAGTTTATCTTGGCGATTTGCGTACGCAAGCCACTCATTTGCAATCAAACGAAACAATTATTACGGATGCACCTGTTGATAATAACGGTAAAGGTGAAGCCTTTTCTCCAACAGACTTGGCCGCAACTTCGCTTGGAAATTGTGCAATGACAATCATGGGAATTTTGGCCAAACGTGAAGGAATCGAATTTATTGGTTCGGAAATCGAAGTAACAAAAATAATGTCAGCCGAAGCACCACGTCGAATTGCTAAAGTTATTGTTGATTTTACTATGAAAACGCCAAAAGCTCTTTCGGAAGAGGTTCAAGCAAAATACGTGAGGGCGGCTCATACTTGCCCTGTTTCGTTGAGTTTACACCCCGAAATTGAACAAGTTTTTAATTTTAACTGGACAAATGCCTAATAATTTTAGTAAATGATGACCGATTAACGTTCATCATTTACCATTGAAATTTTATAATTGATTGACGATTTCATCAAAACGTATATCGAAATGTGAAGCATCATAAACCGATTTGCCATTTTTGATGATTAGTATTTGAGGAGATTCGTGTGCTACATCAAATTCTATAGCAATTTTATTAGAAATTGGTCTGAGTTTCAACAAATCAAGGTAGTAGGGTTTTAAATCCTTAGCCGCCTCATCTTTCCATGCTCTTTCTAATCTCGATAATGCAGTAGCACTGATTGAACAGGTTGTGCTATGTTTTAGAATCATAATTGGCTGATTGTATGATTCCTGCTTGATTTCTTCTAATTGATTTTCTTCTGAAAGTGTATTCCAATTCATCTATAAAAATGGCTTTGTTTACTCTTAAACCTATTATATTACAGAAAAGTTTATTCTATCTATTCTTGGCATGTGCTTAGACGTTTCAATTTAATGAAGAAATAGTTTTATTGTCGAATAAATTAATAAAATTTAAAATTACATTAATGCGTTTTTTAATCTGTTGAAATATTGATAACTTTTTCAAAGTTTCTTGTTTTTCTTGATTTATTGCGATTCCAATCGCTATCATGAAATAAGAAAGTATGTTGAGCGGATATTGAATTGCGTAAAGATAAGTTTTAGTACCATTAAAGATAAAGAAATGAAAACTATATATGGCATCTTTAAGTACAACTAAAAATATTCCAAATATAACCCACAAGTAACTTCTGCCTCTAACTGTTCTAAAGCAACCATGGATAACTAAAAGAACCTCCAAAATTGCATAAAATATAGACACAACATATATTGATGAAGGAACTGATGGCATTAAAATATATCCGAAAAATAGAAAGATTATAAAGACCGGGATTAAGACTTTAGGTAAATCTTGTAGATTTTCGGAATATATACGAGTTCCCTCTTTACGAAATATCATTATCAGTAATAAGTTCATTATCAATGAAATAGAAATTGAAAGGAATTCACCCTTTTGCCCCCAATCAATAATAATTACAGAGTCTGCCAATGAGCCTATTAAAAAGGCAAAATAAACAAAATAATCTGTTGATTCTACTGCCCAATTACGTTTTATTCCATACCATATTCCAACAAGCGGGAGTGAAAAAATATGCCCCAATGAGAGCAAAAACTTTTGTTCATTTACTATACCATAAATAGTAAAGCCAATAAGTGAAAAAATTGCTATAACAATGAGTCTAAGAAAATTCATTTAATTTTATTATATACGTTTAAAATTAGTGATAAAAAATTGTTTTAGAAATTTTTTATTAAAAATACTGTTTATTGGCACAATTTTTAGTTGTCATAAATTATTCAAAAGTCCCAATTAAAGTATTTAAACAATAGAATCGTATGCTTATGAAAAATTTACCAAAAGAATCCAAGTATATAAATGACTTATTTAACGAAGCAAAGAATAGAGGATTAATGTTTCTAGAATCTCCAAAAGATGAAACTACTAATAGTAACATTTATTTTAAGGGAAAACAGCTTAAAAACTTTATTACCAATAGTTATTTAGCTTTAG
Source organism: Cytophagaceae bacterium (assembly GCA_027486845.1). GTDB lineage: Bacteria > Bacteroidota > Bacteroidia > Cytophagales > Spirosomataceae > Emticicia. The sequence goes on from JAIXOL010000023.1 coordinate 5,428, forward strand.
AAAATGATATACGTGTGAAACAAGCTGCTATTGAAGGGATTGAACGGTTCGGCCTTTTTACTTCAGTTTCACGTACTTATGTTTCGTTTGACCATTATCTCGAATTAGAAGATAAACTTGAAACGATTTATGGTTTACCTACTTTTGTTGTAAATAATGTTTCCTTAGGACATTTTGCTTATCTGCCAATGATTATTGGGGAAAATGACGCAATAATTACTGACCAATTTGTTCATAAAAGTGTTAGAGTCGCTGTACAGTACCTTAATGGTGGTGGAATCTACTCAGAAGTTTTACGCCATAATCAAATGAGTGAACTTGAGAGTAAAATAAAAAATTTAGGGGAAAAATATGATAAAGTATGGTATTTGACAGATAGTGTTTTTTCAATGCAAGGAGATGTAGCTCCTTTTGATGATTTGAAAACAATGCTTAATACATACGAGAAATTTAATCTTTATATTGATGATGCTCATGGTATGAGCTGGATTGGCGAAAATGGCAAAGGTTATTGTTTTCATCATCTACCATATCATGAAAAAATGTATGTAATTAGTTCTTTAAATAAAGGTTTTGGCGGTACAAATGCGGCGATGATTTTTCCTAATCAAAAGACAAAAGATTTAATACATACTCTTGGATTACCGATTATTTTTTCATCCCCTACAATGCATGCTGGAATTACGGCGGCGTCGAAACTTGCTGATATTCACCTATCGGTTGAAATTTATGAGCGTCAAGCAATGCTTAATGAGAGATTACAGTTTTTTAAACAAAAAATAAAAGAACTTCAAATTCCAATGCTTTATCCTAATGCACAAACTCCGATTGGTTTTATCGTTCTTGGCAATGTGGAGGCAATGGCACAGTTTGGTGAGAAAATGCAAGAAAAAGGTTATTTAATGAGTATTGCTTCATTTCCAAGTATCCCATTAAAACATTCAGGTTTTAGAGTATCAATATCTTTGCATCAAACAATTCAAGATATTAATAATTTAGTGGAATGTGCCGCTGAAACTATGTTTGAACTTGAAAAAACAGGCGTTTTTAATAGAGAATTTGCTTTTAGAAATATTTGGCAAACCGAAAGGAAACAAGTGAATTTATAAATAAAGTTGCAATATAAAAAAAGCGTTTGTTAACCAACATACGCTTTTTTGTATTTTTTTAAGAATTTGTCTTAAAATTTGTACATTTTTACTACCTTTATCTTTAAGAATATTTAAAACAGATTTTCTGCAAGCGACCCTAATAAAACTAAAGAAATTCCAAATTAATTGATGAGCCTTAATACTGATAACATCCGTCTTGTATTTGGACTAAAACTTAAACAACTTCGACTCGACAAAAGTATGTCGCTCACTGAACTTGCACAAAAGTCAGGTCTTTCGATGTCATATATAAATGAGATTGAGAAAGGAAAAAAATACCCAAAATCTGATAAAATTGTCGCTCTAGCTGAAGCAATGGGCGTTGATTATGACACCCTCGTTTCGTTAAAACTTAATAAGAAATTAGAACCTATTTCAGAACTACTTCGTTCAAATTTTCTGACCGAACTTCCTTTTGAAATTTTCGGTATTTCACCAGCCGATTTACTCGAACTACTTTCTGATGCTCCAACAAAACTGAGTGCATTTATTGGTACAATTATCGAAATCGGGCGTAGTTATAATATGTCGGTTGAGCAGTTTTATTTTGCGGTACTGCGATCTTATCAAGAAATGCATGATAATTACTTTTCCGATATTGAAGATGAAGTTGATAAATTTTTAGCCGAACACAAGGTTTCTATAGAACAGCAAGTTGATGAGTACTTTTTATCTAATCTACTTACTGATAAATATGGTTTCACGATAAAGTATTTTGATGAAGAAGATTATCCAGATATTGTGAATATTCGTTCGGTTTTTTTGCCTAAAACCAACACTTTGCTTATCAATAAGCGAATTACATCTGACCAAAGAGCATTTACACTTGGAAGAGAATTGGGCTTTTTGTACATGAAAATCAAAGAAAGACCTTATACGTCGTCTTGGGTAGAGGTAAAATCATTCGATTCGGTACTTAATAACTTTAATGCTTCTTATTTTGCTGGTGCAATTCTGATTCGCAAAGAAAAACTAATTGGAAAATTAGAAAAACTTTTCAGCCAAGAAACTTGGAGCAATAAAGCATTAGTTGATTTAGCAAATTACTTTCAGGCAACTCCCGAAACATTGTATCACCGAATAAGCAATGTTCTCCCCAAATTCTTTGGAATTGATGGTATTTTCTTCCTGCGATTTGAATCACCTTCTGGACATAAAGAATATCATTTGACTAAAGAAATGCACTTGGCCAAAAGGCATAATCCACATGAAACTCAAAAAGAACATTATTGTCGCCGATGGATTTCGTTGAATATATTGGATAATGTTTCTAATTTACAACAAAGTACTAAATACAAAGAACCATTAGTAGGCGTTCAGATTTCTAACTATGTAGATTCTGAAAATCAATATTTTGTGATGTCAATGGCTCGTCCTCTTAGTATTATTTCACACTTAAATATTAGTGTGACAATGGGTTTTGAACTAAACGATAATCTACGAAGTAAGTTTAAGTTTTTGGCTGACCCTAAAATTTCAATCAGAGAAGTAAATCAAACATGCGAACGTTGTAGTTTGTTCGATTGTAAAGAACGTGTGGCTGCTCCTGTAATTTTACAGAAAAAACGCCAACTTGAAAATATGAAGGCATCACTTAAGGCGATGGGAGCATAGTTTTTAGGTGAAAATTAAGAAAAAAATGTAATTTTGCATACTAAATTTACTATTTTAAAGTTAAATATCCGAACCATACATTTCTCGACCTTATATGTTACAAACTGTTTTGCTTCAAATTGACTCAACTGCTACGGCAGCAAGTGTGGAATCAATTAACTATTTAAGCCTACTTCTTAAAGGCGGTGTTGTTATATATCCAATCTTACTCTTATTATTCATCACGATTTTCTTTATGATTGAGCGTTATTTGTTCATCAGAAGTGCATCAAATATTGATTTTGGTTTTTTAAGGTCTTTGAAAGATAATATTTTGAGAGGTGATTTACGCACTGCTGCCACTTTGTGTAAAAGTACAAACCTTCCGATTGCTAGAATATTAGAAAAAGGAATTACTCGTATTGGTCGTCCTGTAAAAGATATTGAAAGTGCCATGGAGATTCAATCTAATTTGGAGGTTTCAAAAATGGAGAAAAACATGGGGTATCTTGGCCTTATTGCTGGGGTTGCTCCAATTTTGGGTTTTGTGGGTACAATTTTAGGTATCATACGTATTTTCTATGATATCGGTACAACGGGTAATTTCACCATCGAAATAATTGCCAATGGTCTTTACGAAAAAATGATATCTTCGTGTTCGGGCTTGGTTGTTGGTTTGATTGCCTACATCGGTTATCATGGTATTAACATGATGATTGATAAATTCGGCATCCAATTACAGGCAACGGTTATGGATTTTCTTGATACTTTAAATGAGCCTGTTCGATAGTATAATATGTTATAAGCTATATGCTTTTAACTTTTTAAATTCGAAGTAAAAGTATATTTATTTGCATATTGTTTAAAATATATTGCCTAAAGCAAAAAAGTTTTTCCTATGAAATTAAAAAGACAAAGAAGATTTGTAGCTGAGGTATCAACATCATCATTGAACGACATCATGTTTTTCTTATTGTTGTTCTTTCTGATTATTTCTACGTTGGGAAACCCAAATGTGATAAAGTTGTTATTGCCAAAGTCTTCAAAATCAACTCATGATGTGAGTAAACAGCCAATTTCACTCACAATTACAAAAGATAAGATATATTATATTAACTCAACTCCAATTCCTTTTCCACAATTAGAAGAGAAATTGATGGCTGCCGTACAAGGAATGGAAGAGCCAACAGTTGTGTTGCGAGCTGAAAGTTCGCTGACCGTTCAAGACTTAGTAGATGCGATGTCGCTCGGGGCAAAACTTAAAATAAGGATGGTTTTGGCTACAGAATTGAATAAATAGGGTTTTATACGTGATTCGAGATATGATAAAAAGCTCACAGTTGATAAACAACTCTGAGCTTTTTTGTGTTATTTTTTTTCTCTTGAATCCTGAGTCTAAAATCTCGAATCTTAAACTAAATATATCCCATCATCTTCGATTCGAATAATCTTTTGGCGATATAATGCTCCGACTGCTTTTTTGAAAGTTTTTTTACTCATTTCGAGCTGATACATTACATAGTTTGAATCGCTTTTATCAGTAACATCTAAGAAACCATTATTGGTTTTTAGTTTTTCCAAAATACGTTCTGCATTTGGTTCTACGTTGGCGTAACCTTGTTTTTGTAAACTCAAATCAACTCTATTGTCATCTCTTAAATTTTTTACAAAACCTTTGGTGCGTGTACCTATTTTGATTCTTTGAAAAATTTCATTTTCATAAATAAGACCTTTGTATTTATTATTTATGACGGCATTTAATCCTAAATCAGTTTCTTCAAAAATTAGAAGGTCAACTTCTTGCCCAATCTTTAAATCAATGTTTTCTTTCTCGAAATAGCGATTTACTTTGCAAGATGCAACCAAACGGTCTGTTTCTTCATCTAAATAAAGAAAAACTGCATACCATCTGCCTTCCTCCATTTTTTTGTTTTGCTCTCTGAATGGCACAAACAAGTCTTTTTCAAGCCCCCAATCCAAAAATGCACCAATTGCCGTAACCGATTTTACTTGTAAACAAGCAAATTGATTTAATTGAATTTTGGGTTCGAGGTTGGTAGCAATTATTCTATCTTCTGAATCTCGGTAAATAAATACTTCAATATCATCGCCTACGATTGCATTTGCGGGAACATATTTCTTAGGCAGAAGTACATCGTTACCTTCTTCATCACCCAAAAACATTCCAACGCCTGTGCCTCGAAGAATGCGTAATGTATTTTTTATACCTAAATGAAGCATGTTTTTTATTTGATAATGAACAATGGATAGTTAAGAATTTTTATCATTCTCAATTTTTAATTCCTATTTTGTTTATACTAATTCCAGCTCGTCAACTCTTGTTCGAGTATGGTCTAAGAAGTTTCGGATGCGGCTGGAAGCAGTTTCTAATTCTTCGGATGAAGCCAAAAATACGATTCTGAAATGGTCAGGCTTTATATAATTAAAGCCAGTCCCTGATACAACCAAAACTTTTTGATCACACAATAAATCGAAAGTAAATTGCTCATCGTCTTTAAATGAAAATTTTCTTAAATCTATTTTAGGAAAAAGATATAATGCCCCTTTAGGTTTCACACATGTAATCCCCGGAATATCCGTCATTCTGTAGTGAATCAAATCTCGTTGTTTACACAAACGACCATTTGGGGCTACTAAATCATTAATACTTTGATAACCCCCAAGTGCGGTCTGAATTGCATATTGTGCTAAAACATTGGCACAAAGACGCAAACTTGCTAAAAGCGTAAATCCCTCAACAAAAGATTTTGCTCGGTGTGTTGCTCCACTCAAAATTACCCAACCGCCGCGAAAGCCCGTTGCACGATAATTTTTTGATAAACCACTGTAAGTCATCACAAAAACATCATCGCTCAATGAAGCCATCGGAATGTGTTTTGCTCCATCAAAAAGGATTTTGTCATAAATTTCATCTGCAAATACTATTAAATTATATTCAGCTGCAATTTTTATGATTCCTTCTAAAATATCTTTGTCATAAACCGCTCCAGTTGGGTTATTTGGGTTGATAACTACTATACCTTTGGTTTTTCGAGTAATTTTTCGGCGAATATCATCCAAATCTGGATTCCAGTCGGATTCTTCATCACAAATATAATGCACGGGTTTTCCGCCAGAAAGTGCCACCGATGTTGTCCATAGTGGATAATCAGGTGATGGAATCAAAATTTCGTCACCATCATTCAAGAGAGCTTGCATTGTCATTACTATTAGCTCGCTCACTCCGTTGCCAATAAAAATATCATCAATCGTAACTCCTTGAATACCAATTTGTTGTGTATAATGCATGATGGCCTTGCGAGCGGAAAAAATGCCCAAATGATGTACATACCCTTGAGCATTTCGGATATTCATAATCATATCATGTACTATCTCATCTGGTACATCAAATCCAAACGGTGCGGGATTTCCAATATTTAGATTGATGATTTTTTGCCCCATTGCCTCGAGTTGTTGTGCTTTCTCGAAAACTGGTCCACGAATAGCATAACTCAAATTATTGAGACGATTGCTTTTATTGATATTGTTCTGCATCTTCAATAGGAATAATTTCTACGCAAAATTAGTCAAAATCATGCGTTATTTTTCTTTTTTATTTCAAGGAAGCATTCAGAAAAGGCATCCTCATCAGAGGGGAGGCTTACTTTTCTTCTTTATTAATTCTCTGATTTTTCGTTAAGTCTTTCAATTAACATTTTATTGAAATTTGCTTCAGTTCGTTTGAGTTCAGAAAACTGTCGAGGTGTAATAGTACGAAGTATTTTGCTCATGTATTCCTCTTCTAAATCAAGTTCTTTTCTGCGTAATGTAATTGCTTGTTTTTGAGCTGAAAGAATTTTATCGTCCGATGCGGCCAAGGAAACTGCCTCTTCCATTGTTTTACGAATAGTCTTTTTTAAATCAATCTTTTTGTTTTCGTATTCGTTATAAACTGCCCAAAATTGGGGTGCTTGCTCAGGTGTAAGATTTAGGCGTTCGGTAATCATACCGATTTTGGCCGAATGTATTTTTTGTAATCGACCTCCTCCTCCGCCACCTTGACGGTTTTGTGCAATTGAGATTATCGGAATGAACAGCAGTACTAAAACTATTTTTTTCATTTTATCAGATGTCAGACTATATTACAATTTATAAAACTTTTTTTCGAATGGTCAAGAATCATAAAACAAACTGACTACAGTTGAGGCTAGATTGAGTTCATGGTTAAATATCTTCCTCTAAATCTTGGCTTTCTAGATGTTCTAAAATATCTTTTTTGTCAATATTCAACCCATCTAAAACTGCCTTGGTAGTGTTTTGAGTTGTTTCAATGGCCGATTCGTATTCAAGATAACTTAAATCTTGGGTTTCGAGATACGTTTTAATTTCGGCATTGCTTACTTTTTCTAAAGCTAATTCGGTTTTGTCTTTTGTAAATTGAGAAATTCCGAACCATAAACCGAACATCAAAACTACACTTGCTGCGGCTGACCATTTTATTGTTGGTGTTTTCCACCAATTTACTTTAATGGTCTTGGCCGATTTTGGTGGAATACTTGACAGTATTTTATTACTTAAACTTTCAAAATATCCTATTGGAACTTTGAAAATATTGTTTTTTTCGAATCGTTCAATGTTGGTGTTGAGTTCAAGTGCTTGGAAATAGCTTTCTGGCACATTAAAAACATTTACTCGTTCTAAACTTTCCAAATCAATGTTTTTCTTTTCAATTTGTGCAATTCTGCCCATAATTGTAGCAGAAAGTCCTTCAAAATAACTATTAGGCGTCGAGAATGGTTTTTGGGTTTTTGAGTGGAGACTTATTGTAGATTCGGTAGTCTTATTTAAAATAGACGCTGTAAGGTTTTCAAAGTAATTTTGAGGTACTTTGAAAAGACTGTTTGTCGCACGATTTACTTTGTCTATTTTATCGAGTGAAATCATATTGTCAATACTTCATAAATTTGTCAGATTGATAATTTGACAAACATATTTTAAAAAGGTTTAATAATTTTCTTAGAAACTTGATTCTTGGTTATTAAGCGTTTCTTCAATTTTTTTTACAGCCAAGTGATAAGAAGCTTTTAACGCTCCAATTGAAGTTCCCGTTATTTCAGATATTTCATCGTATTTCATATCATCATAGTACCTCATATTGAACACTAGTCGCTGTTTATCAGGCAATTTCAAAAGAGCTTTTTGTAGTTTCAATTGAATTTCATCACCTGAAATGTAATCTTGGCTTATTGAACTTTCGAGCGTATTGAGCAAATCAAGACTATCGTCGTTTTCGAGCGGTACGTGATTTTGGCGACGTTTTTTTTGTAAAAAATTTAGACTTTCGTTGGTGGCGATTCGATAAATCCATGTAAAGAGCTGAGAATCAGATCTAAAGTTATGTAAACCCTGCCAAACCTTGATGAAAGTTTCTTGTACAACATCATCTGCATCGTCGTGGTCAATGACTATCTTACGAATATGCCAATAGATTTTTTGCTGATATTTTTTTATCAGATGACTAAAAGCATCGTGTCTTTTTAACTCGTCTTGAAATTGTAATAGCAGTTCCGAATCGGATATCATACAGGAAATGTTTTCTGTTTTGTTGATTTGACTATTAAATTCAAATAAAGTTTAATAAAGTGCTTAAATTAAAAGATAAAGTGCTGATTAACAAGTATTTGTAACCAGCACTTTTGTATAGAATATAATTTTTATCCCTTTCTTGCAATCACTTTTAATGCCTTTTCAACTATTGTTGCTGCATTTAAACCGTATTTCTCCATCAATTGGGCAGGAGTACCTGACTCACCGAATGAATTATCTACGGCAACATATTCTTGTGGAGCTAAGAAGTTTTTTGCAAGTGTTTGGGCAATCGCGTCGCCTAAACCACCATTCATTTGATGTTCTTCGCACGAAACCACACACTTAGTTTTACGAACAGATTTTAGAATGGCTTTTTCGTCGAGAGGCTTGATAGTGTGAATATTAACTATTTCTGCACTAATTCCTTGGGCTTCTAAAATCTCACATGCTTGGATTGCTTCCCACACTAAATGACCTGTGGCAAAGATGCTTACGTCTTTTCCTTCCGAAACCATCCATGCTTTTCCTATTTCAAATTTTTGGTCGGGTGAAGTGAAAACTGGTACAACTGGACGACCAAAACGTAAATAAACTGGGCCTTCATGTTTGGCAGCTGCGATAGTTGCAGCTTTCGTTTGGTTAAAATCACAAGGATTAATAACCGTCATATTTGGTAATGAACGCATCATAGCCAAATCTTCTAAGATTTGGTGAGTTGCACCATCTTCACCTAATGTTAGACCAGCATGCGAAACGGCAATCTTAACGTTTTTGTCAGAATAAGCAACTGACTGACGGATTTGGTCATAAACACGACTTGAACCAAAGTTAGCGAAAGTTGTAGCAAACGGAATTTTTCCTCCGATTGTCAAACCTGCCGCTACACCAATCATATTTGCCTCAGCTATACCGCATTGGATAAACCGCTCAGGGTTTTCTTTGATAAAAGTATCAATTTTCAATGAACCCACTAAATCGGCACATAGCGTTACGACATTAGGATTTGTACGACCAAGCTCGGTCATACCCGCTCCGAATCCTGAGCGTGTATCTTTTTTCTCGGTAAATGGATATTTTGTCATTTTAATAATATCGTTTATCAAACAATTAAAGCCAATGTTTGATTTGAGAGTTTTGCTTAAATATCTTAAAAATTATTTTTAATTGACTTCATAATCGCCCAAAGTCTCAGGCAATTGAGCCAAAGCTGCAGCCAATTGCTCATTGTTAGGAGCTACTCCGTGCCATTTGTGGCTTCCCATCATAAAGTCAACTCCAGCACCCATTTCAGTTTTTAATAATATCATGACTGGTTGACCTTTGCCCAATAAACGTTTTGCTTTACGCAAACCAGTTACTACTTGTTCCATGTCGTTACCATCTTTGATTTCCATTACGTTCCAGCCAAATGCTTTGTACTTAGCTTTTAAATCGCGGTTTGACATCACCTTTTCGGTCGGACCATCAATTTGTTGGCCGTTTAAGTCGATTATTCCAACCAAATTATCTAGTTTGTGGTGTGGAGCTGCTTGTGCTGCTTCCCAAACTTGTCCTTCTTGCTGCTCACCATCGCCCATTAAGCAATAAACCGTAGTTTTTTCACCGTTCAGACGTTTTGCTAATGCTGCACCAATTGCTACTGACATTCCTTGTCCGAGTGAACCAGAGGCAATACGGATACCCGGAAGATGTTCATGTGTTGTCGGATGACCTTGCAACCTTGAATTTATTTTTCGGAAAGTAGACAATTCTGCTTTGTCGAAATAACCTCTATGAGCCAATACGCTATAAAAAACCGGCGAGATATGACCATTTGAAAGGAAAAATAAATCTTCGTTTGTAGCGTCCATATTAAAGGTAAGGAAGCCGCCTTTACCTTTACGGTTGTTGATTTTCATTTGTTGGAAATAAAGTCCAACAATTACATCAGTACAACCTAATGAACCACCAGGGTGACCTGATTGACAGCCATGAACCATTCTAACGATGTCTCGACGAACCTGCGAAGCGATGTCTTGTAATTCTTTGGTTTGCATTTAAAAATAATTATTAAGTGTCAAATATACAATTAATACAAAAGTAATTAAAAAAGATAAAAAAGGAATGTTTTACTTAGTATTATGCAAAAGTAAGCAATACATCTTGCTTTAGAAACACAAAAACCCCACGAAAGTGAGGTTTTTACTGAAATTTATATTATTAATGCAAAAAAACAATAAAATACCTTTATCCCAAAATCTGTTCGGCGTGATTTTTAGTATCTACTTTCTGAATAATTTCTTGGATAATTCCTTTTTCGTCAATCACGAAAGTTGTCCGAACAATGCCCATGTAAGTTCGGCCATACATTGATTTTTCTGCCCAAACGCCATAATCATTTACTATTTTTTGGTCAGTATCAGCTAATAGGTCAAACGGTAGTTCGTATTTCTTAATGAATTTCTGGTGCGATTTCTCATCGTCAACACTTACACCTAAAACTATGTAACCTTTTGTTAAAAGTGCTTCATAATTATCTCGGAGACTACAAGCCTGAGCTGTGCAACCTGGAGTTGCATCTTTAGGATAGAAATAAAGTATTACTTTCTTACCTTCAAAATCAGATAGATTAACGACGCTTCCGTTTTGATTTTTTGCTTGAATTTTTGGAGCCGGATTTCCTACTTTTAGAGACATTTTTCTTTCTTTTTGAGGTTTTCTTAGATGATTTTTTGGTAACTTTCTTGACGGCTCTTTGGGTAGAAATGTATTCATCAATGTTGACTTCATAAACTGCCAAATTTCCTACGTTGTCCGTTACTTCTAACTTCAAATCGCCATTAAATGTTTCTGATTCATTGAGTTTTATTGACCAAATTCGGTTTGATTTGTATTCGTAATCCATCAAAACCCATTGACCATTGACATAGCAATTGAAGGTTTTTATTCCTGAAAGTCCATCAGAAATTGTAAAACGTAACTCAGTAGAGTCTATTCTTACTGGACGAATATTGGGAGCTTCGTTATCAGTGATTACTTGAAAATCTCCGAGTTCTTTAGTCTTAAACTGAATCTGATTGCCCAACCACGTTCCTCCTAAATATTTTCGTCCATCGTTTACATAATAAACACTCGTTTTTTGAGAAATTGCAACTCCCGAAGGACTCCAACTAACAGTCATAAAATCTTTAAGTGGAATTTTTTCAGTATTTATCGAAAGACGATTGCCGTTTTGCGTTGTTTTTAGGTAAAGTGTATCATACAAGGCATCATCAAAATCTATGTTAAGTTTTGGTTCTGAATAATATTGCCCTTTTTGTGGGAGGATTTCCTGCTTTATATTAAGTCTTTCAGAACTGTTATCTACCTGCACAAAATCTGCAATACCTTTATTTAAATCATGCAAGTAAACGGATTCTGTACTTCTGCGATAAGCCAAAGGAACAACAGAGGGAATTCCTTTATATTGTAAAATTGCGGCCGATGCTTTTGAATTTTTTGCTCTGATTGCAAGAGTATTTTCTGAAATTGAAGTTGATATATTTCCTGAAAAATTACTCTCTTCTGCTAATTCTTCCGCAAAAACTTCATTTGGTTGGTCACCTTGAATCGAGAAATTTGTGGTTGAAGTATTTCCATACGTATCTTTCACTTCAACTGATACTCTATGAATTTCTTTGTCTCTAATAATGATTTTACCGTTGTTTTGATCAGTTTCATAAATAGAAAGGCGATTTCCATCGGCTACGTAGCATTTTTGGATTCTTACACCATTACTTTCGGCAATGTCATAGTCAATATGAACGTTGATATCTTTCGATATATCAAAAGGCATTTTTTCTAGATTAAGCTTATAACTTGTAACGCCATCTATTTTTACTTCAACATCAGTAAGGCCCAATCGAAAAGGGGAGGTTTGGCTTCTGTCATAAGCATTGATTTCAAGACCAATTGTGCCATGTGCTTTTACAATTATTGGAATGTTATAGTTTCCAGCAGAAGTGCGAGTTGGGGCAATAGAAACTCTACCAAATTCACCGTTAACACGAGAATAAGCATTGAGCGTTTTCAAGATAATTCGCTCAACAACAGGTGCTTGAGAATCTTGGATTTCCGAGAAACCAAATTTTAATGGATTAATGGCGTTTTCGGCTTCATCACGTATTTCAAAGTGGAGGTGTGGGCCCCCAGATGCTCCAGTATTACCGCCAATAGCTACAATTTCGCCTTTTCTTACTGGTAAATCGTTGGGTGAAAGAGAAAGTTCAATGTCCCACACTTGTTGGTCATATTCTTTTTGACGTACGAATTGTTCAATTCTGGCATTGAAGTTTTTGAGATGTCCATAAACGGTCGTGTATCCATTAGGGTGGGTGATATAGAGCACATTTCCATATCCGCCACGCATAATCCGTATTTTTGAAATATATCCCTCGGCGGCGGCATAAATTTGGTAGCCCTCAACACCCCCTGTACGAATATCAACACCAGCATGGAAGTGATTTGTACGTAAATCGCCAAAACCGCCAGACAATGAAGCTTGTTGACCAGGTTGAATTGGAAACATAAAATAACCTTTTGGATATTGTTTGTTTAGAACTGTTTTTCTTCGTTGGGCAAATGCCATATTCGAAGAAGTATCAGAAACTAGATATATAATGAGCAAAAGTGTACTTAGGATACGTGTAATAATCATGGGTTATATCGGTAATTACCAAATTTGTTTGATTGTTATGGATTTTTTGTATTTGTCAAAAATTTTATCACTTATAATCTTTAAATTCTTCTAGAGGCTTATCAAAATCGGTAGACATGATATATTTGTCTTTCGCAGAACTAAATAAATGTTTTGTAATAGGTTTTTCGAATTAGGAAGCCTTTTTTTGTTCTAAAAATTCAAAAAAATTCAGAACCTCCACCTTTAGGTGATTTGGCAATTGATTAACTCTATGAAATAAAAAAGTGTTTGAAATAGTTTTGATTTTTTATCTAGCTAAAAATACATTATTTTACCTCAAATTCCAACATTTTTTCACCTTCAACGAATGCTGTTAGTGTATCACCTACTTTTACAGCAGCTACACCAGCGGGCGTTCCAGTAAAAATTATATCGCCAGTTTTTAGGGTAAAATATCTTGAAATAAAAGCAATAATTGTATCAATCGAGTATAGCATCATCGAGGTATTACCCTCCTGGCGAAGTTCGCCATTCACGTTTAAATGAAAATTAAGATTTGTTAAATCTTCGAATTTTGATTTTGGAACAAACTCAGAAATAGGAGCAGAGCCATTGAAACCTTTTGCCAAATCCCACGGTAAACCTTTGGCTTTTAGTTTTGATTGCACATCACGGGCTGTAAAGTCGATGCCGATTCCGACTTCATCATAATATTTATGGGCAAATTTTTCCTCAATATTTTTTCCCATCTTGCTGATTTTTATAATTATTTCAACTTCATGGTGAATATCTTGCGAAAAATCAGGATAGTAAAATGGCTCATTATCTTTCAAAATAGCCGTTTCAGGTTTTGTGAAAATAACGGGTTCGTCGGGGCGTTCGTTATTGAGTTCTTTGATATGTTCGGCGTAATTTCTGCCAATAGCGATGATTTTCATGAAAAATATTCTAAAAATTGAAGAAAGACTTTCGGATGAATTGACAATATTTGCACATTGAAAAACTAATCCTTTTTACAAAAATAGGAAATAAATTGTTTGTTAGTACCCTTTGGTGGGCATAATTTTTTAAGTTTTCTCAAAAATACTCGTATAAAATTGTAATATTTGAAACGAAAATTCGTCTAAAAGTAAATTTTAATAATTAATAAATAATGAAAACACTTCTGAAATCTTCGATTGCTGCAATCGCTTTAGTAACACTAATTTGGGCTTGCCAGCGTGTGCCTCTTACTGGTCGTAAACAATTGGTTGGATTAGTTTCTAACGAACAAATGATGTCGATGAGTTTTACTGAGTATAAGGGCTTTATGGATACATCCAAAGTTGTTTCACAGAATAACAAAGATGCGGAAATGATTGCTCGTGTGGGTGGGAAAATCAAAACTGCTGTTGAAAATTATTTGATTCAGAATAATTATAGCCAAGTAATTGATGGTTATCAATGGGAGTTTAAATTGGTTCAAAATAAGGAATTAAACGCATGGTGTATGCCAGGTGGAAAAGTTTGTTTTTACACAGGTATTTTACCAGTTTGTAAAGGCGAAGCAGGTGTAGCGGTTGTTATGGGTCACGAAATTGCTCATGCAATTGCAAGCCACGGACGTGAGCGTATGAGTCAAGCGATGATGGGTCAAGGTATCACGCAGATTGGTGCAGTAGGTGTAGGTATTGCCACTGGTAATCAACGAGTAATGGAAATCGCAGGACAGGTTTTGGGAATTGGGTCGCAGCTTACATATGTTTTGCCAAATAGCCGTAATCAAGAATCAGAAGCGGATAAATTAGGTTTGATTTTTATGGCAATGGCTGGTTATAACCCGCAAAATGCCGTAGAGTTTTGGAAAAGAATGGCTGAGGCAGGAGCAAAGTCGCAAAAACCACCAAAATTACTTTCAACTCATCCAGCCGACGCAACTCGTATTGCTGATTTAGAAAAACAAATGCCACAAGCCCAAAAATATTATCAAGCTTATGCTGGTAAGTGATTTTGTATGGAAATTAAAGAAATTGAAGCATCTGAAACTTGGCCACTCCGACACAAAGTGATGTGGCCAAGCAAACCAATAGAGTTTGTAGTCCTTCCGAATGATGATGAGGGATTGCATTTTGGTTTATTTGATGATGAAATTTTGATTTCGGTCATTTCTTTATTTATTGAAAGTCAAGGTGGGCAATTTAGAAAATTTGCTACAGATAATTATTTTCAAGGAAGAGGCTACGGAACAAAGCTTCTCAGTCATTTAATAAGTGAAGTGAAAAAACGGAATATCAAGAATCTGCGGTGCGATGCTCGTACGACGGCTATCGAATTTTACCAACGTTTCGGAATGAAGGTTGCTTCTGATATTATCAGAAAAAATGGTAAAGACTACGTAATGATGGAACTTGATTTTGAACAATAATGTATCTTGAATAAAACTGAAACATTATGCTTGAATCTTTAGCAAAACTCTATAATCGAGACTTACAAAAACTTAGTAATGAAATTGACGCTTATGAGCATGAATCAGATTTATGGCTAATTAAGTCAGAAATTAATAATTCAGCAGGGAATCTTTGTTTGCATCTGATTGGTAATCTAAATCATTACATTGGGCATCAGTTGGGCGGAACCGATTATGTTAGAAATCGTCCATTGGAATTTTCAGATAAAAATGTACCAAAAGCAATTTTAATCGAAAAAATAGAAGCTACACGAGCAATGCTCAAACAAATTTTATCAAATATTTCAAACGAAACTTTGGCTAAAAACCACACACAAGAATTTTATGGCGGAAATGATACCAACGAGTTTTTCTTGCTACATTTGCTCTCGCACTTCAATTATCATCTTGGACAAATTAATTATCATCGGAGACTGATAAAATAAAAATAGTGTATAATGTAGAGTTAAGAGTGTAAAAGTATAGTTTTTAATACGCATCCTACATTCTTAACCCTACACTTGAAATATTATCTTCCAAAATCATCTTGAACTCTTACAATATCATCTTCATCTGATGGATGTTCTGGGTCGGTATGTTGCCAAATTTCGGCAATAATTCCCCAACCGTCAAGTCCAACCAAACGGTGTCTTTCTCCTTGTTTTAGGTTAATAATGGTGTTAAGTGGAAGTATTTGAAGTTCATTTTCTTCATCAGTATCACTTGTTACCACTCCTGCAACTCCTCCAACTACCTTCCAAATTTCTGCTCTACGAAAGTGATATTGCCACGAAAGACGTTTTTGTGGTGCAACTACCAAGATTTTCGGACTAAGTTTTCGACCAATACCAAAATCGTCTATCGATAAATGGGGGAAATAGGTTTCTATAAACTTAGGTGCTTGCGATTCATCCAAAACAAAAAAACCACCCCATGGGCGACTTTGGTCTTGTTTGTGAATATTAAATCCAAAATCAGTTATTACCTTTTTTACTGCTTCAAAAACTGCTGTTTTTTCTATTTCGGCTGAAAAATTCATGTGATTGTGTAAGAAAGAAAATTTAAATGAATTATTTTTGTATGCAAAAATAGTGTTTTGTTCGATGATTCATTATCTTTTCTGCGAATTACTAAGAAATTAAAAAAAATGTTGGTTTTATGCTAAGCCTCAATGTTTGTCAATACAAAGTACAAGTAATAAAAATACATAAGTATTATGATAAAAGTTGAGAAAATAGATTCATTTACGGGGCATAGAGATTGTGTATATGCTTTGGTAAAGTCTGATGAAGTACATCGTTTTTTCTCGGCAGCAGGCGATGGTTTTGTGGTAAAATGGAATTTGCAAAAACCCGATGTTGGAGAAATGATAGCTAAAGTTGGACATTCAGTCTATGCTTTGGCGTATTTGCCAAACAAAAATCATCTCTGGATTCTCGAAAATTTTGAAGGTGTTCATGTTATTGACATTGCTACCAAGCAAGAAATTAGTACCTTGAAATTGGTCTCCACCAATTATTTTGATTTACAAATTTATAATAATATGGCAATCATTGCGGGCGGAGATGGTGTTATTTCAATTATTGAAACCGAAAGTTTTAGTTTTGTGAAGCACATTAAAGCGTCCGAAATGAGCGTTAGATGTTTAGCTATCAATCCTATTGAACGAGAGTTTGCTGCAGGTTTCAGTGATAATTCTATCAAGATTTTTGATTTACAAACATTTGTACTTAAAAAAGTAATCGCTGCACATCAAAACTCAGTTTTTTCATTAAAATATTCGCCAAATTTCAAGTATTTGCTATCGGGAAGTAGAGATGCTCGATTAAAAATTTGGGACGTTGAGGCAGGATATGTTTTAGAAAAAGAAATTGTAGCACATACTTTTGCGATTAATTATATTGATTTTAGCCCTAACTCTAATTATTTTGCAACCTGTAGTATGGACAAATCAGTTAAAATTTGGGATTCCGAAAGTTTTAAATTATTGAAAGTAATCGACCGTGCAAGACACGCAGGTCATGGAACATCAGTTAATAAATTGCTTTGGACAGAATATGATAATCAGATTGTGTCAGCCAGCGACGACCGTACCATTTCGGTTTGGAAAATTGACTTCTAAAATTATTTGATGGCATTTCTTGTGAATAAATGTATTAAATTATAAGTATTAAACATACTTTTTTTGTTACTTTTGCTTATTAACTTATATTTATTGAATTTTTGATTGAAAATACTTTTTTTTAGATATTTCCACAATTAAAAAGGGCATCAACCCATTGACCCATCAGCAAAAAACGTTTCAGAATTCCCTAAAACATTTTTAACAATGAAGATTACACCCCTCGAAATACGTCAACATGAATTCGAAAAAACTTTTAGAGGCTATAACATCGAAGAAGTAGAAAGTTTTTTAGTTAATCTTTCTCAAGAATGGGAACGAGTACTAAACGAAAGCAAAATGCTAAGAATGCAACTTGAGATAGCTGAAAAAGAAGCTAACAAGTTGCGTGAAATTGAAATGACGCTGTATAAAACGTTAAAAACTGCTGAAGATACAAGTACAATGATCACTGATCAAGCAAATCAACAGGCCGATAAGCATATTCAAGAGACGAAATTGCATAACGAAAAGTTGTTGATAGATGCTCAACAAAAAGCTAATGGAATTATCAGACAGGCTGAAGAACAAGCAAGGTATATCAAAGAAGAGGTTTTGGGGGATGTAAAAGTGTTGGAACGTGATTTCCGTGCGATGGATCATTACAAAACTAACCTTTTGGTGCAAATGCGTAGCCTTTCCACATCTACACTTGAGCATGTTCAGCGTTTTGAAGAAAAATTTGATAAGGAAGGTGTAAATGCCAAGTTTAGAGAAGCTACCTCAATGCTGTCAGTTGAGGAGGATGCCGAAATAAATGCAAAATTTACCGTTGATTCTTTTGAAGATATATTAAATGAAGAGGTTCCAGAAATTATAGATTCTGTTCCTTTAATTGAAGAAGAGGTTGTAGCTGATATGCCAAGCCTCACAACCGAAACTGGTCAGGAAGTACAGAATATTGCAAAAATTTTACCAGTTGAAGTTGTTTATGAAGTAGGTTTTCAATTACCAGTGGTTCAAAAAAAGCCAATTGTTGAAGAAACAGAAGACCTTACAGTAGAAGAACCTAGTCAAATAATAACAAATTCATCATCGTCAGTCAATGATTTCATTGAGCCACAGTCAGATGTTAAGCAAGGTATTGTACGTAGAAATAATTCTCCAAGGTCTGATGAATTAGATATAATTGAAGGAATAGGGCCAAAAATAGCTATTTTACTCAATGATTCGGATATTTTTACTTTCCGTGATTTGGCAATTACTCCAGTTTACAAAATTCAAGAAATTTTAGAAAAGGCTGGACCACAGTTTTCACGCCATGACCCAAGTACATGGACTCAACAAGCCAAACTTGCTGCTGAAGGTCGTTGGAATGACTTGGAGGCTTTAAAAATTTATTTGGTTGGCGGTCGTGAACCAAATAAAAATGAGCTTATAGAAATTAAAGTGCCAATAGTTGAAACACCTTCTCAAGTTCAATCAATTACTGTTAATGAGGAGATTATATTTTCGCCAGAAACAGAGCCGATTATTTTTGAAGAATCAAAAGCTGTTGCTCAAGTAAGAGAAGAAATTGAAGAGACTATTTCATCTTTTACACAAGCACCTCTTTTACCAATTGATAATAATCTGGATTCAATTACTGAAGAAATGCTTGAAAAAGTGAATAAAGTAAAGGCTGCAATCAGAAAAGCAATGGTAGAAAAGAATGAAACGCCTATTAAAGATAATACGCCATTGACGACTTTGAATGATGTTATTTCAAAAAATGAAGGCACATCTGGTAGCTCATTTTTTGATAATTTATAATTAATAATATATATTAAGAAGGTTCAAGTATTTGCTTGAACCTTTTTTTGTTTTTTTTGCCTAAAAATTTTTGTTATGGGAATTATCTCACTTGAAGGTCTAGAGTTTTTTGCTTATCATGGATATTATGATGAAGAACAAAAAATAGGAAGTAAATTTTCAATTGATATTGCAATTACGGCCGATTTGAGCCGTGCAGCACTAGAAGATAAATTGAAACTAACTGTCAATTATGAAGATGTATATAAAATAGTAGCCGGTGTCATGAATGAACGACATCGGCTACTAGAACATATTGCTTATAAAATAATTGAGGCTATTAGAACAAAGTTTCCTCATATTGAGGCTGTTACTGTAAATGTTTCAAAGTTTAACCCTCCACTTGGTGGAATTTGTCATCGTTCAAAAGTTACAATTTCGATACCCTAAGCCTTAATTTGGTTGAAAATTGGTGAGTTTTGATGGCTTCCACTGATTATTTCGTGTATTGACATCTGGTAATTTATTATCAGGGTCAATAACAATAGATTCAATAGCCGATTTTGAATCATGTCTGAAACTCCAAGTGTTGCCACGTTGCCATAT
>JAIXOL010000008.1 GCA_027486845.1 Cytophagaceae bacterium
CAGGGTTTGTTCATAAAAATAAACTTACTTAAAAATTGCTGGTATTAACTTCCAATTTTTACTTAATTTTTCTCTGAGGCTGGATTTATTACCCTCTTGCTTTTCTAATAAATTACAGGTTAAAGTAATAAAACTTGCGACTACAAGGGCTTCATTTTTATGACTTATTTTTATTTGGTCTTCACCCATTTGTACATCTCTTATGTGATGATGCGTTTCAATGCTCCAGTGGTTTCTGATAGCTTCGGAGATTTCGTTAAATGACTTATTATCAAGTGATTGGTTGCTGAGCCAATAAGAATTTTCCTGTGTTGATTTCTTGATTTTTGAGGTAAACCTTTCTCGACTGACGACTATAAGCGATACGTTTTTTGTTTCTTTCCAACGCTCATCAAACTCAGCTGCAACAAAATTATAGCCCTTATATACTCGTGTTTCTACACGTCCATGCCCCTTTTGATAGTCAGTATTTTTAAAATTAGCAATGAAGTGCTTGTTAACCAATTCACATTCTTCTAACATCTCTTTTTGGTTGGCTTTGAGTTGGGCCAAATACACACCATTTTTGTTTGCGATTGTCGCTAAGTTTTCTTTTGAGGTGTGTAAAGCATCGAATGTAAATTTCTGTCCTCTTATATCTGTTTCTTCAAAATAGTCACGTACTACTGGCTTTTCTGATGCTTTCGAGCCATCATAATGACCGATAATAATACTCTGACGACTTTGATGTCTCGTTAAATTTACAATACTTAGACCTCGTTTTGCTCCACTAACTCCGTCTATAGTTCCGCAAAGCTCTTTTCCATCTACGCTAAACCATTTTTCAGCATCTTTCTTGATAATGAAACTAAAATACAACTCATTCATAGTATTAAATTGCTCATAATCAATGAGTTGAAGTAGCCTTTTAAGTTGAGAATAAGAAATACATTTTGCTACTTTTATGCCTAAAATATGTGCCAATTTCTCAAAATCATCTAACATTGCTCGATGAATAACTGACAAATTCAGAAGTTTATCACTCCGTAAAATCGACGTTAAAAACAATACCACTATAAACGCTAACTCGTGACGTTTGCCTCGTATATCTCGACTATCTGAAAGTTTCATTTGCACTTCAGAATAGTAGTTTGTAAGTTTGTTTTTGGGGGATTCATAAATTGATCTTTGATTCGTAAAACAAATATATCAGTTTTTTGAATCCCCATCTTTTTTTATGAACAAACCCTGCTTCCCACGAATATGGCATACTTTTTCTCGCAGAAAATTGTTTTATTTGTATCCGTTTAAAATTCAACCCTACTCAAAATGCAAAGACGTTCGGCAATAAAAAATATTGCCCTAACGATTGGTGGTACAATAGTGCTACCTTCGTGGGCAAACGCATGGAACAAAGAAGCAATCGCAAATACTTCTTTAAAGATTTCAGCATCGCAAGAAAATCTACTGGCAGAAATCGTCGAAACGATTATTCCCAAAACAGATACTCTCGGAGCAAAAGACCTCAATGTGCATCAGTTCACAATTAAGATGGTAGCCGATTGCTACGATAAAAAATCGCAAGAAACTTTCTCTAAAGGTTTTGATTTAGTTGATGTTGCCGCAAAAAGAGATTTCTCAAAAACTTTCATTGAATGTGATGGCAAACAAAAATTAGATGTTTTAAATAAAATGTCTAATTCGGAAAATAGCGATGAAAAAGGTTTCTTACGTTTAGTAAAGAACCTCACGATTCAAGGCTACCTCAACTCAGAATACGTAATGACTAAGCTACGAATTTTTGAATTTGCCCCAGCTCGCTATCACGGCTGTGTACCTGTCAAAAAGTAGACAGTTTATAGTCGTCAGTTGGCAGAATAAATGCAATTTTCCCTAAATCACCAACTTGAAACTGTGAACTTTATAAGTATTCACTCATTCAAAATTAGATTCTAAAAATGTCAAACATAAATATAGATTCAGTAAAAGCACAAACCTTCGATGCCATCGTTATTGGCTCGGGAATCAGTGGCGGCTGGGCAGCAAAAGAGCTAACTGGCAAAGGATTACGCACACTCGTATTGGAACGTGGACGTGAAGTAAAACACGTAACCGATTATCCGACTACCATGAAACAACCTTGGGAATTTGAACATCGTGGGCAAATCACCAAAGAAATACGTGATGCTAATCCAATTATCAGCAAATGTTATGCTTTTTATGAAGGAACAGAGCAGTTTTTTGTGAA
The DNA here is from genome assembly GCA_027486845.1 of Cytophagaceae bacterium. Lineage (GTDB taxonomy): Bacteria > Bacteroidota > Bacteroidia > Cytophagales > Spirosomataceae > Emticicia. The sequence continues at coordinate 2,228 of JAIXOL010000008.1, forward strand.
AGATGCCGAACATCCTTACGTACAAGAAAAACCTTTCGACTGGATTCGTGGTTACCAAACTGGCGGTAAATCATTGATGTGGGCTAGACAAACCCAACGTTGGTCAGAATTTGATTTTGATGGCCCAGCCCGTGATGGTTTTGCCGTTGATTGGCCGATTCGCTACGCCGACCTTGCTCCTTGGTATAGTTATGTAGAAAAATTTGCGGGTATTTCTGGCAATAAAGACGGTTTAGCAAGTTTGCCCGACGGTGAATTTTTGCCACCTCACGAAATGAATTGTGTTGAAAAGCATTTCAGTCAAGAAGTAGCCAAAAACTATAAGGATCGTCACATCATTATGGGGAGAGCGGCTCATCTGACTCAACCTAAGCAAATCCACTTCGACCAAGGGCGTGGCACTTGTCAACACCGTACTATTTGCGAGCGTGGCTGTCCGTATGGTGGATATTTCAGTAGTAACTCCTCTACTTTACCATGGGCAGCTCGTACCGGAAAAATGACACTTCGCCCACATTCGGTTGTTCATTCTATCATTTATGATGAAAAGAAAGGAAAAGCTTCGGGCGTTAGAGTAATTGATGCAAACACCAAAGAAATGATTGAATATTATGCAAAAATCATTTTTGTAAATGCCGCAGCTCTAAATTCAAATCTTATTTTACTGAATTCTACTTCGAGTCGTTTTCCGAACGGACTTGGTAATGATAGCGGAGTATTGGGCAAATACGTAGCATTCCATAATTATCGTGCAACAATCAATGCAGAATACGAAGGTTATTTAGATAATATGACCGACGGTCGTCGCCCAAATTCGCCTTATATTCCACGTTTCCGCAATGTATTTAAGCAAGAAACCGACTTTTTGCGTGGTTACGCCGCAGGCTTTTCGGCTGGTCGCTATCAACGTGACGACAGAAGTGCTTTGGGCGAAGACTTGAAAAAAGGTATTTTAAACCCATACCTAAATAATGTTTGGAGTGTTGGTTCACACATGATGGGCGAAACGATTCCTAAAGAAAGCAATTTTGTAGCTTTAGATAAAACTTTGCTTGACCCTTGGGGAATTCCACAATTAAAAATCTCGGTCGATTATGACAACAACGATGTAAAAATGACCAAAGATTATTTCGAACAAATGAGCGAAATGTTTACGAAAGCTGGTTTTAAAAATATAAAAACCAACGATTCGAACCGTACTCCAGGTCTCGATATTCATGAAATGGGTGGCGTAAGAATGGGTAAGGATCCTAAAACTTCAATATTGAATAAGTGGAATGCTTTACACAATTGTAAAAACGTTTTCGTAACTGATGGAGCTTCAATGACATCAACTTCAACTCAAAATCCATCATTGACTTACATGGCAATGACTGCTCGTGCGGCAGATTATGCAGTGAAAGAAATGAAAAAAGGAAATTTGTAGTAAAACAATCCGTCATTTTCTGAAAATATGACGGATTTTTTATGATATGTATTTTTCAATATATATTGAATATTTTATTATTATTATTTATTCAAAATAATATATTTTAGTTTTTCTATAAATTCCTCCCTAATTTTGAATTTTTAAATATTTGACAAGAGAAAATGCAAAAACTCCTTTTTATAGACCGTGACGGTACAATTATAGATGAGCCAAAAACTGATTTTCAGATTGATTCGCTCGAAAAATTAGAATTTCTTCCGAAAGCACTTTCAAATCTTCGTAAAATCGCCGAAGAAACGGATTATCAGCTTATTATGGTAACAAACCAAGATGGACTCGGAACGGAATCCTTCCCTGAAGATACTTTTTGGCCTGCTCATAATAAGATGTTGAAAACAATGGAAAATGAAAACATTCATTTCTCAGCCATCCACATCGACCGAAGTTTTCCGCACGAAAATCTGCCAACCCGTAAACCTGGAACAGCTTTATTAAGTGAGTATTTTGATGCTGAGATGAGTGGCGACTCCCGATATGACCTTAAAAACTCTTACGTACTTGGCGATAGAGCTACTGATGTACAGTTGGCAGTAAATTTGGGAGCAAAAGCCATTTTTATTACTGATGGATTGATCAATAATCTAATTGAAGGCTTTACACCGGAGCAAAAAGAAACAACTAAATTAGTAACAAACGACTGGGACGAAATTTATGAGTTTTTGAAACTTCCGCAACGTATTGCTTTTATTGAGCGAAATACTAAGGAAACAAAAATTAAAATTGAGTTAAATCTTGATGGAACTGGAAAATCTGAGATTCATACAGGACTTGGTTTTTATGACCACATGCTCGACCAAGTAGCCAAACATTCGGGTGCTGATTTGAAAATTTTTGTAGAAGGTGATTTACATATTGATGAGCATCATACTATCGAAGATACTGCTTTGGCACTTGGTGAAGCGTTTTTGAAGGCATTAGGAGATAAAAAAGGCACAAATCGATATGGTTTCTTGCTACCAATGGACGAAGCTTTGGCTCAAGTAGCCATTGATTTTTCGGGTCGTCCATGGTTAGTTTGGGATGCAAGTTTCAAACGTGAAAAAATCGGAGAAATGCCAACTGAAATGTTTTATCATTTCTTCAAATCATTTTCGGATACGTCAAAATGTAATCTGAATATCAAATGCGAAGGTGATAACGAACACCATAAAATTGAAGCAATTTTCAAAGGTTTTGCAAAATCTATCAAAATGGCAGTGAAGAGAAATTTGAATGAAATGAATTCACTTCCGAGTACGAAGGGGATTCTTTGAGAATACTTGTGGCACACTTTCGAAGCGTGCCACAAATTTCCTTCGACTCCGCTCAAACAACAGAACAAACTTACTTCATCCTATCAGGATTCTCGCTCACAAAAGCAGACCAGCCTTTTTTCTTTGAGCCATTTCCTGTTAATGCCTTAGTTTTTCCGTGCATATAATGACAAACTGCTACACCCAAAGCATCGGTCGCATCCAAAAACTGGGTTTCTAATTTAGTTTTCAGCAAATGTTCCAACATATATGCCACCTGTTCTTTGGTGGCGTTTCCGTTTCCTGTGACCGATTGTTTTACTTTTTTAGGTAGATATTCAACAATTGGTACTTCACGATTTAAAGCTGCAGCAATGGCAACTCCTTGAGCACGACCCAACTTTAGCATTGATTGCACGTTTACACCATAAAAAGGTGCTTCAATCGCCATTTCGTCGGGCAGGTATTCGGTAATTAGTTGTGTGATTCGCTCAAATATTTTCTTTAACTTTATTTCGTGTGAAGTATATTTGTCAAGTTTTATAACACCGTATTGAATAAGCGTTAAAGTACTTCCTTGTACGGAGATAATTCCGTAGCCCATCACACGTGTACCAGGGTCAACGCCTAAAATTATTTTATCTTGATTCATAGATGCAAATTAACTCAAAATTCTCAAATCTTATGTCAAGTCGGGTGCTGTGGTGGATAAAAACTATCATTTTTTTAATAGTCATTTTCTTATTGTATCGTTTAGTTCAATCAAAAATTAAACATTTTGATGAGATTGAACAGAGTTTTAAAACATTATTTTTACAGAAAAACATATTCTTGCTTATAATTATATTCTTGCTCACACCAATAAATTGGGCATTTGAAGCTTGGAAATGGCAAAAATTAGCTTTAAAAGTAGAAAAAATAAACTTTGTGGAAGCCTATAAAGGTGTTTTGATTGGACTTACACTTTCTACTACTACTCCTATGATGATTGGCGATTACGCAGGAAAAGTCTTGATGCTCAAAACTGATAAACGGCTCCAAAGTATCGGAGCAATTTTACTCGGAAATAGCCTACAAATGTACGTTTCTCTGCTTTTTGGTACAATTTCTTATCTTTTTTTTGTAATTTGGGTGAATCCCAAACCTATGTTTTTACACATTTTCATTATTGTTTTGTTGATGACCTGTTTGATTTTTGGATTTTTTTTGAGTATGAATTTACCAAATTTAAAGGTGTATTTATCTAGAAATAAATTCTTTGAATATCTAAAAAAGTATTTAGGTGTTTTGGAAAACTACACACTTTTGGAATTAAAAAAACTTTTCATAATTGCAATAAGTAGATATGTCATTTTTTCGATTCAATTTTTGCTGATGTTTAAAATTTTTGAAGTTAATCTGCCAATTTATACACTTTTAGTCGGGGTTGGAATTGTTTTCTTGACCAAAACACTTATTTCAGTCCTTAACTCTTTGGGTGATTTAAGTATCCGAGAATTGACATCTATTTACTATTTCGGTTTTTTTGGAGCAAAAATTATCGCTGTCTCGTCGGCAACATTTATGATTTGGTTGGTCAATATTTTGCTACCAATCATTATCGGAAGTGTATTTGTTTTACAACTAAAATTTACAACAAAAAGAAACTAAAATGCTTATAATAAGTCTATTAATAATCACTGGAATATATTTTTTAGCAAATCTAGGTTTGGTTGTTATTTGGCTTAAAAACCCAATTGATAGCACTTTTTTGAAAGAAAATATCTTTGAAACTTTAAAAATATCAGTAATCATTCCTGTCCGAAATGAAGCAGAAAATATTCTTCTTTTATTACAAGATTTAGAAAAACAAACTTATTCAAAACATAAATTTGAAGTAATCGTTGCCGATGATGATTCGACTGATGATACACTTAAAATCGTTCAAGAATTTCAAAAAAACACCAACATAAATCTCATTATTAATCAATTACCTCTAAAAACCAACAATAATTCACCTAAAAAAAGAGCCATTGATTCTTCTATAAAACTGGCAAGTGGACAACTAATCACAACAACCGATGGCGATTGTAGAGTTGGCGAAAAATGGCTCGAAAGGATTGCAAATTTCCAAGCACAAACCGGAGCGTATTTGGTGAGTTGTCCCGTAACATTTTTTAAGACACTAAGGCACAAAGATTCAAAGGCACAAAAGACTACTATTGTATTTCCAAATAACGACTCAATTTTTACCAACATTCAAATTATAGAATTTGCGAGTTTGATTGGTTCAGGAGCTTGTGCGATGTTTATAAAAAAACCAAATATGTGCAATGGGGCGAACTTAACTTATTTAAAATCAGTATTTTATGAGGTAAGTGGCTTTACAGGAAATGAAAATTTGGCTTCTGGCGATGATGAGTTTTTGATGCATAAAATTGCGGCAAAGTACCCTAAAAAAGTCAGATTCCTGAAAAATCAAGACACTATTGTCGAAACCAATGCTCACACAAATTGGCGTTCATTTTATAATCAACGCAAACGCTGGGCTAGCAAATGGCAACATTATAATAATTGGCATACTACAGCTTTGGCGGTTTTCGTCTTTCTAGCAAATTTAGTTGTACCTTTAAGTTTTGGCTTTTGGTTCTTTGATTTTATTTATACAAAAATCCTTTTACTAATTCTTTTATTGAAATATTCGGCAGAATTTATTTTTTTAAGCCTTATCATCAATTTTTTACGTAAAAAATCTCTAATTTGGTTGATTCCTTTCGTGCAAATCATTTATCCTTTATATGTAGTCTTTTTTGGACTCGTGGCACAAAAACAAGGAGAATATGTATGGAAAGAGCGAAAACTCAAATAGACAATTATACTCAAAAGGCACAGAGTTGCAAAGGTTCAAAGGCGACCGTCGCTCGGCACAAAGTACTGATAATGAGTCAATTAAATATCTAAATTTCCGTAAATCATTTTTGTTTAAGAACAAAACTTCATCTAACCCTCAGAAAACAATGAAAAATCTTTACACCCTCCTTTTTTGCCTACCTTTTTTATGTTTTGCTCAAAATAAAGAAGAAAAACGGTTGCTTAAAAAAGCCGATAAAATTCATGCGAAAGCCTATACTGTCGATACGCACGCCGATGCTCCTATTAATATGATGGATATTGAAGGCTTTAACGTGGGAACAAAACATAACTATGCCGAAGATGGCACTCAAATAGATTTCCCTCGCATGAAAGAAGGTGGCATGGATGCCATGTTTTTTGCGGTGTATTTAGGGCAAGGAAAACGCACACCAGAAGCTAATCTTGAGGCCAAGGATAAAGCATTGAAGATTTTTTCAAAAATTCATGAAGCAGTAAAAAATAATGCTGATAAAGTAAGTTTGGTAACGACAGCCAAAGAGGGTTACGCCGCCCACAAACAAGGAAAATTAGGTGTATTTATAGGAATGGAAAACGGTTGGCCAGTTGGTAATGATTTATCGAATCTGAAATTATTCTATGATTTAGGCTTACGCTACATCACGCTTGCTCACTCTTTTAATAATGATTTAAGCGATTCGTCGGGCGACCCACAAGGAGCAGAACACGGCGGAATAAGCAAACTCGGAGAAGCATGTATTGCAAAAATGAATCGCTTAGGAATTGTGGTTGATGTATCGCACCTTTCAGACTCAGCATTCTATGATGTGATGCGTTTGAGCAAAGTGCCAGTTTTTGCCTCACATTCCTCGTGCCGTGCATTATGCGATGTAAAAAGAAACATGACTGATGACATGATAAAAACTTTAGCTTCAAAAGGTGGTGTTATTCAAATTAATTTCGTGGCAGATTTCTTGAAAAAACCTTCGGCAGAAGTAGCGGTTTCGATAAAAACTATCAGAATGCAAGTACAGAAAGCCGATGCTACTCCTGAAGATAAGAAAAAACTCAATACCGAACTCAGACAAATTAAGTATAAATACCCAAGCGATGTGCCAACCGTAAAAGACGTAGTGAACCACATTGACCATGTAGTAAAACTTGTAGGTATCAACCACGTAGGAATAGGCATGGACATGGACGGCGGTAGCGATGTAATTGGTGTTGAAGACGTAAGTAAAATAAAAAATGTAACGATTGAATTGCTCAGACGTGGTTACTCTGCAAAAGATATTAAAAAGATTTGGGGTGGCAATACGATGCGTGTTTTGGCTGATGCCGAAAAATTCTCAAAAAAATAATTCTATAACTTCTCAAAATCACCTCATTTCCATACAACTTTTCTTACAATGCTTTTATTGCACTATTTCTACAAAATATAACATTGATTTTATCTTTATTAACAAAAACGTATCTATATTATCAATAGAATCTTAAAATATTGTATATTTGCACCTATATAAATATTTGTATATTTTATGTAATGAATTCTTTTTTTAAAGAAACATAAAATTACAAATAGAAATATTTTGTAGTTTTCTATAAAATATTTAATATTGCATCACATTGATACAATACATAAAGATGATTATTTTGATGATACCTATTAAATCGAAAAATCAACAATACCTTCAATTGGAAAAACATTAAAATATTAAGAAACATTTGGAACAATACAAGACACTTGTTTTATTTGCACAAAATACACTTAATTAGGCATCAATAAGATAATAAACCTTACTTTAACAAGTAATTATTATATATAAGGAAAATCTTAATCAATTTTTTTTCTAATTTTTTAACTTAATCAAAACTATGAAACAAAACTACTTTGTTCCCATCAAGGGGGCTCTGTTTTGCGGGTTGTTATGGCTCATGTCCATAACTGCTTTTGCACAAAAATCCGTAAGTGGTAAAGTAAGTGACGCAAAAGGAGATGGCGTTCCAGGTGCAAGTATCACAGTAAAAGGTACTACAACTGGTACAATCAGTGATGCAAATGGTGGCTTCAAAATTAATGTTCCAAATGCAGGTGGCTCTTTAGTATTTAGCTCTATTGGCTACAAAACTCAAGAAGTGAAATTAGCGGGACAAAGCACAATCAACGTATCAATGGAAGATGATGCTGCAAGTCTTGACGAGGTTGTTGTAACGGGTTACTCAATTGACAAAAGACGTGAGTCAACTGGTGCGATTTCAACTGTAAAATCAAAAGATTTAACAGCTGTTCCATCGGGTAACGTTGAGCAACAATTACAAGGTAGAGTTGCAGGTTTGACAGTTGTAACTAATGGTCAGCCAGGTACTGCCAGCCAAATCCGTGTACGTGGATTCGGTGCATTTGGTGGTAACGAGCCTCTTTACGTTGTAGATGGAATGCCCGTAGGTTCTACTAACTTCCTAAGCCCTGACGACATCGAGTCAACAACTGTATTGAAAGATGCTTCTGCGGCTTCTATCTATGGTGCTCGTGCTGCCAATGGTGTAATCGTTTATACTACTAAAAAAGGAACAAAAGGTGCTAAAAAACTTAATGTTACTTATGATGGCATGTACGGTGTTACTGACCCAGGTAACGGCCAAGCAATGATGAACCCAACTGATTTTGCTACTTGGACTTGGAATGCTAAAAGAAACTCAGGTGAGGCTTTTGGACACCCACAATTTGGTTCAGGTTCAACTCCAGTTATTCCTGACTATTTGAGTGTTGGTGGCAATCCAGGTGTTGTCGGAACTGTTGATTTAGCTGCACAAAAGTTGAAATATAACGTTGACCCAGCAGCTGGTGCTATTTACCAAGTTATAAAAGCTAACAAAGCTGGTACTGACTGGTACGGTGCAATCACTCGTCAAGCCCCAATCCAAAGACACTCTCTTGGATTTAGTGGTGGTGGTGAAAACAGCCGTTTCTATGTTGGATTCTCTGCTCAAGACCAAAAAGGTATCTTGATTAGCAACCAATTAAAGCGTTATGCCTTCCGTATCAATTCAGAATTCAATGTTTTGAAAAACTTACGTATCGGTGAAAACATCCAATTAACTTATATACAAGTATTAGGACAAACTGGGGGTGCTGGCGGTAATGGTATTGCGGCTGACGAAAACGACATCTTGCAAGCATTCCGTATGCCATCAATCATTCCTGTCTATGATGAGTTTGGTGGATATGCTGGTACAGCTGCAAAAGGATTTAACAACCCACGTAGCCCAGTAGCTAACCAACAAGGTTTATTAAATAACCGTAACTTTAATGCTTTAGCAAATGGTAACGTTTACGCAGAATTAGATGTAATCCCAGGATTAACGTTACGTACTTCGGTTGCTGGTAACTATGGCAACTCATATTTCTGGAACTACGGCCGTTGGCAGTATGAAAACTCTGAAAATAACTCTGCATTCTCTTACGGAGAAGGTGGTGGTTATTCATTCGGATGGACTTTCACAAATACCGCAAGCTACAAAAAAGCATTTGGTAAGCACAATATCGAAGTGTTAGCAGGTCAAGAAGCTTTGAATACTGGTGCTGGACGTAACTTAAATGCAAATGGTTTAAATCCATTTTCACAAGATATTAACTATGTAACAATTACTACTTTGGGAAATAGAAACCCACCTTCAAGTAACTTGTTTAAAGGTGTAAACTTTAACTCATATTTCGGTAGAGCAATTTATACATTAAACGATAAATATATCTTAACTGGTGTTATTCGTCGTGACGGTTCTTCAAGATTTGGTGAAAATTCTCGCTATGGTGTATTCCCTGCGGTATCGGCTGCATGGCGTGTATCTTCAGAATCTTTCATGAAAAACCTTCCTTGGGTTCAAGACTTGAAAGTTCGTGGTGGTTATGGTACAATGGGTAACTCAAACAACGTTGACCCTAACAATCAATACAGTTTATATGCTGCTAGAGTTGATAATTCAGGCTATGACATCAATGGTTCTAATTCAAGCATCGTTGATGGATACTACCGTACTCGTATTGGTAACCCAAATGCTAAGTGGGAAACATCAGTTACTAAAAACATCGGTATTGATGGTTCATTCTTGAAAGGTAAATTAGACGTTATCGTTGACTTCTGGCAAAAAGATACTAAAGACTTATTGTATCAATTACCAATTACGGCAACAGCTGGTTTTGGTGCTGCTGCTCCTTCGGTAAACATTGGTAAAATGGTAAATAAAGGTATTGACATCCAAGTTATCAATCGTGGCAAAATCACTACTGATTTAGGATACGAAGTAAACGTAACGGGTAGTTTCTTGAAAAACGAAATTACTTCAATTGCTGAAGGTCAAACATACTTAACTAACGTTAATCCTGGTTTCCGTGGTATCAACCCTATTCGTAACCAATTGGGTTATGGCTTGTCATCATTCTATGGCTTCAAAGTATTAGGTTTGTTCCAATCTAAAGCTGAAGTTGATGCAGCTCCTGCTCAAGATGGTAAAGGTGTTGGCCGTTTCCGTTATGCTGACCTTAACAGCGATGGTAAAATTGATGCAAATGACCGTACTTATTTAGGAAGTCCAATCCCTAAATTTACAGGTGGTGTAAACTTTACATTGACTTACAAAGGATTTGACTTATCAGCTTATGTTTATACTTCAATTGGTAACAAAATCTTTAACGTATCGAAATGGTTCACAGATTTCTATCCTTCATTCTCAGGTGCAGCTATCTCTGAGCGTGTGAAAGAATCTTGGACTCCACAAAATACAGGTGCAACTATTCCAATTTTTGAAACAGCTTCAAACTTTAGTACAAATACTCAAGCCAGCTCTTTCTATGTTGAAAATGGTTCGTATTTAAGACTTCAAAATGTTTCATTAGGGTATAACTTGCCTAAAAGCGTACTCGACAAATTGAAATTGAGCAGAGTTCACTTATTTGCTTCAACAAACAACTTGTTTACAATCACTAAATATGAAGGTTTAGACCCTCAAGTTGGTGGTAATGCTGATACAAACTTCGGTATCGACGTAGGTAACTACCCTTTAACTAAAAGTTTTACAGTTGGTCTTAATTTAGGATTCTAATTGAAAACATTTGGCAGTTAGTTTGGTTTATTTAATTGGCTGCCAAATAATAAAAAGTTAAACATTTAACTCAAAAATTCATTATTAAAATGAGAAAATATATTTTCAGTAAATTAACATTAGCAGTATCCTTGCTTACTTTAATAGGATACTCATGTAAGGAAGATTTCCTTACAGTACTTCCAACTGGTGCGATTGCAAAGAGCCAGTTGACTACTAAAAAAGGTTTGGAAGGTGCTTTGATTTCGGCTTACGGACAAATGAGTGGTTATGGTACACGTATGGTTCACCCTAACAACTGGGTATGGGGAAGTATTCGTGGTGGTGATGCAAACAAAGGAACTGACCCAGGTGACTTTTCTGACATCAACCCAATTCAACGTTTTGAGTACCTTTCTACACAAGGTGTAATGAACGATAACTATCGTGGATTATACGAAGGTGTAGCACGTGCTAACAACGTTTTAGGTTTATTGAAAGATGCACAAGCTGATGTAACTGCAGATGACAAAAAACGTTTGGAAGCAGAGGCTAAATTCTTGAGAGGTCACTTCTATTTCTCTTTGAAAAGAAACTACAATAACACTCCTTATGTAGATGAGACTGTTGACGTAGGATCTGGTATCGAGAAAGTCAAAAACGACGCTGATTTATGGCCAAAAATCGAAGCTGATTTCAAAACTGCTTATGACAATTTGCCTGCAACTCAAGGCCAAGCAGGTCGTGCTAACAAATGGGCGGCAGCATCTTATTTAGCAAAGGTATACATGGCACAAAGGAAATATGCTGAAGCAAAAACTCTTTTGGACGCTGTTATTGCAAATGGTGTAACTACTAATGGCAAAAAATATGCTTTAGTACCAAGTTTCCCAGATTTGTATAAAGCCTCTAACGATAATAATTCAGAATCAATCTTTGCGGTTCAAGCTGCTGCTAATACTGGTAGTGTAAATAACGCTAACTCTGATGGTGACTTAAACTGGCCTTATAACACTGGCCCTAATGGTCCTGGTAACTGTTGTGGATTCTTCCAACCAAGCTTTGAGTTGGGTAATTCTTACCGTACTAGAAATGGTTTACCATTATTAGATGGTTCGTACAACACTCCTGCAAATGCAGTAAAAACTGACATGGGTGTTCAATCAAGTGCAGCGTTTACGCCAGATGCAGGTGAACTTGACCCTCGTATTGACCACACAATTGGTCGTCGTGGTATCATGTTCTTAGACTGGCAAAAACACCCAGGATTTGACTGGATTCGTAACCAACCAAATGGTGGACCATACTCTCCAAAGAAATACTCTTACTACAAATCTGAGAAAGGTTCATTACAAGATAATAGTTCGTGGACTCCTGGTTATACTGCATTAAACGTAACAATCATCCGTTTTGCTGACGTATTGTTGATGGCGGCTGAGTGTGAAGTTGAAATAGGTAGCTTAGAAAAAGCACGTGATTATGTAAACTTAATTCGTAATCGTGCTGCAAACCCAGCTTCATTTGTTACTCAAGATGGTGGACTAGCTGCTAAATATGTAATTAAGCCATATGCTGCTGCTTGGACTGACAAAGCAGTTGCTCGTACAGCCGTTCGTTTCGAGCGTAAGTTGGAATTAGCAATGGAAGGACACCGTTTCTTCGACTTAGTTCGTTGGGGAGATGATGTTACAGCTATCAATGCTTACTTGAAATATGAAGGTCAATTCTTACCTAATACATTAGGTGGTGCAACATACCAAGCGAAACATGCTATCTTGCCAATTCCACAAGCTCAGATTGACTTGACTGGAGCTGACATCTTAAAGCAAAATCCTGGATATTAATATTTAATGTTGAATGGTTGATAATGTACGTTTAATTTTTCTTCATTATTGAAATTCAAAATCATATTTTTATCACAAACATTAAAAACGTCATGTAGAATCTATTTCTACATGACGTTTTTAGTTTATCTTTGTTTCAGTAAGTTTTAATATATTCCAATGCAAAAAATTTCTGTCTATATCTTCTTTTTACTCAGTCTATCTATTTATTCGTGTAAAGAAAAAGCATTATTTTCTGAACTCAAATCAGAAGATACTGGTATCCATTTTTCAAATAGAATCACAGAAAATGACACGATGAATATCGTTAATTTTGAATATATCTATAATGGTGGAGGTGTTGCATTGGGCGACTTCAATAACGACAACAAAACGGATATTTATTTTACTGGTAATCAAGTAAGTAACAAACTTTATATCAATAAAACTGCCGATTCGAGTAGTTCTTTGAAGTTTGTAGATATAACCGACAAAGCCAAAGTAGGCGGTGAAGGGCGTTGGAGTAGCGGAGTATCGTTGATTGATATTAATAACGATAATTTACTAGATATTTATGTATCAGTAACCGTAAAAAAACGAGCAGACCAACGAGCAAACCTACTATATGTAAACCAAGGATTTGATAAGGAAGGCACACCGAAATTCAAAGAAATGGCCAAAGAATATGGCATTGCAGACACAACTCACACAACAAATGCAGCATTTTTCGATTATGATAATGATGGCGATTTAGACCTCTATTTGGTAGTAAATCAGATGGAAGACAGCCGTTTTCCGAATAAATATAACGAAAAGGGAAAGATAATTTTTTCAAAAAAAACCGACAGACTATATAAAAACACGCTTGAAAAAGGAGCTGTGCATTTTGAAGACGTTTCAAAAGAAGCTGGGATTTTTGACGATGGTTTTGGCTTGGGAATAAATATCACCGACATCAATCGAGATGGTTGGAAAGATATTTACGTAACCAACGATTTCTTGACTAATGACTTGCTTTATATTAATAATAAAAATGGCACTTTTACTGAGCAAGCAAAGGAATACTTTAAACATACCTCCTACTCGGCAATGGGTAATGATGTTTCAGATATAAACAATGATGGATTGATGGATATTATTGCCCTTGATATGATGCCCGCCAACAACTATCGCAAGAAAATGATGACTCCAGCCAATAGTTATGCCACTTACCAAAACAACGATCGATTTAATTATACATATCAATATGCTCGAAATACCCTGCAGGTAAATCAAGGTAAAAATCCAGTCAGTGGACAAGCGATTTTTAGTGAAGTTGGCCTACTAGCAGGAGTGGGTCAAACCGACTGGAGTTGGACACCGATGGTAACAGACTTCGATAATGACGGCTATCGTGACATTATCATAACCAACGGTTTTCCAAGGGATATTACAGACTTAGATTTTATCGCTTATCGTTCATCGGTGGGCAATTTAGCTGATCCAATGTATCTTTTAGACTATATTCCTACAGTTAAACTCAAAAACTTTGCCTTTCATAATAACGGACATCTAGGCTTTGATGATGTGACCGATAAGTGGGGAATAACACAACCAACTTCATCGAACGGAGCTGCTTATGCCGACCTTGATAACGACGGAGATTTAGACTACATTGTTAATAATATCAACGATTCGGCTTCAGTTTATCAAAACAACTTGATACAGTTAAAATCGCAAGAAAGTAATTATCTAAGAGTTAAGTTTAAAGGAAACAAAAGCAACGTTGCTGGAATAGGTGCTTGGGTGGAAATCAAATATGGCAAATCCGAAAAACAAGTTTATGAGCATTCACCTTATCGTGGCTATCTATCAACCGTTGAGCCAATCGCCCATTTTGGATTAGGAAAAAACAAGCAAGTTACTCAATTAAAAGTGACTTGGGGCAATGGCCAAACCCAGACTATTGATAATCTAAAAGCCAATCAGGTAATTACGCTTGAAGAAAAAAATGCAACTCTACCCCTACCAGAAGTTCAGTTAGCCAAACAAAACCTGCTTTTTGCCGATATTTCTGATAAACTCAATGTAAATTATATTCACGAAGAAGAGGATTATATTGACTTCAATGTACAGAAACTTATTCCACATAAATTTTCACAATTTGGACCTGCACTTGCGGTCGGAGATGTAAATGGCGATGGTATTGAAGACATTTTTGTGGGTGGCTCAAACAACCACAAAGGTAAATTTCTGATTCAAGGCAAAGACGGAAAATTTTCGAAACAAGATTTACTTTCGGGTAAAGACGGAAAAGAGAAAATAACAGAAGATATGGGAACACTCCTTTTCGATGCAGACGGCGATGGTGATTTAGACTTATATATTGTTAGTGGAAGTTCTGAATTTCAAGTAGGTTCACCTTCTCTGCAAGACCAATTTTACTTGAATGATGGAAAAGGCCATTTTCAGTTAGCCATTAATGCTTTACCAAAATTCTTAAAAAGTGGCTCGTGCGTAAAAGCCGCCGATTATGACCACGATGGCGATTTAGACCTCTTTGTGGGTGGGCGAGTTGAGCCTTCAGCCTACCCAAAACCAGTGAGTAGTTATATATTAAGAAATGAAAGCCCCCTGACCCCCAGAGGGGGAATTAAATTTACTGACGTAACGACTCAAATTGCCCCACAGCTAAAAAATATCGGCATGATTTGCGATGTTACTTGGTCTGACTTCGATAATGATGGTTGGCAAGACTTAGTACTTGCAGGTGAGTTCATGCCAATCACATTCCTGAAAAACGAAAAAGGAATCTTCGGATTCGCTCAAATTCCAAATAAATCAATCGCCAATAAAATTGGCTGGTGGACGAGTATTACTTCAGGAGATTTCGATAATGATGGCGATATGGATTATATTGCTGGCAATACAGGCATCAATACACTCTTGCGTGCTTCTGACAAATACCCCGTGAGTCTCTATGCAAAAGACTTCAATAATGATGGTTTTTATGATGCAATTCCAACAGTTTATTACAAAGACTTAGAAAATAAACTCAAAGAATTTCCGTATAATACTCGAGATGATTTAGCCAAACAATTTATCCAGACCCGTCAGCGTTTTCAGAATTATGCCAAATTTTCGCAGGCAACAATCAAAGAAATTTTAAAACCAGAAGAGCTAAAAGATGCATTGATTCTGAAAGCAAATTGGCTAGAAAGCAGCTATATAGAAAACAAAGGAAAAGGCGTTTTTGAGATAAGAGAACTACCAATTCAAGCACAATTTGCACCAATTTTTGGTATGATTACTCAAGATTTTGACCAAGATGGCAATTTGGATGTACTACTCACAGGAAATAACTTTGGTGCAGAAGTTTCCGTTGGACGAAATGATGCACTCAACGGTTTACTGCTAAAAGGCAATGGAAAAGGCAATTTTGCCCCAATTTCTCTCGAAAAGAGTGGCTATTGCGTAACTGGCGATGCCAAAAGTTTAGTAAAAATTATGAATCAACAAGGGAAATTATTGACCATTACTTCACAAAACAAAAATACTTTAAAGTTTTTTGAATACCATTTTCCTGTAAGAAGCATAGCCTTAAAACCAAACGAAACTACTGTTTTATTGAAACTCAAAAACGGAAAAATCCGCCGAGAAGAAATCGGATTTGGTTCATCTTTTTTATCACAATCTGCTCATAATCTGATAATTAGCTCAGATATTGAAAGTGTTGAAATTATCGACATTAAAGGTGCGAAACGTTTTATTAAATAAAATTATGCCCGATGCAATTTAGCATTACATCGGGCATTTACTGACCACCACAAAATGAAAAAACTATTTTGGTTTTTTGTTTTTACCCTTTCATTCAAAACTACATTTTCGCAAAATACGCATTGGCAAATCCAAGGAAAAGTGGTTGAACGAAATCAAACACCCATTCCTTTTGCAAATGTTTTTATCAATAATACTAGTATTGGTACAACTACCGATATTGATGGAAATTATACCATTAAAATTCCAAATAATATCCAAAAAGCAGATTTAATTGCATCATTTGTTGGATATGAAAGATATCGAACTATAATTGTCAAAGGAAACTCAACAGAACATAACTTAAAAATCATCCTGCAAAATGGTTTTGAACTCAACGAAGTAAAAGTAATCGCTCAACATGATAGAGAATGGCGAAAAAAATGGAAACTTTTTAGTCGGGGATTACTTGGAGAATCTAATTATTTTAAAGATTGTAAAATCTTAAATCCAGAAACAATCAAGTTGGATTATAACAACAAGAAAAAACTTATTGCCACCGCCACTGAACCAATCATGATTCAGAATGATGCTTTTGGTTTAAAAATCGCTTTTCAAATGGAGAAATTTGAGACCGATGGTGAGCAAACTTATCTTGCTGGTTCCAAGTTTTTTACGAACCTTGATTCAATTTCCGTAGAACAATCAAGAAAATGGGCGAGAAATCGAGAAAAAGCATACAATGACTCTTTCCGAAATTTTTTGGTTTCACTTTCACAGCGAAAACTAAATGAAAATGGCTTTGCGATTTTCAAAATCCTTCGTCCAAAAACCATGTATTACGGTCGAACAAGCGTTGCAAGCGAAATATCTTATGGAGCATTGGCCGAATGTACGCCCGAAGAAATTTGTAGGTATGATTCCGAATCTGCTGAATATATTCTACAATCAGATTTTCCAATAATGGTTTTTTCTACTAATCGCTACGTTCCGATTCGCATTTTTGCCGATTATCCAAACCCCTACTCAATCATTGATTTAGTACGTAATTATTCAGCTTTTACCGAAAATGGCTGGTTAAGTAAACCAAATGGCATTCTGATAAAAGGTTATTGGGGAGCAGAAGGAATGGCAAATTTATTACCCGATGATTATGCTCCACAAACACAGATATTTACAACGCTTCCACCACTTGAAACCAACACACCAAAAATCACTTTCAAAGGTTTTGAAGTCGATAGCATCAAAAGTGAAGTGAGGATTCGAGGTATAAATTTCAACAAAAATGAGGTTGCCGAATTAATAGAAGAACGTACCATTCCACAAATTGTATCAAATGATATTACGGTAAAAATCAGCGAAAGTGACCAAAACCTCTCAGTTTTTGATTTACTTCGTCGCATTCCAGGTTTAATGGTAACAAACGTTCAAGGGCAATATCAAATACATTTTCGCAGCACAAATACCAATTTAGGTGGAGGCGGTGGCTCTATAACGCCAGCACTTTTATATGATGGTAATTTTATTGATGATGAAAGTACCGTTATGAACATATTAAATAATTTGAATGTTCGAGATATTAAGTCGCTCGGTGCAGTAAAATATGGCAATAGTGCGGCCTTCGGAGTAAGAGGAGCAAATGGCACGATAGTAATCATTACAAACAAATAATCGTTAATACGCTTCCCCTACAAAACGATACAAATACGGTGCTTTATTGGCTGCACCTGTCATTTTCTTTTCGATACGTTCTAAAATCCCCAAACTGAGCATTTTTCGCTGAAAATTTGAACGGACCAGTTTTTCTCCCAAAATCGTTTCATATAAATTTTGTAATTCATTCATCGTGAAAGTTTCGGGTAGTAAATTAAATCCTATCAACTTTTCATCAAGCATGGTCCGAAGAGTTTCGAGTGCCTTCCGAAAAATCTCATTATGGTCAAACATCAAAGTCGGAATTTTATCCAAATCATACCACATACAAGAATCAGACAATTCATCAGGGCTTGGAGTGGCTTTCGTAAAGTCAATCAGAGCATAGTACCCAATCGAAATAAAACGATTCAATAAAAAATTATTAGGTTTCATTTCAATATCACAACCTGCCATAATTTCTCTATGAGTGTCATCATTTCGACGGTTATTACTACCAAAAACATGAAATTGCTCCAAATAAATATTCCTCAAACCCGTTCTTTCTTCCAAAATCCGCTGTGCAGCATCTTCCAAATCTTCGTTTAAATTGATAAATCCACCTGGTAAAGCATAATAATCAGTGTTTTTATACTTCAAAAGTAAAATTTTAAGTTGATTATTATGAAAGCCCAGCGTGACACAATCAATCGAAACACTTGGTAAAAGTTGTGGTTTATTTTCCCAATATTCTTTTAGGTCAATATTCTTAGTCATAAGAGTTTAGGTTTATACAAAAATAAAGAATTACTTGTAATATTCAAAGAAACCATCCTTCATTGTATCAAAAAGATACAATGAAGCTTTTGTAAAAATTTCAATAAATCCTTTAAAAAAGCCTATTTGTCGAATACTTTAAAGGATGTGCCGATTAATACATTTTTAAAAAATTCTTATTTGCATTTTTGTTTATTCAAAACTTTCAACAATTTACTTCGAATACATGAATCATCACTCTCGATATCACAAAAAAATGCAGCACTTCAAGAATATTTTTAAAAGTTTACTCATCGCGGTTTCTACAATGTATACACTAGAAATTGCAGCTCAAAAAGCACCAGACGAAAACCGTTTTACTAAGGTAGTTTTGAGCGAAAAACTCGACGAACCAATGGAAATGACCTTGCTAAAAGATGGCAGAGTTTTATTCGTGGAACGCAAAGGTGCATTGAAGCAATACAACCCCGAAACGGGCGAAGTCAAAACTTTAGCCATGATTCCTGTCAACACAAAATATACCAATGCAAAAGGAGTAAAACGTGAAGCAGAGGAAGGCTTGATGGGATTAATCCACGATCCAAATTTTGAACAAAATCACTGGATTTATATGTATTATGCCGATACTGAGGTAAATCAGCACGTATTGGCACGTTGGGAATTACGTGGTGAAGAATTGGTAGCAAGTTCAAAAAAAATAATTTTGAATGTACCTACGCAACGTGAAGAATGCTGTCATACAGGCGGTGGAATGGTTTTTGACAAAGTAGGAAATCTTTATTTGACCGTTGGAAATAATACTTCGAATAGTGGCACACCAGGCTACGCAAACCTTGACGAAAGAAAAGGCTGGGAATATTGGGACGACCAACGTGGGGCAGGAAATACAAATAGTTTGACAGGAAAGATTTTAAGAATAAAGCCCCCAACGGATGCTGCTGATGCTACTTATTCAATTCCAAAAGGAAATCTTTTCGAAACTTTACCAAATAATGGCGATGGCTTGGTAAAAAAAGAAATCTACACAATGGGACATCGCAATCCATGGAGACCAACCATTGATAGCAAAACTGGCTATTTATACTGGGGAGAAGTTGGTCCAGATGCTTCGGTTGACTCTGAACAAGGCCCACGTGGATATGACGAATTTAACCAAGCCCGCAAAGCAAGCAACTTTGGTTGGCCATATTTTATTGGTGATAACAAAGCCTATGCAGACTGGGATTTTGAGACAGGAAAACCTCGTCCAAATGCTAAATATGACCCAGCAAAACCGACCAATGATTCTCCAAATAATACTGGTCTAAAAAACCTTCCACCTGCTCAAAAAGCATTTATTTATTATCCTTACGGTATTTCTGAAGAATTCCCATTGGTGGGAAGTTCGGGAAGAAGTGCAACTGGCGGCCCAGTTTTTCATAAATCAGATTTTCCTGCTGGAAAACGTGTTTTTCCTGACTATTACGAAGGAAAATGGTTAATTGTAGAGTTTATGCGTGGCTGGATTATGTCAGTAACAATGGATGCCAATGGCGACTATAAATCAATGGAACGTTTCATGCCAAACACCGATTTCGGTAGTGCTATCGATATGGATTTTGCTCCAGACGGGGATTTATACGTTTTAGAATATGGCTCGGCATGGTTTAGAGGAAACGATAACGCAAGACTCGTAAAAGTAGAATATAATGGCGGAAACCGTATGCCAAAAGTGGTAGCTAAAGCAAATAATTTGACGGGTTCTGCCCCATTGAAAGTAAATCTTACATCGACTGGGACAAACGACCCAGATGGTGATAAACTAACGTATTTGTGGGAGATAAAAAGTAAAGCAGGTAAAAAAGTTTTTAAAACCGAAAATGCAAATGTCGTTCTTGATAAACCTGGCTCTTATGACGTAAAACTGACCGTAAAAGATGGTAAAGGTGAAGAAAATAGCGAATCACTCGAAATAAAAGTGGGTAACGAGCCGCCAGCAGTTGCTTTCAATATCAAAAAAGGAAACAAAACTTTCTATTTCCCGAACAAACCAATCGACTACGAAGTAACAGTTTCGGACAAAGAAGATGGAGATTTAACAAATGGTAAAATCAAGCCAGATCAAGTGGCAGTAAGCATTGATTATATGCCGATAGGATATGATAAAATTGAGGCTTCTCAAAATCATCGAGGCGTTGATGCCGTAGCATTTGCTTCTATGGGCGAGCGTCTGATGTCAAAAAGTGATTGTAAATCTTGCCATATTGTTGATGTAAAATCAGTTGGGCCAAGCCTTAAAGATGTAGCCAATAAATACAAAGGCGATACAAAAGCAGTTGATTATCTTTCGAAGAAAATCATCAATGGTGGCGGCGGTGTTTGGGGCGACCACGTAATGGCAGCTCACCCGCAAATCTCAATGGCCGAAGCCAACATCATGGTTGATTATATCTTGAATATCAACGAGCCAAAAACTGCCAAATCAATGCCAACACAAGGCAGCTATTCTACAAAAATTCCTGATGGTCAGAAATCAAACGGAACGTATATTTTGCGTGCGGCTTACAAAGATAAAGGAACGAAAGTTATGAAATCACTTTCAACCGAAGATGTAGTTGTATTGAAAAACCCAATCTTAAATCCAGAGTTTGCAGACAAATCAAAGGGAACACAATTAGTAATTACACCAGGACGCTCATTTTCAATGGTTGGAGATAAATCTTATTTGGCATATACTAATGTTGATTTAACAGGTATAAGCGAAATCGAAATTACTGCCCAAGCACAAACACGCGTAGGTGCAGCAGGTGGCGTTATCGAACTTCACATTGACTCTCCAACGGGTGCTTTGATTGGCACAAGCGATAAAATTGAACCAAGAGAAATGCGAATGGGGTCGGGAGCCGCGACTCCGCCTCCAGCAGCACCTGCTCAATCAGGAGCCTCGGCACCTGCCACAGGAGTGCCTGCCACAGGAATGCCTGCCACAGGAATGCCTGCACCTGCGACGACACCACCAGCACGCCCGAACATGAATAGTAAACTAAAAGTAAATATTCCTCAAAATGCTGGGCAACACGATGTCTATTTGGTTTTCAGAAATGATAAAGCAAAAGATACTCAAATCGTGATGGCGGTTTCGGCAATTGAGTTTAAAGCAAGCGAATAATAAACCCTAAAATAAATACAGTGTCGAGAATTGGGTGTAAAAGCCCGATTCTCTTCTTTTAAAATACATCCATATCCTACCAAAAAAAGCTAAAAAACTTAAATTACAAACAAAGCAATGCAAAACAGAAGAGATTTTCTTAAAAATACAGGTGCTATGGCACTTGGGGGCTTGATGTTACCAAACTTAGCTGATGCTTTTTCGGAAGCAAAAAAAGTAAAAAACTTCGGTGTGCAATTATATACAACAATGTCGGTAATCGATAAAGACGTTGAAGGAACATTAAGGCAAATTGCAGGAATCGGATATAAAGAAATCGAATCGGCATTTAGTATGAAAGGTGGTTTTTATGGCATGAAACCTAAAGAATTTGCCAAATTAGTGTCTGATTTAGGAATGTCATGGCAAGCACACCACGTAAATGGAGCTCCTTTTAATCGACCCGCTCCACGTCCATCAGCTGAAGGAAGTAAAGCACCTGCTCGTCCGGCCATGCCACCAATGAAAAACTTATTGAATAATACACAAGAAATCGTTGACGAAGTAGCCGAAGGAGGAGCAAAATATTTGGTTTGTGCCAGTATTCCAGTGAATAAAATGGAGGAAGTAAAGCTTTCGCTCGAAATTCTTCAAAAAGCTGGTGAAGCGGCCAAGAAAGCAGGACTTACTTTTGTTTTCCATAACCATACTGCCGAGTTTGAAATGGTTGAAGGACAACGCCCTTTCGATATAATGGCTTCACAAATCAGTGCCGATTTACTTAAATTTGAGCTTGATCTTGCATGGGCAACCAAAGCAGGTGTAAATATTCCCGAATTATTCCAAAAACACCCAGGTCGTTTTCCTCTTTTCCACATAAAAGATTTGAATAAAGAAACTCAAAAGCCGGTAGAAGTCGGCACAGGATATATTGATTTTAAGCCAATTTTAGAGGCTGCAAAAACTGCGGGTGTAAAACATTATTTTGTCGAACAAGACGGAGCCCCATCCCCAGTAGATAATCTTACAACAAGCTTTAATAATTTAAAAAAGATTGTAGCTTAAAAAGTCCACAGTCGATAGTCAACAGTCCACAGTTAATCCAAGCATCCTCTCACTGTGGACTATGGACTGCCAACCGTGGACTAAAAATCATCTATTCACCCTATAAAAACTACTTAAATGAAATCAAATCGCCGAAGTTTTATTCAAAAATTAGGTTTAAGTGCGACCGGCCTAGGTGCGACTGGCCTAGGTCTTGGTTCTACGCTTACATCTGAAGCTAAGGGTTTCAAACCTAAAGAAAAAGAAGACGAGCAAGTGCTGTTTGTTGGTGATAATATTGCGGTTACCAACACACAATATGGCAAGGTAAGAGGTTATATTTTACGAGGAATTCATACTTTTTTGGGAATTCCTTTCGGAGCTGATACTTCGGGTGAAAATCGTTTCATGCCTCCACAAAAACCAAAATCATGGACAGATGTAAAACCAGCAGTTTGGTGGGGAAATTCTGCTCCACAGATTATGGAAAAACGCTATGCTGACCAATATGCTTCATTTGTTGACCATTGGAATTATGACGACGTAAGCGAAGATTGTCTAAAAATCAATGTATGGACGCCTGCTCTTGACAATAAAAAAAGGCCAGTAATCGTATGGTTGCATGGTGGCGGCTTTGTAAACGGAAATGCGGTCGAGCAAGATGGCTACCATGGAGAAAACCTTAGCCGATTTGGCGATGTGGTATTCTGTTCGCTCAATCATCGTTTGGGAGCTTTGGGCTTTACAAACTTGGCAGGTGTTGGCGATAAAATGGCTGCATCGGGCAATGTTGGCATGTTAGATATTGTGGCAGCTTTGGAGTGGGTACGAGATAATATTGCCAATTTTGGTGGTGATGCCAGTAACGTAACAATCATTGGACAATCAGGTGGCGGTTCAAAAGTTTGTACACTAACTGCCATGCCTTCGGCCAAAGGTTTATTTCACAAAGCCGTTGCACTAAGTGGCTCATCGCTCAATGGTTTATCGAAAGAATATTCTGAAAAACTCGGTGCCATGGTATTAAAAGAAGCAGGTTTAAGCTCTAATGAAATTGGGAAATTACAACAAATTCCGTGGAGAGAATACATTGATATTGCCAACCGTGCCGTAACCAAAATGGCTGATGAAGCCAAACGTCTTAATCTTGTACGTGGCGGTTTCGCTCCCGTTGCAGATGGCAATTTCTTGTCAGCAGGAGCTTTTTATTCTGACAATTCGCACTTTTCGGCCGATGTACCGATGATTATTAGTACCACTTTCAATGAGCAATCGCCTAGTAGAGTTAATTCAGCCCTTGAAAATGTAACTTTAGCCGAAGCAAAAGAAAATTTAAAAGCAAGATTTGGCGATAAAACAAGTGAAATCGTAGATGCTTACGCCAAGGTTTTTCCAGATAAAAAACCTATTGAAATTTGGTCGATGATTCTCAGTAATCGTAAAGGTGCAATTGCCACAGCCGATGCAAAAGCCAAACAAAAAGCTCCTGTTTATTTAGCTTGGTTTGGTTTTCAGCCACCACTTTTCGATGGTCGTATGCGTGCATTCCACTGCGATGACATTTGTTTTTGGTTCTATAACACCGACCTCATGCTTACGCACACAGGCGGTGGTGCAAGACCAAGAAGGCTTTCTGAGAAAATGGCAAAATCATTCTTGAACTTTGTTCGAACAGGAAATCCAAATGGTGGAGGTTTGCCAAACTGGGCAAAATATACTTCCGAAAAAGGAGAAACCATGATTCTAAACGATGAATGTATTCTCAAAAATGACCCCGACCGTGAAGCGAGAAAAGCATTGAGTTGATAGATGAAAGATTGCATCAAAAAAGAAAATTGAAATTTATTGATGTCTGTGAAACAGACAGACAATACATAAAATATCCTTATTGGCTTTAGTCATACTCTTAATAGTTTTGGCTAAAGCCAATTTGTTTTTAAACTATTTTATTGAGTCGTTAAAACCAACGGCAATAAGTTTTGAAAATGAATTAAAAAAGTTGAATTTGGCTATTAAAAAATCTGTACTTAGCATAATACCTGTCAATAAATCTACTATATTTGATTTTTATTCAACCTTATACTATTACATAATGAAACGTTTAATTTGGCTATTTTTATTGATAGGCTCTTTTGATTCTTACGCACAGAAAGGAACTATCAAAGAAAGTCTAAAAATCAAGAGTAGCACACTCGGCAAAGATGTCGAATACAGCATTTATCTCCCTGCTGACTACGACAAAACTAATCGCCAATATCCAGTTCTTTACTTACTTCACGGCTATACCGATGATGAAACTGGCTGGACTCAATTTGGCCAAACGCCCGAAATTGCCGACCGTACTATCAACAGTGGTGAAGCTCCACCGATGATTATCGTAATGCCTGATGCTGGTGTAACATGGTACATGAACACTTTCGATGGAAAAACAAAATTTGAGGATTTTTTCATCAAAGAATTCATTCCTTACATCGAATCAAACTACAGAATTCGTGCAAAAAAAGAGTTTAGGGCAGTAGCTGGACTTTCGATGGGAGGTCTTGGAACACTTCTTTACGCAACCAAGCACCCCGATATGTTTGTAGCGGCCGCTCCATTGAGTGCTGCTATTTGGACTGATGAAGAGGTTGTTACCCAAAATGCTGATATTAATCGCTGGAATACTGTTTTCGGTGATTTATATGGCAAAGATTTAAAAGGAAAAGAGCGTTTGACAGAACATTACTTCAAAAATGCTCCAATCAAAATTGTAGAAACAGTCAATGCCGAGGACTTGAAAAAAGTTAAGTTCTACATTGATTGCGGAGACGATGATTTCTTAATAAAAGGCAACATGGCACTTCACACCATGATGATTGACAAGAAAATTCCGCACGAATTTAGAGTTCGTGATGGTGGCCACACTTGGTCATATTGGCGTACGGCTTTGCCTGAAGTACTGAAGTTTGTAGGAGAAAGTTTTCATAGGTAATTTTAAATTATCGATTAAAGTTATTCAACAACATTCTATAAATCATTCGTTCATTCCAACATTCTATCACTCAAAATTAAACTAAAATATATGAATCGTAGAGAAGCCATACAAAGAGCCACTCTCCTTCTAGGAGGTGTACTTTCTGCACCATTAATGGCAGGTGCGATGGGGCAAATTCTCAACACCGGAGAAAGTGTTGCAGTAACAGCCGACCAAGTAGCTTTATTAGCCGAAGTGGCCGATATTATTATTCCAACAACTGGCACGCCAGGAGCAAAAGCAGCGGGTGTCGAGAAGTTTATTGTGCGTGTCATGCGTGATTGCTATGAAAAAACTGATCAAGAGAAATTTTACGCAGGATTAGCAAAACTCGACGCAGATAGCCAAACAAAATTCGGCAAAGGCTTTACGGCACTCGATGGTGCTCAGAAAAATGAAATGGTAAAACAAAGTACGGTTGATAATAAAGCTTTCTTCTTAACGATGAAAGGCTTAACTGTAACGGGCTATTTCACATCAGAAATAGGAGCAACACAGGCTTTAGAATATTTACCAATCCCAGGTAAGTTCGAAGCTTGTATTCCACTCAAACCAGGCCAGAAAGCTTGGGCATTATAAAAAAGCTATAAGCGTTAGGCTTTATGCTATACACTTTAAATTTCATATCATTTCAACTCTTGCTTAAAGCATACAGCCTCAAGCATATTGCAAATTAAAATAATGGCAAACTTAAATATAGATTTAATCAAAGACCAAACTTACGATGCCATCGTAATCGGCTCGGGTATTTCGGGCGGTTGGGCAGCTAAAGAATTGACCGAAAAAGGAATGCGAGTTTTGATGCTCGAAAAAGGTCGCCAACTCGAACACGTAACAGGCTACGAAAACGCGATGAAAGCTCCGTGGGAGTCGCAATACAATGGACGTCTAACAGTAGCTCAAAAAGAAAGTCACCCGAAATTAGCTCGTGATTATCCGTACAACGAAATGAGCGAAAAATACTGGATGAACGATTCAGATGCTTTGTACAAAGAAGAAAAACGTTTCGACTGGTACAGACCAAATATCGTTGGTGGAAAATCAATCATGTGGGGTCGTCAATCCTATCGTTTGAGCGATATTGACTTTGAAGCAAACCTAAAAGATGGTATCGCAGTTGACTGGCCGATTCGATACAAGGATATTGCTCCGTGGTATTCTTATGTTGAAAAAATTGCGGGTATTTCTGGCGAAAAACTTGGCTTACCTCAATTGCCCGATAGCGATTTTCTACCTCCAATGGAAATGTATTGCGTAGAAAAAGAAGTGCGTAAACGTCTTGAAAAAACATTCCCAGGTCGTACGATGACCATTGGTCGTGTAGCCAACCTTTCAGAAGCACGCAAAGAGCAACTTGGTGTTGGTCGTGCAGCCTGTCAATATCGCAATAAATGTGCATTAGGCTGTCCATTTGGTGCATATTTCAGTACACAATCTTGTACATTGCCTCCTGCTGCCAAAACTGGCCGCTTAACGCTTCGTCCAGATTCGGTTGCTAAAGAAATTTTATTCGATGCGAAAACTCAAAAAGCTACGGGCGTTCGCATAGTTGATACTCAAACACTCGATGTGCGTGAGTTTTATGCAAAAATCATCTTCGTTTGTGGAAGTACATTGGGTTCTACAACCTTGATGCTCAACTCGAAATCTGAGCGTTTCCCGAATGGATTTGGCAATGATTCTGGTCAACTTGGACATAATTTAATGGACCACCATTTCCGCACGGGTGCTGCCGGCGAGTGGGAGGGCGACTTGGATAAATATTATTCTGGCCGCCGTGCCAATGGTATTTACGTACCACGTTACCGCAATATTGGCTCCGACAAACGTGATTATATCCGTGGTTTTGGCTATCAAGGTGGCGGAAGCCGACAAGGATGGCAACGAAATGTAGCCGAATTGAATTTCGGTGCAGAATTCAAAGAAGAATTAACAAAACCTGGCAACTGGACTATGGGCTTCGGTGGCTTTGGTGAAACGCTTCCCTACTTTGAAAACCGAGTATATTTACACCCAACCGAAAAAGATAAGTGGGGACTTCCGCTACCAGTTTTTGATGCAGAATTGAAAGAAAACGAGAAAAAAATGCGTATCGATATGCAAAATGATGCCATCGAAATGCTTGAAAAATCAGGAGTGAAAAACGTAAAAGGCTACGACCGTGGCTCATATTTGGGTATGGCTATTCACGAAATGGGAACTGCCCGCATGGGTCGTGATCCAAAAACTTCTGTTTTGAATGGTAATAACCAAGTTTGGGGAGCGAAAAACGTTTTTGTTACTGATGGCTCAGCGATGGTTTCGGCATCTTGCGTAAACCCTTCGCTAACATACATGGCTCTTACAGCTCGTGCGGCTGACTTTGCCGTAAATGAATTGAAGAAAAAGAATTTGTAATAAATTCTTTGACAAACTTTAAGGAAGCTTTCGCTGAGCGACACTCGCTTTAGGCGAAGGCTTCCTTTTATTTTATTTGACATCCACAAGATTAGGTTTAAATTTGAAGTAATATTCAACCTATAAAAGAATGAATTTCAACAATTTCCTTATCACCATTATTTTCCTAAGCCTCTCACAACCCCTTCATGCTCAAAACCTTTCGATTCAAGACCTAAATAAAAAATTAGGTCGAGGGATAAACATGGGCAATATGTTTGAAGCCCCTACCGAAACCGAATGGGGAAATCCTTTCAAAGATGATTATTTTGAGCGAATCTCCCAATTGGGTTTTACTCACGTCAGGATTCCGATTCGCTGGGACGTAGCTGCACGAACTACTCAAACTGAGCCTTATACGATAAACCCCGCTTTTCTAGCAAGAATAAAATATGTTATTGACAAGGCTTATGCAAGTAAATTATATGTGATCATAAATATGCATCACCACGAAGAGGTATTTGCAAATCCCGAAAAAATAAAGCCTAGATTTATTAGCCAATGGGAGCAAATTGCTACTTTTTTTAAGGATTATGACCAAAAATTGCTGTTTGAGGTCATGAACGAACCTAACACAAATCTAACGCCTGACCTTTGGAATACCTTTTTTTCTGATGCTTTAAAAAGTATTCGCAAGACAAATCAAACAAGGGCAGTATTGATGGGAACAGCTAATTATGGTGGACTTAGCGGAGTTCCAAGTCTGAAAATTCCTGACGATAAAAATATTATTTTGACCGTTCATTATTATAATCCTTTCAATTTTACACATCAAGGAGCAGAATGGGTAGGTAGCGAGGCTCAAAATTGGCTTGGCACGGTTTGGGAAGATTTGGCTCTCGAAAGGAATCAAGTAATTTCAGAATTTGACTATTTGAACACCCTCGCCAAACAAAAAAACATTCCAGTTCATGTTGGAGAATTTGGAGCTTACAGCAAAGCCGACATCGAAAGTAGGGTAAAATGGACTACTTTTTTGGCTCGTTGGTTTGAAGAACAAGGTTTCAGTTGGGCATATTGGGAGTTTAGTGCTGGTTTTGGCATCTATGCCCCAGCAACGCAACAATACAACACAAAATTGGTAGATGCTTTGATAAAAAATACCATGTCAAGTGCCAAGGTTTTACCATCAAAAATACTTTATCAAAGTGATTTTAGTACCAACGATGGTTGGAATTTGGGTGTACAAACTAATTCATCGGCTACACTTTCAAGAAATAATAGTTTGAATATTGATGTAAAAACTAGTTCAAAGGACGGTTGGCATGTTCAATTGACTAAAGCCAATATTCCGATTTTAAGCAAAAAAAGATATTTAGTAAGCATAAAAGCAAAAGCCGACAAAGATGTTTCGGTGACAAACTATATTGGCAAAAATGCTTCGCCTTACAATAGCTATTCTGGATACAGCAACTTAACTTTCAGCACAAAAGAAAAGGAGTTTGCTTATACTTTCGTAATGAATGACCCAAGCGATTTAGCCGCCCGAATGAGCTTTGATATGGGAACAACGGTTGCAAATATCAGTATTTCTTCGATAAAAATTGAAGAAATAATCGACAACTTTATCCCTCTTGCCACTGAAAAAGAATCAAATATTCATATTTACCCTAATCCAATCGAGGATATTCTCACGATTTCGGCTTTAAAGACTATCCAACGTTTAGAATTAATTGACCAAAAAGGTAACATAATTTTAAGAAAAAACATCGTTAACGAAAGTTCACTAAACGTATCTTTGCAGACAATTCCATCAGGCAGCTATATTTTGGTTTTGTACGAAAAAAATGGTATCACGACAAAAAAAGTAGTTAAGAATTGAGAACTCCAAATATAAATATTTTTCGGTTAATCACTTGTTTCCCATTCATAGGTTTATTACTCACACTAAGTTGCAATAAACAATCGGAAGGTGAAAAACTAGCTCAAACTTATTGTGCTTCGTGCCACCTTTTCCCCGAACCAAGTTTACTTGATAAAACAACTTGGAAAAATAATATTATGCCCATAATGGCTCAACAAATGGGTTTACAAATTGTCAATGGCGAAGTATATCCCGATATTCAAAAAGGTGCTGATGGAAAATTTGAGAGCGTTGCGAGCGTCACTCCAGAAGATTGGGCTAAAATTACAGCTTTTTATGAAGAAAATGCTCCCGAAAAATTACCAAGTCAAGGTCGTGGGCAAATTTCGGTAATTACTGATTTGTTTTCGGTAAAACCAATTTCGATTCCACAAAGTAGTTTTCCATCGCTTACTTACATCAAAATTGATAGTGCTAACCAGCAAATATATACCTCAAGTGATTCTATGTTGAGTGTTTTTGATAAAAAAACAGCACCTATTTTGGCTCAAAAGGTAAAAGAAACAATAGTTGATATTGATTTCGGAAATACACTTCAAAAAGCAGGAAATCGAGTTGGATACTTTACAAATATCGGCATCTTAAACCCCAACGATTTAGCCAAAGGCTCACTTCATAGTTTCAACTTTGATGGAAAGACCAATTTTAAAAACACAGGAAGAATTCTCGAAAATCTTACTCGCCCTGTACAAAGCATTGCCGTTGATTTGGATAAAGATGGACTCATCGACCAGCTTGTTTGTGGATATGGCAATAAAAATGGCTCTTTAATTTGGAATAAAAACTTGGGTAGTAACAAATTTCAAGAGCAAATAATCAAGCCATTTCCTGGGGCAATAAAGGCATATATTGAGGATGTAAATAAAGATGGCTTACCTGATATTTGGGTACTTTTTGCCCAAGCACAAGAAGGTATTTTTCTGTTTACGAATAAAGGAAATGGTACGGGAGGCGTTCCTCAATTTGACTCAAAAGAAATACTTAGATTTTCGCCAATTTATGGCTCTTCTTTTTTTGAATTAGTTGATTTGAATAAAGATGGTCACAAAGACATTCTCTATACCAGTGGTGATAATGCCGATTATACTACTCATGTACTCAAACCTTATCACGGAGTTTATGGCTATTTGAATGATGGCAAAAATAACTATAAACAAGCATTTTTCTATCCAATCAATGGCTGTTTCAAGGCATTAGCTCGTGATTTTGATAAAGATGGAGATATAGATATTGCTACGATTGCCTATTTTCCTGACTTCAAAAATCAACCAAAAGAAGGCTTTGTTTACCTCGAAAATAAAGGAAAATTTACTTTTTCAGCCGCGTCAATAAAAGAAGTAAACGCAGGAAATTGGCTCGTAATGGATGCCGCCGACCTCGATGCCGATGGCGATGAAGATATTGTACTGGGCAATTTCGACCGAAAAAAACGTGGAAGAATCAATGAATCTAAAAAAGATACTGCAATATTGGTTTTGTCGAATAATTTAAGGTGAAAAATTTATAGGAACGTCAAAATTGAACGTTCCTACAGATGGCATATTGAACAAATATTCTCATCAAGATAACAACCCCTTTGCATAGGCTACACATTTGGCGACCTCTTTCACAGCATTTGAGCCTTCTGGAATGTCATATTCTAATTCAACTGTTGCAGGAAACTTGTATTTCTTAGTTTTCATTAAAGTCAAAATTTCTTTGAGTGGCGTGTCACCATTGCCCCATGCTAAATTTCCTTTTCCATCAGCTGTGCGGTCTTTGATGTGCATACTCGTAATACGGTCATGTTTTGCTTCGATTAGTGCTAATAATGACTCTTTTGTATTCTTTCCACCTACCGCAATGTAGTGTCCACAATCAAGATTAAGCGAGTTATAGGGCGATTGACTCAAGGCTTCATCCCAAAGGCTATCTGTTGCCTGTAAATGAGCATGATATCCAACATAAACCTTGTTTTTTGCTCCCAAATCACCCAAACGCTTAGTTTGAGCTGAATTAGTCGGAAGCTCAACCGTGACCGAATTTGCACCGAGAGCTTTGGCGGCCTTCATTCCATATTCAATTTCAGCATCTGAGTTATTTGCCCCAAAAGCATTTGGCTTAAACGCATAAATTGTTACGCCAGCATCATTAAATTTCTTACGAATTTCCTTGAATTTATCCATTGAGGTAGTTTCACGCCATGCTGCAACACTTTTGTTATATTCGGCCATCTGAGTTTTTTGTTCTTCAGTCATTTGCGGGCGTTGTGATGGCTGACCAGCAGTTTGACGCGGCGGAGGCCCCATTCTGTAGGGATTAGGGTTTTTAGGTTTTCCAGCAAAATCTTCGGCGGGGTCACCCATCATTTCGATGGCACTTACATTACAATCAATGCAAAACTGCAACAATTGGTCAATATCATGGGGCATACTTCTGAATGAGTACGTGATTGCCCCAATCTGCACACCATTAAATTTTGAATTAGGTTTATCGAACCAATTAGTAGAGCGTTTGCTCAACACCAAGCCAAGGGTAGCCATTGGTGCAATTGTCATAAAACCACGACGAGAAAGTTGATTTTTCATAGTAAACGATTTGGTTAAACAGATAATAATTTAATAACTTACTTTCATTCTAAGAATCTGACTTGGCAAATAGCCAATTCGATGAGCCAAAACATACAAAGAATCGTCATTTGAAACATTGAATGGCTTTGAGTAAACCTCCCACGACTTGTCATTCCAATGCTTTTTATAACCAATTGACGCTCCTTTATTTGTACAATTGATTGAAACTTTACTGCCTACCTTACTAATTAAAGGAGGACTTGTTTGTGGAGCTTGGTTTTTTCCATTCCACCATTTAGCTAATAATTCTTTTTCAGAAAGTGCACCCAAATCACCGTATTTATTTAGCCATTCTTGGTGTTTTGCTCGCAATTCAACCAATTTTTCTTGGTATTTGGGATTATTCACTAAGTTTAAGTATTCATTTGGGTCAGTTTTTGTATCGAAAAGCTCTTCGTTAGGTTTACTCTTTCTGAACCAATACATTTGTTGTTCATTCAATTTTCCTTCATCACGAAGTCGCAAAATCTCTTTCATACTTTTTTGGCCTAAGCGATATTCAATCTCTTGATAGTAAGGTTTTTCGGGCATATAATTTTTAAGGTATTTATATCGTCCATCGCTTACTGCTCTCACTCTATCATATTCCGTATCCATTCTATCTCTTGCGGCATAAATATATTTTCTTGGCATTTTGGCCTTCTGATTTCCCAAAAATGCTTGCCCTTGTATATATTTTGGAACAGGAATATTTGCTAAAGAAAGGATTGTGGGGGCTAAATCAACAAAACTAATCAGTTGATTATCAACAGTCCCAGCATTTTCAGCATTAGGAAAACGAATAATCATTGGCACTTTTAAACCTCTATCATATAGTTCTCGTTTTACAAAAGGGAGACCATCGCCGTGGTCGCTATAAAAGAAAATAATTGTGTTATCGTAAAGTCCATCATCTTTTAGTTTTTGAATAATTTCGCCAACTTGTTTGTCCATGAGTTGCACATTTGTCAGAAAACGAGCAATATCAGTTCTAATTATCTCATTATCAGGATAATACGAAGGCACTTCTACATCCTCAGGTCTAACCAATAAAGGCTCTTTTCCTTTAGAAAAAACCTGAGATTCATGTGTAATCGTCAAATTTATAACCGAAAAAAATGGCTGATTTTTATCTTTTCTACCTCGCCAATCGCCTTTTTTGGGGTCGGGTGGCGTTCCACTTTCATCCCAAACAGTTTGAGGTGGCGAAAACTGATAATCTTGTTTATTATTATTAGAACAATAATATCCTTGTTTTCTTAAAAACTCTGGAAAACAGCGAACACTTTCAGGAACCAAAGCAGAATAGGCAGGAATAGAAGTAAATGTAGCAACCAAAGGTGATGTTCGCATGTGCATGCCGCCAATTGAGGTTTGGTACATACCTGTAATAATAGCATTTCGGCTTGGAGCACAAACACCCGCCGTCGAAAAAACATTGGTATAACGCACACCTTCTTTTGCCAATTGATCAAGATTTGGCGTTTTAGCAACTTTTTCACCAAAACTCCCTAAATGAGGCGACATATCTTCACACGTTATCCAAAGAATATTTGGCTGAGACTTTATTTCTGTTCTCTTGAAATTGAAAGCAGTTGAAACAGAGATAGTTAATACAAAAAATAGGATATTTTTAAGTAAAACCTTGGCTTTTATTGCGTGCTTCATGGGAACTCTATTAAAATAGATAGATTTGACAACTTTCAAAAAGTTGTCAAATCTAAGTTTTCGATAACTGCTTTATTTCAAACCCGATAAAAATTCTACTACATCACGAATTTCTCGTTTTGTTAGTAAAGTGCCCATTGGCGGCATACTCGATGGCATATTTTCACGTTTGGCAATGCGTGAAACTGGAATCACCAAAGGCTCTGCATCGGAAGTTGTAATCACCAATTCTTCAGCATTTTCTTTGGCCAATGTTCCTGTCACTTCCTGTCCATCTTTTAGTTTCAAAGAAACCGTTCCGTAACCCGGCGAAAGTCTTGCACTAGGCTCAATGAGTGCTTGAAGGATTTGCTCACGGCTTAATATACCACCAATTTTGGCAAGATTTGGTCCAACCGAACCACCTTCACTCCCCATATTGTGGCAACGTACACACTGAACAGTTGAGTTATAATTGAAAACATTTCGTCCATTGTTTCGATTTCCACCAAAAAGCGACTCCATATATTCATCCATTGGTGAAGCACCTGGTTTGATAGCCGCAATTTTGGTTTTTAGAGCCTCCGAACCCGAAGCTTCAACTGCCTCTTTTAATTCTAACGAAACATTGGGAGATAATTGTTTTTCTTTCAATTGATCAATCAAACCAGCCAAAATTGTTTGGGTTTTTTCAATTGTCAATTTACCCAAAACAACCAATATTTGTTGCTGTTCTCTAACGCCGCCCTTTGTAAAAATTGTCTGTACGAGGGTCGGCAAACTTTCTTTCGATACATTATCATTATTCAATAAACTTAAAGCTACAGTTCGCACACTTTCATCCTTATCGTCAATTCCTTTCTTGATTACTGCCTCTAATTCTGTATATTTTAGTTTATTCAAAGCAGGCAAAACAGCAGCTCTAACTTTAGCATTATCAGAATTATTATAAATATTCGCCAGTTCGTTATTGTATTCGGCGATATTCAATTCCGACAATAAACTTGCCATCGTTACGAGTGTTTCAGCATTGGTTTCTTTCAAGAAATTGCTAATAAATGGTTTAATTTTAGTTTTCACTAAAGCTCCATCACGCACCAAAACTCCACGATAACGACCATCAACTCTATCCAAAACCGATGGATTTCCCCACGTTCCCAAGGTAGCCAAAGCCTCAGCTTTGATGTTGTCCTTTATGTCGGTGCGAGTCGAGAAAGCAATCAATAAATCAAGTTCTTTTGTTGAACCAACACGCAAAGCAGCATTGATAGCACGGCGAAGCAATGGTTCAGAAGTAAAACGAGTTTCGGCTAAAGTAGCCGCCAAAGCAGGTAATGCCGCAGGAATTGATAAGTCATCGTTAATGCCACGAGCGGCTTCAGTTACGATATATTCATCTTTATCATTCAAGAAAAGAGCGATGTTATCATTCTTCATTCTGCGTAAAACCAAAACAGCCGCCGTGCGAAGTGCTTTGCTTGGGTTATTTGCCAAAGCCACGATTGGCTCAACTTTTCCAATGCGAGAAAGTGCTAAAACTGCCGCATGACGTAAATAAACGTCTTCATCGTTATTAGTGTCGAGCATCTGAATCAATGGAGCAACCGCATCTTGGTACGCAATTCTGCCCAATGCCTCAGCTGCATAAAATTGAATTCTTGGATTTTTGCTTTTCAATAAAGGTATAAATTCGCTACCCGCAGTTTCAAGTTTAATATCACCAATTATTTTTGCTGCTTGAGCGATGATTTCTTCATCTTTATCTTTTAGTAAAGGCAAAAGTGGTGAATCAAAAGTTTTGTTCTGACGAGTCAATTGTCCAACTCCCCAAATGCCATGAATACGGGCAAGCTGATTGCTTGTTTGAGCAATTGCCTTAGTAAATTGAGCGAAACCTTTTTGTCCACGGCTTGCTAATTCAAATTGTGCTTTTTGACGGACACGCATATCTACATTTGAAAGTAACTCATAAAGTCCGGCATCGGTTTGAGCCGGATAATCAAGCTGGATAAGACGTTTTGTTTCTTTTCGGAGTGCTTCGAGGTCGTTTTTCTCTTTCGTTACATCCAACTTCCAAACCCTACCGTAGTTTTTAGTGTCCCAACCATTAATCCAGTCGGCAGCGTATAATGCACCATCTGGACCAAATTTGATACCCGTTGGCAAGATTCCGCTTACTACGTCTTTTTCGCCATCAAGCACAAACGATGCCCCTTTTTGCTTCAAGCCAAACGACCAAATGTGCGAGCGAGTTGGTGTACCCACAAACTCAACCAAGAAATATTTGTTTTTCCAATCCGAACCCAAAGCCGTTCCTGGGTTGTAAACCATTCCAGTTGGGCCATTGTGAAAATTCATGATTGGCGGAATAATATACGCCGCTTGACCGTCCCAGCGTGGTTTAGAAAGTTTTTCGTCCATCCAAACATTAAATTTGTTGTTTTTCGGGTCTGTGTATTTTCCATACTGCCAGTTTGAACGCCAACCTGCATCTGAGCCTTCAACTACATGAACTAAACGCTCGCTTTCGCCAGGGTGATCACCATCGTTATCAGACGAAATCAAGTTTCCGTATTCATCAAAAACAAACTCGTGCGTATTGCGTAAACCAGCTGCAAAAATCTCAAAATCACTACCATCAGGGTTTGAACGAGCAATAATTCCTGAGTTTGGATGCTCAAACTTTTTGCCGTCGGCAGTTGTAATATTTGCACCAATATCACCAATATTCCAGTAAATACGACCATCTGGGCCTTCGGTTACGCCCGACATTCCGTGTCCACCGAAACCAATATGCACACCATAACCATGACTTATAGAAGTTTTCTTATCAAAAATACCATCGCCATCGGTATCTTTAACTTGCCAAAGGTCTGGAGCAATTCCAATAAACATTTCTTTGCCACGCACCAAAAGTCCACCCGCAACATCAGTGATTTCTTCAAAAAAATCATTCAAAACACGCATTGATTTATCAGCAATTCCATCACCGTTTGTATCTTCCAAACGCCAAACTTCGTCTTTTTCGATGGCTAAATCGTGCCAATCGTGGCTACCATCTTCATTAAGGTCTTTTAGCCATTCGTTTTCTTTACTTTTCTCAGGGGCGAAAGTTTTACGCAAAAATGCACGACGATCTTCAACGGTTTGAAGTCCAATAGATTCAGTCATCCAATCTCGGTGCCCACGAATATCAAATTCCGAGTTTTTTTGGCGATTTGTACGAATCAAATAAACACGTCCTTGGTCATCAATCGACATCGCAACAGGGTCAGGTGCGAGCGAGTCAGACGCCCAAAGCGTCATTTGTATACCATCAATTACTTTTGCTGATGTTTTCTCACGAATTTCTTTTGCTTTAGCAACTACCTTTGTAGGGTCCTCATTGATAACCAAAGGCTTTTCTTTTTTTCCAAATTTAACACAGGAAACAATTAAAATGGTCGATGCCGTGGCCAAAACGAGCTTGCTTTTTAGGAGTTTACTTAGAATCATAGTTTTTTATTTATTTGGATAGTATTGAGATAGAATTGGATTTTAAAAATACACAATTCAATTCATATTGGCATTCTGTAAATTAATATTTTTATAGTATTTGTAGACAAAACAAACTACTTTGTCGCCAATCAACATAAATGAAGCTTAAATTTACAAAAACAAAACTTTACATAATTCAAAATTTTAATACAATCAAAACTGTATATAGTTTATTTTTTTTATTTGCATAAAACATCAACTTGTTTTTATTAGAAAATATCATTTACTTTAAAGAACAAATAATGTTATGCTAAAAAAGTGGAAAACACTTTAATAACTAGAACCATAAGGTTTTAAAAAATATTAATTAGCTTATCTATTTGCATAAATTAAACCTATTATTACCTAAACGATTATGT
Source organism: Cytophagaceae bacterium (assembly GCA_027486845.1). Taxonomy (GTDB): domain Bacteria; phylum Bacteroidota; class Bacteroidia; order Cytophagales; family Spirosomataceae; genus Emticicia. The sequence goes on from JAIXOL010000008.1 coordinate 40,460, forward strand.
CAACTTCTAAAATTGAATCTATTCTTGAAATTGACTTAGAAGTAAATGGTCGTGAGTCTGTTGTCGATATCAAGAAAAACAAACAAAAAAAAGGAATATTGTTTGACCTTTATTTCAATAATAAGAATACTATTGCTGAGCTTTCGCATTCATTACATATCAGTATTCCGTCGATTACAGCCTTAATCGATGAACTTGTTGAGGAAAAGTGGATTTCCGAAACTGGTTTCGCAGTATCAAGACAAGGACGCCGCCCTGCCATTTATGGAATTAACCCCAACAAAAATTATGTTTTGGTTCTTGATATCAATACGCACGATACTAGAATTGCGGTTCTAAATCTAAAAAACGAAATTGTTTTTTCGCAAGTATTTGACCTTCAGCTCAAAAACAACCCTTCGTTTCTTGAAACCCTTTTCCAATTGGTTGATAATATTATTGAACAAAAAGTATCAAAAGGTAAGGATATTATCGCCTTGGGTGTGGCAATTCCAGGTTTGGTTAATAAAAAAACAGGCATTAATTATACCTACAAATCCCTTAATAGCCAAGATATATCTCTAGGTAAACTCATCGAAAATCATTATAATTTACCAACCTTCGTCATCAATGATTCAAAAGCTACTGCTTTTGGAGAATATCATTTTGGATTGGCTAAGGGGAAATCACACGTACTTTCAGTAAATGTTGATTGGGGAATTGGCTTAGGAATCGTACTAAACGGCGAAATCTTTGATGGAGCATCAGGCTTTGCTGGCGAATTGGGGCATATACAAGTAAGCCCAGAAGGTGTACTTTGCAGCTGTGGTAAAGTTGGCTGCTTAGATACAATTACATCTGCATCTTCATTGCTAAAAAGTATCAAAGATGGATTAAGAAACGGCCATGTTTCAAAATTGGGTGAATACAAAGATTCACTAGAAAATATCAATCTCGAAATGGTTATCGACGCAGCTCAAAAAGGAGATGGCTTTGCGATTGACTTCATACATAATATTGGACTCGAACTCGGTAAAGGGCTTTCAATAGCGGTGCATTTATTTAACCCACAAATCATTATTATTGATGGAGTATTATCGAAAGCTCAGAAACTCATCGTTAATCCTATAGAACACGCTATCAATAAATACTGTTTGACCGATTTCAAGGAAGATTTAAGTATCGAAATTTCACAACTCAGCGAGGATGCCAAAATTTTTGGTGTTCAAGCCTATGTGGTAGAATCACTTTTAAAAATAGCGTAAGCTAAGAGAGTGATTAGGTTTTAGGAATTGGTTATTCTATTTTTCTAATTCCTAAAAAACTCATTCACTCATTCATAATTCACTTATTAATTTTATGCAATCAAGAAGAAACTTTTTACATTGGTCGGTACTGAGTTTACCGTTTTTATCTATCAGTCAAGCGTTTGCAAAAAAAACTATTGCTCCACAAAAGCCAATCGTTGTCTCAACTTGGGATAGCGGTCTGCCCGTAAATGCAGTAGCTTGGAAGATTTTGCGAGAAAAAAATGGCCGTGCATTAGATGCCGTTGAAGCAGGAGCAAATTCGATTGAGGATACTATTAACTGCTGCGTAGGTTTGGGTGGAAACCCCGACCGTGATGGAAAAGTAACACTTGATGCATGCATCATGGATGAGTTTTCAAATTGTGGAGCAGTAGCTTATTTACAACGTATCAAACACCCGATTTCGGTTGCTCGTAAGGTGATGGAGCTCACACCTCATGTATTTTTGGTGGGTGAAGGAGCTCAGCAGTTTGCGTTGGCTAATGGTTTTAAATTAGAATCCGATAAGCTATCGGCCGATGCCGAAAAAACTTACAGAGACTGGCTCAAAAAATCTGAATATAAGCCGGTAATGAACATTGAACAACAACAGTTAAAAGGACAAAAGAAAGAAGGTCACGGTCCGTTTGCTCCAAATAAATTTGATGATGGTTCATTCAATCATGATACGATGGGAACGATTGCTTTGGATGCATCGGGCAATCTTTCGGGAGCTTGTACAACAAGTGGAATGGGCTTTAAGATGAAAGGTCGCTTGGGCGATTCGCCAATTATCGGTGCGGGACTTTTTGTTGATAATGAAATCGGTGCAGCCGTATCTTCCGGTCAAGGCGAAGAAGTGATTCGTATTGCAGGTACTCATTTGGTTGTAGAAATGATGCGAATGGGTAAAACACCAGAAGAAGCCTGCAAAGGTGCGATTGAGCGTTTAGTAAAAATCAACCCCGAAAAAGCAAAAAATTTCCAAGTTGGTTTTATTGCCATCAATAAAGCTGGCGAATATGGTGCATATTCTATCAATCCAGGTTTTAGCTATTCGGTTACGGCAAGCGACGCAGGTGGCAAAGTCTTTATGGCCACCAGTCATTATAAATAATCAACTGTAGATGTTTTTTTTTAATTTTTCAAAATGCATCAACAAGGTAACCGCTAACCGAACCTATAATCGCTCAAATTAATCTTTGATCTATTATTCCCTAAAAATAATAGTAGTAAATTTACTAACTATCAACCAAAAAGGTCTCGAAAAAGTATTTTCGAGACCTTTTTGGTTGATTAAATTCATCCTTAATTCACTCTCTCAAAAATCGTGGCGATTCCCATTCCACCACCGATACAAAGTGTTACGAGTCCAGTAGACTTGTTTGAGCGTTCGAGTTCGTCAATTAGTGTGCTTGATAAAATGGCACCTGTTGCACCCAAGGGATGCCCCAAAGCGATTGCCCCACCATTGACATTTACTTTTGAGTGTTCAACACCAAAATGCTCCATAAACAACATCGGAACAGCCGCAAACGCTTCATTTACTTCAAATAAATCAATATCACCGATGTTCATTCCTGCTTTTCTCAGAATTTTTTCGGTAGCTGGTACAGGGCCAGTTAGCATAATTGTTGGCTCCGAACCCACAATCGCAAATGCCTTGATTTTGGCACGAGGTTTTAGACCCATTTTTTCACCCATTGCTTTACTTCCTATCAACAAAGCCCCTGCCCCATCGGTCAACTGCGAAGAATTTCCTGCATGATGCACGTGATTGATGTTTAACAACTCGTTATATTTCATCAAAGCTAAAGCATCAAGCCCCATACCGCCCATCATCTCAAAAGCTGGTTTTAGTTTACCCAATGATTCGAGCGTTGTATCAGGACGAATACCTTCATCACGGTCAAGTACTGTCAAACCGATTTCATCTTTTACGGGAACTACTGATTTATAGCGATTTGCCGCTTGAGCTGCTACTGCTCTTCGCACCGATTCTACTGCAAAAGTATCAACATCATTTCGTGTATAACCATATTTAGTTGCAATTAAATCGGCCGAAATACCCTGCGGAACAATTTTATGTTGAGAAATTATCTGAGGATTCATCATTAACGCTCCACCGTCCGAACCCATCGGCACTCTCGACATCGACTCAACACCTCCAGCTACCAACAAATCAACTTGTCCTGACATTACATAAGCAGCTGCCATATTAATAGCCTCCAAACCTGACGAACAGAAACGATTAACCTGTACGCCCGCCACACTTTGGGCATAGCCAGCCGCTAAAACTGCCGTGCGAGCAATGTCTGCACCTTGCTCGCCGATTGGCGAAACACAACCCATAATTACATCGTCAATATAACTTGTATCAAGGTTATTTCTATTTTTTATGGCTTTCAAAACCGTTGCGAGAAGGTCAACGGGTTGTATTTCGTGTAAAGAACCATCCGATTTTCCACGACCTCGTGGCGTACGAACAGCATCATAAATATATGCTTCCATTTTTAAGATTTGATGTATTGGTGAATAGAAATTAGTATGCAAGCATACTCTATCTGACAAAACTAATCAATAGTTTGGTTTGATGCAAATGATGAAAAAGCTAATTTTGTTGGTCAATCGTAAATATATTTTTCGGGATATTTTCTCTTTCATTTAATTTATGAACGAAACGTTGTCGCTAAGACAAACTGTTTTGTTCCACAATGTATGCTTTCTCTTTATCGCAATGCTTTTGGTGGTTTATCTCGGCAAGTTTGGTTATTGGCATTGGTGATGCTCATTAATCGAAGTGGCGGAATGGTTGTGGCTTTTTTAACTCTTTATTTAACACAAAAACTGGGTTTAAGCATTACTGATGCAGGTTTTGTGATGGTTGCATTTGGTGTTGGTTCAATCTGTGGGACTTTTCTTGGAGGAAAGCTGACTGACTTGATTGGTTATTTTCCAGTTCAACTTTTTAGTTTATTGTTGGGCGGAATCATGTTTTTGTTGCTTTCTCAAACCCAAAACTATTTCGTTATCTGCACATTGGTTTTCTTTTTGAGTACTTTTGGCGAAGCCTACCGCCCCGCTAATACGGCTTCGATTGCTGATTTTAGTACACCCGAAACTTTCACTCGTTCGGTTTCACTGATTCGTTTGGCTATCAATATTGGCTGGTCGATTGGGCCTGCCATTGGAGGTTTTCTTGCTTCTAAAGATTATACTCTATTGTTTTGGGCCGATGGACTAACAAATATTGGTGCAGCAATTTTGGTATTTTTATTTTTAAAAACCTCTAGACAGAAAAGAGCTGATATTCAGGCAATTAAAGTAAAAACAGACCCAATGGATTCAGCCTATCGTGACCGAAAATATTGGATTTTTCTACTCCTTACGACCATGTATGCAGTTGCTTTTTTTCAACTTTTCACGATTGGCCCAGTTTTCTACAAGCAAGTTTGTTCACTATCGGAAATGCAAATTGGTTATATTTTGGGGTTAAATGGTCTGATTGTTGCTTTGGTCGAAATGATCTTAATTTATAAAATTGAAGGGAAATTCGAGAAGCTTTATCTGATAAGTTTTGGTACAAGTTTAGTCGTAGTCAGTTATATAATTTTCTTATTTTCGCACAGTTATATTTGGCTGATTATCGGAATTTTATTTGCTACTTTCTCAGAAATCTTCGCCATGCCTTTTATGAATGCTTTTAGTATCGAACGTTCAAAACCACACAATCGTGGGCAATATTCGGCACTACACTCCATGACATGGTCGATAGCACAAATTTCTGCACCTTTAATTGGTACTCAGACAATCGCACATTTCGGGTATAATACTCTTTGGTATATTTTGGGTTCGTTTGGAGTTGTTTCCTCAATAGGATTTGTTTGGTTGAAGAGATTGAAAAATTAATAGTTAAAAAAACACTTAATTTTTCTTCTTAAAAACACCTCTTGGGTCATCTTTTTTAGCTAATAATCCTTCGAGAATCTCAATGCTTGCATTGTCGGGGTCGAGTTCATAGCCTTGATGGAAACGCTCCCACGCTTCGTCAATTTCTTCATTGAGAAGTTTCGCCAACGATAGTTGCATGAGTGCATTGGCAGACTCTGGCTGTTTGGTAAGTGCTTTGTTGAGTAGTTCAAATGCTTTTCTTAAATCTTCTTTTTCAGCATCAACCGTAAAGCATTTGATATAAACCGTAGATAGGTCAACGATGAGTGTTACGTTATCCTCAATTTCAAGGCCACGATTCATCAAGTCAATGGCTTGTGCATACTTTTCATTTTGGTAAGCAATCACGCCCAAACCCCAATAAGTATCGGAGTTTTCGTCGTCAAGCAAGTATGCTAAATTGAAACGATACATTGCGGTATCTCTTTCGCCTTCACCCAAATACTCCCATGCACGTTCAGCAAAAAACTCACTGGCTTCGCGTCGGGTTTTAAAGCTCAAGTCACAAGCTTTTAGAAATTCTGTATCAACTGCTTTTTGGACATCCGTTTTTTCGAATTCTCCGAAAAGTGGCAAAAGATGAATATTTACTCCTTTCGGAGCCAACTTCTTCTTAATTACTTGTGTTTGATTATCTTGTGCTGGTACAAACGACTTCGTATTTGAAGTATTTGCTAAGTTTTTTGTTTGTATTGAATAACTATTAAGATTGGCAGTCTGCGAACGAAAAACAGCTTGTTGGGCAATTAATTCGGCAGAAATTAAGGTATACAAACTCGATAATAATAAAAATCTCATTAGCAATTTTTGACAGATACATCACAGATATAACGATATCTGTTGTAAATTTATTAGCTTTTTTTTGAAAAATTCAAAAGGATTTAAAAAGATTTTTAGGTTAGCCAAAATTATAAATTCTCGCAAATAATCGTTTTAAAAGTATTATATTTGTTTAGTATACAAAAACTATGCCTAATAAAATTTTCTTTATTAGGCATTAATATTTTATCTTTTAGAAGCTTTATTTGATTTTGAAAAACCATATTTTTTTCCACTTATCGATGAACTTTTTGGAGAAGACCCTCCCCCACTTTTGCCCGAAGTCAAGGCTTTTTTCTTAGCTGCTGCTGCTCTTGGATTTTTCTTTTCGTGGAAGGCTCCTTTAAAATTTGGATCTTCTTTTTTACGTTGATTATCTATTTCGAGCAACATTGCCTGATTTTCATCAAATGGCGTCGGAGCGATTGTTACATCAAGCGGTATCAACTCACGAGGAATTTCCATACGAATGATTTTCTCAATTTTCTTTATGTGATATTCTTCGGGGGGAGTCAGAAACGTTATGGCTTCACCCACATTATTTGCTCTCCCTGTACGGCCAATACGGTGCACATAATCTTCGTAAATTAATGGTACATCAAAATTGATTACGTGTGTAACATGCTCAATATCAATACCCCTAGCTGCTACATCGGTAGCTACCAAAACTTTTACGGCATCTTCTCGAAACGCATCCATGGAATTAATACGAGTATTTTGCCCTTTATTAGCATGTATCACTCGAATCTCTCCTTTTGGAACAACCGCACCTTTTAGGGCTTCAAAAACTTTATCGGCAATGTCTTTTGAACGAGTAAAAATAATCGTTTTTTGTATTTCACCGCTCTTAAAAAGATACTCCAAAATATTGATTTTGGTTTGCATATTTGGCACTGTGAACATTCGTTGCTTGATGGTTTCGGCAGTCGTTGCTTGTGGAGAAACCTCTACTCTGGTAGGGAACTCTAAGAATTCGTATGAAAACCTTTCTACTTTTTCGGGAAAAGTGGCCGAAAACAGCAAATTTTGTCGTTTTGTAGGAATTACCTCTAAAATGCTACGAATTTGTGGCATAAAACCCATATCCATCATTTTATCAGCCTCGTCCAAAATCATGATTTTTATATCTTTTACGCCAATATCTCCACGTAAATACAAATCCATGAATCGGCCAGGAGTTGCAACAATGATATCCACTCCTGCTTGAATAGCCTCAATTTGAGTTTTTGGTCCAAGTCCGCCATAAAGTGCCACATGACGAAGATCGGTGTATTTGGCCAATTCTCCCACAGCTTTATCAATTTGAATCACCAACTCACGAGTGGGTGCAAAAACCAAACATCGAGGTAATTTGCCTTGTGCATACTTTACTTTCATCAAAATTGGTAAAAGATATGCTGCCGTTTTGCCTGTTCCTGTTTGAGCGATTCCCAAAACGTCATGTCCTTGTAAAGTCAAGGGAATTGTTTTTTGCTGAATTGGTGTAGGTATTGTATAACCAGCATCAGCGATGGCATTTAATAACTGACGATTAAGCTCAAATTGCTCAAATGTATTTTCTATTTCTTCCATAATCTCAAACCAACGACAACAGCCGACCGTCCTCCCCGATGGAAAGGACTATTTTTTTAATTGGTAATTTTTAATTCTTTAAATGTTGCTTCAAAACTTTCTTCAAAGCCCGAAGTGTATTTTGTCCAAAAACGAATTTTTGTAACTCTTTGGTTATCAACACCTTTATTTAAGAAAAAGTTACAGGCTTCTGCTTGTGTGATTACTTTTTGATTAATGAACACTCCTCCACGCAAGATTTTATCAATTACTCGAAAGTTCTCTTGTAGGCCGTTTTCATAAGTTACCGAACAATATAAATAAGGCGGTTGAAAAAACAATCTTGCCAATTTTCCTTTTGCACTATAATTTATTTTAGCCGAAAAACGAATCGGATTCGCTAATTTTGGAATCTGAATATCTTCATTTAGTTTAAACTTTATACTTGGCAAATCACTGTATGTCAAGCTCTTAAGCACTTTGTTTCTATAAAAAAGATAAAAAGTATCTTGCTTAATTATGGTCGTATCGGTCAGTGCATAATTTCTCAAAAGTGCTTCACTCAAATCGGTTTCTACCCAAAATGGGTTTTGTTCACGAAAAGCCTCAGTGCGAAACAGCACAAATTCAGGGGCGGTTTTTGACAGATATTTCTGACCATTTTTTTTCATCAACCATTCGCTATTGGCTTGATAAGATTGTATAATTGGCCGAGGATTATAATTCAAGCGATTGAAATAAAGGTGTGAAATCTGATGCGGAACAATGTCGATACTGGCATTTCCGACTTTAACCATTAGTTCGTTTGGCAACTGAACTGGTGAATTTTTGAAGTTGTCTTCATATTCATAGCTTACAAGCCTTTTTAAGTAATTTATAGGATTTTTCTGCTCTAAAATCTCCAAAATGTGCGTGTTAGAAAACGAACTTTCCGTAATTTTTTGAGAAATACCTGTCGGTGGAAAAGTCAACAAATAACCTTTGAGGGTCTTTTCTCCAATATAAAATCGAATTAGTTGTGTAGCCAATAATTGTAGGCACAAAACGGCGATAAACATTCGCCCTGCCCAAATTTTGTACGAATTTTCTGTAAACAAGTATATTAAAGCTGCCAAAGGAGGCATCAATAAGAAAAAACCAAAAATGTTATACGCTCCTACTGCTGTATGGGCTTGTTTGAAACCCAAAAACCAAACAAGCATAATGAGCAAATACAAATAAACACCCTCGAAGTTTTTCTGAAGAATTGAGCGAAAAGTCTTGAAAACAAAAACTAAAACCACAAGTCCAATCAATATTTCAAAGAATAGTAAGGAAAACAGTTGTTTAGTACTTAAAAGCATAGCAGCCATTGCATCCTGATAAGCATCAATGATTTTTAGGCTGGCTTCGAGATACGCTGTGATATCGACGTGCAGCAAAAAAGAAAGTGAATATGTGAGTAAGATTTGGGCTACCCAACAAACAATTAGTGTACGGAGCGTAAAGGCTTTGATTAACCAAAAATACACCAAAGAAGCAACAAATAGCCCATAAACAATAATACTTAAATTTACTTTTATATAAAATATTAGCACCGAAATTAAAACTACTATCAACAAGGCCACCGAATTACGCGTGCGAAGTGCGTAAAGCAACCAAAAGATAAAAAAGTAAAAAAACGTAAAAGATGTATCAGAAATAAAGCCCCATGGCATAAGAATCAACAACGACGAAACCGCCACAATCCACCATTTTTTATCAGCTTTCCGAATGCACAATTGGATGATAATGAGATAATTAAGTAGCGTAAAAACCTCTGCAGCGACCAACATCCAAATCGGAACACTTTTGGGTATAAGTCCAGTATTGAGATAGCCCAACGGGCCATAATTGAATATAAAATCACGCCCAAAAACAAAACCATTATCAATGGCCATTACCAGCGACTCATGCCACGAAGCATCAATATTGAAACCCGCATAGCCTGCAGGCAACGATAATGAAAAATAAATAACGCAAAAGAAAAGTAGAAATATAGTCTGCCGATTAATGGTTTTTGTCGGTACTGATTGCATTGATTTTCAAAGAGTTTTTACGAGGTTTTATGCAAAAATAGCTTAAATCGTAGCCAAAAAACGACTTTTGAACATAAATATTTCATTTCACAGAATAAGTTCGTATTTTAGTAGTTTTCAAAAACTATCTTGACATATGAAAAACTTCAACAAACTGTTTAGTAAAAATCACCTATTTATACTATTTTTTTTAACGGTTCCCTTTGCCTCCTTTGCTCAAAAATATGATACTGTTATCAAAAACGGGCGTATCATTGATGGGTCGGGAAATCCGTGGTTTTCTGCAGATGTAGGCATCAAAAATGGGCAAATTGCCTTCATTGGCGTTATAGAGGCAAGCAATGCCACCAAAGTTATTGATGCAAAAAACCAAATTGTTTGCCCCGGTTTTATTGATGTTCATACTCACGTCGAAGATGCCATTCAGAAACTCCCAACGGCTGATAATTTTATATATGATGGCGTTACGAGCATTATAACTGGCAACTGCGGTGGCTCAGAAGTTAACCTTGCTAAATTTTTTGAAGAACTCAAACAAATAAAATTAAGCGTAAATCTTGGCTCATTGATTGGCCATAATTCGGTGCGAAGATATATCATGAAAAATGGATTTCGTGACCCAACCGCTAAAGAGCAAACTCAAATGGAAACTCTCATAGAGCAAGCCATGAAAGACGGGGCAGTTGGTTTGGCAACTGGCTTGATTTATATTCCGGGAACCTATTCTAAAACTCCCGAAGTTGTTGGGCTAGCCAAAGTGGCTTCTTCTTATGGCGGAATCTACGCTTCACACATCAGAGATGAAGCATCAAAAGTCAAAGAAGCCATCAATGAAGCAATCAATATTGGTCGAGAGGCACATATTCCTGTCGAGATTTCGCATTTTAAAATTTCAAGTAAACCTCTTTGGGGAAAAAGCAACGAAACACTTGATTTGGTAGAAAAAGCTCGTTTGGAAGGAATTGATGTAAATATTGACCAATACCCCTACACAGCAAGTAGTACAAACATGGGGACGATGCTTCCATCATGGGCATTGGCCGATGGAGATTCGTTGGTACATATAAGATTAACAGACCTCGAGACACGTAAAAAGATTCGAGACGGAATGCTCAAAGGTCTGAAAGCCGACAATCGCAAAAACTTCGATTATGCTTTTGTGGCTCGTTTTAAGGCCGATTCTACCCTTAATGGAAAAAACATTACTGAAATAAATAAATTATTGGGCAGGAAATCAAATATGCAAACCGAAGCAGAACTCATCATGGATATGGTTGATAAAGGTGGAGCTCAAATGATTTTTCATAAAATGAGTGAAGATGATGTAGCTCGAATTTTACAGTATCCTTTCACTATGATTGCTTCTGATGCGGGTGTAATCCAGTTTAACCGAAATGTTCCGCATCCGCGTGGATATGGCTCAAATGCCCGAATATTAGGTATTTATGTGAGAGAGAAAAAAATACTCCGTCTTGAAGACGCTATTCGTCGAATGACATCTCTCCCAGCCCAACGATTTAGAATTGATAATCGTGGCTTGATTCGAACAGGTTATGCTGCCGACATTGTAATTTTTGATGAAAATAAGGTTACAGATAAAGCCACATTTGAAAAGCCTCACGCCTATTCAGAAGGCATTGATTACGTATTGGTAAATGGTGTGGCAGTGCTTGAAAATGGAAAACATACTGGCCAGAAATCAGGCGACATTATTTATGGAAAAGGCAAAGTAAATTAAATTCGTAAGTCAGCGTGGGTAGTTTATTGCAATTACACACGCTGATTAGTTTAGCCTTGGGTCGGTTGGGTAATTTGATAAAACTTTGTATTGTCCACCCATTCGTTTCAATACTTCACGCCAAAAGTTTTTACTTGGTGTTTCAAAAATCAAGCTGGCATCAATATCTGAAATAATCCAAGAATTTTGCTTTAGTTCTTTTTCTAATTGCCCACCTGACCAGCCCGAATAGCCAATAAAAAGTCGAATATCGTCTTCTGATATTTTCCCAATATTTACTAATGTTTTTACTTGCTTAAAATCTCCCGACCAAAAAACACCATTCCCAATATCAACTGCACCATCAATTTCATTACCCAGACGGTGAATAAAATGTAAAGTATTCTGCTCGACTGGTCCACCCAAATAAAGAGGCAGTTCGCTGTAAACATTTTCCATTACATCATCTAACTTCAAATTTGTCAATTGGTTTAATACCAAACCAAATGCTCCTTGTTTATTATATTCGCAGAGCAACACCACACTTCGCTCGAAGTTTTTATCTCCTAAAAACGGTTCTGCTATTATTATTTTTCCTTTTGATAATGACATAAAAGTTGTAAATTTTTAAGCAAAATAGTGGATAATTATCAAATATGCTATAAAAAACAAAGGTTGCTTACAAAAACCGTAAGCAACCTTCAAATATTTAATGAAACTATATTCGGTACGAATATTATTTCTTCAAAATCATTTTTTGAGTTAATGGCTTGTTACCAACTCTTTGTACACGCACTGCTAATTCAGTAGCTGGAAGATTTTCTGGTAATTGATATGCTTTGCGTAAGTCTTTTACCATACCTTCTTTATGCATAATTGTTGAGCCATCTTGGTTTGTTACATCTACCGTGATTTGCTCGTTTTCGTTCATTCCGCCCAATTTCAAAAAATATTCACCTTCTGTTGGGTTAGGATAAACACCAATCTCAGCTTTGATATTTCGGCTTTTGGCGAGTGTAAACAAAGTTCCGTTTGATAAATCAGTTAAAGCGGAAAGTTTTGAATCTTCCAAAACATCCCAAGTGCCTCTTTTTAAATAAGCAACATCTTCTAAACCATATTGGCTATTTACAGAAACTTGAGCCGAACCTTTAACTGATTCTGATTTCAAAGTCCAATATTCATTTTCGTTGATTCTCTCAACGTTTTCAGAAACTTGACCAGAAATGTTCAATGGGCTTTTATAAAGATATGAAGCAGAAAGAATTTGACTTTTAGTATTACGATCTACATTGAAAGTACGAAGGTTTGTACCATCACCCAAAGGAAATTCAAAAGCTTCGCTGCCTTCTTTTTTCACTACACCTCTAACGTGTGAGAAATCGGAAGCACCATTGTGCTTTGCATCTGCCGAAAACACTAATGGGTTTATTGATGATGATTCAATTACGCCACGACGGAACGCCACTGATTCGTTTACCCGTACTGGTGTTTCGAGTTTCACATCATTATCCAACATTAATTGGCTGAATGAAAGTTCGTTATTACTTTTGATAAGTTGTGTTCCATTTCCATCAAAAACCGTTACACCTGTTGATTGTAAGGAGCTAAGGTTTTCTAGGTTTTTTTGAAAGTGAACTTTACCATTGTTAGTGATTTTACCTTCATTTACCACATCGGTATTGAAACTCACGACTGCACCCTCGCTTACGTAGAAGTTTGTGCTATTGACAAACTGTGCATTTACATGGCCAGCCAATAAGCATACGCCAAGTGAGTAGATGATTTTTTTCATATATACATTTATCTTGTTTTCTTGATATAAAGGTAAATACTTGTTTCAATAAGAAAAAACTTTCTTACTAAATTTTATTTAATGGTTAACAACTTCTTAATCAGTAGTTGTTGGGTATTTTTTGATATTATCCAGAGGTTTCTTTGATAAAACTATACAATAATCATTCCATAAACAATTGTTTGGTTATAATTCTGATTAGAGGTAGTATTTTTAAGAAATGTTTTTATATTTTAAGGTAAATTAAAAAATGGCACGTTGCTTGTCAAAATCAAATAAAGCATTTTGTGGATTTATTTTTTCAATAAAGTTTTACTCTATTCACCAAAAACACCCAAACAATTGCTAAAACTGCCACAATCGAAAATGCAAATGATAGATTGATACTTTTGGAAATAAATCCGATTAGCACTGGCCCTGCCAAAAAACCTCCCATACTGAAAGTATTCATGGTAGCCAAGCCTGCTCCTTTGGCCATACCCGGTACACGAGCCGCACTACCATATAATATAGGAGCTCCGCAAGATACGCCCGCCCCTACGAGCATAAAACCTAAAATAGAAGTAATTGTATAAGGGAAAATAATAGCCAAAACAATACCCAAAGCCGCAATGATTCCACCTATGCGAAGTACGGCATTGCCACCAAAACGAGGAATGAGAGCATCGCCAAAGAAACGCCCCAACGCCATAAACATTGAGTAGCCAGCCAAACCCCAGCCAATGAAATAATCATCGGTCTGTACAACGTCTCGCATATAAACGGCCGTCCAATCGGCCATTGTGCCTTCGGTTACGTTAGTGCAAAGACTTATCAGAATCATTAAAAATAATGCACCTTTCGGAAGGATGAACTTTGCTCCGGGAGGCGTTCCTCCGGGAGGCGTTCCTCCGGGAGGCGTTCCTCCGTCATCGCCCTCTTCTGTGTTTTTTTTATTATGAATAGCCAAAATTGTTGGTCTAAGTAGCATAACCAAGGCCGTAATTACAACTGCAATGAACGTCATTTGTAAAACTGGCTCGATTTTCATTCCACGCAAAAAACTTGCGGCAATCGAGCCAAGCATGAGTCCTGCACTAAACATACCGTGGCAAGTTGACATAATATTTATACAATATTGATGTTCCAAGCTTGTCACACAAGTATTCATGGCTACATTCGTAACAGAAAGGCTCATTCCGACCAATACCAAACCTACTGAGACCAATGGAAGGTAAGCAAAACTTACGGGTAAAATATAGGTAACTACCAACATAATCAGTCCAAAAATAGTAGTATTGAGCATTCCGAAACGATTGATGAAGTAAGTCGAAAACGGATTCATGACGGTTGCACCGATGGGCATACTCAGCAAAAGTAGTCCAAGTTGAGCATCGTCTAGGTCAAATTTTTGTTTGATGTAGGGAATTAAAGTTGCCCAGTTTCCAAATAAAAATCCTACCGAAATAAAAACCATACCAATAGCCAAGCTTTGTCGATTGGTAAAAAAAGTACGTAAGTGAGTAAACATTATAAATAATTTGTAGGCAAGGTTTGCAACCTGTCATTTGAAGCGATTACCTTATTGAGTTCTTTTTTGACTATTAAAATATGACACACTAACGAAACAAATATTTCATAAAGCAGATTTCTGCAGATTTAACAAAAAACCTCCACAATTTGCGTGCAATAATTAGTAAACAATATATACAAATCTAGCCTACTATCTCTTTGATTTTCTGATAGGTTAGTTCTTCGTAATTTATAATATAGTCATCACAAACAGGTAATTCTTCTATTTTGTAAGTCGAAAGTACTCCCACAACTTTTGCACCTGCGGCTTTTCCTGCTGTAACGCCAGAGAAAGAATCTTCAAAAACAACGCATCTTTCTGGCGAAATATCTAAGTTTAAAGCAGATTTTAGATAAACTTCGGGATTGGGTTTGTGAGAGTTTACGTCTTCGCTTGCAAGTAATGATTGCATTTTATCACGTAAAGGCAGTTTGCTCAGAATCATTTCCATGTTCAGATACGGTGCCGAAGTTGCGATACCTGTTCGCACACCATTGGCTTTTAAATCTTCGATAAATTCGATTAAACCCGAAATCGGCTTTACGTGTGCTTCATAAATTTCACGAAAAAGAGCTTCTTTTTCAAACTCCATACGGTCGAACTCTTCGCCAGTGATTTCTCTTTTGAAAAAATGTTTCAGAATATAGCTATTGCTTTTGCCGTACATGTGAGCAATAAATTCTTCTTCACTTGATGCGATTCCGTGTTTATCAAGATAGGCTTTCCAAGCGAGCGAGTGATAAGGGTTTGTGTCGCAGATGACACCGTCCATATCAAAAATAACAGCGAAGGATGTTTCCAATTTTCTTTGAGAAGGTTTAAGATTTATTTTGCAAAAGTACAATTTTAAAAGGCGGGATTCTATTTTTTCATTTACTAAAATTATTGCTCTGTTACTTATTTATCTATTTAAAAGTTTATTTTTACTTTAGATTAAAGTACCCAATATCTCGAAATAAATTTAAAAATATTTCTCTATCTTTTAATTAGTTTCAAGAAGAGTATCGCTTTCTTGCTGTACTTCATTATGTTTGGACATAAAGCTTTGGCTCAAACAACTATGTGTTAATTTATAATAGTGCAGGAAAACAAGTTAAAATACTTAAGGCTTAGATACTTAACTAACAATAAGAAATCAGCATAAAAACTTGAGAAAAGATTCTTACTTTATCGGAGGAATTGATGATGGCTCCGAGGATTCATCTTCCTTAATTATCCAAAAATAACGAAACTATATTGCCCAAAATTTGGTTAAATTAGTTCGAGCTATTCTTTTAAAACTGAATGAATAATACCCAAAATACGCATCATACCGACGTCGAAACCCTTGACCCGAAGCAATATATTATCATCAAGGGAGCAAAAGTAAATAATCTTAAAAATATTGATGTGGCAATTCCCCGAAACAAACTCGTGGTGGTTACAGGGCTTTCGGGAAGTGGGAAATCTTCGTTGGCATTCGATACACTCTTTGCCGAGGGGCAGCGAATGTATGTCGAAAGTCTGAGTTCGTATGCTCGTCAGTTTTTGGGTCGTATGGAAAAACCTGAAGTAGATTATATCAAAGGTGTTTCGCCAGCGATTGCCATAGAACAAAAAGTTGCGACCAAAAACCCTCGATCGACGGTCGGCACAACCACCGAAATATACGATTATCTAAAACTTCTTTTTGCTCGTGCTGGTATTACCTACTCGCCAGTTTCGGGGAAGGAAGTAAGAAAAGATACTGTAACTGATGTCGTAAATTTCATTCTTTCGCACGAAGAAGGCACTCGTGTGATGGTCTTGACACCTTTAAAAGTAAAAGAAGGTCGAAAAATAGAGAAAGAATTAGAGCTTTTGCTTCAAAAAGGCTACACACGGATTGTAGTTGATGGCGAAATCAAGCAAATACAAGACCTTCAAGATGAAAAAATAAAACTTTCGGAAGAGCAAGATTTAGAAATTCTGATTGACCGAAACGTTGTGAAGCATGACGACGAAGACACTCAATTTCGTTTTTCAGACTCAGTGCAAACTTCTTTTTTTGAGGGAGAAGGCGAATGTATCGTTGAAATTATGCCCTCGGCTACACTCGAACAGCACTCATCACCTCCTATGCCCGAGCGAAGTCGAGGGCAAAGAAGAACTACATTCTCAGATAAATTTGAACTTGACGGAATACCTTTTGAAGAACCCAGTGTAAATCTTTTTACCTTCAATAATCCTTTTGGAGCTTGCAAACGCTGCGAAGGTTTCGGAAAAGTACTTGGAATTGACCCCGAACTGGTAATTCCTGATAAAAGTTTATCAGTTTTTGAAGGAGCGATTGCTCCGTGGCGAAGCGAACGCATGAGCGAATGGCTTGCACCTTTACTCAAAAATGGTATTCGTTGCGATTTTCCGATTCACCGCTCATACAAAGATCTCACAACCGAACAACAACAATTACTTTGGACAGGTAATGAATATTTCCAAGGGCTCAATGCTTTCTTTACTGACATCGAAAGTCAAGTGCATAAGGTACAATACAGAGTGATGCTTTCTCGTTACAGAGGCCGAACTGACTGTCCTGATTGTCGAAGCTCACGCTTACGCAAAGATGCCGGCTATGTAAAAATCGGCAAAGCATCAATCGTTGATTTAGTGTTGATGCCAATTTCGGATTTAGCTAAGTTCTTCAAAAGTTTACAGCTACCCGATTATCAGAAAGCTGTTTCAAAAAGAATTTTGATAGAAATTAATAGCCGCCTTGAATTTATGGAGCGAGTTGGACTGGGTTATTTGACACTCAATCGCCTTACCTCAAGTCTTTCGGGCGGTGAATTTCAACGTATAAAACTGGCAACTTCGCTTGGAAGTGCCTTGGTTGGTTCGATGTATATTCTTGACGAACCAAGTATTGGCTTACACCCACGAGATACACAACGTTTAGTAAGTGTTTTAGAGTCGCTGCGCGACATGGGCAATACAGTGGTTGTAGTAGAACACGAAGAAGAAGTTATGCGTGCTGCCGACCAAATTATCGATATCGGACCAGATGCAGGAACGCTTGGTGGAGAATTAATTTTTCAAGGTAGTTGGGCGGAAATCAATAAAACATCAAGTGAAAAAAGCATTTCCCACACTATCAATTTTTTAACAGGAGTCGACCAAATTCCTGTGCCTATTCAACGCCGAAAACCAACTGATTTTATTGAACTAAAAGGTGCAAGAGAAAATAATCTCAAAGAAGTTGATGTTAAATTTCCGTTAGGCGTACTTACAGTTGTAACTGGCGTGAGCGGTTCAGGAAAATCAACTTTAGTTCGTAAAATTTTATTTCCAGCTATAGCTCGCTTGAAAGGCGAATACAGCGAAGAGGCTGGAAAGTATTCAGCTTTGATTGGTTCACTCGACCGCATCACGCAGGTTGAAATGATTGACCAAAATCCGATTGGAAAATCGTCTCGTTCAAACCCTGTCACGTACATCAAGGCGTATGATTACATTCGTCAAATGATGGCCGAACAACAGCTTTCAAAAGCACGAGATTATAAGCCAGCTTTCTTCTCTTTCAATGTTGATGGTGGCCGTTGTGAGGCCTGCCAAGGAGAAGGCGAGCAAACAATCGAAATGCAATTTATGGCTGATGTACGCCTAAAATGCGAAAGTTGTAGGGGAAAACGCTTTAAGCAGGAGATTCTTGAAGTAAAGTATAATGAAAAAGATATTGCTGATATTTTGGCCATGACCGTTGACGAAGCCATTGGGTTTTTCAGCGTAAGTGAGCCAAAACTAGCCGACAAACTGCGTCCACTGCAGGATGTTGGTTTAGGTTACATTCGTTTAGGACAATCCTCAAGTACGCTTTCGGGCGGAGAAGCACAGCGAGTAAAGCTAGCATTTTTCTTGAGCAAAGGTAATGCTGATAAAGGCAAAACACTATTCGTTTTTGACGAACCAACAACAGGTTTACACTTCCATGACATCAAAAAACTATTGAAAGCCATCAATGCTTTAGTTGACCAAGGCGATACCGTGATTATTATTGAGCATAATATGGAAGTCATAACATCGGCCGATTGGATTATTGATTTAGGCCCAGATGGTGGCGAAAAAGGTGGCTATTTGACTTTTGAAGGCACCCCCGAAGCAATGATAAAACTTGAAGGGAATTTTACTGCTGATTTCTTGAAAGGGAAATTATAAAATTTTGGAAGTCAGGAATAAAAGCTTGACTTTCAAAACTCAACTCCATCCTATTTTATCTACAAAAAATCTTATCTCACTTCTTTCTTTTCTGTCAAATAAATTTAATTAATTTTGAGAAAATCTTTGTACCAAAACAAAAATGTTTCAAACAGAATTAATCGGACATTTACATCCACTCATCGTTCACTTGCCCATCGGCATTGTAATTTTTGCCTATGTAATGATGATTTTTCAGCAATTTCGAAAAATTGACATAGATGTTGCCATTGATTTAGCCCTACTTTTAGGAACACTTTCTTCTGTATTTGCTTGTATAGCAGGCTGGTTTTTGGCCAAATCGGGTGACTACGAAACCGATGCTATTTTCAAACACCAATGGACTGGTATCAGCACCGCCATTCTCGGATTTTTGGCATATTTTTTCAAAAAATATCGTTGGATTTTAGCAACCGCAACTATCATTTTTTTGACAATAGCAGGGCATTTTGGAGGAAATCTCACGCATGGAGAAGGCTATCTTTTTAATTCTAAAAGTAAATCTTCTACTACGATAGACACCACAAAAATAGCTTCTTTTGATAGTATTGACAGTACGCAGAGCATGAATCATGTCGTTACAAGAAAAACATTTGTGTATCGAGATAAGATTATTCCGATTTTGAAAACCAAGTGTTATAACTGTCATTCTGCCAGCAAAAAGAAAGGTAGTTTACGCTTAGATTCGGAAGATTTCATAAAAAAAGGCGGCAAAAATGGGCGTATTGTGAGCCTTGGGAATCCAAATAAAAGTACATTATTTACGCATTTAATTTTACCCGAAGACGATGATAAACATATGCCTCCCAAAGGTAAAACACAACTTACCAGAAACGAGATTTCGACTATTTATTCTTGGATAAAAAAAGGAGCATCTTTTGCAGAAGAAATTGAGGATATTGCCAACGAAAAACCTCTGATGGAAACCTTCATTCTCAACACACCAAATCCGTCTGAAGCAGGTTCTGATATTTCAGTCATTGAAAAAGAAGACGTACAAAATAATGATTCAAAATTACAGGAAATGAATGTAGAAGCTATCAGCCCATCTGTGCTTGAAAAATTGAAACAGCAAAACATCGGTATTACGTATTTGGGAAATGGTTCAAATTATGTTTCAGCTAATTTTGTGAATGTCAGAAATTATAAACCATTTTTATTAAACAACTTAGAAAGTATTAATAATCAGCTCATTAACCTAAGATTAAGTAATCAACCAATCAATGATGAGGCTATTAAAAAAATCACTAACTTTAAGAACTTAACAAAGTTAAATCTCGAAAACACAGATATTTCAGATGCTGCTTTGGAGCATCTGAAAGCTTTACCAAACCTCGAACAACTTAATTTATACGGCACAAATATCACTGATAGCGGATTGGAGGCTTTTTCAAAATACCCAAAACTAAAGGTGGTTTATTTATGGCAAACTAAAGTAAGTAAATCGGGAATTGAACATTTGAAAAAGTCATTACCAAAATTACAAATTGAAACAGGTGAATTTCAGTTTTCGAGGCCTGATACTAATAAAATTATCAAATAAGAATTTAAAAACAATAAATTCAATCATGAAAAAATACTTACTTTTACTCATTGCTTGTATTTATTTATGGTCATTTAAACCAAATGAGCATCGGGTTGCAGACCCTTCAAAATTTCCCGAAGATGTTGCACTCGCCTATAAAAATTTGCCTGCAACTGTAAATTATAATCTTCATGTCAAGCCCATTTTATCGGATAAATGCTTTGCCTGCCACGGCCCCGATAAAGCCAAACAAAAAGCAGGGTTACGTTTAGATTTAGCCGATGCCGCCTATGCACAGCTACCAGAAAGTCCTAGTAAAGTTGCTATTGTGCCACGAAACCTAAAGAAAAGTGAAGTTTTTCACCGAATCCTCTCTGCTGACCCTACCTATGTGATGCCTACACCTAAATCGCATTTGAGTTTATCAGCTCACGAAAAAGCAGTCATTATCAAATGGATTGAAAATGGAGCTGTTTATCAACCTCATTGGGCATTTGTAAAACCACAAAAAAGAGCAATCCCCTTGCTTAAAAATACGCTTACTTTTTCGCCAATCAATCAAATTGACAATTTCATTTTTGGCCGTCTAGAGCAAGAAGGTTTATCATCATCGAAGGAGGCTTCGAGAGAAATTTTATTGCGTCGTTTATCATTTGATTTAACAGGTTTACCGCCAACTTTAAATGAAATTGATGCTTTTATAGGTGATAATAGCCCCAACGCCTACGAAAAACAAGTTGATAGACTTCTCGCTTCACCGCATTATGGCGAAAAAATGGCAACTGATTGGCTCGATTTAGCACGTTTTGCCGATTCGCACGGCTATACTGTTGACCGCCTTCGAGATATGTCACCTTATCGAGATTGGGTCATTCGGGCTTTCAACGAAAATATGCCTTATAATACTTTCATCCACCAACAATTGGCAGGTGATTTGCTTCCTTCGCCCACAAAAGACATGCTTATTGCTACGGCTTTTAATCGAAATCATCCTCAAAATTTAGAAGGTGGCATTGTGGAAGAAGAATTTCAGACAGAATACGTAATGGATAGAACCAATACGTTTGGCGATGCTTTCTTGGCAATTTCGGTTGGTTGTGCCAAGTGCCACGACCATAAATATGACCCAATTTCGCAGAAAAATTATTATGAATTGTTCAGTTTTTTCAATAACGTAAGAGAAGCAGGGCAAATTTCGTGGAATGATGACCTTCCTACTCCTACCTTACTTTTACCAACTTCAGAGCAGGAAAAAGTTGTTAGTTTCATCAAAAACTCCATTTCTGACCAAGAGCAAAAAGTTATCGAAACACAAAATTCAGCTTCAGCAGATTTTGAAAAATGGCTACAAGAAAACCAGCATAAGTCGCTAGCTAACAATACTTTACCACAAATTGGCTTACAAGGGCTTTATACATTTGAAGATTCACTTCGAAATAGTATTAATTCAAAACAATCAGGTGTGATGCGTCGTGATGCCGGGACACTTGATAAACCTACATTCGAGAAAAACTCCAAGGGAAAAGTATTGCTCTTAGATGGAGATGTTTACGCCGATTTAAAAGACGTGGGCATTTTCCGAAAATCAGAAGCTTTTACGGTCGGAATGTGGGTCTATATCCCAAAAGAAATGAAGGATGGAGTAATTTTTCATAAAAGTAATGCCGAGCGTCTGTATAATTTCAAGGGCTATCACCTTTTTCTACGAAACAACAAATTTGAAATCACGATGGCTCACACTGCCCCTTCGAATGCCATTACAAAATTGAGTTTGAAAGATGCTCCGCGTGAAAAATGGTTGCATTTAAGCATGACTTATGATGGTTCTGCCAAAGCCAATGGCTTCAAATTATACCTCGATGGCGAAGAGACACCTATGGAAACCATCATCGACCAGTTATACAAGGACATCATTTTTTATTCAAAATCAGAACCTGCTTTGCAGATTGGTGGTTGGTGGCGTGGCTTAGGTTTTAAGGGTGGAAAAGTTGACGAAATAGTTGTTTATAATCGAACATTAACACCTTTTGAAGTGAAAATCTTAGCAAAAAAAGCCGATTGGAGCAATATTTCCAATAAATCAGTACTTGAACTAAATACTCAAGAGAAGGCTGTTTTAAAGGAATATTACTTTTCAGCCGTCAATTCAGCTATTTTGTCTTCAAAAAAAGAATTGCAAAAACTCCGAACGGCTTTATCTGATTCAAGCGAAAAAGTTGCTGAAATAATGGTCATGCAAGAAATGCCTAAACCTAAAATAACGCACTTACTTCATCGAGGGCAATATGATGCCTTGGGCGAAGAGGTAAAACCCAATACTCCTAAAGATATTCTTGCATTTCCTGCCAATTTACCCAAAAATCGACTTGGTTTGGCTCAATGGCTTACTGACAAAAATAACCCACTAACTGCAAGAGTAGCGGTAAACCGATTTTGGCAAAATTTCTTCGGAGTGGGTATTGTGAAAACTACCGAAGATTTTGGCAATCAAGGCGAAATGCCAAGTCACCTCGAATTATTAGATTGGCTAGCTGTTAATTTCCAAGCAGGTTGGGATATAAAAAAACTCAACAAACTAATTGTAATGTCGGCCACGTATAGACAAGATTCAAAAACTACCAAAGAAGTAAGGGAGCGTGACCCCGAAAATCGTTTACTTTCGCACGGGCCAAGTAATCGACTAACTGCCGAAATGGTACGTGATAACGCTTTGGCGGTAAGCGGTCTAATCAATAAAAAAATTGGTGGTAAAAGCGTAAAACCTTACCAACCCGATGGACTTTGGGAAATTAATAACACGCATTATACCCAAGATTCGAGCGATGCCATCTATCGTCGAAGCCTATATGTCATCGTCAAACGTTCGGTGCCAAATCCAACTTTGGGCACATTCGATTCCCCATCTCGCAGCTATTGTGTGGTTCGCCGTCAAAAGACCAATACACCTTTGCAAGCCCTTGTTACGCTTAATGACCCAACATTTATTGAAGCTGCCAAAGTTATGGGTGAAAGCATGACCAAGCAAGCTGACACACGAAAAGCAATTATTGAAATGTATCGAAAACTAAGTAGTAAAATGCCTTCTGAACGCGAACTAAATTTACTTTTATCTCTTCAAAAGGCTGAATATGAACAGTTTAAGCAAAATCCAGATAAAACTAAAGGTTGGCTAAAAACTGGACTTTACAAAATTGACCCAACTTTAGATGTAGCCGCAGTAGCCGCCAATGCTATTGTCGCAAGTACGATTTTAAACTCAGATGCAATTATTACGAAAAGATAAAATGGCACATCACGACGATACTTTCAAACTACATTCTCCTGAATTTTCGGCTTTAAATCGAAAATTAGATAGACGAAACTTTTTACTTCGAACTGCCTCTGGTTTAGGGGCAATGGCTTTGGGTAGTTTGATTAGTTCAAACGCAAAAGGCAATATGCTTGAACAGCAAATTATGAGTGCTTTGCCGAGCATTGCCCCCAAAGCTAAGCGAGTCGTTTATTTGTTCATGAGTGGTGGGCCTTCACAATTTGAAACTTTCGACTATAAACCCAAACTCAGCAATATGTTTGGTCAAGGCTTGCCTGATTCGGTGCGAAAAGGACAAAGACTAACGGGTATGAGTGCCAATCAAGCTGTTTTGCCACTCGTCCCGTCGGCCTATAAATTTAATCAATATGGAAAAAGCAAAACTTGGGTAAGCGATTTACTGCCTTATACGGCACAAGTTGTTGATGATTTGTGCATCGTAAAATCTATGTTTACTGAGCAAATCAATCATGACCCCGCCATAACGTTTTTTCAAACTGGGCATCAACTTCCTGGCCGTCCTTCGATTGGCTCTTGGATGAGCTACGGACTTGGTTCTGAAAATCAAAACCTGCCTGCATTTATTGTGCTAGTTTCAAAAAATGCCTCAAAAGACCAGCCTCTTTATGCACGTCTTTGGGGAAATGGTTTTTTACCTTCCGAGCATCAAGGAGTACAATTCCGTTCGGGAAAAGACCCTGTTCTATTTCTTAATAATCCCGAAGGATATGACGGCCAAGACCGCCAACAAATGCTGGAATATTTGACCAAACTCAACCAACTACAAAACGAAACTTGGGGAGACCCCGAAGTAGATGCACGAATCGCCCAATACGAAATGGCATATCGCATGCAAACTTCAGTTCCCGAAGTAATGGATACTTCTAAAGAACCCGATGAAGTTTTTGAACTTTATGGCGAAGGTAGTCGAGATAAGGGAACTTATGCTGCTAATTGCCTTTTAGCTCGAAAATTGCTCGAAAAAGA
The DNA here is from genome assembly GCA_027486845.1 of Cytophagaceae bacterium. Lineage (GTDB taxonomy): Bacteria > Bacteroidota > Bacteroidia > Cytophagales > Spirosomataceae > Emticicia. The sequence continues at coordinate 65,201 of JAIXOL010000008.1, forward strand.
CGTCAGATTTGTGCAGCTTTATCACCAAGGTTGGGATCATCACGGCTCATTGCCCAAAGGAATGGCTCACCAATGCAAACAAACCGATAGAGCCACCGCTGCCTTGATTATTGATTTAAAAAGAAGAGGTTTGCTCGAAGATACTTTGGTAGTTTGGGGCGGAGAATTTGGCCGAACGGTTTACTCTCAAGGAAAATTAACAAAAGATGATTACGGGCGTGACCATCACCCAAGGTGCTTTACAATGTGGATGGCTGGAGCGGGCGTAAAACCAGGCATCAGCTACGGAGAAACTGATGATTTCAGCTATAATATCTTAAAAAACCCTGTACATGTACACGATTTTCAAGCTACTTTATTGCATCTCATGGGTATTGATCACGAACAGTTGACATACAAATATCAAGGTCGTCGTTTTCGTTTAACAGATGTGCATGGGCAAGTAATAAAAGGAATTTTATCGTAAATTTGCGATATAAAACATTTAAACTTGAAACACTTCTGGGTCATATTCAAATTATTGTTATTGATAGTTTTTGCACTTCGTTTATTAAAATCTAATCGAAAAGTAGCAAAATTTGAGCATGACCAAAAACGTGGGTTTTTCAATTTATTTCAAGAAAGAGCCTTTTCTGAAAAAATAGTTTTTACACTTGAAAGCACTACGCATGAGTTACAGTTAAAAGAACTTTTCCGAAAAATCATTCGCCCAAAAGAAGAACTTTGGAAACAAAACGGCGGACAACTCGATGATTTTTTTACTACTTTGACTTTAGAAGAACGCATCATTTACGTAGTATATCTTTCCAATAAAAGTTTGCAGAAAGGGAGTATTTTCAACTTTTTATGGTATAAAACCGAATGGATTATTGCTTTTGGACAGATTTTGAAACACGTGAAAGAAGAATCGCTTTACGCTCATTATCAACAAGTTATCCTCGAAACTTGTCATTTTGATTTGGAAAGCATTTCGCCTGAACACAAAAACTTTTTCGACCTCGAACTTCACCCTGATGGAAGCAAAGAATTTGACTCAGTTAGGCTTTTTGATAAAGAATTTGATAGAAATGTATTTTATCTGAAAGCCACATCCTTTAGCACCTTAAACTAATTCCATCCATGCTTCATTATAAATATTATTTGTAGTACTCAATTGCTTATGGCTACCCGAATTGATAATTTCGCCATTTTCAATTATATAAATCCTGTCGGCTATTCTAGCAGTTTGTGGCTTATGTGTTACCAAAATTATTGCCATTTCGTTTCTGATTTTATGAAGCAATTGCAAAATAAACTTTTCAGTTATTCTATCCATTGCTGAAGTTGCTTCGTCTAATAAAAGTAGTTGTGGATTTCGATATAATGCCCTTGCCAAAGCTACCATCTGCCTTTGTCCACCCGAGATATTGATACCTTCTTCGCCTAAAATAGTTAAATAACCTTGTGGAAAATCTTCAAAAAACTGTGAAAATTTATAGCTTTCACAAAATTCAATAACTTTTTTGGCTTCTTCTTGTGTATTTTCTAAACAAATATTATCTAAAAGTGTGCCATTGAAAAGTTTAGTTTGTTGTGGAACAACACCTAAAATATCTCGCCATGCTTTTGTATCAATTTTATTCCAATCTTCTGAATTAACAACAATTTTACCAGAATCTACTTCATAAAACCTTTGAATAATTTGAATTAATGTGCTTTTTCCAGAGCCACTTTCACCCCATAAAGCTATCATTTCTCCTTTTTTTACATTTAAAGAAATGTTTTTGAGTAAAAGTTTTCTACCGACGAAGCGAAAAGACAAATTTTTGATTTCTAAATTTAAAAACTCCGAGCCATTGGGAACCGAGCGTAGTCGAGGTTTTGTTTCAATATTCACAAACTCAAACATTCTATCAAAAGCTACTTTTGCTTCTTGAAGCTGAATATTGGTCATTGCTAAGGCACTCACCGCAGGGATAATATTTCCAGCAATTGATAAAATGGCCATCATTTCGCCAATTTTCAAGGTTTTAATGATGACTAACCAAGAAGCACAGCTTATCATACCGACTAATAAAACAACAGAAATTATTTCGCCTAAAAGTCCAAAATACAAGCTTAATTTGCCTAAATTATATACTTTTGTCTGAAAAACACCATAAATTATTTTTGTAAGATTAATGAAAAATGGTTCTTTATTACTTGCTTTGATTACTTCAATGCCTTGAATAGTATCAATATAATTACTTTCATTTTGGGCGTAAGAAGCCATTACTTCTTTTTGTTGTCTAATGATTTTTTTGTTAAAAAACCATACTAAACCCCCAAATAAAGGAATACTTGCCAAAGCAACCAAACCTATTGAAACCGAAATTGTGAAAACATAGATTGACGAAGCAATTAAAACCAATAAATTAATAAGCACATTGCCAGTAAGAAAACTAACTGTTTGCTGAATACGTCGGGTATCATTCATTCGAGCAATGAGTTCTCCTGTTTTACGACTATCAAAAAATGACTTAGGTAAACTTAGGAGTGAACTATAAAAACCATCAATAATGCGATTATTGAAGCCCTGACTTTGCTGATTGAGTAGAAAACCACGCAAGTAGCTCATAAAACTACGTGCAAGAAGCAAAATAAAGAGTAACACCAAACCTAAAATAAGTCGTTTGGTATCTTGTTTGGGTAAAATATCATCTATCAATCTTTGTGAAAAAATAGCCGTTGAAATACCTAAACTTGCAATAATAACGCCCATGATTGATGCAATACCCAAAATCGTAAAGTCTGGGCGAACAATATTCAAAAACCATTCCTTTTTTTGTTGCTGTTCCTCCGAAACTTGCTTCAAGTGCTCATTTGGCGTTAGCACCAATAATGCCTTTGTTTGCCAAATTTTATCTAATTCCTTTACCGAATATTCAATAATTCCCTTTGCAGGGTCGCCAATGGTTAAAGTTTTATTCTCTTCTGAATTATTCAAATTAGGGTAAAACACTAAATAATGTTCCATTTTCCCTTCTAAAACTACATGGAGAATAGCAGGAGTAGAGAGTTCTTTTAAATTATCGATACTTTCGGCTTCCATGCCTTCTGCTGTGAATCCTATTTGGTTTGCTGCTTGATATAAACCCAAAAGTGTTGTGCCTTGCTTATCTGTGCCACTTAGCTCACGCAAGCGTTCGAGTTTCATTTCTCCCCCATGAAACCTCAGAATAGAAAGCAGACAAGCCACACCACAATCTGACTGCCCTTGTTGCAAGGTAAAGCCTTTGGATTGAGAATGATTTTTATTTGAAAACAAATTAGTGAAAAAAAGTTTCATGGAATGGATTGGATAAGTTTGCGATTAACCATTCGATAAGTAGATATAGTATTTTTAGCAGCATGATTATAGATATTTTAGAATAACTTCGATTTTGGTTTCGCCGTCGAATTTTCTTACAAGTTTTTTGTCTTTATAAATCAAAATTGTTGGATTTGTGCTAATGTTAAAGTTCTTATTCAAATCTGTTATTGAAATTTTTGCAATTTTCAGTGAAGGTATTGTTTCTTGAATTTTATATTTTTCTTCAAACTTCAAAAGATTTTCTATTGGTTCAATAGAAAGCCAAAGCACATTTCTATTTTTGAAATTATTTTTATATTTAATAATTTCTTCTGCTTCATTTTGACAATGTTCGCAGTCAGTATTAAAAAAGAAAATAATTGAAGACTGATTAGTAAGATTTTGTAAATCTATTTTTGAACCATCTATTTTGTCTAAAATTATTTTAGACATCGTTTTTTCATTTTCTCTTTTTACTTGAATAGATTCATATTTCTCAATAATCAGAAAAGCTAATCCGAATATGATAATAATTGATAGCGATATAATTAACCATAAAATTTTCTTTCTCATATAATGATTAATTTGAAAACATGAGGCTAAATAGACTTACAGCAAGCGACCAAATAAAAAAAGGCAAAACGTAGGCGAATAAAACTAATTTTAGACTTTTAGGAAATGATTCATTAGTGATTTCATGTATTTTTGATGATAATATTAATACATAGAAAACTTCTAATATACTTACAAAACTAAATAAATACGAAAAAGGTAAAAAATCTTTTCCATTGAAAATACTATATAAAGAAAGACTAAAAAGGTAATTTGTTTCAACATTTGGACTAATATTAAGCAACAAATACCAAATGATTTTTAATAAATCGGGTAAAAAAAATATTAACTCTAATAGTATTACAGTAGCTAAGATTTCAGATAATTTGAAATTAATATTCAAAAAATAGCTTCCAGCCCTTAATGAAAGTATAATAAATAAAATTTTTGGGGGATAAATAAAAATTAATTTTAACAAAAAATTAAATGTTAAAAACTTTTCCCAGTAAAATGAATTATCCAGTTTTATGCCATCAGATTCTGTTAAAACTTCTCTGATAGGTAGTTCAACATATCTAAACGAAGTATATGAAAAAATGAATATTGCTAATATTAAAAAAATAGAAGCAATAGCAATTTTTTGAGTATTATTTTGTATCGTCATAGCAGAAATATTTTAATTCCAAAACCACCATTTCTTTTTTGTGATAATTTTGCCGTTTTCGGCGAATTGTACCTCTAAAGGCTTCGCTTTTTCCAAGTCAAGTTTTACTTTATCATTTAAAGGAGCTAAAAGCAGTAAGTTATAGTTTGTCCAAAAATCTGTATGATATTCAAATTCTCCCTCTTCTAAATATTCTTCTTTACTTTGAGCTATCCTATTTTTTACTCTATCAAATTCTTTTCGAGAAGTAATTATATTATTGATTAGTAAAAGAGAAGCTTCAAATTCTTTAGTATTTTGGTAAGTTATATTTTCAATAAAAGAGGGGTAACTCAAACCATTTTGAGTTTTATAGATAGTCAGTTTTTTTGTAAAAACATCGGGCAATCCATTAGAAAATGAAATGTTTTGGTAATCAACTTTTGCTAAACTTCCTACGTTTCCAAAATATTCTTCCTGTCTGATAATTGTTTTATCATCTTTTCTGATAAATAAATACCCATATTCTTCATATCTTTGAGTATTTTGAGTTATACTCATACCCTTACGAGAATACTCAACAATATAGACAGGACAACCATCATAAACTGAAAAGTCTTTTAATCTAAATTCAAACCAACTTAAAAATTTCTTTGTTGTCACATTTATTTCATTGTTTTGCATTGAAATATAATTTCTTAACATTGGAGAAGTATAAGTATTAATAAGGCTATTCTTTTTATCAAACATCCGTCTAAACATTTTTTCCATAAAACTTCTATCCCCATCAAAATTGCTTTTACGTAATTCATTAACTCTTATTTTAGCTCTTTCAGTTGGTGTTTGAAATCCATAATCTTGTATATCAACATCCGCTTCAACCAAATGCACGAAACTTTCATCTTTTATACGTAATTCTCTATAAAACCCTGATAATAGGTGGTTTTTATTAATATATTTCAATTTTATTTGATTGACCGCTTGGGTTACAATATTAAGTGTTCCCTCTTTAGCCTCTTTAATATCTATTGCACTAAGTAAAATCTCATCAATCTCTAAAAAAATCACATATTCTTTATCCGCATTTTCAGTCTTTATTTGTGTAGTATTTACAGCAACTGATTTATAACCTATGCTTCCTATTTCAATAGGGTATTTGCTAAGTGAATCTGCAAAATGAAAAGAGAATTTTCCTACCTCATTGGATAAAGTGCCTATTCCTACTTTTTTAATTTGTATGCTGGCATATTCAACAGGTGTCGAATCTTTTTTACTTAAAAGCATTCCTTGAAATACTTTATATTGTCCAAGTAATTGTAAGGAAGTTGCAAATAAAATCACGAAAATTGAAAATCGCTTCATGTAAATAATTTTAAAAGCACCTACAAGTTTTAGTCTTGCAGATGCTAAATGGATACTGTTGATTACTGTTCTGCTCTAAAAATTATTACATTTCCAGTTCCACTTTCAACAACCATTCCATATCCCAACCCACCACAACCAGCGTTGATAAAACCTGAAATTGCTCCACCACCTGCTCCCCCATTAATAGAATTGTTTTGGGTAATTGTAGCTAATGATGAACAATACTCAGCCGCACCAATGCCTCCATTGTATGAAGCCATTTGATTTACTTCTAATTTTTTCATTGTGATAAAAATTTAATAAGCTTACCTACTCTAAATGCTTTTCGGTATCCGCAACATTTCTATAAAAACGCTACCGCCGGCTGGAGAATTTTTGTTTGAAACGCAAGGCAAAGGTTTAAAGAAAAACCGCGAAAGTAAATACTCCCAAAGGAGTATTTTGGGAGTAGAAAATGAGTATTTATCTAAAAACAGCACCAATATGTCGTAAAAATTGACGTATTTCGCTTGTGCCTTGTAGGTTGAGTTTTTCGTAAATGTTCTGTCGATGTTTTTTTACAGTTTGGTCAGAAATGCACAATTGATTGGCAATTTCTTTGTTAGTGAGGTCGGTGGAAGCAAGTTTTAAAACATTTAATTCTTGGTTTGTAAGTGTGTTCAGAACAGCCTCCTTTTTTAAAAGATAGTATTCGTTACGGTGTTGATAGTCAAGTGGTTCCATAAAATAATAAGTGTGTTTAAGTAGGGGTAGTTTTGAAAATTTACAATAAATATATTTAATTATATGAGTAATTAATCTTCATTTTTTGGGATATTCAAATATAACGATTACTAATATAAATCAAAAAAAATACAAATAAATTTAAGGGTTGGTAAAATCTTTAAAATCGCTAAATTTTATTGATAAAATCATTTCTATAAATTTGAAAAAAATAATTGAGCAAAATACATTTACTCAAACAATTTCGTTTACTTTAAAATACAAATCTAAAACACATTTACCTTTAATATTATGACACAATTTTTCCGCTCAAAACTTTACCTCTTTGCTTTTTGTCTCTGTACAATTTCTACTATTTCAGCCCAAACATTCACCATCAAGGGAGTGGTTCGTGATGCAAAAACCGCCGAAGTCGTGCCATTTGCCAATGTCTTCATTGCCAATACAACCAAAGGCACAAGCACCAACGAAAATGGCGAATATACCCTCTCAAAAATACCATTTGGAACTGTCATTGTCTCGGTATCAATGGTGGGCTATGCTCCTGCACGCCAAACCATTAGAGGCGAAAACGATACCATGAAGGAAATCGACTTCACCATTAGCCCAAACGAGCAAGAACTAAGTGAGGTGAAAGTCTCGGCAAGCAGAGATAAAACTTGGGAAAAACAATTTCAAAGATTTTCAAAAGCCATTTTGGGCGAAAGTCCACTTGCTAAAGCTTGTCAATTCAAAAACAGTTATCAGATAAATTTTGAAGATACAAAAGGAGTTTTAAAAGCCTCAAGTATTCGCCCCATCGAACTCGAAAATTTGGCATTGGGCTACCGAATATTCTTTACACTCACTGGTTTTGTTTTAGCCAATGATGAAATTCAATATCAAGGTTACTCTCTTTTTGAAGAAATAAAGCCAATCAGCGAAAAAGAAGCTAATAAATGGACACAAAACCGCCGCATGGCTTTTGAAGGCTCCGACCGTCATCTTTTTTGGGCCTTGGCTCAACGAAAACTTAAAGCCGAAGGCTATGAAGGATTTGTAGATGCAGTAGGGTTTAATCCTGCCAACCGTACCAGTAATTTTTACGGTCAATTGGGGAAAAGTATTTTGGCGTACCCGATAGATTCTCTTGTGCGAAAAGGAAAAATAGCTTCAGAATACCGCATTAGGTTTCCAAGACGCATCGAGTTACACTTTGCAAGTCCATACTACAACGGGCAGTTTTACCGTGATGATGCACGCATGATTACATGGATAGAAAATCTAAAAGATTTAGATTTCAATGACCGTGGTGTAATTCAAAATCCCAAAGATTTGATTATTTCGGGTTTTATGAGCAGTAAACGCTTAGCCGAAATGCTTCCGCTCGATTATCTACCTAACCAAAGCATCGAACGAGAAATTCCTAAAGAAAAACTGAATATAGAGCTTGATTCTACAACCCAAAAAAGCTTATGGCGTTTGCAAGAACAAGTGCAGCTCACAACCAATAAATCGTATTTTCATCTAAACGAGAACCTTTGGTTTTCGGGCAAAATGATATATGCTGATGCTACCATGAGCGACTCTATCAGTAAAGTGGTTTATGTAGAATGGATAAACCCTAAAAACGAACTGATTAGTCGTCAAAAACACCGCGTTGACTCACTTCATTTTAGAGGAATGTTCACACTTCCTGCCGAACTTTCGTTGGGCAATTATCGACTTCGTGCTTATACGAAATGGATGCAAAATTTTGGAGATTCGTGCTTTTATGAACAGATTATTCCTATTATTTCACCCAAACAGTACATTGCTGATCATACGGCCCCAAAATCTGTTTTTAAAGTCGTAACTGATAAAAAAAACTATCAAACTCGTGAGAAAATCAATGTAACGATTGAAGGTATCAAGCCCGAAAACTTGACAGTTTCGGTGACAGATACAATGGCGGTTCGACGAGTAAAAGCTTTGGTTTCGCAAGGAAAGGCATTTTTACCACAGTCGAGTTTCAAAACCATTCCCGATTTTAAATATTTAGCCGAAACAGGGCTGAGCCTTTCGGGTAAAGTTTTGGATAAAAATGACAAACCCGCTTTGGCCAATCTGGTTTTCTATTTCGGAAAAGCCAAATCTACAGTTACAGCTTTGACGGATACCGAAGGTAAGTTTTCGGTATCGGGCATTCAGCTAGGTGATACTACCGACATCAGCTATCAAGCAACCGACCTAAAAGGGAAATTACTCGAAAAAGTACTTTTTGATGCCGAAGAATTTCCTCTAATAAAACCTTCTAACCTCAAGCCCAATTTCACCGTAAAAGACTTACAATCAACAGTTTTAATAGAAAAAGACATTGACTTACCAAAAGATGCTATTCAGCTTGAAGAAGTAAGCATAACCACCAAACGCAGCGAAAAACAATTCGTAAGTAAACCAATCTACGGAAATCCTGACTTTACGGTTTATGCCAAAGATTTAGGCCCAGCTTTGATTGGCATGAATCCAATCGTTGCTTTACAAGGAAGAGTGCCTGGTTTGCAAATAGTGGTTGCCGTTGAAGGCCTAATAAAAGTAAGAATGCGAGGTGGACAAAATTCGATTGAAGGTAGCTCCGACCCTTTATATTTGCTTGATGGTTTTCCAGTAGAAGATGTAAATTCGTTAATGAACGTCAGCATGGATAACATCGACCGCATTGAGGTACTAAAAACTGCCCGTGCGATGTTTGGTTCACGAGGGGCAAATGGCGTGATTGCAATTTATACTAAATCATCAGTTTCAAAGCCATCAGAGCGAAATAATGCTGGCTTAAAATCAAGTGCTAAACAGTTGACAGTCATTGGTTATCACGAATCAAAATCTTTCTTTAGTCCAAATTACAGCACGAGCCAAGCTAAAGAATCTACTAAACTAGATATCAGAACCACAATTTTTTGGCAACCAAATCTTTCAAGCAATACATTCTCGTTTTACGCCGCAGACAATGCCAGCGTTTATAGAATTTTAGTAAGTAATGGCGATGAAACTTCGGAGACTTTCGTGCAGATTAAAAACTAAAATTGTTGTCCATAAACCAACAAAACCACCTTTTTGAGGTGGTTTTGTCATGAATTTTATATTAAGAAAGAGCAAAAGCAAGTCGGAATCCCTTATGAGCCACACATTTCGCAACCCTCTGGGTCGTCGAGTGAGCATTGAATTGCTGCATAATGGTATTCTTCTTCGCTGGCAAAAGAAGCGGCTGCGGTTGCTTTCGCTGTTTGTTCTTCGGCATATTTAGCATAATCTAAAGGTTTTTCTTCGATAACCGATGTAGCTGGCATTACCTCAGCAATCGCTTGGCGGTCAACAGTAAACTTTACTGCATCAGAAGCCGCTTTTGTACGTAGGTAATACATACCTGTTTTCAGGCCTGCTTTCCATGCATAGAAGTGCATCGAAGTCAATTTTCCGAAATTAGCATTTTCCATGAAGATATTCAACGACTGACTTTGGCAAATATATGCTCCACGGTCAGCAGCCATATCAACGATAGTTTTTTGCTTAATTTCCCAAGCCGTGCGATACAAATCTTTCAAATTTTGCGGAATCTCTGGAATCGCCTGTACCGAACCATTAGCGGCAATCAATTTGTTTTTCATGGTATCATTCCACAAACCGATTTTTACTAAATCTTTCAATAAATGCTTATTCACAACCACAAACTCACCTGAAAGCACACGACGTGTATAAATATTTGACGTATAAGGCTCGAAACACTCATTATTACCCAAGATTTGGCTTGTAGAAGCCGTTGGCATTGGAGCAACCAAAAGTGAGTTTCTTACACCATTTTTCATTACTTTTTCACGCAATTCTGACCAATTCCAACGACCAGACTCTGGCGAAATATTCCACATGTCGAATTGGAAAATACCTTGCGAAATTGGCGAACCTTCCCACGATGGATATGTACCTTCAACAATAGCTAACTCCATTGAAGCCTCCATTGCCGCGTAATAAATTGTTTCAAAAATATCTTTATTCAACTGGCGAGCTTCGGCAGATTCAAAAGGCATTCTCAAAATAATAAACGCATCAGCTAAGCCTTGGATACCCAAACCAATAGGACGGTGACGCAAGTTACTACGTTCGGCCTCAGGCACTGGATAATAGTTTACATCAATTACCTTATTGAGGTTTTTGGTGATTACCTTCGTTACCTCATATAATTTTTGATGATCGAATTTAGAGAAACCAGTTTTTTCATCTCTTGTAATATATTTTGGCAAAGCAATTGATGCCAAATTACAAACCGCTACTTCATCAGGTGAAGTATATTCCATGATTTCAGTACAAAGATTCGATGATTTAATCGTACCTAGGTTCTTTTGGTTAGATTTCTTATTAGCTGCATCTTTATACAACATATATGGCGTGCCTGTCTCGATTTGAGACTCCATAATAGCAAACCAAAGGTCTTGTGCTTTAATCGTTTTACGGGCTTTGCCTTCTCTTTCATATCTTTCGTACAATTTCTCAAACTCGTCGCCGTAGCAATCTGACAAGCCCGGTGCCTCATGAGGGCAGAACAATGACCAAGTATCGTTGGCTTCCACACGCTTCATGAATAAATCCGAAATCCAGAGTGCATAGAATAAATCTCTTGCACGAAGTTCTTCTTTACCGTGGTTTTTCTTCAAATCCAAGAATTCAAAAATATCAGCATGGTGTGGTTCTATATAAATTGCAAATGAGCCTTTACGTTTGCCACCACCTTGGTCAACGTAACGAGCGGTGTCGTTGAAAACACGAAGCATCGGCACGATACCATTTGAAGTTCCGTTTGTGCCTTTGATGTATGACCCCGTTGCACGAATTTCATGGATTGCTAAACCAATACCACCAGCCGATTGTGAAATTTGAGCAGTTTGAGCCAAAGTTTCATAAATTCCAGTGATACTATCTTCTTTCATCGTAAGCAAGAAGCATGATGAAAGTTGTGGTTTTGGTGTTCCTGCGTTGAATAATGTTGGCGTAGCGTGCGTAAACCAACGCTCCGACAATAATTCGTAAGTTTCAATCACACGCTCAATGTCTTCGCCGTGAATACCTACGGCTACACGCATCAACATGTGTTGTGGACGCTCTACGATTTTGCCATTGAGTTTTAGTAAATATGATTTCTCGAGGGTTTTATAACCGAAATAATCATAGCCAAAATCACGGTCGTAGATGATGGCAGAATCAAGCAAAGCTGCATGTTTCTGAATCACCTTCCACGTATCTTTTGCTATAAGAGAAGCATTTTGGTCAGTCTTAGGGTCGATGTATTGGTGTAACATCTTCATTGTACCCGAAAAAGACTTGAGGGTATTTTTGTGTAAGTTTGAAATAGCAATCCGAGCCGCCAAGATAGCGTAATCGGGGTGCTTAGTTGTCATCGAAGCGGCCGTTTCAGCGGCAAGACTATCTAATTCTGACGTTGAAACGCCATCATAAATACCAGCCACGACTTTCATGGCAACTTCAACGGGTTGGACAAATGCAGGTTCTAAACCATAGCAAAGTCGCTCGATACGAGCAGTGATTTTGTCGAACTTTACCGACTCGCGGCGTCCGTCTCTCTTAATTACAAACATAGATAGCCTTTAAAAAGGGTTTTAGGGAATTCACAACAATGTTATTTTGGACTGACAAATTTAGTCTTAACACTAAGTATTCAAATTTCTAAATAAAAACTTTGTATGCTTCCGAATTACCACTCGCATTTTGAATTTACCAGTACTGAATTTATGGAGCGGTCTGTCGCATGTAAGGACTATTTTGATATGATGTCTGATGTAAAATTAGTAAAATGTTAAGGCATATAAAAATCGAAAATCTATACCTATTTACCGATAATCAAAAAGTATTATGTTATGAAAATATTAAGGGCTAATAATCAATTAGTTACTTAATGAGTGGATTGGAAAAGTATAATAAAAAAAGTTATCCACATAAAGTAAATACTTTTTTCTTTACAAATTCGAATTTTTATTGAACTGGCATTGTTTTTGTGTACAATAATAAATGTAAATGATTTATTTTCATCAAAAAAATAAATTCTAAAAAAGTTATCCACATTAGAAAATATCAAAAACTTAGTCATGACACTCCATAAGAAGTAGATCGCCAGATTGGTAAGAAATACTCACGAGACCATCTTGGGCAGCTTCATTGCTATTTCCCGAACGATAACCAAGTGTTAATTGTTCATTATCAAGTTCATAGAGCAGGTTTTTTGTTCGTATATTTATAGCTTCTCCTATTGGAATAAGTGAAATTTGCGAACCTTTTACGTACCACTTTTCAAAGGTTGAGGGAAAGGGTAAAAGAGGATAAATAACCGAATAATCGTCAATCATTACGATAGAAAGTTTACTTTTATATCGAATAAGATTCGTCATATTTGTGATAGTGTGGTCGGCACGGCGGCCAGTTGCCCAAACCACATTTGCAGCAGGAAAACCCCTATTTATCAAAAAATCAAAGGCTTTCTCGAGGTCTGTTTTATTTTGGTCGGGAGTATGGATAATCTCAATCGGGTACTGACTTTGCTCAATTTCCTCTAAGTCAATTTCTCTATCAAAATCACCAAGCAGCACATCAACCTTAATTCCGAGCGACATTACTCGATGAATGGCACTATCAAGTACTACCACAAACGGACTCCATTCGAGGAGCTGTCCGAGGAGTTCGGAACTACAACTTTCGCCATTAGCAATAACAAGTGCAGGCTCTTGTTTTTCACGTACGATGTGATGGGAAGACATAATATTAATGAAGAACCAAGAATGAAGAATGAAAAATATTTGCGACCCTTCAAACCATCATTCATTGATTGATGAAACAAATCAAAAGAATTACTTCAAAATCCATTGAAAAATTTTTGAGAGGGGCTTGGCGTAAAGGGTGTACCAACGAGGTTGAATACCATTATCAGTCCATGCCTTCCGATCTTCTTTGTTGGCTTTAATGCGACCTTTTATAGAGCCATTACTATTACCACCAGCTCTCATTTTCATTATAACCTTGGGAATATAATAAGACGAGACATCATACCTATACAACATTCTTAGCATTAGCTCATAATCACCCGCAAACCTGTAAGAAGAGTGATATAAACCAAACGCATCATAGGCAGATTTTTTTAAGAAAAAAGCCGTATGAGGAGGCATCCAACCATTCAAAAAACGTTTTTTTGCATAATTACCAGATTTCCATTTTCTAATAATCTTATTCGTATCTAATGAATCTACATAATATAAATCTCCGTACACTGAGTCTGCGTTAGATTCTTGAAAACCTTTAACAATATTACTAATCGCCTCTTTGTTAGGGTAAAAATCATCCGAGCCAACAATTCCAATTGCATCTCCAGTTGCCATTTTCACACCTTTACTCATAGCTTCAAAGATACCAGAATCTTTTTCGGAAACCCACTTAATTTTATCACCATAAGATTTAAGAATATCAACCGTACCATCATTTGAGCCACCATCGGCTACAATATACTCAATAGTAGGATAATCTTGAGACAAGACACTTTCTATTGTCTCTCTGATAGTTGCCGCAGAATTGTAGGCGGCCGTAACGATTGATATTTTCATTATTGATTCGATTCGCAGTTTTAGACAAAATTCCTATCTAAAACTATGTTATTTTACTTTTAAAGATTCAAATTTACTAACATCAAGTGAAGGAATTGCGGTTTTTAGAGAATTTTTATAATTTTCGTTAATAACCTTAATAATTTCATTGGCAATGACGGCAGAACCACGTGGCGTTGGATTGAGACCATCAAGACTAAAAAAGCCACCCGTAAACACTGAATTGTCGAATTTCATACCATTAACTGTGTAAGTTTTACTTTTCACTTGGGCATAAAGACCGTTCAAATCAGCTAAAATAATACCTCTTTTTTCGGCTTCTAACTTCAAAATACCGTTAAAATCACTCAATCGCGAACCAATGACACTTATTTCGTCTTTATCCAAAACTTCTTCGTTAGTAAGCGGATAAGCTTTGGTGAATCCTTTTTTTTGATTCTCAGTATTTGTTTTGCCCACATTTAGGATGGCTTCCATCAAGATTTTGTCATTAACGGTAGCAGCTCTTACTATTCCATTTCCAGTCGTGATGAAAATGTCCGTTGTCCCAACACTTTTAGCAAGTTCTTGGAAGGTGTAAAAATTAAAAAAAGGCAATTCAAGTACGTTTGGAATATTGGTTAGAATACCTTTAGCTTGATTTAATACCAAAGCATCTAAGAACTTTTGAATATTTATGGCAAATGAAGATGTTTCCGTCGTGGAAGATTTACCGCCAGATGTTGCATAAGACAATAAATCTTGTTCGCCAATGCTTGCCACAAAGAAAGTAGCATTGCTTTCTTTGACAAAATCGGTGTAAGAAGTCTCTTCTTTTCCTAGAGGAAGAATTCGCTCATAAAATGGATTGAAGCCCTGTGTTTTGGCATTGCCAAATCCTGCATTATTGACATCCGAAACTCGTAAACCAGCTACTCCATAATTATTTGTAACACTGCCCGAATATTTAGCCAAAGTAAGGGGTGAAGTGGTAAGAACCGCGAGTTTATCAAAAATTTTATCAAGTTTAAGCGAAGTATTACTTTGAGTAGTCGCCCAATAACCTGTTCCATTTTCTTGTCCAACTGCAAAAAGTGCTTGGTCGAATTTTACACCTGCTTGTTGAGCAACTAAATTTGGATAGGATGCTAATTGTCCTTCTCGATAAAGTCCTCCGTTTGTATAACCCGCTGTTAATGAACCACCTACGGCAATAAATTTAGCAAAAATCGAAACATTGCTTGTTGAAACCAGAGTCGGAACATCAGTTTGTTTCTCGCAACTTATAATAGCTACCAAGCCTACTAAAAGACCTGCAATTTTTTTCAAAGAGGGTTTCATAAATCAGCGTATGTTTGAAAAATTAGTAAATGAACTCTTTCAAAGGTAATGATTCAATTTAATAGGAAAAAGTTGTGATGACTTGAGAATTAAAACAACGAACTTTGTATACCAAAGAAACAGATTTGAAGAATCAACAACCAAAAAGCAATTTTATTGTCTTTTCGGAAAGGTAACCAATGAAAAAGTGTCAATAGAAATGCTGAAACGATAAACCAACCAATGTAGTTTTGGACAGGCGGAAGCAAACCAAACCATGACCACATTTCCAATCGAATAGCAACTGGTTCGACCAAAAAATCGAACATTGTCATTAATAACGAACCATAAACAACTTTAATATATAATGGTTGATTGACTCGGCAAAATGAACTTCCAACACAATAAACCAACAAAAGCCAATTAACACCAATAACTGGCGGTACTTCAAGAATCTCGAATCCAAGGGTTCGGTCATATTGATAATGCCCGAAAATTAAACCAGTTTTTACGCCTAAAACTTCTATAAAATAGCCTACTAGAAAGGTGATAACGGTAAAAATGATAAAGTTCCGATTCCAATCGTTGTGGAAGTAGAGCAAAATACCTAATGATGCCACCAAATTGAAAGGCGTAAGAAACTTAAAAAGTTCGGCAGTGGCATTGATATTTAGACCAATTACCCCTGCGAGATACATGGAGATTAGAAGGTACAGATAAGATTTATATTTCTTCACTTATTAGATAATTGCTTAGTATTTCCCAAATTTATTTCTTTTTCTTTCGATGCACAACGTGTTTGCTTAAAATTCGTTTACTTTCGGCTTTAACTTCGATATTTTTTCTGATTCCCCATAGTTTATCTTTCGCAAATTTAGCGGTTTGTTCTAAATCAATTATTGGAAAAGGATAATTTTCTCCCAAATGAAAATTATATAAATCTTGCTCCATTTGGGTCATTTTCCACGGCTCATGGATAAAGTTTTCGGGGCAATTTTCGAGTTCTTTTACCCAGGTTTTAATAAACACACCGTGCGGATCGTGGTCTTGTGATTGTTTCACAGGATTATACATTCTAACGGTATTCATTCCCGTAACGCCCGCCTGCATCTGAAATTGAGGATAATGAATTCCTGGCTCAAAATCAAGGAATTGTTGGGCAAGAAACAATGCACCTTCTTTCCAATGTTGAAAAAGTTGGTGCGTCAGAAACGATACTACCATTGCCCGCATCCGAAAATTCAAGTAACCTGTTTCACAGACACATCGCATACAAGCATCGACCAGTGGATAACCAGTTTTACCTGATTGCCATTGCGTAATAAAATACTGATTTTCAGTTTTTTGTAGTTCATCATATCCTCGATTGATGTTTTCAAACTCCATGCGATTTTCCATCTCAAACTTCTGAATAAAATGACAATGCCAATGCAGACGAGAAGCAAAATTTTCTAAATCTCGACGGTAGGAAACGCGTCTTTTTGTATTTTGGGTGTATTGATAAACTTGTCGAATCGATAAATTCCCCCAAGCAATATAAGGCGAAAGTCGGCTACAGCTTTTACGAGCTTCGAGTGGTTTTGAAATAGTTTTTGAATAATTTTTAGCTCTATCATTCAAAAAACTCTGCAAATAACGATGTGCATAAGTTTCACCACCAGGCTGAAAAATTGGCTTATTTTTTTGATTAATACTTAGCTGATGATTTTGGGGAAAAAATTGTTTGTAAATTTCGTTTTCATCATCAAAAATTAAGCAAGGATTTCTTAGTTTTGTCCAATCTGGATTGTCTAATTTTTGATGCGTATAGGTTTTCCAAAGTTCCAACCAATTTTCACGGTTTTTTAGTTTTCTGACAACCCCGTTTGTCTGAAACTCTTGCCACTCAATGTTGTTTTCTTTGAAATACTTCGATAAAACTTTATCTCGGTCGTAAGTACATTTCAGCCCTGTTTCTTCATAAGAAAATACTTTTTTGAGTTGATATTTTTGATGAATGGCAGAGAAGATGTCTTCAGCTTCGCCCTCTAAAATTGTAATCGATAACAAAGCATTGCCAGCCGAAAGTTGGATATTAAGGTCATCGAGTGACTGTTGCACAAAATTCCAGTGTCGAGGACTATAATGCGGGTCGGACATGACCGTCGGCTCCCAAACGTAAAGCATCAAAAATGATTCCCCATTTTCGATGGCAGCTTTCAGCGGAGCGTGGTCGCTTATGCGTAAGTCTCTTTTAAACCAGACGATATTCATAGAAAAATTAACCGCTGACTGATAAGTTTTGTTTTAAATATTATACATTTTGGGGCTTTTGAAAGATGACATTTCTATTTTAAATGCAATATTTGTAATATTGTAGAAAAACGACTGAACTATCATGCTCAAACGCATTCATATAGAAAACTTCAAAAGTTTAAAAAACGTAACTCTTGACCTTCAACCAGTTAATTTACTGATTGGCCCAAATAACTCGGGAAAAAGTAATTTATTGAAGGCTTTAGAGTTTTTTGATAAGTATTATGGTCTTAGTTCTCCTAAAAACTTCTCTGATTATCTATTCAAACGAGAATTCGAAAAATTTGAAATCAAACTTACATTTAATCAAGAAGAAAATAAATATGGAACATTTACAATTTCTAATAATAACTCACCAGCTTCGCTTTATGATAGGGCTGATGAGACAGATTATGATGGCAATATTTTAGGTCACTTTTTTTCCCTACCTAAAATACGATTTATTAATAACGTTATAATTTATAAACCAGACCCAACACAATTAATTCACCCATACCCTTTATTACCTAATCAAGAAATGATTGTAGATAATTCTGCAAACATCATAGCCTTTCTTGATATTCTTAGGGATAAATATCGAGATAATTTTGAAGCAATTGAGCAGGATTTACAAAAATGTATTCCTGAATTTTCAAGAATACAACTTGAAAATGTAGCTGCCACAGAAGATTTAGAAAAATACTTTGGAGATAAAACCTTCAAACGTTTAGGACTTTATAATCCTCAACAGAAAATTACTTATTGGGCTGATGAATTATCAGAAGGTACGCTGTATTTTCTTGCATTGCTTTGTATTATTCACCAACCAAACCCACCTAAATTGTTGTTATTGGAAGAACCCGAAAAAGGTATTCATCCCCGAAGAATCAAAGAAGTTGTTGATTTTATTTTCAATTTAGCTCAAGAAAAAGACATTCAGGTGATTATGACTACGCATCACCCGTATGTAGTGAATGAGTTTCAGGATATTCCAGAAGCAGTTTTTATTTTTGATAAAGATGAAGAAGGAGCTACTCAAATCAAGAACCTTCAAACAGATATTATTGAGCCATCTGATAAAGCCAATGATGCACAAGGCTTGCCACATATCAAATTCACACAAGATTTAGCCGAACACTGGGTTTTAGGGTTTATGGGAGGAGTACCAAAATGAGAATACTAAAATATGGTTTTTTGGGAGAAGATGATGCTCAAAAAATCTTTCTGAAAAACTATTTAGGAGCTTTCGGCTCAACAGATTTTTCATTTGAATTTGATGAAAACTTCCCGCTAAAAGCAAAAGATAGAAATTCAGTTTTAAAACGATTTACAGAAGCAATACAACTTGGAATTTCTGTCTATCAGCAAGACATTTTCTTTGTGGGCATCGACCTTGATGATTCAGAACAAGCAAAATTATTTTCCTTATTTGAAGAAATGAAAGCACAGATAAATCCACGATTTAAAGACCAAACTTGTATTTTTATTCCAATTCAATGTATTGAACATTGGCTTTGGTATTTAAAGATGAAAAAAGCAAATCCGAACATAACCAAAAATGAAATTATAGAAAAACAACCTCGCCCCAAAGCCAAAGAAATTGTTTATGGCTCAAAAAGACCTTCAAACGAAGTTTCCAATCCAATTGTTGATTCTTTATCGAAAGACACAGATATTGAATGGCTTGAAAATCGCTCTGAGAGTTTCAGACACTTTCATGGACAAGTAAAACTGTTATTATTCAAACTATAACTATCTACCGAAATTGTTGCACAATTTCTGTAAAAAGCGATTATGACTTAAATTTGATGTATTTTTACAGTAATATACAATGAGTGAAAGTCTAATAATGGAGAAAGTAGCATTTATAATATCTTTTCTGACAATAAATTTTTCGGTTTTTTCACAACTCGCAAACAACAAACTGCCTGAGGATGACTATTGGGAAACTCAACTTACGCCGATGGTTGAGGTAAATGATATGCTTCGCCATATTTACAGCGACCCTTTCAAAGAAAATTTCATGAAAGCTATTCCTGCGGGTTATCCTATGAAAAAAGAAGTCAATATTAATTCATTTTATGGCTTTCGTAATCATCCTGTACATAAGGTTTCATTGTTTCATCGTGGCATTGATTTGAAAGGTGCAACAGGCGAAAAAGCCATTGCTACTGGCGATGGTGATGTAATCGATATGGGTTTTAAGGTTGATTTAGGGAATTATATAAAAATCAAACATTGCTACGGTTTTGAGTCTATTTATGGTCATTTGAACAAAATTTCGGTAAAAAAGGGGCAACACGTAAAGCGAATGCAGGTAATCGGGGAAGTAGGTGCAACTGGTACTGTAACCGGGCCTCACCTGCACTATACTTTGAAGAAAAACAATCAATATATCGACCCGTTTGATTTTTTATTCATGAATTTTGAGAAAAATTCGATTGGCTGCAACTCTGTTGGTTTCGATTCCACTCAACCAATGAAATAGGTGTGATTGATCACTTAGCGTAGTTTACGGTACCTGAGCATAGTCGAAGGCAGCATTAATAACTTCATGGATACGTTTACGAATCTTCAAAGTGTTGATTTTATTATTGGCCGAACTATAATAAACTCGGTTGGACAGAAAAATAAAAATTAAATCTCGCTCAGGGTCAACCCATACAGCTGTACCTGTAAAACCAGTATGACCAAAGGTTTTGGGAGAAGCATCAATCGCAATTACAGGCTTATCATGACCTGCTTCGGATTTATCCCAACCAAGTCCTCGGTGGCTGCGTTGCGTATAATTTTTAGCAAAATGCGGAACAGTTGTCGGAAATAAAATCTGACGACCGCCATAGTAGCCTTTCTGCAAATTCATCTGATACAATTTCACCAAATCGCTCACATTACTAAAAAGCCCTGCATGACCAGCCACTCCACCTAACAAAGCGGCGTTAGGGTCGTGTACAGTTCCATGAATAAGTGAGGCTCTAAAGATGGCATCGTTTTCGGTTGGAGCAATGTTATTTTTGGCAAATTTTGTGTTCGGATTATAGAGTGTTGATACCATTCCCAACGGTTCATAAATATTCTGATCCACAAATTCATTGAGTGGTTGATTCGTGATTCTCTCCACTATTTTTTGAAGAATAATCAAACCTAAATCGCTGTAAGTAAACCGATATCCACCTAATTTATCGTAAATATTGATAAGTTTAGATTGCTGCACCCACCTCCAAACCGAATCTCGAATAGCGGGCGTAATATACAGATTATCAGCAACTTGTAGGTTTGTACTATCTTTTAAAAAACGATAATAATCACTTTTAAATGTAGTTCCTGACTTGGTTTTCTCCCAAAAAGGAATGAAAGCTACCAAACCAGCTTGGTGCATCAAAATATCCGAAACCAGCATGTTTTCTTTATTAGTTCCACGCATTTCTGGCAGGTAAGTTGAGGCTTTATCATTTAAATCAATCGCTCCTCTTTCATTTAAAAGCATGACCGCCTGTAATGTTGCCGAAACTTTGGTCATCGATGCAATGTCGTAAAGGGTTTGGTCGTTTACTGGTTCATAGACATCGTAGCGAAGAGAACCAAAATTTCTGTTATAAACTACTTTTCCGCTGCAGGCCACTAAAACTTGACAACCAGGAAAAGCCCGATTAATAATGCCTTGCTGGACAATCTTATCGATTTCGTTGAGTTTTTTTGCATTCATACCAACACTTTCAGGCGTACCAAATGATACCCTTCCAATGCGTTCGGTTTGCACGCCATTTCCTACTTTCTGCTCATTGGTGACCGTCACTGGCAATTTCCCTTTGGCTTTTAATGCCCCAAATAAAATCTGTGGAACAACCCGCTGAGAAGCAATTTCATCTTCATAACCGCAAACCAATGTTCGTAGGCTATTATACAATTTCATGCCGTATGGATTCCCAAAACCAACTACAACAACCTGAGTTTTTTGGCGAAGTTGATTAATAAATGAAATCGTAGCTGGCGAAACCCCATAGTTTCTATCACCTCGACTGTTCATGTCATGTACACTCACTATCACCACTTTATATTTTGCAGCTTCTTCCAGCACCCAAGTAATATCTTTATCAGCTGCAGGTTTAAAAGGCACAGTAAAATGCCTAAAAGTGGCATATTGACTAAGCATTTTCTGAAATTCATTACCAGATTCGGCACTGATGGCTACCGATGCAAAACTAGTTGTATCGAGATTGACGAAAGGCAACAAATTATCTTGATTTTTTATGATTGTAACTGCTTGCTCGAATAATTCAGCTTTTAAATCATTGGCTTTTTTGCTATTCAAATCACTGCCTAAACCTGCTATTTCGATTGGTTTATAATTACTTAAACCTACCCAAAACTTAGCTTTCAAGATTTTCTTTACACGAGCGTCCAATTCAGGTATCGAAATTTGTCCACTTTCTACCGCCGTTTTTAGTCGATTAAATGCTGCAGGAAGATTACCCGATTGTAGCAAAATATCATTTCCAGCTAAAAAAGCCAATAATTCGGGTTCACCTGCTTGTAAACCTGCTGTAATTCCTCGCATATTGAGGGCATCCGTCACTGTAAGGCCTTCAAAACCCAATTTTTCTTTGATAATTTCTGTTACAATTTTGCGAGAAATCGATGTCGGTGTATTGGTGCGAGGCTCAAGAGCTGGTACAAATAAATGAGCGGTCATGACGCTTGCTACACTATCGGCAATGAGTTGGCGAAAAGGATAAAGTTCAATCTCATTTAATCTATCAATTGAGTGGCTCACCCAAGGCAAGGTTCGATGTGAATCTTGATCGGTATCACCATGCCCTGGAAAATGTTTGGCACTTCCCATGACATTATACTTTTTCATTCCCTTAATATACATTGCCCCTTTTTCGGCAACATTATACTGCGATTCACCAAAGGAACGATAATTGATAATTGGATTTTTAGGATTTGTATTGACATCAACCGATGGTGCAAAATTGATATGTATGCCTAAGCGTTTACATTGTCGACCTACTTCTTCGCCAAATTTCTCAACATAACTATTGTCTTGAATTGCACCAAGTGTTATCTGTTTTGGAAATTCAATACAACTATCCAAACGCATACCCAACCCCCATTCGGCATCAATGCCAATCATCATCGGAATACGTGAAAGTTGTTGATAACGGTTTGTGAGACGAGCCTGACGATAGGGACCACCTTGAAAGAAAATCAGTCCGCCAAGGTGATAAGTTGCGATATTATTTTCAACCTGTTGATAGTAAGCTTCCGTACGATTCGAAAAAGTAGCAATCATAAATAACTGCCCAATTTTCTCTTCCAAAGTCATGGATGAGAGTAAACTATCAGCCCAGCGTTCTTGACGAGCGAGATAATCTGGTCGAATTTTTTGGGGCAAAATAAACGAAGTAAGTAAACTAAAAAAGCTAGTAATAATAGCTAGGAAAAGTATTTTTCTGTTTTTAAAAAGCACGTAGGTAATTTTAAGTTTTAGTAGTATAACGAACAAAAAAGCCACAGATTATCACAAAAGTAAAGAATCTATGGCTTAATATGAAAGTATTTGTCTTTTTGTTAATCAATCTCAATTACCACGCCTTTCGTAATCGGGTGGGCAACACAAGTAAGCATAACACCTCGCTTAAGTTCTTTTTCAGTTAAACCATCTTCCTCATCCATTTTCACTTTACCTTCAGTGCAAGTACCCATGCAAGCTGTACACATGCCCGCTTGACACGAATATGGCAAATCAATATTCAAGTCAAGAGCAGCCTCTAAAATCGTTTGGTGAGGTTTAACTTCAAACTCATATTCATCGCCATTATATTTTACTTTCACAGTTTGGGTTTGTAGCGAATCATCTGTTTCTTCGGTTTCGCCTTCAACCATGACCGTGTGGAAATTTTCTTTATGAATTCGCTCCTTTGATACATTATAAATTCCTAACGCTGCTATTATATCTTCCATCATACCTACTGGTCCACAAAGATAAAAATTGTCTTTATCAAAATCAGTATCAGCTTCTTTCAGCAAGCGAATAGCTATTCCTTGACTAATTCTACCCTTATGACCAACCCACAAATCAGAAGAGTTACTCAACAAATGATGTACGCCCAAACGTTTTCCATACTGAGCTTCAAGTTCTTCGAGTTTTTGCTTGAAAATGATTGAATCTTCACTACGATTGCCATAAATAAGCGTTACACGAGAATTTAGCTCCATTTTCAAAACTGACTTCGCAATCGACATCATCGGGGTGATACCACTTCCTGCGGCAAAAAGTACGATGTGACGAGTTGCATCAGCATCGGGTTCTAAGAAGAAATTGCCCAACGGCTCAAGTACTTCCAGAAAATCACCAATTTTTACGTTATCATTGAGATAATTAGAAACTAGGCCACCTTCTACTCGTTTGACAGTCACGCCAATGGCAGTATCGCTGTGTGGCGAAGTAGACATCGAATAACTGCGACGTACTTTCTTGCCCCCTTCACCCGCTGGCACAATAATCGTAATAAATTGACCAGCTTTATATTTGATTTGCTCGCTTAATGGATGCCAAAAATAAATGGTTACACTATCAGCCGTTTCTTGTACGACTTCTTTTACTTGTAGGAAATATGTTTTTAACGACATTTTTATTGGTTTATTTAGACCGATCTATTACTGACTAATTATTATCTTCTTAACTACTTCTTGTTGCGAAGTGTTTATCTTGAGTAGATATTGCCCACTCGTCATATTTCTTATATCAAATTTTTCTTGTTGATTTCCGCCTAGTGCTATTAGTTTTCGTTGTTCGACAACCCGACCTCCTCTATCTAGAATAGTCATACTGACCTGGGCATTTGGCTCGGCACCAAAAGTGATGTTTAACTGCTCACTAACAGGGTTTGGATAAATGCTTACCTCAGCATAATTAGGTGCTTCGTTTGCCAAAATTGGACTAATTTTCACATCCGTTTGAGCATTTCCTTGACAATTATTAGCATCGGTCACCTTTACACTATACATTCCCGCTGCATTTATTGATATATTCAGAATACTTGGATTTTGAACCACAGATAAAAAGCTATTTGGTCCAGTCCATTCGTATTTTAACGGAGCAGTTCCTGTACTTGATGCACTGCTCAATCTCAATAATTCACCTTCAAAATATGGGCCTGCATTGCTTGCAGTAACCGACAATCTAACTGCTTGAATCAGTATTGAATTTGAAACAGCACTTTCCTTACAACCCCCAATCGTACAGGTTGCGGTATAGGTGGTATTACTAACCGGCGACACTGCAATTGTAGTAGTAGTCGAGCCATTCGACCATTTCAAAAGACCATCTTTGCAACTACTCGTAGTCAGCGTTACTTTTTCATTTCCACCAGCACATAATGACAATTTATCAGATGCAATTATTGGAATTCCTGCATCACTCACAATTATTTCAACAGTATTCAAACTTTCACTAACCGGCGAAGTCGAAACTACCTTTATTTTATAAGTACCTTTCTCTAATTCTTGCGTTGTTTTTACATTTACTGTTCGTCGCGTATCTTTACCAATCTCAATTGCCTTATCGAAATTTCCAGTTTTATCAGAAAGTAAAACTCTGAAATTATTATCAAGATTAAAACTTCCGTCAGCAGTTGTAAACGAAATCGAAAAACTTTGTCCTGCACAGAAGCTATTTAAACTTGGCGATGAAACCGTAATACTCGGCGGCACTTCTAAGCCGATTTTGCCTGTATCAGTAAAATAATTTGTAAATAAATCTACCGAACCACCCCGCCCATCTTCCAACTCTTTATTGCAGCCATAAAGTACAATCACCCCACTTGTTTTTGAATGAAGCATCAAACGATAATCGCTGTAAAATGTGTAATCCTTAATCGCAACACCATCTTCGCCAAATTTCGGATTTCCATTTGAGTCGAAACGCTGGATCGTTAAGTCATAGCCAATATTTTTCGGAAATAACCACAAAGTATAAACACCGTCTTTACCATCCGAAATGAGTTTATTTGGTAGAAAATATGCTTTATCCGAACGGGGCGTAAAGACATCTTTTTTCCATATTATATTACCAGTTGCATTGATTTTTGCCATCTGAAAAGGTCTTGACTTATCGCCAGTTTCAATCCAAGTTGCAATTCCGCCACCGTCGCTCGTTGGCACTATCTGAACATCAAAAGTTGAGTTTGAGCCCAAATTCACTCCATTGTTCCCCCAAATATTTTTTCCATCATTAGTTACTTTATTCACTAAAACAATCTTTTTTGAGTCAGTATCACTTGAAAGTGTCCTTCCTATTATCGCATTTCCATCAATATCAACTTTAAATAAATCAATACGAGTTTTCCCCGGAAAAACATTTGGTAAAGCTGCTGTTACCGAAATAAGTGCTTTATTGGTAATATCAAAAGTTTGAAACGAATAATCAGTGCTTGGGTCTTTAATTAATGCCACAAATCGACCGTTCTTATCATCGAATAAAACTTTTGTTTCCAAGCCTTTCGATTCCAATAATTTAGTTTCATCTTCCACTATTTTTCCTGCATAATTTAGCTTTTTAGTAAAAACTACATTATTATTGTTCGAGCGATTGAAAACATTGAAAGTTATCAACAACTTATCATTTTTTAGGTCATTCAATTCCAAAACGCCATCATTGGCATCATCGCTAGTTAATTCTTGTTCAGTTACTTTCACACCATCGGCCGGCCATTGAGCTTTCCCTTCATTAGAAACATACTGAGCGTATAAATTTCTGCGGTCAGTTTTATTTACATCAATACATCTATGCCACAAAATATATGCTCCGCCTTTATTATCTGGTTTAATCAATTTGGGTGTGTAAATAAAAGTACTTTTATCTAGGATTCGACCTATACGCAAACCATCTGGAGTCCATTGCGGTATGCCTTTCGAATCTAACTTTTGTGCGTATAAATCTATGAGATTATCTCGATAATCAGCCCAAACATAAAAGCTATTTCCCTCCTCATCAATCGAATAAAGAACAGCATACTGGAAGTCACGGGCGGCACTTACTGTAGAAGGTGTTTTTTCATTCGATTTCC
Organism: Cytophagaceae bacterium; assembly: GCA_027486845.1. GTDB lineage: Bacteria > Bacteroidota > Bacteroidia > Cytophagales > Spirosomataceae > Emticicia. The sequence goes on from JAIXOL010000008.1 coordinate 92,054, forward strand.
ACTGGGCAAAGCTCGAATGAAGCACAAAAATTGACATCAAAACGATTAGAGAATACTTCATGATTTTTATTAGGTCAGATGCAAATAGTTTATAAATGTAGGTGTGAACACGCATGATGCTGCTACAAATTTACGTTCTTATCTCGATATCTACTAATTACGAATAAAATAATTCGTAAGTTATTGGTTTTATCAAAAGATATTTATAGTTTTGCAGCCCCAAAATACCACCCTCGTAGCGTAGCCCGTTTGTTCGAGGGAGAATTTAAGTTAGGGAGAAACGCTATTTCCGAAGCGAATCAAGTGTTGTTTCAACACCCCATAACTTTGTGGAAAAAGTCATCGAAAAATAGTCATAGCAGTTGGGAGCAAAAACTAAAAATAGATGACAAATGCTTTTTTCAAATCGCTTGAGAAGTCAAGCGTATCGAACATTTAAAATATACAAAACAGTGAAGCATTTAAGTTACAAAACGATTTCTGCAAATAGCGAAACCGTTAATAAAGAATGGGTAGTTATTGATGCTACCGACAAAGTATTGGGCCGCTTGTGTAGCCAAATTGCTAACATTATTCGTGGTAAAAACAAAACTAACTTTACGCCTCACGTTGACTGTGGTGATAACGTAATTGTTATCAATGCAGAAAAAATACGTTTGACGGGAAAGAAAATGACTGATAAAGTTTATATCCGTCATACAGGACACCCAGGTGGACAACGTTTTGCTACTCCACGTGAGTTAATGGCAAAAGATGGTCGTCGTGTGGTTGAAATGGCCGTAAAAGGTATGTTACCAAAGGGAATTTTAGGTCGTCGTTTATATACAAATTTGTATGTTTATGTAGGAGCAGAACACCCACACGCAGCTCAAACGCCAAAAACGATTGAATTATAATTTGGTGATTTGTTATTAGTTACTGGTTGTTAGTTGTGAGTAGGTTATGTACTTAACCAGTTTCCAAATAACCAATTTACTGATAACCAAAATAATTTATCTAATTTCAGAATATTTTCAAATTTCTATATACAAATGCAAGTTATCAACGCAGTAGGTAGAAGAAAAACAGCCGTAGCCCGTATCTACATGAAAGCGGGAAATGGTGAAATTTCTATCAATGGAAAAGGTTTGAAGGAATACTTTCCTTCAGAAATTCTCCAAATTATCTTGAACCAACCATTTGCTACAACAAGCACGGCCGGTCAGTATGATTTAAAAGTAAACGTAAACGGTGGTGGAATTGCTGGACAAGCCGAGGCTGTTCGTATGGCAGTTTCTCGTGCTTTGTGTGAAGCAAACGCAGAAAACCGTCCAGCGTTGAAAAAAGAAGGTTTCTTAACTCGTGATGCACGTATGGTTGAACGTAAAAAACCAGGTCGTAAGAAAGCACGTAAGAAATTCCAATTCTCGAAACGTTAATATTTTCAGTCTTCAGTTCTCAGTATGCAGTTTACAAATTATCGTTTACTGCTCACTGCAAACTGAAGATTGCCAATTAATAAAAGTCCAGACAGCACTTAATCGTGTCCGGTGTGCTGTGCTGCGTAGTTTAATTTATTATTTACATCTTACTAATTAGTCAAATGGCACAATTAGAGTACAAAGAATTATTGGATGCAGGTGTACACTTCGGTCACCTTACCCGTAAATGGGATCCAAAAATGGCTCCATATATCTTCATGGAGAAAAACGGCATCCACATCATCGACCTTAACAAAACACTTGCTTGTCTTGAAGATGCTCAAGAAGTTGTAAAAGGTATCGTTCGTTCTGGACGCAAAATCATGTTCGTAGCTACTAAGAAACAAGCTCAAGAAATCGTTTCTGAAGAAGCACGTCGCTTGAAAATGCCTTACGTAACCGAGCGTTGGTTAGGTGGCATGCTTACAAACTTTGCAACAATCAAAAAATCTTTGAAAAAATTGCAAAATGTTGAGCGTATGTTGAAAGACGAAGCTACTGCAAAAAATATTGCAAAGCGTGAGCGTTTAATGCTCGATCGTGAGCGTATCAAACTTGACAGATTATTGGGTGGTGTTGCTGACTTATCAAGACTTCCTGCTGCTTTGTTTGTTGTTGACGTAAAGCGTGAACACCTTGCAGTTTCAGAAGCTCACCGTTTGGGAATTCCAGTAATCGCAATTTGTGATACTAATTCAAATCCTGAGGCAGTTGAGTATCCAATCCCAGGAAACGATGATGCTTACAAATCAGTAGCCTTGATTACTTTGGCTATCGGTAAAGCAATCGAAGAAGGTATTATGGAGCGTAAAGTTGACAAAGACAACGCTGCATTACAAGATGAAGAAGATGCAAAACGTGCAGTTGACGAAGCAAGAGCAATTATCTCACCTGCGGCTGCTCCAATAGCAGAAGCGATAGAAGAAGTAGCTGCTCCAGCAACTGATGACGAAGCTGCAGCTTAATCTAAGGCTAAAATGATATACAAACAAAATAGCCCGAAGCGAAAGTTTTGGGCTGTTCTGTTTCAGAATAAAAACTGTTAATACAAACTTAATAAAAACATAAAATGAATATCACAGCAGCAGATGTAAACAAACTCCGTCAGATGACAGGAGCTGGTATGATGGACTGTAAAAAAGCTTTAACAGAAGCCGAAGGCGACTTTGATAAAGCAGTTGAAGTACTTCGTAAATCAGGTCAGAAAGTAGCGGCTAAACGTGCCGATAACGAGACTAACGAAGGTTTGGTATTAATTGACGTAAGTGATAGCGGAAAAAGTGCAAAAGTATTGGCTTTGGCTTGCGAAACTGAGCCAGTTTCAAAAGTTGAGGTGTTCCGTACTTTAGCAGAAGCCGTTTTACAGGTAGGTGTAAAACATCATGCAAAAGATAAAGAAACATTGTTGGCTTTAACCATGGCAGATGGCCGTACTGTTGAGGAGAATATCCTTGATTTAGTAGGTAAAATTGGCGAAAAAATTGTCATTACTGAATATACTCACGTTGAAGCAGAGCAAGTAGTAGCTTATAATCACTCAACTGGTAAATTAGGTGTTGTTGTAGCGTTTAATAATACACAAGGAACTGATGTAACTGAGGTTGGTAAAGACGTAGCGATGCAAATTGCAGCGATGAAGCCAGTAGGTCTTGACAAAGACGATGTTGACCCAGCTATCGTTCAAAAAGAAATCGAAATCGGTATGGAAGTTGCTCGCCAAGAAGGTAAAGCAGAAGCCATGTTGGAGAAAATTGCAATGGGTAAATTAGGTAAATTCTACAAAGAAAATACTTTATTGAACCAAGTTTTCGTAAAAGACAATAACTTGACAATCGCTCAATTATTAGAATCAACTTTGAAAGGCTTGACAATCAGTGCTTTTAAAAGAGTTCAAATCTAAAAGTTTACTGATGATAAAGTTTAAGGAAGTCTTCGTTTAAAGCGAAGACTTCCTTTTTTTATTTAGAATAGCCTTTATTTTTTGTCTTTTAATGCTTCTTTACGCTTTTTTTCTGGCTATAATTCGGCAGGAATGTGAGCGTAGGCTTTGAGAAGTACTTTATGAATATTCACAAGAAGTGAGTCACGTTTCAATACTTTCATATTTAATCGAAATTTATTCCAAAGTTCTGAGTTTTCAACAGTAATACTTTGGTCAATTAATATTTTTTAAGAATAGTTATTCAAATTTACTAAAAATACATAATTCAACAAGTTTTAAACATCTCGAAGCCTCGACCTCAAAGCGAACGATAAACCTACCGAAAAACCTACATTTTGATTTCTAACGGGCAATTGCACCAAAGGAAGATTTAGTACACGAGAAAAACCATGTTGGTAACGACCTTCTATAAAAAACTTACCATTTTTGAAAGGAATTTCATAACCCAATGCCCCAACCCCACTAAATTCGGTATCTTTGAAAAGTCCTGTACCAAGACCTGTACGAATTGGAAAAATGTTTAGGACACGAATTACCGCTCTTGAGTCAAACAAATACCCTATTGATGGCCCCAATAAAATATAGGCATGCCCTTCGTTTGAGTCGCCGAGCTTAAATTTTGCTAAAATTGGCATTTCTAAATGGTTATTTTTTAGAGCGATTCGTCCACCAATCGGAATATTAAGTCCCAAAATATTATCTCCACCACCCACATTAAACGATTCGTTAATCACAAAACCTTTCTGTGTAAAAGCTAATTCCGGTTGAATCGAAATTCTATCCGAAATGGGAAATTCGACAAAAATAGCACCCGATGGAGCTGGTAAAAGTTTAAAATCTGGCGTGATATTTTCAATTAGTTTGAATTTTGTCATCGTCGAACCCGTAAAGCCACCACGCACTCCAACAAAAATTTGAGCAAAAGTCAAGTTTGCCATCAACATAAATACAAGTGTTTTGAACATTGTTCTCATTTTAGTAATCAGTTTTAATTAAATTTGTAGAAAAATGAGTAATATTCTCGAATAGGCGATTTGGTTAAAATAGTTTGACAAAAGATTTTACATAAGAGACAATAGATTCTAAAAACGGAAACAACTATTCTCGTGTTTTTTGTCTTAACTCTCATATTTACCTACAAGATGCCATAAAAACCTTGAGCGTTGCACTTTTACTGTTAATAAAAAGTTAATGAATTTACCCGAAAATTTCGTAACCCAAATGCAGCATATTTTAGGTGCTGAATACTTGACTTTTGCCGAAAGTCTCGAACAAGAAAGACCAACTGCTATTCGACTCAACCCTCGCAAAAAGGTAACAAGCGATATATTATTTGGTCAAAATACCGAACCAGTAAAATGGAATGCCGATGGGCGATATTTACCACAGCGTCCAGTTTTCACGCTTGACCCGGCTTTTCATGCGGGAGCCTATTATGTACAGGAGGCTTCTTCAATGTTTGTAGCCGAAGCAGCCAAACAAATACTTGACTTTGAAAAACCAGTAAGAGTAATGGATTTATGTGCTGCTCCTGGTGGGAAAACTACTCTTTTGGCTTCGTTGCTCAACGAAAAAAGCCTTTTAGTTGCCAATGAGGTGATTAAAAGTAGAGTTGCACCATTGAAAGAAAATCTCGAAAAATGGGGTTTCCCGAACTATATCGTGAGCAACCACGACCCCGAAGACATGATTGACTTGGAAGGCTTTTTTGATTTGGTGCTGACCGATGCACCTTGTTCGGGTGAAGGACTTTTCAGAAAAGACCCAAAAGCACGTAATGAGTGGTCAGTTGATAGTGTACAACTTTGTTCGGCTCGCCAAAAGCGTATTTTACAAGCGGCGGCAATGTTGGTTGCTCCTGATGGTTATTTGTGCTATTCAACTTGCACTTATAACGAGAAAGAAAATCAAGAAAATGCAAAATGGCTCACACAAACCGCTGATTTTGAGGAAGTTAAGCTAAACATCCCTGCTGATTGGAATATTACTGAGAAAGGTTTTGGTTACCAGTTTTTCCCTCATAAAACCAAAGGTGAAGGTTTTTATTTGGCTATTTTTAGAAAAACTCAAGGCTCAAGAGCCGAAGTAAGAGGAAAAGTTAAATTTAACCGTGTTCCACAAAAAAAGGTCGAATTATTGAAAAAATGGTTGGAAAATCCAGAATATTTTGATTTTTATGAAAAACCAGAAGGTGCAATCGTAGCAATTCCAACTAATTTGGCCAACGAATATTCTACAATTCTTAGAGTTTTGCAGAAGCGTTCATCGGGTTTTGAGATTGGACAATTTAAAGGTGAAGATTTTATTCCGAGCCATGATTTGGCTTTGAGCACGGCAATTTCGCCTAATTTACCGCATGTAGATTTATCAAAAGAAAATGCTTTGAAGTTTTTGAAAAAAGAACAAATTTCAGTAGAAAATGTAGAAAATGGCTGGATTTTGGCTCGTTATGAAGGACTAAATCTTGGTTTTATGAAAGTAATTGGGAATAGAATGAACAATTATTTACCGAAAGAATGGCGAATTCGGATGGATATTCCTGAGTAAAACCTCACCCAACCCTTCCCGCCCTTCAGCTACGCTCAGGGAACGGGGAGGGCTTTTTTGAGGTTATCTAATCTTCTATTTGGAAAACTTTATTCAAAATAGCTTTGTTTAAAAAGAATCATCAAACAAAAAGCTAATGTTCAATAATTTCGTCTATCAAAATCCGGTAAAAATACTTTTTGGCAAAGGTCAAATTGCACAACTGAGTAAGCAAATCCCTGCTGATGCAAAGATTTTGCTCACTTATGGCGGTGGAAGTATTTTCCAAAATGGTGTTTATGAGCAAGTTAAAAAAGCCCTCGAAGGCAGAAATATCGTAGAATTTGGCGGAATCGAGGCAAACCCGACTTATGAAACGCTCATGCAAGCCGTTGAGTTGGGGCGTAAAGAAGAAATTACTTTCTTGCTTGCCGTTGGTGGCGGCTCGGTGCTTGATGGTACAAAATTTATTGCGGCCGCCATTCCATTTGAAGGTGATGACGCTTGGCAGATTGTAACAGGGCAAGCGAAATTCAAGAAAGCGATTCCAATCGGTTCGGTACTGACTTTGCCAGCAACCGGTTCGGAAATGAATTATTTTGCCGTAATAAGCAAGAAATCTACGCAAGAAAAGAAAGGTATGGGAAATCCGTTGGTTTATCCGACCTTCTCCATTCTTGACCCCGAAACTACGTTTTCACTACCGCCACGCCAAATTGCCAATGGTATTGCCGATGCTTTTACACATGTGATGGAGCAGTACATGACTTACCCAGTTGATGCTCAGATTCAAGACCGCTTTGCCGAGTCTATCATTCAGACTTTGATTGAAGTTGCACCGAAAACGCTTGAAAACCCAACTAATTATGAAGCTCGTGCCAATTTTATGTGGGCTGCAACGGTGGCTCTCAATGGTTTTATAAGTTTGGGGGTTCCGCAAGATTGGGCAACGCACCAAATCGGACATGAACTAACGGCTTTTCACGGTGTTGACCATGCACGAAGTTTGGCAGTTGTTTTACCTTATTTATTAAAAATTAAGCAAGAAAGCAAGCGAGAAAAACTCATTCAATATGCCAAGAGAGTTTGGAATTTGAGCGGAACTGATGACGAATTGGTCGCAGGAGCGATTCAAAAAACTGGAGAGTTTTACGAATCTTTGGGCTTATCAATCAAAGCCAGCGAATATGGTGTAAATCAAGAAACAATTGCCAAAATAGTAAAGCGTTTTGAAGCACGAGGTGTAAATTTTGGCGAAAAAGCCGATATTACACCTGCGGTTGTGGCTGAAATTTTGGAAATGAGTATTGCGTAAAAAGAATTACGATTTACGAATATAGAATTACGAATGTTGCAAAACCAAAAGAAAATTCAATGATTCATGGGATATTATTAACAGTTTGGGGTCTTTTATGCTTATATACTGCATTTTTTACAAGCAATAAATATTGTTTTGTGGTAATACCTGCACATATTAAAAATTCTTGGAGAAAAGGTATTAATCCAAAAAACAATAAGTTGTTGAATATCTATGGTGGTATAGTATTTTTAATAATTGGTGCATTAATTCAAATTAAAAATGTGGCAGATTATTGATAGACAACGTAGAGACAGGGCAATGCCCTGTCTCTACGTTACGAAAAATCATTTCAAATACAAAACGTGGCACATTCTTAAAATATGCCACGTTTTTCGCTTCTAAAAAATTATAATCTTATTGCACTTTCGCAAAATCGGCCGTTAATTTATTCATTTCGGTATCTGAAACTTCACCCGAAGTTACCACTAATCTAAAACGAAAAGTAGTTGATTGATTTGGAGCAAGTTTAAAATTCAAAATATCTTTACCATTTGAAAATGCTTTTTGTCCAAGTGGATTTGCCGAGAAAAGACCATAACCACGTGAATGCCAATAAGTTGGATAACCCACATTTTTCGGGTGGTCAATAATCGCTACCGAAATCTTTTCTTCACCAATTTTGCCTCGAAGATTTACCCAATCAGAGCGTTTTGCCCAAGTGTCTTCGCCTTCGATTCCTTCCTTGTTACGGTAACTTCCTGTAATTCCTGCATTATCAAGCGAAGGAACTTTCGTTGCCACGCCACTTGCATCAGTAAAAATTTCTGCTTTTGTAGATGGATGCTCCAACTGTCGAGCCAAACGTATGGCAAATGTGCCATCTTTCACATCTTTAAACAAAACCTCTTTGTCGGCAGCAGTAAGTGTAGTGATTCTATCCGTAATACGTTGTTTATCAGTTCCTTGGAAAATATACGTTGTTGTTTCTTTTAACATCAACTTACCATCTTTATCGAGCCAGTCGGCAGTTACGACTAACGAACCCTTGTTTTTACCAGATTTTATAGACTTAATTCCCGTATGCACGATAGTACCGTAAACTCCCTTTGGGTTTGGCGGAGTATTGGAGTTATTCCAAAAATCGTGTCCGTTTACATCTTCATAATTAAACCATACGCCTACGTGGTGCGGGTGGTCGATACGCTCACCCGGACGAGGACCCATTGGCCAGCCACGAGTAATAAGCGTTCCCGCAGATGTACGCACTGGATACAAAACTGCTTTTTTCAATACATCTGGGCCTGGGTAGATATATGAGGTAAAAGCCTTGCCATCGACGAGTACATCAACTTTCTTATTGACATCGTCACGTACGATTTTCACAGGTTTTGTTTGTCCGAAAAGTACGGCAGGCAGGAGTGAAAAGAGCAAAAATATTTTTTTCATGATTTTTGGATTGGATAGAGTAAAATAATATAACAAAGTAAGCACTCTTTTTCAAGCATAAAACTCAAATTTTTGCTTTTTTCTAATATTCTTTTGACTTTATTTTAGTTTTTTAACAATTTTGTAAGCAAGTCAAATTTGGACGTTCCTACGGTTTTTTAAATTAGTGTTCTACAAACGCAACATCAAACCCACTATGAGTGCATTTTCGTTATCAATTTCATCGCTTGTGCGTCGGCGACGAAAAATATAACGATAGCCAATCTCTGATTCTAACTTATCAGTAAAATTGTGGTTAAATGTAACTCCAAGTTGATTTTGCTCGTGTTTTTTAGTAGAATTTGGTGGAGAACCGATTAAGAATTCTTCCAAAAAAACCAAACTATTTGTTTTGGAAATAGGCTGACGAAACTGTAAACGTTGACGAAAACGTCCAGCAGTACGATCAACAAAATAGCGATATTCATACTGAGTTCGCCATTGTAGCATTCCTTTATTTACTTTCTGAAAATATTCGATACCAGGAGTTAATCGCCACTCAACGGTTGGAAGTCGTTCAAAATCAGCTTCTTTTCCCAAAATTTGGTAGGCGTGCCAGCGTGATACCGCAAAGCTAAATAGCCATTTATTACTCCGATAACCAACCGTTAGACGTTGGGCATCAAGAAAAGGATTTTGTAAAAAATTAAGTTTTGAATAGTGAAAGTTATTTTGTCGGCGATAGGCAATATCACCCGTTAAGATAAATTTACCAACTTGCTTACTAAGTAAAAACCTCGACCAAACAGAAGTATGATTATAAGTTTGTGTATGCCCCGAAATAGAAGAAAAAAATAGAATAAAGATTAAGCCAATTGTTTGATTGACTTGCTTCTGTATTTTGATGGTATGTTGTACGTTTCTCACCTAATCTAATTATCTGATTTATCAAGAGCTAAAAATCTAGTCTGCAAAATTATAACAAAAAAATAAAGGCGAGATTAAAATACTACTAAATCTACCAAAGTAGTCTGAGATTAAGAACTTCTTTTGACATTCAAAACACCAAGAAACATTCCTTTTCTTAAAAATAATTGTACTATTCTTATTAACAATTTGATAATCAGGGGATTGTATGAAATAGTCAAGGTTTTATCATTTATATTCCATAATTTTGCGGTTTATTTAAGAAAGGTGTTGTTCGTCTTTGTTTATCAGTTGTGAATATGGTAAATGTTGATGCACAACGAATTAACAAATACATTTAATGAATAATATCAGAAACATCGCCATTATTGCCCACGTTGACCACGGTAAAACCACACTGGTTGACAAAATCATTCATGCGTCTAAATTGTTTAGAGACAACCAAGAATTTGGTGATTTAATTCTTGACAATAACGACCTTGAGCGTGAGCGTGGAATTACTATCGTTTCTAAAAACGTATCAGTAAGATACAATGGCGTAAAAATTAACATCATTGATACCCCAGGTCACTCTGACTTTGGTGGAGAAGTGGAGCGTGTATTGAAATTAGCCGATGGCGTAATTTTATTAGTTGATGCTTTCGAAGGACCAATGCCACAAACACGTTTCGTTTTAGGTAAAGCCCTTGCATTGGGTTTGAAACCAATCGTAGTTGTAAATAAAGTTGATAAAGAAAATTGTCGCCCTGACGAAGTTCACGAACAAGTTTTCGATTTGATGTTTAATCTAGAAGCAACCGAAGATCAACTTGACTTCCCTTGTCTTTATGGTTCATCAAAACAAGGTTGGATGAGCACAGATTGGAAAACTCCAACGACTGACATCGTTCCTTTGCTTGATGCAGTTATTGAGCATATTCCTGCTTCTCCAGTAGTTGATGGAACACCTCAAATGCAAATCACTTCACTCGATTATTCATCGTTTGTTGGTCGAATAGCCATTGGTCGTGTAGCGAGAGGAACGCTGAAAGAAGGTATGCAAATTGCACTTTGTAAAGCTGACGGAACAATCAAGAGAAACAAAATCAAAGAACTTCAAGTATTTGAAGGACTTGGTAAAGTAAAAGTTGCTGAAGTAAGTTCTGGCGAAATTTGTGCAGTAACAGGTATCGAAGATTTTGAAATTGGTGATACAATCGCTGATATTGAAAATCCAGAGCCACTACCACGCATTTCGATTGATGAGCCAACGATGAATATGTTGTTTACGATTAATAACTCTCCATTCTTCGGAAAAGAAGGTAAATTCGTAACATCACGTCACTTACGTGACCGTTTAATGAAAGAAATTGAAAAAAATCTTGCATTAAGAGTTCAAACTGGTGATACCGAAGATAAATTCTTAGTATTTGGTCGTGGTATTCTTCACTTGTCTGTTCTTATCGAAACGATGCGTCGTGAAGGTTATGAAATCCAAGTTGGACAACCACAAGTTTTATACAAAGAAGACGAAAATGGCCGTCGTCTCGAGCCAATCGAAACATTGGTTGTTGACGTACCAGAAGAAACTGCTGGAAAAGTAATCGAATTAGCGACCCAACGTAAGGGCGAGTTATTGATTATGGAGCCTAAAGGAGATTTACAACACCTTGAGTTTAATATTCCTTCACGTGGTTTGATTGGCTTACGTTCAAGCGTATTGACAGCAACTTATGGTGAAGCAATCATGAACCACCGTTTCAAATCTTATGAGCCTTTTAAAGGTGCAATTCCTGGCCGTGTAAACGGTTCGTTGATTGCAAGTGGTAACGGCCCTGCAACTCCTTATTCGATTGACAAATTACAAGATAGAGGTGTATTCTTTATTGACCCGAACGAAGAAATTTATATGGGTATGGTAATTGGTGAGCATAACCGTCAGAATGATATCGTTGTGAACGTTCAGACTGCCAAGCAATTAACGAACATGCGTGCATCGGGTACAGATAATAACGTAAAGATTGCTCCAAAAGTAAACTTCTCTTTGGAAGATGCGATGGAATATATCCAAAAAGACGAATATTTGGAAATCACGCCAAAATCAATTCGTATGCGTAAGATTTACCTTGACGAAAACGAGCGTAAACGTGCAGAAAGCAAAAATGCTTTTGCAGGAGCTTAATTTCTGAGAAATATATGAAAGTCTTGATAGTCTGAAGATTATCAAGGCTTTTTTGTGTTAAAACATTATTTCTTTACTATTTTTTGGCTTATTTAGTTCATAAAATATGCCATTCTACGAAGAGCAACATACTGACTAAATGTAGAAGATTTGGCCAAACGGATTTGAAATTGAATTTATGCTCAATACCCATAATCACTGAGAAACAAAAGTGAACGAAAGAGGAGTTAAAATGTTTACAAAAACATATAACACTACCTCATAGGCCCGCGAAAAACTTAGACTTAAAGGAAACGAAAGATGAAAAATTTTATTATTATTGCAATTTTACTAAATGTAAAAGTAGGATATTCACAACTTGCAAAAGTTACTTTAAAAAGTGGCAATACATATCCAGTATCAGTTTTAGCATTTACAAAAGACAGTATATGGACTAATATTGTACCCTCAATAATTACAAATCATCCAAAAAAACAAATAAAAAAGATTATACTTAACTCAGGTAAAATTATTGATAAGGACAATATTAGTGATGTTGTATCAACAGAAGAGAAGAAGAACTTGATAAACTTCAAATTTTACTAGACAGCCTAGATAAAGACAAATCTATGAAGATTTCAACAAGGAGAAAAGAGCCACCTTTTATCAATAATGACACATTAATTACACAATCTGGGTATAGGATAAAAGTTGGAGATATTATAAGGATTGGTAATGGTTCAACTAACGATGGAGATTTTAAATTCATAAGAATTAATGAATATAGTATGTTTAGATACTTTTCTAGGACTGGATACAATGGTCTTGCAAATGCTGCAAATGCCTTCCCTAGGAGCGAAACAGGATTTAACTATGTAATTAATGAAATTTCCGTTAGAGGCGATGACAAATATGGATATGTAGGATATGCCAAAATTAAAAGAAGAAACACTTTAATTAATTATGAAATTGATGTAGAAAGTGCCTTTGCTGCAAATGAAATAATAGTAAAAGATAATAGAAAACCAAAAAACGTTCCAGCTTCAGAAATTCAGAAACTAAGTATTGCTGATGAAATTTTAAAAATAAAAAAACTTTATGATGAAGGTGTTTTAACTAAGGAAGAATTTGAAGTATTAAAGAAAAAGATAATAGAAAACTAATAAATTACCTACGGTAATTCAAGATTTACTAAAATAACTAAAAACAGCTCATTTAGACAAAATACTTAATAAGTTCGGCTGATTTTAAACCGTGGTGGAACTATCAGTTGGTGTGTTAGCCGTTTTTAAAACGGCATCTGAGAATATGATGTCAAGGGCATCATTTGAAAATCAAAAGAATTAGCATGAGTAAACACTTTGAAAACGGCTCTTATTTATTTTCAGCAAAAATTGTAAGATTAACTTGACAAAAACTGTCAAATTGTTTCAATAGGATACAAACCAGATTGAACTATTTATCGGCTGAAACTTTTTGTTTGACACCAATTACAAAATCAATAGTTACACTCGCAAACTCAGCAATTTCAGCAAGTGTATGATTTGTCTTGGTTAATAACTTTTCAACCATTTTTCTTTTAGCTTTGACTACAAAATAATCATTTTCTTCGTTTAAATATTTTGCTATACTTTCCATGATTTCATCTATTTTGAGGTCTAATTTACGTAGTTCCGCTAATATACGCAACTGATTGATGTATTTCTTTAACGACAAATCGTTTTCACTAGTTTCTTCAAGCCTTTCAATTATTTTTTCGATGGCAATTTTAGGCTTATCTTCTCCAAAATTACTTAAAACAGCAAATACAATCTCTTCGGGTTTGTCTGATTTTAAGAAAAGTTGATAATCAACTGCTTTGATTGAACGAAGTTGAAACTCAAAACCAATTCCTTTACTTTTAAATTGAGTAATCATTTTAGGAGTGCCTTTACCAATGTAAATGACAAACTGTTCAACATCAATTTTGTACTTTCTCAAAAGCATAGCTTTGTATTCAAGCATACGATAAACCATTTCGGGTTCATCAACTACTTGAAATTCGATTTGAAGAATAAATGTATTTCCTTGATTATCGATTACTTTTTTGAGAATATCGGGTTTTCGCTCTTTGGTGTGCTGAATATCATCGGGAAGCTCTTCCAAAGAAACGGCAGTAATTCCAAGTAAATTTTGCATGATACTTAAAATTACGGCTTCGATATTTTCTTTGAAAATCTTGTCGTATTGGCTCGATTGACGTTTTTTCATTTTGGCTTCCATGAAGCAAATGTAATCAATCTAATTAAAAAATGTCTTATCCTAAAATAGGCTTACTCAAAAATATTTACCCAAAAACCATAGACCAATGCCTCATAGTCCTGTAAAAAATCACATTCTAATAAAACACAAAATCCTTGAAAATATGAAGATTATCAAGGCTTTTTTGTGTAGTTTGAAAATCGTATATTTGCCATTATGATTCAAAAACCTATCCTCATTTTAAAATTTGGAACTGCCTCTATCACGCAAAAAAATGGTGAGCCAGACGAAACCATCATTGCCGATATTGCTCGCCAAGTAGCCATTCTTCATGCTAATTATCAAATAGTTATGGTATCATCTGGTGCGGTGGGGGCTGGAAAGCATTTTATCAAAAACTATTCGGGCGAAATTGCGGAGAGAAAAGCTGCCGCTGCCATCGGAAATCCACTTTTGTTAAATATTTACTCGAAATATTTTTCGAAATATAGCATTCAGATTGCCCAAAGTTTATGCGAACGCCAACATTTTGGTAATCGTGAACAATTTTTACAACTCAAAGAAACTTACCAAGAACTATGGAAAAATGACATTATCCCGATTGCCAACGAAAACGATGTTGTGAGTAATCGTGAATTAAAATTTTCGGACAATGACGAACTGGCAACATTAATCGCCACAGGTTTCGGTGCAGAAACGCTGATGATTTGCACTTCGGTTGGTGGACTTTTGGACAAAGAAAAAAACATCATTCGGAAAATAGAAAACATTGATAATCAAATACTTGGCTTGGTTGACAATTCAAAATCGGCACTTGGTTCGGGCGGAATGGCTTCTAAATTAACTTTTACGAAACTTGCCACTCGTATGGGAATCAAAGTAATTATTTTCGGGATGAAAGAAACTGACGGCATATTGAAAGCCATTAAAGGTGAGGCAGGAAGCGAGTTTTCGCCACAGGAAGTCAATCTTTCATCAAGAAATAAATGGTTGGCAAGTGGAAGTGTTGCAGTAGGAACCTTACAAATTGATGCTGGAGCAGTAAAAGCTATCCAAAAACGCAGTAGCTTATTGGCAGTGGGTATCAAAAAAGTAAAAGGCGATTTTGAAATAGGCGAAGTTGTGGAAATTATTAATAATCAAGGCGAAATGCTGGCCGTTGCACGCACAAAGGTTTCTTCAATTGAATTAGCTGATAATTTAAAAACAATCAATTACGAAGTAGCAAATGCCAATGATATCGTGTTGATTTGATAGCGTTTTTCAGCCTAAACCATATACAAAAATTTATCTTTTCGATTGAGGAATTGCCGTTTTGAAATTTATTTTTAATATTCTTAAAGTCGCCAACAGCACAACACAAACTAAAATTTATTTTTCTTTTCCCCAAATTTCATTGACAGCGTCGCCTTTTGAGCTTTTTCCCGAATGTTGCCATTTGTCTCCTTCTACTTTTGCATCAAAAGTCAACGATGCCCCTACTCGGCTATTATCTCTTGAAAAAAACTCAAGTTTTTCGGTATATTTTCCATCTTTAAGTTCGTATGTTCCGCCACCTGTACCGAAAAACTCTTTTGTCTCGGGGTTTATTGCAAACCATTGAAATCTTGTTTCGGAGCATATTTTTAAGGTCTTACGAGCCGTGCGTTTCATTTCAGTCATTTGTCCATCTTGACCAGCACGAGCCGAGATTCGCCAATTTCCCGAAAGAGCATCTTTTCCTTCATCAATGCGTTTCCAAGTTGTTTTAGCTTGGTTTTCAATCGTAAACTCATTGTTTTTTCTCGTAAAATTAAAGGTAATTTTCGTACCTATATTCTCAGGGTTTTTGTCATTAAATTCGACTTTTAATGTCAATCCAGCATCATTGATTTCGTAAATACCACCGTAAGTTCGTATGTAAATATTTTTCTCAAAAACCGAAATTGAAAGGTAGTTTTCGGTGGCTATCATTACAGCTCGTTGGCTTGAATTTCCTTCGGGCTGCATTTCCCATGAACCAAGAATCGTTCCTGCAAAACTTTCAATAGCCATAATTAGCACAATAATGATAGAAAAAAATGTAGTTTTCATATTTTTAGAATTTTACTTTGAAATACAATCACATAATAAGCTTAATTTGTAGAACCTAAGGTTTAATAAACGTAAGTAAAGATAGTATAAAAGTGTAAATTTTATAAAGTTTTCTTGTTGAAAGGATAAATTTCCGTTTATCCATAAAGTGTTTTGACAAGAAAGTTTTAGGTGATAATTTCGTCAAATAATTTCTGATTCCAAGCCTTATGAATATCGTTTTTCTTGATGCCTTTACCCTAAATCCACTCAATGATTTAGATATTTCTATTCTTAATACCCTTGGTAAGGTGACGCTCTACGACCGAACTTCTCCTGAACAAATTATTGATCGAGTAAAAGATGCTGAAATAATATTGACTAATAAATGTACACTTAATGCACAGATTATCAGTCAATTACCAAAACTAAAATACATTGGTGTTACGGCAACTGGTTTTAATATCATTGATATCGAAGCCGCCAAAGCACAGGGAATCGTAGTAGCAAATGTACGTGGCTACAGCTCGGCATCAGTTGCTCAATTAGTATTTTCATTGATTTTAGGCTTCATGAACCGAGTGGTCGAACACGCCCAAAATATTGAAAATACCTGGCCTACTTGTCCTGATTTTTGTTTTTACCACTCTCCTTTAGTCGAACTCGAAGGTAAAACTTTGGGAATTATTGGCTTGGGCGATATTGGAAAAAAGGTAGCAAATATCGGCTTAGGATTTGGCATGAATGTGTTGGGAAACAAGCGTGATTTGACTTCTGGTGGTATGGCCAATGTGCAACTTTGTAGTCAAGAACAAATATTTCAAGAAAGTGACTTTATTACTTTACACTGCCCGCTAACAACTGATAATCAACAATTTATCAATAAAGACAGATTGACTTTGATGAAATCATCTGCGATTTTGATAAACACCTCACGAGGCGGTCTCATTCATGAACAAGAATTAGCCGATGCTCTTAATTCGGGTGTGATTGCGGGTGCAGGACTTGATGTACTTTCAGTTGAGCCACCTACTACTAAAAACCCCTTATTGACGGCAAAAAACACTATTATTACGCCACATATTGCATGGGCAGGTGTAAATGCACGTATTGAATTATTGAAGGGTGTGGTGGAAAATATCGTCTCATTTCAGCAGGGAAAGCCACCAAAAGGAATGATTTAATCCAAATTTCAGTACCTTTGTTAAAGAATACAACAAACTAAATTTATAAATTAACTTTAAGAAACCCCTAAGATTTGATTTATCAAATCAAAAATATTGTCTCCCTCATCGGGGGGTGCGGGGGGCTATCCTTTATGAAAAAACTTTGCTTTACCTTAGGAGTAGTCCTATTGGGAATTAACTTATTATTTGCTCAAGATTCAAAAAATCAAGACGACGAAAAATATAATATTCATATTAAAAAATCAACTACAGCCATCAAATTAGATGGAATGCTTGATGAAGATTCTTGGAAAGCTGCCGAAGTTGCTAAAAATTTCTTTTTGAACCGTCCGTATGATTCATCTTTTGCTAAGCTACAAACCGAAGTAAAAGTACTTTTCGATGATAATTTCATTTATGTGGGTGCTATCTGCTATGAGCCTCGCAGCCTTTATACAGTTGCATCACTAAAACGTGATTTTGAAGGTGGCTCGAGCGATGTGTTTACGGTAAACTTCGATACATTCAAAGATAAACTTAATGCCTTTCAGTTTGCAATTAATCCATACGGTGTGCAACGTGAAGGTTTGATTTTCAATGGTGAAGAATCGTCTAATTTTTGGGATAATAAATGGTATTCGCAGGTAAAAACCTACGACGACTATTGGGTTGTTGAATTGGCGATTCCGTTTAAAACTTTACGCTATAAAGTGACGGATGGTCAAAATACTTGGCGTGTGAATTTTGGCAGAAATGTGCTAAAAAGAAACGAAGTATCAACTTGGCGACCAGTTCCCCGTAATTTTCGTCCAGCTAACTTAGCTTTTGCAGGAAACATGATTTGGGATGAAAATCCACCAAAACCTGGTGCAAATATTTCATTGATTCCGTTTGTTTCCGTAGCTACTGAAAAGGATTTTCCACGCAATGAAAGCAATTTAAAAGCCCTACCAACAAGTTCTAATTTTCCTGCGGGTGTGGGTATGGATGCCAAAATTGCCGTTACTCCTTCGCTGAATTTAGACTTGACTGTAAACCCAGATTTCTCACAAGTTGAAGTCGATAAACAGGTGACTAACCTTAGCCGTTTTGAGTTGTTTTTTCCTGAACGAAGACAGTTTTTTCTCGAAAACAATGACCTTTTTGGCACTTTTGGCTTTCCTGATACTCGACCGTTTTTCTCACGCCGTATCGGCATCACTCGAAATCCGAACACTGGAAACACACAAAGAGTACCGATTTTGGCTGGTGCAAGACTCAGCGGAAAACTCAATGAAGATTGGCGAATTGGAGTAATGAATATGCAAACCCGTAAAATAAATTTCGGCGAAGACAAGTATTTGCCAGCCGCAAATTATTCGGTGGCGGTTGTGCAACGAAAACTCTTAAATCGCTCAACTTTGGGAGGGATTTTTGTGAATAAAGAAAATGATTTCAGTAACTTAACAACCGAACAAACCTCAGGATATCGAAAATTTAATCGAGTTGGAGGTTTAGAATTTAATTTTTATTCAAAAGATAGTAGATTCCAATCGGAAAGTTATTATCACCAGTCTTTTTCACCTGAAAATAAGAAAGATGCAGGAAGTGCAGCTCATTTTATGGGGTATAATCACCCAAATCTTGAATTGAATTTGGGTGTGCAACGCATAGGAGAAAACTACCGTGCTGATGTGGGTTTTGTACCACGCACTGGTATTTGGCAGATATACCGACCTTTTACCATTATTTTGAATCCAAAATCAAAAACTATTGCAAAGTACATCAATGCCTATGGTTTAGGCTCAGAGGGCAGCGATGTTTATGATTTAAAAGGAAAAAGGCTTGACAGCGAAACCAATCTCTTTGTTTTTGCCAATAGTCCAAGGGGGTCAGAGGCTTACATTGCTTATGGCTTAAGTTTTACACACTTGTTTAATCCTTTCGACCCTACCAATGCAAGTGATAATCCTAACCCCGATACCTACAAAAATGTAGTAGAATTGCCAGTTGGCGATTATCGTTCACGAACATTCAATATTGGTTTTGAGAGTAGCCGCAGAAATAATATCAACGGAAAATTTGACTTCTCGAAAGGCACATATTTCTCCAACAAAGCAGAAAAAATTAATGGTAAATCTACCAATTTTAGTGGTAGTATAGGTTATCGTTATCAACCTTACGGCGTATTTTCAGTGGATTGTGAATACACGAAAATTGGAATGCCACTGCCCTATAATAGTGTAGAATATTGGTTGATTGGCCCACGTGCTGAGTTGTCATTCTCGAAAAGTGTATTTTTCAGTACATTTTTTCAATATAATACCCAAACAAACAACACGAATATTAATTCTCGTTTGCAGTGGCGTTTCCGTCCTGTTTCAGATATTTTCTTGGTTTATACGGATAATTATTTTGCCGAAAATATTCCAAATTATTATATTAAAGCGTGGACTCCTAAAAATCGAACGTTAATTTTGAAGATGACTTATTGGTTGAATGTGTAGAAAAAAGATTTTAATTTGACATTTTAAAAGCTCTCTTTGGTGATTTTTATATTCTCGAAGAGACTAAACTTGAATAGCCTTAGGTGAAACCTATGCAAAATTGAGAGGTTTCTTTTAAGTTCAACCCTTTCAAGGTTAAACTTATTTTTTCACTAATCCGCATGTTTCACCGAAAGCTATTCATGATGAACCACTTCGTGGTTTATTTTTAAAAATACTTTTAATCTGTAAACAATCAGAACACCAAATAAATCAAACAAACCACAATCAAACTCACAATTCCTTGCAATCCCGAAAGTAATGTGTGGGTTCGGTAGGCATCTCGTTGGTTGAGGCCAGTAAACTGTGAAACCACCCAAAACCAAGCATCATTGGCGTGCGAAACGGTCATTGCTCCGCTACCAACTGCCATTACTAAAAGTGTCAGGTCGAGCGGTTCGGTAAAACCTACGGTGCTTGTGAGCGGTGCTAAAATACCCGAAGTAAGCACCATCGAAGTTGTGGTTGAGCCTTGTGCAGTTTTGAAAAATGCCGCCACCAAAAATGCAATCACCAAAAACATCACGCCCGACGTTTGATTGGCCAAAAGCCAATTACTAATCATATCTTTTAGAGCAGTTTCTTTCAAAATTGCACCGAAAGCTCCGCCTGCACCTACCAAAACAAGCGTAGTTCCGCAGTGTTCTATACCACTTTTGAAACAGGCTAATAATTTTTCAGCAGGTTTTTCAGGAAAAAGAGTGTAAGAAAAACCTATTGCCAATAAAAATGAGACTAATGGACTTCCGAGAAAACTCAACCAGTGTAAAACATCTTCACTAAAAATGTGGGATATTTTGGCAAAAGAAGCAAACGCAATCAATAAAATTGGTAGTAAAATTGGCATAAATGCTTTCCAAGCAGGTGAACTACTACTGTGTACTTCGCTGATTTCCAAATCGTTATCTTCGATTATTTCTACGTCTGCTGCAAATTTCTGAGCAAACCAAGTCGAAATAAATAAACTAGGAATAGAAACCACCAAACCAACCAAAATCACAAGCCCAACCGAATCAGTTAGGTTTAAATTTCCTGCCGCCGAAAGAGGGCCAGGTGTAGGTGGCACAAGCGTATGCGTAGCGAAAAGTCCTCCAGAAAGAGCAATTGCTATCGTTCCGAGCGGTCGGTTTACTTTTTTTGCTACGATTTTATTTAGTTTGGCCAAGATAATAAAACCCGAATCACAAAAAACTGGAATGCCTACAATTGCTCCAATCACCGACATCGCAAAGGCGGGATATTTTTCACCAAAAAGTTTTAGAATTATATCTGCAACTTTAATTGCTGCTCCTGATTTATCTAAAATCGCCCCGATGATACAACCCAAAATAACCATTAAACCGATTTTCGACATCAATTCTCCAAAGCCTTTCCCGATTGTCTCGGCTAATTTGTCAATCGGTAAACCTGCAAAAATCCCGACTCCCAATGCAGCCAAAAGCAAACCAGCCAAAGGATGGAGTTTGAACCAAGTAGAAGAAATAACAATAAAGGCTATCGCCAAAAAGACAACGAGGATTATCATGGAATTAATAAAAAAATGAATGAATGAATTATAAAATGAGTGTGTGAATGATTTTGACTAAATAATTTTGGTAAAATACTGAAAGCTCAAAGCCTAAATATTCACTAATTGTATCATTCAACATTTTATTATTGATTTTATATTATCTCGAAATAGCGTTTCAATTCCCAATCGGTTACAACTTTGGCATGTTGTCGCCATTCCCAATCACGAGTTTGGGTAAAATGCTGCACGAAAGTTTCGCCGAAAAGTTCTTTGGCTACGCTTGAATTTTTCATGGCTTGCGTGGCTTCGTATAAATTGCTTGGTAAAACTCCGTTACTGATATCACGGTAGCCATTGCCAACCGTAGCGGGTTGATTGAGTTTAAGGTGATGTCGAATGCCATATAAACCCGCCGCCAAACAAGCCGCTAATGCCAAATAAGGATTTGTATCCGACCCAACCACACGGGTTTCGAGACGACAAGATTTTTTACCCAAAGGTAAAGCCCGCAAAGCTACAGTTCGATTATCTACCGCCCAAGTGAGCGTTGTTGGGGCCCAAGCTCCTTCGACCAAACGTTTATAGCTGTTGATTGTCGGAGCAATCATCGGCAAAATATGCGGTAAACAATGCAACTGTCCAGCCATATAGTTTTCCATTAAAGGACTGATATTGTTAGGAGTATTTTCATCATAAAAAAGATTCGTTTTTTCAGTTGAATCCCATAGACTTTGATGCACGTGACCGCTACAACCTGGGAGATTTTCGTTGATTTTTGCCATGAAAGTTGCCATAATTCCCAACTTATTGGCAATTTCTTTTACCGACGTTTTGAATAAAATAGCCCTATCGGCTGCTGATAGAATATCTGAATAGGTGATTGCCGCCTCATAAACTCCAGGCCCCGTTTCAGTGTGAAGTCCTTCGAGCGGAATATCAAACTTGGTGAGTTGCTCGAAAATATTGGTCATAAAATCGTTACGTAAACCACTACGGAGCAACGAATACCCAAACATACCCGGCGTAATTGGCGTTAAATTTTGAAAACCTTTTTCGTGAATAGAAGCGGGTGTTTCTTCAAAATTAAACCATTCAAATTCTTGTGAAAAAAAAGGTGTAAAGCCTTGTTTAACAGCATCTTCAATGACTCTTTTCAGTACATTTCTTGGACAAATTTCAGCCGCACTTTCAATAAATTCGGCTAAGAAAAACGGAATATCATTTTCCCAAGGAATCTTCCGAAACGTACTTAAATCCAGTTTTGCTTTTACATCAGGATAGCCCGAATGCCAACCAGTAAAAGTCCCATTATCGTAGCAAACATCGGCCATATCCCAGCCAAAAACTACATCACAAAAACCTAAGTCGCCATCAAGCAGCGACATAAATTTTTGTTTACTAATATATTTTCCTCGTAAAACTCCATCAATATCAGCAATTGCCAATTTGACTTTACCCGATGGATGATTGTTTACGTAATTGATGATTTCTTGTTGAGTCATTATATTTGGTTGAAAGATATTCTTAGTAAATTAATGCACAGGTTTATTAGGAGCGGGAGCGGAGGCATGATAGCCTAAATCGCAAATCATCGTAGCATATTTTTCCATGAGTTCAAGTACTTTTGCTCGGTCTTTTGAGCGTACGATTAGGCCAATATGATATTCTTCGTTCATTTTCCAAACAATTTCGGAGTCATTGAATGGAGAATAATCAGGATTCTTATGCAATGAAAGTGAAATCACGATACCCGAATAATAATCTTCCACAAATGGCAATTCATAAGCTCCACCTGCTGCAACTATTGTTTCTATTTTTGCCCATTCTCTCCATAAATTAATGCCCGACGAATATTCAACCATTTCGGCCAAATTTGCCCCTCCCACTCTTGAAGCAGTTTCAAGAAAATAGAATTTACCATCTTCATAGCATTTTATCATTTCGGTATGCGATGCACTCGATTTCATACCAAAAGTTCGCATCACATCTTCATTCATTTTCTTTAGTGCTGCATCATCTTCTGAATCATGCTCAACTGTAACTGAGCGAAAAATTCCACCACCATGAGCCACTTCAAAAGGTGTGTTTAAATATTGGCTACATCTTGTAAAAATTACCTTTCCGTTGAGTGTTAAAGAATCTACGTGATAGACATCGCCAGGTTTGAATTGCTCAATCAAGAAATTATGACGTTCTTCACCCAATGAATGCACTATATCCCATGCTTCTTGGAAACTGTGTACTTTTTTAATACCAGCCGCCGAAGCTTCTGAACGTGGCTTAATCACCCACGGTGGCACAGTACGTTGAAGATATTCAGTAATGTCAACATCATTAAAAAGTGAACTAAAAGGCGGAATGGCAATACCAGCATCTTGTGTCTGCACACGCATGGCGAGTTTATCTCTGAAATACCGAGCGGTTGTTTGTCCCATTCCCGGAATACGGAAATGTTCACGCACCAAAGCAGCTTTCTCGACATCAAAATCATCGAGTGCTACTACCCTATCAATTTTTTTACTTCGCATCAAAGCCGCTAATCCAACCAATATTTTTTGGTAAGTATCGAAAGTATTCTCTATGTTATCTAAATAAAAAATTTCGTTGATTGACTCATGAGGCCATGCTCTATCTTGCAGTTTTTGGTCAGTGAGTAAATACACATTATTGCCTTCAGCCTTACAAGATTTCAGAAATTCGACACCCTTAAAGTACGTACAGATACAAAGAAAATTCATAGGCTCAAGTAAATTGTTGATTTGTTAAGTTTACGCTATTAGAATCAATAAAATTTAGTTTTTAATGGTTCGCCGTTGTGATTGATGATTAGCGATTAATGATTCTAGATTGTTGTAGTTAGTAATAATCTGAAATTTTCAATAGCTAATCATCAAACTCTAATTTTCTACATTAAACAATATTTAATACTCAAATATAAAAGTTTGGTATTTATATTCAATATTTTTGGACGAAATCTTCTAAAAACAACAAAAAAGCCTCCCGCAGTTTTGCGAGAGGCTTTTATTTGAAAACTAATATTTATCAAATTATGATTTTTTCTTAGCGTTTGGTGCTGCCGCAGGAGCTGCTGCTGGTGCAGGAGCTGAAGTTACTTCACCTTTGATAGTTAAGATAACCGATGAGTTCTCAGCATTGCTCATAACTGTAATAGTTTTTGTAAAAGCACCTGGACGGCCAGAAGTGTTATATCCAACTTTGATTACACTTTTACCACCTGGCATAATAGCATCTTTCGAAAACTCAGGAGTTGTACATCCGCAAGAAGCTTGTGCATTTGATATAACAACTGGAGCTGTACCAGTGTTTGTTACTTCAAATTTATATGTTGCCAATGGGCCTTCTGATAATTTACCAAAATCATGAACTTCTTTGTTGAACTTCAATACTCCTTGTGCACTTGATGCTGCTACAAAAGCAAATACTACTGCAATAGTTAAAAATAATTTTTTCATTGATTTAATTGATTTTGAGATTTAAAAAAGATTTTGTTATAGCCAAAGCATATTATTAATACAAATAAAGGTCAATATTCACATACATACCAAATTTTTAACAAGTCATTAACAAAATCATGCCATTTCTCAATTTTTTGAAAAATGAATTATTTTTTTCTAACTTTACATTGGAAATAGTTGTTATACTAATTGTTTTCTGCATTTTTAAATACAACCCATAAATTGGTCTTTAGCCATTAGCGTTTACTCGATTTATATTTCATCTTATGACAGACCTACTTACCTCTATTTCTTCGACAGATGTTCTTTTAAGTAAAGTAGAAGTTCTCAACGATTATCGAGTGGCTTGCGAAAGCCGGGAAGTAAGCTACATTGGCCGACAAGATGTATTTAGAGGTCGAGCAAAATTTGGGGTCTTTGGCGATGGAAAAGAATTGGCTCAAGTGGCCATGTCGAAAGTCTTTCGTAAAGGTGATTTTCGCTCAGGATATTATCGTGACCAAACTTTTATGGCGGCTATTGGTGGACTAACTTGGCAACAATTTTTTGCCCAATTATATGCACATACTGATGTAGAACACGACCCATTTACTGGTGGCCGCTCGATGAATGCTCACTTTGGCAATCGTTGGGTAAACGATAAAGGTGAGTGGCTCGACCAAACAGGAATGTACAACACGGTTTGTGATGTATCTTCAACAGCCGGACAAATGCCACGTGCCATTGGCTTAGCGTATGCCTCAAAATTATTTAGAGGAAATCCTGATTTACAGTATCTTACAAAATTCTCTAACCAAGGAAACGAAGTTTGTTTTACAACCATCGGCGACGCTTCTACTTCGCAAGGAATGTTTTTTGAAGCAATCAATGCTGCAGGAGTTCTACAAATTCCAATTATATTTTCGGTTTGGGATGATGGCTACGGTATTTCTGTGCCAATCAAGTACCAAACTACCAAATCAAGTATTTCGGAGGCATTAGCGGGTTTTCAGCGAAAAGATGGTTCTAACGGACTCGAAATTATCGTCGCTCGTGCTTGGAACTACGTCGAACTCATTGAAGCATATCAACGTGCCGCCCTTTATGCCCGTGACCAACATGTACCTGTACTCGTACACGTTATTGAAGTGACGCAACCACAAGGACACTCAACTTCTGGTTCGCACGAACGCTATAAATCGAAAGAAAGACTACAATTTGAGCATGAGTTTGATTGCAACCTACATTTCAAGAACTGGATTCTCGAAAACATGTATGCAACATCAGACGAACTCAATACAATAGAAATACAAGCCAAAGAAGTTGCCAAGAAATCACGCAATGCAGCTTGGGCGGCCTTCCGTGATTCGTTGAAACCAGAATATGATTCGGCAACTACTATTCTGAAAAAACTTTCAACAGAAAATAAAAATACAAAGGCTATTTCGGCAATTAGAGAATCGCTCGAAAAAACAGAAAACCCTACAAGACGTGATGTGATTTCGGCTGTAAAAAAAGCCATCAGAACTATGCGTTTTGAAGATACCATCACTAAAAAAGAATTAATCAAGTGGCTGGAAGATGTTGCTCCAGAAAACTACAAACGTTTTAATTCTCATTTATTGAGTGAGTATCCAACTTCACCAATGAAAGTTCAAGGTATCGCTCCAGTTTATAATGATGATAGCACTTTGGTGGATGGTCGTGAGATAATCAATGCTTTTTTTGATAATTTGCTCGAAACCGACCCTAGAGTATTTGCTTTGGGCGAAGATGTAGGGAATATTGGTGATGTAAATCAAGGTTTTGCGGGTTTACAGGAAAAATACGGAGAGTTACGGGTCACCGATGCAGGCATCCGAGAAACAACTATTATTGGCCAAGGTATCGGAGCTGCTATGCGTGGACTTCGCCCAATCGTTGAGATTCAGTATTTCGATTATATTTATTATGCCCTCGCTACCCTCACCGACGACTTAGCTTCGCTGCGATATCGAACTGTTGGTCAGCAAGCCGCTCCATTGATAGTACGTACTCGTGGACACCGTTTGGAGGGTATTTGGCACTCTGGCTCACCGATGTCAGCGATGCTAGGTGCTTTACGTGGTGTTCATGTTTTAGTGCCACGTAATTTTGTACAGGCAGTAGGTTTCTATAATACAATTCTGAAAGGCGATGACCCCGCTCTAATAATTGAATGCCTAAACGGCTACCGCATCAAAGAAAAGTTACCGACTAATCTTACCGATGTTTGCGTGCCTTTAGGTGTACCTGAAACCCTCAAGGAAGGCACCGATCTTACAATTATAACCTACGGCTCAATGTGCAGAATTGTGATGGAAGCAGCCACTCAACTCGAAGAAATTGGCATTAGTGCCGAAATCATTGATGTACAGTCTCTATTACCTTTTGATGTTAATCACCAAATTTTAGAATCAATCAAGAAAACTAACCGAGTAATTTTTGCAGACGAAGATGTGCCAGGTGGAGCATCGGCGTATATGATGCAAGAAGTGATTGACAAGCAAAATGCTTATCGTTGGTTAGATGCTGCTCCAAAAGCCGTATCAGCACAAGCACACCGCCCTGCTTATGCCTCTGATGGTGATTATTTCTCAAAACCTAATGCAGAAACAATCTTCGATGCAGCTTACGAAATAATGCACGAAGCGAAACCTACTTTATTTCCGAAATTGTACTAATATCTTCGTAAAAGACAATTTTATCCCCCTACTTTCAATATTTTTTTTAATGTTGAAAGTAGAGGGATTTTGCCTTTATTTGCATTATTGACAGCCTTCATATAAAAAAGAGCCACTATGTTTAAGTTTAGACCACCCTATGATTTTGGGCGTACAACATTTTTCTTCATTTTCAGAAGTAGATTTGTACGTAATGAGCCAATATTTCAAACCTATTTCTTATGAAAAAGACACTATTATTTTAAATATAGGTGAGATAAACGACAAAATGTTTTTGTGGAAGAAGGAGTCCTACAAGAATTTTCGCATCAAGAAGCAGACCACACAAATACCCATTGGCTAATGCCAGAGGGTAGTTTTATTTATTCAACGCTTAGTTTTCTTGATGAAGTTCCGACCGAAATGGGTATAAAAGCCATCGAAAAAGTAAACCTTTTGTACATATCTAAACAAGATTTACAACTTGTTTATGAAAACGTACCTCAGATGGAGCGAGTAGCAAGAATTCAAACAGAATAAACACTCATAGTTTACGAAAAATTTATAAACCTGATTAGATTCAGTAATTCTACAGAAAAATTGGCTTGGTTTGAAGAAACGTTTCCTACGCTTTCCAACCGTATTCCACAAAAATACATAGCCTCTTACCTTAATATCAGACCTGAAACATTGAGCAGAGCACGCTCAAAAAGAGTAAGACGCAAAAACTAAAAGGATATTGTTTTGCATATATTGATAAATGTGAAAATTTATTTGAAAAACCCTCACTAATGAAGTAGTCCACGCTCAATAGTCGACAAGTCCACAGTAAGATAATAAGCTTATAAACAGATATTTAGCTATTTGAAAATTTGTCGATTAATATTATACTATTACTTATCACGTTTATTAAGTACAAAAAATATTGTTTTCGCAATTAGACCTTTGAGGTTTAATTTCTTTTACTTTTCATACACAACTTCTTTTTCAGTTAATTAGCAACAATCTTTATAAAAACAAAAAAGCACTGAATAAAATCGATGCGTCATTTTAGAATAAAAATATGTTGAAAATCAGTAGAAAAGGCAAAGGGGGCATAAAATCCCCCCGATGAATCCAAAACAACTTTTGCTGTGACTAAAAAAGTGAATTTCTTAGTTTAATGCAATTTCGAGATAATTTACTGATTGCACAATAGCCAATATGACTATCAGTTTTATCTTTTAAATCAAAACAGTCATAATTAAATACTTACAAGAAAATTCATTTGATTTTTAATTGCTTTCAATTAAAATATATCCTACTCCCTTTTATCTTTATTAGTAGCAATCTTTATAAAAACAAAAAACGCACTGTATAAAATCGATGCGTCGTTATAAAATATGAATATATTGAAAATCAGTAGAAAAGGCAAAGGGGGCATAAAATCCCCCCGATGAACCCAAAACAACTTTTGCTGTGACTAAAAAAGTGAATTTCTTAGTTAAGTGCGATTTCGGAATTTTTTGCTGATTTCACAATAGTCAATTTGACTATTGCATTTATTTTTCAACTCAAAGCATTCTTAATCAAACATTTACAAAAAAATATATTTGCAAATATACATAAAATTAATTCACTTTTAATTTCTTTCTAATATTATATATAATTTTATCTACACTAAACCTTATTTGTTTGTACTCAAATAACCCCTAACATACGGCATAATTGAATCAAGGCGGTGGTATCTTTCGTACCTGTACGAGCAAGCATATTGCGGCGATGATTGTCAACTGTATTATTACTGATTTTCATCTCAGCCGCTATTTGCTTTGTATCTAAGCCTTGTGAAATATACTGTAATACCTCACGTTCTCGTTCCGAAATTATTTCGGAATCAATCGTTCGATCTTCGTTTGAGTAATAAACAAAAACTTTTTTATCGTCTTCTCCAAATATTCCTCTCATACAATAATCTTCTCCTTTAACAAGGTGTGAGACTTCTTGAAACGACATCATTATCAGCGTAGGGTTATTCTGATTATTAAATTCAATCGGAATTAGATTTATATAACAACGTATACTTCGACCATCTTTATGAAAGAATCGCATCCCCCAAGCACTTATAAATTGACGAGATTTATATTCAAATGGCACATTTTTCTCAATACTTAAAATCCATGTAACGAAATCACTCATAAATGACCGCTGTTCGGGAACAAACAAAGACATAAACTTTAAGAGTATATTGTCTCCATACTCAGCAGGGCTGTATCCAGTATATTTTAGAACACTTCCTCTCACATGAACTACTCTTAGATGTTTTACATCAATCAGAAAAGTGACGTTTCCTTGTTGGTTATTTATTAAGTTAATCAATCCTGATTTTTCAAGATACTTTTTATCATCTATCTTTACTTCATCAGGATAAAAACGCTCCATCTTTTCATAGAGTTTTCTTAAAATGTTTTCTATGTCTCTATACACTAGCAAATGTTTGTTTCGTAAATAACTAATTATTTATACAAATTACGAGGTTTTTTTCGAATTATTGTTATTTTAGACTAATAATGTAAATTTACACAAAAAACGAGATTCTAGATTTTAGATAAAAGCTTGAAGATTAACAAATTATTAAATTTATTTTTGCCGCATATTTTCTATCTATCAATTTAAAAATCCTATAAGCAAATAATACTAAGCCTTGAATTTATAAATTGACACAAAGTTGCAAAAAAATGATATTATTATTATTTAAATCATAACTTTTTTATCTAAAGGAAATTGGCTTTAGATACATAATTCGACAATTAAAAACTTATATGACCAAAACATATTCTGCTATCCTTTTTATTATTTTCTTAGGTATTTGTTTTTATTTTCCGTTTTTGGGAGGTGTCCATCTTTTTGATTGGGATGAGATAAACTTTGCCGAATCGGCTCGAGAAATGATTCTTACAGGTAATTATAGTCGAGTACAAATTGATTTTAAGCCTTTTTGGGAAAAACCTCCACTGTTTTTATGGATGCAAACTGCAGCAATGCACCTTTTTGGTATCAATGAGTTTGCGGCACGCTTTCCGAATGCTTGTGTAGGAGTACTCACTCTTTTGACTTTATTTTTAATTGGTAAAAAACTCAAGGACAATACATTTGGATTTATCTGGGCTTTGATGTATTTGGGGGCTTTTACGCCACACCTTTATTTCAAATCTGGCATCATTGACCCAACTTTTAATCTGTGTATATTTTTAGGCATTTATTTCTTTTTTAGAGCAAAAATTGAGCAAAATAAAACCTTACAAAATACACTTTTTGCTGGTGTATTTGTCGGGCTGGCAATTCTAACAAAAGGGCCGGTTGGAGGGCTTATATGGGGTTTAACTGTGTTTTTCTACTTATTATTGACCCGATTTAAAGAAACAATAAACTGGAAAGAAATACTTGTTTTTGCGTTAAGTTGCACGCTTATTGCTTCAATTTGGTTTGCCAATGAGTTAGTGAACAATGGCTTTTGGTTTATCAACGAATTTATTACTTATCAAGTACGGCTTTTCAGTACACCTGATGCTGGTCATGGACAACCGTTCTATTATCATTTTGTAGTTGTACTAATTGGCTGCTTCCCAATTTCGATATTTGCAATTCGAGCTTTTACCTATAATCACGCCAAAATTGACAATGCTTCAACCGAACTAACCGCCTTCATACCGTGGATGAAAACTACTTTTTGGGTAGTCATGATTTTGTTTAGCATCGTCACGACTAAGATTGTGCATTATTCGTCAATGGCCTATTTTCCAGTGTCTTTTTTAGCTGCTAAATTTCTTTATGATTGGATTAATGAGCGAGCTACTTGGAACAAATGGGTGAGTTTTGGGATTCTCTCAATTGGTTTTATACTGTCTTTAATCTTGGCAGCTGTGCCTTATGTAGGAATGCACACGAAAGAGATTATTCCTTATATAAAAGACCCGTTTGCAGTAAAAAATCTCGAAGCAGTGGTTGAATGGCACATTTACGAAATGTTTATTGGCATTATATATTTTGCGGTCACTATTTTTGCTGTAGTTTTTCTACGAAAACAGAGTAAAAAGGCTTTCATTTTTACACTTTCGTTGGCTACTGCGGTTTGTTTGTTTTTGTTTGGAGCGATTGTAGTTCCAAAAATCGAACGCTATACGCAAGGGGCTGCAATTGATTTTTATGAGTCGAAACGTGGACAAGATGTGTATGTACATGTTTTGGGCTTTAAAAGTTATGCTCATTTGTTTTATTTTCAGAAACCCGTTTCAAAGGTTTCTGCTGAAAAAGGTGAAGCTTTTGAAGATTGGCTTTTGAATGGAAAAATTGATAAACCTGTATTTTTCGTAACGAAGTTTGACCGCTACGAAGAATACCGAAATCACCCGAATTTAGAAATGATTAAAGAAGAAAATGGGTTTGTCTTCTTAAAACGTCGAAAATGACACTAAAAACTTGTTTTTGAAATAAAATTTGAAAAATTAAGAAGATTTAGCAAACTTTGGCCATAAAAAAACTAACATTGACAAAAAACGCAGCACATTTACTAGTCATTGACGTTGGCAATACCGATGCCACTTTTGGGATTTTCGATGGAGAAAACCTACTTCATAATTTTAGGATAAAATCGCTTAAAGACGAAAATTATGTTTATTTTGAATATCGTTTTCGTCAGTATTTTCTCGAAAATAACCTTCGCTTTGCCGATGTCACTAAAGTTGTTTTGAGTAGCGTTGTGCCTCCGCTCACACCCGTTTTCAAATCTTTGATTCAAAATTTGTTTGGTATAGACCCCATAATTGTCAATGCGTACATATTCCCGACTTTAACTATTTCGATTGATAATCCTGACGAAATCGGTAGTGATTTGGTAGCAAATGCCGTAGCAGCCTATACTAAATATGGCAGAAACTGCGTAGTAGTTGATTTCGGAACGGCTCTTACTTTTACGGTTGTTTCGGCCGAAGGAAAAGTTTTGGGGGTATCGATTGCTCCAGGTTTACGTACAGCCGTAAAGGCCTTATTTTCAAATACTGCTCAATTGCCCGAAGTTCCACTTGAATTACCGACGTCTGTTCTGGGCAAAAACTCAGTTCATGCCATTCAGTCGGGCATTTTGTGGGGTTATGAAGGTTTAGTGAAAAATATGATTCAAAAAGTAAGAGCCGAACTCGGTGGCGATTGTATTGCGATTGCTACGGGTGGACTTTCTTCGATTATTTCTACATTAAAAGATGAATTTGTTGAGGTAAATAGAGAATTGACACTCGAAGGTTTGCGAATAATTGGAGAAGGTAGATAATCTGCAATCCAAAGTCAAAAAAATATCATTTTACAGTGCAAGATTTCGTAGGAACGTCCAAATTGGACGTTCCTCTCAATAATATTCCACAAAATTTATTAGATTGAAAAAATATGAAATTAGATAAAAGAGCAATCACAAAATTTATAAAAGCAGCCCTTGCCGAAGATGTTGGTGATGGCGACCATACTTCGCTTTCAACTGTGCCGGCCGATGCTATTGGCAAAGCCAAACTTTTGGTAAAAGATGATGGAACTTTGGCAGGTGTAGAATTGGCCAAAATGATTTTTAAGATTGTAGATAAAGATCTAAAAGTGCAGGTGCTTATCAAAGATGGCAATCTTGTAAAATATGGTGATATTGCATTTTATGTAGAAGGCCATGACCGCTCGATTCTAACTGCTGAACGTTTGGTGCTGAATTGTATGCAACGCATGAGCGGAATTGCCACCACAACCAAACAGGTAGTTAAACTATTGGAAGGCACAAAGACGAAAGTTTTGGATACTCGAAAGACCACTCCTTGTTTCAGAATGATTGAAAAATGGGGCGTACAGATTGGTGGAGGTATCAATCATCGTTTTGGGCTTTTTGACATGATTTTGATAAAAGATAACCACGTTGATTATGCAGGAGGTATCAAAAATGCTCTCAACGCAGCTCATGAATACTTAAAATCAACTGGAAAGGATTTGCCGATTGAAATTGAAGTGCGTAATATTGCCGAACTCCAAGAAGCTCTCGAAATTGGCGGTGTTGTGCGTATCATGCTCGATAATTTTAGTTATGAAAATATCCGTGAGGCCATCAAAATAGTTGATGGACGATTCCCATTGGAAGCATCGGGTAATATTTCACCTAAAAATGTAAGAGAATATGCCGATTGTGGCGTTGATTACGTGTCGATGGGCTATTTAACACACTCAGCTAAAAGTTTGGATTTGAGCCTGAAAGCGGTGAAATAATCTTGCTTCAACAGTCCAAGATTCATAAATAAGAAAGGTCTTTTGGTGTACCAAAAGACCTTTCTTATTTATATTTTTGATTAAAAAATCACTTCATTTCTATCGCCATTTTTACTGCATTGTAAGCATTTACAATTCCGCCAGTAACTGATAAATCTTCAAACTTCACAATTTCGTCGCTACCGGGCTTTTTCACTCTTAAATCTGGCACTTTTACCGACGATTCTAAGATAATTTTCTTGATTTGAGCCGCCGTAAGGTTAGGAAAATAAGATTTCAATAAAGCAGCTACACCCGCTGTTGCTGGCGAAGCCATACTTGTACCGCTTTTCTCTTCATATTTAGAACCTGGTACAGTTGAATAAATATCTACACCTGGAGCAAAAACATCTACGTTTTTCTTGCCATAATTACTAAATGTAGCTACAGCATCGGCATCTGGTTTCCAAGACAATGCTCCAACCGAAATCCAGTTTTCGGCAACACTACCATTTGCATAAGTATCATTCGGAAACTGAGGGTCAGTATCCATATCTGAATTATCGTTTCCAGCCGCCGCAATCAACAATACACCTTTAGATTGGGCATATTTTACGGCATCATCAACCCATTTTTTCTCAGGTGAATATTTTTTACCAAAACTCATATTAATAATTTCGGCACCATTATCAGTAGCATAACGAATAGCATTTGCTACATCTTTGTCACGCTCGTCGCCATCGGGTACAGTACGAACAACCATTAGCTTCACATCGTTGCAGACACCCATGATACCCAATTTATTATTTCGGTTTGCCCCAACAATACCAGCCACGTGCGAGCCGTGCATGGCATCTGGACCTGTTACTTCATTATTGCCATACTCGCCATATTCGAGCTTTTTAGGATTATCGTCTACCACTTTACGGGCATCAAAATCAAGGTTGTAATTGTACTTCAATTCATTTTCAAAATGATCGGCTGCTTCTTTAATATCAGCACCTGTTGCACCCAACTCAAAGAATTTTTCAAAGGTTTTCTTGGCTGCTCTTACCTTGCGGTCGGCTTGACTTTCGTCAATACCTTTGATAGCTGCTTGCGTAAGATTTTCCACTTTCAGAAAATCTTTCAATATCTTCTCCGATTCTACATAATTTACATAAAGTTGCTTATAAATCGGGGCATATTGCTCATTTTCTGCTTTTTTCTCATCATACTCTTTTTGCAAAGTCTGTAATAATTCATAATCAGCTTTATTTTTACTAATCAATTTTTTCGATGGTTTATCGCCAAATTTTTCTTTTAACTGCTTCAAAACTCTGGTCATTTCAAGTTGTTCGTGGTTAACATCAGTACCATCTTTTCCACCCAAAAAATCCCATCCATTAATATCATCAATGAAACCATTTTTGTCATCATCTTTGCCGTTTCCAGCAGTTTCTTTGGTATTTACCCAAAGTTTATCTTTCAAATCTTCGTGGTTTACATCAGTTCCGCCATCAATGATTGCCACGACTACTGGCTTAGTTTTTTTATCTTTCAGCAACTCATTATAGGCACGCTCCACACTCATTCCGCGAACACCATCTTTCTCAAAATCAAGGTTAAACCAATTAAGTTTAGTTTTTAGTTCTTGTGCATTTGTTTGAAGAAGAAACGAGGAAATTAGAATCGAAAAAAGGATTTTTTTCATTTGCATAAATTTTGTTTTTTAGAAAAAGCATCTTTTGTGAATATCAATGCTTCGATGATAAATAAACTGCGAATAAAACGAATAAGTTTGATATATATTTAAGCTCTAATTAGGTATTATTGAAAGGCTTGAATGAAATCTGCTATTAAATCTTCAATATTTTCGATTCCTACCGAAATACGCAATAAATTTTCGGGGCTGCTTGAGTGAGTTCCTTCCACCGAAAAACGGTGTTCGATTAAACTTTCTACCCCACCCAAACTTGTTGCATGTTTGAAAATCTTGAGTTTAGATGCCAATTCCATGGCTTCATCTTGACCACCTTTCACCAAAATAGACATCATTCCGCCAAAACACGGTACGCCAACCACATTACGCATTTGTTTTTTAGCGACTTTATGATATTCGTTAGATTTTAAACCAGGGTAATTTACCTTTTCGATTTGTGGTTGGGCTTCTAAAAAAGTGGCCAATCTCATAGCATTTTGAGCATGAACAGGCATTCTGATTGCAAAAGTCGATAAACTTCGACTCAATAACCAACAATCAAAAGGCGATGGAACAGCTCCACCAACGGTCTGGAAGGTGCGGATTGCCGCCCCCACCCCCAGAGGGGGTGCTGGTGGGAGTATAACAACACCTCCCAAAATATCAGAATGACCGCCAAAATATTTGGTAGTTGAGTGCATAATTAGGTCAACACCAAACTCAAAAGGTCGGGTAAAAAATGGTGTTGCCCAAGTATTATCGCAGGCCACCAAGATATTTTTTGCTTTGGCTATTTTCACAACCGCCTGAATATCAGTAACTTTCAAACTCGGATTTGATGGCGTTTCTATCCAAATCAGTTTAGTGTTTTTCTTAATCGCTCGCTTGATTGCTCCCAAATCGGTCATATCAACAGCCGTGCAAGTTAGCCCGAAATTGGCATAGAGATTATCAATAATAACTTTTGTATTATAATAAATATCATCGGGCAGAATCACGTGGGTATTTCCACCCAACGAATGAAAAATACTCATCGTAGCAGCTTGACCCGATGCAAAAGCAATGGCTTCGCTCCCACCTTCAAGAGCAGCCAGTTTTTCTTCTAAGGCTCGTCGGTTGGGGTTCGATGCACGAGTATAAATATCTCTACCTTCTAAGGTGCTGCCATCTTCGGCACGCTCAAAAGTGGTAGATAGAATCAAAGGAGAAACAACTGCCCCCGTAGTTGGGTCGCTGTGATTTCCTGCGTGAATTGAAAGAGTTTCAAGTTTCATTTTGTAATTTTGTAAAAAAAAATACAAATATGACATTTTTAGATAGAATTACCACTATTCCTGATGTCTGTAATGGCAAACCTACCATTGGAGGAATGCGAATTACCTTTAAAACAATACTTGAGAATAATACCACAGGAGATACCATTGAGGGCATTTTGGAAGAGTAGCCATTTTTAGAGAATGCCAACATAAAATCGTGGATTGAGTATGCCAATTTAAACGCTAAATAATTAATTGAGGAAGAAATTAGCCAAGAAAGTACCGCCAAAACAAAGCTCCTTTACTACAAAAACATGAAACTCAACATCATCAAAATCGGAGGAAATGTAATTGATAATCCTCGCTCAAACAAACAATTTCTCGAAGATTTTGCTACACTCGAAAGCTCAAAAATTTTAATTCACGGTGGAGGAAAAATTGCTACAAAAATTGCAGTAAAACTCGATGTAGAAACCAAAATGGTTGATGGCCGCAGAATTACTGATTTACCAATGCTCGAAGTAGTAACGATGGTCTATGGCGGGCTCGTAAACAAGCAAATTGTGGCACAATTACAGGCTATCGGCTGTAATGCTCTTGGTCTAACTGGTGCTGATGGCGGCGTGATTTTAGCAAAAAAGCGTGTTGTCAAAGACATAGACTACGGCTACGTAGGCGATATAGAAAAAGTTGATAATAAGCTGATTGACAACTTTTTACAGAACAATTTAACACCAATATTTGCTCCACTCACCTTCGATAAAGAAGGAAATATGCTTAATACGAATGCCGATACGCAAGCATCGTCGATAGCAGTAGCGATGGCCAAGCAGTATGAAGTAAATTTAATATACTGTTTTGAAAAAAAAGGTGTACTTTCAAACCCGGATGACGACGATTCTGTAATTCCACAACTCACGCCAAGCATTTATGCCGATTATAAGGCTTCAGGTGCAATCCATGCTGGCATGATTCCGAAACTTGATAATGCTTTTGCGGCACTTCAAAGAGGCGTTACGAAAGTAACGATTTGCCACGCCGACGAACTAAAACAAGCCGTTGCCGAAGGCACGCGAGGAACGCAGATTATTCTGTAAATACACAGTCAACAGTTGACAGTCAACAACGTAAGTCATAATTTTTTGAGCAAATCAAAAGAAAATTCGCTCATTCAATCATTCAACATTGCATTTATGCTTCATAATTCAGAATTAGTACAGACAATTACCAAAGATGCCATTGAGCTTCTTAAAGATTTAATTCAGACCGAATCTTTTAGTAAACAAGAAGATGATACTGCGGCAATTCTAGAAGAATTTTTTCGAGAAAGAAACATTCCTTTTCGTCGTAAAAAGAATAATATTTGGGCAAAAAATAAGCATTTTGATGCTTCAAAACCAACGGTTTTATTAAATTCTCACCATGATACAGTAAAACCTAACCCATCTTGGACACTCAATCCGCTCAATCCATTGGTGAAAGAAGGCAAACTTTATGGACTTGGCAGCAATGATGCAGGTGGTTGTTTGGTATCGTTAATTGCGACGTTTTGCTATTATTATCATCGGAACGATTTGAAATATAATGTCGTGATGGCGGTAAGTGCTGAAGAAGAAATTTCAGGTCGTGATGGTCTTGAAATTTTAGTACCAGAAATGCCCGAAATTGAGTTTGCGATTGTAGGCGAGCCAACCCAAATGCATTTAGCGGTTGCAGAAAAAGGTCTTTTGGTTTTGGATTGTATCGCACATGGAAAATCAGGTCATGCAGCTCGTGATGAAGGAGAAAATGCACTTTACAAAGCCGTAAAAGATATTGCTTGGTTTCAAGACTATAAATTTCCAAAAGTTTCCGAAAATCTTGGGCCAATCAAAATGAGCGTAACAATGATAAATGCTGGTTCACAGCATAATGTTGTGCCTGATACTTGCAAGTTTACGGTAGATATTAGAGTAACAGAACAATATACTTTAGAAGAAATTACGGATGTTGTGAAGAAAAACATCGAAAGTGAAGTAGTACCTCGTTCGATTCGTTTGCGTCCGTCAAGTATTCCAAAAGAACATCCAATTGTGCAAGCAGGAATTTCTATGGGGCGAAATACTTATGGCTCGCCAACTACTTCTGACCAAGCTTTACTTGATTGTCCATCTTTGAAAATGGGGCCTGGCGATTCGGCTCGCTCGCACACGGCCGACGAGTTTATTTACCTTGATGAAATCGAGGAAGGTATCAAGCTATATATCACTATGCTTGGCAAGGTGATAATTTAAAAAACTGTATATCACCTTATTTTCATATAAAACCATTTTTTCATAGCGTAGGGTCTGCGAACTCTACGCTATGAAAAAAAATGTTATATAATTACTTTGTCCATTCTAAATATCCACCAACTAAAGCAGGTGGTAATTGACGTTCGATTCCTATCAAAATCTACAAAAATGAGCATCATCTATTATATCCTTGCCTTTTTATGTGGCGTTACGAATAGCACACAATCGGGTGTGAATGCAGAGCTGCGGAGGTCAATCAATAATCCAATTTATGCAGCTATTATTTCTTTTGCATCTGGTTTATTAGGATTGATTTTGATAACTCCTTTTTTCAAAGAATCAGTGCCGACAATAGACACCTTGAAATCGTTGGAGTGGTGGAAACTAACAGGCGGCGTACTAGGTGCTTTTTTTGTAACGACCGTAATTTTGAGCGTACAAAAAATTGGCTCAGCCAATATGATTTGCTTAATTGTAGCAGGGCAATTGCTAACCGCCATGCTACTTGACCATTACGGACTTTTAGGTTTCAAATTGCACCAAATCAACGGCTGGCGTATTGCGGGTGGTATACTCATTGTGGCAGGAGTTTACTTAATTTTAAAGAATTGATCTACCTCGTACATCACTTTTTCAGTAGCACCAATGTTCTGTAAAACGTAGTTCTGCGAAATCTTATCTGTTTTTTTCTTTTTTAATTCGTTTAAGCGTAAATCGTTCAACATTACACCTAAATCATCAGTTGACTTTACGGCATAAGCTCCGCCCAAATTGACTAAATCGACTGCTTCTTGGAATTTATGATACGCTTTATTACCAAAGAAAATAGGCATTCCGAAGGTTGCAGCCTCCAAGATATTGTGCAAACCTTTACCAAATGAGCCACCAATAAAAGCAAAATCGGCGTATTGATAAAGTGATGAAAGCATACCA
This sequence comes from Cytophagaceae bacterium, assembly GCA_027486845.1. Classification (GTDB taxonomy): domain Bacteria; phylum Bacteroidota; class Bacteroidia; order Cytophagales; family Spirosomataceae; genus Emticicia. Next base: position 131,796 of record JAIXOL010000008.1, read on the forward strand.
ATATTATTTATTATAAGTACCTGATAATCTATCAGTTTGGTATCAGTTTTTACTTCCGAAAAACAAATACTTTTCGATTCGATTTGCTTTTGCCAAGCGTTTATTTCTTCTTGATGAATTTCGTGCGGAGCGATTACGAAAGTTAAATTTGAATCTTTTTTAAGTGAATTTATTAACGGAATTAAAACTTCTAAATCGGTTTGCCATGCCGAACCCACCATAAGTATTTGTCGATTTGCCTTAAAACGTTCGGCAATTGGAATATCTATCTTGGCATCCACAATTTGTTTCACACGGTCGAAACGAGTATCACCTGCAAGCGTAATCTGTTGAATATCAATACTTTTTAGCAAATCGAATGACTCTTGATTTTGAACTAAAATATGTTTGAATTTGGTCAAAATTTCTCTGTAAAACCCACCATAAGATTTAAAGAATAATTGATTTGGACGAAAAATAGCAGAAAACGAAATCACTGGAATTTGTTGCTTTTCGAGTTCAATCAAATAATTTCTCCAAAATTCATACTTCACAAAAAACACAACAGACGGTTTTACGATTTCTATAAACTTTTGTGCATTTTGAGGCGTATCAGCTGGAAGGTAACATATAAAATCTGCACCTGTATAAGTCTTTCTGATTTCATAACCCGATGGAGAAAAGAATGTCACCAAGATTTTATAAGTTGGATATTTCACCCGAAAGGCTTCAATGACTGGTCGGCCTTGTTCAAATTCACCCAAAGAAGCACAATGAAACCAAGCAAGCGAAGTCGTACTACTGTTGGTGACCGAAGCTAAATCAAGCCGCTCAAAAATATTCTTTCTACCCTCTACCCAAAACTTTGCTTTTGAATTAAATGGAGCTATGATGCTGATTATAAATGAATAAGCGTGTATTAAAAAATTATAAAGTAGATGAAGCATCGTCAGTAGAACAAGTATCTAACTTGTTTCGATAAAAAATTTAAAAGTATTGTGAAATACAACATAGAAATCGATCGATTGAGGCCGATACTTTTTTTTTGCTGAAACAAAACTATAAAAAAACATTCAAAACCTAAGAATTTTATTAATTTCGCTGTAAATTAATAAAGTTTTAAGAATGATAGAACCGCCTGACCAAAGCAAAGTAGGTCTCAAAAAAGTTTTAGGAACAACCCAACTTTGGGCAATTGCGGTCGGAATGGTAATATCTGGACAATACTTTGGCTGGAACTACGGTTGGAGTGTGGCAGGCACTACGAGTTTTTTGGTGTCTGTACTTTTAGTAACGGTGCTTTATCTAACTTTTATTTTTTCTTATACCGAACTTACGACCTCAATTCCAGAAGCAGGTGGGCCATTCGTTTACGCTTTCCGTGCGATAGGTCCAGTTGGTGGCTTCGTTGCAGGCTTTGCCACTTTGGTTGATTTCGTTTTGGCTCCACCAGCCATTGCGATGGCCTTGGGTAGCTATGCTAATTTTCTAAATCCCGCCATTCCTGTACTCACGACGGCCATAATTGCTTATGTAGTTTTTATCAGTATTAATTTATTTGGCATGAAAGAATCAGCCAATTTTTCTCTGCTTGTCACTACCCTTTCGGTTGCAGAAATTTTGGTTTTCATGGTGCTCATTTTTCCCGCGTTTAAAACTGAAAACTTCTTGGCAAATTCAAGCATAACTGCCAATGGTGTTTTTGCAGGTATTCCGTTTGCAATTTGGTTTTTTGTAGCTATTGAGGGTGTAGCAATGATTGCCGAAGAAGTAAAAAATCCAAATAAAACCATTCCTAAGGGCTATATTTCGGCTATTCTAACGCTAGTTGTTCTCTCGATTGGAATCATGATTTTAAGCGGTGGCGTAGGTGACTGGCGTTTATTAAGCGAAATCGACCACCCACTGCCCGAAACACTGGCAATGGCACTCGGAGCAGGAAATGCTTGGTCGAAATTTTTTACGAGTTTAGGGCTTTTCGGACTTATTGCCTCCTTTCACGGAAATACTATTGGGTATTCTCGACAAATCTACGCTTTGGCTCGTGGTGGCTACCTGCCTGATTTTTTAGCGAGAGTCAATCGCCGATATCAAACCCCACATTGGGCCTTAATCATTGGCGGATTAGTTGGGTTTTTAGTAATTTTCTCTGGGAAAACTGACCAAATTATTATAATGTCGGTACTTGGGGCAATCGTGATGTATATTATGAGCATGATTAGCTTGTTTATACTTCGTACAAAAGAGCCAACCCTTATTAGACCTTATAAAGCTCCTTTTTATCCGATTTTTCCTTTTATTGCTCTCATGCTTTCTGTACTTTGTTTGGTGGCTATAATTTACTATAATCAAGTTTTGAGTAGCATCTTTTTTATTGTTTTATTGCTCAGTACAAGCATTTTTGTATTTTTTGGCAAGAAATTCATTAAGGTTAGTATAAAATGACCGTTTGGTATCAACAAAGCCATTGTCAACATCCCTAACCATATCAATACCAAGAGCATAGGCATCCTTTTGCCTCTCTTAATTTCTCTGCATTTATTGGTTCAAAAACAAGTACTTTACTAATTCAACAAAAAAGTTTAGTGTTAAACTTCGTCGGCTTAATGTTGCATGAAGAAAATGAAAATTTTAAGAAAAAATTTATGAGAAATTTGACAAATTAAGCGAAAAGTTGATAGATTTCCACTCCATTTAAGCTAAGTTTTAGATATTACAAAATTCAAAAATCTCATTAAGTAGTCTGCTGGCATAGAAATATAATTTCAAAATAACGAATTTTGGGTTATAATTTAGCCAATAAACAAGGGAAAAATGTGTTTTTTTACTAATCTCAACCAAAAGACAAAAAAGCAAATATTTGTATTGAAAGGAAAATATGCTTTGATTTTGTGGATTCCGACAGCCTATTGGAAATAGGACATAAAAATTACTCGCTCCTACAGGTAGAATTTAACAAATAAAATTAAATTGTAAAAACTCTAATTTTTCTGTTATTTTTACCCAATAAACCCCCTAAACTTTAACAAAATGAAGAAAATTTTATCTCTAATTTTAACGCTTTTCTGTTTTTTTAGTATATCCTTTGCCCAAAAAGCAAGCACTCAAACTACGACAAACACTTTTAACCCCGACCTTTACAAAGGATTAAAATGGCGAAATATCGGCCCATTTCGTGGTGGACGAAGCGTAACGGCTACGGGCGTGAAACAAAACCCAATGACTTATTATTTCGGCTCGACAGGCGGTGGAATCTGGAAAACCGAAGATGCAGGTATTTCGTGGAAAAACATTTCAGATGGTCAACTTAAAACTGGTTCGGTTGGGGTAATCACTGTTGCTGAATCTGATCCAAACGTTCTATACGTCGGAATGGGCGAACATCCAGTTCGTGGCATGATGACCTCGCACGGTGATGGCATCTATAAATCGACCGATGCAGGAAAAACTTGGAAAAATATTGGACTCGAAAAAACCAAGCATATTGCGGCTGTCAGAATTCACCCCAATAATCCTGATGTAGTTTATGTGGCAGCCCAAGGTGCTTTGCATGGCCCTAACGAAGACCGAGGAATTTATCGCACTACTGATGGCGGTAAATCTTGGCAAAAAATCTTTTACGTTGATGCCAACACTGGCTGTGCCGATTTGAGCATGGATATGACAAATCCAAGAATTTTGTATGCTGCTATGTGGCAACACCGCCGCTACCCTTGGAAAGTTGAAAGTGGTGGAGCAGGTTGTGCTATATACAAATCGGTTGACGGTGGCGATACTTGGACAAAAATGACTGAAGGTTTACCAAAAAACATTGGAAAAGCCGCTGTTTCGGTTTCGAGAGCAAATCCTAACCGAGTTTATGCTAATATCGAAGCCGAAGGCGATAAAGCAGGTGTTTATAGAAGCGATGATGCTGGAAAAACCTGGATACAATCATCGAAACAAAGAATTACTATTACTCGTGCTTGGTATTATATCGAAATTTTTGCCGACCCACTAAATGCCGATTTAGTGTATATTATGAATGCCCCATTCTTAAAATCGAGTGATGGCGGACGCAGTTTTACTCCTGTGCGAGTGCCTCACGGCGATAATCACGACCTTTGGATAAACCCAAGCAATAACCAAACGATGATAAACGCCAACGATGGTGGAGCAAATATTTCGTTCAATGGTGGAGCAAGTTGGAGTAGCCAAAATAACCAACCAACCGCACAGTTTTACCGAGTAATTACCGATAACCGTTTTCCTTATTATGTTTATGGCGGACAGCAAGATAATAGTTCGCTTGGAACGGTTTCTCGCACCAACGGAGCCGGCATCGAACGCCAAGATTGGTTCACAGGCCCAGGATGCGAGTCGGCCTACATTGCTTTCGATGATCCCAACGACCCACAAGTAATATATGGCGGTTGTTACCAAGGAAATATTGAAGTTTTTGACACCAAAACTGGCATTACGAAAGATGTAATGGCTTATCCGAACATTGGTTTGGCCGTAACGCCCAAACTTCAAAAATACCGCTTCAATTGGAACTCCCCTATCATGGCTTCGCCTTTCAAAAAAGGTACAATTTATCATGGTGGAAATGTGGTTTTGAAAAGCAGCGATAATGGCCAAAATTGGCAAGTAATTAGTGGCGATTTAACTAGAAATGATAAAACCAAGCAAGAAGATGGCGGCGGTCCATACACCAACGAAGGTGCGGGCGGTGAAGTGTATAATACGTTGGCCTATATTGCGGTTTCGCCCCACAAAGAAGGCGTTTTATACACAGGTAGCGATTGCGGTTTGGTACACCTAACGCAAGATGATGGCAAAACCTGGCAAAATATTACACCAAAAGATTTGGGCGAATGCTTGATTCACAGCATCGAAGTGTCTCCAAATGACCCCGCAACGGCCTATATTGTAGCTACTAAATACCGTTTCAATGATTTTACGCCTTTGATTTACGTAACAAAAGATTACGGTAAAACTTGGAAGAAAATTACGCAAGGCATTGAAGCGGAGAGCTTTGCGAAAGTGGTAAGAGAAGATCCAAAACGCAAAGGTTTGTTGTATTGTGGCACCGAATTTGGCTTTTATTTCTCGTATAATCAAGGCGAAAATTGGCAGAAATTGCAACTAAATTTACCAGTTGTGCCAATCACTGACCTAATTGTACACGACAATGATTTGGTGGCTTCTACGGCTGGACGTGCTTTTTGGATTTTAGATGATTTGGCGGTTTTTCAGCAATCTGAAAACCTATTGACCGAAACTAAAGCTAAAGTTTATAATCCAAAAGCAACCGTAAAGTTTGATACACAAACGCCACCCGAACCAGTTCCGGGAATTGGTCAAAACCCAATGAATGGTGTAATAGTAGATTATTTCTTACCAAAAGATATGGATAGCTCAAATGTTATCCTACAAATACTTGATAATCAAGGCAATGTCATTAGAACTTACGACAATAAAAAGGATTTAACTTTTCAAAAATACGAAGGCGGACCAGCCGAAAAAGCAGTAATTCCTAGTAAAAAAGGCATCAATCGTTTTGCGTGGGATATGCGTCGAGAAGGCATTGCAGGCATTAGTAAGGTTTTTGTCAATGGCGATTATCGAGGCTCGTTGGTTGCTCCAAATATCTACAAAGTAAGACTCATTGCCGAAAAAGATACTTCAATGACCGAAGCCAGCATCATTGCCGACCCACGTCTGAAAGCTACCAAAGCCGACTTTGATACCCAACAAGCCATGCTTGCTAAAATTGAAGCCCAAACCAAAGACATTCACAACTCGGTCAATAGAATGAGAAAAGTGAAAAGTCAAATAGAAAATATCACGGCATTGCTGAAAGATAATAAAGATATGGTGGCTTTGGTCGATACAGGAAAGGCTATTTTGAAGAAAATAACCGCTTGGGAAGAAAACTTGATTACACCAAAACAAGAGACTTTCCAAGATGTGATTAATTTTTATAATCGCCTCAACGCCGAACTGCTCGACCTCAAAAATCGTGTCGATGTACACGACCCACGCCCAACTACAGGGGCAGCTACTCGCCTAAACGACCTAACAAAAGAATGGGAAACGCACAAAGCAACCTTAGATAAACTCATCAACGTAGAAGTAGCAAAATTCAACGAAATGTATAAACAAAAGGCAATTCCTGCTTTGATTGTGCCTGAGAAGTAACCTTTTAAATTTACTTTTAAATTTACTTTTAATTATTTTAAATTATTTATATGCTAATTTTGTTGTGAAATTAATAAACAAAAATGAAGTTTGAACTTGTTGAATTATCACGATTGTCTGGAAGAAAAGCTACGGTTTATTCTATCATAATTGATGATGAAGAACAAACGCTATTTGATAAGTTTATTGAAGAAAACGACGAGCAGTTTCCCGATGAAATTGATTCTATATTTGATACTATTGATAAAATAGCAAAGAAATATGGAAATTCACGGCAATTTTTTAAAGAAAATGAAGGAAATTTAGGTGATTTGGTTTGTGCTTTATATGATACTCCCAATTCAAATTTAAGGTTATATTGTATTCGTTTAGGGAACGCCGTAATCATCTTAGGTAGTGGCGGCCATAAACCCAAAACAATAAGAGCTTTACAAGAAAATGATAAACAAAAAGATACGAACTATTTACTGAGATTCTTTTCGCAAGTTTTGCATCAAAAAATGCTTGATGGAGAAATTTATTGGAGTAACGATATGGAACTGAATGGAAACTTTATAATTGACACAAATGAATAAGCCACGACAATATGACAGTCCCATCATAAAGAGAATTGCAGAACGAATTCCGAAGGAATTGAGCGAACAAAATGACCGCCGAATGGGGCTTGCCGTAAAAATTGCCGAAGCGTTGCGGTCACGAGGGCTGACCAACCAAGAGTTTGCTTTTATGATGGGCAAAAAACCTTCGGAAGTAACTCGGTGGTTGAGCGGTACGCATAATTTCACGACCGAAACGCTATGGCAAATGGAAAGGGTGCTAAGAATTCAACTACTAACAAGCTCTCCGCCAGAAGAACATATTGAAAAAGAACAGCAAGAATTGAAAGAATTCATTGCCAACGAAGTTCAAAAAGCCCTTACGAAATTTATGAGTAGGAAGAAATTGGCGGTTTGATTTCATCAGCATGGTTTCAAATCTATGAAACCATGCTGATATTTTATCACTTCTTCAAAGTAACTTCAATTTGTTGAATTAATTCTTTTCGATCAATTGGATATTCGACTTTCGCAATTTTGCCATTTTTATCAATTATGGCATAACTTGGAAAACCCGTACCTTTTATTTTTTCCATAATTTCGTCGGTCAAAGCTTCATTGGCAAAAACATGGCATCCTTCTAAGTTATAAAACGCAATGAGCTGTTTGCATTTGGTTTCGTTCTTATCGTAGTTCGTTACGTACAAAAACTCTACACCTTTGCCCTCAAAGTGTTTTTTAAGAGCGGCAGCATTCTTTTCAATTTCTTCTCGGCATGGGCTGCACCATGTTCCCCACATATCCAAAAATACAGTTTTACCTTTAAAATACTCTAAAATATTATCCCATTTAGCAGTGGTATTACCTTCTAAAAATATCGCTTTTTTAGGAATTGTATTTTCCAAGCGAACCACAGCTTCTTGAATAGGCTTTTTGAAATATTTAATGTATTGGCTATTAGGGTATTGACGTTCAAAATCATTAAAAACAGACTTAGCATTAAAAAAATTCTGCTCATGAATCAGGTAATAAAACACACGCCCATACATTTGCTCTTTTACCTTCCCCGTAAAATATCGCTCAATGATTTTTTGTTTGAGTTGATTTTTAGGGTCAATCTCCATGACTGCTTTTGCTTTTAAGCTATCTCCACCGAACCATTCGTTGTAAAATTTTACTGGCTTTTTATCAAAATCTTCTCTCAAACCTTCATGATTGGCAAACAAAAACTGGCCTAAATAATTTTGATAAGAAGGAGAAACAAGGGCTTTATCCTCAGAAGTGGCAACCTCATCTTTTAATTGATTAAATACCGCCGTCCAATTTGGATTATTTCTTCTTACTGGATTATTAGTGAAAATCGAATAGAAAGCTGCTAAACGGGCATATTTTAGGTGATAATTCCAAGCATCGACAACTTCTTTGGATGGTTTATATTGAGTCAAGTAATTGTCTATCAATATTTTATCATTCAGACAAAAACTATTGATTCTTTCATATACTCTATCAGGTAGAGGGTCGCCATAAGCCTCGCCAACATCATAAAATATACTGACTCCCACTAATTTACTGTGATTTGTTCCAGCATCAGTAATCACAACTTTGCCATCAGATTTCTCGTTTAAAGTAATTTTATCACCTTTAGAAATATACAAATACTGTTCATAAAGTTTTTTTGTTTGTAAACTATCCCAAACAGTAAATAGTATAATTTCTTTATCAATGGCTTTCAAATCAAGGGTAAACGAGCCATTTTGTGCAATTTGCTTTTTCAGCGAAACTCCGCTTATATCACTATCAATCAGCCATTTAGACGGTCGATTAATTGTAATTTTACCTTTTTTCATAGAAGGTACTTTTCCTGAAATGATTGTCGTTTGAGCAAAAGCAATGTTAAAAATTAGACTGAATAGTAAAACAGCAAATGAACGTTTCATAGTTGAATGAATTCTTTAAGTATGATTTATATGGTTTTAAATTAGGAGTTATGCAAGAACAAGTGTGGCACACCTACTTTGATAGTTTTGATATTAAGATTCTTGAAAAGGTGTGCCACACTTCATCTTAACTTATGAAAATGTCTTTCTCTGCGTAACTCCTAAAAAATTACAGAATTATGATTTCATCCTCTTCCACCATTTCACTACCTCAAACCAAATCACCGAAATGAAGCCGATGGCGGTACAAATGCCAAATTGGGCAATATTCATCGGTGCAAAACCAAAGAAATTTGCCAACGGTGGCACGAAAATCAGCAAACCCAGCAAAACCAAAGTAATGGAGATTATCAATAACACGAGGTTGTTTTTATACATCAAAGTCCTAAAAATTGAATAATAAAACGAGCGATTGACCAAAGTCAAGAAAATATTGGCAATAATGAGTGTAGCAAAAACCAACGTACGAGTAAGCGATTCATTATAGCCTTCATGCACACCATATTGATAAACCACCAGCGTTCCTGCCGAAATCATTAATCCTTGTATAATACTGATAGTCAACTCTTTCCAACTAAAAAAAGTATTAGTTGCTGGTCTTGGTTGCTGACTCATTGTGTTTTTTTCCATTGGCTCGTTTTCGTAGATAATCGAGCAAGTTGGCCCCATTATCAACTCCAAAAAGATGATATGAACTGGCGAAAAAATATTTGGAAACAACCAACCTAATGCCAATGGAATAAAGACCGTCAAGACAATCGGAATATGAATCGAAATAATATACTGAATGGCTTTTTTAAGATTGGTATAAATCTTTCGACCCATTGCCACGGCATCGACCATTTTCGATAAATCATCTTCTACCAAAATCAATGAAGCAGCTTGTTTGGCAATTTCCGTACCTTTTTTGCCCATTGCAATGCCAATATGTGCCGCTTTGAGAGCAGGGCCATCATTTACGCCATCACCTGTCATGGCTACAATTTCATTTTGTGCTTTTAAAGCATTGATGATACGTAACTTTGCTTCGGGAAACATTCGAGTAAATAGATTGGTATCTTTTACTCTTTTCTGCAATTCAGTTTCCGATAATTGCATTAATTCGTCGCCCGTAAGGCTGTGTTCATAACCCTTAAAACCAATTTGCTTGGCAATGGCCGTAGTTGTGGCTGCGTTATCGCCAGTGATTATTTTTACGTCAATTCCGGCTTTATAAAAACTATTTAAAACCGCTTGAATATTCTTTTTTGGTGGGTCATAAAAAGCTACTAAACCTTTGAAACCAAACTTAAATTCTTGTTGCGTTGCAGGGTAATTATTTCCATCGAATTGAGCCTCTCCTACTGCCAAAATCCTGTAACCTTCTTTTGCCAAAGTGTCAATTACTTCGTTGATTTTTTGCTTTTCGGCTTCAGTCAAAACGCTTACATTCATAATAGCTTCGGCTGCTCCTTTGGCCGCAATGAAGCGTTTTTCAGCTTTATTCGCAAAAATATGCGTCATCATAGGCGGTTTTCCTCCCAACGGATATTCATGAACCAATTCAAAGTTTGGGCGTTCGTCTTGCGAAATTATTTTTGCGTAAGCAGCGTGCAAAGCAATTTCCATCGGGTCGAAAGGAATTGGTTCGCTTGCCCACATGGCTATTTCTATTAGGTTTTTCTCGGCATCAGTTAAGGTATTTTCTGGCTCAGAAATTTTATCCGAACCCAACACAAAAATCTTTGCCAACGACATTTTATTTTCGGTAATCGTACCTGTTTTATCAGTGCAAATGACAGTCGCACTTCCCAACGTTTCTACGGTCTTCATTTGTTTTACGACGATTCCCATTTTCATTAATCGCCATGCTCCCAATGCCATAAAAGTCGTGAAAGCCACAGGAATTTCTTCAGGCAGAATACTCATCGCAAGCGTAAGGGCTTTGAGTAAACTATCCAAAACATTGTGCGATTTGAAGTAATTAATTCCCCACACAACCAAGAAAACAATCGCCCCAACAATCACCATTTTCTTGACAAAACTACCTATTTGTAACTCCAAAGGCGTTTCTTCTTCTTCAATACTTTCAAGGCTTTTTCCAATTTTTCCCAATTTAGTTTGATTGCCGATGGCCGTAATGGTGGCAATTGCCAAACCACTGGCCACGCTCGTTCCTCTAAAAATAAGGTTATCATCCTTGCTTGGGTCTTTCTCGACCGAGAGCGATTCGCCAGTAAGAATTGATTCATTGACCGAAAAATCATTTGAGCGAATAATAATTCCATCAGCAGAAATCGACGTTCCCTCTTCCACCATCAAACTATCGCCAAGTACTAGCTCTTCGCTCGAAATTTCAATAATTTCGCCATCACGAATAACTTTACAAGTTGGTTGTGTAAAGTTCTTAAGTTTTTCGAGGGCATTGCGGCTGCGAGAGTCTTGATAGAGCGAAATCGTAGCCACCAAAACAATAGCTGATGCTAAGAAAATACCATCGCCAATATCGCCACTCATGAAATAAATTATCGAAGCAACGAGCAGCAAAATCACCATTGGTTCTTTAACGAGACTTTTTACGGCTTCCAGAAAACCATTTTCTTTTTTATAGTCGAGACTATTTCTACCAAATTTTTCTCTGGCTTCTAAAACCTCTGGTTGAGATAGTCCGATGATGTCGAAAGTATTTGTTGACATGGGGAATTGATTTTGTGGGATAAAATAGACCTGCAATTACCAAAAGTAACTAGTTTTTAAGGAAAAGCAGTATTTACGCTCTATTAATATTTAAAAGCAAAAACCTGCAAGGCCTTTCTTACCTTACAGGTTTGACTATCAATTATTTATGATTATATAAAAAACTTATGCACGTTCTTTTGTTCCCAAAAACGGCAACCAGTTCTCTTCGATAGAGCCTGCGAAATCTCGTAGAAACATAATAAAAGAAGGTTTGTAAGGTTTTTTGGGGAGAGAGAATCCCATTTCTTCGGGAGTTTGGTCGCCTTTGCGAGAATTGCAACGTCGGCAGGCGGTTACGAGGTTATCCCAGTTGGTTTTTCCGCCTCTTGATTTTGGTAAAACGTGGTCGAGGGTGAGGTCGTCGTGGCTTCCGCAATAAATGCACTTATTTCCGTCTCGCCTAAACACATTTTGCCTACTGAGCATCACGCCTTTAAATGGCAAACTGACGTAATGATGAAGCCTTATGACTGAGGGAAGCGGATAACTTTTATCGACGGTGCGAAGCATACCTTTAGGTGAGTCGGTAACTAATTCGGCTTTGTCGAGGTAAACCAATAAAAAGGCCTTTGGCACAGTACAAATACTTAATGCACTATAATCGGCATTTAAAACTAACACTTTCCTGCTCATAAAACATTTAGAAATTAGCGGTTACATATTTGTAAGGCAAGATAATTAAAAGTTTTTAGATTGTTTGCAAATGGTGTTGTAAAATATTTGTTAAGTTGCTGAAGGTAAGACTAATATGGGTGAAAATTGGAGTCAAAAGAAAAAGCGTGGCACTTTTACCACGCTTTTCAGTATATTGAATTTACACCTTTAATTTATCTGGGTCTTGCCGAGTATCAAAAATAGTATTGATATAAACTTTACTAGTTCTATATGTATAGATAATTTTATAATTTCCCTCCACCAAAAAACGATATTCTTGTTTTGTTTGCGTTGGTTGTACTTTACCTGAAAGCGGAAAATCTTCTAATTGCCTTACACGAGCAATTATTTTATCAATAGTTTTCTGTGCGTTTTCAAAACCTAAAAAATCTTCTATCAGAAGTAAATCATCAAAAGCTTCATTCGTCCAAATTATACTGTAATTAGGCATTATTGAAATCTATTTTTGAAGAAATTTTCAACCTCACTTTGGCTATAAATTTCTCCATTTTCAATATTTTTTTCCGAACGGTTTAACTTGGCTTCCAACTCATCTTGAGTTATTGGCTTAAATTTAACCTTTAGCCTTTTTGATTTCTCTTTATGCAATAAATCGCTTAACTTATCAATGATTTGTTCATCGTTAAGTCTAAGATATTCTTGCATAAAAAGCATTTTTCGAGATTGAATGTCAGCTCCCATTTTTAAATGTTTATTTTTCCAAATTTAGAATATCTTAAAGAGGTTTCAAAAACAAACAATTTGTTTTTTTACTTCACCCAAGCCTCCACTTCTTCTTTACTCGGCATTTTTTCGTCGATTTTGAGTTTCTTTCTCATTCCACCCAAATCATTAAAGATTTTGTTGGCATTGGCTTCTTTGAGTTGTGAAACCATCACGAAGCCCATTTTTTGTAAGGCTGGCACCCAAACGGCTGGAATACCAATTGCTTCATAATCAGCTTCATGCGAGAGTTCTTGTTTCTTTTCTGGTCGCATTTGGGGGAAGAAAAGTACTTCTTGAATACTCACATTATCAGTCAACATCATCGTGAGGCGGTCGATACCGATGCCGATTCCTGCCGTTGGTGGCATTCCATATTCGAGCGAGCGAATAAAATCTTCGTCCATTGCCATTGCTTCGTCGTCGCCACGCTCTGCCAGTCTTGCTTGTTCTTCAAAACGCTCACGTTGGTCGATTGGGTCATTTAGCTCCGAATAAGCATTGGCAACCTCTTTTCCATTCACAAACAACTCAAAACGCTCAACCAAACCTGGTTTCGAGCGGTGTTTTTTCGTCAATGGCGACATTTCGACTGGATAATCAATGATAAACGTCGGCTGAATAAGATTTGCTTCTACTTTTTCGCCAAAAATCTCGTCAATCAATTTGGCTTTGCCCATAGTATCATCAATTTCCATTCCCCACTGGCGGCAGTAGGCACGGGTTTCTTCTTCGCTTAGTTCACCCAAGTTTACGCCTGTATATTTTTCGATAGCTTCCAAAATACTCAAACGAGCAAATGGGCCAGCAAAATTCAATTCGTTTTCACCCAATTTGAAAGTCGTTGAGCCATGAACGGCCATCGCTACTTTCTCAAAAATCTCTTCCGTAATTCCCATCATCCATTCGTAGTCTTTGTAGGCCACGTAGAATTCGAGCGAAGTAAATTCTGGGTTGTGCGTACGGTCCATCCCTTCGTTACGGAACATTTTCCCGAACTCATAAACACCTTCAAAACCACCCACAATAAGGCGTTTGAGGTAAAGTTCGTTGGCAATACGCATATATAAAGGCATATCGAGCGTGTTATGGTGCGTAGCAAATGGACGTGCCGCTGCTCCACCGTGAATAGGCTGCAAAATTGGCGTTTCTACTTCCAACCAACCTTTATCGTCAAACATTCTTCGCATCGTGCTGATGATTTTTGCACGCTTAATAAAAACCTCTTTTACATGCGGATTTACTATTAAATCTACATAACGTTGGCGGTAGCGTTGCTCTGGATCAGAGAAGGCATCGTAGATTTTACCATCAACTTCTTTTACGATTGGTAACGGACGAAGCGATTTATTAAGAATCTTAAATTCGGTTACATGAATCGACGTTTCGCCAGTTTGAGTGGTAAAAACATAACCTTTTACGCCAATAATATCGCCAATATCAAGGAGTTTCTTGAAAACTGTGTTGTATAAAGTTTTGTCTTCATCTGGACAAAGGTCGTCACGACGGAAGTATAATTGGATACGGCCAGTTGAATCTTGCAACTCAGCGAAAGACGCACTTCCCATGATACGAAACGACATCAAACGACCTGCAATTGATACGTTTTTATAGTTTAACTTATCGTTTACGTAGTTTTTCTCAATATCAGCGGCCGTTACGTTTACTTCAAATAAATCGGCAGGATATGGGTCAATGCCCATTGCCATTAGGTTTTGTCTTTTCTGACGGCGTAGTAATTCTTGTTCGCTAAGTGCCATTTATATAAATGTATAATGATTAATGGTTAATACTTAATGAAAATTTTCAGGAAGCATTAAAACTCTATTTATTTGCAAAATTAAGCAATCAATATGAAGAATGACGCATGATTTGCAAGCTATTTATTCAAAGAAAGCCTTCAAGTTAACATCGACATCTTACTTTTGTTTAATTTTCAGGGAATCGAATTTCTATTAAGGTTCCAACTTCATCATTCGGACTATCGGGTTTTTCGATACAGTCTTTGATTGAAAACACAATATTGGCATCGTTGATTTTGTTATAAGTCATAAGGCGTTCGGTTGTGATTTTTAGACCTTGCGATTTATATCCCTTGCTTGATTTTGCCTGTATTTTTTTTGCATTATTTCTACCTACGCCATCGTCTTCAATTTTACAAATTAGATATCCAACTTCTTTGTAGAATTTAATACTCAAAAGCCCTTTTTGATGTTTATACCGAAGCCCATGATTAATAGCATTTTCAATAAACGGTTGCAGAATCATAGTTGGAATTTCGACATATTTATTTATCATCGAATCGACAATTATTTCAAATTCAAACTTACTTTCAAACCTAATTTTTTCTAACTCAATATAAAGTGTCAATAGTTTTATTTCTTCGGCCAATGATATAAATTTACTCCGTGATGAATCAAGAAATAAACGAATGAGTCGAGAGAACTTCGATAAATATAAGTTTGCCTTGAGCGTATCTTGATTCATCACGTAGCTTTGAATCGAGTTGAGTGCATTGAAAACAAAATGCGGGTTCATCTGCATCTGTAAGGCTCTAAGCTCCAGTTCGGCTTTTGCTCGATTTGCTTCTTCGGCCACTTCTTGAGCAGCTCTGAGGGCTTCTTCAGCGATTTTCTTTTCTGTTATATCGGTCATAATGCCCATAATCATATATGGCTCATCGTTTTCATTTCTAACCACTTTAGCGGCGTTTTCGAGCCATTTGAAATTTCCATGTGTATCGACAATACGATAAACTCCGTAAGCCACGCCTAAAAACAAAATGTCTTCTTCCATTTTCTGGGCAATAGGTTTATCTTCTTCAATGATAGCCTCTTTCCATAAATTAAAGTCTGATTTCCATTGCCTTGAGGTTTTACCATAGACTTTTTCAAATGACTTACTAACCAACAGTAATTTATTATCTGGTACACTGATAGCCCACACAACTTCGTCTAAAGCATTGAGAATACTACTTAGTTTGCGTTCACTTTCTCGGAGGCGTTCTTCGGATTTTTTACGCTCCGTTATGTCTCTGACGATACAAATAAATCTAAATACCTTACCTTCTTGATAAATAATAGTAACAGTATCTTCTCGCCAAACATAATAACCATTTTTATGAAGGAAACGGTATTCATGTGTGAAAGTTGTACCTTGAGTATTCACGGTATTACTGATTATTCTTGCAAAACCGGGTATATCATCAGGATGTAATAAAGACAAAAGGTCACCTTTACTTTGCTCAACACTTTCCTTGAAGCTATATCCAAACATTTTTTGGAAAGAAGGTGATGTATAAACAATAAGCGTATTTTCTATTACAAATATTCCATCAGAAGTATTTTCGGCAATAAAACGAAAACGCTCTTCGCTTTCTTTTAATAAGTTTTCTGCCTTTTTACGCTCCGAAATGTCAATAACTACCTCTATTTGTTGAATAAAATTTCCTTCGTTGTTTTTAATACCTGTGTTGATAATTTCAATCCATTTTTTTGTCTTTTTAAAGGTTTGTATCTCCAACTCGATGCTAAAATTACAGCCATTGATGATATCAATCTGCTTCCTGGTTTTTTTATCTTTAAAATTGAATAAATCTCTTGGCCGATTTCCAATGAGGTTGTGTATTTCTATTTCCATCATATCAAGAAAGCTCTGATTTGCCCACAAAACTCGCCCTTGAGTATCAGCGATTAAAACACCATTTGTGATTTTTTCAGCAACTAAAGAGAGTTGTTTAACTTCACCTTGAATGACTTTTCGCTCTGTAATATCCGAACAAATGACTGAAATCCTGACCAACTCACCAACGTCATTTCGGATTCCGAATGATTTCTGAAAAATCCATCTTTCAGCACCTTCTGCCGTAATGATTCGATATTCAACTTCTGACGAATTATTGGTTTTGATTTGTTCTTCAATAATATCGTTGATATTTTGATCTTCTTCAAAAAGGTAATCTCTTACGAATGAATTTTTCTCATAGAAATACGACTGGTCTGGACCTAAAACTTTTTTACATGAAGGACTCACATATATATATCGACTATTGGTCACATCAAAGAGCAAAAAAACATCTTCGAGTGTTTCGTTGAGTTGTCGGAAATTACTTTCACTTTCGCTGATGATTATTTCATTAATAATACGTTCGATGGCGTTAGCAATATTAGTTGTCAACGAGAGTAGAATATTGATTTTATCTTCTGACCAAATCTGTTCGTTCGTACAATCATCAAAACCGATAAAGCCATAAAACTTATCTTTGATGAAAATTGGTAGAAGCAATACCGATAGTAATTCTTGTTTTTTCCAGCGTTCTATTATTTTGGAATCAGATACTTCACTTAAAATCTTCCGATAAATTTTGTTTTGAAGCAATGTTTCAGCATTGACATAAACATCATCCAAAGATATATTTTGGGTGTCGGGGTTATACAACTGCGAACTAATACCCTCACGTACCCATTCTACTTTTTGGCTAACCAAATTGGTTTTTAAATCATTTTTAAAATAATGTACTCTATCTGTTCCGATAGATTCACCTATGAGTTTGAAGGTTTCCGATAGGGTTTCTTCTATATTTTTGCTTACTAAGAGTTTTTCGGTTGTTTTGGCAATAGCAGCCAACATCTCGCTTTTATAGACTAATTCCCGCTGATTTTCTATCAATTGTGCTTCGGCTTTTTTTCTTTCGGAAATATCAATCTGAATCGTAGCAAATGCAATTGCTTTTTTAGAAAGAGGGTCTTTTACAATAAATGTTGTGGCATCTGTATATTTGATTTCTTTGGTTTTAGAATTAACTAAATCATGCTCTCCTTGCCACATTCCATTTTCCAAAACCTGTGGAATAATTGTGGTATCAAGCAAAAGCTTACCTGCTTCCGAATGACAATCTTTGGCAATTAACCCTTCATAATTATCGTCAAGACCTGAAATTTCTTTGGCTTTTTTGTTCAGGAATATCAAATTTCCTCGCATATCCGACATTCCGATATATGCCCCCGAATATTTGACCAAATTTACAAACTTCTCTTGTTCTACCTGAATCGCCAATAACTGGGTTTGAGTATTTTTTAGTTCTTCGAAACTCTGCACAAGAGCAATTTCGGCATGCTTTCTCTCTGTAATATTAGAAATGATTCCATCTAATAAAAACCGTTTTTCTACCTCATCAAAATACCATCGACTTTTTTCGTTCACCCAAACGATTTCGTTATTTTTATTAATTATTCGGTACTCGATTGCATATTCTCGATTAGTTTCGTTAGGGTTTACGTTTAGAAAACCTCTATCTTCTAAATGAATAATTTCGGCAAAACTTCGTTTGTTATTTAAGATAAAATCTTCGGCTGGGTAGCCAGTTAGTTGTTCTACTGCATCGCTGATAAAAACCATTGTCCAGTTTGCATCATTCAAACATCTAAAAGTAACACTTGAAATGTTAGAGATAAGAGTTCGGTATTGTAATTCTTTATCTTTGATTATCTGTACGAGTTTTACTTGATCGTCAATATCTTGAAATGTTCCATAAAGTCTTTTGCATCTACCATTATTATATTCTGCCTGCCCTAAAGCCCTCACCCATCTTTCGTTGCCTTTCATAGTGACGACTTGCACTTCTATATCAAACGGAATACCTTTTTTGAAACACTTCGTAAATACTTCTAATGCTTTATCACGGCTTTCACCTTCTTTAAAAAATTCTAAGGCGGTTACCAATTCTAATGAAAATGAAGTTGGGGCTTCGAGTGTCGCCTTGTTAATATCCGAAAAAAAGACAGTCTGATTTTGCACATCAATCTCCCAGCCGCCCACTTTTGCCACAAAACTGGTTTGTTCTAATAACTCTTTGGTGTATTTAAGTTCTTTTTCAGCTTTTAGACGTTTATCAGCTTCGATTCTCAGCGAAATAATATCGGCTATCGAACGAGCGAATGTTATATCTTCTTCTAACCAATTTTTAATTATCCCTGTTTGTTCCCAGCAAATTACGCCGACTAATTCACCGCCAATATAAATTGGTAAGTCAAGCATCGAAACAATCTTTTCAGGGAAAAGATAGATTTCGGCCATCTCTTTGGTGTACTTATGGTTACATGCATCATCGGCAACAATTGCTATTTCATTTTTGAGACTTTCAAAATATATAGGAAAATCTTTCTCGTAAATTTCGGCACCAAATGAGTGTGTTTGTTCGGCTTTTATATATAAATCAATACACACAATCTTATTTTTCTCAAAAATCCAGAAACTTGCTCGACTAACATCAATCCCTTCGATTGCGGCCTCAGTAATTGTATGTAATCCGTCTTCCCAGAAATCACCTTCATCAAGATGTGTTTTAGAAAGTCGAATAAGAATATTATGCTGCAATAATACTCGTTCTTGCCGATGTTGATTCTCTAATTCTTGGCTTTTACGCTCGCTAATATCTCTGGCCGTGATAAGTTTCGTAACAAGATACCCCGCTGAGTCGTAAATGAGTGTTACAGAGTCTTCACGCCAAATGTAAGAACCATTTTTGTGTAAAAAGCGTATAAAATAAGTCAATTTAGAAGTTTGACTTTTAATGGCATTACGATATAGATTCCTAAGAAATTCGTGGTCATCGGGATGAAAAAACTCATAAATGTTACGTTGCGAAATAGCGATAGATTCTTCGGTTGTATAGCCAAACAGGCGTTCGTGAGCCGATGACAAATACGAAACTTTACCATATTCAAAGACAATCACGACATCTGAGATATTCTCGCTGATGTACCTAAACTTCTCTTCGCTCTGTTTGAGGGCAGTTTTCGATTTAACTTGCTCATCAATATCTTGAACTATACCATAAATTCTAAGACAAACCCCATCCACAAATTCGGCTGCACCTTTAACTCTTACCCAATGTTTTTTTCTTTTAGTCGTAATAATAGCCAATTCAAGGTCATACGAAACACCTTCGTTTATGCATTTATTAATCGCATTTAAAAGTACCTCTCGCGATTCTTCTTCATCAAAATAATTAATTACTTGATTAAAATCAGCATCGCTTTTATCAACGATTTCAAAAATTTCATTGGTTATTTTTGAAGAATATAACTTTTGCTCTAGCAGATTATATTCCCAGCCACCTACTCTCGCTACACGGTTGGTTTGTTCGAGTACCTCTTTTGTTCGTTTAAGCTCAAGTTCGGCTTTTTTATCATCAGTAATATTACGAGCAATACAGATAATTTCAGTCAAATTTCCAGTGTCATCAGCAAGTGGTGAAATAACCATACTAAACCACCGCTGACCAACTTCTAATTGTAAGCTATACTCTACATTTGATTTTTTGTAGTTAGCAATGGTTTTTTCAATCCCTACTTTCATTGCTTTAAGAGCATCATCAGGAAAACCAATTTCGTTGATACTTTTCCCCAAAAATGACGAGGGCTGAATAAATAAATCTTCATTATTGTCATTTTGATAATACTCCGTAAAAACATACTCTAAGTTTAGCACAAAAACTAAATCTCCGATGTTTGATAGCAAACTATTTAGTCTGTTATTAGTAGTTGTGAGTTGCGTTTCAGTCCTTTTGATTTCTGTTACATCACGCCCCACTTTCAATACCAAATCATTGTTAAAAACCTCTTCGTGCCAATCAAGAAACTTATAAGTACCGTCTTTGACCTTGACTTTCTTGGCATGACTTTCATCATTTTGCTCAAAACCTAAGGTTTTGATTATATCGTTTTCCCAGCTTTTTCCAATCCACTCATTATCATTATATCCTAAAATTTGTTCAAGATTTTTGCTAACAAAGGTTACAATTCCTTCCGTATTTATACCTATGATTATTAAATTACCTCGGTTCACAAATTTATAAGCAAAAAAAAGGTTTTCTTTGATACTTAGGTCTATGTAGTGAATTACATAATTGATGATGAATGCAATGAATGAGCTATTAAAATAAATAATAAAATCTTTGGTCGAAATAAATTCCCTATAGACTAAAAACATTAAGGCACTAACAATAGCAAGAAGGTAAGTGTAAAAGTACTTGAAAGTGTAAAAGACGTAGTACGAAATCATATTGACGAGCGTAAACTCGGCCAAGGTCAGATAATCCATTTGCCCAAAAGTGGCAATCTTGTATAAAACTAATGAATTGTATATGACAAAAAAAACAGCAAAAAGTAAGTGAAGATTCTTACGGATAACTTCAAAATATCTACTAAAAAAAGCTACTGAAAGACAGAAAAGCCCTACAACTAAATTATATCTTAGCTCACTTTCTTTTCTGACACCAAACAAATCAATGTACAACTCACTAAACGGCACAAATATGCCCACCCCCCAAAAATATTGCACATAGCGATAATAATGCTTCGATAATTCCTCTACATTATTTATATAAATATGGCGATACTTTGAATAGGAGTTTCTCATTAATGAAAACACCACTACCAATGCAATTGCGACGATTGATACAAAAGCTAAATATTGTAGAATTTCGCTCATGAAATAAACAGTATAAAAATGAATAGTCTGTATATACAAAAAAGCAATTATCGTACTACTTTAGACTTTTGAGAGAATAAAATTTATGATTCTTTGCTTGAAATTAACACTATAACTCATTGGGCAGCATACAAATGTTTTATCGAAATTTAAAACTAAATTTTTAAAAAAGCCGAAAAGCTAATTTTTTTTTAAAGTTTTTTTGTTTTTCTAATTAAAACCGACTCTTTATATAAAAACACAGAAAAAATTAACAACAAAACCTTGTTTTTTCATTATCATTTTGTAATTTCGCACCCTATTTAAGATTACCCCGAAAAAATACGCTTTTCATTAGTAGAGTTCTTGTCCGATACACGACTATTTTCGTAGGATAGTCGAACAGGGATATTTATTCGCTCCACTACGACAAATAAATTTAGATGTTCGAGTTTCGATGCTTGATGTTTGGATTTTAAAATTCAATTTAATATCCCAATATCGAACATCTATCATCGTAAAATATTTTTCACTTAAAACTTTTCAAACCTTGAATCTGACAGAAACCGGTAGAAAAAGTTTCGCAACGGTAAAGCCGCTCATCGAATACCCAGATTTCTTGGATATTCAGGTAAAATCTTTCCAAGATTTTTTCCAGATTGAGACTCCAGCCGAAAATCGCAAAATGGAAGGGCTTTTCAATGTATTTGCCGAAAACTTCCCAATCGCCGACTCACGTGAAAACTACGTGTTGGAATTCGTCGATTACACCATCGACCCACCAAAATACTCAGTTGATGAGTGTATTGACCGTGGTCTTACTTACGCTGTGCCTTTAAAAGCAAAATTGCGTTTGATTTGTAATGATACCGACAATGAAGACTTCGAGACAATCGAGCAAGAAGTATTTTTGGGTAACATTCCATACATGAATGGCCGTGGCTCATTCGTTATCAACGGAGCTGAGCGTGTTATAGTATCACAATTACACCGTTCGCCTGGTGTGTTCTTCTCAATGAGTAAGCACACAAACGGAACGAAACTTTACTCAGCTCGTGTAATCCCGATGAAAGGTTCGTGGATTGAATTCTCGACTGACGTAAATAACGTAATGTATGCATACATCGACCGTAAGAAAAAATTCCCAGTTACAACATTGCTTCGTGCAATTGGTTTTGGTTCTGATAAAGACATCCTCAACCTTTTTGGCCTTTCAGAGGAAATCCCTGGCACACGTGAAGCCCTAAAAAAATCAATCGGTCGTCGTCTTGCCGCACGTGTTTTACGTACATGGACAGAAGACTTCGTAGATGAAGATACTGGTGAGGTTGTTTCAATCGACCGTAATGAGGTAATCTTAGAGCGTGACTCTATTATCTCAGAAAATGACATTGATACTATTTTAAACACTGAGCAAAAATCAATCATTTTGCACCGTGAAGATGCCAACGTATCAGAATTCAACATTATCTACAATACGTTACAACGTGATAGCTCAAACTCTGAAAAAGAGGCAGTTGAGCAAATCTACCGTCAATTACGTAACACCGAAGCACCAGACGAAGCAACAGCCCGTGAGATTATCCAAGGATTGTTCTTTTCAGATAAACGTTATGATTTAGGAGAGGTAGGTCGCTACCGTGTAAATACAAAATTGAGTTTGACTACACCGCTCGAAACTGGTGTATTGACAACCCAAGATATTGTCGAAATCGTTAAGTTCCTTATTCAACTCATCAACTCAAAAGCAGTTGTAGATGATATTGACCACTTATCGAATCGTCGTGTTCGTACCGTAGGAGAGCAGCTTTACGCACAATTTGGCGTAGGTTTGGCTCGTATGGCTCGTACAATCAAAGAACGCATGAACGTTCGTGATAACGAAGACTTCAAACCAGTTGACTTGATTAATGCAAGAACACTTTCTTCAGTAATTAACTCATTCTTTGGAACCAATCAGTTATCGCAGTTCATGGACCAAACTAATCCCTTGGCCGAAATCACGCACAAGCGTCGTATGTCGGCACTCGGGCCTGGTGGATTGAGCCGTGAGCGTGCAGGTTTCGAGGTTCGTGACGTTCACTATACGCACTACGGTCGTTTGTGTACTATCGAAACTCCAGAGGGACCAAACATCGGTTTGATTTCGTCGCTTTGTACGTATGCCAAAATCAACAGCATGGGTTTCATCGAAACCCCTTATGTTAAGATTGAAGATGGCAAATTGACAAAAGAAATCATTTACTTAACTGCCGAAGAAGAAGACGGGAAAAACATTGCGATGGCAACAGCCGACGTTGATGCCAACGGAAACTTCTCAGTAGATGCCTTGAAATGTCGTTATGAAGGTGACTTCCCAATGAAATCACCAGATTCAATCGACTACATGGATATTGCCTCAAATCAGATTGTATCTGTAGCTGCTTCGATGATTCCATTCATTGAGCATGATGATGCCAACCGTGCCTTGATGGGTTCAAATATGCAACGTCAGGCTGTGCCTTTGTTACGTCCAGAAGCTCCAATCGTAGGTACAGGTCTAGAAGGTCGTTTGGCTCGTGACTCTCGTACTTTGGTGGTTGCTGAAGAAGATGGAGTTGTTGAATATGTTGATGCAAATGTTATCAAAGTACGTTATAACTGGACAGCCGAGCAAACACTCGTAAGTTTTGATACAAACATCACTTCTTATGAGCTTATCAAACACCGCCGCACGAACCAAGATACTTGTATCAACATTCGTCCGATTGTGTTGAAAGGTGATACTGTGAAAAAAGGTCAAATCCTCGTAGAAGGATATGCAACTCAAGGCGGGGAGCTCGCTCTGGGGCGTAACCTTTTGGTTGCCTTCATGCCTTGGCAAGGATATAACTTTGAGGATGCGATTGTAATTTCGGAGAGAGTTGTGCGTGAAGATATTTTCACATCAATTCACATCGAAGAATACGAACTCGAAGTACGTGATACAAAACGTGGTGAAGAAGAATTAACCGCTGAGATTCCAAACGTTTCGGAAGAAACTGTAAAAAATCTTGATGAAAATGGCATCGTTCGTACAGGAACACGTGTACGTGAAGGAGATATTTTGATTGGTAAGATTACTCCAAAAGGAGAATCAGACCCAACTCCAGAAGAAAAACTTCTACGTGCAATTTTCGGAGATAAAGCGGGTGATGTAAAAGATGCCTCGAAAAAATCACCACCATCAATGGACGGTGTAATTATCGATACAAAACTTTTCTCTCGCCCAAGCAAAGAAGAACGCTCGAAGCATAAAGAAGAGTTAAAAGTATTAATGAAAAAGCACGGCCGTCAATTAATTGAACTCCGTGGCTTAATGATTGATAAAATGACGGAATTGCTTGATGGCAAAACAACCGTTGGCGTGAAACATAAATTTGGAGATGAACTTATCTCTAAAGGAATGAAGTTCAATCGTGGAAATATTGCCAATAATTTATTTCCAGACAAAAATAATTATGTTGACGAAAGCCAATATAATGTTCCTGAAGAAGTAAACTTATTAGGAGATGTAATCTTGGATGGTTGGACAGAAGATACCGCTTTCAACAAATTAATCGTAGCACTTTGTAAGAACTACTTGGCTCGTCGTAGCGAAGTAATCGGTCGATTCAAACGTGAGCGTTTTGTATTGGAAGTAGGAGATGAACTACCTGCAGGTATCGTGAAATTGGCTAAAGTTTATATCGCCAAAAAACGTAAGTTGAAAGTGGGTGACAAGATGGCTGGTCGTCACGGAAATAAAGGAGTTGTTGCACGTATCGTTCGTGATGAAGATATGCCATTTACGGCAGAAGGCCAGCCAATGGACATCGTGTTGAACCCGCTTGGTGTACCTTCTCGTATGAATATCGGTCAGCTATATGAAGTTGTATTGGGTCTTGCTGGTAGAAAATTAGGACGTAAATATGCTACACCAATCTTTGATGGTGCTACTGAAGCAGAAGTAACCGCAGAATTAGATGAAGCAGGTTTACCACCTTATGGACGTTCACAACTTTACAACGGCTTGACAGGTGAGCCATTTGACCAAAAAGTAACCGTAGGTATCATGTATATGATGAAACTTGGTCACTTAGTTGATGATAAAATGCACGCCCGCTCAATCGGACCATACTCACTTATTACGCAACAACCATTGGGTGGTAAAGCACAATTTGGAGGTCAGCGTTTCGGAGAGATGGAGGTTTGGGCATTGGAAGCATTCGGTGCATCGCATATTTTACAAGAAATCTTGACTGTAAAATCTGATGATGTATTGGGTCGTGCCAAAGCATACGAAGCAATCGTAAAAGGAGAGAATTTGCCAAAACCAAATATCCCAGAATCATTCAACGTATTGGTTCACGAATTACGAGGCTTAGCATTAGAGATTACTTTGCAGTAGTCTAAAAAAATAAAGGTGTGTTTTTCTACGGAATTACACACCTCAAAATGAGCATATCATTTTCACATCAATCATACTTGAAAATGTCTTTAAAGAAAAATAAAAAACTCAATAGTGACTTCCAGAGCATCACTATCAGTTTGGCTTCTCCAGAGTCAATCTTAGAAAGCTCTTATGGCGAAGTTACTCAACCTGAGACAATCAACTATCGTACTTACAAACCCGAAATGGGCGGTTTGTTTTGCGAGCGTATTTTCGGCCCTGTAAAAGACTGGGAATGCCACTGTGGTAAATACAAACGTATTCGCTACAAAGGTATCATCTGCGACCGTTGTGGTGTAGAAGTTACCGAAAAGAAAGTACGTCGTGAACGTATGGGACACATCGAACTCGTTGTACCTGTGGCTCACATTTGGTACTTCCGTAGTTTACCAAACAAAATTGGTTACTTAGTAGGTATGTCGTCGAAGAAACTCGACCAAATTATTTACTATGAAAGATACGTCGTTATCCAACCAGGTTTGAAAGGTGAAGATGGCGTTGCTAAAAACGACTTCTTGACCGAGGAAGAATATTTGGACATCATGGATAAATTGCCACGTGACAACCAAATGCTCGACGATAAAGACCCTAATAAATTTATCGCTAAAATGGGTGCTGAAGCTCTAGAAATGATGCTTTCTCGCCTTGAGTTAGACCAATTATCGTACGACCTTCGTCACGCTGCGGCTACCGATACTTCACAACAACGTAAGGCTGATGCCTTGAAGCGTTTGAAAATCGTAGAAGCTTTACGTGATGCAAACACTCGTATCGAAAATAAACCAGAGTGGATGATTATCCGTATGGTGCCAGTTATTCCACCAGAATTACGTCCGCTTGTACCATTGGATGGCGGTCGTTTCGCAACTTCTGACTTAAATGACCTTTACCGTCGTGTGATTATCCGTAACAACCGTTTAAAGCGTTTGTTAGAAATCAAAGCTCCAGAAGTAATCTTACGTAATGAAAAACGTATGTTGCAAGAGGCGGTTGACTCATTATTCGATAACTCTCGTAAAGTAAACGCTGTTCGTTCGGAAGGTAACCGTGCCTTGAAATCACTTTCAGATATGTTGAAAGGAAAGCAAGGTCGTTTCCGTCAGAACTTACTTGGAAAGCGTGTTGATTATTCTGGTCGTTCGGTAATCGTTGTAGGGCCAGAATTAAAACTACACGAGTGCGGTTTACCAAAAGATATGGCAGCCGAACTTTTCAAACCGTTCATTATCAGAAAGTTAATTGAGCGTGGAATCGTTAAGACGGTAAAATCTGCTAAGAAAATTGTTGATAGAAAAGATGCCGTAGTTTGGGATATTTTGGAAAACGTATTGAAAGGACACCCTGTTCTTTTGAACCGTGCCCCTACTCTCCACAGACTTGGTATCCAAGCTTTCCAACCTAAATTGGTTGAAGGAAAAGCAATCCAATTGCACCCACTCGTTTGTACAGCCTTCAACGCTGACTTTGACGGTGACCAAATGGCCGTTCACGTGCCGCTTGGCCAAGAAGCAATCATGGAGGCTTCAATCTTGATGTTGGCGGCTCATAATATCTTGAACCCTGCCAACGGAGCTCCAATTACTGTACCTTCTCAGGACATGGTTTTGGGTCTTTACTTCGTAACGAAAGGACGTAAATCGACACCGACTCATAAAGAGCCAGGCGAAGGTATTACATTCTATTCAGCAGAAGAGGTAATCATTGCGATGAATGAAGGAGCGGTTTCAAAACACGCTCACATCAAATGTCGTGTGAAAGTTAAAGACGAAAAAGGTGAATTAGTTTGGAAAATCGTTGATACCGTTGCAGGACGTATCTTGTTTAATCAATGTGTACCTGAAGAAGTAGGTTATCTTGACGAATTATTGACTAAGAAAAAGCTACAACAGCTTATCGGTCGAGTATTCAAAGAGGCAGGCTATGCTCGTACAGCACAATTCTTAGATGATATCAAGCAATTGGGTTATCAAACAGCCTTCCGTGGTGGTTTATCAATCGGTTTGGACAATATCATTGTTCCGGCTGAAAAACCAAAACTCGTTAATGATGCTAAAAAAGAAGTAGAAGAAGTACAAAACAACTATATGTTCGGTATCATTACTGAGCGTGAGCGTTATAACCAAATTATTGATATTTGGGGACGTGTAAATAGTTCGATGCGTGTGATTTTATTGAAGCAATTGGAAGATGACCAAGCAGGTTTCAATCCAATTTATATGATGATGCATTCTGGAGCTCGTGGTTCGCAAGAACAAGTGCGTCAGTTGGGTGGTATGAGAGGTTTGATGGCGAAACCACAAAAGAATATTCAAGGCTCGGTTGGAGAAATCATCGAAAACCCAATCTTATCTAACTTTAAAGAAGGTCTCGACGTACTCGAATACTTTATCTCTACGCACGGTGCTCGTAAAGGTTTGGCAGATACAGCCCTAAAAACTGCCGATGCTGGTTACTTAACTCGTCGTCTGCACGATGTTGCTCAAGATGTAGTGGTAAACGAAGTAGATTGCGGAACGTTACGTGGAATTCAAGTTTCAGCTTTGAAAGACAACGAAGATATCGTTGAGCCACTTTCTGAGCGTATCTTAGGCCGTACTTCGGTTTATGATGTAATCGACCCACTAACAAAAAAACTTATCGTAAAAGCTGGCGAAGAAATCACGGAAGAAATTGCCGCTGAAATCGACGATACTGCAATCGAAACAGTTGAAATCCGCTCGGTACTAACTTGCGAAACACAGACAGGTGTTTGTGCGAAATGTTATGGACGTAATTTGGCAACCGGCCGCATGTCGGAAGGTGGTGAAGCAGTTGGTGTAATTGCCTCACAATCAATCGGTGAGCCTGGTACTCAGCTTACACTTCGTACATTCCATACAGGAGGTACTGCTCAAAACGTTGCTTCGGAAGCAAACATTAAAGCAAAATTTGCAGGAACAATCCAACTCGAAGAAATGCGTACCGTTCAGTCGAGCGATCGTGAAGGCAATGTAATTACAACTGTCTTGGGTCGTCGTGGTGAGATTCGTATTATCGAAACTGGTACAAACAACGTACTTATCGTTAATAACGTACCATATGGTGCAACTTTGGAGGTAAAAGACGGACAAAAAATAAACAAAGGTGACATAATGTGTCACTGGGATCAATTCAACGCCGTTATCCTTTCAGATATTGATGGAATTGTAGAATACGATGCAATCGAAGAGAATATAACTTACAAAGAAGAAGCCGATGAGCAAACTGGTTTCCGTGATAAAGTTATCATCGAATCGAAAGACCGTGCCAAAAACCCATCAATCATTGTAAAAACAAGCAATGGCGAAGAAGAGAAAGCATATAACTTGCCAGTTTTGGCTCGTTTGACTGTAGAAGATGGAAAAATCATCAAAGCTGGACAAATTTTAGCTAAGATTCCTCGTGCCATCAACATGAACCGTGATATCACGGGTGGTTTACCTCGTATCACTGAGTTGTTTGAGGCTCGTAACCCTTCAAATCCTGCGGTTGTATCTGAAATTGACGGTATCGTACAATACGGTTCTATCAAGCGTGGTAATCGTGAGATTTTTGTGGAAGCAAAAGATGGTATCAAGATGAAATACATGGTGCCTTTGTCGAAATTATTCTTAGTACAAGACGGAGACTTCGTTTTGGCAGGTGACCCACTTTCTGATGGAGCTATCACGCCAGCCGATATTCTTCGTATCAAAGGGCCAACCGCCGTACAAGAATACTTAGTAAACGAAGTACAAGCCGTTTATCGCCAACAGGGTGTAAAAATCTCTGATAAGCACATCGAAACGATTGTTCGCCAAATGATGCAAAAAGTAGAGGTTATCGACTCAGGTGATACACTCTTCTTGGATAATCAAATGATTGACAAGTGGTTGGTACGTGCAGGAAACGATAAGATTTTGGACAAAAAAGTAGTAATGGATGCTGGTGCTTCTGATAAGTATAAGCCAGGCCAGATTATTACAGGCCGTGAAATGCGTGACGAAAATAGCCGATTGAAGCGTGCTGACTTAGCACAAATCGTGGTTCGTGATGCAATGCCAGCGGTTGCTCGTCCAACATTGCAAGGTATCACTACGGCATCGTTGGGTACGGAATCATTCATGTCAGCGGCATCGTTCCAAGAGACTACAAAAGTATTATCAGAAGCTGCCGTAAGAGGTAAGCGTGATACACTCGAAGGTTTGAAAGAGAACGTAATCGTTGGTCACTTGATTCCTGCTGGAACTGGTAACCGTAAATACCAAAACATTATCGTTGGTAGCAAAGCAGAACTCGAAGCAGCAGCTGAAAAGAAAAAACAACAAGAGGCAGCAAAACAACGCAGAGAGTATGTTTAATTCTAATTGAGAATTAAGAAATAGATTAACAAAAAAGGTCGAGCATTTTGCTTGACCTTTTTTGGTGTTTTATAGGTTTATTGTCTTTATATTTGTTTAAAAAATACGCTAATTATGGCTTTTACGACATACAAATCGCTTTCAGAGGTAATAAAAAAATTTAAAATAAAATATGTAGGAGAAGACTTTCCTGTTTTTGAACCAAACAAAGCACCCGAAGTTCTTCAAGATGATATATCGTTTACACTACAAAACGTTGCTTATGATGTATCTGAACCCGCTATTTGTGAGAATCTAATTTATCCAGTGCTAAAAGCCGCTTGGCGACCATTTGCCAATGAATTAGCTCTGTGGAGTCATCAAGCTATTGAGTTTACAGAAGAGCTTTCAGGTATTCCAGACTATTTAATTTCAAGACGTTCGGATTTAGGTAAAATTGTTTTAGATTATCCACTTTTGGCAGTTGTGGAAGCAAAAAGCGGAACGCCGCCCGAAGACGATTGTACGGGAGGTTGGGCACAATGTGGTTTAGAAATGTATGTTATTCAGCAACTGAACCAAAATGCTGACCAACGAATTTTTGGTATTGTATCGAATGGTGAAACTTGGGAATTTGCTCAATTCCAGCAAAATACATTTACGCTTTTTAATCAAAGATTTGATATTCGGGAACTTGACGCACTTTATGGGGCTTTGCTTAGTATCTGTAAACTCTCGTTAGAGAAATCAAGAATTTGAATGAATCATTCTCTTAGATAAAATACAAAAAAGGTCGAGCATTTTGCTTGACCTTTTTTGTGATATATTCACATGCCAATTAATATTAGATTTATCCAAATTTGACTAAAATCAAACTTTTTTTTGAATAGTATAATTTTTTAGGCTGATTTTTTGTTATAGTTTTGTAAAAAAGAATATTTCTATGCTAATTATCACAAATCCAGATGCCGCTGATGCACAACCAAAAAGAGTTGGCAAAAAGGCTGAATCGGTCATTAGAAAAATGATTGAGGACAAGAAAAAAGTGCGTGAATATATCAGAGAAGGGAAAGATTTATCTGAATTAACCAAAACCAGAGGTATCAATTTTGCAAAACCCATATAAAATTACGGAACAAGAAGATGGTTTTGTATTTGAAACTGATTTTGGTTTATCCTACAAAATCACCTTTTTGAAACATAATGCGTTTGATGATTTAGGGTTTTCTTCTTATGAATTTGGCTTTTATCCTGTTGGTGATTCAAAAAGGTTTAAAGACCAACGAATTGAAGACACAATCATTTTTACTCTTGATGATTTCTTTCAAAAAAATCCAGATTGTATCATTTTATATGTTTGTGATAGCTTAGATAATCGTGCAAGAGAACGCAATGTTCTTTTTAATAGATGGTACAAAAAATATGCTTCTGATGCTTTTGTAAAGTTAAACCGCAAGATTTTTGATACCGAAAATGACATGATATATTATTTTGCTGTCGTTTTCAACCAAAACTTTATTCAGCCACTAATTATTGAATCTTTTATTGAGGCAGAAGAAACTATTTATAATAAGTAAACACAAAAAGGTCGAGCATTTTGCTTGACCTTTTTTGTGTTTATCATTACTAGGTGGAATTTCTTTAACTTTAGGCTTGAACAAAAATAAATAGTATTTTTGAGCTTAATACCTATTTTTAAAAGATCGTTTTATATGGAAAAAGATTCTCTCGAAGGCTACGTTTACATTGCAACAAATCCCGCTTACAAAGAAACAGTTAAAATTGGACTTACGCATGGACAAAAACATCCATCGACAAGAGTAAAAGAGTTATCTAAAAGTACAGAAGTATTGGACGTCTTCAAATGTGAGTGGTATATAAAAGTTAGCGACTGTAAACTTGCTGAGGCATTACTTCACAACCATTTTAATAACCGTAGAATTAAACATAACAAAGAATTTTTCCAAATAACTTTAGAAAAAGCTGTTCTTGAATCAGAAGAAACCCTTCATAACTTCTTTAAATCCCTTGATACAGATAGATTTTGCTCAATTCCAGTACAGTTTCTTCTAAGTACCGCTGTAGAAAATGAGTTGATAGAAAATAAAAATGCAGCTTTACAAAACATAAATTATCCTTCTTTGCTTACAAATGTTCAGTACGTGGATATTACAGAACGAGTAAAAGAATATTGGTACACATCTGAAATAATTTCATTACAAATATTACAAGTAGATTACGTTGGAATTTGGTTAGAAATAACAGTAAAACAAGGAATGTTTTTTGATGAATTTAGCCAAAGGATTAATATTAATAACTTCAAATCTACCCAATTAGATTTATTCAACAGCTTTGATTTGAATGAATCGATCAAAAAGAATAGTGAAGTTTTAATCTATAATTTAAGAGACATTTTTTCTTCTTATTGTCTTATAAATGGGAAATTATTAAGCACACTGATTGAAAATTTTGAAGATAAAAATGCTGAAAATACCATAAAAGACGAAGAAGACATTGAAGAACTCGAATTACAAGATTTTGCAAATTTTAATGAAGAAGTTAGAGATGGCTGTCTTAGAATTTTAGAAATAATTAATGCCAATTTAAAAAAGTATAAAATTTCAGGTAAAACAAAAAAGAAAAATTTATCAGAACTGACCAACGCTTTGATAAATTCCGATTTTCCAAATTGTGAGTATTTGCTTGAAATAAACTATGAAGTTAGGAACGAGAAAGAAAGTGAATCTAAACATTGGTCAATAGAATTAGGTTGTCATGCGTTCATAGTAGAATCTTATGTTAGAACATATCAAATTGAAATAGGGGGAGATAGATTTACAAGTTTTTATTATTCACAAAATTACAATGAGTCTTGTGATATTGAAGGCTACTTCAGTACATGGTTTGATGAGTTAGAACAATTATTAGAAAGTCAGTATGCTGAGCAATTAAGTATTGAAATTAGTTCTGATGAATTTGAGTAACTTCTCTGCTCGGCTGATTTTAAAATCAGTCGGTATCAGCCGCTTTTAAAACAGCATTTGAGAAAGTGAGTTTGGAAAAAGCTTGACATAATGACTAAATATTTAACATTTACTCAAACAGAGCATTTTGCTTGACCTTTGTTTTGTGTTTTATTAATTTCAAGTAATTACTGCATACCAACTGACCAAGTAGGAGGTAAATGAATGATATTTTCTTTTATCAAGTAAGACTTTTCTTTAGGAAAATAATCTTTTATCTCTTGCTTGTAAAGCATATGAATGGTATCAGACAAGCCCCGTAAGTATTTTGAGGTCTCATGGGTAGTATAACTTCCAAATATTTTTATCTGAAACCACTGTAACATATCTTGTTGATTATTGAAGGCTTTAAATCGTAAAGCCCTAAACTCCTTAATTTGCAAACTATCAATGTAACTACCAGTGTTCCCTAAACTCACCACAGAATCTACACTACCATTCTGCTCTACTTTAAATTTATATATACCAATTACAAAGCATCTACCATCTCTGGGTGCACATCTGGCTTTTAATTCATCATTAATAAATTTCCCACTTACTAATTTTGGTACGTTAACAAAATCTTGTGCGTTTATTTTAAATGAAATTAGGAAAATAAATAGAAATTTAATCACATTTAGTTCCTGGTGCATTTTGGCGTGTTCCATTGATGTTTTTATAATATGCGTTAATATTTAAAATATCTTGTTTTTGCTGCGGACTTAGATTTTGCCACGCCACTGTATCGCCGAGTCCACCCCAAGTAAGTGCAGTAGCTTCTGCGTTACTCATCAAAAATGTTAATTCCAAGGCATGAGCCATCTTATACACATATTGATTTGCCATTTCATTATGATGTATTAGTTCGTCTGTCTTTCCTTGTGAACCTAATAAAGCATGTATAGTTTCGTGTAAAATAGTAGCAGCTATGTAATTTTGTGATGCTCCTGTCAATGCATTATTGTTCAAAGTAATTTCATGATTTTCACTGTTTAGCATTATATGGTCTCCATCATTATGTGAATCACCTGGTGCTTCTGAGTTTAGAAAAATTATATTATAGTTGGGGGATATGTTAAATTGATTTAGAATATCATTAGCTGTACCCTTCCAATTATTGTTTGATAATCTTGTTAGTGTATTAGAAAAACAAGGGTCAGTCATGTTATCAGATACTTGCATGCTACTACCACAAGGATATCCATCACTACAACCTGTACCACCAAAACCGCCTTGGTCTCCATAATTACCTGCAGCTTGGTCTTCATCATTATTATAGCCACAATCACCAGGGTGATTTATTGTGAGTGTGTGTAAGATTATACCTGCTTCTCCTTCAAGAGATTCTTGCCAAGTTATTACTTCAACCCAACCTTCACAACTTACTTTCAGAGCTTTCTGAGCATTACTTTTTAAAATTTTGCTTGAAATTTTATTGTCTTTTACCACAAACCCTCTCAAAAAATTCTCATTTACATCTGATATCAATGTATAACCCCAATAGTTTTTGATATTTGAGTCTTTATATTTTTTTTCATCGGGAATATATGTATATATTTCATACGTTTTTACTCCTAAATTATTCTCTCGTATGATTAAATTCTTGGAAACATTGGGCAACTTTCTGTCTTTGTAACATTTAGCTGATATAGCAGCAAAAGCTTTTTCATCAATGCTTGATTTAGTATTAAAAATCGGAATGCTAATATAACTTGAATTATCTTCCTTATTTTTAATCTTACTTGCCTTTTTCCAATCAAAATATAAGTAATACCTACTATTGATATTATCTCTTAACTGCTTTTTAGGGATAATTTCTTTGTAAAAATAGTCTTTAGCTTGAGTAATATCATCACTCTCAAGTACTAATTTTTGTTTTAAATTATCTGTTGATACAACTTCGCCTTTATCACAAGCAGAAAAAAAGATAAGAAGTAAAATAATTGAAAATACTTTTGAAACAGTAAGTTTTGATTTCATGATTGTTTGAGTTTAATTAATTTATGTTTCACAAACTTCCAACAACTTTTTTAGCAAAAGCCTTTTTTAATTCGATAAGTTTCACCTATTTTTGGATAACTTTTAGCTGAAATTATTCTATTATCTATATATTCCAAAACAACCTATTACATGACATTTGGCACTAAACTTCACAAACTCCGAGAAAAAAGCCGCCTTTCATAACAAGAAGTAGCAGATTTTATTGGTGTAAGCCAAAATACTTATAGCCGCTGGGAAAGCGACCTAAGTACCTTCAAAATTGAGTATTTACCAAAACTCGCTGAGGCTTTTAAGGTAGAACCTACCGAATTAATCCCACAAGGCACAACTATAAAAATTATCAATAATCACGATAATAAAGATACCTCGGTGAATGGTTTTGAGATAAATATGGATGCAAGAGAGCTTTACAAAGATTTGCTGGCAAGTAAAAATGAAGTTATTCGCTTGCTGAAAGAAGAAAATGATAGATTGAAGAAACAGGCGTAGTAGAAATATACAAACAACAAAGGTCGAGCATTTTGCTTGACCTTTTTTGTTTAGTTCAGATATGCCCAATTACATAAAAACCCAACCGCCTCAAAAATTCTTTAAAGTCGGTTGGGATTTAGGAATATTGCGGTAAGAATTTACTCCAATAAACTCAAAATATCATCTTTTGAAAGCGATTTTACGAAGTTTTCTTCGGTAGTAATGAGGTTATCGAAAAGCTTACGTTTGTTTCGTTGTAAGGTAAGAATCTTCTCTTCTACCGAATTACGAGTGATAAATTTGTAGGTAAAAACCGTATTTTGCTGCCCAATTCGGTGAGCCCTATCAATAGCTTGTGCTTCAATAGCAGGATTCCACCACGGGTCGAGCAAGAAAACGTATTCGGCGGCCGTTAGGTTTAGTCCTAAACCTCCCGCTTTCAACGAAATCAAAAAAATCTTTATCGAATCATCATTCTGAAAAATATCTACTTGCTCTTGGCGGTTGGTAGTTGAACCATCCAAATAACAATATCGAATGTTATTCTTCTCCAAATAATTTCTATAAATAACCAAATGCTTCACAAACTGACTGAAAACCAGCACTTTATGTCCTTCTTCGATGATGATTTCGAGTTTTTGTAATACCTCTTCATTTTTACCCGAATCGCCTTCATAATCTTGGTCAATCATTTGTGGGTGATTGGCTAACTGACGTAATTTTGTCAAACCTTGCAACACCGCCATTTGAGATTTTCCAAAACCTTTTTCTTCGATTTGTTCCAAAATGATGTTTCTATAATACGATTTGGCTTCTTCGTAGCATTTTTCTTGCTCTTCGGTCATGTCGCAATAATGAATACTTTCGACTTTCGGCGGAAGTTCTGTAGCAACTTGCGATTTATGTCGACGCAACATAAAAGGCTTAATAAGGCTATATAAACGCTTGTTTTGCTTTTCGTCTTGGTGTTTTTCAATCGGAATTTGGTATTCGTTTTTGAAATAACTTTGCGTACCCAAAAGCCCAGGATTAATAAACGTCATTTGTGTCCATAAATCCATCGTGCTGTTTTCGAGTGGCGTACCAGTCAGAATCAAGCGATTGGCTGAATTGAGCTGCATAACGGCCTTAGAAATATGCGAACTTGGATTTTTGATTGATTGAGATTCGTCCAAAACCACATAATTAAAACGGTAATCTTTGATAAAATCAATATCAATTCTGAGAATTCCGTAGGAAGTCAAAATCAAGTCATAATTATCGAATTGCTCTGTATTTTTCTCTCGATTAGAGCCTGTATAAATAAACACCCGAAGGTTCGGCGTAAACTTTTCAATTTCCTTTAACCAATTATAAATCAACGAAGTAGGCATAACCAACAAGCTAGGATTTTCCGCAAGGCCATATTCCTTTAATGATTGCAAAAACGCCAATGTTTGAATGGTTTTACCCAAACCCATATCATCGGCCAAGCAGCCACCTAATTTGTATTCGGCTAAGAACCGCATCCAATCATAGCCCGCTTTTTGATAAGGTCTAAGATTAGCCTTTAAGCCTTTGGGAAGTTCGAATTGACCAATTTTATCAAAATTTCGCAGCCTTTCCAATTTTCGAGTAATGACCGAAAAGGCCAATCCTTCGTCGGTCAAATCTTGTACTAAAACAAGATGATGTTTTTTCAAAATCGTAATATCGCTTTCTTCAAGATTATCGACATAACTAAACAATTCTGAATATCTCGTAAACCATTCTTCAGGAATAACCGCAATTTGTCCATTTGG
This sequence comes from Cytophagaceae bacterium, assembly GCA_027486845.1. GTDB lineage: Bacteria > Bacteroidota > Bacteroidia > Cytophagales > Spirosomataceae > Emticicia. Next base: position 169,040 of record JAIXOL010000008.1, read on the forward strand.
TAGTGTAAACTCTCGTTTATTAGCCAAAATCAAGTTCCGAAGTTTCAGAAATGGAATCTCAAATTCACCAAAACGAACCTTTGCTTTTATATCAAACCAGTCGTTTTTTTCTTCGATATGTACCTCAATCGACGAATATCCCAAGAAATATTGCTTCTGATTTTGATTATTATCAGCTTGTTTAACCTCAAAATTATTTTCTTCCAGTATCTTCGCATTGCTCTGCAACCACGAAAAAGCGTGTCGTTTTAGCACTAATTTTCGACCTTGACGAACATCTAAACCCAAGGTTTTTAGTAAATTTACCTGTGCCTTTTCGTATTTTAAATCTCGTTTTACTTTATGAAAAAGCCAGCTATCGCCCGCACGCTCAACACTGACGTAAGACTCGGCCGAAAAATTATCGAAGCGAAAAGTATAATTGCCATATTGAAATGATAAATCAAAAACGATTTTATTTTCATCATCATTTTCTTCTTCTTTATTCTTATCAAATAACTCTACGGCCACTTTTTGATTGGCCATCACTTCTGAAATTAACAAAACAGGCTTCGATTCATGTTTCTCAAATCTGATTTCAAATCCTTGAGCAAAAACATCGAATTGAGCAATTAGTGGAGCAATAAATTTTCGGTAGTAGGTTTCCTCAATATTTCGAGGAATAATAATATGGTTTTTATTCAGGAACGGCTTTAATTTTTTACCATCAACTTGTTTGTCAAAATGGTATAATTTATCGTCAATCAATAACCAAGCTGGTTCTTCGCACAAAATTCGGGCATTTTTAAACTGAAAATGAACTCGTTCGCCCTCGCATTTGATACTCGGAAAATAATGCGTATTTTCTTCATTCCGAATAAAATTAAAGTAAGCTTTTGCCCCCTCTTGAATTTTATTGATGGCTTTCCAAGTAGGGTCACCATCGTTGCTCATGATATAAAGCGGCTTTTTCAGCAATTTCTCCAAGATTTCAGCTCGGCGTTTTTCCATATAGCTATGAATCGTTTCTTGCAACAGTTTATCGCCTTTTTCGAGGTCGAATATTTTCAAGAAAAAATCAAGTGGAGCGAGCTTTTTGGAACTAAACTTCTTAACAACAACGTCTTGTTGCATAGCTTCAGTAAGTTTGACTAGCGTGAAATCGTCGGCATCAATTCGTTCGGAAAATTCAGCTATATTTTTCGACGAAACACTTTGATTTTGGAGTGTAAGTTCACCTTTACTATTGAGTTGCACCACAAAGGCTTCAAACAAAAATCCCAAATATTCGTGCTCAAATAACGAATAGACCATCTGAAAAGGTTGTAGTGTAGATACTTTCATATTAACAAAATAGGAAGCCCTCCCACTCGGGAATTTGGGTGAAACCAATCTTATCTGTGTCATTTCTCAAATTTAGAATTAAATCAAACCACAAAAATGAGTAAGATTAGCCTGTAAATCAAATTTAGAGCTCCATAAAGTAATGTTTGAAATAAAAATAATATTTAGGCTAAAACCCAAACAACGAATATAGATAAACTCCAGCAGGACAACAAAGAAGATGGTCGTTTTTATTTAATGGAATCCGAAAAGTTTATCACTAAGACACTTAGTAAACTAAAGTTACACTTAGTGATACTCTGTATTCTTCGTGTCTTTGTGGTAAAACTCACCTCCGCACTAACTCAACAAAATCAAAATCGTATTCATTTTTTTCGTCTTTTTGATGCGAAACTCTTGCAATTTCATTCCATTCGTCAGTATTAAGAGCAGGAAAAAACGCATCTCCTTCGATAGAGGCTTTAACTTCGGTGAGGTATATTTTATCAGTAATTTTTATGGCTTGTTCATAAACATTTCCACCACCAATTATGAATACTTCTTCACTTCCTGAGTGATTTTTAGCAATTTCTATGGCAGTTTCGAGCGAGTTTACTTTCAAAACTCCTTCTGGTAGAGTCAAATCTTTTTGGCGAGAAATAACAATATTCGTGCGACTGGGCAATGGTCGACCTATTGACTCAAAAGTTTTTCGTCCCATAATGACAGAATGCCCAGTTGTCAGCATTCTAAACTGCTTCAAGTCAGCCGAGAGCTTCCAAAGTAATAGATTGTCTTTCCCGATTACGCCATTTTCGGCTGTAGCTACTATAATTGAAATCATTTTGTCCTAAACTATAATTTAACTAATTTATGTAATTTTTTGAAATTTATAATTTAATGAAATTATGAGAAAATCACATTTTAAATGAATGTGCACACAAATTTACGCCCTTCAACCATTGAAAAATCCCTTCTTCACTTTTATTTTTTCAAAATCAAAATATTTTCCCAAATTTCGAGTTAATATGGCATTGCGGTTGCATAAATGTATTTTTAAATTTACTAACCGCAATTACCATGAAAATACACAATCACCGAGAATACACAATTGCTTACGAAAAAGCTGCTATAATGATAGACGCTGGTTTTGGCGGAAACTTTGAAAGTGAAAGATATTTTCGAGAAATAATAACAGCTATTATTGCATACGAAAAAATCTCCACCCATCAGATTTTTCCCGAAACACCCGTGAGCATGAGTGTTTAAAACGAGCCTATAAGTCCATGTCTTTTTTTGCCCGAGTAAAAAACCTTTTTAATTCAAAACCAATAGCCCCTTCATCCAACGAAGAAGCTCTTGCTTTTAGCACCACACAAGTTCCAATTTCTCAGGAATTAACAATTATTCCCACTTCCGAAGTTCAGTCCTTTTCATCCGAAATGGACATCATACCCTTTTGGCTTGAAAATGAAGATGCATTGCGTGATGAAGGCGTAATTTTTGGTCTTTCGGAAGCAAAAGCTGATGAAAAAATCGCAGCAATCCGCAATTATTTTGCTCACCAAACGGCCGAAACCGAAAAAACAGTTGAATATCATTTCGAAAAAATAGGAGAGATTAATTTGTTCATTGAGCAAAAAGAAACTCGAATCAATGAACTAACCGAAAAAGCACGTGTTCTTGAAAATCGTAAACGCACTGAACACCAACTGCCACGAACATTTATTGGCATCGTGCTTTCGTTAGCGATGTGTATCGGCAATTATTATTTAATTGATGAATCTATTATGACCAATTTTCCAAAAAATCATTATGTCATTGCACTTGGAATTTTCTTGGCAGGAATGTTCAATTTGTTTAATTCAAAATCGCTTTTTCACGAAAAAGAATCTTCAATTTCATGGCGACAACTCCTTGAAGAAGTCGGAATGCCTTTGTCAGCTTCAGTTTTTGTTTTCGTTCAATCGTTAACGGGCGACGCTTCGCAAAATCAAATTCTTCTCCGCTCATTTGCTTTGTTTTTCTTTGTATTTTTCTTGTTTTTATTTGCTGGAAAACTACTTTTGAGCAATCTAACTGTATTGAAAACAGATTCGGCAATTTGGTTTGACAACCTTCGCTTACAAAAAGACAAAATCAATAAAACTCAAGAATGGGAAAATGAAATTACTAAACTCAAAATCGAAATTGATGAGCAACGAGTAGAAAAATGGAAAATTTTGGATATCCTTAAAAGTCCAGAAGCTGAACTCAAACGCCTCAACGAACGCCGAGAAATGCTCGTTAAACTCTTTGAAAGCGAGTTTAGTTTAGCACGTAGCTACCGTGGAAAACTAACAGGCAAGCAAATAGAGGATATTCTGAAATAAAATTTTGATGAGCAAATCTCTCTGAAATAGTTATGCTAAAACCAATCATAGAAGAAGAACAATTTATTGGATTAAATTTCACCCAAGAAATATTTCGTAAAGGAGAATATGAAAATTGTACTTTCACGAATTGTGATTTCTCGAATTTACATTTATCACATTTCGATTTTATTGAGTGTGAATTTGAAGATTGTAACCTCAGCAATGTAAAACTGAGTAATGCTGCAATGAAACAAGTAAAGTTTAAAAACTGCAAATTGCTTGGCGTAAATTTTGGAGAATGCAGTCCGTTATTGTTTTCAGTCAGCTTTTATGATTGTTTTTTGCATTTAGCAGGTTTTTACAGGTTAAAAATGAAAAATACCAAGTTTAAAAACTGTAATTTGAAAGAAGCAGATTTCACCGAAACCGACCTAACAAGTGCCATTTTTGAAAATTGCGAATTTATATCGGCAGTTTTTGAAAGAACAATCCTAGAAAAAGCTGATTTAAGAACATCCCAAAAATTTTCAATCGACCCCGAACTCAATCGAATAAAAAAAGCAAGGTTTTCACTCAGTAACATCCGAGGGCTTTTGGATAAATATAATATTGAAATAGAAAATTAGATAACGATAGTTGATTTGAATATTGAACAGCGTTCGTTGCAACATTCGTAATTCGTAAATCGTAATTCGTAAATTTTTAAACATGGAAAATCCAGAAAATTATTATAACTCCGACTTCCAGCATGGTTATTTAATCGGTGTTGAGAATATCCGAAAAAATAAAAACCAAGACGATGACCCTTACGAGGGTTTTGTATCGAGCCATGTAGATTATGAGTGGCTACAAGAACGTATTGTCGAGAAAAAGGAAGAGGTTTCTAAAATAGACGTCGAAATTGCCGACACGAAGGAAAAACAAAAAACTTCGTTCGATAAGTTACAAGAGTTTATTTTGGGCATCAGTACGCATTCACGCAAGGTAGGTTTTGTACAGGACCGCATAGACGATAACTTAGCAACCATCAAACGGGTAGAAGGTAAACGTAACAGAAATGAATCACCATACTCGCTACTTGCGGGAATCTTGTACTTAATGGCAGGTGCCGCCTTCGTTACAGGCGATTTGATTATTTCGCATGAAATTGTCGCATATGCCCTTAATATTCGAAATAATTATGAGGCATGGGCATTTGCAATCGGATTAGCAATGCTTTCGGTATTACTAAAACCAGCTTATGATAGATTGGTTGAGCAACCATATATCAACGAATATTCACCAAAAACCAAGCGTACTTATGCCATTTTTCAAGGTTTTTTAGTAGTTTTTTCAGTGGCTACAATGATAATTTTAGGTTGGTTTCGTTATGAGGCTTATAAAACCGAAAAACTAAAAGATAGTATTAATAAACAAATCAAAGCGATGCAGATTAACAGCCAACCAATGGACCCAACGGCTGTAAATCTTGCTGATAATCAAGCTCTTATTCATAAGATGGATGAGCAGATTAAGGCTTATGATAAACTCAATCTTGATTTGGTGAATAGTCCCTGGGCTTTGATGTCGTTTATTTTGAGTGGCGTTTTGTTTGCTATTGCAGGTGCAATTTGTTTGGGTATTTCCTTCCCGATTATGCAGTCTTACTGGTATAGTTGGCTGCAAGCAGGACCAACGATTCGCCGAATGAAAAAAAGTAACTTGAAATTAATTGAAGAAATGAAAGTCGCCGAAGGGGAGCTGGCTCAACAAATTACACAAAAAAGTATTTTAGAAAACGACTTATCTTTATTACCAAATTTAGCAGAATTGAAAGCTGAAAGAAGAGAAATTTTAGCTCATATTGAAGATATGCTCAATCGATCGAAGGTTGCCGACCAAGACCGCCGCATCAATACGTTTGATGATGGTTTAGAGAAAGGCAAAGCCAACCGTGAAGAAATGACAGACGAAGAATACGAAGAATTTAGAAGTACATCGGTACGTCAGATGCGTAATGCACAAGACATTACGACCGATGCGGGGCCGAAAGTTTACCGTAATAATGGACTTCGTCCGCACCAAGCATTGCGTAAGGTAATTACTGAGCAGTTTAATCAGAATTAGTTATTGGGAAACTGGTAATTAGGAAATTGGTTATTAGGGAATTACAACTCAATCTATTTGAAGAAACATAATGCTATTTACAAATTTGCCCAATAACAAGTTCAACAATAACGAATAACCCATTGATAATAAACAATTTAAGTTCAAGGCACTTGCGTTAATTAATTGCTTTTTTAACCATTCCTTAATATAATTAAACTTTTTGAAGAATTTTTGTACTTTTCGATGATTTTTTTAGGAAAAGATATTTTTTTAAACAAAACTTTGCATCACAAAAAACAAAAATACAAATTATGTCAAGCAAAAAAATTGATTTTCTTCTTCCTGCGGATATAGCAGATGGTGCAACTTCGGGTATTTTATTAGGTGATTTTAACAATTGGGACTTTAACAATGGAGTTGCTTTAAAACAACAAAAAGACGGTTCATTAAAGGCTTCAGTTAGCTTACAATCGGGTTCTTATGAATACCGTTATTTATTGAATGATGGCCGTTGGGTAAACGATACACAAGCTTCAAAATATAGTTATAATCCAGAATTTTCAGTAGAAAATTGTGTAATCGAAGTAGTTTCTGAGATTGTCCCAGTTGCTCCAAAAGCCACTACAAACGTAAAAGCAAAAGCAACGCCTGAGGCAGTAAGTGAAAAAACAAAAGCTCCAGCAAAAACTTCAAAAACTAAAGTTGTGGTAGAGTCAAAAGTTGAAGCAATAGCACCTAAAACTACCAAAGCAAAAAAATCATAATTTACAAAGTTTAATTGTGGACAATAAAAATTTTTATGAGGTCTCTTGAATATTTTCTCAAGAGACCTTTTATTTTTACTTAAAATTTGGCAAACAAAAGCACTTAACAGTGAGTTTTAAACAGAAACAGACATATATTCATTTTATATACATCTTAATTGATTAAAAATGGCACAGGCAAAAGTTGAAATCATTGACGCACTGCGTCGTACTGCAAAAAAACTTGGTTCGGGTAGTGATTATATGTGGGGACACATGGGTAGCTGCAATTGTGGAAACCTCGCCCAAGAAATCACCAAACGCTCAAAAGCAGAAATTCATGCATACGCTATGCAAGGCAATGGCGACTGGAATGAACAATTGAACGACTATTGTGGAGTTACACAAATGCCCATTGATTTAGTGATTCACGAAATGCTTACGTCAGGATTTTCGTTGGAAGACCTCCAAAACCTCGAAAAATTAGCAGATAAACAAATTTTAATGCGTCTACCTATCGAAAATCGTTATCTTCTCCACAATGTTAGAGCCGATGTTATCGTTTATCTTACGGAGTGGGCAAATATGCTCGAAGAACAACTCCTCGATACCATCAAACTACCTGATTTTTTACAGGAAGAGAAGACTTTAGAATATGCGTAAAATAATTTTAATGAGTGCCTTGATTATAAGCACATTGAGCGTTTTTTCCCAAGAAGGAATTCCAACTTCGAGCGATAAAGACAGCCAAACTCAAGTAATTTTTGAAAAACCAAAACCTGAATGGAAAGAGAAGCTAAGATACGGCGGAACATTTTGGTTAGGCTTTTTTGGTGCTTTTTATATTGATGCCTCGCCAATGATTGGTTTTGAATTAAACGACAAAGGGACAGTTGCAGGAATAGGTGCAAACTTTATTTTTCAGGGAACATTCAACCGAAATAGTGCGACTAACACCAATAACACGATTTTTGGGCCAAAAATATTCATTCGTCAGCAAGTTTTCAAGCGTTTCTTTGCTCATGCTGAATACGAGTTTATTAATGCTTACGCAGATCAGTTTTACTCGTATAACCTAAACACAACCGACCCAAGTAAAAGGGTTTGGGGGAGTTCGCCACTTATTGGGGCAGGTTTTTATCAAGGTGGCGATGGCCGTCGTGGTAGCTTTATTTCATTGATGTATAATTTAGGCTATCCAAATAGAGGGTTTATTAGTCCACAAAGCCTACTTGGAAATCAAACGCCAATTACTTTGCGTTACGGATTTTTGTTTTAAATGATATTCTTTTTTCGCTTGGAGTTGTTCCTATTAATTCGTAAAATTGTACTTAAATCTAACCAAAATGGGGACATTTACATTTGCAAAAGAAATAGAAACACTTCCAAGTGAATTACAGCAGGAACTGTTTGACTTCGTAGAATTCTTAAAAGTTAAATATCAGCAAAAGCAACCATTGAAAGAGCGAGAATTTAGTTTTGCTAAAGGAAAGGTGAAACTTCACGAAGATTTCGATGCTCCCTTGGATGAATTTAAAGATTATATGTGAGCATGAATGTACTTTTAGATACCCATTGCACTCTTATGGTTTTATAGTGGCGATGCTCAACTCTCCTCAACTTCCAAAAATTTAATCAAAGATACTTCTAATAATTGCTACGTGAGTATTGCAAGCATTTGGGAAGTCACAATAAAATACAATATCGGAAAACTCGAACTTGAAAACCCACTCACCGACTTATTTGAGTTTATAAAACGAAACCAAATTAGCATAATACCAATAGAATTAGACCATTTAATAGAATAATCATTGCACAGGGAATGACTGAAAAGCTTATGGTTATTTCTAAAGATAGTATCTTAAAAGACTATGATTTAACCATTATTTGGTAATTTTTTTAAATCTCATTTTTAAGTTCCTTTTTTACCTTTGAAAATCTCCAGCAAATACTCTTTTCCACTCATTTCTTCGATATTTCTGACGGTTATTCCCTTGATTTTCAGTTCGATTCTCACGTTTGCGGTCGTCACTCATGAAAACACAGTTTCGGACTTTAGTTGGCAAGATTGGACGCTAATCACTTTCATTTGCTGTCTGACTTGCACATTTGCTTTTACACCTCCTACCCTTTTAGCCCTTATTTTTGGATATTTTATTGGTTGGAATGCAGTTTTGCCAGTTTTCTTGATGAATATGGTTGCTATTTTTCTCGTTAATATTATTACCAAACGCATTGATGGAGATAAATTTAAGATGTATCTTGCTGATAATAAGCAGATTAGTAATATTTTAGAAAATATCAGAAAAGAAGAATTAAAATTTATTTTCTTTACCAAACTTTCGCCTGTTTTACCTTTTGCCCTCACCAATTTTGTTTTTGCTTTATCGGGTGCTAAACTCAAAAATATAATTCTAGGTGGTTTTTTCGGCATGATTCCCCGTACATTATTGGCAGTTTGGACTGGCTCACAGGCTAAAGAAATCAGAAAATTACTGGAAAATCCGAATGAAGGAAGTTTGCAAAAGATTTTAATTATTATTCTATTAGTTGTTTCGGTGGGTGGGATAATATACTCTATTCTCCCAAAAAAAATAGAAGTATAAATCTATAAAGTCTATATTTTTAGACCTTACAGATTTTCTGAAAAAATACACACTAGTTGCTAGCAATTTATACATCACAGGCGTGACGATTCTGGTCAGAATTAATGACGAAATCAAACCACCAACAATTCCTAAGGTCAAAGCTGAGTACAATGGTGAATGCTCCATAATCAATGGAATCATGCCACTAATTGCCGTCATAGTTGTCAGAAAAATAGGGATAAAATGAGTTTCGCCAGCCTCTTCAATAGCAGTATCCATGCTCAAACCATTTTCTTTTCGCAAGAAATTAGTATAATCTACAAATAAAATAACGTTTTAAATTCGAGAATCAGAATGGCAATAATTCCGAAAATCGTGATGAGGAATTGTACCAAGTCCACCAAAAGTTTCGGCCGAACACTCCACGTCACCAGCGATTTTAAACGCATAACCTTTGGGCATTCGATAGTTTTACTACTAACGAAAGTATTATTTTACAGAAGGTATTGGACTGATTCGGGAAAAAACATTTAAAATCACGAAGTAAAAAAGTCTTAAAATAATTGACAGAAAGTGAGCATAAAATCTTTAAACTATGTAACGATTATTTATTACCAATGCTTAATTGCTCGTCGAACGGTTTCCATATACTTTAGAATAACTCCGTCTGTTAACTCCATTGCGTAAACAAGTATAAGTTTTTATTGATAAAAAATGTACAAACTCTACAAAATCTTCCGAATTTGCAAGGTTTATGTGTTAATAATTATGATAATATCAAAACTTTTTATACCTTTTTGTCCAAATGCTACATTTTTTTTGAGCTTCAACTTTAAAAATTAATATTCAATCAACATATTTAATATCTCATCCTTCAAATGAATATTTATCAACCAATCTGGCTCAATACGTTTTATGTTCTTTTATCTCTAATATGATTAAAAACAAAATTTTGAATTAGAGACGATTCGCCTCAGCGATAAAAGTTTGATTATCAACAAATTAATTAATGTATTTTTACCAATTGTTTTTGTCTCAGTACTTATTTAGGATAAAACATTAAGTATCAATTTAAAAAAATAGTATTCGAATCATATTCATCTAACTTCAATCAAAACAATTAAATTTCTATAAACTATGGGAAATATCACAAAGAATTTACTGAAAAAAATAATTATATTACCATTCTTATTTCTAGGTTTAGTAGGTAAAAGTCAAAACAGAGATAACATAAATAACAGAGATATTCTTTACCTTACCTCTGGCGGCAAATTGAATCCATTACAAGCCATTATTGATATAAGACACTATTCAATAGAATTGGATGTTGATATTGCCAAACAATCTATTGCTGGCTTTACTGAAGTTAATTTGAATATATCACAAAAGACAGACACGCTTTTACTTGATTTAATACACTTATATAAAGTAACAGGGTTTGTTCATAAAAAAAGATGGGGATTCAAAAAACTGATATATTTGTTTTACGAATCAAAGATCAATTTATGAATCCCCCAAAAACAAACTTACAAACTACTATTCTGAAGTGC
>JAIXOL010000024.1 GCA_027486845.1 Cytophagaceae bacterium
ATGGTAGGAACGCCAGTTGATGTTGTATTTTTTAATATCCCTGTTGGCAATGCTGCCAAGGATGTACCATTTATTTTAACAACCGTTGCAGCATTACCATTGGAGGTGACATCACCTGTTAAATTTGCATTGGTAGTTACGGTAGCTGCATTTCCTGTTACATTACCAGTTAAATCGCCTGTAAAGGTTCCTGCTATCGCACCTGTTCCTGTAATAGTTGGCGATGTTAGTGTTTTGTTTGTTAATGTTTGTGTTGATGTTAATTGGACAATATCGGAATTTGTAATACTTGTTATCTTAGTAGCAGCATCTGCATTACCAGTCACATTTCCTATTACGTTTCCTGTTACATTACCAATAATACCATTACTAAAAGTTTTTACCCCAGCTATTGTTTGGGCTCCAATTGTAACAATTCCTGGATTGTCTCCATCGGCTGGTGCCAAATTTAAGACCCCATTAGTAATGGTTGCTCCGTTTTCACTAGCACTTGCACCCACAGGCCCAACGGTGGCGGAAACAGAAACTGTTGTAGAACCCAAAGCGACCCATGCCGTACCTTTGTAAAAATAGTAATCACCATTAGTACCACAATCTGTACAAAAAGCAAGAAGACCTTGTGCAGGGTTTGGAATAGCCCTCATTTGTGCATTGGTCATCCGTGGTAACAAAAAACCTTTCGTGGTTGATTTTAAATCTAAAATGGCTGAAGAATTGGTACTACCTCCATTTGGACTTATTTCTATTGATTGGGCAGATGCCACAAAAGAGGTTAAAATTGCAAGTAAAATAAGCGTCTTTTTCATTACAGCGGGTTTTTTAATATTTTTAGGTTTATTGTCTTGTCCTAAAATAGCTTGACACCAAGAGGTTAAAACTATGAATATCAAACAGGACTTGGAATGCTAAAAAGTAGTAGGGAAGAGAGAGGCGGGAGGGTAATATTTTCGAAAAATAGGAGAAAAGGTTTAAAAATCATATTTTTTCATTCGTATTTTCACATATTTTTATACAAATGATCAAATAGTCATAAAAAAAGGGTGTGTTATAAGATAACACGAGTGTGCTATAAGATATCGAAGAGCGAATTTTGATGAATAAATCAAAGGAGAATATGCGGAAGGCTTTTCTGAACCTAAAAAATCCCTTTTGCCTTGCATATATAATTTGGATATCCGTCCCGATAATCATGGTTCAGAAAGAGCTATTCGTAATGTTAAAGTTAAGCAGAAGGTTACTGGACAATTCATGACAGGTCAATGTGCTTTTTGTATCATTCGCTTCGATATTAATACACTTCACAAAAGAAAACTTGAGGTCTTGCCATATCTTACTCAAATCATTAAAGTACAACCTGTGTTTAACACATTTTCAATTGATGGAAAATTAATTATGTAATCCATTTAAAATAGTAAATCTTTATTTGGAAACCCTTGCATAAAGGAAATTAGTAACTAATTTGTAATTATCTAGCATAGGCTGCCTTCAAAACTATACAGAAACGGTGCTTTATTTGCCGCACCTGAAAAATGTTTTTCGTGGCGTTTCAAAATCCCCATACTTAATACTTTTCGTTGAAAAGTTCCTCGATGGAGTTTTTCTCCCAAAATCGCTTCATAAACCTGCTGTAATTCTTTCATCGTAAATAGTGTTGGTAAGAGATTGATTCCTACTAATTTACGCTCCAGATTATCTCGAAGAGTTTGTAAAGCTTTTGTCACAATTATTGAATGATCGAGCATCAGATTGGGCAATTCGTCGAGGGCATACCAATCACATGAATCCGACAAAGCATCGGGGGTAGGCACAACCTCTTCATAATTTATCAAGGCATAATAAGCCACCGAAATAAACCTATCTAGAAGCCAAGAATATCCATCCAGCGTTTGGTTATTGGCTTTCATAATAGCTTCCATAACTTCGGGCTTGTAGCGAGCTACACTCCCGAAAGCATAAAACTGCTCTAAATAAATATCGTCTAAACCCGTTCGCTCTTTTAAACCTCTTCTTACGGCATCGTTTAGGTCTTCGTCATATTTCACAAAACCACCAGGTAGGGCAAAAAGTCCAGTATTATGATATTTCATTATAAGTATTTTAAGTTTTTCACCAGAAAAACCAAAAATCACAGAATCGTAAGCAATATGTTTTAGATAGCCTTTTGAATCCACTTTTGTTTATTGTTATATTATAATTTTTTCAAAAATAAATAGGATTATTTTAAAACACTAATTAATATTGTCGCAGATTGAGACAATATTAAAATTCCCTTCCTACAAATGAAAAAAGTAATCTGTTTATTTAGCCTAATTATTTTAGCAGCAGCTTTAACACACGCTCAAAGCATAAATACCTTTGCGGTTCAAACTACCATAGAAAATGGCGTTATTGAAGGCAACTATGACACCAAAACTAGTATTCAAACCTATTTTGGAATTCCTTTTGCGAAGCCACCTGTCGGTGATTTACGTTGGAAAGCACCACAAGCTCTCGAAAATTGGAAAGGCGTGAAAGAAACCAAAAAATTTAGTGCCAGACCAATGCAAAAAATTGTTTTTGGTGATATGGCATCTCGTTCGAATGGTTTGAGTGAAGATTGTCTCTACCTCAACGTTTGGACACCAGCCAAGCGAAATACCAAAGATTTACCGGTATTACTTTATTTTTATGGTGGTGGTAACTCGGCAGGTGATGCATCTGAGCCACGCTATGATGGCGAAACGATGGCAAAGAAGGGCATCGTTGTAATCACTTGTAATTATCGCTTAAATGTATTTGGCTTTTTGGCACACCCTGAGTTAAGTGCCGAAACATCCTATAAAGCATCAGGAAACTTCGGAATGCTCGACCAAGTGGCTGCCATGAAATGGGTGAATAAAAACATTGCCGCTTTTGGTGGAGACCCTAAAAAAGTAACAATTGCGGGCGAATCGGCTGGTTCGATTGGTGTAAGTATGCAGATGTCATCGCCACTGGGTAGAAGCCTAATTGCTGGTGCAATCGGTGAAAGTGGTGCGGGAATTAACCCAACAATGGCACCTGTTACCTTAGCAGAAGCTGAAAAAACAGGCGTTGAATTTGCAAAAAAAGCAGGTAATTTAAGCATTAAACAACTACGTTCTTTATCAGCGAGAGATATTTATGAGATTTTCGACGAATCAAAAATGTTTGGTTTTCCGATTGTAATTGATAATTATTTTCTACCCAAAACAATCCCTCAGATTTTTGCGGCTAAAGAACAAGCCCAAGTACCATTACTTTTGGGTTGGAATTCGGCCGAAATACCTGGCGGTGCATTTATGTACGGAATGCCAAACACAACCGAAAACTTTATTATGAGAGTTAAAAAAGAATATCCTGATAATGCTGAGGAGGTTTTGAAATTATATCCTCATGGCAACGATGCAGAAGTTTTACTTTCGGCAACTGCCTTAGCTTCCGATAGATTTATCTCCTACTCTACTTGGAAATGGTTCGATTTACACCGAAACAACTCCTCACAACCAGTTTATCGTTATTTATATAGCAAAATTCGCCCCGAATTAGTAGATAAAACACTAGGCTCGGGCTTGGCAGGTGGAACAGTAAAAGCCGATGCAGCAGCACCACGACCAAAACCGCTTGGAGCTCCGCACGCTTGTGAAATTGAATATTGCATGGGAAATCTTCATTTAATAAAAGATTATGCTTGGACAGCCGACGACTTCAAAGTTTCGGAAACGATGAATAATTATTTTGCAAATTTTATTAAAACAGGCAATCCAAACGGTGCAAAATTACCAGAATGGACAGTTGCAAAAGCAGGCGATGCTACTCCGCCAGTGATGATAATTGATGTAGAATCTCGTACCGAAAAAGCAAAAGACGATGCTCGTTATGAGTTTTTGGATAAAGCGTATAAGAATAAATAAAGCCTCAACTTCGCTCGGCTACCGAATTTATCGCTTGCTGAGCGAAATCGAAGCACAATCGTAAATTAAAAATATGACAACAAGAAGAGAATTTCTTAAAAACACTTCACTTTTGGCAACTGCGGCTGCCGTAACGCCATTTTCGGAAGTAATGGCCAGTTTAATGAAAGAAAACAAATTGGGCATCCAACTTTTTTCGATTCCAAAAATGCTTTCTGAGGATTTTATGGGTGGAATTATGATGCTGCAATCGCAAGGCTATAAAGAACTCGAACTCTTCGGGCCATTTCCTTTTAGTGCCGAAAAAGCAAAAAAAGGCTGGGAAGCAGCAGGAAAAATGCTTGGCTTTTCGGGAAGTGGTTATTTTGGCAAATCAGCCAAAGAAGTGAAAAAAATTCTTGACGACCACGGCATGAGTAGTCCAGGCACGCACACCGACCTTGATACTTTGGAGCAAAACATGGGAGCTTTAGGCGAAGCCTCAAGTATTTTGGGTCATAAATACGTTACGCTTCCTGCCATTCCTGACGACCGCCGTAAAACGCTCGACGACTATAAGCGAATTGCCGAATCATTCAATAAAATTGGAGCAGAAGCTAAGAAAAACGGCATCCGTTTTGGCTACCACAACCATGGCTATGGCATCAAACCAATGAATGGGCAAATTCCGCTACAAATCATTTTAGATAATACTGACCCCAATTTAGTATTTTTTGAAATGGATATTTTTTGGACAACTTGTGGCGGTGCCGACCCCATTGAGTATTTATCAAAATACCCGAATCGTTATAAAATGCTGCACATCAAAGACATGAAAGAGAAAAAGCAGTTTGCGGGCGATGGCGGCGGTATGGGCGATTGGATGCCAATGTTTTCATTAATGGCTTCGGCTGGCGACGGAGTACTTGATTTACAAGGAATCGTAAAAAAAGCTAAAGAAGTTGGTGTTGAACATTTCTTTGTTGAGCAAGATTTAGTGGCAAATCCACAAATAGCATTGAAACGCAGCTCAGAGTTTTTGACAAGCAAAATCTAATTTTAATTAGGAATTAAAAATTGAGAATTATTGAAGATAATATTTCCCATAAACCTCATTCTTAATTCCTAATTTTTAATTCTCAATTCCTCCAATGAAAACCCTCTTATCAACCCTTACTCTTCTTTGCATTTTATTATCAGCAAATGCACAAAAACAAATATTTCTCTATGAAGGAAAACCTGCAGGTTCAGAAAACTGGACTTGGGAGGAAGCCATTTCAGTGAAAAACATCTTCAATACTAAAGTGGTTTATAATGTTTCTCGCCCTTCGATTACAGCTTATGTTCCTGAGAAACCGAATGGAACTGCCATTGTAATTGCCCCTGGAGGTGCATTTCATACCCTTTCGATTGATAGTGAAGGCATTGATGTGGCCAAATGGCTGAATGCCAAAGGCGTAACTGCTTTTGTACTAAAATATAGAGTTGCTCGAAGTTTTACTGACGACCCAGTGAAAGAAATCATGGGTAAAATGAGCAATTTTAAAACCCTTGATGAAGAAAATAATGCAGTAGTTCCGCTTGCTACACAAGATGGAATGAAAGCCGTAAAATATATCCGTGAACATGCAGCTGAATATAAAATCGACCCAAAAAGAGTTGGTTTCATGGGTTTTTCGGCAGGTGGAACACTCACAATGTCAGTAGTTTATAGTGCAGATGACGCCAGTCGACCGAATTTTGTAGCACCGATTTATGCCTATGAAAACGCCATCATTGGCTCAAATATGCCCAAAGAAAAAACGCCAATTTTTGTAGCCGTTGCGGGCGACGACCAACTGGGTTTTATGCCGCACAGCATCAATATTTACAAAAAATGGTTTGATGCTAAACAACCAGCCGAATTGCATATTTATGAAAAAGGCGGACATGGTTTTGGCATGAGAAAAACTAATACTTCGAGCGAAGGCTGGATTGAAAACTTTGGCAACTGGCTCAGAATGCAAGGATATTTATAGAATTTACGAATAACACAAATATTCATAATCAACACTTTAAAATATTTTTTAGGTATTTAGCCAACTTACCATGAAAAACTAATACCCTTTCAACCATGAAAAAACTACTACTTCTATTTCTCCTCATAAAATCCTCACTTTGGGGGCAAGGGGGCTTCATCGTTCAAACAGCAAATGGCAAAGTTGAAGGTTATGTAAAAGAAAATCTTAGGATTTTTAAAGGAATCCCGTTTGCGGCTCCACCTATTGACGAATTCCGCTGGAAAGCTCCACAACCAGTTCAAAATTGGACTGGTGTAAAAAAATGCACTGAGTTTTCGGCAAGTCCGATTCAGAACAAACCTCAGCCTTTTTCATGCTGGACAGAGGAATTTATTGCTAAACCTGAGCCTTTAAGCGAAGATTGTCTTTACCTAAACGTTTGGACTTCAAGCAAAAATAAAGAAAAACACCCAGTTTTAGTTTGGATATATGGAGGTGGACTGAACAGCGGTTCGGCCAATTGCGATATTTATGATGGTGAAGAAATCGCAAAGAAAGGTGTAGTTTTCGTAAGTATAAATTATAGAGTTGGTGTGATGGGGTTCATGGCCCACCCCGAATTAAGCAAAGAATCAGGTTATAACTCTTCGGGAAATTATGGTTTTCTCGACCAAATTGCTGCCTTGAAATGGGTTCAAAAAAACATTTCCGCCTTTGGTGGAGACCCAAATAATGTTACTATTGCAGGTCAATCGGCAGGGGCATTCAGTGTAAATGCCATGATTGCTTCACCTTTGGCAAAAGGTTTATTCCATAAAGCTATTCCCCAAAGCGGTGGACTTTTATCCAACAGATTTAATCAAAACTTGGCAGAATCGGAGCAGCAAGGCTTGAAATTTATGGAAAAAGCAAATTGCAATTCGATTGCAGACCTAAGAAAAAAATCAGCCGATGAGATTCAAAAAGCAAGCAATTTGCAAGGTTTTGGCCGATTCGGAACAACAATGGACGGCTATGTATTACCAACAAATATTTTTGAACACTTTAAAAACGGCAAGCACAACCAAGTACCAATCATGACGGGTTGGGTTACGGGAGATGGTAGCTTGATGGGCGTTCCAAATACAAGTTTAGATAATTACAAAAAGGAAGTTCAAACTAAGTACGGAACAAAAGCAGATGAGTTTCTTACTATTTTCCCTGCCTCTACTGATGATGAAGCCAAAGCAGCAAAATTGAAACAAGGTTTGCTTGGCTTTGCAGGAATGCCATCGCATTTATTGGCAACTTTCACCAATAAACCTTCTTATTTATATCATTTTAGCCACGTTCCGCCCGATAAGCCTAATTTCCCAAATTATGGTGCTTTTCATACTTCCGAAGTACCTTATGCTTTGCATACGCTTCATACTTGGAAACGAAATTGGCAACAATTGGACAAAGATTTAGAAAATACTATGACTTCGTATTGGGTAAATTTTGCCAAAATTGGCAATCCAAACGGTGCAGGTCTGCCCGAATGGAAAACTTATGACAAACAAGCAGGAAACATCATGGTTTTTGGTGATAAAATTTATATTGAAAAAGGTCTGTTTAAAAAGGAATTTGATTTTTTAGAAAATAATTAGACATGAAAAAACTACTTACGCTCATTATTTTTCACTTATCACTCATTACTTTCGCCCAAACTAGCAAAGTGGTAAGTTTCGTAATCAATTCAAAAGCCCTTCAAAATACAGGAGGCGAAGACCCAAACCGTAAAGTTTCTGTTTACCTTCCACCTAATTATGATGCTTCAACGCAGCGTTATCCTGTCATTTATTACTTACATGGTTTCATGGGAAAAGACAATATTTTTCCACAAATGCAAAAAATTTTAGATGAAGGCATTGTTCGTCAAAAAATCAAACCTTTCATTTTCGTTCAAGCCGACCAATATACGCTTTTTGAAGGAAGTTTTTATTCAAATTCCTCACTCACAGGCAATTGGGACGAATTTGAGAGCAAAGAATTAGTAGAATATTTAGACAAAAACTACCGAACACTCCCCAATCGGGAAAGTCGAGGCATTGCGGGGCACTCGATGGGCGGTTATGGTGCTTTCAAAATCGGCATGCTTCACCCTGAAGTTTTCAGCAGTATTTATGCCCTTAGTCCAGGCTTGTTGGCAATGGTAAAGGAATTTGGCCCAAATAGTACTTCTTTCAAGGATGTTCAAAACGTAAAAACAATCGAAGATTTAAAGAAAACCTATTACCCAAAAGTATTGGTAGCTGTTGGGCGTGCGTGGTCGCCAAACCCCAACAAACCACCATTTTACTGTGATTTTCCGTTTAGTTACGAAGGAGATAAAATGATTGTAAATCAGACAGTTTTAGAGAAATGGGAAGTAAATATGCCACTTTATATGGTCGATAAATATGCTGATAATCTACGAAAAATTACCGCAATTAAATTGGATTGGGGCAGAAATGATTCGCCACGATTTCCTGTTCAAATCGGAATGTTGAGTCAGCGTTTAGAGAATTTGGGCATCAATCATTTTTCCGAAGAATACATCGGCGACCATGGCAATAAAATCTGGACAATGGATGGTCGTGTTTTGAATGATTTATTGCCATTTTTTAATGATTATTTGAAATTTTGATTACCATTCTTTCTACCCGCTGGTCGAGATTTATAATCTTCGACCAATGAGCAGTAGATTTGTAATCCAAGTATTACATGAATTCTTCAACAAAAATAATAAATCAAGAAAACAATTGAGGTATTTATCCTCTACCGAATTTATAAATAAATTTCTCGAATAACAAAGTTATATTTGTCAATTGAATCTTGACTTTGTGGAGAAATAGCAAGCTTCGCTCGGCAAGAAATTTCACTACCTAAACATCTATCAAGAACTAAAATTATGTAACCTTTTAAATTTTTATGAAAAAAATCATCTATTCCTTCCTTTTACTCAGTATCATATCTTTAGCCTTCTTTGCTTTCAAACCAAAAAAGACAAAGCTTCATGCGATGAACCGCCATGCGATGGTGCGACCCAACATTGTTTTTATCATGTCTGACGACCATGCTTATCAGGCAATTTCGGCTTATGATACAAGGCTTACTCAAACGCCAAATATCGACCGAATTGCCAAAGAGGGTATGTTATTTACGAATGCCTGTGTAACAAACTCTATTTGTGCACCATCACGAGCCGTAATTTTAACAGGAAAACATAGCCATTTGAACGGTAAAATTGATAATTATTTTCCGTTTGATACGACCAATGTTACTTTTCCTCAAATTTTGCAAAAAGCTGGTTATCAGACCGCTATGTTTGGAAAACTCCATTTCGGAAATAACCCTAAAGGTTTTGATGAATTTCAGATTTTACCTGACCAAGGCAATTACTACAACCCCGATTTTATCACCAAAAAAGAAGGTAAAAAGAAACTAACAGGCTATGTAACCGACCTCATTACCGATATTACTTTAAATTGGTTGAAAAATGAACGTGATGAAGAAAAGCCCTTTTTTCTCGCCTATTTACATAAAGCTCCGCACCGAGAATGGCTACCCGCCGAACGTCATTTTAAGGAATATTTGAAAAAAACTTTTCCTGAGCCTACAACACTTTTTGATAATTACGAAGGTCGTGGACGAGCTTCAAAAGAAGCAGAAATGAACCTGCTCACGCACATGAACTGGGCCGGAGATTCAAAAATTTTTCCCGAAAATATGGATAAATTGGGCATCAAAGAATCGCATCCTTATGATAAACAAAATTATAATTATACCGTAAACCGAATGAACGCCCAACAACGCAAAGCTTGGGATGAAGCCTACGGAAAAATGAACGAAGAATTCGTTAAACGCTACCCAAGCATGACCGAAAAAGAAAAAATGCAGTGGCGTTATCAACGCTATATGCAAGATTATCTGGGAAGTATTGCAGCGGTTGATGAGGGAGTCGGACAAGTATTAGATTTCTTAAAAAAGAACAATTTAGAAGAAAATACAATAGTAGTTTATACCTCTGACCAAGGGTTTTATTTAGGCGAACACGGTTGGTTTGATAAACGTTTTATTTTCGATGAATCTTTCAAAACTCCGTTGTTAGTGAAATGGCCGAATGTCATAAAACCAAGCACAAAAAACTCTCAAATGGTTCAAAATCTCGATTTTGCTCAAACTTTTTTGGAAGCAGCAGGCATCAAACCTCCATCAGATATGCAAGGCGAGAGTTTGATTCCGATTTTTAAAGGACAAGGTAAAAACTTCAGAGATGCGGCATATTATCATTATTATGAATATCCAAGTGTCCACATGGTGAAGCGTCATTATGGAATCGTCACGGAAAAATACAAATTAGTTCACTTCTATTATGACATTGATGAATGGGAACTTTACGACCGTCTGAATGATAAAAATGAAATGAAAAACGTTTATAATGACCCCAAATACGCTTCCGTAAAAGCCGATTTACACAAAAAGCTAGCGGCACTTCGAGTAAAATATAAAGATTCCGAAACTTTAGACAAAATGTATATCGATAAGTATAAGGAATTAGAGAAAGGTGCAAAAAAAACTAAATAAACTTAAACAAAAATGCACAGCAGCGGCGGTACAGTCAATGCGGCGAACCATCGCAGTGGCGAACCATCGCAGTGGCGAACCATCTCGTATCCCGTATCTCGTTTCTTGTGTCTCATTACTTACTTAAATCAAATTCGTCTATTAATTTTTCTCAATTTATATTTTAGTACTGAACTCCTTTTTAAACAATGAAAAAAACAATTCTTTCTCTTTTTGCTTCATGTTGTTTGTTTTTTCAAACAGCCGATGCACAACTTCAAACAGGTGAAAATGTAGGAGTTACATCAACCGATGCGGGCAAAGTTCGTGGTTATATCAATAACGGAATCGTTACTTACAAAGGTATTCCGTATGCCGAAGCCAAGCGTTTTGAATCTCCACAAAAACCAAAGCCATGGACGAATGTCCGTAGTTCATTTAGCTACGGGCCAGTTGCACCTTTGATGGATCCAACAACTAGCATTATGGATGAAAGCGAATTCGTTTTTGACCATAGTTGGGGCTTTACTAACGAAGATTGTATGCGTATAAACGTCTGGACACCTGGCATCAACGACGGCAAAAAACGACCTGTAATGTTTTGGATTCATGGTGGTGGTTTCACTGCTGGTTCGTCACAAGAATTACCTTCTTATGATGGTGAAAATTTAGCTAAAAAAGGTGATGTTGTGGTAGTTTCTATCAATCACCGCTTGAATATTTTAGGTTATCTTGACCTTTCGGCTTATGGTGAAAAATATAAGCAATCGGCAAATTTGAGTGTTTTGGATATGAAATCAGCTTTGGAATGGGTAAAAACGAATATCTCAAACTTTGGTGGAGACCCAAATAATGTCACAATTTTTGGACAATCTGGCGGCGGTGCAAAGGTAAATACCTTAATGGCGATGCCTTCGGCAAAAGGACTTTTCCATAAAGCAATTAATCAAAGTGGAGCTTTCCGCACTGCCATGCTTGATAAAGCAACAACGCAAGCAATCGGTGCTGAAGTCATGAAAGAATTAGGCATTTCAGCAGAAAAAGTTGATGATATCCAAAAAGTTCCTTACCAAACTTTGAGCGATGCTGGTAAAAAAGCACTTAAAACAATTGCTGATAAGATGAAAGCTGAAGGCAAACCAGTTATTGGCTTCGGTCTGAGTTGGGGACCAAGTGCAGATGGCGAAGTTTTACCATACGAATTATTCTCAAATGAAGCATTTGAACTATCAAAAAACATCCCTTTGATGATTGGTACAACTATTAACGAATTTTCTGTTTTTAGAGGTGGAATGCCAAGTAATTCAACAAATGAACAAGCAACGGAAGCTATAAAAAAAGTATATGGCGATAAAAGTGATGCCTATATTGCTGCCGTAAAGAAAGCATATCCAAACGGCAAAATGACTGATATGCTCAGTTATGATACGATGTTCCGTCCAGGGGCGGTGGTTCAAGCAAACCAAAAATCGGCAGTAGATGGTTCAGCTCCAGTTTATATGTATTTATTCGATTGGCAATCGCCAGTAATGGATGGTAAATACAAAGCAGTACACTGTATGGAAATTGCCTTTTGTTTTGATAATATTCAACGTACAAAAAATATGACAGGTGGCACAAAAGAAGCTCAAGCATTGGCCGATAAAATGAGTCAATCTTGGATTAATTTTGCAAAAGTGGGCAATCCAAACCACAAAGGTTTACCGAATTGGCCAACATATAATTCAACTAATACGGCTACGATGCACTTTGATAATACTTGCGTAGTTAAACCTCAGATGGACAAAGAATTATTTGATTTGTTGAAGTAATAGACTTTCATTCTACATAAAAAACATCCTGTTACTTGTAATACAAATACATTTACAAGTAACAGGATGTTTTCACTTTACAAAATATCAAAGCACCGCCATCGCCTTAATCACTTGTGATTTTGGGTCGAGCCAAGTTTCAAAAACAGTGGGCAAATCAACAAAAGCCGCTTCGTGTGTCAGCCAAGCTTTTGTGTTAATTTGTCCACTTTCCATTTTTGAGATAATATGCTGAAAATCAGTGGGAAGAGCATTTCTGCTTGCCAAAAGTGTAATTTCTCGGCGATGAAAATCAGGGTCAAAAAAAGTCACATCGCCTTGAAAAAGTCCAACAAAAACCAATTTTCCACCAAAAGCTACATACGAAAACGCCTTCATCATTGATTGTGCATTGCCCGTGGCATCAAATACCACCGTTGGCATATTTCCTTTTAAGATTTTTCGTAAATCATCAGCCGAAAAATCTTCTTTGGCAATGATACTTTCATCTATTCCGATAGCTTCGTTAGCAAAATCGAGACGTTGTTTGCTAAAATCCATAACTATTATTTTTGCCCCATTAATTTTTGCAAACTGAATGACCGACAAACCAATCGGACCCGCTCCTATCACCAGCACAAAATCATTTTCAGTTACATTGGCACGTTGAACGGCATGCGAGCCAATCCCCAAAGTTTCTACCAAAGCCAGTTGCTCATAGCCCAAAAGATCTGACTTATGTAGCTTATTTACAGGCACTTTCAAATATTCTGTCATGCCTCCATCAATATGAACACCTAAAACTTTTAGACTTTCACAACAATTTGTCTTACCATTTTGGCAAGGCTGACACTCACCACAATTAAGATACGGCTCAACCGAAACTTTATCTCCGATTTTGATTCCGTTCGCCCCTACTCCACTTCCTAAAGCTATTACCTCAGCCCCGAGTTCATGCCCGAGTACTCGTGGATACGAAAAAAAGGGCTGACGACCTCGATAAGCATGATAATCGGTACCACAAATTCCTATTCTATGTATTTTCAATAAAGCCTCATTTTTGGACAAAGTGTCATCAAAATCTCGACTAATTAGCTGCAACTCTTGTGGTTTATTTAAAATGATTGTTTTCAAAATTAAGGTATTTTAGGTTAAATTTTTATTCAATTACAAACGAAACTTCTTTAAAATTAAACATTTTTACTTCTTCGCCTACTTCCATTATTAAATGACCAGTTTCGGCTACATCAATTATTTTTCCGAAAAATCGTTCTCCATTTTGTTCATATTGATGTAATTCTCCAAACCTAAATATTCGCTCTAAGTACTTTTTTTTCTGAACTTCGGTATGTCCGTTTTTCAATTGTAAATAATATTTTTCGATACATTCACAAAGTTGCTCAATTAGTTTTTCAATCTCAAAGTCTTCTAATTTCTGCGAAGCCAATCTTAACGAAATTGCTTTATCGTTTAAAAAAATTAACTGATTGATATTCAAGCCAATACCTATAACTGAATAAGCAATTCGACTACCAGAAAGGGTATTTTCAATCAAGACACCACCCATTTTACGATTACCAACATAAATATCATTTGGCCATTTAATTGCGAGTCCTTCTGATAAATACTTGCACAAAAACTCGTATATACCTAACGAAACAGCCATATTAAGCCTAAATTGTTGAGAAATATTCAAGAAATCAGGTTTCAAAATCATCGAAACTGTAATATTTTGATTGGGCATAGCCTCCCAAGTATTTCCACGTTGCCCACGACCCGCCGTTTGGTCGGACGTAATGACAATTGTTCCATCAAATACTCGCTTTGTTTGAATTATTTCAGCCGCAATATCGTTAGTTGAATGACAACTTGGCAGATAAATGCTATTTTTGCCGAGAAATAAAGTTTTGGGTTGAAAATTGTGCAATTTTATAGTAATTTAGCATTTTAAGAAACACACGTAATAAATATTTTTCGTGAAGTTCGTACGCTTTTAAAAGAAAGGTGCTTTTTTTGAACTATTAATGATAAACAAAAAGTTTTACATCAAACATTTATCATTATCACTTCACCATTATTAAAACGAACCGCTCACAAAATTAAATGAAGATAAGATTGAATGAAAGAAATTAAAGAATTTTCTGGTGAGGAGTTAAGTCGCTTAGTAGTACACGGAATGTTAGAAAAAAAAGCGGCAAATATTGTAGTCATGGACTTACGCAAGGTTAACAATTCCATCACTGACTTTTTTGTAATCTGTTCGGGTAATACCGACACTCAAATCGCTGCCATCGCCGATTCGGTAGATGAAGAAGTTTTCAAAGCCTCCAAAATTAACCCTTGGCACCAAGAAGGAAGACAAAACCGAGAATGGATTTTGCTCGACTACGTTGATGTAGTTGTGCACGTTTTCAGAAAAGACCGTCGTAAGTTTTATGATTTAGAATCACTTTGGGGCGATGCCGAAACCACACTAATCGAAGAAAGCTTTGAGAAAGAAGCACCAAAACAAATGGTCTTCGAATAATGTTAAGAATATTTGAACCTTTACATAGTTCAAAACCATGTAAAGGTTATTTTATTTATATGAATAACTATTGCATTAAATCTTGAAAAATTAGAAAAATGTCAGACAACAACAGTAATGAATTTCCGAAAAGAAAGCCAGCCAACAATGGAGGCGGTTTGCAGGGATGGATTGTGGCGGCGATAATCATGGGTATTATAGGTTTTTTACTTTTTTCGAGGTCAGCTTCTTTGGCACCGATCAAGTACAAGCAGCTTGAACAAATGATTTTGCAGAAAGACGTAGAAAAAGTGGCCGTAGTAGAAGGCATTAAAAGTGTGGAAGTAAGCCTCACCCGTGATGCCCTTCAAAAACCACAATACAAAAAAGATTTAGGCAATAATCGCTATAATGCAGGTGGCCCGCACCTAAAAGTTGATTTGGTTTCGGTAGAATCATTTATGAGTGACTACCGTGAGTTTTTGAAAACTGCTCAAATTGACGAAGCTTACCGACAAACATTATATCCTGAAAGCATCGAAAGACAAGACATGACTAATTGGATTGTAAATTTGCTGCCATTCATCGTGGTTCTTGGATTAATGTACTTCTTGATGAGCCGCATGACTGGCGGTGGTGGCCCAGGCGGGCAGATTTTCAATATTGGAAAATCAAGAGCTGCTTTATTCGATGCCGATAGTAAAGTAAAGATTACTTTTGATAATGTGGCTGGTTTGGAAGAAGCCAAAGAAGAATTGCAGGAAATTGTTGATTTCTTGAAAACTCCTAAAAAATATACCGAACTCGGTGGTAAAATACCTAAAGGTGCATTGCTCGTAGGCCCTCCTGGAACTGGTAAAACCTTGTTGGCTAAAGCAGTGGCTGGCGAAGCAAGTGTACCGTTTTTCTCACTTTCAGGTTCAGATTTCGTAGAAATGTTTGTGGGTGTTGGTGCAGCTCGTGTGCGTGACCTCTTCAAACAAGCCAAAGAAAAAGCTCCTTGTATTATTTTTATTGATGAAATTGATGCGGTTGGTCGCTCACGTGGACGTGGCTCAATGCCAGGTGCAAACGACGAGCGTGAAAACACCCTCAATTCATTATTGGTAGAAATGGATGGATTTGGCTCAGATGCAGGAATTATCATTTTGGCAGCAACCAACCGTCCCGACGTTTTGGATGCCGCTCTGATGCGTCCAGGTCGTTTTGACCGCCAAATTAGTGTTGATACGCCCGATATAGTTGGTCGTGAAGCTATCTTTAAGGTTCACATGAAACTTTTGAAACTTGACAATAACATTGATGTTAAGAAATTAGCAACCAATACACCAGGTTTTGCAGGAGCTGAAATTGCAAATGTATGTAATGAAGCTGCACTTTTGGCCGCTCGTAGAGGTAAACCTGCTATCGAAATGATTGATTTTTATGATGCAATTGACCGTGAAATTGGTGGATTGGAGAAGAAAAACAAATTAATTTCGCCAGAAGAGAAAGAAATAGTTGCGTATCACGAAGCAGGTCATGCTGTGGCTGGCTGGTTTTTAGAACACGCCAATCCATTAGTAAAAGTAAGTATCGTACCTCGTGGAATTGCTGCACTGGGCTACGCACAATATTTGCCAAAAGAGCAATATTTGTATAGAACTGAGCAACTAATCGACGAAATGTGTATGACGCTTGGCGGTCGTGCGGCCGAAGAAGTTGTTTTTGGAAAAATCACAACTGGTGCACTGAGCGACTTAGAACGCATCACGAAAAGTGCTTATGGTATGATTAGTATATATGGCATGAACGATAAAATTGGAAATGTTTCATTCTATGACTCAAAAGGACAAGGCGAAATGTCTTTCACGAAACCATATTCTGAAGATACTGCCAAAACTATTGATGAGGAAGTTAAAAAACTGATTGAAGGTGCATATCTCAGAACAAAAGAATTATTGATAGAGAAACGTGAAGAATTAGAGAAAGTGGCACAAGAATTACTCAAAAAAGAGATTCTTCACCAATCTGATTTAGTAGAATTGATTGGCAAACGTCCATTTGAAAAACTAACTAATTATCAAGAATTTATGGATAAAATTGATACTCCTGCTGAAGTAACAACTCCAGTAGTAGAATAAGCGATAATTTTTGATAATTGATAAAGGCAGTGGTAAATCAAATTTTACCACTGCCTTTTTTTGTCGAGTTCTACAAACGTTTTTTTATACTCCTTATGTAAGCAGTCAATAGTCGACAAGTTCGCTTAAGATAATAAGTTTATAGACAGACATTTAGCTGTTTGCAAATTTGTCGATTAATAATATCCTATTACTTAAGTTGATAGTCTCGAAAAGTACATTTTCTCATTACTGTGGACTTTTAAGTAATAATAACAAAAGACATGAGACAGTTCACGAAGCGAATAAATACTAAAAATCGTAGTGATAAAATACTAAAATCAATAAGTTTCTTTAATAAAAGTAGTTTTCTTTATCCTCAATAATTAAATCCTGAAACACAACAAAAAAGAGAGAGTTTTCCCTAATAAAAGGACAGACTCTCTCTTTTTTAATCAGAAGAACAAGAATTACTTTACTTCAAAAATACCACGACCGATGCTAAATCCTTCAGAATATAGTTCGATGTTGTATTTTCCTTTTGTATAATTTGCACCACGAGCATAGATAAAATCAACATTCTGACCAGAGTTATCATACATCACCGATTGTTTGGCAGTATAAACCATTTCTTTTCCACCAAAATTAAACGCACCAGAACCAGTCGCCATATCCGAAATACAGTTACCTTGTGGATCAAGCATACGCATATATACTACTTTATTTTCTCGCTTAGTTAAAGGGTTTTCAACTAATTTGAATGAGATTTTTACTTTTTCTACACGCTTTGCTTTGTATTCACCACCTTCACGCTCTTTACCACGTGAATTGATTGCATTTACCGAAACATTCATGGCTTTCAAAGCAGCAGCAAGCGTTACTTTTTCAGCTAATTCTTTATTCTTAACTGCGGTTGCATAAACTGAGTCAGCAAGGGCTTGTTTATCAGTTTTTAATGTCGAAACATCAGTTTTTAAATTTGAGTTTTCACTTCCCAGCGTTTTTACTTCGGTGGTCAACTGAGCATTTTCTTCTCTTAACTTTGCAATTTCAACATCTTTTGCACTTAAGGCAGCCTCATAACCCCTAATTTTGCTTTCAAAATCACGAATCGACACACTCTTTGAGTTCACTAAATTTTTCTTGTCTTTTTCGAGTTGAGCCTTCAACGCTTCAAGGTCAGTTACTTGTCCACCAAGCGAAGTAACTTCAGCAATTTTTTTATCTAATTCTGCTGAAATTGAGTCAAGTTTTGTATTTGTCAACAATAACTCTTTGGTTTTGGTAGAAATGTCAACGTTTTTAGAATCAATATCCTGACGAGCGTTGAAGTAAAGAAATCCAAAAAGAGCGGCCAATGCACAAGCCAAAACGAGGCCAGCTGTCATAGCTGTATTACTTTTTCTTTCTTGCATGTTTTCCATAGAAATCGAATGTTAAGTATTTTGAGTTACAGGTTTATTAACGACAAAGTTATATTTTTATTGAAACTATTTATCTTTTAAAGGGAAAATTTGTTGTTTTTTTAACTAAATGACGATTGATTCTGTATTTTGCGAATAATTAAATTGAATATTTGCATTTAATCTTATTAAGAAAAGTATTTATGGCACTCATAACCAAAAAGAAAGTACCATTTAAAATATCACAAAAGTTACGAAAATACCTCACAAAGTATGGTCGTGAAAAAGAGTTACCGATTAAATATACAGATTTATTGCGTTTCGACAATGCTTTCCCGCTATATGATAAAAAGGGGAAAGACACGCTTTGGGAAACGGTAATGTACTCTCAAAATGACCTCGAAGAAATCTATGAGGCATTAAAAAACATTTATGCTGATTTAAAAACCGATGGAGATGATGCCGTAATCAAACATTTGGTGGTTGATAGAGTCGATACCTGCACCTATGCCAATACAAGACCGTTCAGAATCCGAATTGTGAATAAAATTAATGATAACCACGACTATTTTTATATAAAATTGGCTGATGCTTCTCGTATTTACGGCCTTGAACTAGAGCATTTACTTTCGCCCAATGTAATAGGCTACTGCACACACGAAGATACATTGGTTGAAGAGCACATTGCCGGAATTCCTGCCGATCAGTTTATGAATAACCACCTCAACGATGCCAATTTTAATCCGATTCGTTTGAGTAAGGAGTTTATCAAGTTTAATGAGCGTTGTTTTGTAAGACTTTTAGGTGATATGCACTCATCAAATTTTGTAATTATCGTCACACCTGATTTTGAGGATTTTCACTATAGGCTCCGAGCTATTGACTTCGACCAACAATCTTACGAAGCATCTAAATCAGTCTATATGCCACAATATTTTAAGCAAAACTACGCAATGATTCAGATGGGCATGAAATATTTAACGGCAGAGTCGGTAAAACAATACCAAGCCGAAGAACGCACGCTCATTGCGAATCGATTAAGAGAAGAAAAAAGCAGAATGCACGATTTAATAGACACCATGAAAAAAGATATAATTTCAATACACGAAAATCTCGAGTCACTCAAGCAAGACCTTGCCATACATTATAAAAACGCTAATTTTTTGAATTGCAAAAGTATGGGAGAAGTTGTGGAGTTGAGTTTAAAACAAGTCTTAGTTCATTAAAAATTCGATTGGAAATCAAGATAATTTTCCAATCGAATCATTGATTTATTTAATCTTTCGTGACTGCCCAAAATAGCAATAACCAGCCTACCACCAAGAAAGTACCACCGATTGGAGCAACAGCCCCGAATACATTAAGGCCAGTAAAACAAATGGTATATAAAGCTCCGCTGAAAACCAACACTCCAGCCAAAATGCAATAGCCGCTGTAAATAAGAGTTTTGCTTGAAATATGCTTCGAGATAATCCC
The DNA here is from genome assembly GCA_027486845.1 of Cytophagaceae bacterium. Lineage (GTDB taxonomy): Bacteria > Bacteroidota > Bacteroidia > Cytophagales > Spirosomataceae > Emticicia. The sequence continues at coordinate 19,734 of JAIXOL010000024.1, forward strand.
TATCAAAATCAATGCAATAGCATGATAAAATTGGTAGCGAACTCCGGTCTCAAAAGTTTCGAATCGGCCGCTTGCTGTAAGCATGGGCTTAAGAGCATGGGCACCAAAAGCACCAATCATTACTCCTACCGCTCCCAAAAGTGAGCCTGCTTTCAAAAAAAGTTTATTCATAAATATTTGTTTTAAACTAATCAAAAAGAGTTTTAATACTAAGGCAATTTTGAAAAATCAATCGAAGGCGTTTTACCTTTGAGTGGTCTTACAAACTTCTGATTGAGGGTAGTATTATCATTGAAGAATCCACAATTTCTCAAATAAAACTGGCCATTTTTCATACCACCATCATAATCTACTCGATATCCCTTGCGAGCAGTATTATCAGCAGTAAGGGTAATTTGATTCAATTCCGCCCAACCATTTTTGGAAGTATAAACCCATTGATTATCAAAATTCCCCAAACGTTCTTGATTACCAGTTTCGGGAACAAAGTTTTCAAGAAAAGAATACAAACTTTTCAAATAAGTTGATGTTTTCGGCCTATTGAAACTTGCTATTAGTCGCCATTGGTTTTCTTCTGGAGCAAAAAAATAAGCTGTATAAATAGTATAACCATCGGTGGTTGGCTTTCCTTGCAACAAAAACTGATAAGTGTTTCCAGCTTTCCAATTATACTTCAAATAGCTTTGTCCACCCGAACCTTCGTTGCCAAACTCACCCGTATAAACGCCATTACCTTTTTTCAAAAGTAAAATCTTTTGGTCTTGTGGAATTGCGGCAGGGTTATCAGTTGTAAACGGACTCCAAACCGAAAACAAAATTCTTCGCTCAGTTTCCGAATTTACCTGCATTCCAAAATAACCTTCGCCAAAACCATTTGCCATAAAATAGGAGCCAATCACATCATTCCCTTTCGGAATCGTTACTTCATTATAAAACCATTCTATATTTTCTAAGCCATCAGTCGGATAACGCAAATGAACCGAAGGTCCTCTTCTACCCCAATAAAAGTAATTACCTTCGTTATTTTTCACAAAAGTAAGCTCAGAAGTGACCGAAGTTCCACTCACAACCAAACTCGAAATTGTGCCAAAGTTAGCATTTGTTTTAGTCATGCCTTTTATATCGACCGAAACATAACCCGCCTGTGGTAAATCCCATTCTCCCACATAAAATTCTTTTTCGTAATCGCCTTCCGCCATAAACTCAATGTTTTTCCCTAGAATGCTAATATTAATTTTACTTTTATTGCCCTTCGGATTCATCAAGACTGATAATTTCAGTGAACCTTTTTGGCCAACTTTAAAATAAGTCCGGCAAACTGTCAAATCTGAGTTCCAGTTTACTAAGCCCTCTTCCTTAATAGATGCTCCATTTGTCGTCCATGCATTTCCTCCGAGAGGAATCGTTTGTTTGTTAATATCATGCTCATTATCAAGCACTTTATCGGCTTTACATTGCAAAAAAGTTATTAGAAAAACTAGAATTAAAAATTGGATATTCATTTTTTTAAAGAAGGTTAATAGAAATTGTTTAGTATTTTTTATGAAGTTAATTAAAAAACAAAGGCTATTCGAACTTTGAAATAATAAATGGGTCTATACTTATACATTATATCTTTTGGTAATGAGACAAAAGGCATGAAATGTTTTTAGGTAGGATAAAACTTTTCAAAAATCAAGCTAAAAACTTGATTTATAAAGTGTTACAATTTACAAACAGGCAACAACCATAAGTTTTATTTCTGATAAATTCTTCCTCCAAAAATCTTGCTACCAACTCTAATCATGGTGCTACCTTCATCGATTGCAATGGCATAATCGCCGCTCATACCCATTGAGAGAGTTGAAAATTCTGAACGGTCAGCCTTTTGAGGTCTGAGTTCTTTAAAAAATTCACACAATTTTTTAAACTCTTTTCTGATTTGAGCTTCATCATCGGTGAGGGTTGTCATGCCCATTAGACCTACGATTCTCACGTTTGGTAGTTTTTCAAGTGTTTCGGTTTTCAAAATCTCCAAACATTCCTCTTCACTCATACCGCTTTTGGTATCTTCTTCGGCAATGTAAATCTGCAATAAACAATCAATCACTCGGTTGTTTTTGGTCGCTTGTTTATTGATTTCCTGCAAAAGTTTCAAGCTATCTACCGAGTGAATTAAACTTACAAACGGAGCAATATATTTTACCTTATTCGATTGTAAATGACCAATAAAATGCCATTCAATGTCCTTCGGCATTGCTTCATGTTTATCAACCAATTCTTGCACATAGTTTTCGCCAAAACGCATAAAACCAGCATTATAGGCCTCCATTAGCATTTCTACAGGCTTGGTTTTCGATACCGCTACCAACGTTACGCCTTTCCCTTCAATTTCTTTTTCTATGAACCGAATATTTTCTACAATTGCCATGTTTAGAGTTCTGACGGGGTCGCCCGTGCGATTTTGAGTTTTGAGTTCTGAGTTCTTAAACTGAGTTGTAACTCAGAATTCTAAACTCAGAACTCAGAACTTTTTAAGATGCCACCGAAGTTTGGTAAATATCGTACCAATCTTCACGGCTTAATTTAATATCTGAGGCACTAGCAGCATTGCGAATTCGAGCTTCTGACAATGAGCCAATGATTGGTAAAGTACCCAATTGCATTAACCATGCAACGGCCGTTTGCTCTACATTGGCATCGTATTTTTTACCGATTGCTTCCAATTTTGTTTTCAAAACTGCCGATTTTCCTTCTTTTCCATCTAATATTTCACCACCAGCGAGCGGAGCCCAAGCCAAAGGTTTGCTGAAACTTTGCTTGATAAAATCCAAACGACCATCCTCGATAGCCGAAATATTCATTAAATTTAATTCAATATGATTAGTTACGATTGGAATCGTGAGGTAAGAAGCCAATAATTGGTGTTGGAATGCAGTAAAATTAGCTACTCCGATATGTTTTACTTTTCCTGAATTAACGATTTCGGCCAAAGTCATAGCGGTTTGCTCTGGGTCGGCCAAGAAATCACTTTGGTTCAGTAAGAAAATATCTAAATAGTCTGTTTTTAGATTTTTCAGTGAATTATCAACACTATCTAAAATATAATTTCTTGAATTATCAAAATAACTTACTTTTCCATTCTTGCGAATACCACATTTACTAAAAAGTACGATGTCTTCACGCTTGAAAGACTTATTGGCGATGATTTTTCCGAATTGCTCTTCGATGGTCGAATCGCCGTAAATATCGGCGTGGTCAAAGGTATTAATGCCCAATTCTAAGCATAAATTAATGATTTGCTCCATTTTGGCTGGAGTGTTTTCTAAATTTTCCCAACGCCAAAATCCATAAATGGCTTCCGATACTTTCGGTCCCGAATCACTGAGATATACTTTTTTCATGTTGTACAGTTTTTTATTAAAGTGCGTAAAGATAATAGATTTCGCATAAAAATTAGTCTGAGTAGATAAATGATATATCTACTCAGAGCAAAAATACAACAAAATCACCAAACAAATGGCTCAGTTGTCGTGGGTGGGTTCGAACCACCTATCAAGGGCACTTTCATCATCAACGGGCGAATTTTACAGGCTTCTTCGCTTACACAATCATCGCATTTTCCATAAAAATGCAATGAAACACAAAGCGTTGGTGCAATTGGGCCATCAATTAACCGAATCAAGCGAGCCAATGGAATTTGATTAGGCGATTCTTTCAAGAAATATCCACCGTTTTTGCCTTGCGAACTTTGCAAAATCCCCCCTCGACGTAAATCAAGTAGAATTGACTCTAAAAATCGGCGTGGCAAACTTTCTTCGGCAATAATATCAGGCACGGTCATTGGGGAGTTTTCGCCAAAATGTTTTGCCAAAATTCGGAGTGCTTTTAGGGCGTATTTTGTCTTTTTAGAAATCATAACCTTATTTCTTTTTCTTTCTAAAATCAAGATTTTGAAAATAGAAAAGCCTGATACTATTGATGTTTCTGAATTTATTTCCCGCAGCCAATTGTTGGTAAACATTCATATAACCGAATTGGAAATTTGAGTGAGAATCAATGTTATAGGCCAGTCCAACAAAAAAACGATTTTGGTCGAAAACATTATAAACATTGTTTTTTGATAGATTCACCATGATTTCATCATTCAGAATAGCCGAAAAGGTCTTTGGTGCAATACCTTTTTTGCTCAACGGAATATTGATAAGCATATTTGCTCTTATTCGCTCATCGAATCTATAGCCATCGGCCAACTCATTATCATTTTTTATCTTTCTTCTGAAACGCTCTTCCAATCGAATCCACTGCATAGTTCGGACTTTTCCATACTTCGTATGCAACTGCAACTGATGCCAAATTCGATGTTCGGGTTGAGAAATATTGGCATGACCTTCTTCGGGAAAATGGTGGGCATAATTATACGCATTTGTAAACTTCAAATCATCGTTTATGTAATACATCACCCCCAAACGACCTAAAAACTTTGATGGTTCTTTGATGAAATGCTCAGTTGTACGAAAATGTGTATCAAACCAAATTCCCCATTTATCAGTTAGGCGGGTTTGATTGAAATATCCGAGCCAAAGTTGTTCTTCATCTTGCACAACTCTTGTTGTTTGAGCAAAAATTGAGCATGAGCATAGCATCAAAGCGAGTAAAATTCTGCTTTTCATAGGATTTTATTAGTTTTAGAAGATTAATCTATCTCAATGATGTCCGTAGTTTTTCTCACCAGCTCTAATCTCAATGGGTAAGAGGTTTTGCTTTGGCGGCAGCGGACAAGTGGCATAAGGTGTAAAAGCACACGGCGGATTATACGCTTTGTTGAAGTCGAGATAAGTGAAGCCATCAGCATCGGGTTTTGCTGCATATACAAATCTTCCCGCTCCGTAGGTTTCTTTTTTATTGGTTTTATCGCCGAAGATGATAAAAAACTCTTCGCCCTCCGCCAAAGCATCTAATTTATATTCTTTTCCTGCAATAGTAAAGACCAAAACCCCAGGCGAATCTTGTTGTGAAGCTTGTCCAGTTACGTCCAAAATGGCAATTTTCTTGCCTTCAGTTGGTACAAATTTAGCTTTTAACTTCCATTTTGGGTCAATTTTAAACGTTTCAATTCCGTGAAATGCTTTCAAAAATGGGCTTTCTAAATCTCGCAATCTGATGGCGTAGCGTTCGCCACGTTTTATCACAAACCAACGTAAAGAATTGTGTTTCAGCACAATAGGTTTTTCAGCAGGAAAAACTTTTAATTTTTCAACTTTATCATTTTCATTAAAAACTTCGGCATCGGCTTTGGTTTCAACAAAAACTTCTCCTTTCGATAAAATAATATTACCCAAAAAGTCTTTGCTTCTATCTTTAGGGAAAATAATTTTATTATCAGTATTTCCACCAAAAGAATTTCGACCTTCTTCGAGCCAAAACAAACCCGCCAGATTGAGCCAACCATTTTCTTTTTTTAGTCCTTCTATACGATTTTGATGCCACGCTTTTATTTCTTTTTCGTAGTCAGAATCATCGGTTTTGATGCTAAACGAAAATAAGATTATCGAGGTTAAAACTCCTAAAATGCTAAATTGGGTTTGATTCTTTTTCATGAATATTTTTAACTTTAAAAGCCTAAATTAATAAAAAACTAAATCTTTTGGGCAAAAAACTATCAATTTTTAATCATGTCATACTCTATTTTCAAGAAATAAAGCGTGACACAAAACTAATTAAAACGAATATCTAAGCGTTGTTCCGTAAGTACGAGGGTCGCCTAAAATACCTGCATATTGCCCTGCACTGCCAGGAGCAGCCAATAATTGCTCAAAATAGTTTTTATTGGCAAGGTTTCTACCCCAAACAAAAAGCGAAATACCATTTGATGCTCTGAAACCAATTCGACCATTGAGCAGAGAATATCCATCAATATTTAAGAACTGCGAAGGCGATGGACTTGATGAAAATTCCGAACGAAAATAAACATCAACAGCTGCAAAATAATTACCTTTCAAACCTAACAGATTTCCTTTAGTACTTGCTTCTGCCCCAAACGAACCCGACCATTTTGAAATACCGGGTAAACGTCCGCCCGAAACATCTTTGAAAGCCTGCGTTCCACCGACTTCTTCTAATGGTACTGGTGCGTTGGTGAATGAAACATATTTTCCATCTGTGTAAGCAATTGCCGCATTGAAAGTAAAATGATTATTTATTCTAATATTTCCATCAACCTCCACTCCTCTTACTCGTACTTTTTCGGCGTTTGCTAAATAGCCTCTATTTACCCCAGGTTCGGGCGTTTGTACTTGCGTTTGGTAATCTTTTATTTCATCGTTAAAGATCACAACATTTAGAACAGAATTAGCCGATGGCTTTGTTTTTAGTCCAAATTCGATGTGTTTCACAAATTCAGGCTTTACCTCTGCGAGTTCAACCAATACTCGTCCGCTGGTGGTTGGCAAACCACCAATATTTACACCAACTGGCTTATAACTAACCGAATACGTTCCAAAGCTATTGATATTTTTATTGACTTTATACTGCAAAGTCAACTGCCCAGAAAAATTACCCTCTGTTGCTTCGGTATCGAATGCTTGATTGGTATAAACTGCGTTTTTAAGAGCAATCAGTGTGGCATCAGTTGTTTGAAGTCCACCGTAGGTTTCTCTTTTATAATTAGCGGTTTTCTTATCATAATTATATCTGATACCCGGCAAAACATGTAGTTTTTCAGTGATTGACCAATCTGCTTGGCTGAAAGCTGCTACACTTGTGCTTTGAATTCGGTTAGTTGTACGAATACCAAAGTTATCAAATAAACCTGCGGTTTTCCATAAAGCACTTGTCGAACTTTGAGCAAAACGCCACTGTGCAGAACCAGCTTCTTCGGTCTGAACGGGGTCTGAATTCAAATCTTGCCACAAGCCAAATACACCCACAACTCCACTCAATTTTGAAGAGATTTTACCAGAATAACGAATTTCTTGCGATATTTGCTCATGCACAGAATTACCAGAAGAAATCGTAAAAATAGGTAAGCCCGTGTAGTCACGGTCATTCAACGGAACCCATTTCCAATATCGCCACGCCGAAGTTGAGGTTAAAGTGCCATTACCAATTTTAATATCAGCATTCAACGAAGCCCCACCCAGTTGATTATCGGCCTTTGATGGCGTATCAAGGTCAACAATTCTCTCAAATGGACTGCTATAGGGTAATTTATAATTTAGGTCTTTAATAATGGCATCAAACTGACGATAAGCGGCACGTTTGGTTGTTACAACACCCGCCACTGGCCAACCATATCCAGTTGGTTTTTGGTTCGTAAGATCAGCAATGAAAGTGATTTTAATTTTATCGGTTGGCGTATATAACAACTGACCTCTAATGCCGAGATTATTAATATCGTTCATGTTTTGCTGGGTCTTCACGTTATAGAGTAAACCGTCACGTTGCGTACCCGAAAAAGAGATTCTTGCTGCCATTTTTTTGTTTAATGGCCCCGAAAGTGAGCCTTTTGCTTGAATATAGCCATAGTTTCCATAACTCAATTCAAAACTGGCAGTTGGGTCGAAACTTGCTTCACGAGTAGTAATATTGAAAGCACCAGCAGTTGTGTTTTTGCCAAAAAGTGTTCCTTGTGGCCCACGCAACACCTCAACACGGTCGATGTCAACAAAGTCGAGAGCCGTGGCGGCTGGGCGAGCGTAATATACGCCATCGACATAAAAACCTACCCCTGGGTCGATACCATCATTGGTTAAACCAAAGGTTGAACCTAAACCTCGTATATTTAAAGTTGTATTACGTGCGTTTGAAGCATAAAGCTGAACCGTCGGAACGAGTTCTTTCAAACGATTTACGTTGAAAGCACCTGCATCTTCGGCCGCAGCCCCACGAATAACCGAAATTGGAATCGGAATATCCTGCACTGCCTCCTGACGGCGACGTGATGAGACCACCACATCAGCCAATTTATTTACATCTTGATTAAGTTTGATAGTTACTTTGCTTTCATTAATTACGATTTCTCTTTTTATATATCCAACATAAGAAATAATAAGCGTAAAAGGCAATTTTTGACCAGTAATCAGAGCAAAATCTCCGTTTGCGTCAGTCGTAGCACCATTGGTTGTACCTTTAATTGAAACCGTTGCTCCAATGAGTGCTTCGTTTGTAATCTCATCAATTATTTTGCCCGAAACCGTAGCATTGATAACTGGCTTATCTTGAGCCGAAACGTAGAAGGGCGAAAGAATTGCCCCTAAAATTAGTATTGAATTTAAAAGTTTTTTCATTAATTTGTATTCGTTTAATGCAAAATAAGACCTTGGCAGCCAATCTTCAGATTGCTGTCGGGAGTCATTTAGCGGTGATATTATTTTTGTTAAACTCGACCAGTTTGGTGGCAGCCAAACTGGTTTTTTATTACATAATTATTAGTTTTTACAAATAATTTTCAGATTCATTGTTGAATGTTTTTATGTTTGATGAAACAAAATTAAAAATCTATATTTAATCTACCAAATAAGTAGAGTAATAAATTTTAAGAATTTTGAAAAACTGTGAAAAAAGTAAATGAAATGTTAGAATGATACTATTTTCATACTAATATTTCATTTAAAATATCAGTTGAATGTAGTTTTACTTCAATAAAAAATTACCTTATTTTACTGATATGAACTTGCTCATGAAGAGCATCTTCAAAGAAATGATGAATTGTGAAAGTCTGCTCCGCTCCTACTTTTTGGCCTGTTTGACCTAATATCCATTCGATAATTGCTCCAATCGCTAAAATTGGTACTATCCATAAAATTGTCACATCCATCTTTAGACTCATCCTGACTAGCCCAATCATTGTGATAAAAAATATTCCAAGTCCGAAGAAAACATAGCCCATCAGAAATATCGCCCAAACACTCGGATGCGGGCCGTACATTCCTCTAATTATCGTTTTTTTGTCTTCGGATTCTTCAAAACTAATGCTCAATTGAGGCGACCAATAATGTTGTTGTTCGGGTTTAATGCGAAGCAAACCATGCGTATTGAAAATTTTTCCTTCAACGGGCAGCGATGTTTTTTCCAGTCCGTCAATAAGTAGTTTTACAATCTCGTTGGTGCTTTTTTCGGAAGTAATCTTAAATTTTGGACGAGTACGAAATGAAGTCATTGTATCAAGGGTTTAGAATAGATAATGACCAAAACTATCAAATGATTTTTTATCTTAAAATGAGAAAAATCATATTTTAGCGTGAAGATTTGGTGGATTTTAGCAACTTGAGAAGTTTTCATCCGTAGAATTTTTATCTTTACCGCACCAAAATTGCCAAAACCAATGCCAATCAAAGATTTATTGAAACCCGAAAAGACTTTTCGTATTACTGGGATGCTCAGAATTGAGAGCGAAAACGACCGTTTTCTTGGTCCTGGTCGACTGGAACTACTAGAAAATATCATTGAAACTGGTTCGATTAGTCAAGCTGCCAAACAAATGGGAATGTCGTATAAAAAAGCTTGGGATTTAGTAAATTCAATGAATCAGCATACAATAAAGCCCATCGTCAGCACCCAAACTGGTGGCGAAAAAGGTGGCGGAACGATTGTTACCAAAGAAGGAAAACAGCTTATTACAGCATTCAGAAAGCTACACGAAGAATTTCAGCAGTCGTTTGATGAAAAAATAAAAATCTTTTTACAATCATAAAATTTTGCCCATTTGAACGTCCAAATTGGACGTTCAAACAAAATTCGTTAGAATCGGCATTATCCGAAAACTACGTAAAAATCAACTTCAAACAAGCAATGACCAATCCCACCGCCAAAAGTCTCTTTAAGGTCGGCACATTGAATTTTTGACTACCAAAATAAGAACCAGCCAAGCCACCAATAATTGTAGCCAAAACCGCCCATTGCATATTTTCGGGGAGACTGATACCTCCTTTTTGTAGCTGACCATAAAGACCTGAAAGTGAGTTAACAAAGATAAAAAGTGCCGAAACTGCTGCCGTTTCTTTCAAATTTGCCCATCGCATTAGCAGCATCAAGGGACTAAGAATAATTCCTCCGCCAATGCCAATCATTCCAGAAAGCAAGCCAATAAAACCGCCCGAAAGAACCCCCACCAATATTGGAATGGGTCTACTTTTTTCGTCGCTATCAAATTTATAGATTAATCGAACAATTGAAAATAAGATACATACGGCAAGAGTTTTCTTATAAATGGAATCCGAAAGCGTCATTGTTCCTCCCAAAAATGCCATTGGAATACTGGCTAATGCAAATGGTAAAAAGAGCTTTAAACGAAAATGTCCTGCTCGATAAAAGCCAATAAACGAAAATAAAGAAACAGCCAAATTCATGACCAATGCCGATGATTTCATCATTGCAGGAGCTACGCCCATAATTGCCATAATGGCCAAATATCCACTTGCTCCACCATGCCCGACCGAAGAGTATAAAAAAGCAACCAAACTTAACAATAATAGAAGTAATAATAGTGATGTCATAGGGTATTTTTAGGATTATTTAGTATTTCTTTTGGTTGTTTAGGCTGATGATTATCTAAAAACTCATTATTTTTTTCATTAACAATTCATTCGTTATATATTTGCAAATATAACGAACTGTTTTCGTAAAATCCTTAAAAAATCACCGATAATGCCAAAAAAAATACTTTTTTATGCCTATCGTTATATTTTATTATATATAACGATTTTTGAAACAGTATTTCCACAAATAAGCCAAGCTCAGGAAGCTGATACACTAAAATCACAAATCTTGAATGAAGTTGTAATTTCAGCTTCAAGGGTCAAAGAAAATTATCTTAAATCGGCAACAAGTATTGAATTGTTGACATTGAAACAAATGCAGCAAAGTGCAGCATTGAGTTATTTTGATGCCATCGAAAACCTAAAAGGTGTGCAATTAATTACGCCGAGTTTGGGATTTAGGGTCTATAATGCTCGTGGATTTACGAACACAACCAATGTGCGGTTTGTACAACTCGTTGACGGCATTGATAACCAAGCCCCGCATATTGGTTCTCCGATTGCTTCGGGAATAGGGCCAACTGACCTTGATATTCGCCAAGTTGAGATGATTCCAGGAGTTGCTTCGGCACTATACGGAATGAATTCTTTGAATGGCTTGGTAAATTTACTTACACTCAATCCATTTGAATCGGAAGGCTTTAGATTTCAGCAAAAAACTGGCGTAAATCACTTATCGAGTCCAACAATTGACCCAAAAATATTCTCAGAAACGAGTTTACGTTATGCCAAGAAACTCAGTAAAAAATGGGCATTTAAGGTCAATTTTGGGTATCAGAAAGGTTATGATTGGATTGCTAACTCAACGCTTGACCTTAATCCTATGGCTAATACTTCGGTGAATTTACTCGGAAAAGATAATATCGGAGCTGACTATGTAAACTCTTACGGCAATGAATCATCGAACCGAAGAACGCTTACTTTCGGTGGAAAAAAGTATGTAGTTGCTCGAACTGGCTATTTTGAAGAAGAAGTAACCTACTATTCTATCAATAATCTCAAAGCTGATTTTTCTTTAAACTATCGCTTCAAGCCTCAGCATGAAATTACTTATAGTTTCAAAATAGCTCAGCTCGATAATGTTTATCAACGCACCAACCGTTTTCGCCTGAATGATTATCGTTTATCTCAAAATGCGATAACTTACCAAAGTCCAAGTACGCAAATTAGGGCGTATTTGACAACCGAAAATACAGGAAAATCTTATAATATTCGTTCTATGGCCGAAAATATCGACCGCAGTTTTAAGTCGGATAATATTTGGTTTACTGATTTTACAAATGAATATAATGCCCAAAATAAAGCTGGCAAAAGCGTGCTTGATGCCCTAAATTTGGCCAGAACGCAAGCAGATAAAAGTCGTCCACAACCAAATACGCCAACTTTTGATGACTTGCTTACAAAATTAGGTGACATCAATAATTGGGATATTGGGGCGGCTTTACGAGTGCAATCTTATATGCTTCATACCGAAGGCCTCACTGATTTGAGTAAAAAGCTTTCAACCACACTTCAAAAGACAGGTTTTGGTTTATTGGCGGGTTTCGATTACCGAAATTATATTGTAGTGCCCGATGGAAATTATTTCATCAATCCAAAAGAGAGCGGCAAAAATATCAATTATTGGAAAGCGGGTGGTTTTGTGCAAGGAAGTAAAACTTTTTTCGATGAAAAACTTAAATTTTTACTAACGCTTAGAGCTGACAAAAACCAATATTTCGATTTACGTTTTAATCCACGAACGTCGTTAGTTTATTCACACAACGAAAACAATCATTTCCGACTTTCTTATCAAAATGGCTATCGTTTTCCGAGTTTGTTTGAGGCTTTTTCAAACATTAATAGTGGTGGAGTAAAGCGGGTGGGTGGCTTACCGATAATGTCGCAAGGTATTTTTGAAAATTCATACCTACGAAAAACCATTGATGATTTCACAGCGGCAGTGAACCAAGATATAAATATCAATAAACTCACTCAAAACGAAGCCATCATAAAAAACAAAAATCTTCTCCGCAAAAACGATTATACTTACTTGAAACCAGAGTATGTTAATAGTTTTGAGATTGGCTACAAAGGTTATCCTGTGGGCAAAAAACTTTTTGTCGATGCTGATTTCTATTATAATGTTTACCGAAATTTCATGGCTCAAATTGAGGCCAATGTACCACTCGGTACGAATGCCGATTCGCTGGAATTTTACATGTATGACCGCAACAAACAAGCTCGTTATCGTCTTTGGACAAACTCCAAAACTATTGTAAGAAACTATGGTGCAAGTATAGAATTGAACTATAATTTCTATAAAAATTTCTCGCTTAACGTAAATACTTCTTTCGCAAAACTCCGAAATACCGCCAATAATGATGATTTTGAAGAAGCATTCAATACTCCACGATGGATTATGAATATCGGTCTTGGCAATGCAAAACTTACAAAAAACATTGGTTTTGGCATAAACTATAAATATCAAGAAGGATTTCTGTGGCAGTCGGCACTGGCAACGGGCAATGTGCCAGCCATTCATAATATTGATGCACAATTTACATATTATGCCCGAAAACAAGGTTTACAATTCAAAATGGCAGGAACAAATATTTTGAATCGCCCTTACGTAAGTTTCATTGCTGGGCCAACGGTCGGAGCATTTTATTATTTGACGATTACGGCAGATTTGGGGAAGAAATGATTTTTATTGGATTGTAGGAGTATTTCATATAAATTACCTAATTTCGTTCATAGCAACGGGTTTGCAAACCCGTTGCTATGAACAAAAATTATTTATAAAAATGGCATCGCAATCTTACCTTTCTTTATGGTATCATTTGGTTTGGAGTACCAAAAATCGTGAACCATTTATTGATAAAAGTTGGAAATGGCAACTATACGACTACATCAGAGAATTCTGTAAACAAAAAAATATCATCTTGATTTTATTAATGGCACAGAAGACCATATACATCTCTTGATTAGTCCTAAGCCAGTTTTTTCGTTGAGTAATGTAGTAAGAAATATCAAACGAGATAGTTATTATTGGGTAAAGGAACAAAATCTTTGTTCAACACACTTTAGTTGGCAAAATGGTTACGGTGCTTTTAATGTAAGTAATTCTATGCTTACTCAAGTAAGAAATTATATGAAAAATCAAGAAGAACATCAAAGAAAAATGAATTTTGAAGAGGAAATGTTATTTTTTGAAAAACAAATATTTTCTCCAAATCATATTAATCCATAGCGTCGGGTTTGCAAACCCGACGCTATGGATTAATATATTTCCAACATTTTCACTATTTTTACGCTCAATTATAATCTTCAAACTATTAAACATGAAAAAAACTCTATTGCTTCTCTGCATTGCCAGTACAGCAGTTTTTGCTCAAAAGAAGGATTTTGACGAAAAAGAATTAATGATAGGCAAAACTCCCAAAAATTTCACCCAAACCTTACCAATTATTCAACGTTGGCTTGATGATGAGCGAGTATTAGTTACTCAGAAACTTTCGCCAGAAGCAGAAGCCAAATCAATGGTTTTGGAAGTAAGCAGCGGAAAAATGACCGAAGCGAGCGAAGAAATCCTCCGCCCAAAAGCAAAACCTGTAAAGACAATTATCAGCAAAAACAATGACCTATTCTTGAAAAGCGGTGATACAGAAACGCAAGTAACCAACGACCCAGCCGAAGAAAAAAATGCGATGTTTTCACCTGATAGCAGCTACATTGCTTATACGAAAGAAAACAACCTTTATACCTACAATTTCAAAGCGAAGAAAGAAATAAAACTCACAACCGATGGCACTAAAACTACTTTAAATGGCTACGCAACGTGGGTTTATTGGGAAGAAATTTTCGGTCGTCCAACTCGTTTCCGTGCGTTTTGGTGGAGTCCCGATAGTAAGAAAATTGCTTATATGCGTTTTGATGAGTCAAAAACGATGATGTTTCCACTTTATAGTAGTGAAGGACAACACGGTTTTATAGAAGAAACTCGCTATCCAAAAAGTGGTGACCCAAATCCCGAAGCCAAAGTTGGTTTTGTTTCGCCTGCGGGTGGAAAAACAACTTGGGCCGCTTTTAATGAAAAAGACGAACAATATTTTGGTTGGCCAAAATGGTTGCCCGATGGTAGCGGCTTGATGTTGCAATGGATAAATCGTGGCAATGATAATCTAAAACTCTATAATGTTTCGCCAAAAGATGGTAGCAAAAAAGAGATTTATAACGAAACTCAAAAATCTTGGATTGGTATTGATGAAGCCGACGAACGCCTAACGATTATGGATGGAGGCAAAGAAATGATGATAATCAGCGATAAAACAGGTTGGAAACAATTGTATTTGTATGACATCAACGGCAAATTCATCAATAATATCACTGAAGGTAAATATACCGTAAAAAACGTTGAAGGCATCGACCAAAAGAATCGTGTAGTTTATTTCTACGCTCGTGGTATCGAAAGCACGGCTCGCTTCGACCTCTACAAAGTTGGTTTTGATGGAAAAGGCTTGAAACGCCTCACATTTGGTGCATTTAATAACCGCAACATCAATGCTTCACCAAATCTAAAACATTTTATTACAACTTACTCAAATATCAATACGCCTACAAGCATGGCAATTGTTGACAATGAAGGTAAAATAATTCGTGAATTGGGCAGCATTAAAGGTAGAGAAATGGAGAATTACAATTTGGCCAAAACCGAACTTTTAAGAGTAAAAAGTGATGATGGAATTTACGATTTACCGATGACTATCACTTACCCACAGAATATGGTGGCTGGCAAAAAATATCCGGTTTTGGTAAGTATCTATGGTGGACCAGACGCAGGTACGGTTTATGACCAATGGACGTGGTCGGCTCGCCAACAATGGTATGCCAAAGAGGGAATCATTCAGGTGGCACTCGACCACCGTGCTAGTGGCCATTTTGGTAAAGAAGGCGTGGCGTATATGCACCGAAATTTAGGTTACTGGGAAATGCAAGATTATAAAACACTTGTTAAATCATTGATAGACAAAGGAGTAGCTGATCCAACAAAAATTTGCATTACAGGTTTTAGTTACGGTGGATATATGAGTTGCTATGCTTTGACTTACGGAAGTGATGTATTTACACACGGAATGGCAGGCGGAAGCGTAGTAGATTGGAGTTTGTACGATAGTGCTTATACTGAAAGATATATGGATACGCCAGCCGAAAATCCAGCAGGTTATAAATCGGCAAATGTATTGACGCATACAAACAAACTAAAAGGAGTTTTGCAGATTGTTCACGGCACAATGGATGATAATGTTCACATGCAAAATAGCATTCAGTTAATCAGTAAATTACAAGATGAAAAGAAGAATTTTGAATTTATGCTTTACCCGAATGGTCGTCACGGTTGGGGTGGGAATAAAGGCGTTCATTTCGATAATCTAAAAACACAGTTTATTTATAAGCATTTATTAGAAAAACCAATACCAGAGGGGCTTTTAAGATAAATGAAGAATGTAGAGTTAAGACGGGGTCGCGAGCGATAAAGAATGAAATGAACTCTTAACTCTACATTTTTAACTCTACACTAAAAAACTTACTCCCAAAACACTGCTTCCGATTTGTTGTACCATGCATCAACTTTTGGGGCAAATTCTTTTTCTATAATATTCCGCTTAATTTTGAGTGTTGGCGTCATTTTATTATTTTCTATCGTCCAAGGTTCACGTAAAATTACCAATTTTTGTACACGTTCGTAGCTTTTTAGTTTTGGATTTACCTCTTTTAGTGTTGTTTCCAAACTTTCTCTAACTACCTGCTTATCAGTCGCTTTACCCAAATCAGACAAGACTAACAGCCCGATTGGTTGTGGTAAATGATTACCTACTACACATATTTGTTCGATAAAACTATTATCGGCAAAACTAAATTCGATTTGTGCGGGAGCAACGTATTCTCCTTTCGAGGTCTTATACATTTCCTTTACCCTTCCCGTAATTTTTAAATAATTTTCAGCATCTAATTCTCCAACATCACCAGTATGAATCCAATTATCAGAATCAATTGTTTCGGCGGTTAGGGCCGGTTCTTTATAGTAGCCATTCATATTCCAATTTGAGCGTGTCAAAATTTCGCCAGAACCTTCGACAATTTTCACCTCCATTCCTGGATAAATCTTTCCGACTGTTCCATCTTTAACTTGCCCTTTTGGCATCATACAAACCGCACCTACATTTTCGGTCATTCCGTAAGCTTCTTGAATAATTATACCCAATTTTCTAAACCAAACAATCAAACTATTAGGCATGGGTGCTGCACCAGTCAAAACTACAATTGCTTTATCTAAACCTAGACCTTTTCTGATTTTCTTCTTTACTATGCTATTCAAAATTGGAATTTTCAACAAAGTATTAAGTTTCTTTTCCGGCATTTTCCCCAAAATTCCCATCTGAAACTTTGTCCAAATGCGAGGAACGGCCATGAAATGCGTTGGTTCGGCTGCGGACAAGTTTTTCGCAAAACTATCGAGGGTTTCGGCAAAATAAATCGTCGCACCCATCGTAATCGCTGCTGCTTCAATGATATTTCGTTCGGCAATATGACAAAGTGGTAAATATGAGAAAAAACAAGCGTTTTCGGTTTCTAATTTCGCCACATCTTTAGTATGATGGATCACACTTGCCATAGCACCATATTTCAACATTACACCTTTTGGGTTGCCCGTTGTCCCAGAAGTATAAATTATTGTAAAAACATCTTCCAAATTTGGCACATAATTCTCAGTCATTGGTGTTTGATTTGCCAAAATATCATTCCATTGCACGTGCGAGGCATCAGGATTATAAGTAGGAAACGAAATGCACTTTACATTGACTGGAATACCCGATTTCATGCCTGCCCAATCATCCAATTTTCCGACAAAAAGCACTTCGCAACCGCTATGCATAAGCACTTGATTAATTTGATTATCAGTTAAAGTAGCATAAAATGGCACTGAAATATGACCCGCCATCATAATTGCAAAGTCAGCGATAAGCCATTCAGCACAGTTTTTCGATACTAAACCTACATTACTTTTTGGTGGAAGATTCAACGATTTCAGATAAGCGGCCAAACTACGTGCTTGTCGACCAGTTTCTTTGAAAGTATAATCAATAAAATCATCGCCAAAAGGTTGATGTAAGTAAATTTTATCCGGAGTTGTTGCCTCCCAATGATAAAAATAGTCTAAAAGGGTTTTATCAGGTGAAATTTTCATAGTTATATTAACAGGTTTTATTCTATTCACAAATTTGCACAAATTAATGAATTAACTTAAAATTTTAAAGAAAAAGATATTAGATTTGGCTTATAAAAACTAAAAAAAACATTCATCAAATGAAACTACTTATTAAAGCCTTAAAATACCTTTTCATATTTATTCTAACAATAATTGTAGGGCTGTCGGCTTTATATTGGAAAAGTGATATTCCACTCGAAACCCTCAAAGAAAAATACGCTAATTCTGACTCAAAATTTATCGAAGTTGATGGTATGTCGGTACATTATCGTGTCGAAGGTTTAGCTCAAGACAGCATTCCTCTTGTACTCTTGCACGGAACAGGTGCGAGCCTCCACACATGGGATGGTTGGGTAAATGCTCTAAAATCTGAACGGAAAATTATCCGACTAGATTTACCCGCGTATGGTCTAACTGGTCCAAACCCAACAAGCGATTACACCCAAGAATTTTATGCAACCTTCATAAATAATTTTCTAACAAAACTTGGAGTAAGGCAGTGTATTATTTCAGGAAACTCTCTCGGTGGCTCAATAGCATGGAATTTTGCGGTAAAATACCCAAAAAAAGTTTCAAAAATGATTTTGGTCGATGCGGGCGGCTACGCTATGAAGTCAAAATCTGTGCCGATTGCCTTTCAGGTAGCAGGTTGGCCATTGATTAAGAATTTATTCAAATACGTTACACCTCGGTCGATTGTTCAAAAAAGTGTGGAAAATGTATATGTTGATAAAAGCAAAGTAAATGAAATTTTAGTTGACCGTTATTTTGAATTATCGCTCCGAGAAGGCAATCGCCAAGCATTTATTGATAGAATGTCGGAGTTTAGAAACAAAGGCATTACAAATATCAAAACCTCCCAAATAAAATATTTATCAATGCCAACACTCATTATTTGGGGCGATAAAGACTTATTGATTCCGCTTGAAGTAGGCGAAAAATTTCATACAGATTTACCGAACGATACTTTAGTAGTTTTTAAAAATTTAGGGCATACGCCAATGGAAGAGGATGCTGAAAATACTGTGGCAACAGTGAAAGAGTTTTTGAAGAAATAAGATTCTTTATTAATATGGTGGAGTATAAATAAATCGCGATTATCATATGCAGAGACAAGACACGCCTTGTCTCTGCAACACAATATCATTGTAATATCTAATAATTGTCAAATATCCATAAATAAAAAACATCTAATACTGATTTCTTATTTAGGCCAGCGTGACACTGAGTTTTATGACTTACGAACTTTGTTCCCAAATTTGCACTAAGTTAATAATTACTTGGGTAGCTTTATCCATATCTTGCACCGATACCCACTCTAGTTTTGAATGAAAAGCGTGTTCGCCCGCAAAAATATTAGGACAAGGCAAACCCATGAATGATAACCGCGAACCATCGGTTCCACCTCTGATACTGCGTTTTTCTGCTTTCAAGCCGGCTTGTTCGATAGCTTCCAAAGCAAATTCTACCACCTGCGGATGATTCACCAAAACTTCTTTCATATTACGATACTGCTCAACTACCTTAAAATCTACTGTTGAGTTAGGATAATTGACAAGGACTTGATCTACAACATTTTGTAAATAAGCCTCTTTTTCATGAAGCCCAACCACCGTAAAATCGCGAATAATAAAATCAAGTTTTACTGATTCTTGAATGCCTGAAATTTGGGTCGGATGAATGAATCCTTCCATTCCCTCAGTTGTTTCAGGAGAAAGCGAGTCTTTTGGTAAAGCGGACAAAATATCACCAGCAATTTTCAAAGCATTTTCGAGCTTATCTTTCGCAAAACCTGGGTGTGTACTTACTCCATGAATCGTCAAGACCACCGCATCAGCAGAAAAAGTTTCATCTTCGAGTGTTCCAAGACTTTCACCATCTATAGTATAGCCAAAATCTGCACCGAGTTTCACCATATCAACTTTTTCAGTTCCACGTCCTACTTCCTCATCGGGAGTAAATAATATTTTTATTGTTCCGTGCTTTAACTCTGTGTTTTGCATCAAATACTCCATCGCTGCCATTATTTCGGCAACTCCTGCTTTATTATCTGCACCCAAAAGCGTAGTACCACTTGCGGTAATAATATCATTATTGATTTGCTTCATCAAATCAGGATGTTCCAAAACCTTAATTATCTGCGTAGGGTCATCGGGTAAAACTATATCTGAACCATCCCAATTAAAATGAATAATCGGCTTCACTCCTGCTCCATTACAATCAGGCGAGGTATCAACGTGTGAGCAGAAACAAATTGTTGGCACATTCTTATCTGAATTACTCGAAATTGTAGCATAAACATATCCCCATTCATCAAGATGGGCATCCGCAATACCCAAATCCAATAATTCTTTTACCAATAAACGGCTCAAATCCTTCTGTTTTTCAGTCGATGGATTCGATTTTGAGTTTGGATCAGACTGTGTATCGATTTTAACATATTTGAGGAAACGTGCCGCTGCAACGCCCTCAGCCCCTAAAGGGGAGTTTAGGTCTATTTTCATTTATAATCTTTTCCCTTAATTATTTATTAGATGATACTAAACATCCATATCATGGGTGGTCAGCTATAATACTTTTTAAATCGGCTGGCGAATAATTGATATTTTTCAAGGTCTTATCATCACCCTTTCTGTAAACCAAAAATTTCCCTTTAATTTCTTTATAATAAGACTCCGTTCCTTTCTCGGCGTAATGCTTCATTGTAGCTTCTGCTTCTTCTACTGAATTACAAGCCTTACTCATATTTGAGCGTTGAACTTCATCGAATATAGTTCGGAACTTTTCTCCCAAGCCAAATTCCAAAATCGCACCTGCCAAAACATACTGAATATCGGCCAAAGCATCGGCTACTTCAACAATATTATTATCATCGATTGCTTCTTGGAGTTCTTTTAATTCTTCAGCAATTAAAGACACACGAAGGTCGCAGCGTTGCTTCGATGGAATCTGCGGAATATCTAAAATTGGGTGCTTAAAGGTGCGGTGAAACTCCGCGACTTGATTGAGACAATCTAAATTTTGCATAATCTTAATATATCTGATATTTGAGTTTTATTTGTATTTTTTGATAGAATTTTGATAAAATAAGTATATTTTTAAACAAAAATGAAAGTTAAAGCCTATAAAATTGTTTTTTTTGTAAAAAAATTTTTGCCGTAAAATAAATAAAGCGATATTTGTGTTTGCAAAGTTGAACAAATTTCAATAATATTGCTACGTAACTGAAGCCAAAAAATCAAAACCCATCAAATCATGAACAAATTTTATAGAGTTCTTTCAGTAGTTTCATTAACATTATCTGTTGCTTTATGGTCATGCAGAGGTGACCAAGGCCCTCAAGGTCCAGCTGGTGCTCAAGGACCTAACGGAACTGCTGGTACAAATGGTACAAACGGTACAAACGGTACAAACGGTAACGCCAATGTAAAAGGTGCAGAAGTAGTAGTAAAAGTAGCTGACTGGAAAACAGTTGACGCTGCTGGTATTGGTACAGGTGCTACTGGTAAAACAGGTGCATTTTCAGTTACTGACGCTAACGTAAAAGCAACAATGTTTGTAATTGCTTACGTTAAGGTTGGTACTCAATTTGTCGCACTACCACGTGTAATTATCAAAGAAACTGACGGTGCAACTGAGCAAGTAAACTTTGGCTATGAAGCTGGCAAAGTAACGTTCTATTACAGTTCTCAAACTGCGGCTATCGGCGGAATCAAAACTTACGCTCCGCAAACTGACCTTACTTTCTCTTACGTAACAGTTGAGAAAACAGTTGGTCAAGCGATGCAAAACGAAGGTGTAAACCTTAGAAGTCGTGATGCTGTAATAACTTACTTAAAAGAACACAAGTATTAATCGTTAACTACACACTAATAGTAAGTTACGAAGCAAAAAAAGCCTCCCATTTAGGAGGCTTTTTTGCATTTTATTCGTTATTAAAAAAAATACTACTTCTATTTTATGAAACAACTTTTTGGGATTTTACTTTTTTTGTGCTTTTCAGCCTCATCATTTGCACAACTTTTGAACGATAGCGACTCTAAACAATTAATTATCAAAGGTTTAGACAAACTCTATAATTACGAGTTCAAAGAAGCAGATACTTACTTCCAAAATGTAAAAATTAAGTACCCCAAACATCCAGTCACTCCTTTACTAAGTGCGTTACAGGTTCAGTGGCAAAATCTGCCCGTTGAGCAAAACCCTAAAGCTTTAGCTCAATATCTTTCATTACTCGAAAAATGTATCTTATCTGCTGAAACCTTACTGCAAGATCCAAGCAAAAAAGCCGAAGCTGTTTTCTTTCTTACAGCATCTCACGGCTATGTAGCCTTGGTACTTAATTATAAAAAAGAACAGGTAAAAGCCGCTAATGAAGCACGAAAAGCCTACGGTTATCTCAAAGATGGCAAACTATTGACCGAAAAGAATCCAGAATTTTTGTTTACATCGGGTTTGTATAATTTTTATCGCATTCAATACCCAGAAACCCACCCTATAGTTAAACCTATAATGCTATTCTTCGAAAATGGCAATAAAAAACTTGGTATCCAACAACTGGAGCAAGCCGTGCAAAAATCGGTTTTTTCACGTAGTGAAGCAGCATTCTATTTGATGGGCGTTTGTCTAAAGTATGAATCAAATTATCCTAAAGCCTTAGTCTATTCAAATTGGCTACACGAGCGATACCCCAATAATCTAATTTATACGATGCGACATGCAGAAAGTTTGATATCGAATGGAAAAATTGATGATGCTCTGCCAATTATTCAACAATTAAAACGTACTAATGATAAAGTTTATCTTTTGGCGGGAAATTTATTTGAAGGATTAGTCAATGAAAAATTTAAAAAAAATGACAAAACCGCAATAGAACAATACGTAAATGTTTTAAAAATGCAGCCTAACGACCGTTATACAAATGATTATTTCGCAATGGCATACGCCGGTTTGGCACGAATTGCGATACGCTCTGGCAATAAAAAACGTGCCGAAGAACTTTACCGTAGATGCTTAGAGTATGCCGAATATAAATCAACTGTCAATGAAGCAAATAATTTTTTAAAATAGATTTCTCGACTTAAATTTACTGATTATAAGTACCTTATGCTTACATAAAGTTAAGCCTTTGACTGATGAATCCTTAATTTTTCTTTTATATGAAAAGAACCACTACCTTATTTTTGTTAGTATGTAGTTTTGTTGTAGGGGCACAATCCATTTCCGAAAGTATCCCGACATTAAACGAATCGAAGAATTTATTTCAACATGAACAAAAATTCAGAGATTGGCTCTTCCAACAACCCAAAGAAACTCGTGGGTGGAAATGGATGGCTCGATACGAACATGAACTTCTCCGCAGAATAGATACTTCTGGTACTATGCCTTCAAGTGAGTTTTTACTTTCCACCAATAAGAACATTGAAAATCTTAGAAAAAATAGCGAAAATACACGTCAAAACGCCTCAGCATGGGTTCCAGTTGGCCCTTATGGAAGTGCTGATTTATTTGGTATTGGTAGAGTAAACTGCATAGCCTTTCACCCTAAAGACAGCTTAACTTTTTATTTAGGTTTTGGACAAGGAGGCATTTGGAAAACTACAAATGGTGGAGAATCATACAGCCCAATTGGAGATAATCTACCTATATTAAGAATAAGCGGCATCACACTAGACCCCAATAATCCTGAAATCATATATATTTCATTGGCCGACTTTGCTTATATCGGCTATGACCTCTACACAGCAGATCGTAAACGAAATACTTATTACGGAATCGGGGTTTGGAAAAGTAACAATGGGGGTAAAACTTGGCAACAAACAGGCCTTAAAAATCAACTTTCAGAAGGAATTACCTCTATAACTCGTACGATTTGGGTAAACCCAAAAAACTCCAAAGAAGTCGTTGTTGTAGGTACAAAAGGTATTTTTAAATCATTTGATGGTGGAGATACTTGGTCGAATAAAGTTTTAGATAAAATGACCTCAGCTCTAATTCAGCATCCTACCAATGCTAATATTCTTTTTGCGGCTTCAGTTTATGTGGCCACTACAAAGCAAGGAGAAGCAGGAATTTGGAAATCAGAAGATGCAGGTAATACGTGGAGATATTTGATAACAGGTATCGGAAAAACGACTGTGCAACGCGTAGAAATGGCGATTTCTCTAAGTAATCCAAACTTAATTTATGCAGTTAGTTGCGATAATAACAATGGTTTTGAAGGCTTCTACAAAAGTGCTGATAATGGCGAAACTTGGCAAAAATCAGCCTTCAGAGGTAATTTATTATCAACCACATATTCGGCTACAGGTGGACAAGGCTTTTATGATTTATGTATTTTAGTTCATCCAACCAAACCTCAGACGGTCTATGTTGGAGGCTTGGTTTTGAATGAAACAACCGATGGTGGGGCTTCGTGGCGACAAGCGACTGGCTATACAACAATTCATCCCGACCAACATTCCTTTGGGTATAATCCACTCAATAAGACAATTTATTTATGTAACGATGGTGGCGTTTATACTACCAAAGAAATTATTGCAAGTACGATTACTAATCTTTCGTGGAAATTCATCTCAAAAGGCGTAAATGCAACTTCATGTTATCGTTTAGGTCTTTCTCAAGATGGCTCAAAGATTCTGACTGGAGCTCAGGATAATAATATGTTTTTAACACTGGATAACAAGCCTTGGTCGAATGAGTTTGGCGGCGATGGAATGGAAGGTGCTTTGAGTAAAAACTATGTCTATGGTTCTTCACAATACGGCTTTATATC
The DNA here is from genome assembly GCA_027486845.1 of Cytophagaceae bacterium. Taxonomy (GTDB): domain Bacteria; phylum Bacteroidota; class Bacteroidia; order Cytophagales; family Spirosomataceae; genus Emticicia. The sequence goes on from JAIXOL010000024.1 coordinate 44,275, forward strand.
TTTTTTCAGCCTAAATGATGCAAAAAAACAACAAATACCCGTTTTTCCTCCTTCTAACAATAATGATACAGGCGAGTGGACTACCCCATTTGTTATTAATGAAAAGAGTAATCAAATAATTATTGCTGGAGGGAATATACATAAAATGGAGGTAGCACAAGATAGAAGTAAACTCAATACTATCTCAAACTTTAAGGTTTACGGCACTACTCGGTATCCGCAAGTATCAACAGCTTTGGCAGTTCCGAAATCTGATGCAAATACCATTTACATTGCAAAGAAATCTACTCCATTGCTCAAACAATCATCTGAGCTATGGCGTACAGTCAATAATGGTAAATTTTGGGAAAATATTACAAATGATATTTATAAAGATTCTTACGTAACCTATCTCACAGTTGACGATAATTTTCCAGACCGTGTTTGGGCAACTTTGAGTAATTTTGATGAAGGCAAAAAAGTATTTTATTCAAGTAATGGTGGAAAAAATTGGGAAAATATCAGTTATAATCTACCCAATCTTCCTGCAAATACTATTGTATATCAGTCTGATAACGAAACCGATATTTTATATATAGGTATGGATATTGGCGTATATTATCTAGTGGAAGGCACAAAAGAATGGAAACCGCTCATAACCAATCTTCCAAATGTAATTATTCATGAACTTGAAATAAATCAGACCACTAAGAAACTTTACGCAGCCACTTTTGGTAGAGGAATTTGGATGGCCGACTTACTTTCAGAAAAATCTCCACAATCAGATGACTTCTATGGAATGGAGGCCTCTTTGTATCCAAACCCTATAAATGGTACATCATTTAATCTAAAAACCAATTATAATAATATCGAAAAGATTCAAGTAATTGATATTTTGGGAAGAGTACGCTTCGAAGAATTGCTACAAACAAAAGCCTTAAAATTTGGAAAACAGTTTGAAGTAAATAAACTCAATTCAGGGCTTTATTTTATTAGATTAGTATCTGGTAATTTAAGCAAAATTATGAAGATGGTGGTTAACTAAAACACAAATAGCTGCTTTCGTTAATATAAATACTATATTTCTCAATTTGGCATTGATATTGTAGTTTGATTGCAAAACTTTTTAAACTACAAAATTATGCAAGAATTCATTCAAATTTCGACCGAATACATCGAACAAGTACTTGAAAAAACCTCAGGTGTAAGACCTAATGTTCAAGATGAATGTTTTATCTTCGCACATCATTAAGCTATCTCAGAGAAGGTATGAGTGTAGAAGAAGCAACTGATTTAGCCACGATTGATTATCTTATGGCATGTTAATTTTATAAAATACGATTCGTATTATGCTTTCAAGGAGTAAAAACTGAGAGGTAGCATTAGAAAGGAAGGATTATATCCAACACAAAAATTCAAAATAAATCTTGATTTGTTGTATTGGATATAACACTAAATTTACCATTCAAACATTGATTTCAGAGTAATTAGAAATTAACATTTACCTTCAAAGAATTTTTATAGAATAATTTATAAAAGTTCTTTACGTTTCAAAATTGACTCAAATAACTTCAAATCATGCTCGCTATTGAAAACAGAAAATGGAAAACGTAGAAATTGGCCTTTACCAATAATTAGCAAAAAAGCATCGGTCATGCGTTCGGCTGACTGAATACTCTCCCATTTCATGACTCCACCTTCTTTCTGATTGATTTTAACCAGAATCTGGCGGCTATCAATTTCGTACATAAACTTATCAAACATCTGCTTGTTTTGATCCATCTGCGAGGCTGCATAAAACTGTACATACCAAAATAACACATAAAGCCCACCACCAACTACAGACACCACCGGAATCCACCAGTTTTTGTATGTTCCAGTAAAATGAAGAACTAAGCCCAATAAAAAAACTGCGGCTGGAATCAACAACCATTTCCATTCAGCAGTCATATGACGCTTAAAAGAGATACTAACATATTGTTTGGGGTCTAATGCAAATTTTTTAGTTTTTACTATCATCTTATTATGTTGTCATTAAGTTTCTAATCGTTGCGTCAAAATCGGTCTAGTTTTCGACTCTTACCTTACTATCTCACATGCGATTAGATATTATTTTTCATATGAAAGCACAAAAATAGAAAAAGGCTCTGACAATTATAGAGCCTTTCCTATTATTTTGTTATAAGCTATGAATAAAATTCGAGAGTAGAGCAATTTCATCCCTCTCTGAACTGTATAGTATCAATCACATATTTGTTGGCATCAGCACGACGAACCAAGATATAAACCAAAAAATCTTTGTTTCGACTACGATATGTACCTACACTATACCGCAGGTCGGCGTTTGATGCTCCCTGATAAACATATTGAAATGCCAAGGGAGGGTTTTTTTGAAAGAAAGTCTTAAAAATCTGCTCTGCCTGCTGAGAAGAAATTTTTCGAAAATCAATTTTTTCTGAATCTATCACCAATTCAACTTGCTGGTTTAGACAACTTGCTAGCATTCGAGGATTTCCCCCTCTAAACGACATCCTGATTCTATCGGCCAATTCTTTATCTTCTTTACTTATCTTTGTATCATCATCCTTATTTGGACGAGTAGCACTTATGAGAAAAATAAAAATGATTGCCGACATTAAGTATTTCATGGACTTCATAATCATTAAGTTTTGAGTATCTTTGTTCATTATTAATATTTATAAAAGTCATTCGCATAAACTATGCCAAAAAGCGATTAAACGAATACGTTTTTTATTTAAATTACTATCTCTGTTAATCGCACTAAAATCTTAAGCAGTAAATTTCTAACCAAACATTTTATATTCACGCTTTGGCTCAAAAGTCACTGACAAAAGTTTATTTTATGTCGAACCAATTATTGAATAAAACCCAAACTCTTCAAAAAATCCGTAGAATTGCTTATCAAGTATATGAGCAAAATTTTGAGGAATCTTCTATAATTATAGCAGGCATTAACGGAGAAGGTTATACTTTCGCTGAAATTCTTGTACATGAACTCCGACAAATCTCAGAAATCGATGTGTATATCGCAAGAGTATCTTTTGATAAAAAAGCCATCGAACAACCAGAGATAAATATTGAAAGTGAAGTAGATACTTTTCGCAATAAAAACATCGTTCTATGTGATGACGTACTGAATACAGGAAAAACTTTGGCCTTTAGTTTACGTCCGTTTCTAAATATTCCTATTAAGAAATTACAGGTTGCGGTAATCGTTGACCGTAATCATCCAAATTTCCCAATGGCTGCCGATTACGTTGGATATTCCTTGTCGACAACGCTCAATGAGCATATTCAAGTAGTTTTGAGCGATAAAGAAAAAACAGGAGTTTACATTTATTAAGGACTATTCTATGCATCAAATAAAGGTTGTAAAAGCATTAACGTTAATTATCTTGGGCATTTGGCTCGGAGCTTGCAAAAGTTCAAATCAAGAATATTCGCCAAAACCTCGTGGCTTCAATCGCATAGATTTGCCTCAACACAGCTATCAAACTTTACCTAACGAACATCCATATTCTTTTGAATATTCTAAAGAAGCCATTATACAACTTGATTCTTTCAAAAATGCTGAACCACATTGGATAATTGTTTATTATCCAAAGCTAAACACTCGCATTCAGTTTACTTACAAAATAGTAAATAATGACCTAAGTAGACTACAAAATATGATGGGTGATGCAGCAAAATTAGCATTTAACCACGATAAAAAAGCGTACTCCATAACTGATAAAATATTAATAACAAAGAGCGGTAAAAAAGCAGTAATCTTTGAATTAGAGGGAGAGGTGCCAAGTCCATATCAGTTTTTTGTAACGGATAGCACAAAGCATTATCTTAGAGGTGCAGTATATTTAATGACAGCGACTAAAAACGATTCGCTCAAACCCATAATTGATTATATGAAAATCGATTCTAGACATATTCTTGAATCGCTTAAATGGCAATAAATTACAATTTGAATCTAATTTTAAATATAAAATTCATGAAATTATCGGTCTTCATGCCGAACAATATGGTAGTTGATTGATGCGTACAAGCCTTTAATAATGCTACAAAAACGACTTTAGCATTTGCTATGATTATTCCGTTTACGTAAGCAAACTCACCTTAAGTTTTCAATTTCGAAAAATTAGCATTCGTTATATCAATTGTACCAGATGTGCTTTTAGTGATCCTTGAAGACACGCCACTTGTTTCTCCGCCATTTGTTACTCCACTTGTATTTCCAATAATTGGAGCAGTTTTGGAATCCTATTTTGAACAATACGTTAGCCCTGTACCCAAACACTAAAATGATATCAAAGCTGCACTGCTCAATCCAAGTTGCTTTAAGAACCATCCTCAATTTAATTGTGATGTTTCCATAATATAAAGATGATTTTAGGGTAAAATATAAACTTGGGTAGAACAATAGATTTATATTCCGAAATGTTCATTATGAACAGTTTTTCTTTGTTTATTTTGAGTTACTAGAATAAATCAAGAAAATTGAAGTGTACAGAAAAAATAGTCTAAGGTTTGTTTGTAATGCAGTATACAAGAAAGTATCTCATATAAAAACAAAACGCCCGATAGTAAATTACTAACGGGCGTTTATGATTTTTTAATCGCAGCGACTTCGTGACCCTACGGGGAATCGAACCCCGGTTTAATCCGTGAAAGGGACTTGTCCTAACCGCTAGACGATAGGGCCGACTGGTTCCATTTATCGTCTGCGATTTAAAATCGTAGTGCAAAAGTACAATAAAAATTTCAAACTACAATAGCTTAAAATACTATACCCCTGCATAAAAAGCAAAATGCCTAATAATCGGTGATTATTAGGCATAAAATTCATCAAATCGCAGCGATTTCGTGACCCTACGGGGAATCGAACCCCGGTTTAATCCGTGAAAGGGACTTGTCCTAACCGCTAGACGATAGGGCCGGCTGGTTCCATTTATCGTCTGCGTAAGCGAATTGTGGTGCAAAAGTACTGCAAAAAATTTAATGCACAATAGTCCATTCCAAAAAAAAAACAAAATACCAAAAGTTCTTACTTACATTATATCAAAAATAAGAAATATTACATTTTAAGACAAAAAAAGAAAATATTTTCAATTTTACCGAAATACTTTGTCTGAGTTTCGTAAATCCCCCTTCTCTTATCTATCTTTGAAAAAACTTAACACTTCAAAACATTCAGCGTCAAATGAGAAAGATTTCTTATTGTTTTTTCTTTATCTTCAGTTTTTTAAATTTATCGGCTCAAACCACAAAAACTCCCGACGAATTTCTGGGGTATAAGCTCGGTACAAAATTTAGCTTCCATCATAGGATAGTTGATTATGTGCGTCATGTAGCTGCACAAAACCCAAACCAAGTAAAAACTATTGATTATGGCATGACCTTTGAAGGTCGCCCACTTATGGTTGCTATCATTGCTTCTCCCGAAAATTTGGCTAAAATTGAAGAGATTCGCACTAACAACTTAAAAAGTATCGGCCTCATGGAAGGTAAGCCAACAGGCAAAGTACCTGCAATTGCATGGTTAAGCTATAATGTGCATGGCAACGAAGCTGTTAGTTCAGAAGCCGTTCTAAAAGTTTTGTATGAACTTCTCAATAAAAATAATGCAACCACACAAAATGTATTAAAAAATACGGTAGTAATCCTCGACCCGTGTATCAATCCTGATGGACGTGACCGTTATGCTCAATGGTACAACCGTGTAGCTAATCAAGGCGGAAACGCTGCTCCATTTGCCATCGAACATAATGAACCTTGGCCAGGAGGGCGTTTTTCTCATTATATATTCGACCCAAATCGTGATTGGGCTTGGCAAACGCAAGAAATTACGCAACAACGTGTAAAGCTTTACAACCAATGGATGCCACACCTTCACGCCGATTTCCACGAAATGGGATATAATACACCCTACTATTTTCCACCATCAGCTAAACCTTATCATGAAGATTTGAGCAAATGGCAGCGTGAGTTTCAACAAACTTTAGGTGAATTCAATAAAAAATATTTTGATAAAAATTACTGGCTATATTTCTCTAAAGAAAATTACGATTTACTTTATCCAAGCTATGGCGATACTTATCCTTCCTACAATGGTGCTATCGGTATGACTTATGAGCAAGGTGGCGGCGGTCGTGCTGGTTTGGCAATAGCCAAAGACGACGGTGATACGCTTACACTTACACAACGTATTTCACATCATTTTGCCACAAGTATGGGTTCGTTAGAGGCAATTTCAAGCCGTGCTGATAAAACTGTTGAGGAATTTACAAAGTTTTTTACTGATAAAACTGCTAATGGCTATGGCACTTACAAATCATTTGTGATGAAAACAAAAGGCGATGAAGCCAAGATTCAAGCCCTAACGAGCCTTTTAGATAAACTACAAATCAATTATGGTTTTGCGGCAAAAGAATCTACATTAACAGGTTTTGGTTATCAAAGTTTAAAGGATGAAAGTTTCAAAGTAGAAGCTAACGACCTAATTATTAGCACTTTTCAACCAAAAGGAACGTTTGTAAAGATTTTATTTGAACCAAAAACAGCTTTAGAAGATTCAGTAACTTATGACCTTACCTCTTGGTCATTGGCCTATGCTTATGGATTAAAAGCGTTCGCAGCCAAAGAAAAGTTGGCAATGGGCAAACCACAATTGACAACTACAAAAACTGCCATTATCGACGGGAAGCCTTATGCTTATGTAGCTACCTGGAAATCATTTGAAGATGTGAAATTTTTATCAAAAATTTTGGCTGCTGGAATTAAAGTAAGATTTAATGAAAATCCGTTTGAAACTGATGGTAGAAAATTTGATGCAGGCTCATTGATTATTACTCGAACCAACAACGAACGTATGGGCGATAAATTTGACAAGACAATTCAAGCCGCCGCTCAGGAATTCAACATCAATCTTTTAGGAACAGCATCTGGAATGGTTTTGAGTGGAAATGATTTCGGTTCAGGTTCGGTCAATGTACTAAAAAATCCAAGAGTTGCTTTGATTGCTGGTGAAGGTGTAGTTTCTACGGCCTTTGGCGAGGTTTGGCATTTCTTTGAGCAGCAAATAAAATATCCGATTACGGTAATTGAAGGAAGTTCATTTTCAAAAGTTCCGCTTGACCAACTTGATGTTATTGTTTTGGCTGATGGCAGTTATGAAAAAATATTTGGTAATGGTGATGCACTAAAAAAATGGATTCAAGGTGGAGGAAAAGTGATAGCCCTCGAAGGAGCAACTACTTATTTTGCCGATAAAGATGGTTTTGCATTGAAACATAAAAAAGATACCACGGCAAGCGATAAAGCTGAACTTAAAACTTATGGTACACGTGAGCGTGAAGGTATCATGGAGCAAATTCCAGGGGCAATTTTCAAGGTAGAGATTGATAAAACGCATCCGCTTGGCTATGGCACTGAAGGGATTTATTACTCATTGGTGCGTGATGTTTATGCTTATGATTATTTGAAAGATGGCTGGAATGTAGGTTATATTAAAGAAAATAATCATGTGACTGGTTTTGCGGGAAAAATTGCGAAAGAAAAAATGAAAAATACACTAACTTTAGGTGTGCAAGAAATTGGACGTGGAAAAATTGTTTATATGGCTGACTCTCCTCTATTCAGAGGTTTTTGGTATGCTGGTAAATTGATTTTTGGAAATGCACTTTTTACTGTAAATTAGATACGGGATTCGAGATACGAGATGAAAAAACTCATTTCTTGTATCTTGAATCTCCTATCTCACTTCTCAAATCTATAAAACTATGAACAATACTAGACGCTCATTTCTGAAAACAGCTCCATTGGCAGGTGCAGCAGCTTTCGCAAGTCCTGTTTTTGCGGAAACCCCACAACCAATTATTAAAACAGCAAGCCGAATAAAACTCAGTGTATCTAGTTATTCGTATTGGCATTTTAAAGGCGATAAATTTCCGATTGAAAGAGTAATCGACGAAGCCGCAAAATTGGGACTTGATGGCATTGATGTTCTACATCGTCAAATGGCTGGAGAAGACAATGCTTATTTACAAAAACTGAAAAAGCATGCCTTTGTGAATGGAATTGCTATGACTTGTTTGTCGATTCATCAAGGTTTTGTTTCTCCTGATAAAGCAGTTTTGAAAGAACACATTGACCATACCATACATTGCATCGAATTGGCCTACAAAATGGGCATTCCGTGTATGCGTTTGAATACGGGTCGTTGGGGAACTATCAAATCCTTCGATGATTTTATGGCAAAACGTGGTATAGAACCTGCCATTTCAGGCTATACCGAAGATGAAGCATTCAAGTGGTGCATTGATAGTATTCAGCAATGCATGAAAAAAGCTGAAGAATGTGGAGTTTTGTTGGCTCTTGAAAACCATTGGGGACTTGGCTCCACACCCGAAGGAATGCTTCGAATAAAAAATGCCATTGATTCCGTGGTTAGGGCTATTGATGGATACGGGAAATTTCTTGGAAAATCCTTATGATAAACTAGAGAAAATTGCTCCGCAAACTAGTTTCGTTCAAGCCAAAACCTATTATGGTGGAGGAGAATGGTACTCGCTTGATTTAGATTACAAACGTATTGTTGATATTCTGAAAAAGGTAAATTATCAAGGCTATATTTCAATTGAATTTGAAGGAAAAGAAGATCCAAAAACCGGCGTTAAGAAAAGCGTTGATTTGTTGAGAAGTGTCTTATAAAATACTTACTACTAATATTATACAAAAAACACTGTGAATAGTGGCGTACAAAATACGCCACTTTTTTACGTCAACAAAAATGAAAAAAGCTTTAAACTTTACTATATTATTTTTTATTTCAATTTTTACTTTTTCTCAAACAATTCCTGTAAACATTCGATTTATAGACATCAATAAAAATCCAATTATCGGTGCAAGTGTAAAACTTATCAACAGAAATGACAGCACAAAAATTTTGTATAATCTTACGGATACTTCGGGGATTGTGAGGTTCTATCCAAAATTGGGTCAATATACAATCAAATCAACTTCAATTGGCTACAAATATTTTGAAAAAGGCATTACAATAAATAACAAAAACATTTCTTTTGAATTTATAATGCAAGATGATGCCAATGCTTTAGCAACCGTAACGGTTGTTGCACAAAAGCCTTTGGTGAGCCAAGAAGACGACATAACGATTATCGACCCAGAACCTATCGCCAATTCAAGTACAAGTGCTTACGAAATCATTGAGAAAACTCCTGGCCTTTTTCTTGACCAAGATGGCAACATTTATATCAGTAGTACATCGCCCGCTACAGTATATATCAATGGTCGTGAGCAAAAAATGAGTTCAAGCGATATTGCTACAATTTTGAAGACTTTACCACCCAATAGTATTCAAAAAATTGAAATATTACGCACACCATCAGCCAAATTTGATGCCAGTAGTTCAGGTGGAATTGTGAATGTAATTTTGAAAAAAGGGGTAAAAATTGGCAGAAATGGTAGCCTTAATACGGGTATGAATCAAGGGCGTTTCGGCAATCAACTTGTGGGTTTGAATCTTACAAATAATGATGGCAACAGAAGTTCGTATTTTAATGTAAATTATACCAATCGAAATTCTTATGACCAAATCGAAACCACTCGAAAACTGTCAAGTGAGAATGTTTTAGACCAGCAATCATATTCTACTACTCCAGCTCAAATTTTTTATAGTGGCTATGGTCTTAGTTTTGATGTAAATAAAAAATGGAATTTGAGCCTTGATGGAAGAGGCACTTATAATGGCAATAAATCCGATTCGGAAAATGAAAATATTATCAAGAATTTAGGCACAAATAATGTGTTTTCTAATAATTTGAATACTGTCCAAAATAATTCAAGTGGCTTAATTTTGAATCAAGGTTTATCAACCAAGTATAAAATTGATACAATTGGCTCAGAATTAACGAGCGATTTTTCGTATAATTATTTTTCAAATGGTACTACACAAAATTTCAATACGAAATTTATAATTCCTGCTCAAGATGCTTTGGGCGGCAATGGCGATATAGAAACCCAAAGACAATCATTTATTGGCCAAATTGACTTGAAATACAAGACATTCCAGCAAATTATCTTAGAAACAGGCATAAAAAGCTCTAATTTGTTTTTTGGCAATGTAACTAAATATTTTACAAATGTTGGTAGTCAACAAAGCATTGATTTGTCACGAACTAACACTTTTGATTATCAAGAAATGATACATGCGGGGTATGTTCAAGGCTCAAAATCATTCAATAAAGTTTTAATAAAATTGGGTACACGCATTGAAAATACAAATATGTATGGGCATCAACGAATTCCGAGAGATACGACTTTCAAAATTAATCGAACTGATTTCTTTCCATACGTTTATGTTAGTAGAACACTTGCTAAAATTGCGGGTTATGACCTTACGAGTTATCTGATTTATCGTCGGTCAATTACACGCCCTGTATATGATTACCTTAATCCATCGCCTAGATACATTGACCAATATTTGTATGAAGCAGGAAATCCAACATTAAAACCACAATTTACGCAAAACTTTGAAGCAAATATTAGTGTAGATAATCGACCAATTTTTGCTTTTGGGCGAAATTATACACAAGATATTTTCACAAATGTGATTTATCAAAACCCTTCAAATCCGAGTGTTGCGTATAGAACTTATGATAATTTGGGTAAAAATCAAGAAACCTATTTTAGAATATTGGGGGCAATTCCACCAGGAAAAACCTACTTTTTTGTTGTTGGAACGCAATATAATCGCAATAAATACGAGGGTTTTTATCAAAACAAACCTTTGACATTCGACAAAGCAAGTTGGACAGTTTTTACGTTTCACCAACTAAAAATTAATAAAAATTCTTCGCTTACCATGAATGGTTTTCTTCGTCTGAAAGGTCAATTACAGTTTTATGAATTAAGTAATTTTGGCAGTTTGAATTTAAGTTTCAATCGCTCATTTATGGACAAAAAATTACTATTTACTTTATCAGCTAATGATGTTTTTTTTACCAACAATAATCAATTTCTAATCAATCAAGGCTCTATATCGGCCAACGGTTTCCGAAAATCGGATACACGTCGATTGGGTTTCAATATTCGTTATAATTTTGGAATAAAGAAGAAAGAAAATCAAAATAATATGATGAATTTTGAAAATTTAGAAAACAATTCGAAGTAGTTAATAATCAAAATATAACCAACAATGAGCTACAACATTCAAGTGTATACAGTACAAACGATGATGGCTGAAATAGAAGCCGAATCGGAAGATTTTTTTGATAATGACAAAAACTTAATTCCGTTTACTGAAAAACAACTTATCAAATTAAGAGAAAATATTTTAAAGCATAACTTTGAAATTGCGAAAGAAGATAAAAAAGGAGTTACCTTTAAAAACGACCAATTTGAAGGCATGAAGGCAATTCTGACTTCAAATGCTCTTTACTTGCGTTCGAGTTATGATGATTCTTTTGAAATCGGAATGATTGCTTCTGAATTGACCGATTCCGACGAATTTGCTAAATATGACCCTCAAGCTGATGGCTGGGAAGTGCTGGGAGAGTAGTGTAAATCGTCTGTGGTTCAAAAAGGTTTAATAAAAATGAAAGCATATTATGAAAATATTTATCTCATTTTATGTCATCACCAAACTAATTAGCCTATGCTGGTGAGTACTCCAAGTATTCATCCACGCAATTCTATCTAAGTTTGGATATCTTTTTGTATTGATTTTTAAATTATCAATCGATAATGCCTTCGCTTTTATCCTGACAGTCAAGGTTTTATGATAAGAATTCATCAGGTTCATCTTGAAAAACTAATAGCGAGGCACTCAGACCCAACAGGAGCATAAATACTCCTGTGATGAGTCCGAATCAACTGTGAATACCAAAAAGTAAGCGTTTGAATTTGTTCATTAGAACTTATTCATCCATTTATTTCTTTATACAAATTTGGGTTCAAAATTCAACTTTCTTCCAAGTAATTATTGAATTTTGCTCACCAATTTTTCTTTCATAGGCAATTATTAAATCGTTTTCAAATGAAATAATGCTTGGATAACTACAATCTTCAAGATTTTTACTTAGATAGGTGGTTTGGGTATTTCCACTTAATTTACGAAGTGCAATAATTTTGAAATAATCATCACCGTGGTTTTTGATTTCGGCGTATGTTAAAAAAGTTGTACCCGCTTTCGTAGTAATGATTTGCGGTGTACGCACTTTAGTAGAAATTTCGGAATTAATTATTTTTCCAGTTGCTACATCACATACTTTAATTCCTGCTGCATTTTCTTTGCCTGTAAACCAAGTCATCCAAATACCTTTAGGGGTTGCAGTCGCCGAAGGCCCAGCATGTGGACAAGCATTTACTTGCCATTTGTCGGAATAAGCATTTCGAGATTCTGAAAAACTTGTTCCATTGTCATTGGAAAAAACATAACTCATGTCTCTTGAGCCATCATCGTATATATCTCGATAAAAAACATGTAACATGCCTTTCGAATCGGTAATTGCTTCAATTCTACAACATTCACAAGCTTGATTATCAATTACTTTTGGTTCACCAAAGCCTTTTTCTGCCGAAGTTTTGGCAAATTTTACACTTCTACCCTTTGAAGTCAGTTTTTCGTCAAGCCAAACAACACCTATTTCACCATCGGCCAATCTAACGGTTCGACTAAATGAATGACTTTTACTTGGATTTCTATCCGACTGTACATAATCTGGAGTTGACCAATTTTTGCCATCTTTTGAATAAACGTACAATAAATCAGAGCCAAAGCGAGACGTTCGATTATCTTTTTTTAATTCAAAAGTTACAATCATACTTCCATCTTTTTTTATCGCTAATCGTGGCATTCCTTCGGCATGTGTAGAGGCTGAATCTACAATAGGAACTTTGATTTTCTCACCAAACGTATAACCATCAAAAATGCTGTAAAAAAATGACACTTTTTTACTTATCTTTTCAGTTTCAACCCAACTTAAAATAATTTTTCCATCTGGCGTAGTAGTAAACGATGGTACTGCGGCATTATTTGCCGAGTTTGAAATAAAACCCTCTTCTATACTTTTAAAAAATGATAAAAATGGGATAAGCAAAATAATTAAGAAAATTTTCATATTTTAAATAGGTTTATGCACTTACTGAAATTCAGTAAGTGCTTTGGTGATTATTTTTTTGATACAAAACTATACTGTAAGCCCAAAACAAAAGTACGAGGAGCTGCTGGCGTAAATGTAGTACGGTCAGTTACTGCATTTCCACGAGAGGCATTGGTTGCATAAAGAGCATCGGTCAAGTTCATTAAATTCGTAAATAACTCAATACCTTTCCATTGGTAGCTCGCTCTGAAATTCAATAATTCATAACCTTTGTACTCAACTGTATTTACTTGGTTTTGATACCATTTACTCACGTGTTGCCACTCAATTGATGTACGAAAACCTTTTGCCCATTTAGGATAATAGCTAATTTCTGAATTCCAAATCCAACGTGGTGCCGATGGCATATCTTTGCCATTTACATCTTTTAAAGCATCAGAAGCTCTCTGACTTAATGTAAATTCAACAAATCGGTGAATAGAATATGCTCCACCAAAACGGAAGAAAACTTCTTTCGATGGTTTATAAGTGATTCCATATTCTAAACCTTTGTGAAGTGTTTTTCCTGCGGCTTGATAATCAGTCGAATTATCTGGTTGGCGAATATTCAATAATTCGTTCGTACCAGTCATTTGATAATAGGTAGCATCTATATAAATTTGGGCGGCACCCAGCTTGTTTTTCAAGAGCGATGCCCAACCACCAATTTCGGCATTATTGAAAGTTGCAGGAATCAAATTGTAGTAAAACAAATCGCCATTGGCAGCCGGAGTTGGTCTTTTGCGGAAAATAGCAGTCAAACCGGAGGGAGCAAAACCTTTTGAATAGTTTGCATAAATGCCTTTTCCTTTACCCAAATCATAGGTAATACCAATCTTAGGAGTAGTTTTAGTATAAGTTTTTGAGCCAACAATACCTAGGCCTGTTGTTTTGTCGATTTCAAGATTATTAACAAAATTAAACGACATATTATCATAACGAAGACCTGCTGAAACTCTCAAATTTTTGATTGGTTCAAAATCGTACTGTATATAAGCGGCTGCATTACGAATATCAGCATTGTAGTTAGCAATCTGAATATCTGGACGTTCTTTAGTAATTGTATATTTTTCAACCGATTTTTTATCAGCACGTAACTGAGCGGCTAAATCAATTTGATATGACCAATAATCATTTGGCGAGAAATCAACCGTTGTACCAATTGTAGCTTTTGAGTTTAAGAACTTGAATCTTTGCGAATGTTGAGCAATTACGCCCAAACTTTTAAAGTCATTTGAGTTAATTTCACCTCTTGCAGTGGCAGCTCCAGCAGTCCATCGAATACCATAACTTGGATTTTGTCCGTGTTTATTATCACGAGCAAAAACTGTTACAAACGACTGCGAACCATTTGCCCAATTTTTTTCAAAAGTTAAACGAGTACGTAGTGAATATGCTTTTCTATAAGTAAAATCAGTTGTACTTATATACTGACGATTATAAAAAGCTACACTGTCAACACTTCCGCTGGTTTGAGAGTTATATTTTGCATAAGACATAGTATAAATCAAACGGCTACTTGGTGTTAGTTGATACTCCAAACGTGCATATTGAGCATTTTTAATATAATCCGAACTCGTCATCCAAGCATCTTTTTGTTCTGCTACCAAACCACCTAAATATATTCCAAACTTCCCGATTGTTGCACCTGCACCATACTGAACTCTGCGAAAACCCCATTGGTCGGCTTGCACACCTATACGAGCGGTTGGAACTGCGGTCGGACGTTGTGAAATAAAATTGATTGCTCCGCCTACTGCTTCTGGGCCATAGATTGAAGAAACTGGTCCTTTAACAACCTCTACCGAACTAACCGTAAACTGATTCATTTCGAGCAAAGAGTTATGATTGAAAACTCCCATCGGACGAATCGGCACACCATCTTCCATATATAGATAATACGCATTGGTTGTCATTGGTTGGCGAATCGACATTGAATGCTGTTCGTTATTTAAGTTTACCATCAAAACACCTGGCGTTTTATTGATTACTTCATAAACAGATGAAACCTTTGCTTCATCAATCATTTTTGGTGTAATTTTAGAAATAGCTATTGGCGTTTCGGTACGCAAAGCAGCCTCACGATTACCTGTAACCACGATTTGTTGCAAATTTTCAACTGAAGGTTCAAGCGAAATTCTGATTTCTTGTTTATCACTAATTGCAAATTCTTGTGTTTGAAAACCAATTGAACTCACTGAAATTCTATCAGTCTTTTTTGCATTTTTCAATTCAAATATTCCTGTTGAATTCGTAATTGCACCTTCGCTTGTTCCTAAAACTTTTATACTTGCCCCAACAACTGGCTCTTTGGTAGTGGCATCAAAGATTTTACCTTTGATATTTTGTGCAAAAACAGCACTACTGCATAGCAAAAATGCAGCTATTAAACTATAAAATGTCTTCATAAGAATATTGTTAAGTCGAGAAACAATCAAATAATGATGCTTTCGACTTATTACATAATATGAGAATCCGTTGGAATCTGATATTACTTTTTTGAATAAATAAGTGAGAATAGAGCGAACACAGAACTTAATTAGTGCCAGCAAATAATAGCACCAAATAAGTAGATTCGTTCAAATAAGTAGTCTTGAGTAAAGAACCGACGGTGCACAGCTATATAGAACATTTCTTATCAATGTTTTATACAAAACCGGTTGTCGATTTTTTCAAATCAGGAACTTAATAAGAAAGAAATCAGCCCAAACAGGGAGGATGAAAAAGAGAAGAAGTGAGCGTAGAATAGTGGCTCGTCTTGTAAGAAAAATTGTTTTGAACGGTGAGAATCACACTTTCAAAAGTCTGTGAAAACACAAAGTTTTCGTGGTGGAAGGTTTCTTCGAGAAGCTTCTTGAAACTTTGTTCTTGACGTTCAGCTTCTTTAGTGGCTTTGTCTTCGGCTACTTTGTGGAGTTGCTTGACTAAATAACACTGACCATTACAATTAAGCTCTGGTTTGAAGCGGTTTTCGCAGAGGTTTTGGATGATATACTCTTTGTTCAATTCAAAATCAAGATAAACCACAGGCACAACCAGTATTCTGATACTGGTAAGCAATAGCAGAAAAACTGCTAAACTGCGTTTACTGTTTGATATTAAATTCATGTTGCAAAGCTAAATCACGATTTTGGATGAACCAATGATTATCGTCATTTTTTTAATGTACAAAGCAACACTTTATTTCCAAACACTGTGCCTATCAGTAGTTTATCTCCAAAAACTGCCCCAACACTTGAGCCAGAAACAGGTTTTCCATCATTGAGATAAATGCTTTCGAGAGTATAATATTCTTTCGATTGATAATTGATTTTAATAATTTCCGAAGGCGAAGGTTTTGTACGGTCTTTTGAATGAGCCAAATAAGAAAGCAATTTTGGGTGACAGCCAACCCAAAGATTTCCGTATTCGTCAAGTTCGATATTATCGGCACCATTGATGGTTATTTCATCTGATTCGGTGAGTTTTCCTGTGGTCAAATCTCGGTCAAAAACCCTGATTTTTCGACCAGAAGTGGCCGCTGCAAAAAGCTTTTTACCATCAATACTCACGTTTATTCCGTTAGCATATAAAAATCCATCCGCTACAATTTTTGCTCGTTGTCCATCATAATAACATACATTTCCCATCGGTATTTGCAACAAATCTTTTTTGCTTCGCCAACTCGACAGTTCTTCGTTGTGGTCGTTAGTCAGATAGAATGTATTTTCGCTTACTGCTACAATATCATTCGGACTCACAAACAGCGAACTTTTGATACTTTCAAGATGCACGAGCGTAGAATCAGTAAATTGAAAAACTTCAACATAATCAGCATTTTTTCGGTGATTAATAACAAATAACCTTTTTGATCCATCAAGCGAGCGATATAAACTGATACCGTGCGGATGAAAATCGAAAGCGAGTTTTTCAGTCAGTTCAACTGGTTTTGGAGCAGTTTCATTGATATTTAATAGATAAATTGCTCCGTTTTGCGAAGCATCACTAAAACTATTTGATGAAATAAGTGCAAAGCCTTTGGCTTTATCAATGGTAATATCTTCCGCTCCTGTAAAGCCACCAATTTCGGTTACGCTACCATTGAAATGCGGCTTGATTGTCGTGAAAACACCTGCATTGTAGAGCGTTTTACCCACAAACACAATAATGACCGCAAGGATTCCGAGCGATATTTTTTTCCAAATTTTCATAATTTAAGCTGTTAAATTTTGCCCGTAGGAATGTCCAATTTGGACATTCCTACAAAATTCATTAAAATCAAATATCACAAATATTTACGCCCTGTTTCAATGAAGCTAATTTATCGGCTCGAATAGGAATAAACTCTTGGGCAACAAAGCCTTTGAAACCAGTTTCGGCAATGGCACTCATAATGGCTGGATAATAAATTTCTTGCGTTTCGTCAATTTCATGTCGGCCTGGAACTCCACCTGTATGATAATGAGCAATATAGGCATGATTTTCACGGATTCGGCGAATAATGTCGCCCTCCATGATTTGCATGTGATAAATATCGTATAGCAACTTAAAATTATCCGAATCAATGCTTTTGCAAAGTTCAACGCCCCAATCGGTGTGGTCGCACATATAATCGGCGTGGTCAACTCGGCTATTGAGCAATTCCATCACGATTGTCACCTTTTTCTTTTCGGCATAGTTCATGATTTTCTTCAAGCCTTTTGCTGAATTTTTTAGGCCATCTTCATCGCTTAGGTTTTTCTCACGATTTCCTGAAAAACATATCAAATTCTTGAATCCTGCCTTCGATGTTTCATCAATCAAATATTTATACCATTCTTCCAAACCATCGTGGTTTTCTTTTTTATTCCAGCCATTTGTTATGCCATAATCTTTGCCGATTCCCGAAACCATCGCACAAGTAAGGTCATATTTTTTTACGGTCTCAAACTCATCAACATTCAATAATTCTACTGATTGCAAACCAATATTTTTGGCAGCTCGACAAAGAGAATCAAGGTCGATAGAGTCGTAGCACCAACGACAAACCGAGTGATTGATGCGTCCTTTGAGTACATCTCCCATGATATTATCGGCAGCCTCAAGGCGAGAAGCGACTACTCCTGTCCACACTGAGGCAGTTGTTCCTTCTACAATGTTTTTCATAATATTTCGGTTAGAATTGTTGTTTTATATTAGTATATTTTTTCTTCCTAAAAGAGGGCTTATTGTGCAAATTGGTTTATTTAAATGTATGAGCAATTTAAGGCAAAAATATTAATAATGAATAAACTACACTCAAAATAGCTACAAAAAATTACAAAAAAAATGGTTTTATTTACATTGATATGCATTTTTAAAAATATTATTTGACAGTAAAAACCACTCTTTGATAACGAGTCAGAGAAGGTATACCATCGTCACTTACTTCTATAATCAAATGCAATTTATCTCCAACTTTAGCACTATTTGGTATCTTTACACTGATTTGGTTTTTAATAAAATCAGTGTTTATTGTTTCAAGAAAAGATGTACTTACATCCATATAGCACCAACCAAAATATTTTACTTTATTTCCATCGGGGTCGCTTATTTTAATTTTTAATTTGATTTCTTGACCAGCTTTTACAATAATAAAATTACCTTTTTTTACCGAAACCTTCGGAGCATGATTGGCATTTTTGAAATCTTTAATACACCAATCTGCACGGGCAGCAAAATCATTTTGAATAGCAGGAATCCAACGTGCTTGAGCAAAAGCCTCATCCTTTTTTTTTGTAAAAGGATTAAAATCAGCAGCAGCCTTGCCATCTTCCCAACGGCTTGGAGTCATGGTAGATTGTACCAAACGACCACCCCAGCCACCATCTTGAGGATTATCAAGATTATTCAAACCAACATCAACTAAGTGTAAGAAAGCAGGAGAATCGCCTTCTGAAATGAAATCATATTGCCCGAAACTTCCCCATTGGTTCTTTTTAGCTTTTTCCATACTGCTGTATATATCATCAATTTCGCCCTTCGGAGGATTTCCATCGCCATAGCTATAATACATTTTTAGGAGTGGTCCATGATTATTTATTACTTCTCCCATAAATTTACCTTCTAAATAAGGGTGAAGTTCTGTTGGAACAGACCTTTTCCAAAAATAGGCAAAGCACCAAAACTGATTAGAATTATAATAAACTTTGATATCTTTCCAGCTTGGCTCTATGTATTTTTTATAGGTAGCATCTTGGTCAAGTATGGCATAAATAATTGCTTTTTGACAAACTTTTTTATAAATTTTGTTCCATTGAGGAGTATTTTTGTATTCATCTTCAATAGATTTCAATGCACGGGCAATCGTATTTGTTCCACCCCAAACCTGTAAATAGAGTGGTGTCATATCCTCGTCAAGCAATTTGGCTTTTATAAAATCTGAGCCCTCGGTATCTTTTGTCATTTCACCTTCAAAATCTATATTTCCGATACGAATTTGATTTTTTAAATCCATTGGTTTTGGAAAATCGGCTGAATGCCTAACTAAATTCGTATATACTTTTCCGTAGGCATCAACCAAATCGTAAATCCATTGTTCGCCCGGCCAACGCAGTTCTATTCGTTCGCCATACATTTTTTTTGTCATTTCCATTTCAGAAGTAAACTTTGTGCCTTTTCCATCACCTTTGTAGTGCCACTGAGAACTACTTATGATTAAACCTTCCAACTTAAATTCATTGGAATATAACAAAAGTCTTATGAATGAATCTACGTCATCTAATTCGCCATCGGTCGTAACGATTGTGCGAGCTTTAGCCGTTTTAGAAACTTGTCCTATAGCAGTACAGTTTATAAGGCAAACAAAAAAGATATAGAAATAAAATTTATAAAATTTCATGTTTTGGAATGATTGGAATAGTGTAATTAGATAAGTAAGTAGTTGAGTACGCTTTTTGTATGACTCATACAAACAAATATATGGCAAATAAATATTTTAATTGATGTACAGTGTCTTTATTGTAATTTTAAATGATAAATTAAGGTATTTGTCAAACATATTTCATTTTTTGTTGAACGGTGGTATAATTTTAGATGTTATCATTCTAACAATTTTAAAGTTAAGTCTCATGAACAAAGAATTTTTCCAACATATCTTCGACAAACATCAACAAGCTGAGCCAGTTCCGCCAACTAAAGAAATTGCAACATGGGCTTTAAGAATTATTCGATTGTTGTTTCCTGAGCAAACAAAGGAATATTTTCGTTCGGAAGAAGAAATTGAGATTCAGTTTAAAAACCTCGAATTGGATTTAAGAAATATTCTAATTTCAACTTATCAATGCAAAAATTGTAACCCTGAAAGCGAAGCAAATGAATTTATCGAACGAATTCCTGAAGTTTACCAAATCTTAAAGACTGATATTCAAGCAATTATTGAAGGCGACCCCGCTGCCAAAAGTGAATTTGAGGTTGTGAGAGCATATCCTGGGTTCTATGCCATTATGTTTTACAGAATCGCTCACGAATTGCACAAATTGGATATTCCATTATTACCACGAATATTGACCGAATATGCACACTCGAAAACAGGCATTGATATTCATCCAGCTGCTCAAATCGACGAATATTTCTTTATTGACCACGGCACAGGAATTGTAATTGGTGAAAGTTGTGTTATCGGTAAACACGTAAAACTTTATCAAGGTGTTACTCTAGGTGCATTGAGTGTTGAGAAAAGTTTAGCAAATACCAAACGCCATCCAACCGTAGAAAACAATGTGGTTATATACTCAGGAGCAACAATTTTAGGAGGGAATACCATCATTGGCGAACATTCAATTATCGGTGGAAACGTTTGGCTTACAAAGTCAGTACCTTCGTATTCAACGGTTTATCACAAACCTGAAATTAAGGTTGTGGAACGTGTAATGTAAAAAGTTTACAGTTTTCAGTCAATAGTTTACACCCGTCAGTTCACTGTTATTGATACTGTGATTTTACATTATCAATTATTCATTTTACATTCTCCATTAAAAAATATGGCAACAATCATAGACCTCGTAGGAAATACTCCACTCGTTGAATTAACGAAACTCAATCCAAATCCAAACGTAAAGATTTACGGCAAACTCGAAGGTAATAATCCTGCGGGAAGTGTAAAAGACCGCCCTGCTTTAAATATGATTAGGAGTGCAGTTGAGCGTGGTGATATTAAACACGGCATGAAACTCATCGAAGCAACAAGCGGAAATACTGGCATTGCTTTAGCGATGATTGCCCGATTGTTTGATTTAGAAATCGAACTTGTAATGCCCTCAAACTCAACTCGAGAACGAACACTGACGATGGAAGCCTTCGGTGCGAAGGTAATTTTGCTCGAAAATATCGAAAAATGTAGAGATTATGCAGAAGAACAAGCAAAAACAGACGAATACTTTATGCTCGACCAATTTGCAAACCCTGATAATTATTTAGCTCATTATAAAACCACTGGACCAGAAATTTGGAGAGATACAAACCAAAAAGTTACGCATTTTGTGAGTTCTATGGGAACAACAGGTACAATTATGGGAACTTCGATGTTTTTGAAAGAAGTGAATCCCGATATTCAGATTGTGGGCTGTCAACCAACTGAAGGTTCGTCAATTCCTGGGATTCGACGTTGGCCTGCGGCATATTTACCCAAAATATTTGATGCAAGCAGAGTAGATAAAATAATGGATATTGACCAATTTGAAGCAACCGAAATGGCTCAAAAATTGGCAAAAACCGAAGGAATTTTTGCAGGAATGAGTTCGGGTGGAGGAGCCTCGGCAGCCATCAGATTAGCCCAAGAATTAGAATCGGGTGTAATTGTCTTCATCTGCTGCGACCGTGGCGATAGATATTTATCGAGTAATTTGTTTGGGTGATATAAGTCGTGATATCTAAATTATGAAATTCTAAGACAAGAGATAATTATAACTCATCATTCTTATCTTTTACATATTTATACTCAAAAGGCACAGAACTGCAAAGGTTCAAAGGCGACCGTCGCTCGGTGCAAAATACTAATAATGAGGCAATAAAATCAAGGATTTTTATCGTAGAAAAATAGTTAATACACTCAAAGAATTAACGTTTAGTTTTAACGAATATCAAGTAAAACTATCATTTTTTGCAATTTTGCCCGGTGAATTAACAAAGAAAATTGAGGAGAATAAAGATTAAATTTTCTGGCCATAAGGTTCAAAATGTTTTGTAATTTTGCATTATAATTTAGGATTTTGGGGACAAAACATTACAATACGATTTGTGTTTTACAAAATATTTTCAACTAAAAATGATTATTAAAGCTACAATTTCTGATATTCCCGCACTAAATATTCTAATTAACTCAGCTTATCGAGGAGAAACTTCAAAAAAAGGTTGGACAACAGAAGAGCATCTACTCGGTGGAATTAGAACTGACGAAGCAAATCTTACCGAACTTTTTCTTAAAGAAAATGCAACAATTTTAAAATACACTGAAAAAAATCAAATCATTGGTTCGGTTTATCTCGAACAACAAGACAAAAAATTATATCTCGGTATGCTCACAGTTTCGCCCGAATTGCAAGGTTGTGGTATTGGCAAGAAATTAATACAAGCGGCTGAAAGTTTTGCCCGAAACGCAAAGCTTAAGACAATCTCAATGACCGTAATTTCTGTAAGAAAAGAATTAATAGCATTTTACGAAAGAAGAGGTTATAAAAACACAGGTGAAACAAAACCCTTCCCGATGACAGAGCCTAAATTTGGTTTACCCAAACAATTTTTAGAGTTTATAGTTATGGAGAAAGAAATACTCCAATAACTTACCTAATTTCTATTTTAATAAATCAATTACAGTTTTTTTGCTAATTAAAACACATTCTAAGATCATTTCAAGTTATTCTACAATTGAAGGATTCAATAATTATTGTCTAAAAACCTCAATTATTTAGCCCCTAACTATTGTTTTTCAAAGAAATTTGTACAAATTATCAGTTTTTTTCGTATCTTTGCATACTTTTTTGGAAGCACCTCCCACTAATCAATATATTTTAGATATGCGTAAACTTCGTATTCTGTACGTAGCAAGTGAGATAAATCCCTTCCTGCAAGTTTCAGAAGTAGCTGATTTTCTTCGTAAACTTCCGCAAGCCATGCAAGAGAAAGGCATGGAAATCAGAATTTTAGTTCCTCGTTTTGGATCAATCAATGAGCGAAAAAATCGCCTTCATGAAGTTGTACGACTATCAGGTATCAATATTACTGTCGGAGATGATGAAAAACCTTTGATTATCAAGGTTGCTTCAATACCAACTGCAAAATTGCAAGTTTATTTTTTAGACAACGAAGACTATTTTAATAGAAAATACGTTTTCTTAGATAAAGAAGGAAGTTTCTATGATGATAATGATGAAAGAACTATTTTCTTTTGCAAAGGAGTTCTAGAAACAGTAAAAAAACTTGGTTGGGCACCAGATATAGTACATTGCACCGATTGGATGACAGCGTTGATTCCGTTGTATTTAAAGACAACTTACAAAAACGACCCTGTTTTCAAGGATACAAAATCAGTATTCACCGTCTACAATAACACCTTTGAGCATAAATTCGATGAAAACATAATCGAAAAAGCTAAATCAATGGACGTTTCGGATGAAAATTTAGCTAATTTACGATCGGCTGATTTTGAAGGATTTATTAAGATAGGTTGCCAATATGCTGATGCAATTGTTAGAGCCAACGAGGAATCGAATGAAAAATTAAGTAAACTTTTGAATGAAATTGCAGCAAACACAATCGAAGCAAGTATCGAAGATGACAATGTTACGGAAACGTATTTTAACCTTTACACAGAACTTGTTCCTGAATAATATTTGGAAAGATGTAAAGTTTTTACATCCTACATCAATGCGGAATTTAGCGGTATTGCTACTTTCCGCATTATTTTTCTCATGTCAAGACCCCATAGGTATCGTTATTGATACTCCTAGCACTGGTGGGCAAATTACTACTGTTTTTACGGATACGCTTAAAGTAGCCACTTCAACAGTTTTGTTTGATTCTACTTTTACTTCTGGTCAGGCTAATGCTGTAGTTGGACGCTACAAAGACCCAATTTTTGGAGAAGTTTCGGCTAAAACATTTGCTCAAATTACCCTTCCACTACTCAGTTCTGATGCTTTTACAGCTCTGAAATTCCCAAAGGCAGACTCTGGATTAACAGTTTATGATTCGGTTTATGTATATATCTCACATAATGGATTTGCTTATGGAGACACCACAAAAACGTATAGCTTGGCATTACACCGTCTGACTCAAGATTTTGTAAGTACTAAAAGATACACAAAAGATGATGTTCTGGATTATAATCCTACGCCTATGGCAAGTGGAACGTTTAAGTACGCTGATATTAAACGTGCCAACTCAACAGCACAAGATAGTCTTTTGAAGTTCAAATTACCTAATACAATTGGTAAGGAATTATATGATTTGGTCAATACTGATACAGGTGCTACAATTGAAAAATTTACTGCTGCTGTAAAAGGAATGGCTTTTGTGGCAAATTCTACTAGCGAAAATGCTTATGGATTAGCAATTTCTGGTAGCTACATCCAATTGTATTACCATACTACTAATTCTACTGATAGAAAAAGTATTCCTTTGACTTTTTATTCTCAACGTTTTAGTCAAATTATCGGCAATAGAAATGGTACTGTTTTACAGAATTTAAAAACATTACAACCCATTTCTTCGAGTGCTACAAACAATCGTACTTACTTACAGACAGGTATTGGTATCTCACCAAAATTAACATTTCCTAATTTGGCGGCTTTACAGAAAAATGGAAATATTACGATAAATAAAGCTGAATTAGTTTTTGAACCAGATTTAGACCAAATTTCGGGTAATTATAAAGTACCCTCTCAAGTAGCTTTAGTGCAACTTGAAACCAATAACCGTATCAAAAAAGCTAATGGAAGTTTAATTGATTTTGTGGCATTAGATGGGCTTTCGGGTACGCAATATGTAGCATCTTATAATTCGACATCTAATAATTATAGTTTTAATTTTACCTCTTTCTTGCAAGATTTGGTTTCAAAAAAGAAGACAACGAATGGCATTGCCTTGGTTCCAAGTTTATTGAATACGACAAACTCTACTATTTCTGTTTATAATAGTAATGTAGCCAGAATGGTAATTAAGAATGTAAAACTCAATATTTACTATTCTACGAAGAAATAGTAATTATCAGAAAAACAAAAATCCCAGTTTGAAGTTTCAAACTGGGATTTTTGTTTTTCTGCAATAACAAACGACCATTTAATTTTTGATTAAAAATAGGTCAATTTTACGTTTTTCTCCTATGTTTTTTAAAAAAATAATTTTCTATTTCTAACTTTTTTTTAAATATTTATAAGATATCGACAGCCTCTTTGAATTATTTTTTAAAGCTTAATTTTAACAAAAAATTGTCGATATGAACTACTTTTTATGTTGTATTTTTTATCTACATTTGAATAAGTATCTAATAAATAGCACTATATGTTATTTTTCTTAGATAAAATATTGCTTTTTCTGTAAATCTCGCAATTATAATTTTTTAATCAAAAACAATCAATAATCGAACAGAATATGTGTGGAATTGTAGCTTATGTGGGTGGTCGTGAAGCAGCCGCAGTCATTATTAAAGGACTAAAAAGATTAGAATATCGTGGATATGACAGTGCAGGTATTGCACTTTTAAATGGGGATGGTTTAAAAGTTTATAAAAAGAAAGGGAAGGTTTCGGAACTCGAAAATGAAATTAAAGATAAAACATTACTTGCCAAAATAGGGATTGGACATACACGTTGGGCAACTCACGGTGAACCAAATGATGTAAATGCTCACCCGCATTATTCAAATAGTGGGCGGTTTGCGATAATTCATAATGGTATTATAGAAAATTATGGTTCTATAAAACAAAGTTTGATAAATAAAGGATACACTTTTCAGAGCCAAACCGATACTGAAGTATTGGTTAATTTTGTTGAGGATATTCAGAAAAACAAAAACTGTTCACTCGAAGAAGCAGTAAGAATTGCCCTACATGAAGTTGTTGGTGCTTATGCCATCGTTATTATGGACGCTGAAAATCCGACGCAATTAATTGCAGCAAGAAAAGGTAGTCCACTAGTAATTGGTGTGGGCGACGATGAATATTTTTTTGCATCAGATGCCACTCCAATTATTGAATACACCAAAGAAGTTATCTATTTAGATGATTATGAAATTGCAATTGTGAAGAATAATGAGCTGATTATCAAGAACTTATC
The DNA here is from genome assembly GCA_027486845.1 of Cytophagaceae bacterium. Lineage (GTDB taxonomy): Bacteria > Bacteroidota > Bacteroidia > Cytophagales > Spirosomataceae > Emticicia. The sequence continues at coordinate 70,694 of JAIXOL010000024.1, forward strand.
GAACGAAGAAATTGACCCGTATATTCAAACAGTTGAGCTTGAACTAGAGGCGATTGAAAAAGGTGGATATGAGCATTTTATGCTAAAAGAGATTTTTGAGCAACCTCGTTCGATAGCAGATTCAATGCGTGGACGTATAATACCTGAAGATGCCTCTTTACTTTTAGGTGGTTTGGGTAACTATTTGGATAAAATTGCCAAAACTAAACGTATTGTAATTGTAGCCTGTGGTACTTCATGGCACGCAGGTTTAGTAGGTGAATATCTTTTGGAAGAATTGGCACGTATCAATGTTGAAGTTGAATATGCGTCTGAATTCCGATATAGAAACCCCATTATCAAAGAGGGTGATATCGTAATTGCAATTTCACAATCGGGTGAAACTGCCGATACAATGGCTGCTTTGGAATTAGCAAAATCGAAAGGTGCTATTATTTTAGGTGTTTGTAACGTAGTTGGTTCATCTATCGCACGCATCACTCATGCAGGAGTTTATACCCACGCAGGGCCAGAAATTGGTGTGGCAAGCACAAAGGCTTTTACCGCACAGGTTTCAGTTTTGAGTTTAATTGCGATTGCAGTAGCTCAGAAAAAAGGCATCATTAGTAATGAACTTTACCGTGAATTAATCTTTGGTTTAGACGCAATTCCTGCGAAAGTTGAGAAGATTTTGAAAAACGCCGATAAAATAAAAGATATTGCCAAACTTTTTACATTTGCTTCTAACTTTATATTTTTAGGTCGTGGTTTAAACTTTCCAGTTGCTTTAGAAGGTGCTTTGAAACTAAAAGAAATTTCATACATTCATGCAGAAGGTTATCCTGCGGCCGAAATGAAACACGGCCCGATTGCTTTAATTGACGAAGATATGCCTGTCGTATTTATTGCCATCAAAGATAGTTCTTACGAAAAAATTGTATCGAATATTCAGGAAGTAAAGGCTCGTAAAGGTCGAGTGATTGCTATTGTAACAGAAGGCGACACGCAAATTTCGAATATGGTTGACTTTACGATTGAAGTTCCTCGTACCAACGAGTTACTATCTCCGCTATTGACTTCAATTCCATTACAATTGATTTCATATTATATTGCCGTAATGCGTGGCAGAAACGTTGACCAACCTCGTAATTTGGCGAAATCAGTTACCGTGGAGTAGCTTCATAGCCCTCCCCTATGTGGGAGGGTTTTTATTTTATACAAAATTAGGTTATGACGCCTATTTTATCAAAAATATCTTCGTTCAATCAAGAAAGTGCTTTAATCGTTATCACTACCGATTTTGAGGTAGGCGTTTTACTAATATCGGCAAAGCTATCAATCGGCACTAAAACATTGGCTTCTGGAAAATAAGTAGCTACGCATTTTCGTGGAATGTTGTAAGGTACGACTATGAATTTTTCGGCTACTCGCTCTATTCCTCCGTGATGATTAAAAAGATTTACAACTTGGTATTTTTCTAATTTTGCTTCTGCCATATCTTTTTCATTCATCATAATAATTCTTCGCTCATTATAAATCCCACGGTAACGGTCATCTAAGCCATAAATGGTTGTATTAAACTGGTCATGACTACGAATAGTCATCATAATATACTCACATTCAAGTAATTGAATCGTTTCCAGTTCATTGATTGAAAACTTTGCTTTTGCCGAATCCGTACCAAATTTCCGTTCACGAGGGAGGTTTGGTAAATAAAAACCACCATCTTGACGCACTCTGTAATTGTATTTTTCAAAGCCTGCAATGGTCTTTTCAATCAAATCTCTTATATGATCATAATTCGCCACGAGTTTATCCCAGTCGAGATTTTTGTTTGCTAAAGTAGCTTTTGCCATTCCAGCAACAATAGCTGGTTCTGACAAAAGATGCTCTGAAATTGGCTCTAAAACTCCCTTACTACTATGCACGACTCCCATCGAATCTTCAACTGTCACAAACTGCTCGCCATTGATTTGCAAATCAAGGTCAGTTCTACCCAAAGTTGGTAGAATTAAGGCAGTTTTACCATGAATTAAATGACTACGATTTAGTTTTGTAGAAATTTGAACAGTTAAATCACAATTTTGTAATGCCTTAGCCGTAAACTCAGTATCAGGTGTGGCAGAAAGGAAATTACCTCCCATTGCTATAAAAACTTTTACTTTGCCTTCTGACATCGCCTTTATGGACGCTACTGTATCAAGACCATGCTTTCTTGGAGGGTCAAAATCAAAGACTTTTTGCAGATTATCAAGTAAAATTTTTGGTGGTTTTTCGTAAATTCCCATCGTGCGATCGCCTTGAACATTTGAATGTCCACGAACAGGGCAAGTACCTCCACCTTCAATTCCGATACTTCCTTTAAGTAAAAGTAAGTTGACTACTTCACGAATCGTAACGACTGAATTTTTATGTTGCGTAAGCCCCATTGCCCAACAAACAATGATTTTTTTGTGATCAATAATCAGTTGAGTTGCTGCTTTTATTTCATCCAAGGCAATTCCACAAGCTTCGGAAAGTTGTTCCAAATTCTCACTTTCAAGACTTTCTATATAATTTTCATAGTTTTCTGACTGATTAAAAATAAAGTCTTTATCAAATACATTTCCTGATTTTTGTTCGGCTTCAAGCAAGAGTTTATTCATTGCTTTGAGCAAAGCCAAATCACCATTGATTCTGATTTGTAGGTAAATATCTGTCAGTATTTCTCCTCCGAAAAGCACATCTCGCAATTCTTGCGGATGTTTGAATTTCAATAAACCTGCTTCAATTAAGGGGTTGATTGAAATAATCTTTGCACCCGAACGTTTGGCTTTTTCGAGAGCTGACAGCATTCTTGGGTGATTTGTGCCAGGGTTTTGCCCCAAAATCAAAATTACTTCTGCCTTCTCAAAATCATCTAATTTTACCGAACCTTTACCTAATCCCAAAGTTTCGCCTAGAGCCGAACCACTTGATTCATGGCACATATTCGAACAATCAGGCATATTATTTGTGCCGTACATTCGGATAAAAAGTTGATATAAAAATGCCGCTTCGTTGCTCGTTCTGCCCGAAGTATAAAAAATTGCCTCATCGGGCGAAGGCAAACTATTTAGTTGATTACCAATAAGTTTAAAAGATTCCTCCCAAGAAATTTTCTCGTAATGTGTTTGTCCTTCTCTCAAAACCAATGGCTGCGTCAAACGCCCCTGCTGACCTAGCCAATAATCAGATTTTTGAGAAAGTTGGGATACCGAATATTTTTGAAAAAAAACAGGTGTTACTTTTCGAGTAGTTGCTTCCTCGGCAATTGCTTTTGCACCATTTTCGCAATATTCGGCAATTTTCGAGCGTTCTCCGTCAGGGTCAGGCCATGCACAACTTGGGCAATCAACACCACCTTTTTGATTGAGATTTAATAAAGATTTTAAACCTCTCCTAACTGGCATTGCACCAAAAACGTGCTTCATTGATGAAAAAACAGCCGAAAAGCCAGCGGCTTCGGTAGCAGGTTTTGAAGTTTCGATTCCTGTAAAATCGGTTGGTGCTTGGGGGTTTATTTTTGGCATTAGAATATTAAGTCTGGATAAACTTTTTGGAACATTTCTACAATCTTAGGTATGAGTTCATGAAAGTTTTTATTCTTCTTATTTACCATTAAATAGGCACTTATTGAAGATTCTTCGAGGTGGGAGAAAGCTGTTTTTGCGAAAAAATTTAACATCAATTTAGTATATATCCTAAAACGTTGGGTATTTGTCTCTCCTTCACTTTCTCCATTACTTATGGTATTAGCCCCGATAAACCCAAAACTTGCTAAAGGTTTTTCAGCTAAAATATCAAGCATAATGTTAATACAAGTCCGAATAACACGAGGAGCATCATAATCATTAAAGATGACATTATATTTTTTATCTGAAAGCTTATGGCTAACGGGAAAGAATTTAACAATAAAAACTTGGAATTCATATTCTTCAACAACTGCAATATATCGGCGTTTTGAAGCACGAAAATTGTATAAATGCTGTCTTAAAAATAGTTTCTCCGATACTTTTGTTATACTAATCCGATGATATTTATGTCCACTGTCAAACATTTATTCTACCAAATATTTATACGCAGGATTTCTTCGAGCATCAATTTCTGCATCAGTCAAAACATGATAATTTATCTTGCCATCGGGGCGAGGCTTACGAGGTGGATCATTTGGACTTTTGAGTTTTTTGGTTGCAAGTGGTTTGCGTTTTTCAACAAGAGTTTCCATTTTGCTTTTATTTAATAGTCAAATCTACTTACTTTTTACGAATAATAAGCATTTTTATCAAAAAATTCTATCGGTGTGAGTATATACATTAAAGCTCTCTTCTCTAAGAAATCCTATCAAAGTAATACCCAAAACTTGGGCAGTCTCAATGGCCAAACTCGAAGGCGAGCCTACACAAGCCATAATTGGAATACCAGCCATTGCAGCCTTCTGAATCAACTCAAAACTGGCTCGACTACTCATTATCAAAACAACATCAGATAAGGGTAAAAGATTTTGTTGTAGAGCAGTACCGATTACTTTATCAAGGGCGTTGTGGCGACCGATGTCCTCTCTTAAAAAACATTTTTCTAACTTATTTAGAATCATTGCAGCATGAAGCCCACCGGTATGTTTGAAAAAAACTTGATTATTCACTAAAACTTCGGGTAAAGTTTTTATAAACTTTGCTGAAACTTTGAAATCAGTCTTTATCAAAATTGGACATTTTTGTTCGATGGCTTCGATTGAGGCTTTTCCGCAAATCCCACAGCTTGAAGTTGCATAAAAATGACGTTCGAGGCTTTGTAAATTTACTTCAATTTGGGGTTTTAGTTCAACTCTTACGATATTTTCTTCAGCTTGCCGGCCAGTATCTTTGCAATAATGAATGGATAAGACATCATCAAACGAAGAAATAATTCCTTCAGTAAACAAAAAACCTAAAGCCAATTCAAAATCATGGCCCGTTGGTGTTCGCATTGTTACAGAAATACTTTTTTGCTGTCGGCTGTCTTCTTCTCCAAAACCCAAACGAACCTCCAAAGGCTCTTCAATTACCACCAAATCAGAGATTTCTTCGATACCTTTTGGCTTGAATTTCTTTATTTCAAATGTTTTTATTCCGTACATTTGTTTTGGATTTTGTTGTTAGGCTAATTTAGTAAAACTTCTTTGATTGACTTTTGTTTATCACTTAAAAAGTATGTTGTGATTAAGTTTACAGTAAAACTACAATCACAATTCATCAGACATTTAAAAAATTGTTAAACAATAAATTCATCAATAACAAAAATCATTCATCAATAACAAATATAATCAGACGCATCATAAGACCTTAAAACTATGAAAAAAATCCTTATTTCTCTCTTGTTCCCCAGTTTAGCAATGGCACAGTACAATTATCCAGTTACAAAAAAAATCGACCACACAGACAATTATCACGGCACGACCGTTGCCGATCCGTACCGTTGGCTCGAAGATGACCGCTCCGCCGAAACTTCCGAGTGGGTGAAGCAACAAAATGCGGTAACGACAAAGTATTTCGAGCAAATTCCTTATCGTGCTGATATAATGAAAAGGTTGGAAAAAATCTTTAACTATGCCAAATACTCATCACCTTCTCGCAAAGGGGAATGGTTTTATTTCTACAAAAATGATGGCTTACAAAACCAGTCGGTGCTTTATCGCCAAAAAGGCTTGAATGGAAAGCCCGAATTGGTGATTGACCCGAATAAACTTTCAACTGACGGTACTACTCGTTTAGTACAGTTTGTGCTATCGAAAGATGGAAAATACGGTGCAATGGCTTTATCAAAAGGTGGTTCGGATTGGCAAGATATTTTGATTATGGATATGGCAACGAAACAAAATCTCAGCGATAAACTCGAATGGGTGAAAGTTTCAGGAATTTCGTGGCAAGGAAAAGGCTTCTATTATAGTCGCTATCCTAAACCCGAAGGAAGTGCTTTGGCTGCCAAAAACGAAAATCACCAAGTATTTTTTCATAAAGTGGGTACAAGTCAAGAAACTGATGAGTTAGTATTTGAAGACAAAGCAAATCCGCAACGTTTCAATGGTGTTTACACAACAGAAGATGAGAAATTTGCTTTCTTGAGCATCAGCGACCGTGGTAAAGGGAAAGATGGTAACGCCTTGTATTACAGAGCTTTAGGTCAAAAAGAATTCAAGCCGATTGTTTCAGAAATCACTGATTTTAGCTTTGGTGTAATTGATAATGTTGGACAAACATTTTTGATTAAAACTAACAAAAATGCCCCGAATGATAAGGTAGAAAAATATGACATTGCAACTGGAAATTGGAGTAGTATTTTACCCGAAAAACCTGAGCCATTACAAGGTGTAGGAACGGCAGGCGGAAAATTATTTGCAACTTATTTGAAGGATGTTACAACTCGTGCTTACGTTTATGATTTGAAAGGAAAACTCGAAAACGAAGTACAGTTACCAAGCTTAGGGTCGGCTGGTGGCTTTGGTGGTGAAGCTGACGATAAATTTGTATTTTATACTTTCAGCACTTTCAACTACCCTCCTACTATTTTCAGATACGATATTGCAAGCAAGAAAAGCACGGTTTTCCGCTCGCCAGAAGTTGATTTTAAAGCAACCGATTTTGAGACAAAACAAGTTTTCTATACAAGCAAAGACGGAACGAAAATCCCGATGTTTATCGTCTATAAAAAAGGCTTGAAACTCAACGGACAAAATCCAACTTTGCTTTATGGCTATGGTGGTTTCAATATAAATCTCAATCCAAGTTTTAGTCCAACTTTGATTCCGTTTTTGGAACAAGGTGGTGTTTATGCTTCGGCAAACTTGCGTGGTGGCGGCGAATATGGTGAAAAATGGCACGAACAAGGCATGAAACTCAAAAAACAAAACGTTTTTGATGATTTTATTGCGGCAGGCGAATATTTGATTGCTCAAAAATATTGTGACAATTCACATTTAGCTATTCGTGGTGGCTCAAATGGTGGACTTTTGGTAGGGGCAGTAATGAACCAAAGACCAGATTTGGCAAAAGTCGCTATTCCGCAAGTGGGTGTAATGGATATGCTGCGTTTTCAAAAATTTACAATTGGCTGGAATTGGATTGCCGATTATGGTTCGTCAGATAATGCTGAAGAATTTAAAGTTCAATTTACCTATTCGCCATTGCATAACATCAAGGCTGGCATTAATTATCCTGCAACGCTCATTACAACGGCTGACCACGATGATAGAGTTGTACCTGCACATTCATTCAAATATGCAGCCACTTTGCAAGAAATCGGAGCGTCAAGCACTAAAAATCCGTTATTGATAAAAATAGACACCAACTCTGGACACGGAGCAAGTAATACCAAGAAAAACCTCGAATCAACGGCCGATATTTATGCCTTTATTTGGTGGAATATGGGTTTTATACCGAAGTTTTGAGTTAAAAAAATGTGCGAGGTTCATGGAACTTCGCACTTTTTTTTAAAAATTCATCAAACTTGCTCGACAAGTTTTCTAAAATCACTTTCCGTTTCTTGATATAAAGCTTGTTGAGTATTTTTTTCAGCTATCACTTTTTCTTTTAATAAGGTTACTGAGTTAAAAAGAGATAGTGTGGAGTTGTAAGCATCCAAAATCCTTTCTTTTATTTCCATATCTACGAATATATTATCGAAAAAATAATCTGCGAACTCCCATGATGTATTAAGTTTTATTTCGGTTGGCAACAAATCAGGTTTAAGGTCTTTTAGTTCTCGTCTGAGCTTATCAAGAGCATAATTTATTTCAGTAATTCCCAACTTAGCTTTGTGCATCTTTTCGCGTTTAAGATAAGTTGCCATTGTTCCTCCACCAACCATATCCCAAGTTGCATAACCTTTTGCATCTTGTAAATCTTCGATTACTTTGGGAATCACACCTAACACTTTTTCAGCAGCCGAAATTGCTTCCTGAATTTCGTTTTTATAAGCATCAATCTTTACTAATTCTTCTTGCTTTATAAAAATATCAACCAATCGTGGATGATTGTTTTCTTTCAATAATTTTACTTTTTCTTGAACAAGACCTTCATATTGGACTTTAATCGTTTCAAAATCAAACAGTTGAGCGTTGTAAGACTTTATTTCTAGTGAAAGACTATCAAATTTATTTTGCTGACTTTCAAACCTAATTTTCGCTTGATAATACTCAGCTTGTTCACGCTCCAATTCAGCAAATTTCTTGTTCAATAAATCGTACCAAACAGATTTCAACGTAAACGTTTCAAGGTCTTTAACATCTTGAAACTCTTCGTTCATACGTTGTTTTGTAGCTTCAAGTTTGATATGCTCGGCTGCTTGAACTCGCTTTGCTTCTTGCATTTTCTGTTCAATTTGCTTTCTATTTTCAAGCTTCTGACTAATGTTTAATAATTCGGCATTGAGTGAATCTGGTATCATATTTTTCGGTTTAATTAGTCAGCAAATCTTAAACAAAAAAGCGATTTACTAAAACTGATTTAAGCCAAAAGCCTTTTTTCAATGATGTTGGGGCAAAAAGGGGGATGAATTTTACTTTACATTCCCACCATCCACTTCCTGATGTTTCCAAAGTTCTTGAAAAATTGAATTCTTAGCTTTCAAAGCCTCAAAAGTACCTTCGGCAACAACTTTTCCTTGATTAAGAACATATACATAATCGAAGTATCGCAATAAATGCAAGCGATTCAGCGAAGAAATAACTGCTTTTTGGACGAAAATTTCAAATAACTGCTCATAAATCAACGCCTCGGTTTTTGGGTCAACACTGCTCGTTGGTTCATCCATCAGTACCACTTCGCTGGTTTGAGCCGCCAAAATTCCACGAGCCAAAGCCAAACGCTGTTTTTGACCACCCGAAAGATTAACACCCTTTTCTTGAATGCTTGACTCTAAACCATTCGGTGACTTTCTGGCCGTATCAGCAAAATAGGCTTCTTCACAAACTTTCCAAACGGCTTCCTCAAATGGCAGTCCAAGTGTAATATTATAGCGAATTGTATTCTCAAAAATCTCTGGTTCTTCTGGAAAAAGCGTCACGGTTTCATTAAGTGTAGCAACCTGAAACGATTGTCCATCAACCTCAAATTTCAAACTTGTTTCTGACTCATAAAGTCCTCTCAACAAAGCCAAAAGTGTACTTTTTCCACTACCGCTTTCACCGATAAAAGCAATCTTTTTCCCTCGCTCAATTTTTATCGAAATATCGTGCAAACTCTGTGGTGCGTGACCTTCATCATATAAATCTCGGTGCGAAAAACTCAGATTTTCAATCTTTATTTGCTTCCAATTCCTAGGCAAAGTTTCAACCGTCTCAGGACGGTGACTACTGGCATAATCTTCATTTATCGAACGAGCGGTTTGTACATCAGTATTGTACTGCACAATTTCGGTATATTGCCAAGCCACATCATGGAAAACACTCGTAAACTGATTCACAAAACCCAAAAGCGTGACTAGTCCACCCACATAAAAAACCTTATTTGGCTCATAGTTTTGATAAACGTAACCGAGCGTAATGACCACGTAGGTAAGCCACACCAGCATTTCAGCCGTAAACCATTTCCATTCATTTATCACCACATTTTTGCGGAATGGTGGAAATAAATCTTTCACCTTTGCCATCAAACCCGACTCCATACTTTTCTCTAAACGCAAAGTAATGACCGTAATGATATTTGAAAGACTATCAAAAAGTGTAGAAGAGATTGTATGTTCCTTTTCGTTGACTTCTTCAAGGGTTTTGATGAAAGGTTTATCGAATTTAAAAATCACCCATATCGTAAAAAAGCCAATAAGAATGCCAATTCCACCATAAAGAGGCGAAAAATAGAGCATCGCACCAAACGAAAAGATAAATTTTGAAAGTGCATGCAAAAACATAAAGCCATTTTGAAAGAAATTTTTAAGTGCTTCGTAAGCCTTACGAATTCGGTTGATAGTTGAACCGCTGTGATGGTCTTGGTGCCATTTTACGGGCAAATGCAAGACTTGGTGGTACATTTCCTGCAAGAAATTTCTACTCAAATTAAAGGCCAATTGACGCTCCATCACACGGGCGGGGCCATGGAAAGTCCATTCAAAAAACTTCAAACCCAAATACCCCAAGGCATACCAAATCGTATATTTGATAGTATGTTGACCATCTTGCTGAATTTTATTGATAAACCACCCAAACAAAATCGGATTCAATGAAAAAATGACATTGGCTACCGCAAACATGGCGTAAATCAGTAAATAGCGTTTTCGCTCATGCTTGGCATACTTCCATGCCGTTTGAAGTAATGAAATATATGGATTTTTCGATGTTTTCACCTGCATAGCTTTTCTTAATCTTCGTTCTACACTTCTTCGGGTATTCGACCACAATTTACTGCATTTTAATCGCTCATAAAACATTAGTTTCTCATTCTCCCAATTTTGGGTAAGAAATCATTTGAAACTCATATGGTAGTATTTACCTTTACTGAATTAATTTTTAGTTTTTCAGCACTTTTTTGAAAAATAAAGTATAAATTTCTAACAGTTTATTCTTATCTAAAATACAGCATTATGAAAAATATCATCTTGATAATTGTTTTATTTTTGGTTTTCGAGCCATCAATCGGACAACAAAAAGAATATAATTTCATAAATTTCAGTAGCAAAGACGGGCTTGCTTCTAACACTACTAACGCTATCTTGAAAGACAAATACGGCTTTATGTGGTTTGGTACCGAAAATGGCCTTAATAAATTTGATGGTCAAAAAATTACCCTCTACAAACATCAAGAAAACGATAGCACGAATATTGGTATTGGCTCTGTAATGGGAATTGTCGAAGACAAAAACGGCAATTTATGGGTAGGCACAAATATCACGCTTTCGATGTATAATAGAAGTTTGGATAATTTTACGAATTATGATTTTTCAAAGTATGGCTGGATTCGAAGTTTATGTGCTGACCATCTTGGCAATATTTGGGTTGGAACTTACACAGGCTTATATTATTTCAACACAAAAACTAAAAAAATAAAATCGTATAAAGCACAACCAAATGATATTAATCAACTAAACTCGGGGCTAATACTTAGTATTTTTGAAGATTCTAAATACAATATTTGGGTGGGTACGAAGGTGGGGCTACATCTTTTCAAACCTCAAACCGAAACTTTTCAAAGATTTCTACACAGTGAAAATGACCCCAAATCAATTTCAGACAATGTAGTTCGGACGATTGTCGAAGATAAAAATGGAAATCTTTGGATAGGTACTGACATTGGTGGCCTAAACGTCATGAATCCGAACAATTTTACGTTTAGTTGTTTCAAAAAAGTCGAAAACGATGAAAAAAAACTAAGTAGCAATCGAATATTCAAAATCGCTTTTGATAATAACAATAAATTATGGCTTGGTACAGAATTGGGAGTAAACATTTTTGATATTTCGACAGGACAAGTTGAAAGAATTAAAAGTTCGTCATTCAATAAATACAACTTGTTTGGTGGGTTTGTGGGTTATTCCATCAAAGATATTTATATCGACAAAGCAGGTATTTATTGGGTGAGTTCGTTTCAGAGTGGTATCAATAAATACGATAGTAATTTGGCCTTTTTCAATTACAAATCATACTCACCATTCGATGCTAAAGGGCTTAGTTCTTCGTCTATCACATCATTCACCGAAGGTACTTCGGGCAATATTTATGTAGGCACTGATGGAGGTGGACTTCATTTATTCGACCGAAAAGCCAATACCATTAGGCTAATTTCCGGACAAAACTCACTAAGCGATAAAAGTACAGTTTTAGCACTTGAAAAAAAACAAAATATACTTTGGGTCGGAACTTACAGTCATGGTTTGTTTGGTATTGACCTTAGCAATAATAGTGTAAAATATACCCAATCAATCAAAGAAAACACGAATAACGGTGTTTTAGTACCCATCAACTGCATAAAAGCCGATAAAAGTGGACATTTATGGCTGGGAACGAACGGAAATGGTGTATATCGCTTTAATCAACTGACGGGCGAATTGATTCCTTTTGAAAAGCTCATTCATCCAAAATACAAAAATAAGTTAAATCTTAATGGCTTTATTAATTGCATAATTGAAGATAAAGCAGGTAATATCTGGATTGGCTCGAACGGAAATGGCATAGCCGTTTTTGACCCTGTGAACAGTGATATAAAGATGTTCAACCATACCAATAGTGAATTGCCGATTGATAAAGTACTAACGATTTTTTCAGACCGTGAAGGCAAGATTTGGGTGGGAGTTTTGGGCGGAGGCTTGTGTTTGTTTAATCCAAAAACAAATAAATTTCAGCAATTCTACGAAAATAACCTATTCTCTAATAACCTAATTTTCAAGATTTTAGAAGACGATTCTGGTAAACTTTGGCTTAGTACCCAAAAAGGAATTTCGGTGTTTGACCCAATCAAAAAAAAATTCAAAAACTATATTCATCAAAATGGCATCCAACATGGCACTTTCAACATCAATGCAGGGATGAAAACCAGCACTGGCGAAATGTACTTTGGAGGGCTTGATGGCTTTAATTACTTCAATCCTAAAAATCTTTTTAAGAATATCAATACTCCGCCACTCGTAATAACTGGTCTGAAAATCAATAATAAACAAACTAATCCGATTGAAAATTCGGAGATTACCGACCACATTTCGATGGCTAAGGAAATAAACCTCAGCTACAAACAAAACTTTTCGTTAGACTTCATTGCCTTAAATTATACCGCTCCACACGAAAATCAGTATTCATATATGCTCAAAGGCTTTGATAAAGAGTGGATTAACGTTGGCAATACCACAACTGCCGTTTATACCAACCTCGACCCTGGAACATATACATTCAAGCTTAAAGCCCAAAGTGAAGATGGCTCTTGGCAAACTCCCGAAAAAGCTATTAGAATCATCGTAAATCCACCATTTTGGCGTACTTATTTTGCATATTTTGTTTATTTGCTCATTTTAGGAATAAGTCTTTGGGCTATACGTCACCGTGGAATTCAGAAATTGAGAAACGAATTTTCATTAGAACAAGAACGCCGTGAAGTTAAATACTTGATTGAAAGAGAACGTCGTGAAGCAGAACGCAAAATGGAAGTAGAACAAATAAAAATCAAGTTTCTGACCAATCTTAGCCACGAGCTAAAAACTCCGCTTACATTAATTCTCAATCCGATTGAGAATCTTTTGAACAACGAAAAAAATACCGAAAAACTTGAAATCATTGACATCATCAATCGGAATGCCAAAAGACTCTTAAACCTTGTCAATCAATTACTTGACTTACGCAAAATTGAAGAAAACGAGATAAAACTCAACCTCGCTGAAGGAGATATTGTGTCTTTTGCAAAGGAAATTTTCGATTCGTTCAAATATATATCCGAACGCAAACACATTAGTCTTGATTTTGAAAGTTCGATAAATGACTATAACACAAATTTCGATAAGAATAAGGTAGAGCGAATTTTGATAAATTTGCTCTCGAACGCCATTAAATTTACCAACGAAAACGGAAATGTCTATTGTCAGATTGAATCTGATGATAACAAAGGTATCAAGCTAATCATTGGCGACTCAGGTGTTGGTATTCCCGAAGAGATGCAAGCCAAGATTTTTGAGCGTTTCTTTCAAATCAACAATAGTACAAATATTCTCAATCAAGGAAGCGGTATTGGCTTATCAATTGCCCAAGAATTTGTCAAGCTTCACAGTGGCACTATCACGCTCGAAAGTGAAGAAAATATGGGTAGTATTTTTACAGTCTATTTGCCATTTGTTCGCACTACAATCAAATCTGCAGACATCAACTCAATAGAAATCATATCGCTTGAAAACCACGAAAACGAAGTCAAACAAAAAGAAACCGAGCAAGTATCAATAAAAAAACCTGTACTATTGATTGTTGATGATAGTGAAGATCTTAGGGCATATTTGAGAGAAAGCTTAAAATCGAATTACAAAATAATTGAAGCTTCGGATGGCAAACAAGGCTGGCAAAAAACCCTTGCATCGCATCCCGAAATAATTGTGAGTGATATAAATATGCCAAATATGGATGGTATCATGTTGGTCAAAAAGATAAAAAACGATATTCGTACAAAACATATTCCAGTTGTATTGTTGACTGTTTTAGGGGAAGAAATAGAACAACTAAAAGGACTCGAAACTGGTGCAAACGATTACCTCACGAAGCCATTTAGTTTGAAATTATTGAATATTAAAATCAATAACCTTCTTAATCTCAATCATACCTTAAAACATATTTACAGCAAGCAAATCAATCTGGATGTGCCAGCCATCGAGGTAGTTTCGGAAGATGAAAAATTCTTATTGAAAATCGGACGTTTCATCGAAGAGCATATCACTGACTCTGAACTCTCAATCGAAGAACTGAGCCAAAAAATGTACATGAGCCGTGGCACACTATACTCAAGAATATTAAGCCTAACTGGCGAAACACCCGTTGAGTATGTACGTTCGTTCAAACTCAAAAAGGCAGTAGAACTCCTCGAAAAAAGCGATATGAAAATTTCTCAGATTGGCTATGAAGTTGGGTTCTCAAATCCCAATTATTTTGCTCGTGCTTTCAAAGCCAAATACGGCATTTCTCCGACCGAATATATCAATCTAAAACGAGAACCAGCCAAAATATGAATCAATATTTTGTACCCTACTTTGAAGATTTAGTATAATTCGCAGAGACTTTGTGTGTATACTTTCTTGACTACCTTTTCTTGCTATTTTTTTCAATATCCTCTTTATTAAATTTCTTTATTCATATTATTAAGTGTCAAAATGACATATTTTTATCCCTTAAACATTCGGGATATAAAATTGACGATATGTGCTACTTATTTCTTCAAGCATCAACTTACTTTACACCACCAAACAAAGCTTCGTTCTATGGAAGTTTAAACTTTTTATAAAAACTATCATATTTCTATTAACTATGAAACAATTTAACAATTCCATTTTACAACGGCACAAAACACAGTACTTCAAGGTATTCTGCATGTTGCTACTATCGTTTTTTAGTCTTGCTTTACATGCCCAAACCGTAAAAGGTACGGTAAAAACTAAAGCAAATGAGGCTCTGCCAGGAGCATCGGTTTCGGTGAAAGGAACAAGCAAAGGAACAGTAGCAAATTCTGATGGTAGCTACACTATTATTTGTTCGTCAAACGAAACATTAGTGTTTAGTTCGATTGGTTATAAAGCTCAAGAGGTTGTAGTAGGCAATAAATCTACGATTGACATGGTGATGGAAGAAGACCAATCTACCCTTAACGAAGTTGTTGTGGTAGGTTATGGTACTCAGAAAAAAGTGGATTTGACTGGCTCAGTGGCGAGAGTTAATTTAGAGGTACGAGAAGGAGCCCCAAACACCAACATTGCACAGTTTATGCAAGGAGCTGTTCCAGGACTCAACGTGGGTGTCGCAACTAATTCAGGTGGTACTCCACCGATTGCGATTAGAGGGCAAACTACTTTGGGCGGTAACAGAAGCGTATTGATAATCCTTGATGGTATTCAGTACAATGGTTCTTTGTCTTCAATTAACCCAATTGATATTGCTTCAATTGATGTCTTGAAAGATGCAAGTTCAACGGCAGTTTATGGAGCTCAAGCTGCTAATGGAGTAATTTTAATCACTTCAAAAAAAGGAGGTTACGATAAAAAAACAACTGTTTCGTTTACATCGGCATACACCACTCAAAATCCGACTGTTGGTGCGACACTGAAACCTTATAATAGAGAACAGTTTTTAAATGCACTCGCCGAAGGTTTTTATGACCAAGCCTATTTAGCACCTAATTACACCGAGAGAAATCCAAACTTTGATGTAAGAAGAGTGGTAGATGCTACGATGGCAACTCCAAATCGAACTGAGCTACTGCCAAATGACTATAATTGGGCTAATGAAGCAACAAACACAGGCTCAATCATTGAAAACAACCTAAGTATTTCGGGAGGTAGTGGAAAAGCTCAATATTTACTTTCGGGTAGTTTTGTTGACCAAAAAGGCTATATCGTCAATGATATTTTCAAAAGAAACACTGTTAGAGCGAACCTTGAAATTAGACCTCTAAATTGGTTGAAATTTGGTTTGGTTTCATCAGGTTCATTTGTAAATCAAGATGGTGCTGAACCAAGTTTTGGAGTTTTAAATATCACATCCCCTTTGTTAGTTCCTTATGATGCTAATGGAAATGTCATTCCAAATCCTACAAATACGGTTGTTCCAAACCCTTTCAACACCTATTTTGTAGATGATAAAGACCGCAATAATTATCTATTTGCGAATGTTTTTGCCGATGTAGATATTCCATTTATTAAAGGGTTAAACTATCGTTTGAACTTTGGAAATAATGGAAGAACTTCTGAGCGATATACTTCAAGTCAATTTGAAGGTAATTTGACTGGCCGTGTTAGCAAAAGACTCCAACATTATTATGATTATACCTTAGATAATATTCTTAACTATACCAAAGCTTTCGGTAAAAATGAAATATCTTCCACCTTGTTATACGGTGCTATCGAACGTAAATTCAATGAAACTTTTGTTGAAGGTGTTGGTTTTTCAAGACTAAATCTAAGTTTTAACGAACTCGGAAATGCTGATGTAAGAAATGCGTCTTCAACATCAAACAGACAAGCCCTCGCCTACCAGATGGCAAGAGTAAATTACAAATATGACAATAAATATTTGCTAACTGCAACAATTCGCCGTGACGGTTTCTCTGGATTTGCAAAAAATAATAAGACAGCAATATTTCCTACTTTTGCCTTAGGTTGGATTGCCTCGGAAGAAGCATTTATCAAGAATATTAGTGCGATTGACTTCTTGAAATTCAGAGTGGGTTATGGCGTAGCTGGTAATCAAACACCTGCATTCTCATCTTTGGCATTAGTTGGAGTTAATCAATCATACATATTCGGAAATGGTGGAGCTACTGCTTTTGGCCAGCAAGTAAATAGTCTTGGTAATGATAATCTAAAGTGGGAACGTACGGCTGGATTGAACGTTGGTTTAGAGTTTGGGCTATTTAAAAGCAGATTGTCTGGAACTTTAGAATACTACAATAACCAAACTTATGATTTGCTTTTTAGTGTGCCATTACCGAATTTAACTGGATTTAGTAATATCCAATCAAATGTTGGTCAATTAAGCAATAAAGGATTTGAAGCAACAATTAATTATGATGTATTTAAAGGAAAAAACTTCAAGTGGAATACTTCGTTCAACTTGTGGGGAAATGCCAATAAAATTGTAAAGTTAACTGGGGCTGATAATAACAAAGATGGAATTGAAGATGACATCGTAGCTACTGGTACAGGTGGTTTGTATATTGGAAAAAGTATTAATTCAATATTTGACTATCAAGCAAACGGCATTTATCAACTAAACGAAGAAAGACTTCCTGGTTTTCAATTGGGTGGATATAAAGTAGTTGACCAAAACGGAGACAAAGATATTAATGCTATAGATAGAGCGTTTTTAGGCACATTAGAGCCTAAGTTTAGAATGAGCTGGCAAAACAATTTTACCTACAAACAATTCTCACTTAATGTTTTCTTTAATTCGATTCAAGGTGGTAAAGATGGATTCCTAACGGGTGGAAATTTTGTAAATGGATCGTTCGTTACAAACACTCGTACATATTTTAGAGATGATAATGCCATCAGAAATAATGACCTTGTTGGTCTTGATTACTGGTCGCCTTCAAATCCTGATGGAAAATATGCGAGAGTAATCACTGGCACAAGGTCTAAAGTAGAACCTACATTATATGAAAAGCGTAATTTTATCAGATTACAGGATGTTACTTTCTCTTATGAATTACCAAGTGAAATTCTCAAAAAAATCAAAGCTGACAGAATAAACTTCTACGTTAGTGGTAAAAACCTTTTAACATTTACAAAGTTTGATGGTTGGGACCCCGAGACTGGTCAAGGTATGATTACTGATGGAAGACCAGTTCTTCTAGGATTCACAGGTGGTCTTATGCTTACATTCTAATTGTTAAATTCTAATTCAAAAAAATGAAAAATATATATAAAATTTTGTTGGGACTCACGCTGTGTTTGACAACAATTTCATGCGAAAAAACTTTCCTTGACGAAAAAAGTGAGAGTAGTTTAACCCCCGAAAATGCGTTTAATTCAAATAAGGATTTTGAAGCATCAATAAATAATCTTTACCGATTAGTACGTCAAGAATTATATTCTCGAAACGATTTCCAGCCTTGGGATTATGCTTACAGAACCGATATTGGCTTTCCAATAACGGCCTCTGCACCTAATCTTAGTGCCGATTATAATGCAGTGAACGGTTTTTCAAATGGTCACTGGAATCCATATTTTAAAATTATAGCCGAGGCAAACACAATCATTGGCAGAGTACCTACATCAAAACTTACTGATGCACAAAAAAAAGAATATGAAGCACAGGGTCGTTTTTTTAGAGCATTTGCTTATCGTTGTTTAGCATATCTTTACGGTGGTGTACCGTTGATTTTAGAAGAGGTAAAAGCACCAAAAATTGATTTTGTAAGGGCAACACGTAAAGAAGTTTATGCTCAAGTTATTACCGATTTAAAATTTGCAGCCGAAAACCTAAAGGCCATCACTGCCGTAAAAGATGGTCAAATATCGAATTTGGTCGCACAGCATTACCTTTCTGAAGTTTACATTGCTGACGGCCAATTTCAAAACGCTGTAACTGCCGCTGATGTAGTTATAAATAATTCTACCGTAAGATTGATGACAAACCGATTCGGTAGCCGCCGTACCGAAACTCCAGGTGACGTTTATTGGGATTTATTCCGTGCCAATAATCAAAACAGAGCGGGAAACACAAATACTGAAGGTCTTTGGGTGATACAGTTAGAGCCTGACACCCCAGGAGGTACTTCGCCAACAACTGTCGGTTTCTTAAATGAAAATGCGTTTCTTTTTGAGCGTGTACACGCTCCTTTACTTAGAGATTTAAGAATTAACGGTGTTTCACCTTTCAACTGGCCAATTGGTGATTATTCAGGTGGTAGAGGCGTGGGTTTCTTAGCTCCATCAAAATATTTCATTGATAATGCTTATGATGACCCAACAAATGACATCAGAAATGCCAATCACAACTTTGTAAGAAAGTTTAGAGCTAATAATCTAAGTAGCCCACTATTTGGAAGAGAAATTGATTTTGCAAATATCCCTGCTGGAACAACAGGTGTAAACGGTGTAAGAGTTAATTCTGGAGTGAGCGATAGAGCCATATATCCATATCAAACAAAATGTACTGACCCATTTGGTCATCCAGCAGGATTGTTGGCGGGTACTGACTCAAGATACCCATTGCTACTAAAAAGTGGTGCTGGTGCAACGTATCAAGACCAATATTTGGTACGTTTAGCTGAGACATACCTACTTAGAGCAGAAGCAAACTTGGGATTAAATAAATTAGATGCGGCAACGGCTGATATAAATGTGGTTCGTTCGAGAGCAAAAGCAAAAGCCGTAACTCCATCTGAGGTTAACATTGATTACATTTTAGATGAACGCATCAGAGAATTTGGTTTTGAAGAAAAACGTATGTTTACCTTGATGCGTCTGGGAAAATGGGCAGAAAGAGTAAGAAAATGTAATCCTTTCTATGCCTCGCAAGTAAGAGATACTTATAATCTGTGGCCAATTCCACAAGGTGAAATCGACCGTAATAGTGGTGCAGTTTTAGCACAAAACCCTGGTTATTAACAAATTTAGGTTAAAAAATGTGATGAAATACGAAGGGATAGCTTTTATCCCTTCTATTTTTTTGCCTTAAATTTCACCAAAGATACAATTCAAACATTTCCTAAATTACACATGAAAACAGTTTCAAAAACACTCACCTACATTATACTTTCTTACGTTGTGTGCCTTGCTTGCAAGAAAGCTGAGGTTAATACACCTATGGTTGATACAAAGCCTAATCCAACAAAAATTGTTATCAATCCACAAACCACGTTTCAAACAATAACTGGTTTTGGTGGAGCAAATAGAATGTGGGGTACGCAGTTTTTGAAACCATCAGAAGGTCCAAAAGCATTTGGCTTAGCCGATGGACAACTGGGCTTGAGTATATTCAGAGTTAGACTGTCGTCGAACAAAACCGAATGGCCACTAATCATAGAATCGGTAAAAGAAGCAAAAAAATATGGAGCAAAAATTTTGGCTTCACCTTGGTCGCCACCACCAGCTCTAAAAAGCAATAAAAGTGATATTGGCGGGCATTTACTTCCCGAAAATTACAAAGCATTTAAAGATTATATCAACGAATTTATTGTTTATATGGCACAAAATGGAGCTGTAGTTGATGTAGTTTCGATTCAGAACGAGCCAGATATAAAAGTTACTTATGAATCATGCGACTGGACAGCTGAAGAAATGATTAATTTTTTGAAAGCACCCGGGCAAATTGTAGGAGCAAAAGTAGCCGCTCCTGAATCTTTCAATTTTAGTCAAAACATAACAAATGCTCTTTTAGCCAACAACGAAGCCTCTCAGAAATTTGATATTGTAGCGGGGCATATCTACGGTGGTGGTTTGGCAAAATTCCCTGCCGCAGAACAACAGAAAAAAGAAATCTGGATGACCGAATATCTAATGAATCTGAATGTTGGAAATGCTGGTGCTGCTAAATGGATTACGTTTTCGGAGGCTGCCAAGTGGGGAGAAACCCTAAAAATGCTCACTTCAGTACATGATTCCATGATAAACAACTGGAATGCGTATATTTGGTGGTATTTACAGCGTTTCTACTCATTTATTGGTGATGGAGAGGAGGGTACAACCAATGGCGAAGTGCTGAAACGTGGCTTTGCATTTTCGCATTTTTCAAGATTCGTAAGACCTAATTTTGTACGAATAGGTGTTGATAATCCTTCAACGAATACTTTGAGAATCACGGCCTATAAAAAAGATAGTCAAACGATTGTTGAGATTCTGAACACTGAAAGTTTTTCCGTAAAAAATATTCAACTCAGTGGCTTGACTCCCACATCGGCTATAGCCTACACAACCACCGAAACCATCAATTTAGAAAAGAAAACTCTATCAATCGTAGATAAAAACGTTGAAATTGATATTTTCCCAAATAGCATAACGACCGTCGTAATCACTAATTAATTTATAATGAAAATAAATCTCACCCTTCGTTTTAACTTAAAAACATTCATTTTAGCCTTCGTGACATTGATTAGCTTAGAAAATCATGCTCAAACACCGTCGTCTAAAATCCCAGCGACTAAATCATCTTCAAGGCAACGAATCAAACTCAACGAAGGGTGGCATTTTATGCGGTACAGTACAGAACCCGACAAATTGATGTATGACACCAGACCCGAAATCAGTGAGGTAAACGATAGTAAAGTAGCTGACTCTCGCCCGACTGATGCAATTCTGATTGAATCGAAAGAAAACGTACTGAAAAAATGGGTTTTGCCAACTGCCAATGATTTCATAAAAGATGTCAACAAACGATACACCAGACCAACAGGCGACCCTGGTTCTGACTTCCCATTTGTAAAAAACGATTTTGATGATAAAAACTGGGAAAAAGTAACTCTCCCACACGATTGGGCAATCAAAGGTCCATTTTATGTGGGCGACACGCCAGTAGTTGGAGGTGGAATGGGGCGTTTGCCAAGTCAAGGTGTTGCGTGGTATCGAAAAAAACTGGAGATTACGAATACCGATAAAGGCAAAACCATCTATTTAGATATTGATGGAGCGATGTCGTATGCGATTGTTTGGCTAAACGGTCATTTGGTTGGTGGTTGGCCTTATGGCTACAACTCATTTAGATTAGACCTCACGCCATACCTAAATTTTGATGGAGAAAATCAATTGGCTATCAGAATTGATAACCCTAATTATTCGGCCAGATGGTATCCAGGTGGTGGACTTTATCGAAATGTTTGGCTGAGCAAAGTCTCACCTATTCACGTGGCTCAGTGGGGAACTTTCGTCACAACTCCTAAAGTTTCGACTACCGAAGCAAGTATAAAACTCGACCTTCAGATTGAAAATCAAGAAAAAACCAACCAAAATATTGAAGTCAAAACCGAAATTTATGCCTTAGATAAAACAGGAAAAATTACAGGAACAGCCATAGCGACATTTACTCCTGAAAAAATACTCGTAGAAGCACAGAAAACATACGCTTTTACCAAAAAAATAAATCTCAAAAATCCAAAACTTTGGGGGCCTTATCCAACTCAAAAACCCAATTTGTATGCGGCCAAAACCAAGATTTTTAGAGAAAATATTTTAATTGACGAATACGAAACCCATTTCGGCATCAGAAACATTATTTTCGACCCCCTTGAAGGAATTTTAGTAAACAATGTGCCAATAAGAATACAAGGCGTCAATCAACACCACGACTTAGGGGCATTAGGAGCAGCATTTAATGTTCGAGCCGCCGAACGACAACTCGAAATCCTACGTGAATTGGGCTGTAATGCCATCAGAATGTCGCATAATCCACCAGCACCCGAACTTTTGGATTTAACCGACCGTATGGGCTTTTTGGTAATCGACGAAATATTTGATAGTTGGGAAAAGAAAAAAACTCCGCATGATTTTCACCTAATATTTACTGAATGGCACGAAGCTGATACGAGAGCATTTATACGTCGAGATAGAAATCACCCATCAATTATGTCGTGGAGTTTCGGAAACGAAGTAGGCGAACAATACACCGAAACCGAAGGAGCAGCACTGGCAAAAAAACTCCGTGACATTGTGCATCAAGAAGACCCCACAAGACCAGCGTCGGCATCTCAGAATTATGCAAAACCCGATATGCCTTTTACGAAGGAGATGGATTTTCTGAATCTAAACTATCAAGGTGAAGGAATCAGAGATGCACCTGCATACGCACATCTGAAAGGTATTCGTACATCACCTATGTATCCTGCATTTCAGAAAACATTTCCCGATAAAGTAATATTAGGCACCGAAACAGCTTCAGCTCTCAGCACTCGTGGCACTTATATTTTCCCAGTTTTTGAAGGTAATTCTGCACCTGTTGGCAATGAAGTTGGTGGCGACCCAATCAAACAACAAGTGAGTGCCTACGAACTTTATACCGCAGCTTTTGGTTCATCAGCAGATAAAGTTTTTGCTACCCAAGACAAACACCCGTACGTAGCAGGCGAATTTGTTTGGACAGGCTGGGATTACATTGGTGAGCCAACCCCCTACTACACTGCTCGAAGCTCCTACAGTGGCATTATTGACCTCGCAGGTTTCAAAAAAGACCGTTTCTATTTATATCAATCTCGTTGGCGTCCAACTTTGCCAATTGCACATATTTTACCACATTGGAACTGGCCCAATCGTAACGGTGAAATTACTCCTGTACACGTTTTTACATCAGGCGATGAAGCAGAACTTTTTTTGAATGGAAAATCACTCGGAAGAAAAAAGAAAGCGGAATTTGAATATCGAATCCGATGGGATGATATAAAATATCAAGCGGGAGAATTATCAGTAATTGCCTACAAAAACGGCAAAATTTGGGCAAAAGAAAGTATTCAAACAACCGATAAAGCCGCCAAATTATCAGCAAAAACTGACCGAAGCCTAATTAATGCCGATGGTGAAGACCTTGCCTTTATAACTGTGAAAATTATAGACAAAAATGGCTTGGTGGTACCTAACGCCAACATCAAAGTAAGTTTTACATTAGAAGGAAACGGCGAAATAGTAGCAACTGATAATGGCGACCCTGCCGATATGACATCGTTTGTATCAAGTGAAAGAAGTTCGTATAATGGTTTGGTTTTGGTAATTATTCGTACAAAAAAAGGAATGACTGGTAAACTTAAACTAACAGCAAAAGCGACTGGTTTGGCAAGTACACAAGTCGAAATTACGAGTAAATAATACTCTTGGCTTTAAAAAGTACCATTTTTGAGCATCAAATCATTTGAAACTCGAAATGGTACTTTCTACTTTTACTAGTCAAATTTTTCGACCCTAATATGCAATACATTGCTCAACAAACATTCCTCAAACAATTCCTCGAAGTTGGCACTTTATTGACTTTTTCAGCTTAGTTTTCATCGGCAAATGACGATAAAGAAGCTTTTTTCGAGAAAATCGTTAAAGCCAATTACCAAGAAGTTACCAAACTTATAATTGCCTTAGAACCAGAAATCACCGAAATTCGTCGCCGATTAGTTTTCGATTTTACTAATCTTTCAGCTGCATTAGCTGAGCTAATTTCTCGTTTTTATCAGAAAGATGCTCTTGTGACTTACATCCAGTATTTTTTAATAAAATATCAAAAAACTGATGGTACGCTCGACCTCGAAAATTTAGCTTCTCAGCCCGATACGGCATTTATTTTAGAGCCAATTTGTGCAGCCGCTCTCATTTTACGAAAACTCACAATGCCTGCACTTTCAGAAGTAAAAGTACTTTTAAAAGATTCTATTTCGAAATCTGGCGAAGCCATTCGTTCAGGTGGCGTTCATACGCCCAACCAACATTAGGTAATTTCAGCTACTTTGGCACGCATCAATAATTTGTATCCCGATAAAAAATACGTTAATCGTATTGACAAGTGGCTTTCAGAAAATATAGTATGATTTACGGGGAAGTAACCAATAACGCCTAATTACAGTCGCTCACTTACTAAAACGCCCAAAATTATATAATCATGTACGTAAAAATCTCCGAATGATTATCATTAAATGGAGCCAAACGGCAAAATTGTGACCAACGATTCGAGGCGACAAGACCAGTTTATTGGCATGAATGTCCTACCATTTTATTTAGATTATCGTCACATGGCTTTGCACGAGAAAAATACCGAATTTGCCGCCATCAGCAAGTAAATTGAGCAAACCAAAGGCTTTGATGAAAAAACAATGCCCGATTTATTGGCATTATTTACCGAAGACCCCGATTTATGTAAGATTTTGCCCAAACCTGCAATTTTAAACACGAATTTCGTGCAGTTTTTCAAGACAACCAACTTGGTCAGAATTCGTAGAAATAATACCATGATGACTATTTTTGGCGGTACTGATAAGCAAACAATCATTAGTTCGGGACGCTCAACGGTTGCCAGTTTCATTACTTTCCGCAAAGGTAAAGCAATTTTGAAATACCTGCGTTTTTCGACTGATTTTATTAGTACAGGTTATTTCAGAAGCGATGGATTGAAGAAGGAAGGCAATAAATATATACTTAGCCAAAAAATCGAAGCTCCTTACTATCAGCCACTTCCTGCAAAACCCAAAAGAGCAGATGGAAATTATCAGCATAGCAAAAGTACTGATGGATATTTTTGAAAAAAATAGATTTTAAAAATCGCCCTCAGAGTAATATCAAAAATATAGAAACCATTATTAGTGTAGAAAAAAAAATGGCGGTGTAGTACTAAATTTTGACGTAAAAGGTGCTGATAATGTATAAGTAACGATAGAGTTTTGTTTCAAAGAGGCTGGTCAACTCATTGGCTTGAAAAAATTAGATAATGCACCTGATAATTATACGCTCGAAAGTGGCACAGGTGAATATAAGTTTTGTAAAGACTGCATCAAATTTGGAGAAGGAACTTTCAAATATTCAAGGCTTCGTGGACTAGAGGGCGAAATCTAGACTTCGCATTTCGGTAGCCTCCGCACCGCAGGAATGCACGTTTTCTTGACAGGCATTACACCTTTTGATCATTAGATTGTGCTTTCATGGTTTAATTCCACATTTTATTCATTGACGTCTGTTTTATGAGACGGATTCTGATATAAAAATCTAATTCGCTTTAGCCAAAACTTCTTTCGGATAGTTTGGGCTAAAGGCAAATATGTTTTATTCTCTTATTTATCCGTCAGCTAAAGCACACGGGGTTGCCCATTCGGCAACGACATTTTACCAATTTCACAGTAACCAATACACAAATAACTAATACACCAGTAACCAAAATCAAAGATTCAACCAATAAGTCACTTTTGCTAAAATTGCTCTATTTTTCGGCATCCAGGTTTCGGTGTTATAATTATCAGTATAAACCAAGAAGAAATCAGACACTGGAGCAAAACGCCATTGCAAACGAGAATTGACGTTTACGTTTTTAAATTGGCTATTATACTGCACATAAGTTGTCCAAAACAAACTTTTTGTAAATGTTAAATCAAGTTTTGGACCAACTAAATATACTTGATTTTTGCCAGTTGAAAGATTGATATTGTTATAACTAAAATTAACGGAGAAAAAACCATAAGGCTGAAAACGGTAAGAAGCATTTCCGACTAAACTCACGATATTTCCATCAAAATACTGCCCAATGAGTGGCTGGAAAAATACCGCCAGTTTTTTACGTTGGTCAGTAACATAAGTTGCCGAAAAATTATAGTAAGTATAGCTTGTACCCTTTTTGAGCGATGGCAATTTTCGATTGCTACGCAAAGCATCAAAATCATTGAAAAGAAAAGTATAATTTTGGTTGAAAGTCATCAAGAAATTTGATGTATTCTGAAAACCCAAAAGTAAAAACGGTCCCGCTTGGCGGTCGGTAAGTCCCAAACCTGGCTGATTGAATTGGTCATAAGCCAGTCCATAACTTACCCTATTGAGCAAACGTGAATTCGGAAAATAATTAAAACCAATCGTTGGGTTGATATGAAAGAAATTTTTGCGAGGCACAAAACCCACTTCCGCATCAAAGCCCTTCCCTACCCAATCATGCGACCACTTAGCAATTAATTTACGAACGCTATAATTGAGCATGAAGCCGTGAGCAAATTTTTCGTTTATATCGGTCGGACTGAACACTTGATGATAAAATGCTTTTCCTGTCCAACGATTATCTTTCGAAGCCAAATTATACTCCAAACCAGCCACTCGATTATAAGGATTAACTCCTTCCCTTTCTCTTCCTAAAACTTGTTTATTAACAAATATCGCCGCAATATTCGAGCGTCCAAATACTTTTCGTTGCAGAGCAGCAACCGAATAATTCATACTTGGCGTTCCTTTAAAATCATCGGCCAATGTCTGCGTATTTAGCACTCCAACTCGCCAATTATCATCAATTTTTCCGCTGATTCTTGCTCCATATAAAATCCTATTCTGCACATTTGTACCCGTTGCAGTATCGAGACTAATACCAATTTGTCGAGAGAAAAATGGACTTACTAACTGATTACCAGCCGATGTGCCGAGCGTTCCCGATGGTGGCACAAATGGATTTGTATTAAAACTTCCGAAGCCAGTAAAAAGGTCTGAGTTTTCGAGAAAAAACTGGCGTTGTTCGGGGAAATTTACATCAAAACGAGTCAAGTTTACAACTTGTCGGTCAGCCTCGACATTTGAAAAGTCGGGATTTGCTGTCAAATCAAGATTCAAACCCGAGGTAATCCCGATTTTAGCATCGCCTCCAAAATTAAGCTTATTTCCAGCGGCAGGGTTTTCAGGATGCTCAAAATCACGGGTAGAACTGGCAGACAAATAAGGTATCAAGGAAATATTTGCACCCGATTTTTTTAATGGTTTTTCAAAAATGATTGGCATTGAATATCCCAAATTCATAATAATCTGATTCTGTGGAATCCGCATCAAAGTCGATTGTTCATTGGCTTGGGTATCAAATCTATATGCCTTAAAATTCCATTGTGTACTTCCTTCTTTAAAACGCAGAGTTGTGAATGGAATTGACAACTCACATATCCAATAACCCTCATACATTTTCGAAATAGCATTCCATTTATTATCCCAATACATATTGAAATACTCATTGGCCGTTCCGCCGTTATAAAGCAAGGCTTCACGCATGACTCCAAATGGGTTCATACCAAACAAAAAACTGTTGGTTTTGTCATTGAAGGTATCAAACAAAAAACTCACATTATCATTACCTCCAGCTCTAAAATCTCGCCTAAAAGAAGGAGTAACATAATTATTTCCAGGCGAATATAATTTTGCTCCGATGTAAATATTTTTTTCATCATAAGCCAACTTGATTTCGGTCTGATATTTTGCTTTAATGCTATCTTTTGGAAAAAACTCCCAAAATGAAGGCATTTTTTCAGCAGTTTGCCAAGCTTGCTCGTCCAAAACGCCATCAAGTTTAATCTTTTCAGTAATAAATTTTACCTTTGGTGCTTGTTGAGCTTGCGTTTGTAATAAAAATAAAAATGATATAAACAATAGAAGAAGTCTATTCATAATGTCAGGGGCGTTAAAAATAAGCTACAAAAATACACTTTTCTAAGCCGTATTATGTCTATTTTTGATTTATTTTAGAGTTTTTTTAAGCGTTATTAATTATTTTTTATATAAAACATATTCTGTCATACCTTTGCTATACAAAATACAATTTTGCAGAATTACGAATAAACTCAAATTTTTAATCTCTTTATTATATGAAATCCATTTTTGTTATTTGCACACTGTTTACTGTTAATTATTCACTAATTTTCGCACAAATACCCGACGAAAAACACCTCAAAAACCTTCGTCAATTGACTTTTGGTGGCAATAATGCTGAAGCCTATTTTAGCCGTGATAGCAAATACATTAGTTTCCAGTCGGACAACCCAGCGTGGGGACTTTCATGCGACCAGATTTTCTATATGGATGTTGAAAAAGGTTTGAAAGACCCAAAAGTGCGTCCCGATTTTATAAGTACTAGTTTTGGACGCACAACTTGTAGCTTTTTTATGCCAAATGGCAAAGAAATTCTATACGGAAGTACGCACGAAATGGGTGGACATGCTTGTCCTCCAGTACCTGAAATGGGCAAAAAATATCTTTGGGCAATCTACGATAGTTTTGATATATACGTGGCCGATTTGAAAGGGAAAGTAAAAAGACGTTTGACAAATACGCCAGGCTACGATGCTGAAGCGACGGTTTCACCCGATGGTAAAAAAATTGTTTTTACCAGTACTCGAAATGGTGATTTAGACTTATACATCATGGATATTGATGGCAAAAATGTAAAGCAAATTACAAATGAATTAGGCTACGATGGCGGTGCATTTTTCTCGCCCGATAGTAAGAAATTGGTTTTCCGTGCGTCACGTTTTTCGAGCGAAGAAGAGCGTAGTGAGTACAAAGAAAATCTAAAGAAAAACTTGGTTGCCCCTACTAACATGGAGATTTTTACATGTAATGTTGATGGTTCAGATTTGAAACAAATCACTAAATTAGGCAAAGCCAACTGGGCTCCATATTTCACACCCAAAGGAGATAAAATCATTTTTGCATCAAATAATCATTCACAACGTGGATATGATTTTCAGTTATATTTGATAAATATTGATGGAACAAATCTCCAAAAAATCACATCCGAAAGTAATTTCAATGCTTTTCCGATGTTTAGTTATGATGGTAAAAAATTGATTTTCAGCTCAAACAGAAACAATGGTGGTACAAGAGATACCAATCTTTTTATTGCTGATTGGGTAGAATAATTGAAATCTATCATATCTGACTGACTCATTTAAAAAATTGAAGCGGGGTCGCCCGTGCGATTAAAGATTGGAAATTGTAGATTTAAGTAAAAAACGCTAAAATCATCAATTTCTAATCCTTAATCTTCAATAGAAATACAATCTTACCCTCTCAAAGCCTCAACTTCCTCTACAGTTTTCGGAATTGAATTTCCAAGCGTTTTGCTACCATTTTCCGTGACCAAGCAATTATCTTCGATTCTGACTCCGCCAAAATCTCGGTAAGCATCAAGTTTTGCGTAATTTACAAAATTCGTAAACTTGTTTTCTGCCTTCCATTTATCAATCAATTCTGGAA
Source organism: Cytophagaceae bacterium (assembly GCA_027486845.1). GTDB lineage: Bacteria > Bacteroidota > Bacteroidia > Cytophagales > Spirosomataceae > Emticicia. The sequence goes on from JAIXOL010000024.1 coordinate 100,499, forward strand.
TAAAATAAATACCTGGCTCAACCGTCAGCACATTTCCTGCCTCCAATTCTTTTGCTAATCGTAATGATTTTAAGCCCAATTGTGTGCTTCGCTCCAAACCATCACGGTAGCCCACATATTTTTCACCCAAATCCTCCATATCATGCACGTCGAGACCAATAGCATGACCTAAACCATGTGGCATAAAAAGCCCTTGAACACCTTCGGCAAGCATTTCGCTTACATCTCCGTTCAAGAAACCTAAATCTTTCATGCCTTCCAGCATGATTCGATTGGCCGAAATATGAATTTCTCTGTATTGAATATTTGGTCGAAGTGCTGCAATCGACTCAGTTTCCATTTTCAATACCAAATTATAAATTTCCTTCTGTTTTTCGGTAAATCGTTTGCTCACGGGAATTGTTCGAGTAATATCCCCTGCATAAAACATAGCATTTTCAGCACCAGAATCGTTAATTACCAAACGACCTTCGGTCATTGTATTCCCATGATAATGATTGTGTAACGTTTGTCCATTTACCGAAAAAATAATTGGATAGGATAATTCTCCACCACCTTCCAATGCTTTGGCATGAATCGCTGCCGCAATTTCATACTCTTTTTTTCCTGCTTGAGTCAATTGCATAGCAATTATATGCATTTCACGAGAAATATTGACGGCGTGTTCCATTTGCACAATTTCTTCATCAGTCTTTATTGAGCGTAATGCTACAATCGCTTTGATGAGTTCAACCGATGCTTTTTCTTTCAATTGAGCAGTTGGAATATCCAACCACTCACTCATTCGAATCATGTTATCGAAGCGATACGGTGGCGTAAAATGTACTTTTGAAGACTTTTTTAGCCTTTCTGACAATTTTGAAGGTTCCTCCGTACGATAAACACCCACCATTCGAGCTTGCTCAGCCAAAGTTGCTTGTGGGCCGACCCAAATTATATCGTCAATCGTAAATTCGTGTCCGAAGATAATTTCTTCACCCGAATCTATATCAATGACTGCAGTCAAGCCTGCGTGGCTGATGCCAAAAAAATACAAAAAATTGCTATCTTGACGAAAACGGTAAGTATTATCGTGGTAATTCATAGGTGCTTCTTCATTGCCCATTATCAGAATTAAGCCACTTCCAACTGCTTTTTTGAGTGCGTTACGACGCTCGGTGTAAGTTTGTACAGAAAACATGATTTATTGATTTTTTTATACCACGAAATAAAGAAAAGATAGGCAATTTGTCATTATGAAAGCCAAGTAATTATTTGATTCACCAAAAAAGGTGGGACTCATTTCTGCATCATCAAAAAAAGTTTTATAATATTTCTAAGTTTTTTTTATCTTATTAAATCATAATATTTATAATTGGATAAACAATAAAAGATATTGATAAAGAGACAATTAGATTCTAAATAACTAACAATCAAAGAGTTAAGTTTTAGTTCTAAGCAATACGTTAGAGAAAATAAAATTAAAAAAAACTTTCAGAATATTTTGAAAATTCAAAAAGGTTATTTTACTTTGGGGTACAATTATACTTACGTGCTTAAATATAAAAAGTTTTAAAACGAAGATGGCTTTAATGGAATTAAAAGAAGCGAAAGATAAATTTATCCATACATGGGGTACGCTTGCCACTCAATGGGGTATAAACCGCACTATGGCTCAGATACACGCTTTGCTTTTGCTTTCACCTCGGTCAATGAATGCTGATGAAATCATGGCCGACCTACAAATTTCGAGAGGAAACGTGAACATGAACCTCAGAGATTTAATGGATTGGGGATTGATTTACAAACAACTCTTACCCGGAGAAAGAAAGGAATTTTTCATTGCAGAGAAAGATATTTGGAAAGTTGCCAAGCAAATTGCTAAAGAACGACGACGCCGAGAAATCGGGCCATTAATCGAGGCAATGGAAGATTTAAAGGAGGGAATACAACCCGACACAGAAGAAAAAGAAGAATTCTTGAAAATAGTAAACGAAATTAGCAAGGTTTCGGTATTTGCCGATAATACAATGACATCTTTACTAAAATCAGATGAAAATTGGTTATTAAATAATTTTATAAAAGTCTTTAATAAATAGTGACATGACTTCTCGGAGTCATGGTTTTTTGGAGTTTTTGTGGTCAAGCAGTAATTTTCTCATAGATAGAGAATTACTGCTTTTTTTATCTGAAGAAGGACATTGATAAGTTCGACAACAAATTAGTAAACAAAAATACCCTACTTAAATTACTGATAATCAATACTTTATCACTTCGAATAACCGTATCGAATTATGTATCTTGTTTCTTTTGTCTGAATACTTAAATACGACCTGCTAAAATGACCTTTCAATATTTTTCTTTTTTTTCCAAGGTGCAGTAGTTTGTCGAGATAAATCATATAAAAAATATAAGACTACTCCCAAAAAAATAAGAAAAATAATTCGAAATATTTTTTGATTCCGATTTGTAGAATTATTATTTGACATAACAAATGCTTTTTATTAACTCTTAGATAAGCGTTATAGTCGCAAAGGCGTTTTTATTAATTTAAGATTGGTTGATATTCTGTGGAGAATAATAACCCAAAAACTTAGCCATTTTACTTGATACCTCCGCCCATTTGATATTTTCAAAAGCTAAAATCATAACACCTGATTTATCCATTGAGCCGCCAACATCTGCACGGGTAAGATATTCTGAAAAAAATGTAACATCTGGATTATGACCAAAAATAGCTACAACATTAACAGTTTCATCTAATTGATTAACTGCTGATAAATAACTACGAGGACCACCACCATAAAGGGCATCATCAATTAAGATTGCATCGGCATCGTAGTTTAATTGTTCTGCAAAAATCTTTGCAGTCGCTTTGGCTCGTTCGGCGGCACTACTTACAATAAGGTCGAATTTAACATCAGTTGCGGCCAAAAACTTACCCATTCGGGCAGACTCAATGATACCAGTTGAGGTTAAATCTCGGTCGATATCACGAAACATTGGAGAGTTTCCTCCCTCTTCAGCTGTCGCATGACGAATTAAGTATAGGGTTTTATTCATAGTTTCCATGGTTTTGGCACGAATATACGAGCATTGTTGAAAAAAAACTTAATTTTACCTAAATTTTTATTGAATAAAAATCGAAAATTCTGCCGAAGTATTTATTTAGTCTATTAAGTATCGACAATTAAAATGGTATCTCTTTTTTCATTACCACAGCCGAGGACGGACAAACCAACGCAAATTGTTGACTACTTTGAATTTCAATTGGCACATTTACTCGTTTAATTACTGCATAATTGCACTTTTTCTCAAAAAAATCTTTTGCGGTCGTTGTGAATAAATAAAGTACTTTTATATTTTTTGTTTTGACATATGCTTCTAAGTTTTGAACAATTAAAAGCCCATAACCTTTTCCTTTTTGGGATTCAATGACGCTCAACGAACGTAGCAATCCAATCTTACCATTCATTTCCAAACCAGCCGTACCTATTATTCTACTGTCCATTTCTAAGGAAAACAATTCTACATTTTTACCAATATCGCTTATTGGCAAATTTGCCAGCGAAAGCAATGCCAATACTTGCGAAACTTTTTCGGGTGATGTTTTCTTGAATTCGAGATTCATGGTATTATAGTGATGATTAAAAGACCTCTTACTCAATCTTTAGCACAATAATGCAATGTTTATTATCTCTTCCAAAAGAAATTAAAAAAACTTTATCTTTGTAGGTCAAAACAAATAATCACTGAGACACGAGAAACAGGATTCGATACGGTTTGCTACAACAATAAAAAACTGACTATCAACATATTAACAATTATATTTTCACCGATTTTTTCGTTAAAGTAATTAAAAATCAATCATAAAACACTCCTGAATAGTATTATGTTTATTTATAATCCAAAAGATTGGTGGAAACTCATTTTTTATTTCCACAAAGCCGACACTTTCCGTAAACTTTTACCAGCAATGGCGGGAGTAATGATTTATACATTCTTTATTTCTTATCTCGAAAACGAAGTTTTCCATTTCATGCCTCTCAAAAACCCGCTTGCCATTCACTCCTTGGTTGGTTTTGTACTTTCATTGTTATTGGTTTTTCGAACGAATACCTCTTATGACCGTTGGTGGGAAGGACGTAAAATTTGGGGAAGTTTCACGAATAATTCTCGAAATCTCGCCCTAAAACTCAATGCTTTCCTTCCCGAAAAACATGAAAGTCGAGAAATTTTCAGGATTTTGATTGGCAATTATATTCACATGGTAAAAGACCATCTTCGTGAAAATATAAATCATAAATATTTAGAGTTTGTGGCTAAGTATGATGAAGGTTTTTACCTAAATTATAAACATATTCCCAATAGAATCGGACAGGCTATTTATTTGGAAATCAATCGTTTGTATAAATTAGGTATAATCAACGGGGAACAGTTATTAATTTTGAATAATGAATTGAGTTCGTTTTCAGATAATTTGGGGGCGTGTGAGCGAATTCGAAATACATCGATTCCATCTTCATACAATATTTTTATCAAAAAAATGATATTTTTGTATGTTTTCACAATGCCACTGGGATTTGTACTGGAGTTTAAATATTGGGCAGCACCTATTGTTACGCTGGTATTTTATGCTTTTGCAGGAATTGAAATGATTGCCGAGGAAATCGAAGACCCATTTGGCACCGACAACAATGATTTACAACTTGATAGTATCGTAAAAAATATTAAAGCTAACTTAATTGAAATTTTTAAAAATTAATTAGTGACAATCGAATATACGTCATAACATTCTTCGTAACCTATCGTTTATAATTAACGTCATTAAATTCAAAAAATAATCAACAATCTATGAAGACCAAATTGAATAAGTTTTTTTTAATAATTCTAGTAGTTGGAGTTTTTTCTTGTAAAATAGATACAGTAGAGCCTACCACGACAGGCACTACAACAAGCACAATAACAAGCCCTAATGCTGCGGCAAATAGCTGGGTTTATGACCAACTCAAAGAGTGGTATTTATGGTCGGATAAGCTACCAAGCAAAGATAAAACTAACTTGGCTTTAGTGACAGGTAAAGATGGTGAAGCCGCCGACATAACGAAACATTATTTCTACTCATTGCTAAATGATTATCCAAATACTGACCGATTTTCGTGGATTCGTGAAAATGTTGCCGACCTTACTGCTTCATTGAGTGGTATAAGTACTTCTTTTGGATTTTCTCGTAGTGCTGTTTATTTAGATAATACACAAACAAACGTAGTATTCTTTATTTCAAACGTAATTTTGGGTAGTCCAGCCGAAAAAGCCGGCTTGAAACGTGGGGATATTATATTGACAATCAACGGTACACAAATTAATGGCACAAACTTTTCATCGTTAATTGCAAATAACGAAACCGCTACTTTTGGTTTAGGTGAATTTAAGAATGGTGCTTATGTACTTTCGGGAAAAACCATTACGGCTACAAAAGGTGTTGTGCAAAATAATCCGATTCAATTTTCAAAAATCATTGAAAAAGGAAATAAAAAAATTGGTTATTTAGTTTATACGCAGTTTTTAGAAACTTTTGACGAGCAACTAAAACAAGTTTTCGGACAGTTTAAAACTGCTGGTGTCAATGAATTAATATTAGATTTACGCACAAATGGTGGTGGCAGAATTTCTTCAGCGGATTTGATTTCTTCGTTAGTTGTAAAAAACCTAAACATCAATAATGTAATACATCAAGATGAATGGAATGCCACAATAAAAGCTAAATACCCATCTGTTGCTACACCAACGAAGTTTTCTAATCAACCAAATAATTTGAATCTTAACCGTTTGTTTGTGCTTACTTCAAACTCAACAGCCTCTGCCAGTGAACTAGTTATCAATAGTTTACGCCCCTATATGGATGTTGTAATTGTTGGTCAAAACACTTATGGTAAAAATGTGGGTTCGATAACACTTAAAGACGAATCAAGTCCAGCTCGTTGGTCTTGGGGTATGCAACCAATTGTATTGCGTACTGTAAATTCGAAGGGAGAATCAGATTACGGCACGAAAACTGGTTTTTCTCCAAATTTTGTAGTATCTGACAACATATATCCCTTCAAACCGTGGGGCGATGAAAGTGAGACTTTACTTAAAAAAGCTCTTGAAGTCATTACAGGTGTGGTTATTCCTGCAGAAGCATCGGCGAGTCGTTCATTTAGAACTATGAGTACAACAGTTCTTGAACAGAATGTATCTGATAACCCGGCAGATAATCGTAAAGATATGTTTGTAACTTTTCCTAAGTAAAAGAACGTTATGAGAAAGAAAAAGAAGCTGCCACAAGGGTAGCTTCTTTTTTTATATAGTTTTCCTAAACCACATCACTATTCTACGATAATCTCTTCAAAAACGCCTTTATTTATATCATTACAAAAGTGCTATTTTGCACGTTTTTTTTTACATTTGATTATTCAAAAAATCCTAAAACCTTATTGATAGAAGCCTCATGAAAATTCGCCACCGAGTCCTTTTTATGCTATTCTTACTTTCGATTATTACTTTTCTCGACCGTGTGTGTATGAATGTAGTAAGTAAGTACGTAAAAGCAGATTTACACCTCGACAACCAATCTTTTGGCTATATTTTAGGGGCATTTTCACTGGCTTATGCTCTTTTTGAATTACCAACAGGTATTCTTGGTGACAGAATTGGCCCTCGAAAAATTTTGACTCGTGTGGTGTTTTGGTGGTCTAGTTTTACTGCCCTAACTGGCACGGCATTTGGATTTGTTTATTTACTCATTGTCAGATTTTTATTTGGTGCAGGTGAAGCGGGTGCATACCCAAATGCTTCAATTGTAATTTCTCGTTGGTTTCCAGCTGTTGAAGTTGGTAGAGCTCAATCAGTAATTTGGGCAGCTGGCCGAATCGGTGGAGCATTGACTCCCCTTTTGGTAATTCCTTTGGTGCATACATTTGGTTGGCGTTATGCGTTTTTTATACTTGGAGTGGTTGGCTCTGCATGGGCAATGGTATGGTATTTTTGGTTTCGTGATAACCCTGCCGAACATAAAGGAATTACCCCACAAGAAATTGAAGAAATAGAATCGGCTCGCCGACAAGCACCGGTTAGTCATAAAATCAGTTGGCAGACTATTATCCGAAACCCAAATATTTGGATCCTAATGCTTATGTGTCATTTGTTTTTTTATGCCTCTTATTTCTTCACAAATTGGTCATCGACTTACTTTCAGGAAGGGCGACACATGAATGAAGACCAAGCCAAAAACTTTGTTTCATTATCTTATTTTTTAGGTGCAATCGGCTGTGTGGTGGGTGGTTTTGCAAGCGATATTTTCAGTAAAAAGTTTGGTTTAAAACTCGGTCGAAGAATTGTTGGAGTAGCAGGTTTAGGCTCATCGAGCATCTGTTTTTTAGCCGCTGGAATCACGACCAATAACGAAACAGCGGGATATTTATTAGCTCTTTGTGTATTACTAAAAGACCTAACTTTGCCAGTAGCTTTTGCAGTTTGTGTAGATATTGGCAAACGAAATTCAGGAACGGTGACGGGAGCGATGAACTTTGCAGGTCAAATGGGTGGATTTTTTATCACCATTATTTTCGGCACAATCGTGCAGCAAACTGGCAATTTCAACTACCCGCTTTTCTTGATTGCGGCTTGCTTGATTGTAGCTTCGGGGCTTTGGTTTTTTATTGATCCAACGAAAGAGATTGTTTCGACTGATTGAAAAATATCACATGAAAATTAACATCGGCAAGGTTTAAACCCATAGTGGAACTGATTGCCGATGTCTACATTCTCAAATTTCATAATTTAATAAAGCTTGCACCTCAGCAATATCATGTTTGCTCGTAAGGTCGGGCAGCACATCTGCAATCTGAATTGTATAAATTCCTTTCGGATTTTCGTTGGCCCACATACGCACAGTAACTGGAATCTCCTTTTCATTTCTGACAGGATGAAGTGGCGTTTTCTCCAAAAAAGGCATCAAATCTGCACTCGTGAAGGCAAAAATATTCCAACTAATACCAATTCTTGGCATTGTTTTTACTATTTCTACCCATTCTTCATCGCTTGGTTTTTCGAGCAAATCAATCAAATAGCCTTCTGAATCTTTCTTAATAATGGCACAATTTCTCACCCTATCTACCGTATAGCCTTCGGTATCCCAATCGAGCATAGCATTCGGGTACGTTTCATCAAGCAGCAATTCAAAAGCTTTTACTGGATACAAATTATCGCCATTACAAACAATAAATCGGCTATTTTTCCATGCAGGAAATTGATTGAGAGCTTGCTCAATCGCATCAGTTGTGCCGAGTGGTTTTTCACGTCCTACCGGAATATATTGGCGAGCAAAGCCAATTTGCAAACCCCAAGATTTTCCTTCTTGCATCAATTTTTCATAGTGAAGTTGCGAAACATCATCTTTAGGATTAAGTAAAAGTACCACTTCTTTGACCCCCGCCACTGACGCATTATATAAAACGTAGTCAAGAAAGGGGCGGCCATCTTTGCCAAGTCCAATCATCGACTTTGGTAAGGTATTGGCTTGTTCAATCAATTTTGAATCGAGGTTGGTATTTCCTTCTAAATTCTTTTTCATGCGAGATGACATCCCGCCTGCTAGTATCAATAATTTCATTTTGTGTAAAAAAAACGCATCGACAGCTATATTCCATTTGTTAGATTACGGTGAATCATTTACAAGTCGAAACGTCGATGCAACTGTTCAAAAAAATTTATTCATTTTATTTAACGATTAATGTCTTTCCAAAATATTGGTCATTGATTCGTAAACGCACCAAAAATATTCCACTTGAAAATTCATTCAATGAAATTTGTTTAGAATAATTACCAAATCTTAAAAATTCAATCGCTTCTGATTTAAGCCTTTTGCCTAATTTATCGAATATTTCTACTTCGACTTCGGCTTGTTTTGATAATCCAAAACTCACAACTAATTGATTATCAGCAGGATTTGGATAAATATTCCAATTAACTAAATTCGCATCTTCTTCATTGCCTGTGATGGCTGATGTAACTTTGTTTTCGCTTACATCTTTCAATATTTTACTTTCTGGGTCAAAAATCACTTGCGAAATTGCTCCTTGCGGTTTTGAAAACGTAATTTCTTGGGTTGCTTTATCGATAAACACTGTTGTGAGACTTTCTGAACCATCGGCCATTACGATTTTTATATCAACTGGCATCGAAAATACAACTGGGTTTGTACCCGAAGACTGGGCAATGGTAATTTTCAATTCCTTTGATGTTTCGCTTGGATTATATGTATAGGTGTATTTTGGGTAGCCTTCGCCGTAGACCCATTCCTTAAAAAAGTAATCAAGCTTTAAACCTGTCGTTTCTTCTGCTACTTTCTGAAAATCTTCGGTGGTGGCAGCCGCATGAGCAACACTCGAGGTAAGGTAATTTTGAAGAATCTTGTAAAATTTATCATCACCCACAATTCCTCGCAACATGTGCAGCACCATTGCCCCTTTGGAATAACTACGATTATTACTAAAAATTTCGTCTTCGCTATTTATATTCTGCACATACAGCGTCCCGACGGCTCGTTTAGCACGGGTAGCATTACTTGAAATATTAGTTTGATACCCACTTTTACCCCCCAAAGCTTCTGCATAAATAGCTTCTCCATAAGTAGCAAATCCTTCATTGAGCCAAATATTTTCCCAATTTTTACAAGTAATTTTATTGCCAAACCATTGATGAGCCAATTCGTGAGCAACTAAACCACCACCATAACTGCCCATCGAACTGCAAGTTTGATGTTCCATGCCGCCACTAAAACCACATTGAGCGTGTCCATATTTTTCTTTGATAAATGGGTAAAGTCCAAATTTTTCCGAAAAAAGCTTGAGCATAAAAGGTGTTTGGTCAAGTTGATTTTTTACATTTGCCGTAAAAGATTCGGGATAAACAAAATGATTAATTGTCATTGAATCACGATCAGAATACTTAAAATAGTTTTTGTATTCAGTATAATTTGAACAAGCAATCGAAATTAAATATTGAGCAATTGGATAACGATTTTTCCATTGATAAGTGCGTGTATTATCCTTATTATCAAGCACTTTAGTTAAAACACCATTCGAAACTGATACGAAAGAAGCAGGCATTGTAATCCAAACATCAGATGAATCGGCTTTATCGGCAGGAGTATCTTTACATGGAAACCAATCGGGAGCACCGTAGGGTTCGCTCAAACTCCACACTACTGGTGAATTACTACTTCCGTGTGTTGCAAACGTAAAACTACCGAATGCTGATGAATTGGGTTTACCTTGGTAAAATACAATTACACTCAAAGCTTGACCTTGCGAATATGATTTATCGAAATTCAGATTTACCTTATTGGCATCTTGTACAAAAGTTATGCGTTTGTTATCTAATTTGATAGAATCGACCTTGAGCGGACTACGCAAATCTAAAAAGCAATTCGATGAAGCCGATTTGAGTTTAAAACCAACCGTAACCTCTCCTTTTAGATACTGGGACGTATACGAAATGTTCAAATTTAACTTATAGTAAGTCACATCAATTTTATCATCACCAGGGTACGCCACTCTTGCATTCCGTAAATCTCGAAAACGCTTAAAAGCTGCTTGCTTTGACTCCGAACAAATACCTGCTCCGTTATCTTGAGCATAACAAGCAAAAGATAAAAGACTGATAAAAAGCACTTTAAGGATATTTTTCATGTTCTTATAACTCAAAATTTTTGTTGCTTTACTGTTCACTATTGCCATTTAATGGTGGACTAATTAAAACTCCCATCTATAACTCAAAATCGGAATCAAGCCCATTTGATATTGTCTAACGATTTTATTCTGCAAAATATCATAATAACTATACGAAACATTCTGATAATTGGCAATATTTTGAATATCAAGAGCTAAGGTACGAGAATATTTTTCCTTCGATTTTTTCAAATATATACGAAAATCTGGTCTAAAATAATCGGGTTGTTTTATTGTAAAAGCATCAGCATTTCTATAAATCAAACGTTTATTATCAATCGATGCCTGCTCATTAACTTCTCTTTCGTAGAACCCGCCGAGCCAAATTACCCTTATGCTCGTTCCGAGGGTTCGGTTTTCACTTCTTTCCCACTCTTTTCCGAACGTTAGATTAAAAATATGCTTTCCATTAAAGCGACTATTCCGCTCTACGCCATCGTTATTTTTATAGGTCGCCTTATAAAGTGTAGCATTTGTAAGGGCATAAAAACCATTGATAAGATATTGCTGATAAGTCAATTCTAAACCATAATTACGGCCTGTTCCTGCATTCTGTAGTGGCTCTGGCGTGAAATCTTCAACTAAATTAAGGGTTGAAAAAGTAGGATTCAATAAAGCAGCCGGCACATTAAATATTTGTTGGTAAAATAGCTCTGTTTTGAAATTAGCCCCCTTTTTTATTGAATACTTATGGCTCAAAACATAATGACGCGACTTCGTTAAATCAAGCCTTGCATTACCCAAAAACGCACTATTTTGTGTAGCTAATGCAAAATATACTTCAGGTTGCTGCAACTGACTATGCAAGCCATAGGAAAAGCTAAGGGTCTGATTATTAGATAGTTGATACTGAAGCGAAAAACGTGGCTCAGCCGATTTAGTCTGATTGAATGTATAATTGAGATAATGCAAACCGATATTGGTTGAAAGTTTCGGAAGAATAGTCCAATGTAAATTTGCATAAGGTTGAATAATTAAACCCATGGCGGCACCGTTCGCTCTTTTATCTGCCGATCTTGAAAATAATTCATCGTATTGTTGGGTTACAAAAATACCAACTTTCAGATTGGATTTGTCATTAAACTTATAACTCAAACTCGTCGTTATTGAAGTTTTTGCACGAGCCGAAGAGTCTGCTTGAATCAAAAACCGTTGAAAATTCACTTTACTCAATACATAACCTTCACGGGTATTTTTCAAGCTAGATGTAGCAAAAACCGTTCGCCAAAGCAGTTTCTTACCAATATTAAGGCCATGAGTAAGTCCAACAGCACCCATTTGGTTTTTAAAATATATATCAAATCCATCTTTTTGGACAATCCATTGCGAAGTATCTCTTGTTGCTTCAAAAATGTTGCTGCTCAATCCCGCCATTCCGAAAAGCATAAATTTACCAGCTTTTTTTTTTTTTTTTTTAAGGTTAAACGCTAAATCTTGAAATCTAATGTCTTCTCCGCCAAATTTCACACCCATCGTTGCCAATAAGCCCGTAAATGAATAACGATAGTTGACAAGATAACTCGCCCCACGTTTCCCAATCGGGCCTTCTGCTGCCAAATCAATACCAATTAGGCCAGCTTGTGCCGTAAATTCATGTTTTTTATCATTTCCTTGACGCAAACGCATATCCATTACTCCCGAAAGAGCATTTCCATATTCGGCAGGAAAAGCTCCTGTCAAGAAATTCATGTTTCCCAATAATTGAGCCGACAATATGTTTACACCACCCGAATTTTGAGTAATTCGGTCGCTGAAAGTTCCTGCATTACTCAAATGGTTTGGGTTTACGATTTCTACACCTTCCAAACGCCACTGCATCCCGTTGGGAGAGTTTCCTCTGACAACCAAACCATTTGCTTGATCGTTTGAATTCGCCACCCCTGCGTAGGCCGTTGCCAAACGTGCAGGGTCGAGGTAAGTGCCTGGATAACGAAAAATTTGTTCGGTTGAAATATTCTGAATACTCGTAACTGCCCCCGAAAGATTAGCCGATGGAGCTCTCACAACAGCTTCGGCCAGTTGATTAGATGTTGTATGTAACCTTACTTCCAACACCATTTCTTTGCCCGATTCAAGTAAAAGTTCGGATATAATTTGACTTTCGTAGCCAACAGAACTTACTTGTAGCTGATAACGACCAATAGGTGTTTGTCCAAACAAAAAACTACCATCGGTATCGGTTTGAGTACCTTTTTTTAAACTCAATAACGTAATTGAAGCTCCAATGACTGGTTGTTCACTCACAAAATCGATTACTTTTCCACGGATAGTTTGAGAAGCCAATAGGGTATTTTTAGGTGATTGGGCAATCACGCCAAAGCATGTGCCTATCAAAATTATTACTATGATAAATCCTCTATACATCAGTGTATTGATTAAGAAAAAACATATTTTACTACTAAAATCTAAACATTTAGGTACAACAAAGGTTTATTTGTAAATGAATGCAGATATGATACATAGTCAGTTCGAAACCAAATTTTATGAGCAATTGGATACTTTTCTCCAACTGCACGGATTTGGTTTTCTGCCTGATCAAAAGCAGTACCGCAAATCTACACAAAACGGATTTCAGAATATAATTTTTTCTATTTCAGAATCACAAAATGTATTTTGGGTTGAAGTGAATTTTGGCGTAAGGTTTGAATTTGTCGAGCAAATAGCCCAGCAATTCCTCAACAATAGTTTTGGTTATCGGCCAGCAGCCAATACCTTAGTGATAAGCATTGGTAAATTTTTGGAGAAAAAATATTTTAGATTTAAGGTAAGTAACGAAGAAGATTTTGATAAAGTTACGCAGGAAATTAGAAGCTTTTTTGAGGAAAAAGGATTTGCGTTTTTGAAGACTGCCGACTCCTTAAATTTTATTGAAGAAACCATAAATGACTCACCAACGATACCTTGCCGATATTTGTATAATCAAATACATCGGTGTTTTAAAGGAATAGTTGCTGCAAAAATAAACGACAACTGCAATTTTGCAACGATTACGAATATCTATCGCCATTTTCTACTCAAAAATGGAACTGAAGAAGATTTGTTGAGCTACGAACGACTCATCTCATTTTTGCATCATTATAATGCGAATTGAAAATTAATTCTAAAAATGAACCACAAAGTGGTTTAAAATGAGTAGCCGTAGGGTGTAACCTTCAAGTGAAAATTAGGGTATTTTAATTTTAAGGCACGAGGGAGGAAAGTTTCAAAAGCACAAAGTTACATTTATTTTGTCTTTGTGCCTTTGAAATTAATCTTCTTTTAAAACCGATACCCAAAATTAAATCCAAATCCACGTAGGTTTAAGTAATTTAACGGGCGTACATTATCAATCCTTACACCTTGATTATCAACTACTAAACCTAAGTATTCTTCATTAATTTTAAACGTTGTAAGAATTTTATCTCTCAATCGAGTTCTGAAATCAACATCAAACCCTTCAAGATTTTGGTTCGATTCTCCGTGTACACTTACTCTACCAAAATGAGCTCCAATGATATAACAATCGAAGGTAAAACGATTGCCTAGACGAAACTGATGCCCGACCATCAAACCCGCAGTAGTTGTTTTCAACTTAGTATCAACTGGTAGCTCTAACCGAACGGGAACACCTCTATAATCAGTATCTATAAATACTGGCAAATCACCTTTAAAATTATTATATTTTGCAAAAACCGATAAATAAGTACCAATTGGAGCTTGTTTTTTGCCTAAGTAAAATCGTATCTCAGGTGTAAAATGAAAAAGTCCGATAGTTGCTGCTTCCTTTCTTACATTATCAAAACTTATATACTCTACTTTATCATCACCATAATTAATATATTTATCGAAGTATTGAACGTAAGGAATTCCTTTTTTCGGACGATAACCCGTACCCAAAGCTAATGAAAAACGCTTGCCAAAAACCGCTTCATATTGAACCGTAACAGCACCCAATGCAGCAGCAGAAAGATTTACTTTCAGTACTTTACGCTTTTCTTCTTGGGCAAAAGAATGAATTGATACAAGAACAAAAAAGAAAATTCTAAGGCTTTTTTTCACAATTTAGTATCTATATAACAGTCGCATCGGCAAACTGTTGTTATTGAAATTACGTTTTTAAGAAACAGGTTGCAAACCTGTTCCACATTCTTAACGAACTTAACCAACTTTTCTGATATTTTTCTCAAATTCAGTCAAATGCTCATCCGTAAAATCAAGGTGAGTTACAAATCTCACTAGGTGCTTTCCAAATACTACGCACCCGATATTTTGTTCTCGCATCTTTGCCACGAAATCGCTTGCCAAAATAGTCTCTGGCAATTCAAAAATCACAATATTAGTATCAATCGGATAAATATTTTTTACGAACGAAAGTCCTTCTAATACTTTACCGATTTGTTTAGCACGAGCGTGGTCTTCTCGCAAACGTTCGATATTATTTTCTAAAGCATAAATTCCGGCAGCAGCCAAAAATCCTGCTTGTCGCCAGCCTCCGCCCATTACTTTACGAAAACGACGAGCCTTTTTGATAAAATCTTTGTTTCCTAAAAGTAAAGAACCAACAGGGCAACCCAAACCTTTCGATAAGCAAATTGAGATAGAATCGAATAGTTTCCCATAAATTTCTGGACTTTCATTGGTTTCTACTAAGGCATTAAATAACCTTGCTCCATCAAGATGCAGTGGCAAATTCTTTTCCTCACAAACGACTTTAATTTGCTCAATATCAGATAGTTGATAATAGCACCCACCCCCCTTATTCATCGTATTTTCGAGCGAAACTAAACCGGTAGTTGGTTGATGAATATCGTCAGGATTATTGATTGCGTCACGCACTTGTTGAGCATTCAGTCGGCCTCTATCACCATCTAAAAGTTTCAAAGATGAAAAAGAATTCAAGGCAACTCCCCCACCCTCGTATAAATAAATGTGTGAATATTTATCGCAAATAACCTCGTTTCCAGGGTGAGTGTGCACACGAATCGCCAGCTGATTTGTCATTGTACCTGAAGGACAAAACAGTGCGGCTTCCATGCCAAACATCTCGGCAGTTTGAGCTTCCAAAGCCAAAACCGTAGGGTCATCGCCAAAAACATCGTCACCAACTTCGGCCAAAAACATGGCTTCTTTCATGCCCTTGCTGGGCTTCGTAACAGTATCGCTTCGTAAATCAATAAACATGGCTTGAGATAAAGGTAAATTTCTTTGCAAAAGTCTAAATTTTTAAGAAATTTTACGTTATAAATCTTGAAAATAGTTATTGGTTATTGGGGAATTGGTTACTGGGAAACTGGTTATTGGAAAAACCAATAACCAATTCTCAAAAAATTATTCTTCATCTTTGGGCTTTTTAGCTCTTTTAAGATAATTGATATAACCATTTAGCAATTTTCCGCAAGAATCTATCTTAGATTTAAAAGTCAATAGTTCTTGTTCAGAAATATATTTTTCATCAAAAGCAGTAATTAGATGTTCTAAAGTTTCAGTTAAAGAACCTCTTGAAGTTCGACAAAACTGAATATTTTCTTTGAAATAATATCTACCATAACCTTCAGCAATACAGGCAGTTACGCTTCTTGAGCTGCGAAGGATTTGGTCAGAAAGTTTAAATTTTTCCTCAATTGGAAAATTAGTTTTCACTAAATTTGAAATATTTATTCTAAGTTGACGACATTCTTTATAAACCTCTAAATCTGTAAAATTTAAATAATTCATTTCTGGCAATTAGCTATTGGAAAACTGGTTATTGGAAAATTATAAGATTTTGCAAATATACAAATACCATCAAGTAACCAATAACCAATTCCCTAATAACCAATAACCAATTCTCCAATAACCAACCAGTAACCAACAAAAAAATGGCAATATTCAACCTTACCGTAAACGGAAAAAAAACTAAAGTAGATGTCGAGCCTGATATGCCGCTACTTTGGGTTGTGCGTGACTTCGTGGGCCTAAAAGGCACAAAATTTGGCTGTGGAATAGCTCAGTGCGGTGCTTGTACAGTTCATGTGAATGGAGAGGCAACTCGTTCGTGCCAAATTCCAGTTTCTTCGCTTGCCAAAAACGCCAAAATTACAACCATCGAAGGAATTGGCGAAACGCAATTGCACGCTGTTCAACAAGCTTGGATTGAGGAGCAAGTTCCTCAATGTGGCTATTGCCAATCTGGACAAATCATGTCGGCGGTGGCTTTATTGAAAACAACGCCCAATCCAACTGATGCAGATATTGACACTTATATGAGTGGAAATCTTTGTCGCTGTGGTACTTATGACCGTATTCGCAAAGGAATTCATCGTGCAGCAGAAAGTTTAAAATAAGTCCACCGTCGATAGTCCGCAGTCAACAGATTCTTAACTTTTAGTCTAAGAAAATGAGTAATATTCCCTTTATTACACAAATCATCAAAGTTGAGCCTTTCAAAATTACCAGTTTATGGAATATTGGCGAAGCGAGAGTCAATGATTTTGAAGACGAATTTAATGAGCCAAACAAGCATGAAGCTTTTTGTCAATTAGCTGACTATGACATTTTTAAATATGTTTCGATTGGTGATGTAGGCACTTTGCAGTGGGTAAATTTACCAATAACGATTACCTTCGCCCAAGAAAAAATGACATTGCCATTTGATTTAGACCCGATTGTTTTATACGAAAAAAGTCAACCCATCTCTAAGTATCGTTTGGTGCAAACCAATGAACTTGTTTAAAATACTTAAAAAACTATGGAACATATAGAAAATAATTTTATCGAAAAAGCCACATCTGGGGATTTAGGGGCTACCTCACGTCGCTCATTTATTAAAACTGGCTCACTTACGGGAGTCGGTTTGATGGTTGGGCTTAATTCTTTCGCTAAAGAAAAACATCCTAAAAAGATTTCTCATACCGACCCAAAATCGGCAGTTCTCGACCTAGAAATCAATCCTTTTATCATCATCAGCACCGATGGAAGCATTGCTTTGATTAATCCTCGCCCCGATATGGGACAAGGCTCTACGCAAGCCGCACCTTCGTTGATTGCCGAAGAATTGGAAGTCAGTTTGGATAAAGTAAAACTCATCCAATCGGGTGGGCAAGAAAAATATGGTAGCCAACAATCGGGTGGAAGTAGCACTGTTCGTGGCTTGTGGACTTCGCTCCGCAAGGCTGGTGCAGCGGCCAAAGAAATGCTTATCGAAACTGCCGCCAAACGCTGGAATGCCTCAATATCAGACTGTTACGCCCAAGAAGGCAAGATTTATTTGAAAAATTCTGATAAATCATTCTCTTTCGGCGAATTAGTTGATGATGCTTCAAAACTACAAGTTCCGAAAAATCCGAAACTCAAAGACCCGAAAGATTTCAAAATTTTGGGAAAATACAACAAACGTCTTGATGTGCCTGAACGTGTTACAGGAAAAGCTGTTTACGGAATCGATATCGAAGTGCCAAACATGGTTTATGCATGTATGCAGCACTCGCCAACTATTCACGGAAAAATCGTTTCTATTGATGATAGCGAAACGTTGAAAGTGAAAGGTGTTTTGCAGGTAATTAAAACCAAAAGACCAATGCCGCACCGTGGAGCAGATGCAGTTGCAGTAATTGCAACAAATTGGTGGGCAGCTCTCAAAGGTAGAAAAGCCTTGAAAGTTACATGGGATAACGGCGATTTAGCTAAAACCATGACAACCGATAATTATTTTGCGGCAACTTACGAAGCTGCCAAAAAAGAAGGTATCAGATTCGAAGAAAAAGGCGATTTCAATGCGAAATTTGCTAATGCCAAGCAAAAACTGGAGTTTAATTACGAAACTCCATTTTTGGCTCATGCTCCAATCGAGCCAGAATGTGCGGTTGTGCATGTAAAAGATGATGGTACGGCCGAAGTTTGGGCACACGTACAAGGCCCAGATGGTGGCTTGGCCGATGTTTCGAGAGCATTGGGAATCAGCAAAGATAAAATCAAATTCAATGTTCCGTTGCTTGGTGGTTCGTTTGGTAGAAAAGCTTACCACGACTATTTGAACGAAACTTGTTTATTGGCAAAAGAATTGAAAAAGCCTGTAAAAATGATTTGGACGCGTGAAGATGATATTACGCAAGGGCCATATCGCCCAGGAATGCTGAGCCACATGCAGGGCTTTGTTGATAAAGGCAAAATCACTGGTTTTCATCACCACGCCATTGGCGAATCAATTGTTGGTCAAGTATTTGGAGGTTTAGCTCCTGACGAATCTGACCCGTGGTTATCGGGTGAAATCAGCACTGAAAATAGCAAATATGAGTTTCCTGTTTCAAAAATTTCTTGGACAAACGTAAAAACTGAAATTCCTATCGTTTGGTGGCGTTCGGTTTATGCCTCAAATTTTGGTTGGGGACAAGAATGTTTCATTGACGAATTAGCTCAGTTGGCAGGAAAAGACCCGCTACAAGCCCGTTTAGACTTAGTGAAAGATGCTCGCTACCGAAAAGTACTGGAAACAGTTTCCGAAAAAGCCAATTGGAAAGAAAAACTCGGAGCAGGACAAGGCAAAGGAATAGCCGTTTTTGCTTCGTTTGGTAGTATTTCAGCTTGTTGCATTACGGTTACAAAAGATGGAGCGGGTGTAAAAATCGACAAAGTTGTGTCGGTACTCGACTGCGGATATTATGTAAATCCTGACAACGTAAAAGCCCAAACTGAAGGAAATATTGTAATGGGTATTACAGCGGCAATCAAAGGTGGAATAACGTTTACAAATGGCGTTTGCGACCAAACCAATTTTCATCAGTACAACGTCATGCGATTGAACGAGGCTCCAAAAATGGAAATTCATATTATTGACAGCGGCGAAAACCCTGGTGGAGTTGGCGAGCCTGGTTTACCGCCAATTGCCCCAGCACTCGGTAATGCGATTTTTGCAGCAACTGGCAAGAGAATCAGAAAATTACCTTTTGATATTGCTAATTTGGGGTAGTGAAAGAATAAAATCCAATTATTATGACTATAGATATAACACCCAAAAAAGGTATTAGTTACGTAACTAATAGTGCAGGAAAAAGAACTGCTTTGATGCTTGATCTCAAAAACAAAGTCATTCGTGAATTAGCCGAGGATTTATTAGATAACTTAGCTATCATCGAACGTCAAAATGAAACAAGTCGTCCTTTTGAAGAGATTGATAGTGAAATTTTAGCTAAAATAGCTCGTAAAAATGGCTAAATATACAATTTCTATCAAGAAAAGTGCTGAAAAAGAATTAAAAAAACTATCAGCAGAGATGTATTTGAGAGTCAAAAAGGGTATTTTAAATCTTGCCGAAAATCCTCGTCCAAATGGTTGTAAAAAGCTAAAAGGAAAAGAGTCGTATCGAATTCGTGAAGGAAATTTTAGAATCATTTATGAAATAGAAGACGATGTTTTAATTATTATGGTTGTTAAAATCGGGCATCGCAAAGAAGTGTATGATTAATTTTTGAGTAACGTTTTTTGTTACCAAAATCAATGTTAAGCGTCTAAGAATTATAAACTCTTAGACGCTGTTTTTTTGCCCTATGAATTTGAAATTGCTGTTTTAGAAATAGGACAATATCAATTGGCAAATTTGTGAACAGTTAAAAAGCTGATTATCAACTATTGATAACTTGGTGACTATCGTCCGAGGATTATTAAATAAATAATTTAACTTATAATAATTACTTGCGTATAATTCGCACATTTGAAAATAAAACACAATTAGTTGCGTCTATTAACTTGTTGGTGGCTACGGCATATGAATACTAATCAAAATAAATTTGGAAAATATGAACGCATAGGATTTAAGATAAATAATAATCTCATATTCAGAAGAAGAGGTAAAAAAATACTGAATGAAATTGAACTTAGAAGTGCTGCACTTTGTGGTCAAACATAATATCGCTTAAATTACAAACAGGACATTTATTGGAAACTCATACAAAAGTAGTTAGAAGAGCCTCTTGAAAATTTAGGACTGAAAATGTCATGAAATATATCACTATTAAATAATTTCTTGGTGATTAATTGGTAAAAGTGAATTTATATTAACTTTGCTTCATGGAAGCATTGTACACAGACGACCAAATATTTATTCCGATAATCTCGGATTATGGTTTTAAAGCCACTTTTGGCAATGAAGCCAATACGCTTTTCTTGCGTAAGGCTTTGCAAGCACTTATCAATTCAGAAGTACCTATAAAAGAGGTAAAATTTGACAAGAATACCTTTGAAGGTATCACACAAGATAGCAGAAGTGGGATTTTTGATTTAGCCTGTACTGACGAAAATGATAACCATTTTATAGTAGAAATGCAGTATGGCGATGCACCGTATTTTGTTCAACGCATGAAATTTTATGCTTTGCATAAATTTAACGCAATGGTGAAACGAGGCAAATTTGACTACGGAACGTTGACAAAAATATATTGTGTGGCTATTTTAGCGAACGACATTCTACCCTATCCACAGTTTCATTCAGTTGCGAACTTACAAAATGAACAAGGCGAACTTATTGACAACCAAATGACGTTTATTACGGTAGAATTAGATAAATTTACCTTGCAAGAAGTTGATTGTCAAACAGATTTACAAAAGCTGATTTATACAATGAAAACGATACATACAGTAACACAGACAACCCAGTTTCCAAAATTTTGGGACGAAGCTTGGCTCAAAGTAGCCATTGACGAACTGGACAGCCGTAAAATGACACCTGATGAAAAGGCGTCATTGGAAATTCTAATTGCGAGAAATGCTGAATCAGTAAAAGCTGAGAGTAGGAAAATTAAACAAGCTATTGACATAAAAAACATTGAAACTGTTACAAATGCTTTAACTATGGGCTTGACAGTAGAACAGTGTGCAAAATTAGCAAATGTTTCCGAGGACTTTGTTTTATTTGTTAAACGACAGCTTTCTACAAACTGAGCATTACGGCGGCAATCAAAGGTGGAATAATGTTTACAAATGGTGTTTGCGACCAAACTAATTTTCATCAATACAACGTCATGCGATTGAATGAAGCTCCAAAAATGGAAATTCATATCATCGACAGCGGCGAAAACCCTGGTGGAGTTGGCGAGCCTGGTTTACCGCCAATTGCCCCAGCACTCGGTAATACGATTTTTGCAGCAACTGGCAAGAGAATCAGAAAATTACCTTTTGATATTGCTAATTTGGGGTAATATTTTACAAATTATAAAAACCTGTTACTTCTTGTAACACTAAGCGTCTAAGAATTAAAAACTCTTAGACGCTTTTATTTTGCCCAATCAAAAAGAGAATTTTGATGTTGCTGTTTAACTTACCTATTACTTGGCTTTTTGCTCAACAAAATTCAGAAGTAATTATATGAGTTATAGACGCTACTAAGATAAAGGATTCGTATATTACTAAGTATGCACTAAAAAATGAAAAACGATTTCAAATTAAAGAATTTGATTATATTTGTAACGAGTTTGAACTGTGAAACTGCGGTTCAGTATAATATGAAAGGTAATTATTACACAGAAAGAGAAGTCGTACGGCTTCTCTTTTCCGTTTTAATCAATTTATAAAGTGGGCGGAAAAAGACAACGTAGACAACAAGGTGAAAGAATAAAAAGGGCAAATCAAAAATTGACGAAAGAACAAATCGAGATTGCTTTAAATAGTTTTTATTCAATTAAAACCCCAAAAGAGTTATGCGAATTACTTAACATTTCGTATGATAGATTATTATCGGTATTTTTCTCTAAATATAATTCTTTTAAAATACTCAAAAAAGGAAAAGAAAGAGAAATTCAAAAACCTGATGTTTTACTTTTGGAAGTTCAAATTAGATTGTCTTATTTTCTGAATTGTGCATATATAAATACAATAAATAGTAGAGATATTCATAATTCCTATGCTTACATACCAGCATTAAAGGAAAATACTTCAAAAAATTCGGTTAAAAATATTGTTAGTAACGCAAATAATCACACAAATAAAAAACTCGTTGCTAATCTTGATTTAGTAAATTTTTTCAATTCTATTCATAAATCAAAAATAGTAGATTTATTTAAAAATGAACCATTTAATTTCAATAATGAGTTAATTGATTTTATTGCAGAGATTGTAACAAATGATAATAGTTTACCTGTTGGTGCAGCAACTTCGCCAATATTATCAAATTTTATAATGCTTGAAATTGATGAACAATTCCAAAAAATACCAAATATTATTTATTCGAGATTTTCCGATGATTTAACCTTTTCAACAGATTTTTATTCAATTTCTGAATTTGAAAATATACTATCTTTTGTTATTAAAATTATCGATAATAGTGGATTTGAAATTAATTATTCAAAAAAGACGATTAAAAAATCTACTCAGAAACAGATTGTTACAGGTATTATTGTAAATAAAAAAGCAAATGTTGACAGAAAATATATTAGAAATATTCGTGCAATTTTACATTCAATAACTACGATTGGTTGGTTAGAAGCTGGTGAGAAATATGTTGAGCTTAATAAAAGTAAATTTTTAAGAGCAATAAGGAACTATTTCAAAACAGAGAATAATTGGATTTTATCTGATGAAATTATTGATACTCATGTTACGTATAGTAAGGAATGGTATTTTAATAAGTCATTGAGAGCAAAAATTGAACACATAGGTTATGTTAAAGGTAAAGACGATGATATTTATAGAAACTTATTGCAAACTTATTTAAACCTAATTGAATCTAACGGGATAATGATAAGAGTTTCACCCAAATTATCTTTAATTAATGATATTGTATTTGTTACGAATGCAACTGCAAATTCAATTGTTTTTTATGCTTATTCATTTTTAAAGAATTGTGGATTAAACGATTTTGAAATAAGTGATTTAAGAAGTAAATTTTATTTCAATGGGTCTAATAAAATATCTTATGAAGAGATTTTGAGAAATTTTCAAAATCAAAGTGCTTATTTTATGAATTTATTTACATTTATGACCAATTACGATAGATTTGAAAGTTTTGTGACAGAAATTGAAAATCAAAATAGATTTCATAAAATATTCAAAAATTATGGTAACTCACTTGAATTAATAAGACAGTATAATAGAAGAATATATCATGCTAATATTGAATGTGAGTATTTAAGGAATGATTTTAACGAAGGTGACAAATATTTCAAAAATACAGGAGTTTTTTTTGAGGAAAACAAAGAAATGAAACAAAAATATTATGTCTTAAAACGTTCGTTTTTAGATGTATTAAAAATGAGAAAATGTGAAAAATGCTAAAAAAGTACATAATGTTCAATAATTACGGGCTTTTTTGTTAGGTTGAAACAGTTTAAAAAATGGTCTCACAAATTGAAACGGTAGTGCCTTGAAATCCCGCAAAATATGCATTTTGTTTTTCGTTATATGCCATTCTGAAACCTCAATTAATTAGATTTAACTTGACGACATCTGAACAATATTTCGTAAATTATAGAAATATCCGTTACTTCTTGTAACACTAAGCGTCTAAGAATTAAAAACTCTTAGACGCTGTTTTTTTCCTTATGAATTTGAAATGGCTGTCTAAGAAATAGGATAATATCAATTGGCAAATTGGCAAACAGCTAAATAGCTGACTATAAGCCATTTATCTTTATATAGACTTGGTGATTATTGACAGTGGAATGTGTGATAAATAAAATTTACTTGAAATAATTGCTAGCTGTAATTTACATATTTGAAAAATTAAACGCAATAAGTTGTATCTATGTACTCGTGGCATGCAACCCTAATTGTGACCAAGACCATTTGGACAGACCTAGACCATCAAATTGTACGACTGACTTGGTGGAAACAACAAATCCAACGAATTGGGATTTATCCTAACAGTTATACCTTTCTCTATGACACTTCCAGATGCTTTTCTTTCTATCTAATGGTCGAGTCTGATGATTCCTTGTTCTAGTAAAATATCAAATTGCGACACTATCGGTTTCTTGGTATGCTCTACTTTTTTGTACTGAAAAAACTCTTTCCCATCAATAATTTTTGAATCGGCAGCAATCCAAAAAGTTTCATTATGCTTCATTTAACATTGCTGGTACAAGTTCTCATTGGGCAATTTTATTCAACATTTTGAGCAATTCATCTGCAAACTCGTTCGATAAATAATATTACTCGAATCTCTCAAACCATTCTTCATCGACTGATACTTTTTCAACAATTTCTAATTTTACTCCTAAATTTAACTCTTTTAATTTTTCAGCTAATTTATTCCCATCAATTAAATCAATTGTTGGTGCACCATCTCTTGTAGCTTCTGCCAAGGCGTTGTGTGTAAAATTTCCAGTCGTAATAAATAACCCTTTATCAGTTCTACCAGCCATTGCACCTCTAAAATCTCTAATTTCTTTAGAAGAAACTTTACCCACATATCTTTTACATTGAATAATGATATGAAAACTTAAAATCCCATTAATTTTTGCAATTCCTCGCAAATCAATTCCCCCATCATTACTACGCCCAGTAACTTCAACTTGTTCAAAGCCTTTTTCACGTAGAAATCTTTGAATTAATCTTTCAAATCCACTTGGGGTTACTTTATTTAAAATTACTGATATGATTTTTTCTTTCCAGTTTTCTTCGTCCTCTAATTGTTGATTAATTCTATCAATAAGAGTTTTATCACCTCCCTTTCTAAGTAAAAATTGCACATCATCCATATTGATGATAGACCAAACTCCTCTTTGAGAATTTTCTATCGAACCTTGATTTTTCAACATAGTCCGAACCCAAGCTAACTGATAAGACAATTCAGTTTGTAATGTATCTCCATGCATTATGTTCAAGATAATTTCAGGAATATTCATCAATGAAATAACTTTATTATTAATTTCATCATTAGTGCCAGAACCTCCTAATTCAACCAATGCCTGCAAAACAGGCTTAAGAAAGGCTTCTCTTTTTGGTATTTCTTTCATTTATTACTATATTCCTGGAATAATACAATTTTTTAATAAAATCGGCTAAAAAAATGAAAATAGTTACTTCTCTAAATCATCTGAAAACCTTGTGCAATATAGATGGTTTTGCTGAATTTTACATTGTTCTATCGGGTGGTTTAGCTAAAAGTTCTAAACGAATCAAATATTATTCAGAAAATAATACCTTTGACATTTATAATGAAATAGATGGCACTTGGCAAGAAGATATTTCAGTCGAAGACATTTATATTGAAACCAATATAATGGAAGCAATTGAAAAAAAAGCATTAGTTTATACTAGTTTTCAATCACAAGGCATTTAGTAAGAGCATACATATTGACCTTGCAAATAAAGGAAAAGTGGCATCTAATACTTGTTCAAGAGTAGTTTTCTTTATTTTCCATTTCGGTTCTTATACAGAAACATATTCACCTTGAAATACAAATGAGTCATCAAACGATTATTATCTTGCCATTTCACGAACTGTTAAGACTCTTGGATTTGAATAATGAATATAAAATCGTCGGCAATCGTCATTATTGTTGAACTTGGGCTTTCGGGTTTTAAAACATTATAATTTCTCTTTTCAGAATCTAATCCAAAACTTTTTAACTCCTTTTTTGTCAAATTATAATCTCCTGTATTCAGAATTACACTTAATCTTTTTATGACCTCATCATTTTGCTTACTCGTTTTGTGGTTGTGCAACGGACAAATTTATATTTTCCAAGAATTTTATTCACTTTTGGCCACAACAAATAATGACACTCCGTAAAGAAGGGCAACGGACATTAGGGTAAGCGAGTTCCACATTCTACTTTTTCTTCATAAATACTTATGTAGAGCTAAACGCAGGCAAATTTTCAAGCCCTCAGCCATTAAAATAACTCTAACGGCTAATAACGATATTCTACTTTTTACGCTCAATCTCTCGCAAATTTTCCATTTTCTTATTACGCAAAAAGCCTGTGATGTCTTCAAAATGCTCTTTTACACGCTTATTGCCAAACTCAAATACTTTTGTGGCAAGTCCTTCCAAGAAATCACGGTCGTGAGAAATCAAGATAATTGTGCCTTCAAATGCACGAAGGGCATCTTTCAAAATATCTTTTGTTTTCAAATCCAAATGGTTGGTTGGCTCATCGAGAATCAATAAATTTACTGGTTCGAGCAATAATTTCACCATCGCCAAACGAGTTTTTTCTCCGCCCGAAAGTACACGAACTTTCTTATTGATTTGCTCGCCACGAAACATAAAGGCACCCAAAATATCTTTGATTTTAGTACGAACGTCGCCCACCGCAATATTATCAATGGTCTGAAAAACGGTTAAATCTTCATCCAAAAGAGAGGCTTGATTTTGAGCAAAATAGCCAATCATTGAGTTATGCCCGAGTTTCAAATCGCCTTCAAATTCAATTTCTGCCATAATTGCCTTCACGAGTGTTGACTTCCCTTCACCATTTCGGCCTACAAAAGCAATTTTTTCGCCACGCTCAATGGTCAATGAAGCATCTTTAAAAACCAAATGGTCGCCATAGCTTTTAGTCACATTTTCCACAATCACAGGGTAATTTCCAGAGCGTGGTGCTGGCGGAAACTTCAAACTCAAAGCCGAACTATCAATCTCATCAACCTCCACAATATCCAATTTTTCGAGCATTTTTACCCTCGATTGTACCTGCAAAGTCTTTGAGTAAGTGCCTTTGAAACGGTCAATAAACTCTTGCGTGTCGGCAATCATTTTTTGTTGGTCGTTATATTGTTTTTGCTGTTGTTCTTGGCGTTCTTTTCTAAGTTGTTGGTACTGCGTATAATTTACTTTGTAGTCATAAATACGACCCATCGTCACCTCAATCGTACGGTTGGTGATAGTATCAACAAAAGCCCTATCGTGCGAAATCACGATTACGGCTTTGGCATTATTCATCAAGAAATCTTCGAGCCACTGAATTGATTCAATATCCAAATGATTGGTCGGCTCATCGAGTAGAATTAAGTCAGGGTTTTGAAGCAAAATCTTACATAATTCAATACGCATACGCCATCCACCACTAAATTCGGAAGTCGGGCGAGTAAAATCAGCTCTTGTAAAACCCATGCCAAGAAGCGTTTTTTCTACTTCGGCATCGTAGTTTACTTCTTCCACAGAATAATATTTTTCGCTCAATTCTGATACTCTTTCAATGATATTCATGTACGCATCCGACTCGTAATCGGTGCGGGTTTCGAGCTGATGATTGAGTACATCCATCTCTTTTTTCATATCAAGCACCACCGAAAACGCCTTTGAGGCTTCTTCAAAAACCGTACTATCGTCTTGTGTGAGCAAATGCTGTGGTAAATAGGCAATTACGGCATCATTTGGGGCAGAAATTTTGCCACGAGTAGGTTTATCAACACCGGCAATGATTTTGAGCAAAGTTGATTTTCCAGCTCCATTTTTGCCCATAAGGGCTATTTTATCTTTTTCGTTGATATTGAAAGTAATATCACTAAACAGCGTTCCACCATTGAACTCAACTGCCACATTATCGACTGAAATCATGCTCTTTTTTAAAATTAAGGTGCAAAGATACAACAGGATTAAAAGATTTTAAGATTTCAGGATTAATTATTAGGAGTTAAATACTCATTTATGTTTCTAAATTCGTTATTTCTCGCCCGTACAATTCTATTACGTCAGCCATTTCCTCAACTACTTCTCCAGTATATAAAAACTTTAAAATTTGCAGTAAATAAGCGTTATAATGCTCTTCTGGAGCTTCTTCAAAAATTGATTTATAAACAGTTGTGCCGATAATCAAATGAAATTGTTCGTCTCGTACATCATAAATGACCATCGGCAAAAAGCGAGAATCTTTTTCAATATCGAAGCAAAGCAAGAATGCTGGAAAATCAAGTAAACCCATGCCGTTGAGGTTGTGCATCATATCGGCATCGAAAAAATCGTAGAATTTGAACTCATTTTTCACTCCTCGACTGTCTAATATTTTGCTCAAAGTTCTTAGTTTCTCAACAATCAAGTCTATCGGAATTTGAGACGAGTCAAACGCTTTAAACGGAATCCAAGCATCGGTAACCAAATCGAGGTATTGGAGCGTTGATTTGGCCAAATCAAGTTTATAATCAAATAGCGGATAAGTTGGTGCAAAATACCCTGGGTAGAAAAAATGGAAGCCGTTTTTTTTACAGAAATCCATTTTGAGGTACATCAAATATTTTCCGAGACTATATTTTCGATAATCGGCGTCATAAAAACACGAAATTCCAGCAGCACTTTTTTCGCCTAAATCCAAAAAACCTGTCCCAATTAGCTTGTTTTCATCATAAATATTTATCTCGACGGTATCAAAAATTCGGAGTAAAGCACGCTCTTCTTGATGCCCATAAAGTAAGTTTTTGACCGATGGAGCAGGATCGAAAGACATTCTTTCTCGATATTTACTAAATAACTCTTCGTGCTGTTCGGTCGGATTGGCCATCTGAATTTCAACCCTAAATTTAGCATTTAGTTTTTCAATTTTTTGTTGAGTTTTACTTTTTTCACTATTCAATAAATCTATTCTAAGCCAAATAGAAGAATAAAATTTATCATGAAATCGTAGAAAATTTGTTGTAAAAATAGATTGCCCCATTCTGAACCAACCATTGGCAAGGTAAACATCAAGTTCTTGTGCAGATAAATACTCTGGGTAATGTAATTCGACAAACATTCGTATTGGATAATGAGTAAGATTAGATTTAACAACTTTTCAAAGCGTCGCATTGCCAACAGTTGTCAAATATGCGGTGGCACGCAATGCGTGCCACCGATAAAGTTGCATTTTAAATTCAAAAATACCGAAAAAAACTACTTTCTATAATCCAAAGGTGGTTTTCTGTCGCCTGCCAATGATTTATATTCAAAAACCTTACCACCTCTTCTTTGGTATAATTCTTCTTTTGCTTGGTCAATAATTGTGGTATTTTGGAATAAATTTTGAGCAGTTAGTGCAATAGTTTTTGCCGCATTTATCATTCCTTTATGTCCGATACTCATGCCATTGCAAGCAACCGCCTGCCAACTGTGAGCTGGAATACCCGTCACCCAAGTTGCCGTTGATAAACCCGCAGATGGCACAACCCAACTCACATCCCCAACATCGGTAGAAGCAGGAAACGAAAGTCCAGAAACGTAAGGTTTTACTTCTTGTGCTGAATTTAAAGCTGCTAGACTTTGACTATTGACCGTTTTACGGATTTTTTCAGCAAAATCAACTTCCTCGGGCGTATATTTCACACCACCAACTTTCTCTAAACTATTCTGCATTTGTTTTGCCAAAATATCATTCGGCAATAAATTATATAGACCAGCTAAAATCTCATAACTCATTTTGGTTTCAGTACCAAGTGCCGCCGCTTCGGCAGTTTTGATGATTCGCTGCCAAGTTTCTTCTAAACCTTTCGCGGTTGGACTTCTTACAGTAAACTCAACCATTGCATAATCAGGTACAATATTTGAAGTTAAACCGCCATTTTTTATGACATAATGAATACGAGTTTCGGGTGAAATATGCTCCCGCATCAAGTTTACCATAAAATCCATTGCCTCAACTGCATCTAAGGCCGAACGACCTTTTTCGGGACTGGCTGAAGCATGAGCCGCCAAACCTTCAAAGCTAAAATTTGCCACCCTATATGCCAACGATGAATTTGGACTTGCATTATTATTATCGCCTGGATGCCAATGTAATACAGCATCAATATCTTTAAAAATATTTTCACGAACAAGGTAAGTTTTTCCTCCACCTGCACCCTCTTCGGCGGGTGTTCCTATCAAACGAATCGATCCTTTGATTTTTGCACTTTCCATCCATTTTTTGGTAGCAATAGCAGCAGCAACCGAACCAACCCCAAACAAATTATGCCCACAAGCATGACCATAACCGTTGGTTTTTAATACTTTTCGGAAAGGAACTGCTTCTTGCGATAAACCTGGCAAGGCATCCATTTCTGCCAAAATCCCAATCACGGGCGAACCCGAACCATAAGTTGCCACAAAAGCCGTTGGAATATTTCCAACACCTTTTTTTATCTCAAAACCAGCACTTTTAAGTTCATTCATCAATATTTCGGAGGTCTGATTTTCGAGATAACCAGGCTCGGCAAGCTGCCAAATTTTATCCGAAATACCTGCATAATGACTGAAGTTTTGGTCTAATTCTTGGAGAATTTCTTTTTGAGAGAAGCCTTGGAGACTAAAGACTATTAAGTTAATAAATACGAATAATTTTCTTTTCATGATTAATTAGGTATTGTTTCAATAATTAGTTGAGTTTTAGCTAAATCTATAGCAAATTGGCAAAAAGATACACTAAAAGCAAATGCCGAACTTTTTTAGACGAAAAAAACTTTTCTAAGCAAACCTTCAATTGAGATAAGCAAAAAAATCGACCAAATTAAAGCCGGAAATAAAGATTTTATTGAAAAACATAAGGTCGTCATCGTAGGAACGGCCATGAATGTGAATATCTCATTTATCGGGTTGACAAACAAGACCAAGAAGGAATTAAAAATTATCAACAAAATAAAAATACTGTCAGTTTTGATGGACATCCAACGAGAATTTTTGAGTAAATTACAGCTTCTTCAATAAGATTAGCTACCATTACATCAACCAATCAAAAATAAAAACGAATGAAAATAGACTTTAAATTAAACGGCAAACCAACGAGTATCGACGTTGACCCTGCCATGCCGCTTCTTTGGGTGGTCAGAGACGAACTCAAATTGACGGCAACCAAATTTGGTTGCGGAATGGCCATGTGCGGAGCTTGCACGCTGCATATTGATGGCGAAGCAATACGTTCATGTTCAGTTCCTGTCGAAACCATTGCAGGTAAAAACATTATAACCCTCGAAGGTCTTTCGGAAAGCGATGCTAATTTACACCCTATTCAACAAGCTTGGATGGAAGAACAAGTTCCACAATGTGGTTATTGTCAATCTGGATTTATGATGGCTGCAGCGAAGCTCATCAAAGAAAACCCAAATCCAACCGACGATGATATTATAAACGGTATCACTAATATTTGCCGTTGCGGAACACATCCACGCATCATCAAAGCCATCAAAAGAGCAGTCGAAATCAACAACCAAAACCACTAAAAGCTATGTCAACAGAAAAAAAATCTTTTTCACGGAGAAAATTCTTACAGAGAGGAGCAATCGTTTTGGGCGGGTCTGTCGTTGCGAGTTATTTAGGCTGCTCACCAATGCGTCGTTTTACGGCACAGAAAGTAGAAAGCATGGATTTGCCGGCCTCAATTAGCTCACTCAAGCCTGATTTTTGGTTTGAAATATTAGCGGACAACACAATTCTTCTTAAATCACCAAAAATTGAAATGGGTCAAGGCGTTTGGACGGGCTTGGCAATGATGGCTGCCGAAGAACTCGAAGTTTCGCTTGATAAAATTAAAGTCGAACACGCCAACACTAGCAGTGGCCTAATTGATAATGTAAATACAGGCGGAAGTAGCTCAACATCAAGCCTTTACGAGCCTGTCAGAGAAGTAGCAGCGACCATGCGAGAAATGCTAAAAGCAGTAGCAGCCAAACAATGGAACGTAGATATTTCGGCTGTAAAAACTGAAAATGGCACACTTTCTTCAGGTGGGAAAAAAGCAACTTATAGTGAAATTGCTGCCTCAACCAAAGAATGGGACGAACCAAAAACGCCAACACTTAAACCTAAATCAGCTTTTAAAATAATAGGAAAGGAGGTAAAGCGAGTAGATTTGAAGCCAAAAGTAATGGGTACAGCAAAATATACACTTGATAGTGAATTGCCCGATATGCTGTATGCAGTTTTGGTAAAGTCACCTTACCTTGATGCTACAATTAAATCAGTCGATAGCAACGAAGCAACAAAATCTTCGGGTGTAGTCAAAATTGTTCGTGAAGGAAATTTGCTAGCTGTTGTTGCCAAAAGCTTCTATGCTGCCGACTCTGCCGCTAAAAAAGTGATAGTTGAGTGGAATACACCCAACAAAACACAGCAAGCTGATTTAATCAAACTCGTTACGGTTGGCAATGGAAAAGAAGCAAATATTCAAAAGAAAGGGAGTGCAAAAAGTATTTTAGAAGATAACAAAACTGAAGTTTTCCGACAAGAATACCGCACCCCAATGGCCACTCACGCCCAAATGGAGGTAAACGGAGCAATTGCTCATGTAGAAGCCAACAAAGTTTTGATTATTACAGGTTCGCAAGGCCCAAGCCAAGTTCGAGATTTGGTAGCCAAAGCGATTGACGTAAAAAAAGACAATATTGATGTGCATACGCCACTGCTCGGTGGAGGTTTCGGCCGAAAAGCAGCACCAGGTTTGGCTGCAGAAGCGGCAATCATTTCAAAATTGGTTGGTAAGCCAATTAAAGTTTATAATAGCCGTCAGCACGAATTTCAAAATGGTGTTTATCGCCCAAACACCCACCATGTTTTGCAGGCAAAAATGACAAAAGATGGTACGATTGAAGCCATCACACACGACCAAGCTACTCCAGATATGTATGTTAGAAATATGGTCGGAGAAATTGGTCTGAAATTACTTGGTTCAGATTTTCTTTCGGCAGGGCATGGAGCTAGCCTGATGTACAATGTTCCAAATAAATCAGTTTCGGTTTGGAATACCGATGTGCCAATTCCAATTAGTATTTGGCGGGCTGTTGGTATGTTTCCCAATACTTTTGCCATAGAAAGTTTTATCAATGAGCTTGCACACAAAGTGGAAAAAGATGCGATTGATTTTCGCCTTGATATGCTAAGCGATAAAGATGATAAAATTATTGAACGTAGCAGAAAAGTTTTAGAAACCCTTATAGAAAAAAGTGGCTGGAAAACACCAAAAGCCGATGGAGTCGGTCGTGGAATTGCAATCGGAAATGATAGAAAAAGTATTGCCGCCGCCGCTATTGAGGTAGAAATTAAAGAAGGAAAAATAAAAGTCAAGAAAGTAACGAATGTGCTTGATATGGGACAAATTATTAATCCTGAAGGTATAAAAGCACAAATAGAAGGCTGTGTCATGATGGGAATCAGTGCAACTCTTTACGAAGAACTGACTGTAAAAGATGGCCAAATTGAACAAGCCTATTTCAGTCAATATCCTTTGGCAACACTTGCGGACGTTCCCGAAATTCAGTCATTTTTACTCGAAGGAGATGATGTTCCTTACGGCGTCGGAGAGCCTCCACTCGCTCCTATTGCTCCTGCTATTGTTGGTGCAGTTTTAGATTTGACGGGAAAAGCCTTGCGGTCATTGCCACTTCGCTTGAGTTAATTTTTACCGGTTATTTGATAACTGTTTACTTGAAAATTAGTTACTAATACAGCCTTTTTGAAACCAGTTCCCTAATAACCAATAACCAGTTTCACAGTCAACCAATCAACCAATAAACAAAAAATACATTTGTGGCGTATTTGAAAAAAGGTTATTTTGCGATGCGAAATAACCTTTTTTCGTTTTCCTCTATTCAAACCTCATGAAAAAAACTACAACAAGCATTTTTGTGCTATTCCTTTTTGTATTAAATGGATTTGCACAGCAAAGTAAAATCATTGCCAAAGGAGCAATACTCACCAAACTTTCGAGCGAATATGCCTTTACTGAAGGCCCAGCCGCCGATGCCGAAGGCAATGTTTTCTTCACTGACCAACCTAATGACAAAATCTACAAGTGGTCGGCGGCCGATAATTCTATATCACTTTATATGGATAAAACTGGTCGCTCAAATGGTCTATATTTCGACCGAGCAGGAAATTTGCTTTCGTGTGCTGATTTAGAAAATCAACTCATAAGCATTGATAAAAATCAAAAAATCACAGTTTTAGTCAATGATTTTGAAGGCAAAAAATTCAATGGGCCAAACGACCTCTGGATCGCTCCAAACGGTGGTATTTATTTCACTGACCCATTCTATCAAAGACCTTACTGGACTCGTAAAGGCATGGATTTACCAGAAAAAAGAGTTTATTATCTTTCTCCTGACAAAAAAACGGTGACAATTGCGGCAAGAGAATTTGTAGCACCCAACGGTATTATCGGCACGCCCGATGGCAAAACTTTGTACATAGCAGATATTGGCGATAAAAAAACATATTCTTATAAAATCAATCTTGATGGTACACTGAGCGACCGTAAACTTTTCGCTCCGATGGGTTCGGATGGTATGACAATTGATAAAAAAGGCAATGTATATGTAACAGGAAAAGGCGTAACAGTTTTCGATAAAAACGGCACTCAAATTGAGCAAATTGAAGTAAAAGAACCGTGGACGGCCAATGTAACTTTCGGAGGAAAAGACCGAAAAACACTTTTTATTACGGCCTCAAAGGCTGTTTATACGCTTAAAATGAGAGTAAAGGGTATTTGAACAGTCGTCAATTTTCAGTTTAAAATTATCAACTTTTTTTAGAATTACAATCAATAAACTTATGGAATCTTCAAATATTTCTCGTAGAAATCTTATCAAATCAAGTTTGGCAACTGGTGCTGGATTGGCACTTGGATTTGAAAATACTGTTGCTCAAGCACCTAAAACGGCTAAAAATAATTTTAGCTATTGTTTGAATACAAGTACAATTATGAAGCAAAATATCGGTCTAATGGCCGAACTAGATGTGGCTGCTAAAGCCGGATATTCAGGTATAGAAATTTGGACAAAAACCCTCGAAACCTACGCAAGTAAAGGTGGAAATTTAAAAGACGTTCGTCAAAAAGCAAAAGATTTAGGCCTGACCATCGAAGATGCAATTGGATTTGCTACTTGGATTGTTGACGACCCAAATCAAAGAATAAAAGCTCTTGAACAAACCAAACGAGAGATGGGTATGTTGGCCGAAATCGGTTGCAAACGCATTGCAGCTCCGCCTTTTGGGGCAACTAATAAAGCAGGCATTAATTTACAAAATGCTGCTGCACGTTTCCGCCAAATGCTTGACTTGGGCGATGAAATGGGCGTTTTACCACAACTGGAAATGTGGGGTTTTTCAGCAAATTTACACTTGTTCGGTGAAGCTCTTTTCGTAGCCGCCGAAAGTGGACACCCAAAAGCGGTTATTTTATCTGATGTTTATCATTTATATAAAGGTGGCTCGGAATTTAACGCCTTGAAAATGCTCAATGGGCAGTGTATGCAAATGTTTCATGTAAACGATTATCCTGCTAATGTTTCGCGAGAAAAAATCAATGATAGCTACCGAGTTTTTCCAGGTGATGGAGTTGCTCCGCTTACGCCAATCTTTCAGATGTTGAATGAAAAAAACGTACCGATTGTGCTTTCTTTAGAGCTTTTCAATGAAGATTACTGGAAAATGCCTGCTCTAGAAGCAGCCAAAGTCGGTTTCGAGAAAATGAAGACTTCGGTTGAGAAAGCAGTTGGTGCTTGATTTTTTAGTT
Source organism: Cytophagaceae bacterium (assembly GCA_027486845.1). Classification (GTDB taxonomy): domain Bacteria; phylum Bacteroidota; class Bacteroidia; order Cytophagales; family Spirosomataceae; genus Emticicia. The sequence continues at coordinate 136,593 of JAIXOL010000024.1, forward strand.
TAAAAGTCCTCTTTTTGAAAGTTAAGTGGTCGGATTTATCAGCCGACCACTTAATAAATCTTCAAGTATTACCAGCAATAATAGCCATCAGATTCATTACTTTTACAAATAATTTAACCAAAGCTAATCTTAACCAACATATACTTAACCGATGAAAAAACTTTATTCTTTTTTAGTTCTTTTATCTATTTTACTTGTCACTTTTCTTGTTTATAGGAATCATTTCAACAATGCTTTTCATTTTGATGATTCTCATACTATTGTTGATAATCTTTATATCAGAGATATAAAAAACATACCTAGTTTTTTCTCTAATGCACAGACTACCAGCACTTTACCAGCCAATCAAGCGTACCGCCCTGGACTAACTACGCTGAACGCAATAGATTTTTATTTAGCAGGTAAACCAACGCCTGAGCCATTTATGTTTCATGTAAATATCTTTTTAGGCTTTCTTATTTTAGGTATTTTGTGTTATTTTATTTTTCTACATTTATTACAAAATAGCCTTAAAAATAGTCAAAACACCTACTTAGCATTATTTACAACTGCTTGGTTTTTGTTACATACTGCCAATGCCGAAACTATTAATTATATCATTGCTCGGTCTGATTCTTTTTCTACACTTACTATCGCATTGTCTTTCGTATTGTATCTTTATTTTCCTAAAAGTCATAAATTTTATCTTTATTTTATCCCTGCTTTTCTTGGTTTTTTTGTAAAAGAATTGACCATGATGTTTATTCCGCTTTTAGCCGTTTATAAACTACTTTTTGAACAAAAACTTTCAGTAAAACAATGGTTTTCGGGCAAATTATTTACAGTTATTCAACAAGTGGCTCTCCCTTTGGGACTATCTATTGCTTTGTTCTTGTTTTCACGGACAAAGACCCCTACTCATTGGGATTCAGGTGGAGCGAGTATGCTTCAATACCTTTTTACGCAACCTTTCGTAATGTTTCACTATGCCTATAACTTCGTTTTGCCAATCAATTTAGTTGTTGATTCCGACTGGAATATTATTCCATACAGCGACGATAGGGTTTTAGCGGGTCTTTTGTTTGTTTTGGGGCTTTTAATTGTTGCTTATAAATGCTCTTTTAATATAAAAAACAGGCCTATTACCTTTGGTATTCTTTGGTTTTTTATAGCTTTATTGCCTACTTCAAGCATTTTTTCATTTGCTGAAGTTTTAAACGACCACCGTACTTTTTTTCCTTATATTGGTTTATTTATTGCCTGCACAACATTTTTTAGAAATATTATTGTTGAGTATCATTTATTTGAAAAAACGACTTCAAAGTGGGCAATTATTACCGTAAGTTTTATCTTTTTATCAATTCATGGTTATGGAACTCGACAACGAAATAAAGTTTGGGCTACTGAAGAATTGCTATGGCAAGAATGTACCATCAAATCTCCAAATAATGGACGTGGTTGGATGAATTATGGACTTGCTTTAATGCAAAAAGGAGACATTAACAATGCAATTATTTGTTTCCAACGGACTATAACCCTTTGGCCAGGATACGCCTATGGATATATCAATATGGGTATTGCTAATGGTGTGGTGGGCGATAAAATAACGGCCGAGGCTAATTTTAAAAAAGGAATTGAACTCAACCCAAATGTGCCTGAAGCCTACAACTATTATGCACAATTTTTGATAAATACAGGAAGGGTAGATGAAGCAAAACAAATACTGGAAAAAGGCTTAAGTTTAAGTCAGAATCATCAAATATTACTGGAAACAAAACGCACTTTACAAAGTAAATCAAACGATTTGTTGACGATAAATAAGGCTAATCTAACACCTGAAAATTACCTTGATTTAAGTCTTGAATATTATAATAAAGGTGATTTTAAGCGATGTATTGATGCCGCTAATGAAGCTTTAAAACTTCGCCCTACATATGATCTTGCCTACAACAATATTTGTGCGGCTTATAATCGACTTGGGGATTTTGAAAAAGCAATTAAAATTGGTGAAAAAGGTTTAAAAATCAATCCAAACAACCAACTTTTAAAAGGAAATCTTACAGAAGCATATCAGAAGAAAAAATAAGTATGAAGATTTTAGGATTTAATAGCTACGGACACGATTCGGCAGCGGCTTTAATAATCAATAGTGAAATTGCTTTTGCTGTTGAAGAAGAACGACTCAATCGAAAAAAACACGCAGGAGGATTTCCCGAAACGGCTATTCGTGCTTGTCTTGATTACGAAAACCTTACAATTGATGACCTTGATCACATAGCTTTTTTCTGGAATCCTACGATTTCTTTATCAAAAACACCTATCTACTTACTAAAATTTTGGGATAAAGTTCCGACGCTTTTAAGAGAACAACGTAGTTTTGAAGTAGAAGAAAATTTAGGAATGTTGAACTATCTTATGGATATGTATAAACTTCCACAAAAGCTCAAAAAAACCTTTCAAGCACAAAACCCTAAGTTTAAATTTCATTTTTTAGAACATCACCTTTGCCATGCGGCAAGTGCGTTTTTCCCCTCTCCTTTTGAAGAATCTGCAATCTTGACAATTGATGGGGCGGGCGAATGGGCAACAACTTTGCTAGCCGAGGGAAAAGGAAATAATATTCGTAAAATTCAGACTGTCAATACCCCCTACTCATTAGGTGCTTTCTATCAAGCGGTTTCTATTCATTTAGGATTTAAACTCATTGAAGGGCCTGGGAAAATGATGGGTTTGGCATCTTATGGCAATCCTGATGGAAAAGTTTATGAGCAAATGAAAAAACTTTTTCGATTAAAAGAGAATGGTGGGTTTGACTTTGATATGAGCTATTTCTCCTATCATTATACTCGAAAATCGGGCGTGAGTGAGAAGTTTACGAAACTATTTGGCGAGTCAAAAAAAGAAGGTAAAGACTGGACAGAACATGAATTAGAAGTAGCGGCAGCCGCACAGCATATAGTCGAAGATGTGGTTATGCACATGGCAAAATATCTTAAAAAAGTAACAAAAATCAATAATTTGTGCATGGCTGGCGGGGTTGCTCTCAACAGCGTTACTAATGGTATCCTTGCCAAATCGGGTTTATTTAAAGATATTTTTATACAGCCCGCCGCAGGCGATTCAGGTACGGCGATTGGTGCCGCTTTACTGCTCAACCATCAAAACCTAAATCAGCCAAGAAAAAGGCAAGAAACGACTTTTTTAGGCCCTAAATATGACAATACAACTTGTTTAAAAGCTATTGAAGAAGCTGGGCTTCAGTATCGAATTGCAGGAGATGAAATTTATAGTTTTTCTGCTGAGAAATTGATGCAAAATAAGATTATTGCATGGTTTCAGGGCAGAATGGAATTTGGTCCAAGAGCATTGGGAAATCGAAGTATTTTGGCAAATCCAATGGATAAAGACATGAAGGATATTCTGAATAAACGAGTCAAATTCAGAGAAGCCTTTCGCCCTTTTGCTGCTATTGTGACAGAAGAAGATTGTGGGACGTTTTTCGACCATGATTATCCAAATCCATATATGCTGTTGGTTTACAATGTGAGAAAAAAATACCGCAGTATTCTGCCATCGTTGACACACGTTGACGGCACAGTCAGGATTCAGACAGTGAATGAAAAAGAGAATGCTCCGATGCAAAAACTTTTAAAAACTTTTGAGGTTATGAGTGGCTACCCTATTTTGATTAATACTTCATTTAATATCAAAGGTGAGCCAATCGTTTGTACGCCACAAGACGCTGTTCGTTCGTTTGCTAATGCTGATATGGATTATCTGATTTTGAATGATATTATTGTTTGGAAATGATGAGCTTCGACTTCAATCAGCTACCTAAATAGCCGTAGTCTAAACACGGAATAATGCAAAGTTTACAACTTTATTCTCTCCAAACTTTCTTCAAATGAATGCCATTTTTGCGGCATCATTTTTTGCTCAGATGTAGTATCGATATACTTTGAGGTGAGTAAACCAGTCAGGTTGTCTTTATTGATGGGTGGTTTCGGAAATAGCTCAAAAAAAGCTAAAATAATTTTCATCAAAAAAACTGGAATTGGTAAAAAAAAGAGTTTTACTTGTAATTTTTTAGCAATTTTCAAGATAAAATCTTTGTAAAATACCTTTTCAGCATGAGCAAGATGAAAGATTCCTTTTGCTTGATTTTCTAGTAAACAAATGCTTGATTCTACTAAATCTTCCAGTAAAATTGTTTGAATAATTTGTTTTCCACCATTTAATAAAGGCACAAATTTAGTTTTTGATAACTGTGTTTGAATCCTTCCGAATAAACCTCCAGCACCCAAAACTAAGGCAGGGCGGATAATCAAATCATCTTTAAAAAATGCTTCTACCGCCAGCTTACATTTTCCATAATATGAATCCGAAACTGGATACGCCGCCGCAAAACTTGATATGAAAACATATTGGGTCAAATTTAATCTTTTCAAGTTTTCGGCCGCAAAAATATTGATATCCATTCCATTTCGCTCTTGTTTTTCAAACTGAAAAGCTAAATGAATAAAAATATCAACGTCTTCAAATAGCTTTTTGTCTAAATCATCTTCCAAGCTATATAAGTAATAAGAAACACCTTCAGATTTATAGCTTGGGATTGTCCTAACCAATGCTTTTATTTGATAGTTTTTTTCGACTAAAGCCTTTACAAAAGCCTTTCCAATAAAGCCATTTGCTCCAGTTATTGCAATAGTTCTAGGCATTTTTTAATACATTTTGAGCAACTATATGAGCATTTGCCATTAAAGACAAAGTTAAACCTTTGCCTGGAAGAAACTTAAATCCAGAGCCATCAGCCACAAAAATATTTTTTGTTCCGTACAATTTCCCTTCTGGTGATAAATGAAATAATTGCTCGTTTTCGCTGAAAGGCAATGTGCCTGAATAATGAATACTTGCTCCTGCATTTGTACGTATCTTACTTAAAATCAGGCAATTAAGTTTATAGAAAGCTTTTGCGTATAATTTTTCTGTTTCAACAATTTGGTTTGCTTCGTTTTCTTCAAAAGTATAATTAGTGAATAATGTATCGCCAGTTAGCGAATTTGATTTTTGTAGCTGAATAAAATTTTGTTTTTGATATTCGGCTGGATGAAAAATGCCCGCAATAAATAAGGCAGGACTCAAAAGTTGTAGAAATTTCATACCATCTGCATAATTAATTGGCATTTGTTTCAAAATTCTAAAATTAAGCATCGACCGATAATTATAAATAGAAGCCATTGCAACTTCCGAATGGTCAGCGTTTTGATCATAAAACATGGCCAATTGCACCAAACCACAAAACTTGTCGATGTTCCGCCTACCAATGAATGGCCAATAAACCATTGGCATATACGTATAAGCATTACACAAAATTGGTAATTTATCTCTTTTTTGAAACGACCTCATCACAATTCGGGCGGTACTAAGCGTGCTTGCCGAAAGAATTATTTTGGTAGCAAAAAACAGCTTTTTTTGATTGGTTTCAATGTGCAGACATTCTAAAACAGAATAATTATCCTCTTCCCAAAAACGCAATGTTAACCAGCCTTTTTGATACTCAATTTTAGCTTTTTTTAGCAAATTTTGAATGGTAATTGCAGGTCGATAAGCACTATTACCTTCGTTGGTATAAAAGTCTAAATCTTTGTATGAATATGCTTGACGGTCATCTTTATTTTCGGTTAAAAGTGCAAGGGCAGGACGACCAATATAGAGTTTTTTTTGTTTAAAATAAGTTTCCTTTTTACGATATTGTAAATACAAACTTTCAGCGACAGGATTAAGTCTTATTGAAGGCTGTAAATCAATAAAGTTATTATGACAAAAAGTACTTGCATCATCATTTTTCTCACCTGAAATTCCAATTCGACTAGCAATAATTTTATACGATTCGTTCATTAAATCTGTCGAAAGACCTACTTTTTTGAGTTCATTTGCTGAAAAAATACAACTTCCCAGCCCCCAACCATTTCCAAGCCCGCCTAAAGCCAAAGATTCCACAGGAAAAAAATTTTCAGACGCAACAGGCAAAAACCTATCTGTTAGCTCAGTCATAAACTTACGTTGAGCCATTTGTTGCGGAATATTTGGGTGCGTGTTTTCGCTCAAAACTTCAAGTTCTTTACCTAGAAAAAAATCAGCTTGTTGTTTATCATTGAATCTTTTTGTGATAAAATCAGCATATACCTCGCTTGAACTTTCGTTTTCTATGCCCACATCAAGCACCAAAACTCTCTTGCCCGACTCAGCAAGTGTTTCAGCCGTCATTGCACCCGTACAACCCGAACCCACAACGATATAATCAATTATTTCCATCCCAAAAGTAGTATCAATAAAACGCCAATAATTCCTCTCAAAACTGCCACAAAACCTCTAAAAATCAATTTTATTATTGGAAATGGAACGTCTTTTTGATTCAAAAAAAACTGTACATATTGTGGTTGGGTTTCTATTAAAGCATTCATTATCAAAATTCTCTTTCTAATACCGTTTTCTGGTTTTAAAAACGCCCAAGCTCCATCTACAAATGGCAATAAAAACGGCATTTTAAGTAAATACCACAGAATATTTTCTTCTTTTTCATTCAAACTGAATTTCAGTTTTTCGATGGCATCAGTGTATTTTGTTAGCAATACTTTATCATCAACTTTTGCACCAAGATATTGGGCAAATAATTTGGCTTCATGCTGCATCGTTTGCTTCATCTTTTTTTAGATTTTGCTTCATCAAAGCTATTTCTTGCGTTAATTTTGTAATATCTTTTTGAAGTTTGGTATTTACGATAGACAAATGAAGTAAATAAATCAAAATGATAAAAATGAATGATATAAAAACTAAGTTTGGGGCTTCAAATATTCCAAATGCCTTTGCCAAAACTTCTAAGCCATTTCTCCAAAAAGAAAAAACCATCAGTAAAATAGTACAGACTATCCAAGCTATCGTATATTCCTCTCGCAGTTTTCCTTTAATAATCAACCGAGCGATATAGAATAGCAAAAGGCTATTGATAAAGATGATAATAATCTGAATTTTCTGCATGACCGAATTAATTTACTTTCCGAATATAAGAAAAAAACATAGCAATGGTTACCTTAACAATGTAGTATACTTGAGAAAAATATCGAATAGATGACTGTCCAGTTTGTCGAGGTTTCATCATCACAGGCGTTTCTGAAATCGAAAAACCTGCCTTTGCAAAAATAACTAAAGATTCTGGTTCGGGATACTCGTCAGGATAATATCGGGTGGCTAAAGCAATGGCATTTTTATCAAAAAGTCGAAAACCAGAAGTACTATCATAAATATTTTTTTGTGTAAGAATTTTGTTGATAAAGTGTAAATAAAAAATCCCAATTCTTCTCAAAGTTGAAGATTGAAAACCCTGTTTTGCGATAAATCGTGAGCCTATAATGACATTTGAAGGATTTTCTTCATAAGCTTTTAACATTTTCAGAATCTCCAATGGTGGATGCTGACCATCACCATCCACTTGAATTGCGATTTCATAGTCATTCTCAAAAGCGTATTTAAAACCAGTTTGCACTGCTCCGCCGATACCAATATTTACAGGTAAATCTAAAACAATTACATTAAACTGACTTACAACTTCGACAGTTTTATCTTGTGAGCCATCATTAACAACTACAATCTCAATCCAATATTTATTTGTAAAATTAATCGTCAACAGTTCGTCCAATAACGATGCAATAGACTTCTCTTCGTTGAAACATGGAATAATTAACAAGACTTTTATTGGCATTGAAAAATTGATGGCTTTTTTTATATGAAATAATTTCGATGCAAAGTGAATTATTTTTTCATTTTTTGCAATAAAACAAAAATAAAATAAACTTAATATACCACTTGATGATTAAAAGCTAAACCTTTAGGAAAAAATGTATTTCGTAAACCCTAGTATCAATTGCAACTTTTGGGTTAAAAACTTAAACCTGGCTTAAAAACAAGAAAATTACATTTAAAAAAAGAATTCATGGTTTAATTCAAAAATTTATTGGCTTTTTTCAGTTAAAAAGCATTAATTTGTGTATGACCTTTAAAAGTATTTAATGACAGAAAATTTATCTTTGAGCCTGCTCAATTCATATAAAAAAACAATTAACTCCTACGATGAAGTAATTGACCTTAATGGTCAGGTGAAACCTTATTGGCAAAGCCTTTTCGACACTTTGGAGTCGATTGGAATGGAAGAGTTGGAGATGCGTAACCAAGAAATTATCAATAAACTCAAAGAAAACGGTGTTACTTATAATGTTTATAATTCGGATAATGGAGGAAATCGTGCATGGAAACTCGACCCGATTCCGTTTTTGATTCATCAGAAAGAATGGCAAAATATCGAAAAAGGACTCAAACAAAGAGCTCATTTGTTAGACTTGATTTTAAAAGACATTTATGGACCACAATTATTGATTAAAAAAAACATCATTCCTGCCGAATTGGTTTTTGATAATTCGGGCTTTCTACAACCTTGCTTTGATGTCAAGCAAAAACTTCAAAATCAACTATTGATTTATGCTTGTGATATGGCTCGTGGGCCAGATGGCAAAATGTGGCTTTTGGATAATCGTACACAATCGCCTTCAGGCTCGGGTTATACTCTCGAAAATAGAACTGTAATGGCAAAGGTTTTTCCCGAACTCAATAAAAACATTTATCGAAATAGACTTTCACCTTATTTTATTCATTTACAGCAGACAGTTGCAACGCTAGGAAATCTTTCGAACGAAAATCCAAAAGTTGTATTCCTGACACCTGGGGCAGACAATGAAACGTATTTCGAGCATGTTTATTTATCATCATATTTAGGCTATACGCTCGTACAAGGCAGTGATTTATTGGTGAGAGATGGCTTTGTTTGGCTAAAATCGATTGATGGTTTGGAGCGTGTCGACGTAATTATCCGTCGAGTGGATGACGAATGGTGTGACCCACTCGAACTCCGACAAAATTCACTCTTAGGTGTTCCAGGTTTACTGCAAGTCATGCGAATGGGAAACGTAGCGGTTGTAAATCCGCCGGGTGCGAGCGTTGTCGAAAACTACGGCATGATGGCTTTTATGCAAAATGCTTGTAAATTTTTGCTTGATGAACCTTTACAGATGAATTCGGTAGCCACTTGGTGGTGCGGACAAACCAAGGAGCTGAACTTCGTACTAAGCAATTTACACCGACTAATCATCAAAAAAGCCAATCGTAAACAAGGTTTTAAATCACTTTATGGGCGACAAATGAGTAAGGAGGATTTAGAAAAGCTTCGTCAGATGATATTGAAAAATCCAAAAGATTTTGTGGCTCAAGAAGAGGTAAGTCTTTCTACGACTCCTTCGTTTATTGATGGGAAATTAGTTCCACGTTTTGCCGCTATCCGAACTTTTTTGGTATCGGATGGCAATGATTATAAAGTCATGCAAGGTGGACTTACTCGTAGTTCGCCTGTAAAAGATAAGTTTGTAATCTCAAATCAACTGGGTGGTTTATCGAAAGACACTTGGATTGTTACTGATACCCCAACTGAACATTACGAACGCATAGTTATACGTAAAACATCAAATAATCAGCATAATAACTCGCTTACAAGTAGAAATGCCGAGAATTTATTTTGGGTTGGCCGCTTGTTTGAGCGAACAATGGCATTGACGAGTTTCTTGAAAATTGTACTTGACCGACTCAACGAAAACGTAAATGATAAAGCTAAAAAACAACAAGAATATCTAGTGGTTTTGTTTAAATCAATCACTCACCTGACAAAGACTTATCCAGGATTTGCAGAGGAAGTTGATGATTCGATTTTTGAAAATCCAGAACCAGAACTGTTTAGTTTAATCAATAATAGTAAAAAAGCTGGTTCAGTTGCGTATGACATTCAATCGTTTTTGCGAACTTCTAACCAAGTAAGCGATAAATGGAATGCCGATACTCGTCGAATTTTGAACCTGATTGAAGATAATCTACAATCGCTCAGAAATTCACATAGTATCAATCAAGTAAGCCACAATTTGGATAAACTTTATACGCGACTTTTTGCTTTTTATGGTAATATTTTCGAGACACTACCGCGTGATAGTGGTTTTTATTTGCTTGAAGCTGGTAAAAGTATTGAACGAATTTTATCACTTGTTTCCGTACTTCGATCGGCCTTTAGCTTCAAAAATAATGATGAAGTAGAAACCGTTTTGATGGAAGCTGTTTTAGAAAACCATCATTTATTGGCACAATATCGCTATATTTATAAATCCCATTGGAGTTTGGTAGCTGTACTAAATATGGCTTTTTTGGAAACCAATTTACCTTATACCTTATCCTATTTACTCGATGGTTTATCGAGTTGTTTATCGAAATTACCAAAAAATATTGACTCAAATCGGCTAAACATTGCCGAACGAACAGTTTTAGAAGCCATGACTCTTGTAAAACTTTTCGATGCCGAAAGCATGATAAAAGCCGATGAAGAAACACAATATCGTACGGAACTCGATAAGACTTTAAAACAAGTTTATGACTTAATTTCAAAAGTAACGAGTAATCTTGCGAGCCTTTATTTCAATCATTCGGTGATGCAACATTCTTTTTTAGACACCATTGAAAAAATAAATTCAGATGAAATATAAGCTACGGCATCAAACCGTCTATACTTATGTAAATCCTGTTGATAATTACCAAAGTGTGCTTTGTTTAGAGCCTTTATCGCTGCCTACCCAATTATGTCACAACTTTGATTTAGCAATTGAACCACAGCCAAACAAGGTCTATGCTCGAAAAGACTTTTTTGGTAATACTCAGCATTATTTTTCATTGCATGCTACTCACAAGATATTGAAAGTAATAGCTTCGAGCGAAATTGAGATTTTGCCAAAAAACTTAGCCTCAATCAGTCCAATAACGTGTGGGGAAGCAAAAATAAAATTTCAAAATGACAATGCACTAAAGATTGAGGTTTTGCAATTTCAGCTACCCAGTCAGTTTATTAAGTGGGACGATGAAATTAAGGCTTTTGCTGAAACTTGTCTTTCGCCCAATATGCCACTTTTTGAGGGAGTGAGTAAACTTTCATCCAAAATTTTTCATGAATTTCAGTTTAAATCTGGTTTTACAAGCGTCAATACGCCACTAAAAACTATTTTGAAAGAACGAAAAGGTGTTTGCCAAGATTTCTCTCATTTATCCATTGCATGCTTGCGAAGCGTTGGTTTAGCAGCACGTTATGTGAGTGGCTATATAGAAACAATTCCGCCAAAAGGAAAGGCAAAATTGCAAGGTTCTGATGCTTCCCACGCTTGGATTTCGGTTTATATTCCTGAAATGGGTTGGTGCGAATTTGACCCAACTAATAATCTAATTCCTAGCGATAAACATATTATTACTGCCTACGGCAGAGATTATGCTGATGTTGCACCACTCAAAGGAATAATTTTCAGTTCAGGAGAGCATAAAGTTGCGGTTGAAGTTGATGTGATTCGAGGAGAGTGAAACCATATAGAAATGATAGAAACCGAACGCTTGATTTTACGACCTTTAACTTACGAACAATTACTCAAATACAGTAATTTAGATAATTCATTAGAAGAAGAATTAAACATCGAAAAATCGCCGAGAAGTATTTCACCCGAACTTCGTGAAGCTCTTGAAGATTCGATTATTCCATCGGTAGGAGATTTAAACAAAAATTATCTATACTCTACGCTTTGGACAGTGATTTTGAAAGAAAACAACAAAATGATTGGTGATTTGTGCTTCAAAGGTGAACCCAACATTGATGGGGAAATAGAAATCGGTTACGGAACATATTTTGAATTTAGAAGAAAAGGCTACATGACCGAAGCAATTGACGGCATGCTCAAATGGGCAAAAATGCAACCTGAGGTTTTGAAGGTTTTGGCTTCCACCGAGAAAAACAACATTTCTTCACAACGGATTTTGGAAAGCAATAATTTTTCCAAAATCGGTAAAGCTGATAGCATTATAAACTGGGAATTTAAGCTAAAGTAATGCTCATTCATTGCCATCAGTTTACACTAACAGCAATGAATATTTTTGTCTTAATTCAACACTACCTTCACCACAACTGGCTGATGATCAGATGGATATCGTTGCTCAAATGAATCTGTCAAGACTCCGTATTTCATCACGCTTACTTGCTTACTCGTAAAAATATAATCAATTCTATTTTTCAAAGGAGCATCAAATTTAAAGCCGTTAAATGTTCCTTCTGGGCCATAAGCTGGTGTTTGTGACACTTGTTTTGAATCATTCAATATTGTCTGAATGTGCTGAATCTGCTCAGTTTCGGGTGTAGAATTAAAATCACCTGTCAGAATAACGCTTGCATCATTAGCAATTTCTTGGATTTTCTTCACCATCAATTTTCCTGACTCACGACGTGCCACAACTCCTTGGTGGTCGAAATGCACATTGAAAACATAAAATGTTTTTTTGGTGATTAAATCTTTAAATTTTGCCCACGAACAAATACGATTACAGCAAGTTGCATCCCAACCTTTACTTGGCACATCGGGGGTTTCGCTCAACCAAAAATCACCAGATTCTTCAACTTTAAAGCGAGATTTACGGTAAAAAATCGAAGAATGTTCTCCGCCTTGTTTACCATCATCACGACCGTTGCCAAGAAAAGCAAAATCTCCCATTTCGGCAATATCATCAAGTTGACCACGCAGACCTTCTTGGATTCCAAAAATATCAAACTCATGAAAATTAATTAAGCCTTTCACCAATTCTTTTCTATTCGGCCACGCATTGACACCATCATTCTTGGTATTATATCTCAGGTTATAAGAAGCGATGGTAATTGGTGTTTTTTTCTGAGCAAAAAGCTCTCCCACCCCCAGTTTGGGATTTAAAATAATTAGAAGAAATAGAATGCTTTTTTTCATTTTTTTAAGCTTTTGTCGTAGTTTTATTTTACAAAAGTAGGACAATTTATGAAAACTTTAAATGCCTATCGAATTAAGATATTTTTAGCAGATTATTACTCACATTTTCTATTTTTGTATTCTCAAATCTTATTCAATTAACTTATCAAATGAAAAAAAACCTTGCTGTTGTATTTCTATTTTTTTTAGTCTCCCTCCTATTGGGGGTTAAGATACTTTTTGCACAAACTCCTCAACCTTATGGCGTAACACCTTCTGCCGACCAATTAAAATGGCATAATATGGAATACTATGCCTTTATCCACTTTGGCCCGAATGCATTTACAGACAAAGAATGGGGCGATGGCACCGAAAAAGTAGAAATTTTCAATCCTACTCAACTCGACTGCCGTCAATGGGCAAGAATCTGTAAAGCCGCTGGGATGAAAGGGATTATTCTTACAGCCAAACATCACGATGGTTTTGCTTTATTTCCAAGTAAATATTCGACACACACAGTGAGAGAATCGAAATGGAAGAATGGTAAAGGTGATATTTTGAAAGAATTATCGGCAGCTTGTAAAGAATATGGCTTAAAAATGGGGCTTTATATTTCGCCTTGGGACAGAAATCATCCAACTTATGGGACGCCCGAATACAACCAAGTTTATGTAAATATGCTCAAAGAAATCACAACTCAATATGGAGATTTATTTGAAGTTTGGTTTGATGGTGCAAATGGTGAAGGCCCAAATGGAAAACGCCAAGTATATGATTTTCCTTTATTTAATAAAACCGTAAAAACTTACCAACCTCACGCTTTGATTTTTAGCGATGCTGGCCCTGATATTCGTTGGGTAGGTAATGAAAAAGGCTTTGCGGGCGAAACCTGTTGGGCAACCATCAATGGTAATCAACTTTTTCCTGCGTATGATAAACCTGCCCACCTCAATGTGGGTGACGAAAAAGGCACGCACTGGATTCCAGCTGAATGCGATGTTTCTATTCGCCCAGGTTGGTTTTACCATAAAAACGAAGACAATAAGGTAAAAACCGATAAAGATTTAATGAATATTTGGAATAAATCGGTTGGACGTGGTTCAAATTTATTATTGAATATTCCAGTTGATAGTCGTGGGTTGATTCATGAAAACGACGAAAAATCTTTAATGGATTTCAAGAAAATGAGAGATACTTATTTCAAGAATAATCTCTTGACTGCTGGCAATTTTACAAAGAATTTCAGTAAAGACAATTACGATATTACACTTATAAAGCCGCAAACTTTCAATTGTTTTGTAGTGCAAGAAGATATTCGCTACGGGCAGAGAGTAAAGAAATTTTATATTCAAGCAAAAATTAATGATGAATGGAAAAACCTCACTTTTGCAACAACAATTGGACATAAAAGAATCGTTTATTTCCCAACAACAACTGCCAAAGAACTCCGAATTGTTTTTGATGAGGCTTTCGCAAAGCCAATTATTTTAAACGTAGCTTTGTATAATACGCCTGAGTAATTGATATTGCTTTTATCACCGAGAGAGGATGTTTATTCAATTTTAGACATCCTCTTTTTTATTTTTTAGTTAAAAAAATCAACGAAAAAGCATATATCTGAAAAGCTTATCATCACAATCAGAGATTTATCTATAGAAAAAATGTTGGAGTTTAATGAAAAAGGAAACTTAATACCTTACAGCCCAATTAAAATTAAGTTAAACACACCTAAAACATGGTTTTATGCCTCAACTACGTCCTTTAGGGAGTGGGAAAATAAAGAAAGCAAGTTTTGGCTTTATCCATGACCTTCGCCTTGTCATGGCTAAAGCCAAAAAACTTAATTTTGATAAGTTCACGTCCTAAAGGACGTGGTTATTACATAGATAGAGAATCTATATTTCTAAGTGCGTTTTATCTGAATAAAAAAGGCTTTCAAAATATAATTTTGAAAGCCTTTTTTATTAACTCATTTTTAGGGACGGTTGGCCGCTGGGGGCTACCACTCACATTCAGTTCCTAACCAATCATAGCCTGATTCAATCGGCTGGCCATCAGGAGGTGTAAGTGCATTTGACGAAATCACCGCTTCTGGATTTTCTTCAAACTGCTTGATTTTCAACAAAGTAAGTCTTACAAAACCTCCTCCATCAAACATTTTTCCCGATACCCATGTCTTAATATCATCAATTGCTGCGTAAGCATTCATTCGTACCTCAGAGGCAGTTTCTTTATTATTTGCTAATTTCATCAAATGGTCGAGGTATTGCATCGCCACCATTCGGTCGATTTGGGCATAATAACTCACATTATCAACCATTTCTGTCTTCTTCCACAGCTTTTTATTCATTTCTTTCGTTATTTCTGAGAAAGTTGGCAAATCAGCTTTCAACACTCGTTGGCTCACGAGTCTCGAACAACGTTCTGGGTTTAGAATCATTCTCAATGTCAAGCCAGCTGCTGCCTCGGCAGGAGCAAGCGGGTCGAATGCAAGGCCTGTATGACGTTTAAAAGTCTCTCTTGGATTCGCATCAAATCTAAATGCACGTGGTGGAATCATTTTCAAAATATGCTCAGGAACAGCCAAAAATTGCGAAGTAAGTGTTCCCATCAACACATTAAACGCCTCACGTTGTTTAGCGGCTGATACAGGCTCATAAACTACTTGACCATCACCACGCAAAGCAAAATTATAATCTGCTCCCCCCAAAGCCTTAGAAGCTGCTTCTACTTGGAAACGATGAAACATATACATTGGAACCAAAACATCCTCTAAGTTAGCCATTGGAGTCGATTTTGTGATTTTCTTTTCTGTAAAATTTTGTAAAGCAATTTTACGTAATTCCATCACTCTTTTCAACTCACTTGTGGCATCTGCACCATTATCCCATAAATGTGTGTTCGGGCTAACAGAACCCTCTGGACGTGCATCTTGGTCTGTTAGAAAGCGTAATCCTTTGCGAAGTGTATTCTGAACGATTTTCTCCAACTCAACTTTTTCGTTGACAGTTGCAGGAAAATCTTGATAACCCCAAATAATCGAAGCTTTATCATAATCACCAATTCCCATTGCGTAGGCACGAGAAAGGTCAAATTTGCCATTCGCATAATCAACCAAAGGATGCGGATAATCCATCACCGAAGCACGACCTGCCGTGCTCGAAATATAATTATGTGGTAAGCCTAAGGTATGTCCAATTTCGTGTGCCGCCAACTGCTTTAAACGTTCGAGCGACATTTGCATAATTTCTTTTACTTTCGATGTGTCGCTCTCATAATTACCCAAGAATCCTTGAGCAATCAAAAAATCTTGGCGAACACGTAACGAACCAAGTGTAACTTTTCCTTTTAAAATCTCGCCCGTACGTGGGTCAATGATACTCGCACCATAAGACCATCCACGAGTACTGCGATGTACCCACTGAATCAAATTATAACGAATATCCATTGGGTCAGCATCGGCAGGTAAGAGTTTTACTTGAAAAGCATCTTTATAACCAGCAGCCTCGTAAGCTTGATTCCACCAAGAACCACCTTCCATCAATGCCGAACGAATGGGTTCAGGAGCTCCAGGATCCATATAATAGACAATTGGCTTAACAGCCTCACTTATCATCGAAGTTGGGTCTTTTTTCTGCAAACGATGTCGAGAAATATATCTTTTTACAATTGGCTCACTGATTGGCGTAGCATAATCAAAATATTCAATGCCACCATAGCCAATCCGCGGGTCATATTCTCTTGCCTTAAATTCATTTTTTGATAAATCTGGTAATTCTACAAAAGAATGATGCTGATTCATGGTTACGATTGAAGCCGTTGGTACAACATCACGGAGGTATTGTCCGGCATTTTCGCCCGTAAGCGTAATTGTCATTTCAAACTCTGTATTTTTTGGGAAACTTTTGCAATGTGGTAAATAAACTGTGCTTCTTGAAGCATCAAAACGAAAAGCTCCCTGCCTCGTACGAGCAATATCTTGGACAGCACCTACGGCATCTTGCAATAAAAAGGGAGTTAAATCAACCAAAACCTTCCCATTGCTTTCAGCTTTTACATCGAAACCAAAATGTACTGACTTGGCAAAAGATTCTTCAACAGCACGGCGTTCAAGCGGGTCATTTGAAATGGCACGATAAGCGTAATTTGGCTCTACCATCAATACTTTATTTCCTGTTCTCTGAAACTTAACTACATGTTCTTGCCCCAAACGGCCACGGTCGAGACCAATATCATTTGAGCCAACTCCTTGAGCTAGCGAAGGATAATAGAGCAATTCAGTCTCGAATTTTTCAATTTCGAGCCAAATTTTATTTTCTTTGGCATTCCAATAAAAAGTTAGAAAGCCTTCTTTTTTTTCCATACCAGCCGTGAAGTCTTCGATTGTTTTAAGTTCCTGCGAAAACGCTAATGAACTGATAATAAGAAAGATTAAGGTTTTGATGAAGTGTTTTTTCATTGAATTCTATGGTTTGGTTTGATTAGCAAAATTGACAGGTTTCAAACCTGTCCTACAATTTAATTTTTATACTTCTTCTCTCCTGCCTTAATTTCAGTATTGATGAAGTTTTCTTTTGGCGGAATCGGACAAATGAAACTTTCGTTGTAAGCACAATAAAAATTATGGGCATTATTGAAGTCAATTTCTAATTTATCGCCTTTTAATTTGTCTTTCGTGATATTGATAAAACGCCCACCACCATAGGTTTCTTTTCCGCTCGTTAAATCTCTAAATGGAAATAAAAAGTATTCATCTTCATCATAAACATTTACTGTGAATATTTTTCCACCAAGCGAAAAAGTGGCCGTTCCTGCTTTTTTAATTTCGGTTTGCGTACTGTCAGTCATTAAAATCATTCCTTGTCCTGCACTTTCAGCCTTAAAATCAGCATCAACGATAAAATGTTTATCGGCTTCAAAATATTTTATTCCCGAAAAATCTTTGATTGAGGCGATTGGAGAATCGTTTTCATTCATCAAATTTTTTAAAAATGTTTCACGTTGTTTTTTTATGGTATCGACATAACTTTCTGACCCACTCAATGAGTAAAATATAATTCCGAAAATACCAATTACAATTATTACTAAAAATACTTTGTTTTTAAACATATTTACAAGGTTTGTATGTTATTAAATTAAAAGGATATAATCCATTTGCTAAGTTAGTAAATTTAGCAAAAAACTGTTCTTTTTTCGACCTTAATTTCCGTTATTAGCAACCTAAAATTTGATAATTATGTTTACAGGAATCATAGAAGCAACCGCTCGAGTAGTAGATATCCATGCCGAAGGAACAAATCTTACTTTTACATTCGAATCAAACATCGCAAATGAACTCAAAATTGACCAAAGTGTGTCGCACAATGGCGTTTGTTTGACGGTTGTTAGTTTAGGAGAGTCCACGGTTGACGGTTCACAATCAATAGTCGGCAGTGAGCAAGGGATTCTTTCATCATTCGCTACTAATCATTCCTCATCATACAAAGTTACCGCTATTGACGAAACTCTCAGAAAAACAAACCTAGGCAAACTAAAGATTGACGATAAAGTTAATTTAGAACGTTGCATGCCAGCCAATGGGCGTTTTGATGGACATATCGTACAAGGTCACGTTGATCAAACGGGTGTATGTACCGCCATCGAAGATCAAAATGGTAGTTGGTTGATTTCGTTTGAATACGATGCGAAAAATAATAATATTACAGTAGAAAAAGGCTCAATTTGTATCAATGGCGTGAGTCTGACGGTTGTAAACTCAAAAGATAATGGTTTTAGCGTAGCCATTATTCCATATACTTGGGAACATACCAATTTCCATCAGTTAAGTGTTGGAAGTATAATAAATCTCGAATTTGATATTTTGGGGAAATATATGCAAAAGATTTTGGCAAGGAAGTAAGTCTTTGAGCCACAACGTAGCAAAAGTACAGAGGAGCAAAGATTACAAATACCATTGTCAGGGAAGACACTGACAATAAAAAAATCATAAACAACAATCATAAACAACAAAGAGGCTGTCTCAAAAGGGCAGTCTCTTTTTTATTTGCAGATTTATTTGTAACTTAGGGTTATGAAACATCCAAGAAATCGGGTCGTTTTTAAGACCTACACCCCTAATCAAATAA
>JAIXOL010000078.1 GCA_027486845.1 Cytophagaceae bacterium
AAACAGTAAATTGCGATTGTAAAATCTTTCATTTGAAAGGAAATTTAAGTTTGGAAACCAAAATTACCAGATTCTGAAGGATTTTACTTTTTTGATACTACGCAACTTACATTAAATATAAATTTATCTTTTGTCCATTTTTGAAAACTGTATTATTTCGCCATCGTTCCATTCATACTTAAATCCATCAAGTGGCTGTTCCCACTCCAAAAACTCAGCAAGAGTTTTTGGCAGTTCAGTGGAAATCGGATTTTCAAGTTCGCTTATTGCTGTCATAATTGTGATATTTTAAAACAAATATAAGTTTCTTCTACTGAAATTATTCCAAATTTCTAATAATCTTCTTCGACCGAATCACATCATCTTGATTGACAATTACGAAATAAATTCCTTCGGGAAGACCCGACAAATCAAAATCATGCAAGGCTTTTTCATGGACTGCTTCTTGCAAGATTTTACCCGATAAGTTTGATAATTGGTAGTGAGTTTCCAGCCCAGCAGGTACTTTTACATACACTTTTTCGTCGGGTTCGTTATAGAAAATCACTAATTCGTCTTTGGTCATGAGTTTTGAGAAATGGAGTATGAAATCCGCTTTTAGTTTTTAGTTACTTTAGTTGTTCGAGTTTTTCATTTTGAATGGTTCGAATAAAATACGTTCCTGACGAATAACCCGTTAAATCTAAACTCGGTTCGATTTCTTTTGTTTCGGTCTGAAACAAAATTTTGTGCGAAATATCTTCTACCAAAATTTTTGTTTTTTCACCATTGAGTTTCAGCGTTATCTTGTCTGTGGTTGGGTTTGGGTAAAGCGGAATCCCGCCGACCAGAACTTTTTGAATTATTTGATGAGATTTCATTTGCTGTTATCGTAAAATTTCCTTGCCACGGCACGAAATTGGCTTCGGGTGTAGGTAATTTTACATTCGTAAAAATATGAAATTCACTCGCCGCTAAATTTATTAGTGGCGTGGCTTCATTTACATTTATTTCTTTTCCGGTAAAATAATCATACCATTTACCAGTTGATTCAAAGTTTATATTTGCTGTTTCGCTATTAATACCAAGATTTGCAATGATTCGTACATTCATCGAACTATGATTTAATGCTACTTGTTTCACAACTCCGCCCGAAGATTCATTAAAATCTTTTGAAGAAAATGCTTCTTGTGTAGTTTTGAGTTTGATTAATTCGGCATAAACTTTAAATAATTTTAGTCGGTTTTCATCTTTCAGATATTCCCATTTTTGTGGTTTTAAACCTGTTCTTCCATTGAAATCTATGTTTATATCGTAGCCAAACTCGCCAAACTGCCAAAGCATTTTTGGCCCGGGATAAGCAAAAAACAGAGCCGCAACTGCTTTTGAGCGTTCAAGAATTACAGATAAGTTTTTTACTTCGTTTCGGCCATTATTCAGAGCATCATGTACAATTCGCTCTTCGTCGTGGCTTTCAATGTAGCCAACCAAATTGGGTTCGTTCCAGCCTTTAAATTTATAATTCAGTCCCGAAAAACTATTATTTATGCCTTTAACATTGTTTCGTGCTGCACCATTCATGTTTCCCCAAAGCATAAAACCATGATTTACCAGTTCTGTTTCTTCAGTATTATCAGCAAAATGTTCTAAAATTAAATAACAATCTAAATCAAATACACGGATTTTGTCATAAAAATGCTTTAATATTTTGATTCTTTGCTCGTCATAAGCTACCATCTGAGTATCAGTTAAAGATTTTCTTTGTGTAAAACCTTTTGATAAATCGAAGCGATAACCATCAACTTTGTATTCTTTTAACCAAAACTCTAAAACCTTGTCAAAATAGTTTTGAGTGGCCGTACTTTCATGGTTAAAATCAAAGAAAACCGAATAAAGGTGAGGAGCAGATTGATTCATAAATGGACTATCCACTGAAGGTTGCGAACCTTCCCAGTAAGCTTTTGTATAGGGAAATTCATAATCGGCATGATTAAAAACTATATCAAGAATAACCGCAATGCCGTTTTCATGACATTTGTCAATCAGATATTTTAAATCATTTTTTGTGCCGTAAGCTTTGTCGGGAGCTGTGTAATAAGTTGGATTGTAACCCCATGAATTATTGGCCGTAAATTCATTAATTGGCATTAATTCGATAGAATTTATGCCCAAACGCTTGAAATATACTATTGAGTCTGCTACTTCTCTGTATTTTCGAGAATTGATAAAATCACGCACCAAAAGCTCGTATATAACTAACCTTTCTTTGGCTGGGCGTTTGAAATCTTTTACTTTCCAATAATAAGGATTCTGGCCAGTTTGAAGCACCGAAACTGTTCCCCCGTAAGTGTTTTCTGATGGATAAAGTTTTAGGTTTGGGTAGGTACTTGCCGAGATTTTGGCATCAAATTTTGGGTCGAGGATTTTCTCACAAAATGGGTCGCCCACAGCTGTTTTTCCATCAATCAAATATTGAAAGGAATATTCTTTTCCTTTTTCTAAATTATTGATAGTCAGCCAATAACGTTCACCATCGGGCGTTTGGTTCATCAAGTATTTTGGGTCGATTTGCCAATCATTGAACTCTCCGATGAGATGAATAAAGCTTTTTTTAGGAGCAAAAAACGAAAACGTAACTGTATTATCATTAATATAATTGATGCCGTCTTTAATGTTTGGCGGTAAATTCAAGATTGTATTTTGGGGTTTAAAAATAAATGCTAATTTATCGTTTATTGTATCATTTTTACTGATAATTGTTATTAACAAAACACTCTCTGTAGTTTTAACGCTGGCGGAATCTGTGTTTGCAAACTAAGTAGTTTGTCCGTTATTGAAAATAATTTTATCTGCAATTTTTGAAGTTCTAATTTTTAGATTAATTGTTTCAATTGCATCAAAAACCTTCTTTATGTCAAGTTCTATAATTTTGTAAGCCAGTTTATCATCATACAAATCCAAAATAAAATCTTCGATTTGAGATTTTCCATCACCACTTTTGAGCAATAAACCAAGCTTTTTGATAGTTCGTCCAGCAGGAACTTTATAATAATCACTTGGTTTTAGTTTGATACTCCAGCGGTCATTGCCCAGCGAACTCATGCGTCCCATTTCAAACGGAACGCTAAAATTTGTTTGTCCAGACGGTTGATATTTAAAAGCATTATCGGCAGTTCCTGCACCCAACCACAAAAAAACATCTGAGGTTTTTCCAAGCAAACCAGTCACACGATTATCTTTGGCTTGTTTTAGGTCAAAAAATATTGTAATTTCTTTCTCTCCATTCGGAAAGTAAGAATCAGTCGTAACTACTTGGCTATAAGATGATTGGAATATAAATAGCAGTAACGTGCATTGTAGAAAGATGCTTTTCATTTTATATCAAGGTTAAAGTACTTCGTAAAAACATGACTAATTTCTTAGAACATACTTTTCCAAAGCTTCATAAACACGATGAATTGGTAAACCCATAACAGTATAAAATGAACCTTCGATTTTTGGAATACCAATCATTCCAATAAAATCTTGAACGCCATAAGCACCAGCTTTATCGAAGGGTTTGCAACGCTCAACGTAATAATCTATTTCCCAATCAGATAATTCCTTAAAATGCACATACGAAGTATCTGCAAAACCAACTGTTTCATCGGACGTCATTATGCAAACACCTGTAATTACACGGTGTACATGCCCGCTTAACATTCTGAGCATCTCTTTAGCTTCGGATTGGTCGGAAGGTTTATTTAATATTGTACTTTTTTTATTTTCTTGGTCGATAATCACTACGGTATCTGCACAAAGGATGATTTCATTCTGAAGATTTTCTCTGAAACATTCGGCTTTTGTGCATGCCAAATACACAGGAACTTCTTCCACATGCATATCTGCCGAAAAAATTTCATCAGTTGGAATTACTTTTACCGTAAATTCATAACCAGCATTTTGCATGATTTCCTTTCGGCGAGGTGAATTTGAAGCTAAAATTAAAGGTTTTGATAATCTCATTATTGTTCTCAATATTTTCAAGTGGCGAAATTCGTTATTTTTATCTTACTTTCTTTGTAATTTTTATATTTTGGCTGAAATTGTCGAAATTTTGTTAAACTTAAACATGAAGTACTTATTCATCTTATTGGTTTTGTTCAATAATGAAACTTTTGCTCAAAAAAGTCTATCTGATAGTCTTGACAGTGGAAAGTCGGCACAAGATAGCATCATGTATGCTAAGTTAAAGCAAAAAATGCACAAAAGTAAAGTAGGCAAAAGTATTTATGGAGCTGTATTTAGAGATGTTTATAATTCAAGGCATGAAAAAGAGATAAAGGAAATTGAGATTAATCCTTTTGAAAAGTATGATGGAAAAGTAATTGGAAAAATAATTGTTAAAAAACTCGAAATCTTTGGGCCGAGTGTCAATGATACGACTCGAAAAGGCTCAAAAATTGAACATTTTGTCAGTAAAAATTTTCATTATAATACTCGTGAGAAAGTTATTCGTCAGTCATTTTTACTGTTCAAAGAAGGTAATAAACTTAATCCTCAGACACTTAAAGATAACGAACGTTTGCTTCGAGCCAATCCAATTATTCATGATGCTCGTATTTTTATCATTGAGCGTCCTGAGGTTGATTGGATGGTCGATGTTCTCGTACTAATTCAAGATGTATGGTCTGTAAACTTTAATATTTCAGGCGATAGTTTCCGTAATTTGGCTTTTGGTGTTGAAGATATAAATTTCCAAGGACGTGGCCATTCATTTTTGAATCGAGTTACATGGCGAGCAGATGATCCTTATCAAAGTTTCGGTTGGCGAAGCATTTATACTATTCCCTATATAAGGAGTAGCTTTGTTTCTGGACAATTGAAACTAATCAACGAACGCGATTTGCTTCAATATTCAGCACAGGTTTATCGTCCATTTTTGACGGTAGAAACTCGAAATGCAGGTTCGGTCGAATTGGGTTATACCCGTATACGTGAATATAAAAAGCTCATAATTAACAATATAGATAGTTCTTTAACTTATAAGTTAAGCTATTTTTATTCAGATGTTTGGTACGGTAGAGCTTTTAGACTTGACCCAACGCATCGAAGTAAGCAGTTGATTGTTGCACTTAGAAGGAGTAGTTTTGAACACCGAAATCGGCCAGAAGTAAGTGCTGATACTAATAAAATCTATTGGAATCGAACCAATTGGTTGGCCAGCATCGGCTATTCTAATCGAAATTATCAACGAGATTTTTTAATTTATGGCTTTGGACGAACTGAAGATGTTCCAGTTGGTAATTTATTTGCTTTTACACTTGGAACTGAAAATACCGAATTCGGTAATCGTGCTTATGCAGGAATTCAGTTTGCCAAAGGGAAGTATTTACCTGCTGATAAAGGTTATTTATATCTTTTGGCAAATGCGGGTACTTATTTGAAACAAAAAGAGGCTCAACAAGGTGTAACAGGTGTACAAAGTTTCTATTTTAGTCCGCTTATGAAAATTGGAAAGTTTCAAACCCGACAATTTTTCAATTTAGGCTTTACTTATGGAATCAAGCGAGATGCAATTGATTACCTTAATATCAGCGGTAGAGAAGGTATTTTGGGCGTAAATAGTGAAGGTTTGCGTGGAGATAAACGATTAACGCTCGGTTTTGAAACGGTACTTTTTTCTCATAAAAGTATTTTTGGATTTAGAGTTGCTTATTTCGCATTTGTCAACTTAGGATTAGTTAATTTAAAGGATAAGTTGTTGATAGATAGTAAGATTTATCAAGGATATGGTATCGGTTTTCGTCTTAGAAACGAAAATTTAACTATTAATACTTTTCAAATTCGTTTAGGATATTACCCTAATATTCCTGACATTTCCTCTGAATTTAGGTATGCGTTTGATGCTTCGCAACCGCTCAAACTTCGTGATTTTGATATTTCTGCTCCTTCAATCATTCCTCTTAGGTAACTTTGTAAATATTAAATCATTACATTTTTAGATAATATTTCTTAAAAATAATATACGTATTTATATCGTGTAATTGCTTCATTTTTTAGTTTTTTATGAACAATCAATTGACGGGGATAGCTTTTTTATTTCAACTTTGAACTAAAATATTTAGGTTATTGTATTATATGTATAGACATATATTGTCAATGTATAAAATTTGCAATGTTTAATATTAAAAAGTATACTTATGTCAATTGAGAAAGATATTAAACAACAAAAACCATTCAAAAGCCCTTACCAAAAAGTTGTTGTTAATATTATTTACACATCCAATTGGATGAACTCTGAGCAACAAGGTTTATTGAAACCATTTGAATTATCGCCTCAACAATATAATGTTCTTAGAATTTTGCGTGGGCAATTCCCAAATCCAATTACAGTCAATGGAATCATTGAACGTATGCTTGATAAAATGTCGAATGCGTCTCGTTTGGTTGATAAATTACTACTAAAAGGATATGTTTCAAGATGTGATAATGCTATTGACCGTCGTTCTTGTGATATTCGAATCACCGAAACTGGTTCACAGGTTTTGAAACAAATCGACGAAATTCAAGTAAATTGGGAAAGTAGCAGACAATTTTTAAATGATGTTGAAGCTGATACATTAAGCAGGCTCCTAGATAAGATGCGTGGAAGCGTAGATTAACATTAATTTTTTTTATTTTTTATATTTTTTAAATCCAAATTTAGTCCAAAATGAAAGTAGTTAAAAATTTGATGATTGTAGCGTTTGCTGCATTGGTAAGTGTTTCGGCAATGGCTGATGGTGGTAAAAAAGGTTTGGTTTCTATTGCACCAGTTGCTTTAAAAGTTGATGCGAAAGCAAGTACTTTCAACTGGTTAGGTAAAAAAGTAACAGGCGAACATAATGGTACAATTGGAATTCAAAGTGGTAGCTTAGTTGTAAACGGTGGAAAATTGCAAGGTGGCGAGTTTACGATTGATATGAAAACAATCAAATGTTTAGATTTGACTGATGCGGGTTATAACGCAAAATTGGTTGGACACTTAACAACTCCAGATTTCTTTGATGTAGCCAATTTTCCAACAGCTAAATTGAACATCAAAAAAGCTACCTTAAAATCAGGTTCAAATTATGATTTAACTGGCGAATTGACAATCAATGGTGTTACGCAACCAATCAATTTTCCAGCGGTAGTTTCAGTTGACGCTAAAGGTGCAACTACTGCAACAGCAAAATTTGAAGTTGATCGTACAAAATTTGGTAGCAAATTTGGTTCAAAATCATTCTTTGAATCAATCGGTGATAAAATGATTTATGATAACTTCCAAGTGGATGTTAAAATCGTAGCTGCTAAATAATTTTAGATAAATTATTTTAGTTATATTTTTTCTAAAAAAAAAAGCCACAGATGATTTAGTCATTTGTGGCTTTTTTTTTAGATTTACGAATTATTCATCAACAAAAAGTAAATTTTAATGACATATAACGAACCTATGCTCAGAGATGGAGCATTAGATGGAAAAACTTTTATAGTAACTGGCGGCGGAACTGGACTAGGTAAATCAATGTCGAAATATTTTCTTGAACTCGGTGCAAATGTGGTGATTACGAGCAGAAAACTGGCTGTTTTGGAAGAAACTGCCCATGAACTTGAACAATCAACTAGTGGGCGGGAATATCCTGTTGGTAAAATCTTGCCGATTGCCTGTGATGTGAGAAATTATGGAGCAATTGAGGCCATGAAAGATAAAGCTTTGGCTGAGTTTGGCCAAATTAACGGTTTACTTAATAATGCAGCAGGGAATTTTATTTCTCCTACAGAACGACTCTCGCATCGTGCAATTGATACAATTGTCGATATTGTACTGAAAGGAACGTATTATTCAACACTTGCAATGGGTAAACATTGGATTGAACAAAAACAAGCAGCAACGGTATTAAGTATTGTGAGAACTTATGCTTCTACGGGTTCTGGCTTTGTTGTACCTTCTGCAATGGCTAAATCAGGAGTTTTGACAATGACTCGAAGTTTGGCAGTTGAGTGGGCAAAATACGGAATTCGATTCAATGCCATTGCACCCGGCCCATTTCCAACCAAAGGTGCTTGGGATAGATTATTTCCTGCCGAAGCATTTCCTCCACATTTGAGAGAACGCTTCGCTGATTATGGAAATGTGCCAATCAAGCGAGTAGGAGAGCATCAAGAATTGGCCAATTTAGCTGCTTATTTGATGTCAGATTTTTCTTCTTATATCAACGGAGAAGTTATCACGATTGATGGTGGAGAATGGATAAATGGTGCTGGAGAATTTAATCACCTTAATGAAATTCCAACCGATATGTGGGATGTGATTCAGGCGGTCATTAAATCTAATACTGGAGCGAAAAAAGAGTAACAAATAATTTCCTAGGGCAGAGCTTACAAACCTTATCCTAGGAAGTTGTTATACCACAGTCAGCTTTTCATCACCAAATCGATCAAATTCTTTTGTTTCTATGATTTTTTTTATGCGAACAATGGTCTGAAAAATTTCTTCGAAAGTATTATAAAGCGGTGCAATGCCAAGTCTGATATTGTTTGGTGGTCGAAAATCTGGAATAATACTCGGCGAACCATCTATTGGCTCTATCATTGCTCGATTGATTTTATATCCTTCTTGGTGTTGTATCGAAATATGTGAGCCTCGTTCGTTTACATTTATGGGCGATGCAATTGTGAAACCGAGCGGTTCTAAGAGATTTAAGACAATTTCTATCAAAAAACTACTTTGGGCAATACTTTTTTCTCGTAAACCTTCCATTCCTGCTTCGAGCATGATATCCAATCCTGCTTCAATTGCAGCCAATGAAAGTATGGAAGGAGTTCCTGAAGCAAATCGCTGAATGCCATTTATTGCCTTATAATCTAACGTAAAATCAAAAGGTTTTTCATGACTAAACCATGCCCAAATTGGGTTTAAAAGTTTTTCTTGTAAATCGCGTCTTACATACAAAAATGCAGGAGCTCCAGGTCCACCATTTAAATATTTGTAAGTACAACCTACTGCCATATCCGCATCCGATTCGTTGAGATTTATAGGAACTGCTCCAGCCGAATGGCTTAAATCCCACAAAACTAAAGCACCTTTTTTATGTGCTAAGTCGTTGATATTCTGCATATTATATTGATATGCACTCTTGAAAACCACATGACTAAGCGTTAGTAAGGCTGTATTTTTATCTAAAGCTTGCTCAATTGCTTCGTCACTAATGCTTATTTCATCATTACTTTTGATGATTGAAAGTGCATGATTTTTAAAGTGTTGCTCAATCAAACCCTGCAATACATAAATATCAGTCGGAAAATTGAGTGAGTCGGTGATGATTTTACTTCTATTATTTTGAAAACTAATAGCAGCAAATGCTAGTTTATAAAAATTAATAGAAGTGCTATCGCCTACAAAAATCTCATCGGGTCTTGCACCTACAATTTGAGCTATTTTTGCGGCAACTTTATTTGGTAATTCAATCCAATGCTCATTCCAACTTCTTATCAATCTTTTTCCCCATTGATTTTTAATAAGATTTGTATTAAGATCAATGGTTTTTTTTGGTAATCGGCCCAATGAATTTCCGTCTAAATATATTTCATCTCCAATTTCAAATTGATTTCTGAAAGGAGCGAGTTTATCATTTTTATCGAGTTCAAGTGCTTTTTGCTTAAAATCTTCTATTGTCATGGCTTTATTTTCTTCGATAATTCTGGTGAAATTTTTTCTACCCATTGTTGATACATTTTCCCCGAAGGATGTAAACCATCTTCAGCAATGAGCGATACGTCGTTTATCACTTGACGAGAAATTGGTGTAATATCGATAAACAAAATGCCTTTTTTAACGGTTTCTTCTTTCTTTACCTTATTGAATAAGTCAATTTGTTCAGAAATTGTTTTATTTTGTCCTTTCCCACCGAATGGCGTTATACCCCAATCAGGAATTGAAACCACAAAAACTCGCTCAGGTTTATTGCCAGCAAACTTGATAGCCGTTTCGAGCAGGTCAATAAATTCTGTTTGGAACTGCTCAACGCTTCGCCCACGATATTGGTTATTTACACCAATCAGAAGTGAAACTAAATCATAAGTTTTTGTTATTTTTTCTGAAACAATTTTTGCTTTTAGTTCGTCGGTTGTCCAACCAGTTTGAGCAATTATTTGTGGTAAAGCTACTTTTAAACCATTTTTAGCTAAACTTTTACTCAGTTGAACAGGCCAACGCTCACTTTCTGCAACACTTTCGCCGATAGTGTAGCTGTCACCCAAAGCTAGATATGATAAGCCGTTTGTCATATTAATCGATTGTGAATAAATATTCTGTGAAGAGCCTTTACACGAAAAAAGAAATAGAAACAAGATTGATGTGAGATGTTTCATAATTTGATAGTTAGTTTCAATAGCAAATGAAAATCAGTCCAAACTTAGATTTCAACACCATTGTTTTTCTTTTTACTGAAAAAAAAAAAAAAAAAATAGATTGCCGATAAAACCAACAAAAAAATAGATAAACTACTTACTTCTTTGAATGCTAAATTAGACAAAAACCATATAATAGCCATTGCTGCCAAAATCGGGATAGTGATACCGCCTGGAAGTCGAAAACCATTTGTTTCTCCATTTTTATCAAGTCGGAGTCTGATTGTTGCCAAAACAACTCCCAAATAGACTGTTAATAGTGATGCACTTGCAATGATAGCTAATTCTTTGAATCCTCCAGAGATTGAAAAGATAAAATCTAAAGTTGCATAAGTAATGATTGCCATATAAGGAGTAGCAAATTTTGGGTGAATTTTTGCCATTATTTGAGGCATCCAACCTTTGTTTGCTCCAGCAAAAATCACTCGTGGATATGATAGAATAGACCCACTTAATGCCGCAAACATCGAAAAAGCTGCTCCTATTATCATTAAAGTTGAGCCAAATGGCCCTATCACTTTGTTGGCTACTGCTGCCAGTGGTGCTTCACTTTGGTTGATTAAATCTGCCCCAAGTACGCCTTGGGAAACTGTTTGAATCAAGATATAAAACAAAACCACCGCACCCATGCCCGAAAGTATGCCCAATGGCACAACTTTTTGTGGATTTTTGAGTTCACCGCTGACATTTAGAGATGCCTCACCACCAGCAAAAGCAAAAAATAATAGGAGAGATGCTTCCCCCAATTTTGAAATTGTTGGTAGAGCATGCCACTTTAAATTTTCAATTGAAGTACCGAAAATACCTGCAATAATGAGAACCACGAGCGGAATGAGTTTAATAAGTGTATTTATTTTTACAACATTATCACCGTGTTTTACCCCACGAATATTTATGAAAGTGAATAAGCCAAAAACCATCAAAAAAAACAATGCTCTAAACGGAATTCCTGATAGAATTGGCAAGTAAATACTGATTGTATCTGCCATGGCATTGGCAATTGCAGCATCGGCTAAAATTCCTACAAACCAAAACATAGTGTTGGCTAAGAAACCGGCATATGGCCCGAATGCAGCATGGATGTATGCATAAGCACCGCCTGTGACTGTGATTTTACTACCAATTTCTGAGAAACAGAGCATAATTAGCATCATTAGAAAGCCACAAAAAAGATAGGCTAAAATACTGGTTTCACCCAAAAAGCTGGCGACAAAAGCAGGTAAGACGAAAATTCCTGCTCCGATGGTTCGGTTGAGTGTATTGGCTGCCAAGCCCAAGATTCCAATTTCACGGCGTAGGCCTTCATTGTTTGTTGATGTCATTTTTTAGGGTTGGAAGTGTATATTCAAGACAAAAAAACAAATCTAACTGATTTATCGAAAACAAAAAAGCCTTCAAGGATGATTTGAAGGCTTTTTTGTGAATTAAAAAATATTATTTTACAATTTGTATTGCGTGACTGCCTCGTGGCATAAAAAGTTTAAAATCTTGTTTTTGTAAACTTGGGTTTTCTCCATTTTTTACTTTCCAAAATTCAAGTCCGCCAAAGTGTTTTCCAAAATTAAAATGATCGAAAACCGTTACGGCAATGTTTTCACCTGTTTTATCAAATACGATATTCTTTGGTAAAATTCCATCAAATTCATATTCGGCTACATTATTCAATGAGCCATCCGTTGATAGTTTTAATAGCGAAATTGAAGCTTTTTTTGATGATTCATTACTATTCCATGGAAAATAAGATTTTTTGGCATTTGTCACTGCAACCAAACTTCCATCTGGACTAATAGCAAAACTTGTTGGTGTTTCACCGATTTTTGTTTTTGTGATTAAATAATGCTCACTTTTTCCTTCAAGATTGAATTTTATTACAAACATATCGCCAAAATCATCACTCCCTGATTCTGATTTATTTGCGATATTTGATTTAATGACGGGAACAAGATAATATTTGCCATCGGGGGTAAACTGGCCTGCACTTGGTAAATTCCCAACCTTTAGCGTAGGTCCAACTATATCTAAACGAATAATTTTAGTAGTAGGGCCATCACGTGTAACTTTCAGCAAACCAACTTCTTTTGAATCTTCCATTGTAAAAACCAAGAAATTATTGTTTGGATGCCAAGTGATGTCCGTAATTTTTCCTGCTTGGAAACCTTGTGGTTTATTGATAATTCTGATTGGCTTTCCAGTTGGGTCGAGCTCCAAAAGCTGCAATTCTTTGCCATCTTCTTCACTACAAAGTGCCAAATATTCTCCATTCGAACTAATATCAATGGCAGTTGGGTTTTTGCCAGTCGGAAATTTGTACAGCACTTTTGGTTGAGATAAATCGCTAATATCAATCACCGAAATAAAACCGCCAACAGGCAATCCTGTATAAATATTACGAATTTCTGTTATGGTTTCTGGGGTAGTACCTCGCGTTTCTACAACATAAGCTATAGGATGTTTTGGCGAAATAACAATACTTTTGGCCGAATTAATAGCCGAGTTTGAGACTACTAAACTCTTTATTTCGTCGGAATACTTATCAATCGGAAGTTTCACAATCGACATAAAATCTTTGGTGCCACGCTCTTTAAAAAGTTTACCGTCAACAAAAGCCGAGGCAGCCATATCAGCATCTGAAATGGCAATAATACCTTTGGCTTCAAAACTTAGCTTCTGTGAATAAGCAAGTATTGTGGTCAAACTAAGTATAGAGAATAATATTTTTTTCATGGGAAATCAAGGACAATGCGAATTTAGTTCGCAGGAAAGGACTACAAATTTCTGAAAAAAACAGCAAAGTTGGGTGAAAATTCGTTAAAAATTAACTTTCAGCATCATAAACGACTACTTTTTCCCAAAGAAAAGAGCAGTTATTGATAAATACATAATGGTCAGAATGTACTTGATAAGCGTCTTGGTCAGCTGAATTGTCGAAAACAAAAGTCAAAGAAAAACTGTATGTAGAATCAATTACCTCACGGGTAGTGTTGGCCGGGCGACCAATATAAGCAGTTTTGATTAAATCAATTTTTGAAAGTTCTTTCAAACCTGCATGAAGTGCATTTTGGTGTTCTTTATTATCTTTTTCTTTTAACCAAAAAAATACTGTGTGTACAACACCTGTCTGTAAATTTGCCATCGATAAGTAAATATAAATTATGAATTGAAAATTAAGAATTGATAGTTGAGAATTAAGAATTTCCTATTCTCAATCTTTAATTATTTGACATTTCCAAAGAATGATAATGTACCAAGTAAATAATTTTGAACGGACGAACCATGGTCACCACCAGTTACAGGAATCAATTCTACGTTACTTGCACCACGTTTTTTCATCGCATCTACTGCAGTTTGAGAGTTAAAATATGGCACATAAGTATCCGCCGTTCCGTGATATAGTTGAGTTGGAGTTTTCGGTTTCCAATCAAAAATATCGTTGTCTTTTACTGCATTCAATAGGGCGGTATCTGTTCCATCATTTACACCTTTTTTTACAGCATCACTCAAAATTGTGGTTAGACTTCCCGAAATTCGTGCATTTTGCTGCTCTTTTTGAATTTGTGCTGCATAAGCCGCCGCAAAATATGAAGTCATTGGGCGATTCAGTTTATATATTCTATCATAAGTCAATAAAACCCAAATATATGAAGCGTTATGCTGAGAATTTCCACTAGAAGGCGTAGAAACTAAAGTCTTGAAACTCAAAGTTTTATTATATGCACCAGCTCCACAACTCGAGGCTTTTAGGTTAAATTCAGAGCCAGTTTCTTCTTCGATTTTTTTCTGTAAAGCCAATGTAGCAAACCCTCCTTCTGAATAACCTGCCATCAATAGATTATTATTCCAGCTTATTTTTTCTTTTGCGATTACTTCTTTTGCAGCACGAAGCATATCTAAACTTGCAGAGGCTAGTCCTTCACGATGCTCATATGTATGCGGAAGTGTGTTTGATGCTCCGTAACCAATGTAATCAGGAGCGGCTACAATGTAACCAATCGTTGCTATAACAGAGGCAAGTGTACCTTCACCATC
This sequence comes from Cytophagaceae bacterium, assembly GCA_027486845.1. Taxonomy (GTDB): domain Bacteria; phylum Bacteroidota; class Bacteroidia; order Cytophagales; family Spirosomataceae; genus Emticicia. Next base: position 14,419 of record JAIXOL010000078.1, read on the forward strand.
AGCAGTGAAGTATGAAGGTGCTTGTTTGTCATCGAAAATTGTTCCATGCTGATAGCTGACCAACGATAGTGGCGTTGTGGTACCAGTTGGAATTATTACCGCACCTGAGGCTTGAATTTCTGTGCCATCAGTATTTTTAGTTTTGTAAACAATTTTATATTGCTTAACGCCTGAACGAATAAAAAGTGAGGCTTGTGAACCTAAACTTGAACCAAGTGCTGCAATTAGTTGATCTTTTGTTAGTTCTTTGACGAGTGTAGAACTAACCAAAACCTGAGGTTGAGGGGTTTCGGTGTTTGATTTGTCACATGACCAAGTAACAAATGCAAGCATAAAAGAAACGATGAAGTACTTAATTATTTTTGTTTTCATGATTTTTTTGGATGTTATACAAAAGTACAAATAAGTAGTTGATAATGAATAATTGATAAGTGAAAATTTTGTAAAGTGCTGATAGTTAGTAAATTGTTGATACTTCCTATGTCCGAAATGTAATTTAAAACTTAGTTGTTAAGAATGTTGAATGAATTATAAAACGGTTTTGGAATAAAATACTTTTGGATACTTTAATAAAAACCAGCATCTTTGTAAAGTATAAGGGGGTGTAGCTCAGTTGGTTAGAGTGTCTGCATGGCATGCAGGAAGTCGTGGGTTCGAATCCCATCTCCTCCACTTATCTACTTTTCATTTTACCATCCAGGAATTAAGAAATTCATTCCTGAAATCATATTTTGACGTTTACCACCATAAATAGGTATTGCTAGGTATGGCTCTACAATCAGATAACCCATCAGGTTTACTCGTAAACTGAATCCTGTCATTATCATAGGCTCAACTTTTAGTTTTATTGAAGTTTCGTTTTGGGTTTCATACTCTTGTATTGCTCCGATTTTTCTATTGGCTGACCAAACCATACCGCTATCAAAAAAGAAATTTAGGTCGCTCGGAACATAAGAAAAATCAATTAATGCCAATTTTTTAGGGCCGGTCAGTGGCAGTCTTACTTCAACATTTGTTGCCAAAAGTTGTTCGCCTTGTAGTGCTTCTTGCGTAATCAGACCTAAATTTTGTTGTTTTGTGAGGGCATTGCCATAAAAACCGTGCATATTCCACGGAAAACCTAGATAAAGTGGATTAATCTGATTGAGATAATCAAGATTCGAAGCATTCAAACGACCGTTGTAAAGGAATCTTCCCGCAATCGTAAAAGGTTTTACGTATTGGTATTTTCTGGCATCAAGCAAAATATTGGTATAGCTAGTTGAACCAAAATATCGCCCTGCCTCAAATCGATAACGATAACCTTTTATAGGTGCAGTCGATCCAAAAATTGTATTATCTCCCACAAAAGCAACGTATAATTGACTCAAACTAAAGGCATTAAAGCCTTGTGATTTTAAATTGGAAAGTGAAAGTTTTTCTTTTTTACTATTTGTCAATGCATAGGTTTGTCGGCTTATTGGGTCGAAAGTAGTATAATTAGTGTATTCATCACCTGAAAAGCCATACCAATTGCCATTTATACCACCTTCAATTCTTTGATTTGTATTGAGCGGGTAAAAAGCAAAAATACCTATTTGATTGATAGCCAGCCTATTAATTAAATGTTTGTTGGCAAACAAAGAATCTTTGGTTGGTATGCCAAATGATGATTTCACTTTGGCATCGGTCACATAATTGCTTTTGAAGAAACTTGTAGTTTTTGAACTGCTATCGGTGTAATTTCCTTGAAAACGATACGGAATCCGTGCAAAAGAAACTCCCCATTGCAAAGGTTTCTTTTGATTGAGGTACATTAATTGCCCACCAAAATCTTGCACTTGTCCATTGATAGAAACTGTACCCGCCAATTGATTATGGTTAAGCATATCACTGAAAAGTCCAACTATACCTCCTCCTAAACCAGTTCCCCAACTACTAGCTGAAACACCAACGCCTGAACTTCCGAGATAATCTAACTTGAATTTTGGTTGGTAATTCAATAGTTTTAACTTCTTTTCTGAAACTGTAACTGCAAGGGTGTTTTGCTCCAAATTTTTCTGAACAATATTTCGTCCTTCTTTCACTACAGCCAAATTAGCCGCAGATTTATTGACTTCGTCCCCAACTATTTGCTGTTGAAAAGCACCGTAACTGGCTAGATATAAGCGGTATTTTCCATTTTGAAAGTAATTATAAATCAACTGTCCTGTTTTGGTAGCGATACCGACAGCAGGTGAAAACATCGTAATTCCGCTAATACCAGTGAAATAATTCGTCAGTTTTTCGATTTGTTTTGATATAATATCATAACGATAAAAATTTCTAAATCCATCTGCATCGGATAAAAAATAAATAGCTTTTCCATTCGGTGTTACCAATGGATTAAGATTGTCAGCTTCTTGGAAAAAGTCAAAGTTTTCTACTGAAAAAGATTCGGTATTAATTCTTGAAATGCCATAGTTTGCATTTTCTAAACGAGGGTTTTTACTTCCTCGGTCCGATACAAAATAAATCCATTCACCATCGGGTGACCAAGTGGGTTGTAAATCTGAAAATTTATCTTTAGTCAAGTTTTTGACCGTTTTTTGTTTTAAATTATATAAATACAAATCACTTTCCCCATTCATCAAACCTGAAACTACAATCGTATTTCCATCGGGCGACCACGCAGGATTTGTGAATGAATCAACTTCTTTCAATTCAAAACTATCTTTATTTCCAGTTGCAATATCAATGATGGAAAGTTTGTTTCGTCCTTTTGTTTGAATCACCAAAGCTAGTTTTTGACCATTTGGCGACCAAGTACCTGCGGTTTCTATAAAACTATACGAATCAACGTGTGAACCAAACGAACTACTTTCTAACGTACGAATAATTCGCCCAGTGACTGATTCAACAATATATATATCAAGCGAAGGTGTATTTTTTGATGAAATATATGCCACATGTTTGCCATTTGGACTAATTGAAGGGGAAATGTTGATTTCACCAGCATTGCTTTGAGAAGCGATTTCTTTACCAATTGGTTGAATAGAAGTACCTTCTTGCATTAGCGTATAGTTATCAATCAAAGCCTGTTTCCACTTATCTGAAAATTTGTCAATACTTGTTTTGAGGTTTCTAGTGAAGGCCACTTCAATTCCATATTTAGCGGTTTCTCGGAAAAGTGGGCGAATAATATCATCGCCATACGTAGCTGTCATATATGCCCAAAATGCCTGCCCCCAACGATACGGGAAATATTTATATTCTTTAATTATTAAATCTTTAATCGTAGGAATATCATTGCTCAAAACCGCATCTCGCATCCACATGGAGGTGTGGGCATCCACACGACCTAATGACATATATTCAGCTAAACCTTCAACCATAAAAAGTGGCAGATTCTGTAAATTTCCGGTTTGCGTAGAATCGCCTGAGGTCATTAATTGATATTGAAAAGCGTGAACTATTTCATGACCCAAAACGTGGTCAGTTTGGCGTTTAGAAAACATCATTGGCATCACGACTCGATTTCTGAGTCCTTCGGTTATCCCGCCTGTACCTTCTTCAATTTGCCCATTAATGGCTGTAGTTTCTTGAAAATCAGAGTGATTTTGATAAATAATCAGTGGATTTGGCTTAATAAATGCGAGTTTGAAAACTTCTTGATGAATTTTATACCAATGTTCGCTATTGAAAATGATATCCTTGGGGATTTTATTTTCGTTGAAATAATGGTATAACTCGAAGTGGGGACTTTGAAGAACTTTAAATCCGAAGGTTTTGTATCGAGGTTTGTTTTGTCCAAAATATTGTGCTTGAGAAATGGCTAAATTGCTGAAAATCAATCCAATGCTTAATAAACAAAAATTTCTCATTCCTCCTTGCTAAATGTTTTATAAATAATATAACGAAAAAATAGATAAAATCGCTTATTAGTGAGGTGAAAATTTATTGTTTTGCTAAATCAGCATATTTTGGACGGCAAACTTTAGCAAAGCGAGATTTCCAATAACTGTTCATCATGTTGTCCTCAATAACGCCTTTGCTTGATGAGGCGTGAATGAAACGAATGTTATCTTCACTTATTACTTCGGTTACGATTCCAGCATGACTGATGTTTTTACCAACCGTCACGAAGAAAACTAGATCGCCTTTTTGTATATTTGGCAAGTTGATTGCTGGGAAATATTCGGCTTGCTGCCACGAAATTCGAGGCAATTTTACACCAATTTCTTTGAAAGATAAACATATTAAACCCGAACAATCGAGACCATTTTCATCATTTCCGCCGCTTTTATATGGAACACCTGTATAATTTCGAGCAGTTGAAATGATTTTCTTAGTATAAATATTTTCTCTAAATGGTGTGTTTTCTGGGGCTTTACTACTTAAGATTTTGCAAGAACTGACATTTATCATGCAAAACATGACAAAAATATATGTTATGTATTTTTTAAATTGTAGCACTGATGATGAGTTTTTAATAATTTTAACGAGAAAATGATGCCAAAGACTTAATTTTTTAAAACTTTTTTACCACTTTATTCGTAGTTAATACAAAACATCTATAAATCAAAAAGATTATGAAAAAAATAATGCTTTTATTAATGCCATTCGTGTTTCTTGCTTGTCAGGGTTATTCACAAAATGGCAAATCAAAAAAAACAGATTGTAAAATTGAAGTAATTAAGAAAACTGATGCTGATTGGAAAAAACAATTGAATGCTGAACAGTTTAATGTATCGCGAAAAGCAGGTACTGAAAGAGCATTTTCGGGTATTTATTGGGACAATCACGATAAAGGTGTTTATAAATGTATCGGTTGTGATTTAGAGCTTTTTACATCAGATACAAAATTTGAATCGGGTACAGGTTGGCCAAGTTTTTGGAAACCAATCAATGAATGTAATGTAGAAGAACGTTCAGATAATGCTTATGGAATGGTCAGGACAGAGGTTGTTTGTGCTCGTTGCAAAGGACATTTAGGTCACGTTTTCGAAGATGGCCCAAAACCAACAGGTCTACGTTATTGCCTAAATTCAGCTTCTTTGAAGTTTGCGAAAAAATAAATAAGGCATAGAAAGGCGAGGGTACATTGGTGTAAATTTATTAAAAGTTGAAATGAAATTAAGAAATAAGGCACAAAATGATAGAATATTTCCTACACTTTGTGCCTTTACTACTTCAAAATTTTGTGCTTTTTATACCAAATAGCTACTAATACTCATAATGTCAGCAAATACTCCTGATGCTGTTACTTCTGCACCCGCTCCTGGACCTTTTACGACTAATGGATTATATTTGTAGCGTTCGGTGGTAAACGAAATGATGTTTTCAGAACCAGCCAAATTAAAGAATGGATGTAAACGTCCAACAGATTTTAAACCGATGCTTGCTTTATTATCATTATCGAGTGAGGCAATGAATCTTAAAACCTCATCGTTTGCTTCGGCATCTTTCAGTAATTTCTCGAAACGGTCATTGTCTTTTTCAAGTTCTTCAAAAAAGGCTTCAACAGAAGGTGCATTCAGACAGGCATCATTCAATAAATTGATAATTGTTACGTCTTCTGGTTCGAGTTTTAAACCTGCTTCACGAGACAAAATCAAGATTTTACGAGCTACATCCTGTCCACTTAAATCATCTCTTGGGTCAGGTTCGGTATATCCTTTTGCTTTTGCTGCTTTTACAACATCTACGAATCTATCTCCAACTTTGAAATTATTGAAAATATATGCTAATGTTCCTGAGAGTACCGCCTCAATTTTATTGATTTTATCACCACTTGTTATCAAACCTTGTAAAGTGTTTATAATTGGCAAGCCTGCACCCACGTTTGTTTCATACAAAAACTTTACACCGTGTTTTTGAGCGGCTTTTTGGAGCATAAAATACTGCTCGTATCTACCCGAATTAGCAACTTTATTTGGCGTAACGATTGATACGCTGCTACTTAAGAGAGGGTAATAATATTGTACGATATTTTTATCGGCCGTACAATCTACAAAAACACTATATGGCAAATTCAAATCTTGTACATCAGATACAAATGAGCCTATGTTGGCTATTTCTCCTTTTTCAAGCAATTCTTCTTTCCAATTTTCGAGACTTATGCCACCTTCATTCAATAACATCTTTTTGGTATTAGTGATGCCTACAAGTCTGATATTGAGGTTTTTGCGTTGCTTTAAATATTCTTTTTGTTCTTGAATTTGTCTTAAAAGTGTGCTTCCAATCAAGCCAGTAGCACCAACTAAATATAAATTTAGTGTCAAACCATCAACCTGAAAAAAAGTTTCGTGAATGGCATTTAGAGCTTTAGTAATATCTTTTTTGTAGATAACTACCGAAATGTTTAACTCCGAAGATCCCTGTGCAGTAGCTACTACATTAATGCCATTTTTGCCAAGTACCGTAAAGAGCTTACCTGAAGTGCCCGTACTTGATTTCATGCCTTCACCTACAACTGCAATTACCGATAAGTTTTGCTCGATTGAAATCTTATCAACCAAACCTAGTTCAATTTCGGTAGCAAAACCTTCATCCAAAATTTCTTTAACTCCATAGGCCGTTTTTGGGTCAACTGCAAAACATATTGAATGCTCAGAAGATGCCTGTGAAATCAAAATAACACTGATTTTATTGGCTGCCAAAATCGAAAATAGTTTGGCAGAAACCCCAGCGACACCCATCATACCTCCACCTTGTACGTTGACTAGAGCAATATCATCAATCGAAGAAATTCCGGTTATTGAGTATTCTTTAGTGTTGGCAGTTTTGCTAACAATCGTACCTTCATGATGATGATTGAAAGTATTTAATATTTTTAAAGGAATGTTTTTCTGAAAAGCAGGAGTGAGGCTTGGCGGATAAATAACTTTTGCCCCAAAATGCGACAATTCCATTGCTTCGGCATAAGTAATAGTCGGAATCGTAAATGCATTTTTAACTTTTCGAGGGTCAGAAGTGAGCATACCATTTACATCTGTCCAGATTTCTATGACACTTGCATTGAGTGCAGCACCGAAAATTGAACCTGTATAATCGGATCCGCCACGACCAAGTGTAGTTGTTACGCCATCAATTGTAGATCCTATAAAACCAGTAATACATTGGAGTTTATTGGTTTTTGAAAAATGCTTTCTGATTAATTCGTTAGTCAATTCGGTAATTACTTCCGCGTATCCAAAATGGTCATCTGTTTTTATAACCTTTCGAGCATCTAAATAGTCTGCCTCAATGCCTCTATTTTTAAGTGCTTCGGTTACAATTGTTGTAGAAAGTCTTTCACCAAAACTTATTATAAAATCATTCGTTCGAGACGAAAGTTCTTTTATTAAGAAAACTCCCCGAAGCAAGTCTTCAAGTTCATTGAGCAAACCTTTTACTTTTGCGATGGCACTACTTTGGTTTTTTACGTCAATCAGACCTCTAACGGCAGCGAAATGACGATCTTCAACTAATTTTAATAGTTGTAAATATTCTAAGTCAGAAGTGGCAGCTAGTTTACCAATCTCGATAAGGCGATTAGTAACACCTCCCATTGCTGAATACACTACCGCAATTTTGTATCCCTCATTGAGATTTTCTTGTAAAATCTGTATAACTTGATTGATACTTTCAACCGTTCCAACTGATGTTCCACCGAATTTTAATACTTTCATAAACCCCAATACCCCCAGCCCCTGAAGGGGAGTTTAAATTTAGATTCTTAAATAAAGCCCCCCTTTAGGGGCGAGGGGGCTTGCAAATATAACAATTTATATACCAATGTTAGAAAAATGATTTTAGAATTGTGTTTTTCTAAGAAAACTAACCAAGTAAATTAATATTGATTAGAAGGTTATCTAAATATGTAATGAAAAATTTGTATTTTTGAATCAGAAAACACATATTTGTATTTATCAATTGATGTAATTGAAATATTATGAACATTTTATTTAGAGCATTGAATGATGCTACTCGCCGAGAAATATTAGAATTGCTAAAAGATGGCGATATGACTGCTGGTGATATTGCCGATAAATTTGATATGAGTAAACCTAGTATTTCGCATCATTTAGATTTGCTTCGTCAAGCTGATTTAGTGGCTTCGGTGAAGAAAGGTCAGTTTGTTTTATATTCTCTCAATATGACCGTTATCGACGAAATTATGGTTTGGTTTATGCAATTTAAACCAAATACTGTACAAGCCGAAAAACTAGAAAATCGTCTGCATGTTAGCAATTAAAATGCTTCAAAGCTCTCTTAGTTAAAGCTGTCTAATCAATAAACTAAAATCATTTTTCAACTGTGATAGCTTGTTAACTGTTGACCATTATCGTGGACTAAATAACCTACATAGATGAAAAAAAACATACCGTTTGAATTACTGATTTTGGTAATTATCATGTTGCCGTTTGCCTTTGTTTATTTCAATTGGCAACCAAAGCTTTCGCTCATTCATCAAAACAAACTCTATTTTTATACAATAGCTGTTTTATTTTTTTATTTTTTTCCTTTATTTATGCAGTTTTTGGATAGCCGAAAGCCTAATGCGGAATTATTGATGAGAAGTGCCAAACGAATTCGTCTGATTTGGTCAGCATATTTATCCTCATTGGGCTTAATTTTGTTTTATTTCATACTCAATGATTTTGAGTATGAAAAACCTCGTTTATTGGGTGTAGCACTTTCGCTATTTTTGTTTGCTAGTGGTAATTTTAGACAAAATATTCATCCATCAAGCATCTTTGCAGGAAATGGTATTTTTTCAAGTAAGGCGAGTTTACAGCCTTCAGAAGAACGAAATAATAGAAAAAATCAGCGATTTATGGCAAAATTGTTCTTTTGGGTTGGCATTGTTGGTACTGCTTTTTTTCTTCATTTTAAAGAATCAACGCTTACTTCCTGGGGTTTAATATTTGTTGGAATGGTGATTTTTTATGGAATTGCTATTCGATTGATAAGAAGTGTAGTTTGATATTTAAGGAAGGCTTCGCTTTGAGCGAAGCCCCCTTTTATTTTCTGTTCAAAACTTTCTCAACTTCTTTCACCTCCGTAATTTTAGTTTCTCCATTCCATTCGTTATAAATGTAGGTAACAACTTCGGCAATATCAAGATTTGTCAATTGATTATTGGCTGGCATTGGCTGGTTAAACTTCTTGCCATTTACCAAAATTTCGCCTACGAGTCCGTTTTTTATGAGGTAAATTACTTTATCTTTATTTTTTAAATAATCACTTCCTGCAACAGGCGGATATAGACTTTGTAGTCCTTTCCCATCTTTTTGGTGACAATTTGCACAGTTTAGCTCATAAACTTCCTTTCCTCCGATATAATATTGCTCCAGTTTTATCTTTTCTTCTGACTGGCATGAAGTAAAAGTAATTATTAAAAAAGTGATTATAAATAGTTTAGTCCAAGTTTTTTTGATGAATTTGTACACCATTTTTAATGACTTAATAAATAGAGAATTCTCCAGTTCGTCCCATCCTGTATATCTAATCTCGTTTCTCATATTTTATTTTTCGTTTAATAAAACTTCCATGTCTTTTATTAATTTTGTCACATCTGTTTCTTTCGTCCCATCATATATACCTCTTACTCTGCGTTTTGTATCAACTAAAATAAATGCTCCACTATGAATGATTCCACCCGCAGCAGTAGAATCTTCTCCAGCTGTTATATAGTAAGATTTTTCTCCAAGTTCATATATTTTTGACTTATCTCCCGTTACAAAATTCCACATATTACCATCGATTCCAAGTCTATTTGCAAATTCCTTAAGATTCTTTACCGAATCGTGGCGAGGATCGATTGTGTGAGATAAAATACCAATTTTTGTGTTTTCTTTATATTTTTCATAAACCCGTAACATTTGTTTTTTCATTACAGGGCAAATTGTAGGGCAGGTTGTAAAAAAGAAATCTGCTACATAGATTTTTCCTTCGTAGGTTTTATTTGTGATAGGTAAACTATCTTGATTTATTAAAGAAAAATCTGGAATTGTGTGATAAACTGAGTCTCCATTGATGAAATCTCGTTCACCCAAAATAGGTAATTTGCGAGAAGTACTTTCGCAAGAAAATATTGAAGTTGCTGCAATGATAATGAAAGCAGAAATAATGATTTTTTTCATGCAGATTATAAAATTTGAGAAGGCTTAAAGTGTAAACCTTCTCAAATTCCTATTTGGTATTAGATTAATTTTATTTTAAAAACTCTTCTGCTTTTTTCTTGGCATCAAGTGTTGATTGCTTCAATTGCTCACCTTCTGCTTTCAATGTCGATAGTGCTTTTACTTTTTCTTCACCATCTTTCATGTCAGCCACTTCACCAAGTTTTGGCATCCAAGTTTCCATGTCAGTGTAGGCTTTATCAAGAACTAAAGAAATATCAAGAGCCGATTTCTTCAAGGTTGTATCAGCTTCTGCTTTTTTCATTACTTTGGCTTTTAAATCTTCTAAATTCATACTGATAGGCATTACTTCATCATGAATCTTGAAAGTCTCCTCTTTGAGTTTAGCTGCTTCTTCGGCAGATTTATCGGTACAAGCCAGTGAAAATACAACAAGTAAGGCAGTTAGTAAATTCTTCATTTTTTATCTTTTTGGTGTAAATATTTGATTATTAATGTGTGATGCCAAGCATTTCAATAGCACTATGAATCGCATTTTCAGATGGATTTTCGCCACCAATCATTTTTGCAATTTCAATAATTCTTTCGTCTTGACTTAACTGTTTGATACGGCTAACTGTTTTGGCAGATGAATTATCTTTATAAACAAAGAAATGCGACGAACCACGTCCAGCAATTTGGTGAAGATGAGTAATTGCAATTACTTGAATACTTTGTGCCATTTCTCGCATCATTTTTCCAACTTTTATAGCTACTTCACCCGAAATTCCTGTGTCGATTTCGTCAAAAATGATGGTTGGTAAAGAGCGTTTATCACCTAAAACGTATTTTATGGCAAGCATCAAGCGAGAAAATTCTCCACCCGAAGCGACATCTTTTAACTGTCGAGGTGTAACGCCTTTATTAGCACTAAACAAAAAATTGATTTGATCGATTCCTTCACTGTTAAGTTGAATATTTTGGTGTTGAATTTTGAGGATAGCATTCGGCATTCCTAGCTCAATCAATAAGCCAATTACTCGTTTTTCTATTTCTGGTAAAACCTTTTGACGTACTTTTGAAAGTGATTCGGCCATTTTGGTTGCGGCATCGAACGCTTTACTTACACGTTCTTTGGCTGCTGAAAGGTTTTCGCTCAAATTGAGTACTTTACTTACTTTTTCTTCCAAAATTGCTTGAATTTCGAGTAATTCACCATTTGACTTTACGGCGTGTTTTTGATGAAGTTTATAAAGTAAATTCAGTCGGTCTTGAATTTCAATTATTTTCTGTCCATCAAGTTCGATATTATCTTCCTCTGATTCGATATCACGAGAAACGTCTTTTAATTCCAATAAACAGCTTTGAATCCTGTCTTTATATTGTTGATAATCAGGAGAATAGCTTGCAATAGGAGTCAATGAACTAATTGTAGATTGTAGTACCGAAAGGATAGATTGCTCTGAATTATTGAGTGATTCGTAAACAGTCTTTAAGCGGAGTTTCACTTCTTCGGCATGTTCTAAAATATTGAGTTCTTGTTCGAGCAGTTCTTGTTCGTTAGGATTTAGTTTGGCCTTAACGAGTTCTTCTAACTGAAAATTATTAAAATCAAACTCTTTTTTATTTTGGTCAGCCTCAATTTGTAGCTGCTGATAAGCATCTTGAAGTTTTTTGTAAGTACGATACTTTTCTTGGTACTCAACTAATTTATCGTGGCATTGGGCATAAGTATCGACAATTCTTAGTTGATATTCATTTGAGCCAAGCAAAATCGAATCGTGCTGCGAATGAATATCCATTAACTGAGAGGCAATTTTGCGGAGCGTTTCAAGCGTAACAGGCGTATCGTTGATAAACGCCCTTGATTTTCCACTTGGTGAAATCTCTCGACGCAAAATACACGAACTTTCGAAGTCGAGTTCTTCCTCTTCAAAAATATTTTTGATATAAAATCCTGCCATATCAAATGTACCTTCAATAATACATTTTTCCGACTCGTTGTATAGCGTTTTTGTATCAGCTCTATTGCCCAGCAATAAACCAATTGCACCGAGCATAATTGATTTACCCGCACCGGTTTCGCCTGTAACTATATTAAAATGAGCATCGGGCTTAAGTTCGAGATGCTCAATAAGTGCGTAATTCTTGATTAATAAATGTGAAAGCATAAAAATCTGGCTTTATTTGCGTGATTAGGCTTTGATTAGTCCAACAGTCAACAGTCCGTGGTTTACAGTAGTTTAATTATAATAAAATGTAACATCTGCATTGGTTTTTTGAGAATATCAAATCTTTTATGCTGCAAACTATTATTTTTATCTAAAATAACTATTTTGTTTCACCTTTAAATTAAATGACAAATTTAGACCGAATTTTATTAAAGAAAGTAGAAAAGAGAATGATTTTTTGTAAAAATTTATTTTTATTATTAGTAAATTAGTTGCTGGGGAATTTGTTATTGGCAAACTTGGAAATTGGTTCGTTAGATTGATAACCTGTAACGAGTTTCCTAATAACTAATAACTCGTAGTATCCGTAGAGACATCGTCATCGGTTTGAGAGTTGAGTGAGTCAACGGCAAATGTGCCTTTTGTCTTTCGCATTGTGTAGTGTGTAAAATCTTGATCAGCATCCATTCCAATTCCGTGAAGTTCTTCTTTGGGAGTTTTGATGGTGAATTTTCGGTCGGTATAAACTTTTTTTCTTAGTGGACTCCAATTTAGTAAATCTGTAGCAAGGCTTTGTTGTTGTAATCGGTTAAAGAAGAATACATTGCCCATCACTTTATAAAGTCCGTTGCTTTTTTCGTAACGACCAGAATCGCCACGTAGCGAAGAATATTCAACACCATTTTTATCGTAAAATGTTACATATACGGTTTTTGGATATACCTCATCTTCGTTTTGAAACTTTAATTGTCGAGCCGTAGTAAGTTTTACTGTTGTTCGCCCCGAATCACTGTACATTACATTCAGATTTTCGGTGGACATGAGTGGGCCATTATATTTGGTTGCTACTTCAACTTTCTTTTTTTCTTCACATGAAGTAAAGAAGAAAGCGATTATGAACAAACAGCTAAATTCTACTATGTTTTTTGTGATGTTAACCATGTTTTTAGATAAAATGATTGTGCGATTTAAGCGAAATTTTACGTAATCTGGTAATCTGCAAAACTTCGCCTCACAAAGATTTTAATCAATTTTAGGTTTCAAGAACCAACGAGTATCCATTAATGAAAAACCTAGCGACATTTTTATATAGTTTTCTTTCACTAATCCATTTCCAATTACCCCACGATTTCCGATTGAAACCGAGAAATCAATATAACTTACACTACGATAAGCCAGTGGAGTAGATAAACCTAATGAAAAACTATTATCTTTAATGTGTGTGCCATTTACTAAATAAGGAGTCTTAACTTGTTGAAAACCAGCACGATAAAAAACCTGATTAAAGTATTTGGTAGAAGTGTATTTTGGAAGGTATTCAATACCAAATGCGATTTTCTCATTGGCTGTAAGATTACTCTCTTTTTTACCATCAAAATTTAAATAATTTGCCCAATCTTGACGGCTATATTCAGCGGCGAAAGTCCATTTATATGGGCTTTCTATACTAAATCCCAGTGCATATCTTGAAGGTAAAGTAATTCCTCCTTTATACAATGACAATGTATCGGGTTTCTGAATTACTTGTGGGCCATTTCCTTGGTCGTATAATGTCGAGTAAGTTCTTAGACGCTCACCATTTAGTTTACTTTGAAGTTCGTATGTTCCACCAATATTTAAATTCCATTTTTCGGTAAGTTTTTGTTGGAATGCAAATCCTGTTTTAAACTCAAAACCATTCATAGATTTACGGTCAGAATAGCGAAGATATAAATCATCAGAATTTACTAATAGGCGTGAGGTTGTATCGCGTGTAAAGGTTCCAAAATAATATCCAACTTCTGCACCTAAATATAGTTTTTTTCCTATTATTACTCCATTTGTCCAAGCTGCTTTTGAAAGCCCGCCTGAACCTTTATAGATATGGTTTACACTTTTATCTGTTCCTGCGATTGTTTGAGTAAAACGAGCTTCATGATCAACTCCTGAATAAGGTTGCATTGTGATTGATGTCGTCCACTTTGTTTTGACTGGGAAAGCCAGCGTAATATGGCTTAAATTCATACCAAAATCAGACTGGGAAAGTGTTTCGTTCGATAGTGTTTTGTATTGACCACGTAAGCCAGTATTGAATGCTACATAACGATTTTTAGCCAATAGTGCGGGATTTATCGTATTTACTGTAATACCATTGCCAAAACTTAACCCTGTACCTCCCATTGCATCATTAGCAATAGAACTGCCTGAGAAAATATCTCCAATTCCTAGAGCTGAATAAGGTGAATTACCGTAAAGTCGAGATTCTTTTTGTGCGAAAGATTCAGTAATTGACAAGATACAGATAAATAGGTAAGCAGTTAGTTTAATTTGTTTCAACATTGTATTGTAAAATTCTGTTCAGACCAATTAGGGTCAAATTTGGGATATATTGTATCGAAAAAATAGCGTTTGATGCTACTTGCTTTGCTTCGGATGTTAAATTGACTGCAAAGGTCGGCTTTTTTATTTGACTTTCAAAGAAACTCGCATCGCCACCGCACAATATAACTTGGCAATCACCGAGTTTTAAGTAATTTTCTATCATTCCGTTGGCTTCTGCAATTATTGCATTGATTACACCACTCTGAATACAGGCTTTTGTGTTTTTTCCGATTAAATCAGGGATTCCTTCAGCTTCTACTAAAGGCAGTCTTTTAGTAAACGTGTGAAGTGCCTCGAATCGTATTCGCATACCAAGGGAAATTATCCCACCTTCAAATGCCCCAAATTTTGAAACGTAATCGTATTTAATGGCCGTGCCCATATCAATAATAAGAACGTTTTGATTTGGAAACAGAAAATTAGCACCAACTGCTCCTGCCAATCGGTCTGCACCGAGCGTTTGAGGCGTCTCGTAATGCTTTTTTATTGGAACTGGTGTTTCTGGACTAAGAAATAATTTGTTTAATTCAATTTTACTAAAAATAGCCTCAAGTTCTAAATGGCTTTTGGTGACCGATGAAATAATGATACTTTTAACATTATTTAATAAAATTAGTTCTTCTATTTTTGAAAACTCTAAGCCACGATGAACATCCAAAAGCTGATTTTTCTCAAAAAAACCAATTTTTGTGTAGGTATTTCCAATATCAATGGCTGCATTCATAAATCAAAAGGTAAACCTTTTTTAGGTGTAGAATAAATTGTTTGCCCAAAATTTAAGATTTGGCAAAAATTGATTTTTACCTATTCTTTTTCTTTCGGCTTAGTTTTGATAGGCGTCTTTTTGCGAATATTAGCTGGGCGTTTAGTGATTTCGATTGGATAATTCAATAAATCACGTATAACGACCGACGCACAAACCCCACCAAAAGCAGCGGGTAAATAAGAAATTGTGCCATAAGCAGAACGTTTAAAATTAGAACCATCTGTCAAAATCAATGATTCTTTCATCACAGGTTCGATTGAAAAAACGGCTTTGATTCCAGCATTTACACCAAGTTTTTTAATTCTTTTTCTTATATATTGGGCAAAAAGACATTCATAAGTATCAAACAAATCAGTTACTCGAAGTTTGGTTGGGTCGATTTTTCCACCAGCACCCATTGAGCTTACGATTCGCTGACCTTTTGAATAAGCCGTTGTTAATAAGGTGAGTTTGGGCGTAACACTATCAATACAATCCATTATATAATCGTATTTTGTTTCGAGAATCTCACGGCATTTTGTTGGTGTAAGAAACTCTTTTACAACGTGTAATTTTAATTCTGGATTGATGGCCAAAAGTCGTTCGGCCATTATATCGGCTTTTGAAACTCCATGGTTCGTAGCGAGGGCTGGCAATTGGCGGTTTCGGTTGGTTGGGTCAACTACGTCTCCATCGACGATTGTCATTTCACCTACACCTGAGCGACAGATATATTCGGCAGCAAATGAGCCGACACCGCCCAGTCCTACGACTAAGACGTGAGCATTTTGGAGTTGGTCGATTCCTTCTTTACCAACTAATAATTCGGAGCGAGAGAGCCAAGCGGGCATTTTTGAGTTCTGAGTTTTGAGTTCAGAGTCTTGAGTTAGCAGTTCTGAGGTTTCAACTAAACATTATTAAGTTTTAGTGCGAAAAGTCTCAGAATTGTACGGGCGAACCCGTTAAAACTCAAAACATAGAACTAATTTAGTAAATATCCAAACGTTTTCAGTTTGGTTTTTAGCGTTGGGTAATCTTTTTTTGATACGATGATTTGGTAATCCTCGGCTTTTATCAAAAGTTTTTTGATTGATGGATTTTGAATCAATAGTTTGATAAGTTCGGGATCATCATTTGGAATTTTGAAAACCAAAACTTCTGAAATCGGTGTTAATGGATGTATTTTTTTGTCGAGAATATTGAAAAATATCTTCCAATTGGCAGGTAAATCTGTGTTGATAATTTGCTTGAAAATATCAATCTTGATTTTTAATTCTTTTTTGCTGTTGATATTTTTCAAGAAAGTTTCGTTTGAAACTGCATAACGATTTGAGCCAATTTTATCGGCATAAGTTCCCAAAAGATTATCGGTTATGGCGGTTTCTCCTTCCACTAAAATAATCAAATTTTCATTAGAAAGTGTTAAATCGTAACTCTTTTTTATTTTTGGTGCTTCATATTGCGTTGTTTTTCCTAATATAAATGCCCCCAAATTGGTGAGTTTTACAGCTTTTATACCATCATAAACAGAAAAATAAGTCTTTCCAAGTTCGGTTGTATCAATATCGTCGTAAGCAATATCCAATAGACCGTAACATGACCAAAGCATGATGTTCCCTTTCAGTATTGGTTCTTCGATAAATGTTTTTAGATTAGCTTTTTTTATTGATTTCTTTTCTTTACGATAATTTCCTTCAACTTCATAAGTAAGATAATTGCACATTTCGTGTAAGCTTGAGATTTGAAAATTATAACTGCGAAATGAGGCAAAGTCAATAAAATTCTTGATACTGATCCATGCGTTGATGGGTAAATTTTTGACAACTTCAATAAAATTTGACTCTACATTAATGATATTGTAGAGATGATGCGAACCTTTTAGACTCGTCAGAATGTGAACGTGACTTGCAAAATTCTTTATATATATATTCTCGAAATAGTTTTTCAGAATTCCAGTAAATGTTTCTTCTTTTTTAGGTTTACTTTCGCAAACAAGCATAGACGACAATAAATATGTTTTTAAATGTTGTAATTCTTTTGAACTGGTTTCAGGGTATAATTCGTTGATATTAAGTGTCTTACGTGTTTTCCCAAGCGTGTTGAGCATTACTCTACCTGGCCCTGATACTTTTATATTACCTGCCTGATTATAACTCAATAAATTTGGCAAATTGACGAAAATCTCGGTTTCAGAACTCGAAAAATAGGTGGTTTTTGGTGCTTCTGTGAGTGGTATTAAATTATAATGTATAGGTTTATCATAAAAATCTTTCACAACTCGGCGGATTTCAATTGGAAGTTCAACGGTGAAAGTTTTTAGATAAGAATTTAATTCATAACTATAATTTGATTCTGACTCAATCGCAAATACCATGAACTCTTTGCGGAGGTCTTTTTCGATATATTTTTTATTATTATAGCTGATTTTTTCAATATTTCTTGTAATAGAAATCCCAGTTTCACTTAAAATATCTTCGTCCGAAAGCTCATCTTGCCAAACTAAAAAATCCAAAACTTTTCTTACATCTTGGTCGAGGCTATTCAAAAAGTGTTCAAAAATAGTTTTATTTTTGAACACTTTGGCAACTAAATTACAATATTCTAATTTGGTAGTTTTGGCATAATTAGTTTTTAAATTGACGAAATCTGCTTCCGAAAAATCATTATCCAACATCAGTGCTGCATTGGTTTCAAACATGTTAAGCAGCGGTTTACGAAAGCCTTGCATGAAGTTTTCTCGTTTATACAAACTTTTATCAAGGTCTTTGGCCAGTTTTGATAATTCATCTTTTGAATTGCCAAATACCGAAGGTTTCGGTTTATTATCTTTCTGAATACCCAAGCCTATGGAAGCCATAAACTTGTCGTAATCATTGAATAATTTGTCTAATTCTCGTTCTTTTGCCATGTTTATTATATTTGACTTTTAGCTTTTACAATTTTTCTAAAAGCTATTTTTATTTCAACAAATAATTAATATCATCTTCACTCAAACTTTTTACCGAAGCGGCATCTGCCGAAATTACATCATCGAAAAGCTGTTTTTTCTTTTCTTGTAAAAGTAATATTTTTTCTTCGATTGTATTTTGGGCTATGAGTTTATAGCTCGTCACTTTTCGAGTTTGCCCAATTCGGTGTGTGCGGTCGATAGCCTGACTTTCTGCGGCTACATTCCACCATGGGTCAAAGATGAAAACCATATCTGCAGCTGTAAGGTTTAAGCCAGTTCCGCCGGTTTTAAGTGTCATTACAAATGCCTTGCAATTAGTGTCGTTCTGGAATCTTTCAACGAGTTTTTGGCGGTCACGGGTTGAGCCAGTCATGCTTACAAAATCAATTCCTGCGTTTTCGAGAACTCCTTCGATAAGTTCGATTGCAGCTAAATAATTAACAAAAATTAGTACTTTGTGGCCGTTCGCAATAGCATCGGTCATTTGTTCTGTCAGTAATTCAAGTTTAGGCGAAGCAATTTTTCCATCAGATTTTGTTTCTGGAAGAGAAGCAATTTGACGAAGTTCGTTGAAAGCTTGAAAGATAAAAAACTGGCTTTTTTCGATACTTGATGACTTGATTTGTTGCTTGATGGCTTCTTGATAAAACAAACGTCGTTGCTCGTAAAGTTTGGCTTGAGGCTCTGACATCTCAACATAAAGCGTTTGTTCGATTTTATCGGGAAGTTCGGTCAAAACTTCTGATTTTAATCGTCTTAGAATAAATGGATATATTTTTTTTCGGAGTTCGAGGATTGCGTCTGTATCCCGGTTTTTTTGAATCGGAATCAGATAATTATCGTTGAAATTTTGTGCCGAACCAAACATGGCAGGATTTAAGAAACGAAAAAGTGAGTATAATTCGCCCAGATTATTTTCGATTGGCGTGCCACTCAATGCCAGTTTATGCTCAGATTGAATCAAAAGTGCTGCTTTTGAAGTCTGAGATTGCATATTTTTAATGTTTTGCGATTCATCAAGTATCACATAATAAAACTCAATTTCCTTAAAAATCTCAATATCGTTGCGAAGCATGGCGTATGTGGTAAATATCAAATTTGACTTTACAGCATCTTCAATTTTGCGGTTTTCGGCATAATATGTATAAGTCGTGATGGCTGGATTGAATTTCTGAATTTCATTTTTCCAATTGAATAACAAACTTTTGGGCATCACCACCAAGGTCGGTTTTTTTTGTTTTGGGTAAATTTCGCTTAGAAGTGTAATCGTCTGAATGGTTTTTCCAAGACCCATATCATCGGCCAAACAACCGCCAAGTTTTTGCTCTTTCAAATAACTTAACCATTGATACCCATATTCTTGATAGGGGCGAAGTTTAGCGTTTACTTTCGGAAGTTTTTTAGAATTACCTTTTATGTTATTAAAACCTTCAAAAATTGACTTAGATTTCTTGAATACTGCTGATGAATTGCGTTCATCAATCAATTCTTCGACCAGTGGCAAGTCAAAAAATGAGATTTCAATTTTATCTTTTTTCTTCTTAAATAATCGCTGCAATTTTTGTACATACGATTCATTCAATAGGGCGTGCGAACCATCCGAAAGCTCAACATAACGTTTTTGGCGATATTGGGTGAGGGCTTCCCAAAGCGATATTTTTTCTCCGTCAAAATCAAGCGTTGCGTTTCCTTCTAAAAAGTCAATGCCTGATGATAGGCTCACATCTAATCTTGGTTGAGAAGTATTGATTTTATAAGATTTGAGTTTTTCAGCCCCGAAGAGTTTCCAACTCAGCAATAATGTAGATAATTCGTTGTAAATGAAACCATTTGCAATTTCTTGCGGCACCACAAAGAGGTTTTCTTCTTGATAAATCTCGTTGGTTTTCTTTTTGACCTCTTTTGGAATATGTTTTTTTAATAGTTTTAAAATAACATCCGAAAGCTCTTCAATAGGTTTTTGTTCAATATAAACTACTCTAATTGTTTCTTCCAACTCGCTTATTTCTACACATTTATGCAAATCGAATTGTTCTAGAAATTCAACATCGAAACCTTGTAAAATTTGTGTGATTCTCAGGTGAAGTGCATTGTCGGTATCAATTTTCTCAAAAATCAAAGCTGGTTCAGTGGCACGAGTTTCTCGTAATTCCTCGACTTTGTAGTTTTTGTATTGAACTTTGAAGTTATCAAGGTAGGAAAACAATAATGACAGATATTTTTCTAGGTCAGTTATATTAATCTCTGAACTAAAAGCATCTAAACGATTGAAATTATTACCCAAAGGCGTGATTTCGTAAATTGTGTTTTTTGCCATCAAAAAACCTTCGGAAATTGGTTGAAGTTCTTCAACAGCTTGATGATTAATGAATAAAACGGGTTTTACAGAAAGGCGTTTTTCATTCTTTGGCGTTAGTTTTATTTCAAAAACTACTTGGTGTTCTTCTTCCGCAAAATTGACTTGTTCACCTTTATCGTTGGCCAATAAATCAGTGTTTTTGAGGGAATAAAGTAAATATTCATGTTCCGCAAGATATAGGCTTCCTTGTTCTTTTCCCCATTCTATGACGAATGCTTCACGCTCGCGGATGCTTTCTATTTGACGTAAAATGTTGCGGACTTCGCCCGTATAGGCTTGATAATTTACTTCAACAGGATTTAGATTTTTATCAACAATTTGAAGAAAAGTACCCAAAGTATCTGTGGTAAGCATAAACAAAATATCAATTGGTTTGATATTTTTTGTTTGCCAAGTTTGTCGTTTGAAACTATTGAAATTATCGTTGAAGGAATTATTCATTTTATTTTTTGTTTACCAACTTGATATGACATCAGTTTAGTCACACATTTAGGTACAGATTTCTATATAATTGGCAAAAATAATATCTTCTAGCTTATTTAAAGGTATTTTCAGAATAAAAGATGCTTTTTCGTAGAGTTCGGAAATAGAAACATCTTTGTCATCAGTTTCGAGGAAAAGTTTTTCGTGCGGAATTTGAGATAAAATTTGTGCAGCATTTGAATTTTCTTGTAAAATAGCGGAACCAAGTGATAAATAAAAGCCTTTGTCGAGTAGGATTTGGGCAGTCGTTAGATTATTATTGAAGCCATGAATAATCATTGGAACTTTAGGGCGAACGATTTTTTTGATGGAAATCAACTCGTTAAAGCATTTTACACAGTGAATAATGATTGGCTTTTTTACTTCTTCAGCAATTCTGATTTGTTTAATAAATATTTCTTCTTGGAGCGGTAGAGATGCTCCCTTTAGTCGGTCGAGTCCACACTCACCAATGAGTTTAATATCTTGATTTTTAGCGAGTTGTCTAAGTTTTTCAAGTTGAAGTTTTTGTTTATTTTCGTTGATGTACCATGGATGAATTCCAACGGAAAGCCAGCTGTTTGGAATGGTTTCATCAGGGAAAGTTTCTAGTGCTTCGTCAGTTTCGGGAATAATCAAATTGTAAATTATTTGTTGATTATCTTGTTTCTCAGGATTGTGAGTGTGTATATTTATAAGCATTTTTACAATGACGAAATTGGAATATATTTCTAATCTTACAAATATATCCTATCATACTAACATTTGCACATTCAAAATTAGATTTTTATGATTATTAAGTGTGTGACTTTTTATGAGTTGAGTCTTGACGAGCTTTATGCCATTATGGTGTTGCGTCAAGAGGTTTTTGTATTAGAACAAAATTGCCCATTTGTTGATGCTGATGGTAAAGACCAATTGGCTTGGCATTTTATGATTTGGGATGAAAATAATAAATTGGTAGCTTACACTCGCCTTTTTGATAAAAATGTTTATTACGAAGATTATACTTCGATTGGTCGGGTGGTAAGCTCTTCACAAACTCGCGGTGGAGGAATTGGTAGGTTATTGATGCAAAAATCAATCGAAAAAACAATTGAACTATTTGGTAATGAACCAATTAAGATTGGAGCACAAAGTTATCTGATTAAGTTTTATCAATCGCTGGGTTTTGAACTTATTGGGCACGACTATGTTGAAGATGGCATTGACCATACTTATATGATACTCGGTTTCGCTCAGGTGCCGTAGCTTTTTCTTCTATCATAGGCAAAAAAGGTCTTGTAAAGTTTTGAAGCAAATCAACAATCTGATTACTGATGAACTAATTTTTTTGTGATTCGCTTCGTGGCTGATTCTATTGTTAAGTATTTTATGCCACTCACAATTTCGTTTTCGGGCAATTCTATATAAAAATCATTGTTTCCAATTTGTAGCATTTCATTTGTTTCAAAAATTGTTTTTCCAAGATTGTCTTTTAAAATTATTTTAGTTTTTTCGTTAAAAAGTGATTGAATATTGATATTTATTCGCTCGAGAAATGGATTTGGAAAAGCATTAATATTTATTTCAGCCAGTTCTGGCTCATTGGTAGTTATAGCAAAGTTGGTCTTTATATTATTGTCGAGCCATTGTAAGCGTTGGGTTATAAAATTTCGGAGTTCGTTTACTTCTTGTTCCCAAGTTCCAGCATAAGGCGTTGGTTGAGGCCAAACGTAAGTCCCTAAAACTGGCCATTTCTGAAAATTTCTGACGATTGGTTCTTTTAAAATATTTGATAGTGTATCAATGTGTTTATTGAGTCTTTCATTTTGCAAAGCTCCAAATTTTCGTTGAAAACCATATTCTTGACCGAGTTCTCGTACGAATGCCGAATCAGAGAGCATTTTCTCCCACCAAAAGGGTACTTGCCAAAAATCTGTTGAACAAGTATAATTAAAGCGGTAGGAAAAACCGAAAGGGCTATCACCTCCACAGTAATTGCCATTTCCGTAAGTAATGTCATAGTCCCACGGTGGGCCAGCTTTTATTTTTCCTCCTTTGCTGTCTTTGTCTTTATGAAAAAAAGTACTTATTCGATAGCCATCAACATTTTTTGCCACTTCATTAACTAAAAATAATTGAATGAATGACCTAGTATCTATGTATTTTCTGTAGCCATTAATTTTATCTCGATAATTTGCACTTTGAAGTGAATTTTCAGCATTATCGACATAGTTTTTGAGATAATTTCTTTGTTCTGAAGTAATTGTTTTCGGTGATTCATATAGAAATGTCGTGTAATTATTTGGCGTATTATAATTTGGATATTTTGAACGCCAACTTCCTAAGTTTTCCCCTGTTGTTTTATCAGCCTTAAAAATATATCCTCCAGTTATATCATCACCGGTCAAATCAGTTTCTTTCAGATTTGCTATGTTAACACGGCCTGTATCTCGTTTTATTTTTTCCATGAAAACATAAACTCCTTGATAGACATTATTGATAATTACCTCTACATATTGCGTACGTGAAGCGTACATACCCATTTCACGAGCAACACGCATCGTGAGTACGTTGTGCATAAAACTTTTTTCATTATAGGATGCAAATAAAATCCAGTCAGATTCTTTGGGCATTCCGAGTAAAGATGCAGTGATTGATTCTGATTTCTCATTCCAAAGTTCAATACCTAAACCCTTTTTGGGAAACATTTGTGAAGACGAACCTCGATATTCGATTCCAGCAAAACCATCATAATGAGGTTTATCACTTATATTATTAATTTTTCCTTGCCCATTATAGTAGATTTTGAAATCAATTTTGATTTTTGGTTCGTCATAAATTATTGCTCCATTCGTGTTTATTACTACAATAGGCAGTGTAGAAGATGTGAGAAATTGAGCAAAGGTGAATTGGAAATTATAGAAGCTCAAAAAAATAGTAAAGTAAAGTTTTTTCATAGTGTTGAATTGACAAATTGAAAACTTGTTGTATTTTTAATAACTGAGATTCGCAACTTTTAATGTTGGGCCAACATCTTTACGAGATTCTAACGATTTTTGAATAGCACTTGGTACATTTGACAAAAAATCATAACCCGTTAGGGATTCTAAATCATCAATACTTAAGCGATATTCACCCCATTTTGTTCCATCAACACTTTCTTTATTGGGTACATTTATAGCAATTACACGAGTTTGAGCGTCGATTCTTGCAATATCATTACTGCCTATTGGAAGAATAATTATTACTTTCCAGAAAAATTCAGGTACAACTATTTTTCCATTATCAATGGTGTTGGTTTTTCCGCCGTTGCTGCCTGTACCACCTTTGCCTAAAACCCCCGCAACAATATACAATTCATTGCCAGCTTCCGCAATTTTACGAGAATAAGCTTCAAAATCTGCCCAAAGTCCACGATTATTGGCTGGTGCTTGTGGTGCAATGTTGGTCATTAAGAAAGTTTCATCATTGTCTTCAAAGCTACCATCACGGTCGTCGGATGGACAAAGATGCCCACGGTCGAAACCTGAATTTGTATAGTCAGAAGTGATTACTTTATACCAAGCACTCGGAAGAGAAGGGTCGGGACGGAAATTGTCAGTTCGTTGTGTGCTACCTTTCCATGCCGTACTTAAATGCCAACTTGCCCAATTTGCAGTACCTTTACCGCGATTATAAGACAAAACGTATTGATTTTTTATAATCAAATAGTTGTTTTCATCTTTTGTGTCAGCATTGCTTGGATTGCCCATAGCCAAATTATTATCGCGGGTCGGAGCAGTTGAATTAGTTGGTGAATTGCTAGTTGATGTAATTATTATATCATCAATATTAAGTCGATTTGCTCCGCCCGAAATTTTACGCATTTCAAACCTGATTTTACCCGGCTCATTAATTGTAAAGGCAGTTGTAGAAAGCTTGCTACCAGATGTTTTTTGTGTTGAACCAAATTTCGACCATGATAAACCGCTATTTCTTGAAGTATACAATTCCCATTCTGATTCGTCATCTCCATTGTATGCACCATAAGATATATTGATTTCTTTTACGCCAAAAATGTCATAATTCATGCGTATATATCCTGTTTCACGAATTCTGATGGCACGCGATTCATTTTTTGTGTCTTTTGTGGTGGTACCTATTAGGGCATCTTCAAAATACCAAATTCCACCAGTCAATTCTACATCTCCTGCGGTATAACTATTTTTTGAAGCATTTTCGAATCCTTCGGGAAAACCTGTGATGAAAGCAGTGCTTTTTGGAATAATTGTTGAAATACAAGAACTGATTAGAAATGAAATACTAACAGAAAAAAGAATGAATTTGCGAAGCATGGAGTTTTGTTTTATTTTGAGGTAAAGTTACTAAAATTTAATCAAATGATTTAAAATGGGTGAGACTGAAATGCATTTTTATAGTTAAGTGATAATGAAAATAAAAAAGAGCGAAACTTTCGCCTCGCTCTTTGATTCATTCAAACTATTTTTTATTTATTAGGATTCAATGCAGTGTCAATTCTTTGCAAAACATCCTGCAAGTGATATTTACTCATTTTGTCGGCTGTCAATGGTAATGCTACTTTGATTTCTCCTTTCAAGGCTTCCAAATGTGCTCGTGCGATTGATGGTAAATCGGTTTTCTTCAAATCCACCATTCGAGTTTCAAAGCCATAAGTTGCTCCTTGTGGAATGAACGAAACCGCAGCCATTCCTGGCGTAAGTAATGAAGTTATCTTCTCAACAAATACTTTCTGTAGGTTACGGCGGTATATGTCGATTACTTTCTTTGATTTCAATTCTGACCAGATGCTTCCACGTAAATCTATCATCAATTCATCTAAATTATAATTAGCTGCACTTGCCGAACCAGTTTCCATTAATCTTACTGCACGGTCACCGGCTAAAAGATTATTCAATGTAGCTTCTTGAATGGCTTTTACTGCTTCAACGCCTGTTTCTGGATTTATTTTATTCAAAATATTCTTATCGAGCATCCAAGTTGGTGTTTCAAAAACTTGACGATTTAAGAAGTTAACTGCCTCTTTTTGAGTGGCTCTTGGTACAACTTCAAAAACTGAACCTTCCATGTCGTAAGTTTTAGGCGTATCGTAAATACCACCCACATTTTTGGTTACGTGACCAATATAACGACGGTATTGACCTGTTACGTTTGCGTATAATTCAGCCAATTCTTTATAAGATTCTCCGTTCTCTTTGCTCCATTCTGGCAATTGTGGTAAAATTCTTTGTAAGTTTTTGATACCATAATCAGAAGCCTTCATTGCATTATCACTTAAATCTTCTGTCTGATAACGAGGGTCGAAGGGACTTACTTCTGTACCAAAACGCTTGCGAGGGTCTTTAACTGCTTCTTTTGTCAATTCATTCAAGATTGATTTTTCTTCAGTAGCACTTTTGGCATCAGCGAAGTATTTGTATGCCCACTGAATTGCCCAAACGTCATAATCTCCAATACGTGGGAAGAAATCTGTCACGCCATCTTCTGGTTGTGCTACATAGTTAAAACGAGCATAATCCATGATAGATGAAGTGTGTCCATTTTTAGCAACCCATTCTTTATCACGCAATTTTTCAACTGGCGTAGCCGAACTTGCTCCCATGTTGTGGCGTAAACCTATTGTATGTCCAACTTCGTGTGATGATACAAAACGAATCAATTGACCCATCAATTCATCATCAAAGTTTTTCTTTCTTGAGCGTGGGTCGGATGCCGCAGTCTGAATCATGTACCAGTTTCTTACCAAACGCATTACGTTGTGATACCAACCGATATGACTTTCTAAAATCTCGCCGCTGCGTGGGTCGTGTACATTCGGGCCGTAAGCATTCTGAATGTCAGCCGCAAAATATCTGATTACTGAGTAACGAGCATCTTCCAAACCTAAGCTGTCTTTTGGATTCATGTATTCGCCACGAATGGCATTTTTCCAACCTGCTTTTTCAAAAGCTACTTGCCAATCGTCAACACCTGCTTTGAGGTATTTTTGCCATTTTTGTGGCGTTGCTGGGTCTATATAATAAACGATTGCTTTTTTCGGCTCAATCAATTCTCCACGTTTTTGGCGTTCGGCATCTTGTTGGTTTTTTGGCTCAAGTTTCCATCTTACTGCAAAAACTTCGTTATCTGATTTTTGTGATTCTTCACCAAAAGATGCATATTGGTTCGCAAAATAGCCAACACGCGGGTCGAAATAACGCTTACGCATTGGTGTTTTTGGCAGAATAATCATTGAAGTATTAAACTCCATTGTTACCACACCTGCATCACGCGAGGCTGGTAGGTAGCCTCCGATTTGAGGAATTGGAACTAATGAAACCGATGGAGGTATAACACTAAAAGTTTTGGTTGTACGAATTTCGGTGTTGATTGGGTAAGAACGAATATGTTGAATAAATGAACGGTCAGCTTGAATTGCCGCAATTTTCAATAATTGTTTATTGATTGGGTCAAGCGAAAAAACTTGATTATCGCCTTTGAAGAACTCTGTTACTTCGATCACCGAAGACGTATCTTTTTTAAGAGCTTTAATTTCAAAAACGCCAATGATTGGGTCGGCACTTGAATTTTTTACTGCTTGGAAAATTGGTTTTGTACTATCGGCACTGGCAATGACTAAAGTAATTGAACGTAAGAAAAGTTTATTTTCTGGGCCTTTTTCCCATCTAACTACTTGACGGTTAACCTCTTCACCACCGAAAATTCCACCACCTGCGGCAGTTTTCGAGTAGCGAGTCACCGTCATGATGTCACGTCCAATCAAAGAATCACCGATTTCAAAGAAATACTTGTCTTCAATTTTGTGAACCGTCATTAAGCCTTTGGTGGTTTTAGCTTTGTCAGTGATTACTTCTTTATAAGGTTTTGGGCCAGTTTTCGGGGCTTCGGCTGGTTTTGGTTGAGCAACAGGGGCTTGAGTAACTGGTTTAGGGTCTTCTGCTTTTTTTTCGTCTTTTTTCTGTGCATTTGCTCCGAGAGCTACACTCAAAATTAACGAACTTAAAAAAGTAAATTTCAATAATTTCATAAATTTGAATTAATAGTTTGAAGAATAAAATTTGGTAAAACTAATTAAAAATGCCAAATTTCATTGTAATCATTTGATGAAAGGAGAATGAAACAAGACTAATGGACATTTTTTGTCTAAATAGATGACTTTTTAATAACAATACTCGCTTAATTATGTTAGATTTTTACTCAAAAAAATATTTTTATACTTACTGTAACATTAATTGATTTTTCAACAAAGTATAATTAGAAACTTAATTTCAAGTTGTAAATGCAGCTATTGGAAAAATCAATGGTAGTGGTGAAAAATCAAAAATTAGGTTAATCAACGGAAATGTATTTTTAAGAAAGAAAAAATAGAAATACAAAATTTTTAAAAACAAAACGGTGTTTTCGACTTAGCTTGGACACCGTTTTATGTACTAAAACAAGTTAGTTTTTATCAATTTGATAGAAATTGCAATCAAAATCATACCAAAAACTTTGCGGAGAATATCGGCTCCAGTTGGCCCAAGAATTTTTTCAAGTTGTTGAGAATTTCTTAAAACCACATAGACTACGAGTAAATTAAGCATAATTCCGATGATGATATTCTCAACTTGATAGGCGGCTTTCAGCGAAATAATTGTTGTCATCGTACCAGCACCCGCTATAATTGGAAATGCCAAAGGCACAATTGAAGTAGCTTTACTATTAGTGGTTTCATGTTTAAAAATGCTTCTTCCCAAAATCATTTCAAAGCCTATCAAAAATAAAATCAAAGCACCCGCAATGGCAAAAGATTTAACATCAACGCCAAATAAACTCAATATACTAATACCCAAAAAAAGATAAGTTATCATCAAGCCACCTGCTACTAAAGTAGCTTGTTCGGCATGAATACTGCCTGCTTTTTTGCGTAAATCAATGATAATCGGAATTGCTCCCAAAATATCAATAACCGAAAATAAGATAATCGAGACTGAGATGATTTCTTTAAAAACGAAGTTCATTGGCTTAGTAAGGTTTTAAGTTTGTCGAATTCCCAAGCTTCGATAGCTGGGAAATTGGCTATTCTGAAAGTGGTGTCTTTCCATGCACCGTAACCATTACCCAAAATTATATTATTTTCTTTAGCTTTTTGTTTCAAAACCGAAATTTCCTCAACAGTTCCTTTAATCGCAATGACGGTTTCTGACCTAACTTCATTATTTGTTATCAATAACTCAAGATTTGTTTCTGCACTGATAAAATTATAAAAATCTTTTGCTCGTTCTTTAATATGCAAGTCAATTGCTTGAATATCAGGAACTTGTTGCATAACTCGCATTAGAAGATAAATACTCAGAATGTTTGGTGTGTAGTGCGTTTGAAATTTTATGAAATTATCTCTGATGAAAAGTAGGCTATTATAATAATTTCGGTCGCCAATTTCTTCAGCTTGTTTGATGGCTTTTGGCGAACAAATCATAATGCCCATTCCAGCTGGTAAACCGAGACATTTCTGCACCGAAGCTAACCAAATATCGCCAGATTTCCAATCAAGTTCGATTCCTCCCAAAGATGAAGTAACATCGATTGAAATTAATGCTTCGGTTTTGAGTTTGCCGAAGAATGAATTGTTGATTTGTGTTGCATTCGATGTTTCGTTCTGAGTAAAACACCAAACATCGGCACTTGAAAAAATATTTTCATCAAGTATTTCTTGAAAATCAAACTTATAAGAAGAAGTTGTTTTGCCCAAACGAGAAGCATATTCAAACCATTTTTCGCCAAACGCACCATTAAAAACATGAAGGCTATGATTTTTTACGAGCGATTGACCGACGATTTCCCAACATTCGGTAGCAGATGAAGTAAAATAAACTTCGTAGTCATCGGGAATATTTTGTTTTTGTTTGAATACCAAAATACATTCTTTCAGCATTTGCATGAAAGGTATACTTCGGTGATTTTGGCTCAAAATACCTTCATTCATGGCATCTTGCAGGTAAGTTGCCACTTGCGGATATACTTTTGATGGTCCTGGGTAAAACGTTGTCAAAGTTCTGAGTTTTGAGTTGGTTTAAATTGAAAACTAAAAGTTTTACTTTACAAATCAAGCAAGTGACCTTGTATTTTTAACTCAGCATTCAGAATTATTTAAGAAAATACGCCTTTAAATCTCTTTCGAGTTCGGTGATTGAAATGGTTTTTATTTTTCCATCAATAGCTAATGATATTTTGCCATTTTCCTCTGAAACACAAATGGCGGCGGAATCGGTTGCCTCCGAAATACCTAGAGCTGCACGATGGCGAAAACCATAATTTGAAGGTAAATCATCACTGTTGGCAATTGGCAAAATACAATGTGCTGCTTTTATTCGGTTGCTATCAATGATGATTGCTCCGTCGTTCAATAAACTGTATTGACTAAAAAGCGACAAAATTAACTTCTTAGATAAAAATGCATCTAAAGCATCACCCGATTCTGCAAATTTTCCTAAATCATCTTCTTTTTGAATAACAATAATGCCGCCCGTAAATTCGCTTGACATTGTTTTTGCGGCGTCAATAATTGTTTTAAGCGGAAATTTGTCTTCTGGAATTACATCTGTGCCGAGTAAACTGGCAAAAAACTGATTATTTGTAAGAGAAGTAGATTTTCCAACTAACAACAAAAAACGTCGAATTTCTTGTTGAAAAAGTACTATCAAAGCGATAGCCCCTACACCCATGAAATACTCCAAAATACGGGTAAGCAGTTCTAAACCAATAGCTTTGACTATCAAATAAAACAAATAAATGAGTAAATAACCCAAGAAAACCCTACTTGCGACACTGCCACGAACCAATTTGTAAATATAGTACATCAAAAATGCGACTAATACTATATCTAAAATATTTGTCCATTTAATTTCTAAAAATCCTATTTGCATGAGAAAATTTCATTTTATATTCAAATTCGGTTTCAAAATACACTTGAAAACCAGAGTTTTCGTAAAACCGCTTTGCTTTTGGGTTATTTTTGAGTACTTGTAATTCGATTCCCTTTGATTTTCGTCGTCCATCTTCAATTACTATATTGAGTAATTGGCGACCAAATCCTTGATTCTGAAAATCTTTTTGAATCATAATATTAAGAATCTCAAAAGAATGATATTTTTCATCCATCTCCAAATATCCGATGCTTTGTTTTTCAAATTCTACAATTTGAATATTTTCGAAATCAAACTCTTTTCTATGAGATTTTATTTCGGTAGTATAAACGGCATCGCTGTATTCTTTAAAAGAACTTTGTTCGATTTCAAAAGTCAAATCTGCATCGTTTTGTGTTGCTTTTCTGAGTAAGAGTTCCATTTTATCAATAGCTGTTTTTAATTTATTTGTTAAGATAAAATGAATTAGCTTTCATCAGAAAAATCATTTTAATACAAAATAAACATATTTTAGATTATTTGTATCTGATTTTGGTAATTTCTTTAAACTCAATATTGATAAAATTATCGTTTATTTCGTTGAATTTATTATTTCAAAACTTCCATTTCATTGATTTCTGGTCCACCGCCGCGATTAGCCGAACCTGCCACCGAATAAACTTTTCCTCCTACGACCGATGCTCCTGTTCCGTGCCTTCCTTGTTTTAATTTTGGAAAAGGCACCCATTGCATTTTCTTAGTATCAAAAGCTTCTACCTCACTGTGAGCAGGTACTTGAGCAGCACTTTCCCCACCAATTACTAAAAGTTTATTGCCAAACGAAACTGAAGAATTTCCTGCACGCGGAGTTGGTAAATTCAATTCGCTTGGAAGAGTCTGCCATGTTTTTTTCTTTAAATCATAAACATCAATTGCAGCTTCGGTCAAATTAAGCACTTGATTAATACGAGCCGTTGAACGTCGGCCACCTGCAACATAAAGTTTGTCATTTACAACTGCAACGCTCACATGGTCACGTAGGTGAGGGGCATCGGCAAGTTTTACCCAGGTATTGGTTTTTGGGTCGTATTCGTCAAGCCATGCAACGTGGCCGTCCCAATGCCCATCTAAGATTCCGCAGACTGTATAAATTTTGTTTTTATAAACTACACAACCGGCAGAGCCACGCAATCTGTCTTTCGGAATTTCAGGGCCAATTCGCCATTCTCCTTTTTGGAGATTATAAATATAGATATTTGGAATAGGGGTTTCGTGGGGATATTTGCCTGTCATAGCCATCATTACATAAACTTCATCTTTATATGTTACGGCTTGCAAATGATGTATTTCGATTGGTGTTTCAACTGATTTTGTCCAGGTTTGAGTTTTAATGTCATAAATTTCCGTGGGTTTTACGCCACGACCGCCCAATAATACCAATTTATTGCCGACGGCTGTCATTGTATTTTCATGGCGATTAGTGCAGGTATTTGTCGGAGTCATTACTTCCCAATCTTGAGATTTTACAATAAAATTGACTGTACTGAGAATCGACAATAATGAATATTTGAAGATTGATTTTTTGATCATTGGTAAAATTGCTTAATGAGGTTGATTGAGTAGGCAATTTAACGAAAAAAATCCTTTTTTAAATTGAAATAAAACAATGAAAGTATTTGTATGAATGAGAATCCGATACTTTTGAGCTTAAATTCTAAAATTTATTGATGAAAATTTTTATTTAAAACTGCTTGTAACAATGTAAAATTTTTGATCTAGAAAGTGTATTATTGAACTTTGAATAATTTGATTGTATAGTCGAGCAATTGTTGATTGCCATATTCGCCATGACCTGGAACCACAATTTTTGTCTTCGGGTAGGTTTTTTTTACTTTTTCGACTGTATTTGACCATTCTTCAATATTAGCATCACCTAAATAACCTTTGCTTGCGTTTAGTTCTTTGACCAAACAACCACCAAACAGTATATTTTCGCTAGGAAAATATCCAACAACATTATCTTTGGTGTGTCCTTCACCAAAAAACCTTGCTGTTATCTTTTCTTTGCCCACTTTTAATTCAAGTAAATTCTTGAAACCATTTTGCGGAACGGTGAAATTATTCTCTTTTGCTAGTTTGATTGTTTCGAAATTTGCATATGAAGGAATATGGTTGTTATGAAAAGCCTTTAAACCGCCTAAACAATCGTCATGGAAGTGCGTGGGAATAATTGCGTTTATTTTGCAATGAAGTGTTTCGCTTACCCATTTCATTAGTTCTTCGGCACTTTTATCGTTGGTTGGTGTATCAAAAACAATGATTTCATTATTACTTCTCACGATTAAACCATTGCATGGAACATAGCCAAAATCATTGGTTTGCAGGAAGGAAACATGCTTAAAAGCATTTTCAGAAATTTGAGTAATGACTAAACTGCTGGTTTTATAAATCTCTTTTGGCTTGAATATGACTTTCTTTTGTGCAAAAGAGCTTAAAGCGATTAATGAGATTACTAAAACGAAGAGGATTTTATTGATGACTTTCATTTTTTTGTTTTGGGTTTTAGCGAAAAATGTTTGCAGATGGTTGGGATTCAGAATTCCTAACGATCAGCATTGTACAAATGTTTATAGAATTGCAAATGTTCGACTTTAAAACGGATGACTCCATTTTTGCCTAAGAGACTATTGTTTAAACTGTGTCAAGTAAAAGTTTCACAAAAGTGTTATTTTTACTTTAAACATAGTTTTTTATGAATAATCAAGAACCGCTCGATTTGGCATCTTTTTAGGAAGAAGCAATAAAAGGCAATTCCATTGTGGCCTATATTCTAGTAAGCCTTTAACAGATGAGTGAGGCATTTTCTCACCATTGCTTAAATATTTTTAGAGCAATCAAAACAAGGCAATATGGATGCCCATTTAGACTTAGAACTTTCTTTTGGTAACTCAATCACACAAAAGTTTTGAAGTACTTTTTGTGAATATTTAAATTTGAGCTTTATTTTTATCGTACTTCTCCTAGACCGTCATCAAATACTCTACCACAATCCCATCAATCTTTTCAAGTTTTCCGATTACTTGGTTGGTCAGTGTTTTTCTAAATTCGAGTTCCATTGTGCATTGATTATCATAGGTTTGGTTTCTTATTTTTAAGCTAAATTCCTTTACAACCTTCATTACGTCATTCATTTGCACAAACTCAAAACTCACATTATAAACATCATTAACGGTCTTTTCGATAATATCGGCTACTGCCAATGCCTCAATTGTTGCAGATTTATAGGCATTTATCAAACCGGGTACACCCAAAAGCGTTCCTCCAAAATACCTTACAACAACTACCAAAACGTTTGTTATTTCTTGCGAAAGCAAAGTATTCAAAATCGGTTTGCCAGCTGTTCCTGAAGGTTCGCCATCATCATTGACTCTAAAATTACTTCGGTCTAGTCCCAAACGATAAGCATAGCAATGATGCACCGCTTTGAAATGCTCCTTTTTAAGATTTTCGACCAATGGTTTTATTTCGTTTTCGTGTTCGATAGGGTAGGCGTAAGCCAAAAACTTACTTCCTCTATCTTTAAATAATCCTTCGGAAGGAGTTTTTATAGTTTTATAAGTATCTTCAAAAAGCATTAATAAAATATAGCCATCAAGTTAAATGACGGCTTAAGTTTCGTTGATAAGTTGAAAGAAAATTAAAATTTTTGTAAACTACCAGACTCAAATATATTTTTATTTTTGATGTTTCTTTGTGCCAATTCGAGCATAGCCTTGGCTACTTTTTCACCCGCAATTACCTTGTAATCATTGGGAATAAGCGGTGCAAAGAAATTCATAACTACATTTCCGATTTTCTCACCAATTCGTGGGTTTTCACGTTCGCCTACTAGCATTGAAGGGCGTAAAGTTATAAGTGTCGGATAACCTAAATTGCTCAATGCTTTTTCAATTTCACCTTTTACTCGGCTATAATAAACCATAGATTTTGCATCTGCTCCCATTGATGATACAAAAAGAAATTGTTTTGATCCGTTTGCG
Source organism: Cytophagaceae bacterium (assembly GCA_027486845.1). Classification (GTDB taxonomy): domain Bacteria; phylum Bacteroidota; class Bacteroidia; order Cytophagales; family Spirosomataceae; genus Emticicia. The sequence continues at coordinate 49,461 of JAIXOL010000078.1, forward strand.
AGTCCTGCTTTGGCAAAATTGAGCGGATAAGTGAAATCAACTTTATAAAAAGCATCTTTCGAGCCAGCTTGCTTCATAGTAGTTCCGAGGCAACAAAAAATATCGTCGGCCAATACTTTAGAAGCATCCAAATTGTCAAAATCCATTACGATTTGTTCTAGTTTTGGATGAATAAGACTGAGCGGTTTCCTAACTATTACCTTAACTTTTTCGTAATGATTACTTGCTAATAGCTTTTGAGTAAGGTGTTTCCCAATTAAGCCAGATGCACCAAGGATAAGGGCTGTTTTCATGATTTTTTTCTTGAAATGAATGAGGTGAACTTTTGAGCGATAAATTATCTTCTTTTATTGAAATCTATGATGTGATAGCCGACTAATTTTTCTGAACGTGCCGTAACAGGGCGATGATAAATAAAGATTTCGTAGGTATTCTGAGTTTCGCTGAAATTACCTTCAAAATATGTCTCATCAGTTGTTTTATTTGGTTTGTGTATCACGAAATCGTAATTATAAACCCCTTGTTTTAATCGAATTGTGGCTGTATATCCTCCAAAATTATTATCATAAATCATTTCGTTAGTTTTATCGAGTCGCCAATCATTAAAACTTCCATTGACATAAACCTTTTCGTTGGCATCTTCCAATTCATGGGTTTTTAGCCCAAAAGTCATGTAAATATAATCGGCATCAACCGAACCATCATTCCCTTCTCGATTATCTACGACGTAGTTTCCATCAAAATCATTTGATTCGATATAGGTAGTTTCGCTGCGATTGTTTTGGGAAGAAACCCACATTTCATCTTCTTTGCCTCGTTTAATTTTGGCTATATATTGGCCGTTGTAATTAGTGCTTCGGGTATCAAAAAAACGAAATTCATTGCCCGCAGGAAATACATTTTCATCATTAAAAAAACGAAATTCAAGTTTCGACATTCCTTCATTAACACTAAAAGCTTTCAAATTTCGAACGGTTTTATCCCAACGAAAATTTTGACGAATGATAATTTTCAGTTCATCTCGCGGTGACATCAGTCTATATCCACCATAATTTATTTCAAAATCTACTTGTTGATGTGTCTTATATTTTGAAGGTGCTTGTGCTTGGCGAACTGTGCCTAATGCTCCAACTTGCGGTTCGTAAACCATGAAACGTTTACTGAAAATTATGTCTTCTTTTCTACGCCCTCGCCACGCTACTAGCAGATAATTTCCTGAAAGCAAAACTTTTGGGATTTCAATTTTATAATGATAATATGGTACTTTGGTTGTGCTAGAAACCTGATAGTCGTTGATAATTAGGTCGTTATATTCGGGCATATACTCGATTTCTGATAGTGTAGATTGCTTCCAATCGTAGGTACAGTGTAAGATTTTCACGTGGTATTGTTCGTAATCGGCATTCAAATCGTCGAATTCGAGCCAAAGATTCTTTGAATCATTGAGTGATATTACTGGAGGGTTGAGTGAACGAGCTGCATCATGAGCTTCGCCTAATAATGGATAAAGCAGCACTGTTTTTATATTTGCTTCATAGATATAATCTTCAAACCTTATGGTTTTTTCTTGACTGAATGCAACAAAATTTATTAGAAATAAAATTGAATAAAAATGTTTTCGCATAGAGGTAATTGTTTTTCAAAGCTAACGAATTTTTATCAATAATATTGACGGATTTATTTTCATAAAGTATAAAAACAATTGTGGCACAACTTAAAAGTCGTGCCACAATTGTTAATACATTCGGTAGTTGAGCTAAGCCTAAAACAGCGAATCGGAATGCCAAATCAACCGCAACTACCTTAAACTACTTGCCGAGCTTAGGCGAGGAATTAGCTTTTCTTTTTCTTAGGAGTTTCAACTACTGGAGCAGCAGCAGGGATTTTTGACTTGATTTCAATGATGCCTTTTTCGATGCCATCTTTAAAAAATTGGTAGGAAGCATCACCTGTACCAAGAGCTTGAGCTTTTAAGGCAGAACCAAGTGCATCCGAAGATTTTCCAAGTTTATCTAATATTTGTGCTTTAATCCAATTGTTACGGAAGTTTTCACGCAAAGCCAAAGATTTGTCAACCAAACCTAATGCTTTGTTTAAATCCAATCCTTTTTGCAACATATAATCTGCTGCCTGTTGGAATGTATTTGAAGCTTCATTGTTTTTTTGTGCAACTGCATTTTCGATAGCAGCAACATTATCAACACCAATTGCTAATGAAACCTTAGTTTTTTCCCACGAAAAACTTAATATAGCTGCATCATCTTTTACATCCGAAAAATCGAAAGTTAAAGTTTCTACTAATGAAATATCTTGCGGGCGAGCTGTTACACGCAAAACATCGTCAGATGATGAATAATTTTGTTCGGTTACATCAAGTTTTTTACTAAAGATAATTGTCCAGTTTGTTTGTGTTGGAATTGACATGATTGAGTATTTTCCAGCTTTTAAAACCTGGCCTTGAACCGTAATGTCGCCGGTTGTTTCGATTTTAGTAGAACTATTCGCACCTGTACGATATACTTTATCGAAAGGAATTAGTTTTCCGAATATCGCACGACCTTTTAATGATGGACGAGAATAATCAATTGAGATTTTGGTTACACCAACCACTTGCGAAATAGCTGCTCCTGGACTTGGAGCTGGGGTGATTTGTGCAAAAATTGAAGTACCTGATAATAAGCAACTTAGTGCCAATAGAGCAATTTTTTTCATTAGTTAGACTGATTTTGTTGATTTGATGAACTAAATTCGTACAAATCTACGTATAAAACTCCAAAAATGCACCGCAAGATATTACTTGATTTGCTCGAAAATCATTCGCCGATTGATGAAAACGAGTTGAAAATGAGAAATGAAACGATTGAATTTGTGAAAACGAATGAAGGTTGTTTTAAGCGTGAACTATTAATTGGCCACGTAACTGGTTCGGCTTGGATAGTAAATTATGCACGAACCCATGTATTGATGATGCATCACCGAAAACTAAATCGTTGGTTTCAGCCTGGAGGTCATTGTGATGGCGAGCCCGATGTTTTGAATGTTGCTTTGAAGGAAGCTTATGAAGAAACTGGACTCAAAAATTTCAAAGTAGTTGATGGCGAAGTATATGATGTCGACGTACATCAGATACCAGAAAGGAAAGATATTCCAGCACACTATCATTATGATGTTCGTTTTTTGATTGAAGCCGATATGAACGAGCAACTAATCATAACGGAAGAATCGAACGATTTATCGTGGGTTTCGCTCGAAAAAATCGCCGAACACAATGATTCTGAGTCGATTATGAGAATGGTGAGGAAAATTTTGTAAGAAAACTATAAGGTTTTGCATGTTGGGAAGTTTCAAAACCTTATAGGTCTTTATAAAATTTATCTGACTATTTTAGTCGAATACTTTAGATTTTCAGCAGTAACTTTCAAAATTACATTTGAAAGAGGCAAATCATTGATGGCTGGAAGTGTGATTTTACTTTCTTTTGTACTCAAATTCCAGAGTATTTTTCCTGTAAAATCGCTTATCGAGTATTCAAAGTTTGTACCGGCATCATTTTTCAAAACCCAAACTTTTGTACTTGTACCATCATTGATTGGGTTTGGGAAAGCTATCACTTCTTGCCCTGATTTTTTCAATTCATTTATAAGAGCCTCTAATTCGGCCAATTCATAAGCCTTATCGAAATTTGGTATTCCGTAGCCTAAACGATTGTCGGGATTTGTATATTGATTTGCAGAACGAATCAAAAGTTCTCTAACCTGCATATTGGTTAAATTCGGAAATGCTTGCCAAAAACTCGCTGCAAAACCAGCCATCAAAGGCGATGAAAATGAGGTTCCACTACTTAATCCGACAGTTCCATTGGTATTGCCAATTGTAGTATTTGCTCCTTGAGCTGATAGCTCTGGTTTTACTCTTCCATCAGTAGATGGTCCATAAGAACTAAAGGAAACAATATTTTGTGAACTATTCACTGCACCAACGGCAATAATTGAATCGGCATCGGCGGGTGTCCCTATATACTTCCAACTCCCATTACCTTCATTTCCAGCCGAAGCAACTACCAAAATTCCTGCTTGAGCAGCCCAGTCGGCGGCACGCGTAGCTAGTGCACGGTCACCGTTCATATCGGTATATTTATAATTTTGAATGGGATTATCAAATTCGGTATAACCTAGTGAAGTATTAATTACGTCAACACCCACACTATCAGCCATTTCCGCACCGAAAAGCCAATTCGCTTCTTCTCGTTTTGTTTCTGAGGCTACATCTTCGGTCGTTAATAATAAATAACTTGCTTTGTAGGCTGTTCCTACAATTCGACTATTTTCAAAAGCCGCCATGCAAGATAAAACATTTGTTCCATGATTGTGATCATTGTAAACGTTTGACTCATTATTTACAAAATCCCAAGTGCCAATAACTCTTTTATCTTTGAATAAATCATTGAAAAAAGTTACTTTGTTGGCATTCAAAAAACCAGAATCTAAAACCCCAATCAACATTCCTTCGCCACGAAAGCCTTTTGTGTGCATTTTATCTGCACCTAGCATCGCAAGTTGAGTTTGAGAAAGTCCATTATCTAAAATGCCTTCGTTTCCAAATTTGTCTTTTGTATTTGTGATTTGAACTTGGTCATTCAAACGTGTATTTCTAATATCACCTTTCCCTTCTAAGCCGCGTACAAAAGTAAGATTAAGAATCTTTGCCAAAGTAGTCGCATCGGTCTGAATCAAAGCACCATTTATCCAACGAGATTTGTATAATATTTTTGCCCCAGCTTTGGCAATTTCTGACAAATAGCTTGGGTTGGGAGGGAGGTCACGCTCAGTAATTGCTATTTTTTGATTCGAACGACGTTTAATTGAGCGGTCAGAAAGAAATTCTTTAGGTCGAGATATTGAGTATGGCGAATTTGCTTTGTCTTTGAAAAGTACAAAGTATTGGTTTTGTGCAAATGTTGTGTAGGAGGCGAATATGAGTAAACCGAGTATATAACGTTTCATAAATTAATTGTAAAGTTTTCTATATAACGTAATAAGAATAGAAATCTTTTGTCAAAAAAGGTAAGGCTACTTAATATTTTGAATTTAAGTAGCCTTACACTAAATTATTTGAACAAAATTGGGTTTTTTACTAAAATTTATTTCTGAACTTGATCAAAAACTGAGTTTTGATTAAAACTTTTTAAAATCCAACCACCGCCAACAACATCATCGCCTTCATAAAAAACCGCTGCTTGACCAGGAGCAATTCCGCTGACGGGTTCGTTGAAAATCACTTTCATTTTATCTCCTTCTTGTATGATTGTGGCTGACGAACCATCGTGTTTATATCTGATTTTGGTGGTTGTTTCTAAACTCAATCCATTCAAATCGGCATATTTTTGCATTACGATTTTACCAACCATCATACCATCTTTATCCAACGATTTTTCGTGACCCAAAACTACTTCGTTGGTGTCCTTTCTGATTTCGGTAACAAACATAGGCGTTCCGAAAGCAATTCCTAAGCCTTTCCTTTGTCCAATCGTATAAAAAGGATAACCTTCGTGTTTGCCTACTACTTTTCCATCTTCCAAAACAAAATTTCCACCTTTTACTCTTTCTTCCAAACCTTCAACCCGACGTTTTAAGAAACCTCTATAATCATTGTCAGGCACGAAGCATATTTCGTAAGATTCTTTTTTGTTTACCAAATCGTAGAATTCTTTTTGAGTTGCCATTTCTCGAATTTCTGATTTTTTCAAATATCCCAAAGGTAATTTTGTACGTGCCAAACTTTCCTGTGAAACTCCCCAAAGTACATAACTTTGGTCTTTCCAAGTATCAGTTCCTTTCGATATTACGTATCTTGAATTTTCTTTACGCACATTAGCGTAGTGTCCAGTGGCAATATATTCACAATCAAGCTTATCGGCACGGCGAAGCAGCGAGTCCCATTTGATGTGCGTATTACACAATACACACGGGTTTGGTGTACGTCCTTCTAAATATTCACCAGTGAAGTGGTCGATAACATAATCGCCAAATTCTTCACGAATATCCAATATATAATGTGGAAAACCTAAATTTACGGCAATGTTTCGTGCGTCGTTGATTGAGTCGAGGCTACAACATCCTGTTTCTTTTTTACTACCACCTGATGAAGCATAATCCCATGTCTTCATGGTCATACCGATTACTTCGTAGCCTTCTTCGTGGAGCATAACTGCTGCCAACGAACTGTCTATACCGCCACTCATGGCGACTAAAATTCTTCCGTGTTTGCTCATTTTGGTTACTGCGTTGGTTCAATGCCAACCGTTTTAGTGCTTATGCACAATTAAGAATTAAGAATGAAGAATTGTTTATCTTGCAAAATTACTCAACAGAATTTGATTATGAATAGTTCTGAGGTAATTTTGAGACAAAGAATTAGAATTGAATAAAAACTTCAGTCGGAACTTCGGCTTCGCTCAGTTACGGGCTTTGACTTCATTTGGTAACTGAGCGGAGCCGAAGCTACCAAATGAAGTCGAAGTTCACGAAATCGTAAATCAAAAAGATAATGTCATTAAAAACACTGGTAAAAGTAAGTAATATAACCAATTTGTCGGATGCACGTTATTGTGCAGGTATGGGCGTAGAAATGATTGGTTTTGTGATGGATAAGTTTTCAGTAGATTATACTTCGCCCGAAAAAATGAAAGAAATAAAATCTTGGGTGGCAGGTGTAAAAATTGTTGGTGAAACTCAAGGTGCTGATTATGAGGATGTAAAGGCTTTGGTTGAGGTATACGAAATAGATTTTCTACAAATTTCTGAAGCTAGACTTTTACCACAAATTGTTGATTTAGGGAAGCCAATTATCCTAAAACTTGAATTTGAGAGTGCACATTTCGAAGATTATTTAGAAAGATATTCACAATTTGTAGAATTCTTTTTGGTCGGTGGAGGAGATCTCTCAGATTTTGCTCGTTATACACTCAAAGAATACACCTTCAATTACTCAATAGTTTTAGATTTTGGAATTACTTCTGAAAATGTAAGCGAACTTCTTGATGAAATGCAAATCAAAGGAATTGCACTGAAAGGTAGCAGCGAAATTCGACCAGGTTATAAAGATTATGATGAATTGAGCGAAATTCTGGAAGTTTTAGAAGAAGATTGATAGTTCAGAAACTCCAAAAGATAGATTGTTAGTGCTATTTTTTGGAGTTTAGATTCCTCTAAAGTTCATTTATTTTGCGTTATATCTTCCAAATTTTGCCATTCCTACATTTAGTTTCCAAAATCCTCATCAAAAAAATCCCTTTGACATTATTTTTTTCCATTCATGTAGTTTGCATTACATAGTACCGTCTTAAGCCTATATCTTTGTTTCATCAATCACACAAACAGTGGTTGATTTAAAAAGAAAAACAAACATATAAATAATATTAAGACAATGGAAAAGCGATTGGGCGGCACTCCGCTATTTAGAATTAAATCAAACAAAATGATAGGTGGTGTAGCGACTGGTTTAGCTGAGTATTTCAATCTCGATGTAACACTCGTACGTGTATTGTTGGTTGTAGCATTCTTTACTCCGATTCCTGCAGTCATTCCTTACATTGTTCTCTGGATTGTGATGCCAACCAAAGAATCAGCACAAATTGCAAAGTTAATTATACACCAGTAAATTAACAATCACATAAAAAGCTTTCGCTGAAAGCGATTGCCGACCAGCGAAGGCTTGCAAAAAAATAATCTAACAAAACAAATATATTTAGGGCTATGGAAAAGAAATTGTATAGAATCAAAAACCGTCAAGCGATGCTCGGCGGAGTTTCGCAAGGTCTGTCTGAGTATTTTAATATAGATGTTACTCTAATTCGAGTAGTTTTTGTATTATTGTTTTTTACTCCTGTACCTGCATTTTTTGCCTATTTTATCCTATGGGTGGTTTTACCTGTAAAACATGATTATGGCTTTTCTGGAATAGGAGACTCACGAACGTTCAATTCAACAAATGATATTAATTCTCAAACTTCAAATTTTAATTTTATGAGCAGTCAAAATCAAAAAAACAATTTAGTAGGTGGGGCAGTACTAATTATCTTGGGTATTATCTTTTCGTTCAAGACATTTTTTCATATTAATTTATGGCACTATATTAGTCAAATGTGGCCTTTGGTTTTGATTGGTTTCGGGGTTTGGCTTATAGTTAAAGACAGAAAAGACGATAATTTCACCAATTTTACGAATAACGATAGTTCTTCAAATTTGTAAAATAATTATACAAATCCTGTAAGATTCTGAGTAGTCCATGGTCAACGGTTGGCAGTCCACAGTTTCATAGAGTGCTTTTTGTAAGTATTTTATCAAACAAATAACTGCGAATCAGCAACTCTAACTGCTAAAAACTTACAGGATTTTTTATTTCAAATCACAATTTTTTAATCAAAATAAAAACATGGAACGTAAAAGTAATATTTTCTGGGGAGCAATACTTATCGTGTTGGGCTTCTTGTTTCTCGGTACAAACCTTGATTGGTTTGAGTTAAATTGGACATTCCGTAAAATTGCTCAATTTTGGCCAATTATGTTGATTTTAGCTGGTGTAGCAGCATTTTTAAGTCATAAAAAAAGTATCTATAACGCAACTTCGGCACTTTTGATTGCCTTTGCCATTCCACTCGGAATCTTTACGTGTGTGGATGATGGTGTAAAAGATATAAAAGATGAAATCAGTGATGGAATCAATATAGATATTGATGATTTTGATGATGAAGAAGATGATTATTCATCAAACTCGGATACAACTAAAGGTGATAGAAATAAGCAATATTTTGCTGTCGAAATGACACCTGAAGTAAAAGAAGCAACTTTAAAACTTGGTGGTGGTGCAGCCGAATTTGATTTGGAAGAGTCACCTAATAGACTTTTCGAGGCTACAACTTTACTGAATTTTAAAAATGGCTATACTTTGGAGGAGGAAACGATTGATGGAAGAAAAGTAATTAACTTTTCGATGAAGGATAAAAAAGCTAAAGATTTTAATTTTGGGGAGGATAATAACATTAATAATGATGTATTGTTAAAACTAAGCACAGCACCAGTTTGGAATATTGATATGGGAATCGGTGCTGGTGAATTAGATTTTGATTTTACAAATTATAAAGTTAAAAAACTTGACATCGAGACTGGAGTGGCATCAGTTGATATAAAACTGGGCGATAAACAAGATAAAGTTGATGTAGATATTGAGTCGGGTGTGGCAAGTGTTAAAATCAAAGTACCTGAAAGTGTAGGTTGTGAAATCAAGATGGACGGAGCATTAAACGCCAAAGATTTTGATAATTTCGAGAAAATAAAAGGCGGAGTTTGGCAAACCAAAGGTTTCGACAAAACCACAAAAAAAATATATTTAAATGTTGATAGTGGACTTTCTTCTTTAAAAGTTGACCGTTATTAATTTTTTAGTCTTCAGTTTGTAATTTTCAGTTGGTAACCAAAAATGCCAACTCAATACTACCGACTGAAGACTTAATTGTTTTTTTACTAAATCCTGTCAATCTTTTAATCCTACCAAATCTTAGTTTATATTTGCAGAAAACCATTATTCTGCATGAAAAAATATTTCTTCTTAGTTGTTTTTGCTTTTACAGCCTCGGTTTCTAATGCACAAACCCTTTCGCCTGAAGCCACAATTAGCCTTTTGACAGTTGCACCTGGAGCAGAGTTATACTCAACTTTTGGGCATAGTGCCATCCGAATCCGTGACCCACGCCAAGGGCTTGATTTTAACTTCAATTTTGGTGCATTTGATTTTCGTACGAAAGGTTTTTATATTAAATTTTTGCGTGGAACGCTTCCTTATCAAATCAGTGGAAACTATTTTGAGAATGATGTAGCTGGCTGGAGTCAAGATAACCGTGAAGTTATTGAACAGGTGTTGAATCTTTCGCAAGCCCAAAAACAAGGTGTTTTTGATTTTTTACAAAATAATTATTTACCACAAAACCGTGAATATGCTTATAAGTTCTTTTATGATAATTGTTCTACTCGCTTAAGAGATGTATTGAGGAGAGTATGCAAAGATAGTTTGCAGCTAAGCAAAACTTTGCATGCCGATAGCTCATATCGCCAATGGATTGATTTATATGCTCGTAAAAATGAAAAGCTTTGGGCAGATTTTGGAATGGATTTAGCCATCGGCAAACCTTCAGATGAAATTACTGGTGCAAATGGAGCTATGTTTTTGCCCGATAATTTGATGGATGGCTTTGATGCCGCAAAAATAAACCGTGATGGAAAATGGCAGTCATTGGTTTTATCAAAACAACTTATCAACCGAGATATGTTGGCAGTTGCCGATAAGGGAAAAGAGCTAATTACGCCTAATATTTTGTTTTGGACATTGTTTTTGTTGGTATTAATCTTTACAGCCTTTCAGTTTAAAAGTGAAAGTAAGAGTTTCCTTTTCGATAAAATACTTTTTACAATAGCAGGTATTTTTGGTTGGTTTATTTTCTTACTTTGGTTTTTTACTGACCATGGCGTAACCGAATATAATCTAAATATTATTTGGACATATCCACTTTTATTTCCAACGGCTTTATTACTCAAAAATGAGAAAAGCGGTACGACGCCCGGCGGTACGCCGCCCAAAAGAGCTTGGCTTTCAAAGCATTTTTTGGCTTATGGAATCATTTTGATATTCTTTTTAGCGGCTTGGAATTTTTTTCCACAAGAAATTAATTATGCGTTAATTCCTGTAGTGTTGATGCTTTGTGTTCGAGCTTTCTTTGTTTGGTGGCGAATCAGAAAGAAATTGAGTTCGTTTTAAAAAAAAGGAAGCCTTCGTTTTAATCGAAGGCTTCCTTTATACTTATATTTTTTTCCATCTAAAAATCTCCTTCCCAACTTTCCCAATAAGCCCTTCTTCACTCCAAAAAAATTCGTAGAAAATAATTTCATTTCTTGTAAACTTATAACCGTAAGTGGTTGATTTATTGGATTTTGCGTAAAAATCTATCAAATCAATATCGGTTTGGGTAGTTATATAATCGTTCCAAACGTAATATGTTGAAAGTGAATCTATTCCAGAAATTTTACCATCGTATTTTAGTTCGATGTTGCCTTTTGAAGTTGAATATTTTCCTATCCAGTATTTCTTCTCAATAAAACCTGTGGTATCAACTTTGTTGAATAAACTATTTCCGATTTTCAAAACTTCATTTGTTAAAGTTGCTTCAAACTCTGGTTTTGATTTTGCTTCATAAGCATTAAAAAATAAAATTTTCTCTCCTTTTTTTATTGTATACGACGAACCTTCATGGAAATTCCAAACGATACTTGCAGTATCAGCTTTGGCATCGAAGTTTATCATTACTGTATCGGCAAAAGGCTTTGCTTGTAGCGGTGATTTTGTTCGTTCGAGTGTTTCTATGTATTTGGCATTTACCCAAATTGTATTTCCAAGTGTTTCCGGTAGCATTGTTTCTTGATTTGTTTCTGATTTACAAGAAAAAACAATCATTACAAAAGCTAAATAAAGGATATTTTTTTCATACGAGCTTAAGGATGAAGTGTAGGCTCGTATATATAAAAAAATTATGCTTTTCCTCCATTATTTCCAAACCATTTCTTTTTTGGTTTGCCACTGCCTTGTGCAACACTCCCTCCGTTATTAGGTTTTGGTGCAGTTCTGGTATTTGTGTTTGGTCTTTGCGAAGAATTGTTCGGTCTTGAACCTCCTCGCCCTTGTGGCTTTTGTACTACTGGAGGCCCAACACTATAATCAGGCTGAATGGCATAAGGATGTTCGTTGATGACAGGTATTTTCTTTCCAATTAAGCGTTGAATATCTTTCAAATAAGTTAATTCTTCATCTTCACAAAACGATAATGCTGTACCGTTTGCTCCAGCACGACCCGTTCGTCCGATTCGGTGAACATAAGTTTCGGGAATATTCGGCATTTCGAAGTTGATTACATAAGCCAAATCGTCAACATCAATGCCACGAGCAGCGATATCTGTCGCCACTAAAACTCTGGTTTCTTTTGATTTAAAGTTAGTCAAAGCACGCTGACGAGCATTTTGAGCCTTGTTTCCGTGAATAGCTTCGGCTTTAATTCCTTTGGCCAAAAGGACTTTTACAACCTTATCAGCACCGTGTTTTGTACGTGTAAAAACCAATGCTGTTTCAATCTTTTGGTCTTTTAGAATGTCTAAAAGTAAAGCATTCTTGTCTTTTTTATCAACATAATACAAAAATTGGTTAATTGTATCAGCCGTTGAAGAAACGGGCGTAACACTCACCGATGATGGATTATGCAAAATAGTTGAAGCTAATTTTACAATTTCGTCGGGCATTGTCGCCGAAAAAAACAAGGATTGTCGTTGCTTAGGCAAAAGCGTTATCAAACGCTTCACATCATGCACAAATCCCATATCAAGCATACGGTCGGCTTCGTCCAAAACAAAAATTTCTATGGCGTTTAGTGTGATAAAGCCTTGCGTGATTAAGTCAAGCAAGCGACCCGGAGTTGCCACTAAAATATCAACACCATTATGCAATTCATCAGTTTGACGTCCTTGTTTTACACCACCAAAAATTACTGTATGGCGGAGGTCTGTATTTGCTCCGTAAGCAGCAATACTTTCATCAATTTGAATGGCTAGTTCACGAGTTGGAGTTACGATTAATGCCTTTATTTTTCTACGACCTTTACGGTTTATATCTCTGTTTTGATAAAGTTTCTGTATGATTGGAATGGAAAAAGCGGCTGTTTTTCCAGTACCAGTTTGGGCTACGCCTAGTAAGTCTTTTCCTGCTAAAACTATTGGTATTGCTTGTTGTTGAATGGGTGTTGGAGTTGTGTAACCTTGGGCAGCAAGTGCTAGCTTGATTGGCTCAATTAAATTTAATGATTCAAATGACATAGATTGGTGCTAAAGCACAATTAAGAATGTAGAATTAAGAATTAAGAATGGTGGTTTTTATATGATTTTAAACCATAATCAATCAAAAATCTTGTTTATTCAATAATAAAATGAAAATAATTCACAAAGATAGCTATTTTTTATGCTTATCCCTAAAATGCTTTTTTGAGAAAAATACTCAATTCTACATTCTTAATTCTTAATTAAAGAAAGTATCTTTGCGAAAAAATGGAGAAACATGCGTAGAGTAAATATCGGATTAGTACAGATGTCTTGCTCGGCTGATGTGGCCGAAAATACCCAAAAAGCAACCAAAGGAATAAGAGAGGCTGCCGAAAAAGGAGCAAATATAGTTTGTTTGCAAGAGTTGTTTACCTCACTTTATTTTTGTGATGTAGAAGACCATGCTAATTTTAATTTAGCAGAAGCCATTCCTGGCCCAACGACAGATTTATTATCGTCAGTTGCCAAAGAATGTAATGTGGTAATCATTGCTTCCTTATTTGAAAAACGTGCAGCTGGACTTTACCACAATACAACTGCCGTACTTGACTCGGATGGGAAATATTTGGGGAAATACCGCAAAATGCATATTCCAGACGATCCAGGATATTACGAAAAATTTTATTTTACTCCTGGTGATGCCTCGGCTGATGATTTAGGTTATAAAATTTTTGAAACAAAATACGGAAAATTGGGCGTTTTGATTTGCTGGGACCAGTGGTATCCCGAAGCAGCACGAATCACTGCTTTGATGGGTGCAGAGATTTTGTTTTATCCAACGGCTATTGGTTGGGACACGAACGAGACAGACGAAACTATGAACAAAGAGCAGTACAATGCTTGGCAGACTATTCAACGAAGTCATGCAGTGGCAAATGGCTTGCACGTAGTTTCGGTAAACAGAGTAGGACGTGAAGCAGACCAACAGTTTTGGGGCGGAAGTTTCGTTGCAAATCCTTTCGGAAGTTTGCTTTATTTGGCTTCGCATGATAGCGAAGAAACCCACGTGCAGGAAATTGACTTAGATTTAACCGAAAAATACCGCACTACTTGGCCTTTTTTACGAGATAGGAGAGTGGATAGCTATGGGCCGATTTTGAAGAGGTTTATTGATTAGAGTATAGTGCAATTTATCCGAAATCGCTATGTCAAACAGTTTCGATTTAAAATCGTACTTAAAGTCAAAGTTAGCATAATTTAAAAAATCATGCTAAATTCAAATTTATAATTAACAATTAATCATACAAAGTGCTTACAATCAGTAATTTATCGTTTTATTTTGGTGGAAGACCGATATTCGACGGAGCAAATTTACAAATAAAACCAAAGGACAAAATTGGTTTAATCGGTTTAAACGGAATGGGTAAATCGACGCTTTTGCGTCTGATAGTTGGAGAATATCAAGCCGATGCAGGAAATATCTCGAAGGCGGGTGACTGTTCAATTGGATTCTTGAATCAAGATTTATTGTCGTACCAAACCCAAGATTCTATTTTGCAAGTAGCAATGCAGGCATTCGAGCGTGAAAATTATTTGCAACTCGAAATTGACAAGGTTTTGCATGAAATGGAGGTCAATTATAAAGATGAATTGGTGGATAGATTGGGGCTTTTGCAAGAAGAATTCGACCATTTGGGTGGTTATACGATACAATCGAAAGCTGAGGAGATTTTAGAGGGTTTGGGTTTTAAAACTGAAGAATTATCAAAACCGCTAAAGGAGTTTTCGGGAGGTTGGCGAATGCGTGTTATGCTAGCCAAGTTACTTTTACAAAAACCTGCATTATTGTTACTCGATGAGCCTACCAACCACTTGGATTTGCCTTCTATTCAGTGGGTTGAAAAGTATATTCTGAACTACGAAAACTCGGTAATTGTGGTTTCTCACGATAGAGAGTTTTTGGATAATGTTTGTAATACTACCGTTGAAGTTACTGGAGCAAAATTAGTTTCTTATGCAGGAAATTACTCTTATTATGTGGAAGAAAAGGCTCTTCGTAGCGAAATTCAGAAGGGAGCTTATGAAAATCAGCAATCTCAGATTCGTCAAACGGAGCGTTTTATTGAGCGATTCAAAGCAAAAGCGACTAAGGCTCGTCAAGTTCAATCAAGAGTGAAAGCTCTCAATCGAATGGATATGATTGACGATGTAATTGATGCTACGGCACGCGTACATTTCAAGTTTAAATTTGGTGTAAATCCAGGCCGAAATGTATTTTCTTTAGAGAATGTCAATAAAGCTTATGGCGAGAAAGTTATCTTAAATAATAGTACTGCAATTATCGAAAGAGGTGACAAAATCGCTTTAATTGGTGCAAATGGTAAAGGAAAATCAACTTTACTTAGAATCATTGCGGGTGATGAAAATGTAGATGGTGAGCGAAAATTGGGACATAATGTAAATTTCTCTTTTTTTGCACAGCATCAAATGGAATCTCTGCACTTGGAAGAAACGCTCTTGGAAGAACTTAAATACGCCGATGGAGGAAAATCAGACACTGAATTGCGTTCGGTTTTAGGTTGCTTTTTGTTTAATGGTGAGGATGTTTTCAAGAAAATAAAAGTACTTTCTGGAGGGGAAAAATCTCGTGTTGCTTTAGCAAAAGTATTGATTTCTGAAGCCAATTTTTTGTTGCTCGATGAGCCTACCAATCACTTGGATATGCAATCCGTCAACATTTTGATTCAAGCCCTTGACCAATATGAAGGCACTTATGTGGTAGTTTCCCACGACCGTCATTTTGTAAGTCAAGTTGCTAATAAAATTTGGTACATCGAAGATTACGAAATCAAAGAATACCCAGGCACTTACGACGAGTTTGAGGAGTGGTATGAAGTAAACAAGCAATCAACGGCAAGTAACTCCCAGTCACCAGCAAACGTTTCGCAGCCTGTAAAGAAGGTTGAAGCCGTTACAAACAAGCCAATTGCGAATGCTAATACAATCAAGAAATTGGAACGTGAGGTGGCCGAAATCGAAGCAAAAATCACTGAATTGGAGCGACAAATGGCACTTTTGGAAGGAAAACTCGCCGACCCAGCAGTTTTTACTGATAATCATGCTTTACAGCGAACAAACAGCGACTACGAACTCGTAAAAATGGATTTAAAACAGAAGAATGAATTGTGGGAAGCTAAAATGCTTGAAATAGGGTAGATTCAATTAGACAATAATCAGTGAACAATTATCAATTAATCTTCGAGTATTAAATTTTGTTTTTAAAACATCTCTGTGTGATAATTGATAATTGTTCATTGATATTTGAAACTATTTCTTTTCAGGCAAAAGCACAAATTTGGCGAAGTTTTCTGCACAGAATTGATTAGCTGCTTTCTTTACACTTTCGATGCTAATTTTGTCAATCAACTGACTTTGGTAGCGATTGATGTAGTTCAAATCTTCGCCATCAGCATATTGGTCCAGTAAATATGAATTCCAGAAACCATTTTCTTTTACTTGTAGTTCAATCTCTCGTTTTTCTTCGGCAACTACTTTTTCAACATCAACCTTTTCTGGACCGTTTGCTTTTATTTTAGCAATTTCATCCAAAGTTATTTTGACTAATTTGTCAACATTAGCTGGTGAACAACCAAACGAAACTGTAAGATTATAAGTAGCTTTTGGGAGTTTTTCGTAAGACGAACGAATACTTGGCGTATAGACTCCACCTGCTTCCTCACGGAGCTTTTCGGTGAGTTTAATATCTAAAACTTCGGCCAAAGCATCTAAATTTACCAATTCTTCTTCCGAATAACCAAAATCACCATTAAACTGTAAGCTTACACGAGCTTTATCTTCTAAGCCTTTATATACATTTTTCTCAACTTTGCCTTTTACTTTACTAATTCCCAAATCTTTGAATGTTTCTTGGCGTTTTGTCGAAGGCAGTCCTCCAATATATTTTTCGAGTAATGGCTTAATTTTTTCGATTTCAAAAGTACCAACAAAAACAAAAGTAAAATCACTGAAATCGGCAAAACGCTCTTTGTAGATTTCAACGGCACGGTCAATATTTACTTTATCAATATCTTCTGGCTTGTTTGGTGTACGTCGGAAGTGATTTTGATACAAAATCGTGGTTACGGTATCACCAAAAACCTTTTCGGGCGTTAGTGTTT
Organism: Cytophagaceae bacterium; assembly: GCA_027486845.1. Classification (GTDB taxonomy): domain Bacteria; phylum Bacteroidota; class Bacteroidia; order Cytophagales; family Spirosomataceae; genus Emticicia. Next base: position 66,490 of record JAIXOL010000078.1, read on the forward strand.
TGATTGAATTTGCCAGTAATTCTTTCTCATTTTTTAAGAAATTCTTTACAACTTCATCATCACGGCGAGGTTGGGTTACGTAGGCATACATTAATTGTAGGGCAGTTTCTAAATCTTTTGGAGTTGTGTTTCCACCTAAACCTTCGGTCAATTCGCCCACATAGGTGTAAACTTGAGCAACTTTGCCTGCTAATGCTTTATCTAATTGAGTATCGGATAGTTTACTTACACCACCTTGAGACATGATTGTTGAAGCTAGTTCGGCAGAGAAATAATCGGCATCATTGTATAGCGAAGTACCACCCTTGCTACTTGCAGAAAATATAATTTGGTCATTTTTGAAGTTTGTTGGTTTTAAAGCAACTTTTACACCATTGGCAAACACTAATTCAGTAACACCAATTTCGTTAATTTTCTTTTCTGAAACAACCTTTGTTCCTTCTGGAATTTTTTCAAGGATTGGCGTAAGAGCAACTTCCTCATCTAAAGGCTTTAAGTCAGGATTTTTATAACTAAGTAGTTCTTTTAATTTTGCTTCGTTAGGAAGTTTTTCTTTGTCTTTTTCTGAGCCAACAATTAAACCTACTCGGTTTTCTTCTTTTATAACCTTTTTTGTAATCGCATTTACTTCGTCGAGAGTGATGCCTTCGAGTTGTTTTTGTGCAAATTCATAACGGAAATCTGCATTTGTGAAAGCCGAACCTTGCAAATAATTTTGGACAAAGCCATTTACAAAATTTGCCGATTTGGTTTTATCTTTTTCTTTAAAACCTTTTTCAACGCCAACCATATATTCTTTTTTGGCCCGTTCTAATTCACCTTTCGTAAAACCAAAACGTTTTAAACGCTCTTGTTCATCCATGATTGCTTTAATTGCCGCTTCCATACCTTCTGCATTTTTTGGCAAAACGATTGTTTGAAATACATCCAAACCCCCCATGAATGGACTATAACCCATGATTCCAAATACGAATGCGGCGTTTGGTTTTTTAGAAGCATCCTGCAAGCGAGTGCTAATCATTTGATTGAAAAGATTTTCGGCAATGTCTGTGCGATAATCAGCCTGCGTAATTGTTTTTTCTCTCGGCAAACGGCCAAACATCTGAAAAGTTGATTGCGGAATTTCTTTATCTAAAATTTGGTAAGTTTCTGTTCCTACCGATGCTGGAATCTTATATACGGTTCTTTTTGGAGCATTTTTAGGCGATTTAATAGGTGAAAACTTTTCTTTGATTAAGTTTTCAACTTGAGCCTCATCAAAATCTCCAACGGCAACAACCGCCATCAAATCTGGGCGATACCAATCTTTATAAAATTTTACGATTTCCTCGGCTGGAAAAGTCTTGATAATATCAGTTTTTCCAATCGGGAGACGTTTTGAATAAATTGAATTATTGAATAAAATAGGCAATAATTTTTGTTGAATACGTGATTGTGCATTTTTGCCTCGTGTACGTTCTTCTTCCAAAATAATTCCTCGCTCTTTATTTATTTCGACGGTGTCGAGCGTTGCATAGTTTGACCAATCTGCTAAAATCTGAAATGCTCTTTCAAACAATTTTGAAGAATCGGTTGGAACTTGAAGTTGATAAATAGTTTCATCGAAACTCGTTGATGCATTTAAATCCGCACCGAATTTCATACCAGATTTTTGCAAGAAATTGACTAGTTCGTTTTTCGGAAATTCTTTTGTACCATTAAAATTCATGTGTTCCAGAAAGTGTGCAAGACCTTGTTGGTTTTCGGTCTCCAGCACTGAACCAGCATTTACGACTAAGCGTAACTCCATACGGTTTTTGGGCTCTGTATTTTTTAGGATGTAATACTTTATTCCGTTTTTCAAAGTTCCAACTTTAACCGCAGGGTTATTAGGAATCGGAATATTAAGTTTTTGGGCAAAAATTTGCGTAGAAACAGCAAATAAGGCAATTAGTTGGATGATTTTTTTCATAAAAAACAGTTGTTTTGTGTTTGGAAAAACTTTTAATGGTGGGAAAATGTTATAATTTTTGTAAAACATGCCAATTTATTTAAAATTATTGAAAATGCAAGAAAGAACCATAATTAGTCGATTACTTTCATATTTCATAAGAGGTTTGCTTTTTGTTGCACCAATTGGTTTTACAATTTTCATTCTTTTGGGTGCGTTCGATTTTGTAGATAATATTATCAGAATACGCATCCCTACAGATGATCCTAGCCGTGACCTTATTATTCCAGGACTTGGCTCGTTGATTGTCATTCTCGGAACCATAATTACAGGCTTTACTTTTTCGGTACTTTTGCCACAAACTATTCAAAATCTCATTGAAAACGCTATAAGTCATTTGCCATTAGTGCGAATTTTCTATTTTGCTTTCAAAGATTTGATTTCCGCTTTTGTGGGCGATAAACGAAAATTTACGCAAGCCGCCATAGTTTTGATAAATAAAGAAGCGGGTGTGCATAAAATAGGGTTCGTCACACAAAATGATTTGACGAATTTGGGCGTTAGTAATATGGTTGCGGTATATTTTCCGCATAGTTATGCTTTTTCGGGAGAATTGATGCTTGTTCCAAAAGAAAATGTACAAATGCTTGATATGCCAAGTGCCGAAGTGATGAAATTGATTGTTTCGGGTGGTGTTTCGGTTAAAGAATCATAATAAAATGCAATATAAATACTACGCACTGATACTGTTTTTGGTGGTTTACTCAACCTCATTTGCTCAAGATTTTCATCAACGAAAAGCCGATTCGGTGGAAGACCTGCTTTATAAAAAAGACCGTAACAAAGCTCTTGCTTTGTTTAATAGGGAAAAGTTTTTGGTTATTGAAAACTTACGTTCAAACCAAAGAAATCGATTTTATGTTGGCGATTTGTTAAGATTTAAAACCAAAGATGATTTTGTGTTTGAAGATGAAATTTATGAAGTAAAAGACTCTTCGTTTGTAGTAACTGCTCTTAATGAAACCACCAACCGTTACGAGTACATAGAAATAAAACTTAACGAAGTAACACGTATTTATAAAAGATCGAAAAGAAAAGTTGGCATTGGTTGGCAAACACTTTCACCTTTTGGATATTTAGTTTTCGAGTGGGCAGCATGGGGTGTTTCACCGCTTCAAAACAATAAATGGCCAATAGCAGCTGCATTGACTGTTGCACAGCCACTTTTTACTATTGTTTCAAACCAATTTAGGAGTAGAAAAATCACCGAAAACTATCGACTTAGAGTTTTTCAATCATTTTGATTTTGGAAACATTCCTCTGTTATCAATTTTACATTTTCCATTAAATAAGTATCTTTGCGACTAAATAAAGAACCAAAGCAAATTAATGGATAAGATACTCCTCCGTAAAAGCACCAGCCCATTAGACGTAAAAATAGCCTTAGCTTCTTCAAAATCTGAAAGCAATCGAGCTTTAATCATCAATGCTTTAGCCAGAGACAGTAGCGAAAATTTATTAAATCTTTCTACTGCCCGCGATACCCAAACAATGATTCGGTTGCTTCAATCAACTGACCAAACAGCTGATGTAATTGATGCAGGTACAACGATGCGATTTTTGACGGCCTATTTTACGGCAACTAACCAAAATAAAATAATGACTGGCACCCCTCGAATGTGTGAGCGTCCGATTGGAATTTTGGTTGATGCACTTCGTACGCTTGGAGCAGACATTGAATATATTGCTAAGGATGGTTTTCCGCCATTGCATATTAAAGGTTTTTCTGAGCAAAAAACAAGTGAGGTGACGATTCGTGGCGATGTAAGTAGTCAATATATTTCGGCTTTGTTAATGATTGCTCCAATTTTACCACAAGGATTAACTATCCATTTGACTGGCGATTTAGGCTCAATTCCGTATATTAAAATGACGCTTGAACAAATGCGGTCTTTTGGTGTAAGTTATGCTGCTAATTGGGTAGAAAAAACGATAAAAATATCGCCAAGTGCTTATCAATCAACAGTTTATAAAATAGAATCCGACTGGTCAGGAGCGAGTTATTGGTATAGTATTGTAGCACTTTCAGCATTTGAAAGTACTCAGGTTGAATTACTTGGGTTGAAAGAAAATTCCTTACAAGGTGATAGCGACATTGTGAAAATAATGAATCATTTAGGTGTAAAGAGTATATTTACCGATGAAGGCGTTTTATTAAGTAAAATACCTGCTGAAACAACTCTAAATTGGGACTTTACTAACTGCCCAGACCTTGCCCAAACAGTTGCGGTAACTTGTGCAGCCAAAGGAATAGAGGCAACTTTTACGGGTATCGAAAGCCTAAAAATCAAAGAAACTGACCGAGTTTTGGCACTTCAAAATGAACTTAAGAAATTTGGTGGTGATTTAATTGAGGTTGAAAAAAACATAAAATACAAAGTAATTCCCAATCAATCAGTAACTAGTAACCAATCACCAGTCACAATAGCAACTTACGATGACCACCGCATGGCAATGGCCTTTGCCCCATTAGCGATGTTGATGGATGTAACAATCGAAGAACCAAATGTTGTTGTGAAATCTTACCCAAGTTTTTGGGAGGATATTAAAAAAGTGTTAACTGTAGAATATTGAATTTGGAGTTGATATATGAGTAAACTCATAAACTAAAACTCATAACCGCACGGGCGGACAAGTGAGAATTCTTTTTAACTTTGTAAAATCTTTTTCAAAAACACAATGCAAGCAATTAGTACAAAGCATCTACTCGGAATAAAAGACCTTACAGCTAACGACATAAATTTGATTTTAGAAACAGCTAAAGAATTTAAAGACGTTATCAACCGACCGATTAAAAAAGTGCCTTCTCTGCGTGATGTAACGATTGCTAATGTTTTTTTTGAAAACTCAACTCGTACTCGTCTTTCTTTTGAATTAGCGGAAAAACGACTCTCTGCTGATGTTGTAAACTTCTCAGCATCAGGTAGTTCTGTAAAAAAAGGTGAAACATTGCTTGATACTGTGAATAACATTTTAGCGATGAAAGTGGATATGGTAGTAATGCGACACAGTAGCCCAGGAGCTCCGCATTATTTATCAAAACACATCAAGGCTAATATTGTAAATGCAGGAGATGGCACGCACGAACACCCAACGCAAGCATTATTGGATGCCTTTTCGATGCAGGAAAAAATTGGTGATTTAGCTGGCAAAAAAATTGCTATCATTGGCGATATTCTTCATTCGCGAGTAGCTTTATCAAATATTTTTTGTTTGCAAAAACTCGGTGCAGAAGTCATGGTGTGTGGTCCAAATACGCTTTTGCCAAAATATATTAGAGAAATCGGCGTAAAAGTAGAGCATAATGTGCAAAATGCCCTCAAATGGTGTGATGTGGCGAACGTACTTCGTATTCAGCTCGAACGCCAACAAATTAAGTATTTTCCTTCGTTGCGTGAATATTCTTTATATTTTGGAATCAACAAAAAAATGCTTGATGAGTTGAATAAAGAAATAGTTTTGATGCATCCAGGCCCTATTAATAGGGGAGTTGAACTAACATCTGATGCTGCGGATTCGCATCATTCAATTATTCTTGACCAAGTTGAAAATGGAGTTGCAGTAAGAATGGCAGTGCTTTATTTATTGGCTCAACAAAATTGATTTGTTAGATTTTATATCTTTATAGGAACGTCCAATTCAGACGTTCCTAAGAGAATCATTTGAAAATTTAAAATTATCTCTTTCCTCTTCTTCCTTTTCTGCCTTTTTGCATTTCAGATTTGCGTTTTTCCTGCTCTTCTTTAAACTTCTTTAATTGTTCAGGAGTAAGGATAGATTCATATTTTTTCCTTAAATCCAATCGTTGAGCTTTCATTTTTTCATGAGCAGCCATCATTTCTGCTTTGTGTGCGGCACGTAATTCTTCTTGCTTTTTTACCTGCTCAATATTGATAGCTAAGACCTTTTTGAACTGTTCATCAGTCAAATTTAGATTTTTTTGCATACGTTTTGCGTAAACTTCTGCACGTTCCTCGGCAGTAAAACCTCCACCTTGTCTTGGTCCTAGATTTTTATATTGAGGTCTTTCTTTACGAGCAGGTTTTGCATCTTGGGCATAAGTTCCAAAGCCGATTCCTGCGATTAATAACGAAACCAAAATTCCTTTTTTCATTGTAGTATATTTGTTTATATAATGAACACTTATAGGATTTAGAGTGAATAATAAGACAATAGTTTAAACGTACTCTGAACAAAAACTGTTATTTTTGTTTAAATTAACATTTTTTAAGAAATAGAAATGAGTTATAGGGAGATTAAAGAATTGATAATCAATATGTTTGGCGAAGAAATTGTTTTGAAAGAAGATTCAACTTCACTGCAGCATAGCATAACTGTACCGAACGAACGTCTGCTTGAAGTTTGTCAGTTTCTACACGTTAATCCCAATTTATATTTTGATTTTTTAGCTTGTATTACAGGTATTGATAATGGCTCAGTTGTCGGAACTATGGAAGTTGTTTATCAATTGACATCAATTCCTTATGAGCATAATTTTGTATTGAAAGTAGAAGTTCCTCGAAATCAAGAAGGCGAACCATTACCAAAAGTATATTCACTCACGCCAATTTGGAAAACCGCCGATTGGCACGAAAGAGAAGCTTTTGATTTATTAGGAATTGATTTTGTGGGGCATCCTGACTTACGGAGGATTTTATTGCCAGCCGATTGGGAAGGATATCCGCTAAGAAAAGATTATCAAGAACAAGAAATCTATCACGGAATAAAAGTAAAATACTAAAATAGAATTTATGTGCGTATTGCTTATGCACAGTGCCAAATTGTTATAAATCGACAGGGCAAATACATATTTGCTGGGGCGTAAACATTACGCCCCAGCATTGAAATGATAAATGCTTTTGTTCTAATACTGTAATGCAGTTTTAAACTCTGAGGTAGTATGAAACTGAATATCAGCATTGTTTTGAATATTCATTCTTAAAATCCAATCAGTTTCGGCCAAAAATACAGGATTTTGGTCTTTGTCATAGGCAATAAAATTGCTTTTTAGTCGAATAAATTCTGCCAATTTTGTTTTATCTTCACAAGTAATCCAACACGCTTTTGAGAAAGGACGATGCTCGAAAATACAACTAGCAGAGTATTCATTCAATAAACGGTGCTGAATTACTTCAAATTGAAGCTCGCCAACCGTGCCAATAATCTTTCTATTGCCAGGTTGAATCGTAAATAACTGAGCTACACCTTCATCGGTCAATTGTTGCACGCCTTTTTCCAGTTGCTTTGATTTCATTGGGTCTTTATTGATTACCTCTTTAAAAATCTCAGGTGAAAAACTTGGGATACCAATAAATTGCAGTTCCTCGCCTTCGGTTAATGTATCACCAATTTTGAAAGTGCCAGTATCATACAAACCAATTACATCACCAGGGAAACCTTCTTCAATTACGTCTTTGCGGTCAGCCAAAAATGCAAATGGACTCGCAAAACGAATATCTTTATTCAAACGCACGTGCTTGTAGAATTTTCCACGTTCAAACTGCCCACTGCAAATACGCAAAAAGGCGATTCTGTCTCGGTGGCGTGGGTCGATATTTGCGTGGATTTTAAAGACAAAACCGCTAAATTTATTTTCATCAGGCTCAACCATGCGTTTATCGGTCATTCGATGAACTGGCAATGGCGAAACATCACAAAAAGTATTCAATAGCTCCATTACACCAAAATTACTTACTGCACTACCAAAAAACACTGGTGCTAAATCGCCGTTTAGGTAAGCTTCATTATCGAAAGTGTCATAAATTCCATCAATCAACTCTACGTCTTCACGCAATTGAGCAGCATCTTTTTCACCAACTTTTTGGTCTAAAATCGCAGATTCTAACTCAATTACATCAATATCATCCTCCAAACGAGTTTTGTTGATGGCAAAGTGATTCATTTTCTTTTCTAGCAAATGATACACACCTTTGAAACTTGAACCGCCATTGACAGGCCATGTTATAGGTCGAACTCTCAAATTCAACTTTTTCTCCAACTCATCCAACAAATCAAATGGATTCTGACCTTCTCTATCCATTTTATTGATAAAAATTATCACAGGTGTTTTTCGCATTCTGCAAACTTCCATCAATCTTTCGGTTTGCTCCTCAACTCCTTTGACACAGTCAATCACCAAAATTACGCTATCTACAGCCGTAAGCGTCCGATAAGTATCTTCGGCAAAATCTTTGTGACCAGGAGTATCCAGAATATTGATTTTAAGTTCTCGATATTCAAAAGTCATAACCGATGTAGCCACCGAAATACCACGTTGTTTTTCGATTTCCATAAAATCGGATGTCGTTGACTTCTTGATTTTATTTGATTTTACAGCTCCAGCAGTTTGAATCGCACCACCAAAAAGAAGTAATTTTTCGGTCAATGTGGTTTTTCCTGCATCGGGGTGGGCAATGATGGCGAATGTACGGCGTTTATGTAATTCTTCAGTAAATGACATTTTTGAATCTTAATTTTTTAAAACAAGTGCAAAATTAGTCAAAATTTTCCGTGGAGCGAACTTACAGTTCGCCTTTGTTTCAAAAATTAAGGAAAATGGCAAAGTGAATTGGAAGCGACCGAGCGTCGGCCGCCGTCACCCCAATTAGCTTCGTATTAGAATTCTGGAGCAAATTTATTCCAAAGTTTATTGGCTTGGTCTTGAATTGCTTTTGGTAGTTTTTTGAAAGCGGCATCGGCAACTTTTTCTTTTGGAAAACCAAATCCTCTTGGTTGTGTTTTTCCTCTGACACCAGCTTTGTTACCATTTTCAATTACCATCAATTTTAATCCAATCGGACTGACATCGCTTCGGCAACCAACTTTATATAAAAAGGTGATTTCTGCATAATTATTTTTGTCTAAATCAGTAATTCTGAGCGATTCTGTCATAAATTGTAAATCATTATCAAGTTCGCAATGGTCTTCATTATCAGTGATTTGTCTTATCAAAACTAGCTTTTTATTGCTTTTTTCTATGTAATGTTGCACTAAAATGGCTTTTGATGCCCATTCGTCTGACCTATTTTGTAGGGTTGTAGCTACCAAATAGTTTTTTCCATTTTTATCCTCAAATTGCAATGCCTTGTCTACAATTGCATCATCTGATACAATTTTTCGGAGTACTGATGGTTGAATGGCTTTTGTGGCAATTTGCTGCGAAAAACCATTAAAACTGAGAATGAAATTAAAAAATAAAACTATTTTCTTCATGTTTTTATAATGCTCCCCAATATCTTGAAGCTTCTTTTATGGTTACAAATCTATTTTTGTTGGCTTTTGCAAATTCGATATTTGCACCTTCGGCTCCAGCCCATTCCGTAATTATTTCTAATTCACCCACTTTGTTTCGAAATACTGCCAAAATTTTGATTGCATCATTCGGGAATTCACCGCCATCATCCACTCGCCAGGTTGAACCAACGTCATATTTGGCTGGATAATCTCGATAAATAAATTCTTGATTACCTATAACCAAACTTGCTAAAACACTATCTTTTTTAGGTTCGAATATTACGATGTATGCACTTTCGTTGTCAAAATCGGCAATTTTCCATGCTTCTTTAATTTTTCGTTTACGTTCGGCTGATATCTTATTTTTGTTGGTTTCGTCGATATTTATTGCTTGGCTTAGAGTTTTGACACTTATAAAAGAATGGTTTTTAAGAAAGGCATCATTGAAAATGACATTTGAAAGGTCGTTTTGCACCTTTTTATTATCAGAAACTAAAAAAACTTGACCAGCACAATTTTTGAAATTAGATGAAACTAAATTTACACCACTTTCAGTATATTTTTGAAAGCCTTCAAATTTGATTGGCGTTATATTGTTTTGATTATCAATTGTTTGTGTAAAATATTCTGGCTTTACGCCTTCTTCAAAAACTAAAATTTTACTGCCACTTTCGTTGCTAAAGCCAAATGCCAAAAATTCTTTTGTATTGTCTGTATTGAGAATTGTGGCTGTTGAAACTGTGTCGGTTTGTTTTTTGTTTTGACTTGTTTCTTTTTTTGATTGACAAGCAATCAGTGAGACTAAAATTGATAAGTAAACAATACTTTTCATGTTTTATTTCTTTTATAGATTTTTAAAATATTCTTTCAAAACATCTTCCCCAATCTTACCCTGTGGTGTGTATTTATCTCTGTATTTGTATTTTTTACTTTCATCGTTTTCTCTCTTCATTTCAGGAAACCATTTCCAAATAAAACAACCAGCCAACCAACGTTCTTTCCAAACTTCTTCAAAAAATGCTTTGTAGGCTGCGGCTTGGAGAGTATCATTATCGGGATGTTTAGAATATGATTCCCAAGGCTTTTGAGTTGTAAAATCGGTACTTTGATAACCTATTTCTGTGAAGAGTATAGGTTTTTGTAATTTTCTACTAAATTTCTCCAATTTATTTCGGTGGTTTTCCCAGCCTTTTTTGATGTTTTCTAAAGAAGGAGATTTTTCTTCGGCTAATGGAAAATAGCCATCTACGCCAACAAAATCGAGTTCATTCCAAAATGGTACTTTTTCGTAGCTATCCCAGTTTTCGGCATAAGTTAGTTTTCCTTTATATACGCTTCTGATTTCTTTTATTATTTTGTACCAAAACTCGGGGCGTTTCTCTACAAAATTTTCAAACTCGGTAGCAATACAATAGACTTCAATTTTTGAAGAGTCTGCCACTTTTGCAAAATCCAATAGATATTCGCCGAAATATTTTTCAAATGTTTGCCAGTTGGCTTCAGTTTTAAAATCTAAATCACCTGTAAATGTACTTCCTGAGTTGGATTGTACCCATGCATGAGGCTTGAGCATTACTTTTAAGCCTTTTTGATGAGCCATTTTTGCACATTCACTCACACCTTTTGGTGATTCTCCCCACCAATGTCCATCCGAAGACTTGTTATACTTAAATTCAGGACTCCCATCACGGGTAAAACCATATGGCGTCAGAGCAACCCATTCGGCGTTTACACGCTTTATATTTTCAAATTCTGATGCTTCGATTTCTTTTGGAGGTGCAACAAAGCAAACACCTTTTAATTTCGAATCTTCAAAAACCACGGCTTTATTTTGGCAACTGATAATTCCAATCAAAAAAAGGAAGTATAATAGATTTTTTTCGAACATTTTGGATAGTTGACAAATTGAAAAAAGTAAAATATTTGTTATAAAATTGAGAAATAGTCAATAGTTTTGCAAATAAACTTTTCCATAATCGAAAAAGAATGACTTTTGACGAATATCTCCTTGCCAAGAAAATAGATGCTGATAAATTTAAAGATTCAGAACCACAAAGATTTGATGAATGGAAGCACCTTTTTTTTCAAATGCACGCCGATAGTTTTACTGCACAAAAGAAATTTTTGATTAACCCTACTCGAAGAAAATACCAGATTGAGAAATAACTCAAGATGGGGAATGTTATATTTTTTGTGTTTAATTCTTGCTATTTTCTTGCTACCCTTAATATTTTACTTCTTTGCATGTCGATTATTAGATGCCTTTCGTCTATTTATTTCAGCCGCTTGTAAATTATACAAATCATTTAGTACTAAATTTAGTTTTATAAGGGTAAATAAGCTTTAATTTTGCACTTATTCAAGATTTTCGCGGTTTATAAACTTCACCGCAGACATGATTATCTATCAAAAAAACAATATGAAAAAACTGAATTTTTTATTACTATTACTTTTAGGAACTGTTAGTTTGACATTCGCTCAATTTGGCGGTGGTGGCGGTGGAGGAATGCGTATGGGTGGCGGTGGCTTCCCAGGAATGAATCAACAGCAGCAACAAATCCCACAAGAAGAAATTCCGAGAGGTTCGGCAAAAATTTCTGGAAAACTTATTGATTCTACGACCAATAAAGCTGTAGAGTTTGCGTCAGTAGCTGTTTATGATAAAAATAATAAAGTAGTTGATGGTGCCATGACTGATATGAACGGCTCTTTTACCGTCAAAAACCTAGCAAAAGGCACGTATAAAGTAGTGGGTTCATTTATAGGCTACAAAAATACTGTTGTTTCGAAAGTAGAAATCAAGGCCAATAAAGAAGAAGTTAATGTTGGTAATTTGATGATGTCAACAGACACAAAAGTTTTAGGAGAGGTAACTGTAACGGGTCAAGCCTCACTAATTGAAGATAAAGTTGACCGCTTAGTGTATAATGCGGACAAAGATATTACTAGCAAGGGCGGAACTGCCGAAGATGTTCTGCGTAAAGTTCCGATGCTAACAGTTGATATGGACGGAAACGTGCAAATGCGAGGAAGTGGAAATATCAAGGTTTTGATTAATAACAAACCTTCGAGTATTTTGGCAAGTAATGTAGCCGATGCTATTAAGCAAATTCCTGCCGATATGATTAAGCAAGTAGAAGTAATTACTTCACCATCAGCTAAATATGATGCTGAAGGTACTGCTGGTATAATTAATATCATTACTAAGAAAAATAATCTTCAAGGCTTAACAGGTTTTGTCAATGCTGGTGCGGGTGTTCGTGGTGCAAATGCTTTTGGTAATGTAAATTTACGAAAAAAGAAAATTGGAACGGCATTGAATTTTGGTGGAAATAGCTCATACAATACACCAGGCGATGGCTCATCTGAGCGTACTTCATCTGTTAGAGGAATTGAAACTAAATTTAAACAAACAGATAAAAATGATGTAAGACGTTTGTTTGCAAACTCACAATTGTCGATTGATTATGACATCAATCCTAAAAACTCAATGAGTTTGAGTGCAAGATATGGCGTTGGGAATTTTAATACAAGTGGCCTTCAAACTAGTTTGTTGCAAAACACGACTGGGACAATATTACAGCAATTCACGCAGGATTCTAAGAATATCCGTGGCAATAAAAGTATTGATGTTGATTTCAATTATACCAAAACATTTAAGGAGCAGGGACATGAATTGGCATTATTAGCTCAACATGGTCGTAACGTAAGAGTAACTGATTTTACTAATGATCGTTTGGGTTTGCCATTTAATAAAAGCAATAACGATGGTATAAATGGTGAAACTACATTGCAATTAGATTATACTTATCCATTTAAGAAAAATATTTTTGAGGTTGGTGCTAAATACATTAATCGCGATGTAACAAGTAATTTTGACTTTTTCAATTATAATAGTCAAACTGGTCAATTTGTCATTCAAGCGAATAGAACAAATAACTTTAGTTATAATCAAGACGTAGCATCAGCTTATTCAACTTTCACAATTTCCTTGCCTAAAAAATGGGGAATAAAAGCTGGAGTACGTTATGAAAATACGCAAATTACAGCTAAGTTTCAAACTTCTGATAGTAAAATCACAATTCCTTCTTACGAGAATTTTATTCCAAGTTTGTCGATTTCAAAAGATTTTCCGAAAAATCATAAGTTTAGAACAAGTTATACGCAACGTATTCAACGTCCATCTCTTGAATTCTTGAATCCATTTGTCAATTACTCTGACCCATTGAATATTTCTTACGGTAACCCATTATTAAAACCAGAATTAAGTCACAGTTTTGAATTAAATTACAGTACTTACTTTAAAGCCAATTCGGTCAATGTGTCTGTGTTTAGAAGATTTACTGATAATAATATTACAAGTGTAAGGTCAGTAAACGAACAAGGTATTACGACTTCTACATTCGATAATATTGGTAAAACAAACTTTTATGGTGGAAGTGTCTTTATTAACTTACAGCCGACGAAGAGTTTGAGAATTGGCGGTGGAACAAATATTACAAACAATTTGTTGAATGGCTCAATTGTAATTCCAGTATTGCAAGCTGACAAAACTTACAAAAGTACAGTTGTAGCAATATCGAACGAAGGATGGAATGCTAGCGTAAACTTCAATGCTTCTTATAATTTTACAAATGGTTGGGGAGCCCAAGCCTTTGGTTTTATGGGTAGTCGTCAAATTCAATTGCAAGGTTATCAAGGTTCTTTCCGTTATTATAATTTGGGATTGAAGAAAGAAAAAAAAAAAAAAAAAGGTAGTTTTACTTTAGGACTTGATAACCCTTTCACGAAATCACTTAAAATATCAAGCGAATCAGGTGACCCAACTTATAAAAGTGTATCAGTACGTAATATTTACAACCGTGGAGCTCGTTTTTCAATCAATTATATGTTTGGTAAAATGGACTTTAACGGCGGAAATATGTTCCGTAGCAAGAAAAAAGTTAGTAATGATGATGCTAAAGCGGGTGAAGGTGATGGTGCAGCTACCCAACAACCGGCTGGTGGTGGTCGTCCAAGATAATTTTAAAAAATTACACTTCAGAAATAAATTTTTATCAACTAAAAGCCATGCAGATTTGCATGGCTTTTTTGCTTTTAAGCGATTAACTTTTATTTTTGTTAACTTCATCATAAACCCTTAAAAATCGTGAAAAAGAAACTCTCTATTCTATTAGTGTTCTGCCTAAACATAACGGTATTTGCCCAAACTTCTAAAGAAGATAAAATTTTAGAAGGCAAACTTCAAGAAACCATTGATAGATTTCGAGGGGTTGTTGGGGTTTATGTAAAAAACCTGAAAACCAATAAATTTGTGGCAATCAACGCAGATTCCATTTTTCCGACTGCGAGCATGATTAAAATTCCAATTATGGTTGGAACCGTCGATAAAATATTAAAAGGTCAGTTAAAATACGACCAAGAAATAGTCTACAAAGATTCACTTGATTATGATGATGGTATCGTTGGCTCGCTAAAAGATGGAGCTAAATTACCACTTAATGAGGTCATGATGTTGATGTGTACCGTAAGCGATAATACTGGTAGTCTTTGGTTGCAAGCACTTGCGGGTGGTGGAATACGAATAAATTCAATCATGGATTCCTTAGGCCTAAAAAGTACCCGTGTAAATTCTCGGACTTTAGGCCGAGAGGCAAATCGAACTGAATATGGTTGGGGACAAACAACGCCAAGAGAAATGGCTGAATTGCTTACGATGATTCGTCAAAGAAAGGTTTTTACTCCTGATGCTTCTGATAGAATGTACAGAAATCTTGGTCGTCAATTTTGGGATGGTGAAGGTTTATCGCAATTGCCCGAAAATATTAAATATGGTAGTAAAAACGGAGCGGTTAATCGTTCACGTTCGGAAGTAGTTTTAGTACACGCACCGCACGGTGAATACGTTTATTGTCTAATTACGAAAAAACAAACTGACGAATCTTGGACACGAGAAAACGAAGGATTTGAATTGTTAAGAAAAGTAAGTGCCTTACTTTGGAATTATTACGAGCCAAAATCTAAATTCAAGCCAGTGGAAGGCTATGAAAAATGGTAAGGTTGGCGAATGTGATTATTTGGAAAGAAATATCATCACCCACAGTCAAACAAGATAATAAATTTGTAGGAACGTCCAATTTGGACGTTCCTAGACGTTAAAATTTTACCCCAAATCTTTCACCAAGTCCTTTCAAATCTTCTATAACTTTTTCATTAAGCGGAATTCCATTTGCTAAACGTTCTTTTTCAAGTTCACGCTCTGGGTCACCAGGAATAATAACTGATTGATTTTCAATGTGTTTGGCACTTCGGAAGCGTTCAATCCAAGTATCCATGCTTGCCTTAAATTCTTCTTTTGGGCGAAAACCATCAATTCTCATAGCTCCTAAAAAATGTCCCGTTCCTTTTCCTACTTGTTCGGCAGCTACTCCATGAAATCCAGCAGTGGCAAAAGGAGGAACCCACGGGCCAAAATTTGCTCCCGAAAGAACACCTGAAAAAATATCTACAATTGCACCTAAACCATAACCTTTGTGGCTACCATGCTCACGGTCGCCACCGAGTGGGAGCAAACCACCACCATTTTTTACTGCATTGGCATCATCAGTTGGATTCCCTTTGGCATCTTGTACCCAACCAATTGGAGCTGATAAACCTTTTCGTTGCAATATCTCCATTTTGCCATAAGCAACGGCAGTTGAGGCAAAATCTGCTACAAAAGGTGGTTGATTGCCAGCAGGAACAGATACCGCTATCGGATTTGTACCAAGCATTTTTTCAACCGCAAATGTCGGAACTACTAATGGTGCAGCATTGGTCATTGCCCAACCAATCATGTCGTGATGCAAAGCCAACATTGAATGATAACCAGCAATTCCGAAATGATTAGAGTTTTGTACTGAAATCCAGCCAGAACCGTAGCGTTTTGCTTTTTTTATGGCCACCTTCATAGCAAAAGGAGCAACAACCAGCCCTAAACCTTTATCGCCATCAATTACAGCCGTAGAAGGTGATTCATGTATGATTTTAATTTCGGGATTTGGATTCAGACGACCATTATCGTATAAACGAACATAACCAACCAATCGAGCAGTTCCGTGAGAATCAATGCCTCTTAAATCGGCTGAAATTAGTACATCGGCTGCAAGTTTCGCATCTTTTTTAGGGCAACCAATACTCAAAAAGATATTTTCTGTAAAACGTCGAAGATTTTTTTCTTTAATCATATACTGTGGTGCGAACATTCTATTCGCTAAATAATGTGGAGCATAAAAATTCTGTTTTGTAGAACTACTAATAAAACCACCCTTAAATAATTTCAAGCAAAATAATAAATGTTTTACAGCTAAAGCAAAGAATTTTTCTTAAAATTGTCTTTCGTTTGTGATTATTTACAACCTATTCATATAATTAACCGTTTTGCTGACGTTTTTACAAAAACAAAAATATTCTTATTATGAAAATTTATTTGCAATCGATGCTAACTTTATTTTTTTCTAAAACAACTATTCTTAATTCCACTCTTGGGCTTGGAGCATTACTTTTTGGCTTTCATTTTCCGATTTTTTCGCAAGGACAAGTAAAAGTGGAGGCAGAAAATCAACATATTACAGTTTTCTTGAATCGTGCTCAAATTGAAGCCCATGTAAAAATGACTGTTCAAGCAGGAACTACTAAAATGATTATTGGCAATGTAGCTACTACCACAGATCCAAATAGTATTCAGATTGGTGGTAAAGGCGATGTCCTGATTATGGGTGTAAAATTTAAACAAAATTATTTGGGTAATAAAAAACGTAGTGTTTTAGAAGATTCACTGAAAATGGCTAAAACTGAGTTTGAAGTTATTGATGTTTTGGTGAAAGTAGCTGATAATGAGCGAAATATGCTCATGGCAAATTCAAATATAAAAAATGAAAAAGACGGAGCAACTCCTGAAGATTTGAAAGAAATGTTGGATTTTTTTAGAACAAAGCTTACAGAAATTGGTACTCGACAAATGCAATTGGTTCGTCAATCGAAAGATTTACAAGATAAAATCAATCGTTTTCAGCAACAGCTTGATTCTCAAGGGACAAACCTCAATCAACCAGCTGGCGAAATTGAATTGACATTGCAAGCAAAATCTTATTCGGCAGTTGAATTAAATTTAACTTATATCGCTAACAATGCAGGTTGGTCGCCAGTTTATGATATTCGTGCAAAAGATGTAAAAAGTAACATTGATTTGGCTTACCGTGCCAATGTTTATCAAAGTACAGGTATTGACTGGAAAAATGTAAAACTAACGCTCTCAACGGCAAATCCATCTGAAGGTGGCACAAAACCTGAATTATATACTCAGAATGTAAGTATTTATGAGCCAGTGGTTGTTCAGACAAAAAATGTACGTATGATGAAATTTGAAGCTCCACAGGCGATGGCTATGGAAGCCGCACCTGCAATGGCAGATGTTGCAACTTCTGCTTCAATTGTAAACACCGTCCAATCAACTTTAGCTGTAAACTTTGATATTTCAATTCCTTACAATATTCCATCCGGTGGAAATGCTGAAATGGTTGATATTCAAAATCATTCATTACGCTCTACTTTTAAATATTACACAGTTCCGAAATTTGATAAAGATGCTTTCTTGACTGCGATTATTACTGATTGGGAAAAATATAATTTGTTGCCAGGAACAGCCAATGTGTATTTTGAAGGAACATTTGTAGGCACAACCGATATTGTAGGAGGCGAAGCCAAAGATTCGCTATTGATTTCGATGGGAAGAGACAAAAAGATTATTTCAAAGCGTGAAACAATTGAAGAGTTTAAATCAAGAAAGAATGTCGGTTCAAATATCCGTGAGTCGTTTGGTTATAGAATTACGCTTAGAAACACGAAGAATGAACCAATTTCTATCGTGATGGAAGATCAAGTGCCAATTTCTCAAGATAGCCGTATTGAAGTTGAACTCGAAGATGCCATCGGAGCAGATTTCAATCGTGAAACTGGAAAACTAACTTGGAAACTAACACTCCAACCGCTCGAAAACAAAGAAGTTTTATTGAAATACAGCGTAAAGTATCCAAAAGGAAAAAATATTCAAGGACTTTAAAAATTTTGACAAGAGATATTAGACAATGACATCTATTGTCCCTTGTCTAATATCTCGCTTCACAAATATGAATTTACAAGAAATTTGCCAACAAACAGTAGAAGTGGCTCAAGAAGCTGGGGCATTTATTGCCCAAGAATCAGCTAAATTTAATCGAAATTCGGTTGAGTATAAAGATGTAAACAACGTAGTATCTTATGTTGACAAAGAAACTGAAAAGTTAATCGTCAGCCGTCTGCGTGAGATTTTACCAACAGCAGGTTTCATAACAGAAGAAGGCACAGCTGACTCCTCAGACCTTGAAGGTTTAAATTGGATTATAGATCCACTCGATGGAACAGCCAATTTTATTCATGGTTTACCCAATTATTCTGTAAGTTTGGCCTTGGCTCGTGGAAAAGAGGTTTTAGTGGGAGTGGTATATAATGTTTGTACAAAAGAAACATTTTCGGCGATTAAAGGTGGTGGTGCATTTAAAAATGGTGAAAAAATACAAGTTTCGCCAATTAAACATTTGGGGGAAAGCCTACTCGCTACTGGATTTCCGTATTATAAATTTGAAAATCAAGATAAATACTTGCTTATTTTGGAATCATTAATGCAAAAAACGCACGGTTTACGCCGAATGGGTTCAGCAGCAATTGATTTGGCTTATACAGCTTGTGGATATTTTGATGGTTTTTATGAATACAACCTAAATTCGTGGGATATGGCCGCAGGAATTTTACTCGTAACTGAAGCGGGTGGTTTTGCCACCGATTTTTTAGGTGGAGATAACCATCTTTTTGGTGGTGATGTCGTTGTTGGTTCAGCCGTACATGCCGAACTATTGGCCGAAATTCAACGTTATTGGATAAAATAGTCAATTAATAATTGTGATTAGCAAATTGATATTTTTGAATTAAAAATTTTCAAGTTTATGGATTTAGAGAAATCGGGCTTCGTGTTGCTAAAATACCCAATTGGTGATTTTGAATATGGAAAGAAATATTCAAAGTCTGATACTCGTATGCATATTAAAGTTTTAGAGGAATTACCCCAAAGATTAAAGGCTTTGACTGCAAAACTATCTGATGCTCAATTAGATACACCATATCGACCCGATGGTTGGACGGTTCGTCAAGTAGTACATCACATTGCAGATAGCCATATCAATATGTTTACTCGTGTGCGTTTTGCCTTGACCGAAGAAAATCCGCCAATTAAAGGTTATGACGAAGCTGCTTGGGCATTATTACCCGACCATTCTTTGCCTATTAAGCCATCTTTGCAGATTATTGAAGGTTTACACAAACGTATGGTAGTACTTTTCAAAAGCCTTGATAAGGAAGGTTTAAAGCAAACTTATTACCATGCAGGCTACAAGAAAACGTTTGAAATTCAGGAAGTCATTGCCATGTATGCTTGGCATTCGGAGCATCATTTTCAACACATTATTCAGGCATTAA
Source organism: Cytophagaceae bacterium (assembly GCA_027486845.1). Lineage (GTDB taxonomy): Bacteria > Bacteroidota > Bacteroidia > Cytophagales > Spirosomataceae > Emticicia. Next base: position 86,261 of record JAIXOL010000078.1, read on the forward strand.
AATGATAGAAAATATATTTATTGGACTTGTTTTCTTGGGGGCGGTAGCTTATTTAGTGAATACTGTACGAAAACAATTTTCCCCAAAATCTTCTGGTTGTGCTAGTTGTGCAGGCAATTGTCAAGTTGGTAAAATAGAGAATCCTATTTAAAATTCATAAAAAAAGTGCATCTTGTGATGGCACTTTTTTTATGAATCGCGTATCTTACATTTGAGTAAAAGTCCCTTCATCCAAAATCTGATAAGCGTGTTCTTTTCCTAAATATTTGTCAATAATATTATGAGCCAAATAGATTAATGGTGTAAGTAAAATTGCCACTGCAAATTTATAAATATAATTATTTGTACCAGTAGTAAGTACTTCTGTAATAGTCCAATTGCCAAAAACATAAAATGCTATAAAAACCACAACAAAACTATCAATTAGTTGAGAAACTAATGTAGAACCTGTAGCTCTCAGCCAAATCATTTTATTGTTGGTATATTTTCTAAGCCAATGAAAAACGGTAGCGTCTAAGATTTGTCCAACCAAAAAGGCCGTAATTGACCCCAAGATAATTCCAAGTCCTTGTCGGAAAATGATACCATACGCATCATTGATATTCAAGAAATTTCCTGCTTTATCTTTATTGTTATGATTTACCCAAAAATCAGCGGGTGAAACAATCGTAGAAATATAGATAATGATAAAAGCATAAGCTATCAAAATGGCTGTTAAATAAGAAATTTTCTTTACACCACTTTTCCCAAAATACTCATTAATAATATCAGAGGTAATAAAAACAAATGGCCAGTTCAGAACCCCAGCCGACATATTAAAATTAAATTTTTGCCCAAAAAGCGGTATTTGCAATGGGTCAATGCCAAGAGTGGCTTCAACCGAAAAGATTTTAGCACCAATCACCTCCGCCACGACGGCATTGGTCAAGAAAATCCCGCACAAAACAAGATAAAGTGTTTGTTTTTTAGTTTTTAGTGATTCTGACATTTTTTATTTAATGTAGAGTGATGAATGTAGAGTTTAGAATGAAGTGATACATTCTTCATTCTAAACTCTACACTAATATAATTCCATCTTGCATAACCAATTTTCGGTCGGCCATATTTGCCAAATGTTCGTTATGAGTAATAATAACAAATGTCTGATTGAATTGTTTTCTTAGTTCAAAAAACAATTGATGTAATTCTTCCGCATTTTTTGAGTCGAGATTTCCACTTGGTTCATCGGCAAAAACCACCGCTGGAGAGTTGATTAATGCCCTCGCAACCGCTACACGCTGTTGTTCGCCCCCCGAAAGCTCCGATGGAAAATGTTTAGCTCTATCTTTCAGTCCCAGCAATTGAAGCAAATCTTCTGCTCTTTTAGTTGTATCTGCATTATCTTTTCCACCAATCCAAGCTGGTAAACATACATTTTCGATGGCAGTAAATTCGGGCATAAGATTATGAAACTGAAAAATAAAACTAATTTTTTCGTTTCTAAACTTGGCCAGTTCTTTGTCTTTTAAGGCACTATAATTAATTCCATTGAGTAGAACCTCGCCAGAATCTGCCTTATCAAGCGTGCCTAAAATTTGTAAAAGTGTAGTTTTTCCTGCTCCAGATGCTCCCACAATCGAGATTACTTCTCCTTGATTTATCTCTAAATCTATTCCTTTTAAAACTTGTAAGTTTCCGTAGTTTTTCTTAATGTTCTTAGCTGTTAGCATATATTTTATTTTACCAATTGGTGAATAAGGTGATTTTCTCCAAATTTGTTTTGTTTATTTCAAAAAGTCCATTCTGTGACCCAACATATATATATGAATTACAGACACAGAAGCAAGTTATGCCTTCTTTAAAATTGTCAATTATTGGATTTTTTAATACTTCAAATTTTTCACTTGTTGACTTTATGATATTTCCATTTCCAAGTAAAATCCATAACGTATTATTATCAAAGTACATTTTATAAAAACTGGTATTTTTAAAAGTTGGAAGCTTATAGTCAGGAATACAAATAACACCATTTGAGGTTGTTAAAATATTTTTATTTGTTAGAAAGAAAAGGTTGTTTTTTATATCGTTTTGTGATTGAATTACTGTTTGATTCTGGAATTCAAATTTACCATTTAACGCATCGTATTTATAGACTAATGATGAATATTCGCCTTTTCCTGCCCAAATAAAACCTTCCTTATCTTTTTTGACAAAATTGATATATTCATCGTGCCTCTGATTTGGATTTAGTTGAAACCTCTCTGGTATGAAACTTCGATTATACCTAAAAAGTCCTTCTCTGGTTCCAATCCACAAGTTTTTATCATTATCAAATATAAATGAATTTATTTCGTCGTTGTTGAGACCGTTGTTATTTCTATCAAAAACTTCCCAATTGTTGTTTTTTAATTTTAATAAACCCGTGGATGTTCCAAACCACCGAGTTCCATCATTTGAGCTCGAAAAATCATGAACATATTTGTAATTGAAATTTCCTATTTTTTCCAAATCATAGCTTACCCAATCTTTTCCATTGAATTTGTGTAATCCTTTAGAAGCATTAATCCAAAGGGTATCATTATTGCAGAAAAAATTTGAAATAGTATTGCTTTCGAGTGGATTGTCTGATGGGATAACGCTTTTAAAGGTGTTGTTTTCAAATTTATAAACACTTCCCAAAGTATAGCTCACATAAGCATTATTGGCTTCATCCAACTTAATTTGAGATGCCATATTAGAGGTTTCGTCATTGTAAAAAAACGTCCAATCTTTATTATTGTATTGTAAAATACCGTTGGAACTAGCAAACCATTTAGTATCATTTTTGTCTATTACGATTTCATTTACACCCGCAAAATTAGGGTTATCGTCAAACCGTATTTTACTCCATTTAGCGGTTTTGCTATCATAAAATCCAATTGCACTTTTTGGAATGATACCTACCCATATATTGTCGTTCTGGTCAATTCCATGGGAAATTATTGAAATTCGACTCCCAAGTTCCTTGAAAAGACCATCTGTATCAATTTTGGTTAATGTGCTGAATTTTAAATCAAATTTATAGATTTCTTTGTAAGTTGATAACCATAAATTTTGTTTGAAGTCAATACTAACACTCGAAATATTCTCAATTTTATTTATTCCTGTGTTTTTGAATATTTTTACATCTTTTCGGTTGAAAACGAAAAGCTGTCCCAATGAGTCAATAATCCATTTCTGTTTATTTCTATCAATGACAAATAGTTTTAATTTTTTGAGTGGAAGGATGACTAAATGTTGCTTTAACGTATCAATCGGACGAAAGGTCTCCCCATCATATATTGTGTATTTGGGTGCTGATGTGTTTTGTATCCATAATTTACCTTCTTCATCCATTCCGGTGAAATAACTTCTTTGTGAATGCCTAGAAAAATTCTGTTTGATTAGCTCATTTTTTTGCGTTTTCAGGTTTTTCTTAAAAATTCCAATCGTGTTTTCCCAGTAAAAATCACTTTCACTGACGAAATAAGACCCAACTTCCTTTTTAGTGTAATAATGCTTATACTTATTTACTTGTGCAAAAACTTTGGTAACATGGAGTAACAGAAATATTAAAGCCAGAAGTAATATGTTTGGTTTTTTCATAAATTAGGATTTTCAATCACTACTTGTAAGAATCGCTGTTATTAAATTTGTTATAAATCTAAATGATAAAATTTTGCTTAAAAATAAGCCTTTTTTGCATATAATTTTTCGTAAATTTTAATCTTACAGCAAATTAGCAATAAATTGATAATTGATAATTGATAATTCATAATTGTTCACTAATTTAGCAAAAAATTTAAAACTAAAAAAAATCCTACTTTACATGAACGTTCACGAGTATCAAGGTAAAGAAATACTAAGCCGTTATGGTGTACGAATCCAGCGTGGTATCGTAGCCGAAACACCTGAGCAGGCAGTAGCTGCCTATCAGCAAATTGCCGAAATGACTAACTCTAAGTTTGCCGTTGTGAAATCTCAAATTCATGCAGGCGGACGTGGTAAAGGAAGTATCGTAGGCACTGAGCAAAGAGGTGTGCAATTAGCAAAATCTGCTGATGATGTAACAAGAATCTCAACAAATTTGCTTGGAAATGTATTAGTAACTATCCAAACTGGTGCAGAAGGCAAGAGAGTAAACAAGATTTTGGTTGCTGAAGATGCTTATTATCCTGGTGAGAGCGAGCCAAAAGAATATTATATGGGAATTTTGCTTGATAGAGCAAAAGGCTGCAATGTAATCATGGCCTCGACTGAAGGTGGAATGGATATCGAAGAAGTTGCTGATCATACTCCTGAGAAAATATTCAAAGAGTGGATTGACCCGCGTGTTGGTTTACAGGCTTTTCAAGCTCGTAAAATCGCCGATAAATTAGGGCTTTCTGGTACTGCAAATAAAGAAATGGTGAAGTTTGTGACTTCATTGTATCAGGCTTATGTTGAGTCAGATTCTTCGATGTTTGAAATAAATCCAGTTCTGAAAACATCTGATAATAAAATTTTAGCAGTTGATGCTAAAGTAAATATAGATGATAATGCCCTTTATCGCCATCCAGCTTTAGCGGCGATGCGTGATGTGGAAGAAGAAGATCCATTAGAAGTTGAGGCGTCAAATAATGATTTAAATTATGTAAAACTTGACGGAAACGTTGGTTGCATGGTAAATGGTGCTGGTTTGGCAATGGCTACAATGGATATTATCAAATTAGCTGGTGGTGAACCTGCAAACTTTTTAGACGTAGGCGGTGGAGCAAATGCAAAAACTGTTGAAGCTGGTTTCAGAATTATTTTGAAAGACCCGAACGTGAAAGCGATTTTGATTAATATCTTTGGTGGAATTGTTCGTTGCGACCGTGTTGCTACTGGTGTTGTTGAGGCTTACAAAGCTATCGGCGAAATCCCAGTGCCAATCATTGTTCGTTTACAAGGAACAAACGCTGCTGAAGGTGCTGCTATCATCAACGAATCTGGTCTGAAAGTATATTCAGCAATTGTTTTAAAAGAGGCAGCTGAGTTAGTTGAAAAAGTATTGAAGGACTAAAAAAAGTCCACATTTATCCTTGGGTAAGTTTTCTGTATAAAAAAATCCTGATAGGTTTACTTATCAGGATTTTTTATTAATTTATGTTGATTGCACTGTTGATTGTCGATTGCAAACATTTAATCTTTGTGAGCAGCGGCTGACTTTTGGCAACAGCCCGGAAGTGCATCGTGAGATTTTTGGTTGGCTACTACCTCATCTGCATCGTATCCAATTTTTGAAATCACTTCTTTGATTTTTGCTGGACTTGTCTTTTTGGTGTTGTATGTAATCGTTACAACTTTATCATCCAAGTTTAAATTCGAATTTACAATTCCTTTAGAAACACCTAAATCACGTTCGATGCGTTTTTTACACATACCACATTTAGCTGAAGTTTTAATTTTTAACTCAGCAGTTTTTGGCGGTTCTACCGCTAAGCTTACTAATGTGCTGATTATCAGTATAATAGCTAAAATTGAAATGGTTTTTTTCATTGTTTTAGTGCGGTACGTCGCCACGATTTTTTATTTGTAAAAATTTATTCTTTTAAAACTATTCCGTTTGGTAAGCTTCCAACCGAAATATCTTTAGATTTTAAATGAGTGATTGCATCAATGACCGAAACTGTATTTCCTTTTTGATTAACCACAAATGCCCTTTTCATATCTTTTGAAAAAGTAATTGCATGTGCATCATTGCCTGAAATAATTGTACCTTTTAAACTCCAAAGATTACTTTTTCGTTCAAAATAAGCAACTTTATTTTCCCCTGCTTGGCAAACCCATAGTTCATTAAGTGTTTGATTATAAGCGATTTGACCAGGTGTAAACACCACATCTAAATAATCAATTACGGTTAAGGTTTTTGCATCAATGATATTTATAGTATGAGCAACTTTGTTCTCAACATAAATTTTATCATCCACACCTGCCCAAACATTTGTTGGGAAAGCATCTACTTTTATGGTTTTTATAATAGCTTTCGTTTGAGAATTTATCACATATACAAAACTACTTTCACCTAAAGCAACAAAAACATATTTTCCGTCTTTTGAAAATACTACCTCACTTGGGTCTGCCCCGAGTACAATTTTGGTTTTTAAAACTCCATTTGTGGCATTATAAATGAACATTTCGCCTGAATGAGTTGCACTTGCCGACCAAATTTCACTACCATCCACATTAAAAGCAGCATTGAAATTAGTATTCGGTAATGCTATTTTCAATAATGTTGAACCTGTTTTTGTATCAATGACTGCAATTCCCCCTTTTTTGTCAGTAGCATTGTGTAGGGCTGCGTGTCCGAGCGTAAAATCATGCTCAGGTGTTGCCACTACCAGCTTTTTGCCATCAGTCGACAGATTAATGTGATGAGGAAAACGACCAATCTCTGTCAATTGAATGATGTTTTTAACGCTTAATTCATTCAAATCTAAAACTGAAATCGTGTTGCTGCCTCCATTTACAACATAAGCTTTAGGATAATCTGTTTCTACTAATGGAACGAGTTCTTCAACAACTTTTTTTGATTTACACGAAAATAAAATTCCTCCCCAAATCAAACTGCCACCAATAAAAGCAATTATTGAATAAAATTTCCTTTTCAAGACCATTATTTTTGTTTTCTATTATTACAAAACGAATCTACTTAGTTTATCTATATATCAAGAATAAAATATATTGGTTTATGGTTTAGAAAATTAAATTCTACCTCCAAGTTTGTAGCGGGTTCCGAAATAAATAACACGACCTACAACTGGACCCCATGCACTTCCTGCATCAAATCTACTTCCAAATGGATTATCTGGAGTGACAATTGGGTCTTTTTGACGGAAATTTGTTAAGTTTTCTCCACCAAGATAAATATCCCATCTTCTAAATGAACGACTTATTTGAGCATTAAGATTCACAAAAGCTGGGGCGTATTGTATCGGCATAGCTTCGTAACTTGTGTGAACATAAGCTGTTGATAAATTTGGAATTCTACGTTGGCCATTGTATTGTAATGTTATATCAAATTTCCATTTATCAAAGGGTAGGGCATAGCCGGCATTAAACAAAATTCTATCTCTTGGTACAAACATTTTTTGCACCGTTATTTCTTGATTTAAAGATTTTCCAAGTGTTTGCCAAACATCTGAATAGCGATAAGCAACCTTCAACTCAAGTCGAGGAATTGGCATAAGATTTAGTTCAACTTGTGCTGAATTTGCATAATTATTGCCTTGTGAATTATAAAAATATAAGAAATTTGGATGTTCGGTATCGCCAATTAATTGATTTTGGAAGCGAGTATGATATAAATCAATAATCAAATTAGATTTGCCAAAAGTTTTGGTTAAGCTTACGCCATAATTCCACGAAACCTCGGGTCTGATATTTTCTAAGATGCGTACTGTTCTTGAACTCACTAAATTTCCAAAATATTCGGCAAATGGGTTGGCAGTTCGAAAGCCTTTTCCTGCCGAAAGACGTAAGGCTGTATTTTCGGTTGCATTATATAATACGTGTAGGCGAGGCGTAAAAATCGTACCATAAAGATTATGGAAATCGAGCCTAGAACCTGCTACTGCGGTTAATTTTTCGAGGTTTTTATAGGTATATTCAAAAAAACCACCTTTTACTATTTCTTCTCTTTTGAAAATCAAGTCAGCAAATTTTTCATCGTAATTATCATATAAAAAACTTAATCCGGCTTTGTATGAATGATTGGTATTACCAAAAATATCTTGATAAATCAAATTACCGTAAAGAGTTTGTTGTTTTCCATCATACGGTCGAAAACCGAACTGTGATTTTGAATCATGAAGGACGCCGTTAACTATTAATCCTAAGCCTCGATATGGTTTTGACTGATAAAGTTTGGCAGTTTTTGAAAAAAACTCAGCTCGATTTGTCGTATTAGAGAATCTATAAATAAGGTTATCAAGCGATAAAGGATTTTTACTGATTTGACCGCCCAAACGTGTATCATAGAGGTATTTTACACCAAATTGAGCCACCATTTTATCAGATTCGTATTTCCAACGATTGATAAAATTAGCTTGCGTGTATTTTGGCAAGTCATAAAAATTATCGTTGTTTTTATCAATTGTGGTTTGCATCGTAGAGCCATGAGTAAGTAAGGCTACTGACCATTTGGGCTTAATTTCTGTTTTTTGTTTAAAAATATGTGCTAAATTTAGGTTTATTTCTCCACGTCCTAAGCTATTAACGTAGGTATTTAAGTAGACTTTCTCAGCCAAATCTGGTTTTTGAAGCTCAACATTGATTTGTCCTGTCATCGACTCATAACCATTCACTACCGAACCTGCACCTTTCCCAATGTCAATTGATTGAATCCATGTGCCAGGAATATAATTTAAGCCGAAAGTGGTTGCCAATCCTCTAATTGAGGGTATATTTTCCACGTTAGTTTGAACATAAGTTCCAGCCAAACCTAAAAGTTGGATTTGCTTTGCACCCGTAACTGCATCGGCATAACTGACTGAAACTGAGGCGTTTGTCTCGAAACTTTCAGAAAGGTTACAACAAGCAGCTTTTGCTAAAGCCTTTGAAGTTAAGATTTCAGTATGAATCGGTGAAAGTCTATCAATCGAGGTAGAACTGCTACGAACGACTACTTCCTGCAATTGGTTTTCGGATTGAAGATAAACTCTTAAATCTGTTTCATTACTTATTTCTAGCGTATCAGATTTATAGCCTACAAAGCTGATAATCAGTTTCTTAGACTTGGTACGTGCAATCGAAAATTTTCCTTCATTATCGGTTGTTGTTGCTATTTTTGTGCCAAGCCAGTTTACTGTCGCTCCAATGATTGCTTCTTCTTTATTATTACTTTTATCTAAAACTACACCGTTTACGTTTTGGGCAAAGCATGTACTTCCTGTTATAAGTAGAAGCATGAGGAATTGCCAATTTGTACTTTGTCGAATGTGATTCCTCATTTTATTGATTTTTTATGACAATTCCGTTTGGTTTTTGTCCAACCTGAACATCTTTGATTTTTGTATGACTAGTAGTATTAACTATTGAAACACTAAGGTTTTTTTGATTTGTTACATAAGCAAGTTTCCCATCTTTTGAGAAAGCAATTGCATGTGCATCTAAACCAGTTTGTATGCTGCCAGCCTTTTTCCATTTATTGTTTTCTCTCACAAAATAATATACAAAACTTTGACCTGCATTGCTCACCCACATTTCGTTTAATAATTGATTGTAAGCAACATAACCGGGTATAAAACCTAAATCAACAGTTTCTATAACCTCTAATTTATCGACATTAATTACACTGACTGTCTTTCCGACTTCATTATCGACATACATATTTCCATCTGCTCCTGTCCAAGCTCCGACTGGTTCAGAACCCACAGCTATTGTTTTTATAACTTTTTTTGTTTGAATATCAATTACCGAAACCGAATTACTGCCACCATTGGCTGCAAAAGCATATTTTTCGTTGGCCGAAAATGTTACTTCTGCTGGTTCTTTTCCGACTGCAATACTATTTTTTAGCACCATTGATGTGGCATCAAATACCAAAGTTTTACCATCATGTTCCATTGATGTAGTCCAAATTTCAGTTCCATTTGGAGAGAAAATAGAATTATGATTTGGTTTAGACAGTTCTTTAGTTGAGAGTACTTTTCCAGTTTTTGCATCAACAATCAATATTTTTCCTCTTGTTTCATGTGTTTCTGTATGGCCTTCAGTTAAATCAACTCCTGGAACGCCTATACTCAATTTTGTTCCATCTGGTGAGAGATAGATATGGTGAGGAAATACAACATCGTCCGCCATATTATGAGTTGCGTGCTTACTTACAGTATGGTTAAGTTTGATTGTACTTGTTTGGTCACTACTTAAGTCAATGACCGAAATTGTTGTGCTTTCGCCATTGATAACAAAGGCAGACGGAGACGTAATATTTAGTAATGGCTGTGTCTCATCAGTCGAACAAGAAAAAGCTACAACTATTAGGAACAAGGATATTGCTATTTTTTTCATATTTAATATTTTTTGATGAGGAATAATCCCTTGATTATTAGTCGATTAAGTTTACATATTTTCAAAATCGAAAACGATGCTTAAATATTCCCAAGTCATCTTGATTGTGCCTTTCTTCATATTTTTCGCAATTATTTCATAAGTAAGGGCTTCTGTTAACTCTTTATTTTTCTTAGGTTTAACTATTATTCGGATAACATCATTTTCGGCTTTATAATCGTCGGCTAGATGCATATCCCAAGTTTTGCTTAAAATCACCGTCCATTTATCTTTATTTGGAATAGTAAAGAAACCATACTTGCCTTTTGGTAGGTGTTTGCCTTCAATCATGATATCTTTAGAGAAATCAATCCATGTAGCTTTGTGAGCTCCTGTTGACCAAACTTGGTTATATGCAACTAAACCATTCCAAATATTGCGACCACGTACACTAGGTGAACCGTATTCAATATGTACGTGATTATCACCTATCATTTCCATTTTTACCATTTTTGGGCTTTTCGGCTTTGTCGCTATTGTGTTGGTGTCAACTTTTAGTTGATGATTTTCATGTTGAGCGAAAGAAACAATTGCTGAAAGTAGACAAAAAGTGATTGTTGATATTTTTTTCATCTTATTTTAATTTTTATTTGAAATTGTCTTTTGGCTTATAAAAAACAAGGTAAAACCACTGATGATTGTAAATAACCCAAATATAGAAAAAGCTCTGAGTAGCCAATTCGAAATATTATCACGGCTCTGATAATCCATTGTGTGAAGCATCCATAAGAAATCGAATATTCTCCATTTACTATTTCTAAATTTTTGCACCGTTCCGAGTTCACTTGCCACATAAACAGTAGTGTTTGTTGGATGTGAAAACGTAATAGCAAAAGCGGGTAGAGGTTGCTCTCGGTATTCATGATGTCCATTTGTATTTGTTAAATATTCGACAGACTTTACTGGAGTATCATTCGTGAAATTTTTCTTGGCAATTTCAATTGCCTCTTCTTTGCTTAAAGCTGTTCGTAACTCACCAGTTTTAGCATTGGCCAATTGTGTTTTTTTGCCTCTATCATGCTCTTTTGAGTAGGTAATTTGATAAAATGGACGATTCAGAATTTGTATCAGTCGAATATCAAAAAGGAAATTTATCGAATCCCTTAACTTAATTTGGTCGATTATTTCTTTTGGATTTACAAGGTCTATATCTGCACTAACTGGATGAATATGTGCTTTTTGGTGGTCGCCGTGTACCTCATCCATATCTGACCAACTAAAGTACAGTCCTCCGATTGTCCATAAAAAAAATTGGATACCTAAGATTACACCCATCCAACGGTGTGTTTTTCTGATTTTTCGCTGAAATACTCCTTTTTTCATGTTTTTTTAGATAATAATCATCAAAATCGCCATCCCGACCATTAATAAATCCTCAATAATTGTAACCGTACTCATTGGTAAATTAAAAACTGTTCCTAAGCAAGCACACCGAATTTTTCGCTTATCGACAACACTTTGTATAACTCCAATCGTACTGAACCCCATAATTATTACTGTAGCCCAATTCGTAAATGTGGGTTGAAATGCTGTCAAATAAGCTAAACCCAAGCCTAATTCAATGAATGGATAAACGAATCCATAAGTAGGAACTTTCATTGCTAATAAATCATACATAGCATAACTTTCGGCAAAAGCTTTTAGATTTAGAAACTTAAAAAATGAAAATACAATAAAAAAGCCCGCCATGAAATTATTCATAAAGTGCATCCAACTAAAATGTTCGGTTTCAAAAATATTGCTATGAAAAGCTTTAATTATTGAAACACCCGTAATGAACGAAAATATTAATAGAAGTGGGCGATAAGTCTCAAACCAAGTTTTTGCAACTTCTTCTTTAATAAGCGTTGGTGTTGTTGTTTTTTCATTCACCCCATATTTTGGATATGGCTTAACAAGTTCTTGAAATTTTTTTAGAGGAATATTCTTTTCCATTACAACAGTTGCCGTATTGGTTGTTTTATCAACAACTACGGATTTGACACCTTCAACTCCTGAAAATAAATGCTGAATCTTATATTCACAGGCTTCGCAAGTCATTCCTGTTACTTCAAATGTATGTGTCATAATAATTGTTTGTTAATGAAGTTTAACGATTTTACGCTAACATACTTGATAATTATGTAGGTAATTTAGCCTAAGAATTACCACTTTTATTTGCATAGAAGCGTAATATTGAATATCTTATTTGATGTTCAAAAATGAAATTTGCAAGATTTATGATAAAAACTTGTAAAAAAAAGACAGAATTTTATCTCAAATCAAGAAGGATTGGATGAAAATCAAGATGGTTCGACCATCAGAAGGGGGAGAAGATGAATTGTTTTTGGAAGAAATATTATCTAAAATTTCTTCTACGATTGTTTTTAAAAATGAATATACTAAAGTTTTTGTCCAATCTAAGCCAATTTGAACAAATTTAGCTAGACCTTGAGAAGCCGATGAAGAATAATCAATATTTTCGTATTTTTCTTTCTCAGTACAGCACTTAGATTTTTTTACGGTAGTTTTCTGCGGAGAAGAATCTTTTTGAGAAGTTTTATTGCAGCAAGCACTGCCAATTTTGTGTAAAGAAGTTTGTTTACCTTTTACTGTGCATGAATGTTCAACCAAACCAAAGCCAGTACTACTTAGTAGCACTACTATTGCCATCATCACATTAAATATGCGGAATATAGCCTTTTTCATTGACTTGATTGAAATAAAGTACAAATGTAAAAATTAATAAACCAAATTAGCAAGAAAAAGTTCATGATTTAAGCCAAAAGACTCCCATTAGGTACTTTTTGTTGTGGTTCGGATAAAACTACTTCGCCATTTTCTAAAATAAAACCAGTAGTAAGTACTTCCGACATAAAATCGGCGATTTGACGTGGCGGAAAATTCGTCACACAAATTACTTGTTTACCGAGTAATTGTTGCTTTGTATAAAGTTTTGTTATCTGTGCAGAAGAGCGTTTGATTCCGATTTCGATTCCGAAATCAATCATTAGTTTGAAAGCTGGTTTACGTGCCTTGGGAAAATCATTTACTTCGATAATAGTTCCAGCACGGAGTTCTACTTTTTCAAAATCTTTCCACGTGATAGTTTCGCTCATTTTTATTGATATTAGATGTTCGAGTTTTGATGCTTTGAGAAACTAAAATTCGAACATCAAAACCCAAACATAAATGGTTTATTTCAAACTTCCCACCATATCTTCTGGTTTTACCCAAGCATCAAATTCTTCTGCTGTTAAATAACCCAAGTTAATGGCTGTTTCTTTCAAAGTTGAACCATTTCTATGGGCAGTTTGAGCAATTTCTGCCGATTTATAATAACCAATTTTTGTATTTAATGCTGTTACAAGCATTAAAGAGTTATTTACATGCTTCTTGATATTCTCTTCGATTGGAGCTAAACCAATAGCACATTTATCATTAAATGAAACACAACCTTCGCCAATCAAACGTGCTGAATGCAAAAAGTTAAAAATCATAACAGGCTTAAATACATTTAGTTCAAAGTGCCCCATTGCACCTCCAAAATTGATAGCAACATCATTTCCCATTACTTGTGCTGCAATCATGGTGAGGGCTTCGCACTGAGTTGGATTTACCTTTCCAGGCATGATTGATGAACCTGGTTCGTTGTCTGGAATAAACAATTCGCCTATACCAGCACGTGGACCAGATGAAAGCATACGAACATCGTTAGCGATTTTCATCAAACTTGCTGCTACTGTTTTCAATGCCCCGTGTGCTTCCACAATAGCGTCATGAGCTGCCAAAGCCTCAAATTTATTTTCGGCTGTGATAAATGGAAGACCAGTCAAGTCAGCAATTTGTTTTGCTACATTTTCCGAATAACCTTCTGGTGTATTGATTCCCGTACCAACGGCAGTTCCACCAAGAGCTAATTCAGAGAGGTGTTCTAAAGTGTTTTTGATGGCTTTCAAACCATGATTTAACTGAGAAACATATCCCGAAAACTCTTGTCCAACTGTCAAAGGAGTTGCATCCATGAAATGAGTACGACCGATTTTTACAACGTGCATAAACTCAGCCGATTTTGTAGCTAAAGTGTCACGCAGTTTTTCAACACCCGGAATTGTCACTTCCATCAACATTTTATACGCAGCAATGTGCATGGCTGTTGGGAATGTATCATTCGAAGATTGGGATTTATTTACATCATCATTTGGGTGCAAATACTTTTGTTTGTCAGATAAATCTCCACCTTGCAATACGTGACCTCTATAAGCAATTACCTCATTGCAGTTCATATTAGATTGTGTGCCCGAGCCAGTTTGCCAAACAACCAAAGGAAATTGGTCATCCAATTTCCCTGCCAAAATCTCATTACATACAGTTCCAATCAAATCAGCTTTTTCCTTTGGTAAAACTCCTAATTCGTTATTGGCCAAAGCTGCTCCATGTTTTAAATAAGCAAATGCCTTAATAATTTCTTTTGGCATTTTGTTTATATCTTGAGCTATTTTAAAGTTTTCGATTGAGCGTTGAGTTTGAGCTCCCCAATATACATCAGCAGGTACCTGTACCTCGCCCATCGTATCTTTTTCTATTCTGTATTGCATGATTTATTGTTAATTATGAATAAGAGTGTTTTGAAAATTAATCAATATGCAAAATTAACTTAGAATTGAATATAGTTTTGAAAAACTGTATTTTTTTTACATTTTAAATAAAAAAAAAGCACGGTATAAGCCGTGCTTTGAATTGTATCTATTTTTAGTTTAGTCGGTAAGGAACAATCAGGTTAAACTCTGGAATTTCTACGTAAAACTGTTTACCATCAATCATTCGTTCCATGAGATAGCTACCCATCATTTTGCCAATTGTAGTTTTTAGATTGCAACCTGAAACATATTCATGAATTTCGCTTGGTTCTAAAACTGGCTGTACTCCAATAATGCCTTCACCTTCTACTTCTCTTACGGTGCCATTAGTATCAAAAATGAACCATTGTCGACGTAACAATTGAATGGTGTTTTCGCTGTTATTTTCGATACAAATTCGATATGTAAAAACAAAATGTTCTTGAAGCGGGTTCGAATACGAAGGCTGATATTCCGTTTTTACTGTTACTTTAACACCAGCAGTTACGGCGGTTGTTGTCATAATGTTTTTGTATAGGTTTTATAATTATACAGGGTTTATTTCGCAAGTTAAAAATTAAATGATATTTAATTGTATTAAATTTGCTCAAACTTGTTTAAAGGATACATAAAAGTGTGTTTTTATTGATTTAATTAAGTAAAAATACAAAAAATATTCAAATCATCTTATTTTTTTATTGTATGGATGTAAAAATTGAAAAAAGCTGGAATTTTAGATTAAGAAAAGAATTTGAAAAGCCTTATTTTGAAAGTTTAATGGCTTTTGTAAAGGATGCCTTTAAGACTACCGTATGTTATCCGCCTGTAGGTTTGATTTTTAATGCCTTCGATAGGTGTTCATTTGAAAAAACAGGAATCGTTATTTTAGGTCAAGACCCTTATCATGGTCCTCGTCAAGCCAACGGGTTAAGTTTTTCAGTCAATGATGGTGTTACATTTCCTCCATCATTAATCAATATTTTCAAAGAACTGAATAACGATTTAGGTGTGCCTTTTCCCAAAAGTGGAAATCTTGAGCGGTGGGCTGAACAAGGTGTTCTTTTATTAAATTCAACATTGACAGTTCAGGCATCGAGTGCAGGTTCGCATCAAAATAAGGGCTGGGAGCAGTTTACTGATGCCGTAATCCGATGTATTAATGATGAGAAAGAAAGTGTAGTGTTTTTGCTTTGGGGGAAGTATGCTCAAGATAAAGGTAAGATAATTGATACTTCCAAGCATTTCGTACTGAAATCAAAGCACCCATCGCCAATGTCGGCTAATTTTGGAGGTTGGTTTGGAAATAAACACTTTAGTCAAGCCAATAATTATTTAAGAAGTAAGGGATTAGCGGAGATTGAGTGGTAGGGAGGGGCAAAGTCACAAAGAGGGAAGGTACTAAGAGCTCAAAAATATTTTGGTATAACTTCTTTGGAAAGAAAAAAGGCACAAAGAAACTTTTCTTTGTGCCTTTGCTACTTTGTATCTTAGTGCATTATCGAATTATTGAAAACAATCTACTCCAACGTATTTTGTTCAAGAAACTTCCTTCGCTATCGATTGACATCCATATAAATACAGCTTTTCCCACAATATGGTCTTCAGGCACAAATCCCCAAAAACGAGAATCATCCGAACCATGACGGTTATCACCCATCATGAAGAAATAATCTTGCTTGAAAGTATATGAGGTGATTACTTTGCCATCCAAAGTGATTTTTCCATCTACGTATTTTGCATTATCGTTCCCATCAAAAGTTGTAATTACGCCTTTGTAGAGAGCAATATTTTTTTCATCTAAAGCTATTGTCATTCCTTTTTTCGGAATAGTAATTGGGCCAAAATTATCTCTATTAAATGGGAAAAGTTTTGGATTGTGCGGAAATGTCGGAAAACGCATATCTGCCGAATCGCTTTTGGGCATAATCATCGGCGTTACACTCTTTACAAAATCCAAATTTTTCATATCACTCACTGCCTTAGCTGATGCCGTAACATAATAAATCGTTTTATCGGTCATTCGCATATCTTGCTCAAATTCAGTGATTTGGTATTTCTTGAAAATCTTTTCATTTACTTGTGTATTGGTTTCGATTGCATATTCCATTTGCATATTCTCAGGATTATCCGACATTTTTCCATTGATAAATACTTGGCCATCACGAACTTCGAGTACATCACCAGCAATACCTACACAACGTTTGATATAGTTGGTACGTAAATCAACAGGGTATTTGTCAAATCCACCAAATTCATCAGGTCGTTCAGGGCAACCTGGATAATTGAAAACTACTACATCATTATTTTTTACACTCGTAAAGCCTGGTAAACGAAATTGTGGTAGTTGAATAAGAGTAGAATAGGAAGGTATTTCTGTAAACCAAATTTTTTGGTGCGTGAGCGGCACTTGTAAGATTGTTTTTGGTGTACGAGAACCGTAGTGCAATTTGCTCACAAAAAGGAAGTCATTGATTAATAGGCTTTTTTCCATTGAAGCCGTTGGAATTGTATAAGCTTCCAAAAACATCCATCTGATGAGAGTCGCAGCTACAACTGCAAATAACACCGAATCCCACCATTCTCTAAAAGCTGATTTTTGCTTTTTTGTTTTTTTATTAGTTAGTACTTCTGCCATTGATATAAGTTTTAATACTTTAGAATCTGTTTATGATTATTTTTAATGGTTATTTTAATCCCAAAAGCTCGTTCATTCCAAATATTCCTTGCTTGCAATTGAGCCATTCAGCTGCAATAACTGCTCCAATTGCAAATCCATGACGACTATTTGCAGTATGTGTGATTTCTATTTGGTCAACGTCTGAAATGTATTTTACAGTATGCGTTCCCGGAACTTTTCCTTCTCTCGACGACCAAATTGGTACTTCATTTTCTGCCGCAATTTGATTATTTACCCAAGCATTTTTAAATGAAAGATTATCAATTATTCCTTCTGCCAATGTAATAGCCGTACCACTTGGAGCATCTTTTTTCTCTGTATGGTGAATCTCATTGCTAGAAACCTTGAATTCTTTATATGGATTCATTAAACGAGCTAAAGTTTTATTTAGCTCAAAGAAAAGATTTACACCAATACTATAATTCGAAGCGTAGAAAAACGCAGACTTATTTTCAATACAAAGTTTTTCGATTTCAGGTTTATGTTGAAGCCAACCCGTTGTACCGCATACTGTCGGTATGCCGAACTCCATACAATATTTTAAATTTCCGTAGGCCGATTCGGGTGAACTAAACTCAATAACGACATCGGTGTTTTCACGGCTAAGTGAAAGGATTTCGGTACGGTTACTAATATCAATTTTTAATGATATTTCGTGACCTCTTTCTAAAGCAATTTGTTCGATTACTTTACCCATTTTTCCGTAGCCTAAAAGTGCAATTCGCATACTTCCAACTTGTAATTTATTTGAAATATTAAAAGTTTAATCTAAGTTTTACACCAGCGGATGTACCGAATGATGAATACTCTAATTCAGGTTCAAAATTCAACGTAATGTCTTCTGTCATGTCGAAACCTTTTAGATGAGCAGAAACATTTGCTTGTACTGCCTGTAAGGTCCAACCAACTGCTAATCCTATCCACGAAAGGTCACGTTGGCGACGGTAGGCCTTAACCGCTGGTTCGATTTGTGTCTGCACAAATGGGCCTCGTAACTCACCTTTCACAGGAATATAAACCTCAGTTTTTTTATCTACAATGATTTGCGATAAATAACCTTTATAAAATTTATATTTATCATTATTCCACCAAATGGTATAAACTCCGCCTGCAGCGGCTGCATAAACAATCGGAATTACCCAATATTGTCTGTTGGTGGCTTGGCCCCAACCAGGAAGTACTAAAGAGCGTAGCAAAACAGTTCGCGGTATACTTCTTTTGTTGGAAGAATCTGTATTGAATACGCTCTTAAGAAAACTTGATTTCTTTGTTGTGTCAACTAACACTTTTGTTGTACTTAATATTTTGGTTGTATCAAGTTTTTGTGCAAAAGCAGTGGCTGAAACGAAGAAAAAGACAATTAAAATCCTTATCATTTTACAGAATGACGACGGGGTCGCCCGTGCGATTTAGAATGACGATATACGAATTATAAATTGGCAAAAACTAGTAATGATTTTGGATTTGGACAAATAAACGGATTAATTCATTTGAAATTCTTTATTATGTTTGAAAATAAGAATTTTTCATTCATCATTCGTAACTCGTAATTGGTCAATTTTATTTAGTCAAAATCAATCGTTAACTTTAATTGCATTAAGAATTTTGTCGAGTTCTTCTTTTGAGGTAAATGGAATTTTAATTTCGCCTTTGTGTTTATCATCGGCTTTTACTAAAACTTTTGTGCCAAAATAACCCTGTAATCTGAATTGTAAAGAAGAAATTTCTTGTTTTATCGTTACTTGACGAGTTGCTTTCCCTTCTTCTGGAAAAATCAAAGTCAATCTTCGTACTTCGTCTTCAACTTTTCTTACCGACCAATTTTCTTGAACAATTTTATTGAAAAGCTTAATTTGCGTTTCGTGATTATCAATATTAATCAAGGCACGTGCATGACCCATCGATATTTCACTATCCCTTACAGCCGCCTGAATCACATCGGGCAATTTCAAAAGTCTAAGATAATTATTTACTGTTGTACGGTTTTTTCCAACTCTATCACCTAATTCTTCTTGTTTCAATTGGAATTCGCTTAACAAACGGTGATAACTTAGAGCAATCTCGATGGCATTCAAATTTTCACGTTGAATGTTTTCGATGAGAGCCATTTCGAGCATTTGCTGGTCGTTGGCAGTTCGAATATAGGCTGGTATTTTACTAAATCCTGCCAATTTCGACGCTTGTAAACGTCTTTCACCCGAAATAAGGGTATATTTTCCCGGACTTGATTCTTTAACAGTGATGGGCTGTATAATCCCTAAAACTTTTATAGACTCGGCTAATTCTTGTAATGCTTCTTGGTCGAAGTGTGTACGTGGTTGAAATGGATTGGTTTCTACAGACTCAATCATTATTTCGTGCATCGAACTCATGGCTTCCATACGGCGAGGTACGGGTGTTTCAAAACTTTTTTCTGAGCCTTTTTCCGAACCCGAATCCGAGAGTAATGCACCTAGACCTCTTCCGAGTCCGGTCATGCTTTTTTTTGTATTTCCTAACCTAGGCTCCATATATCTTTAAAATAAGTAAAGTAGCAAAGTCGCTTTTTACTCACTTGCTAATTGTTGATTGATAATCGTTAATTGTCAGCACTGAGTTTTCCATTTTTGACCAAAATTTCACGTGCCAGGTTTAGATAACTAATTGCACCTTTACTATCCGCATCTTGAGCAAGTGCGGGTACTCCATAGCTAGGAGATTCTGAAAGTCGGATATTTCGTGGAATTAGCGTTTGAAAAACCATATTTTTGAAGTGCGTCGTAACTTCATGCACAACTTGATTTGATAATCTAACCCTCAAATCATACATTGTCAATAAAATGCCTTCAATCGTTAGGGCAGGGTTGAGGCGTTGTTGAATAATTTTAATGGTATTCAATAACTTCCCGAGTCCTTCTAAGGCAAAATATTCGCATTGAACAGGTACAATAACTGAATCTGCAGCTGTTAGGCTATTGATAACAATTAATCCCAACGATGGCGAGCAGTCAATAATGATAAAATCGTACATGTCTTTTACATCCATGAGCGACTCTTTCATTTTTTCTTCACGTTTAGGAAGGTTAATCATCTCAATTTCAGCACCAACTAAATCGATATGCGATGGGAGCAAATCAAGATTGGGAAAATCGGTTTCAATGATTATATCACGTGGACGAATATCGTCTACCATACATTCATATATACTGTTTTCAACCTCCTTTGGATTAAAACCCAATCCAGAAGTGGCATTAGCCTGAGGGTCTGCATCAATGATGAGCGTACGGAATTCTAAAGCAGCCAAGCTGGCTGCAAGATTAATTGTGGTTGTGGTTTTGCCTACACCACCTTTTTGATTGGCAATTGCTATTATTTTTCCCATTTCTTGTGGTTAGAGAAAATTACTGACCCAAATATCATACTTTTTATGTTAAGAAACAATTAAATGTTCCACGCTGTGGGTAAAATGTTCCACGATGTGGATAAGATTTTTCTTCAATTTACGATTTATTAATGGTGAATTATTCGTAAATGTGGATTTTAATAAATTTTTTTTAAGCTATCTTTTTGATAGTCAAGTAGTTGTGTATTTTTGATAATTTAAAATTAAAATTTATGATTATACCTACGATTTTTTCTTTTTAAATTGGTAAATCGTCTTTGTAAATCGTAAATTTGCAACATGCGTTATTTAATTGAATGTTCATACAGAGGTAGTTCGTTTCACGGTTGGCAGATTCAACCAAACGCAACGACCGTACAAGAATGTATTGAAAAAGGATTGTCAATGGTGCTTAAAGAAAAGATTGCAATTACGGGAAGCAGTAGAACGGATACTGGTGTACACGCGGCCCAACAATTTGCTCATTTTGACTTTGAAAAAGTTATCGAAAACCCTGACAGGATTTTAAATAGTCTAAATGGAATTTTGTCGAAAGATATTGCTATTCATCAAATAAAGCTTGTTTCAAATGAGTTTCATTCGAGATTTGATGCTATACATCGACGATATATTTATAGAATTCAACAAAAAAAAACACCGTTTGATTATGAAACTTCGTATTTTTTCAAATCTAAGTTAAATATTGATTTAATGAACAAAGCAGGAGAGTTAATGAAAAGTCATTTTGATTTTCAGTGCTTTAGTAAGGTAAAAACCGATGTGCAGACTTTTAATTGTAAGATTGAGTTTGCCTATTGGGAACAACAAGAACAAACTTTGTTATTTCATATAAAAGCCGATAGGTTTTTGAGGGGAATGGTAAGGGCGATTGTCGGAACGATGATTGAAATTGGTGCTGATAGATTAAGTTTGCCCGATTTTGAACAAATAATTGTTTCCAAAAATAGAAATTTTGCGGGCAGGGCAGTTCCTCCCGAAGGTTTGACATTGGTTGAGGTTGGCTATAAATTTTAAGTAATGAAAAAGATTGAAATAGAAAAAATAAGCAATACACAAGATTTAGAAGATGTAAAGCAGCTTTTTCGAGAATACGTTGAGTTTTTGCAGGTGAACCTTGATTTTCAAGACTTTGAGAACGAATTGGCGAAGTTGCCAGCTAAATATGCTGAACCTGAAGGTTCAATTTTTTTGGCCAAAGTAGGGGGTCAGGCAGTTGGTTGTATTGCACTTTGGAAACTTGAAATTGGAGTTTGTGAAATGAAGCGTTTGTTTGTGAAATCTGAGTTTCAAGGTTTGGGACTTGGAAAAATGTTAGCTAATAAATTGATGGAGGAAGCAAAAATTAAAGGTTATTCAATAATAAAATTGGATACTTTAAGGCGGTTAGAATCAGCCAATTATCTTTATGCTTCTTTGGGTTTTAGAGAAACTAAGCCCTATAATTTCAACCCCGAACCCGATATTGTTTATTTTGAAAATGAATTAGTTTGATGGCAATAATAGGAAAAGATATAAAACATGCAATTGAGGTGTTGATGTCTGGTGATGTGGTTGGTTTACCCACCGAAACAGTTTATGGATTGGCCGGGAATGCTTATAGTTTGGAAGCAATCACCAAGATTTTTACTGTAAAAAATCGCCCGACTTTCGATCCACTAATTGTGCATACATCAAGTATTGAGCGAGTGCAGGAATTTGTAAAGGAGATTCCTGAACAAGCACAGCTTTTAGCAAAGCATTTTATGCCAGGTCCATTGACTTTACTCTTACCAAAAAAAGAAATCATTTCTGATTTAGTCACCGCAGGTCTTGGTAATGTTGCTGTCAGAATACCAAATCATCCTTTGGCCATTGAATTATTACAAAACTTGGATTTTCCATTAGCTGCCCCAAGTGCTAATCCTTTTGGATATATTTCGCCAACGTCTGCTTACCACGTTGAAAATCAGTTAGGTGATAAGGTCAAGTATATTTTAAATGGCGGAGAATGTAATGTTGGAATTGAATCTTCGATTATTGGATTTTTTGATGGTGAAATCGTAGTACTTAGGAAAGGAGGTTTAGCGATTGAAGAAATTGAGCGGATAATTGGAAAGGTTAGAATTGAAGAGCATTCTTCGTCAAACCCGAAAGCTCCTGGGATGCTCAAAAGTCATTATGCTCCACGGACTCGGTTGCTGCTTATTGATGATTGGTTTTTGGCTGAATCAAACACAGAACGAATAGGTTTTTTGGGTTTTGATAAATTTGATTCAAACATTCTGAATGAAAACCAACTTTTACTTTCACCAACTGGCGATTTGAGTGAAGCAGCCAAAAACTTATTTGCCTATATGCGACTGCTAGATGCTCGTGGTTTTGATAAAATTTATACTAAATTGCTTCCCGAAAAAGGCTTAGGTCGAGCAATAAACGACCGTATAAAAAGAGCAACGACCCAAGAATGATATTCATGGGTCGTTTTATAAATTCTACTTTTATATTTTAGTTTTCGATAAACACAAATTCAACTCGTCGATTTTTTATACGATTTTCTTCAGTATCATTTGGAGCAATTGGCTCTTCTTGTCCTTTACCAATTGCTTTTATTCGATTTGAGGATATTCCTTTATTAAATAGATAATTCGATACAACCGTTGCTCTAAAATGGGATAGTGCAAGGTTTAAGCGTGGGTCTCCATTGTTATCAGTATATCCAATAATTTCGAGTTTTACGTTAGGGTTTAACTGCATGATATTAAACAATTTATCAAGTTGAGATAATGATTTAAGTTCAATTTGTGTACTACCTTGCTCGAAATACAGATTACTCAGTCTGAATTTTTTTCCAACTCCTAAATTCTCAAACATTTCAACTTTAACATTAAAATCTTCGTCTGTGATAACTTTTGCCTTATCTATATACCTTTTTTTATCTTTCTTTTCGATTTTTTGAGAATCAGACTCTGGCTTTTTCTCGACAGATTTTTCAGTAGTCATCGCTACTACTTCGATATTCTTTTCAATTTGTGTTACAGCTTCTGGTTTTTGCTCTACTATTTTTGGCTCTTCTTGCTTAAGTTCTATTTTTGGTTCAACTTTCTGTTCAATCTCTTTTTTTAGCATAAACAACTCACGCTTGAAATCAGAAGTCGAGGCTAAACTTGTTACATCAACTGTATCAGTATAAATCTCATAGCCAGGGGCTTCAACTTCTAGGTTGTATTTTTTGTCAGGAATTAGATTTGCCTCAAAATCTTGTGTTTCGATGGAATATGTGACCATAAAAGATTGATTTGTCTCATCAGTCAATTTAAGTGTTACATTCGGTATCGGCTGATTCTTTTTTGAGTCGAGAGCCTTAAAGTTAAAAGCATAAGTTTCTTTTTTTAGTGGAATTGTTATCAATCCATTTATAGCATTGGCAAAGTTTACGGTATCTTTATAAGCTTTATAGCCGCTTGGGTTCAGTTCAATTTCATAAAATTTATCTTTTATAAAAGTTGCTTTCATTCGTGTGCCACCTTTTGAAAGCGTACCGTTTACTACTTCACCGCTATTTGTAATTTTAAATTCTGCAATTATACCTTTTTTTGTCAAAGCGTCAATTGGTGCGAATGTTATATCTTGAGTTGGTACTTTTTTGAGTTTCAGCTTAATGGTTTTATTCAAAGGGATTTTTGGCAAACTTCCTTTGTATGGCAAGTAGCCATCGGCTTTAATTTCAACATTATATGACTCATCATTTTTGAGTTCGGCCAACCATTCTGTAGAAAGGAGATTTGCTACTATTGGAATTGGCTCATTATTGGTATTGAAAACTTTGACACTAGCATTTGCAACGAATCCACCTTTATCATCATCTTTTACCATCAACTTAGTTTTATCAAAGTCATTTTTAAAAAGTGGAATTTCATGGTCAAATAGGTTTTTTGATGCCAATGCCTTAACATTTATTTTTTGTAAAGTTTTCTCATATCCTTCTGCTTCAACTGTCACATAATAAGTTTCTGTGACAGGTAAATTTACAGTAAAACTATTTTTATTGTTGGTTGAAACAACCGGTTGGTTTGTATCGAAATTCAGAACTGATAATTTGGCATTGTTTAGGGCTTGTTTCTTTTGAGCATCAACAATTTTGAATGTGAAAGAATAATTATCTTTTTGTAGTTCAACTAATTTTGATCTAACTTTTTCAGTTTTTGCAACATCAAAAAATGGGTTTTCGGTGATTGTTTTATAACCTTCTGCCGAAATTTCCAAGACATAATTTTTCTGAGGAAAAAGGTCGATTTTGTATTGTTTGGTTGCATCAGAAGTTCCAAATAATGTTTCTTTACCCGAACGCATTAACTTATACTTTGCTTCGATTTGTCTTTTGGATAAACCATCAATTGAATTATAGAACAAAGTTTGGTATTCCTTCTCCATACTGATACTTATCAATTTGCTTGGGCTGCGTTGAAGTATACCGGATTTCTCCATGTATCCAATGGCTTCAATTTTTTGGAAATAATCTTTGTTTTTTTCTAAAACTATCTTGTATTCTCCTGTTTTAGCATTTAATTTTATAGGAACTGGCTGATTTAAAGCATCAAAAATTTTCAAATCAACCCCTTGAATCATCTGCTTATCTTCACCATCGACCACTAAAATCACATATTCATCAACTGAGCTTTCGAGCATTATTTTATGATTTAGTTTGCCAGCACTTAGATTTTCTACATTGTATGGTTGTTTCTTAGTAGTATAGTTTGGATGGCTTACTTCTACGGTATAAATTCCCGCTTCCGTTGCTTTAAATTTTATATCAGAGTCTGTAGTACCTAGTATTTCTTCGGTTTTATCTTTAAACGAAATTTTAAAATTTGCAGGAAGACGTTTTCCCGATACTCTATCATAAGCACCAAAAGAAAAGAAACTCTCAGAAGGCATCGTTATTACTAATTCTTTCTGATTTGTGGCTTTTAAATCTAATTTTAATGAGGTGTAGCTAGATTGTTCGATTGAAACTAAGTATCTTTTTGCTGGGTCGAACTCTACAACGGCTTCACCTTCTGGTAGAAGATTATCAATTAAAGGCAAGTTATCAGTTGTATTGGTCACTTTCAATCTTACACCTTTCAATAGTTTTTTTGTATCATCACCAACGATTTGAATCTTTACACTATTCAAGGGCTTTTCGAGTCTAATTTCCTTGTTGTAAGACCTTGCCGAATCGCTAATTTCAATGGTAAAACTTTCACGTTTTGGCTTATGGCTAGTTGAAGTTACTTCAACTGTATATAAATCAGTTTTTGTTAGAATCATTCTATAATATGGTACACTTTTACTGGTTTTTCCAGAGTAAGATTTATCCCCAGCTGTAACCGTGAAAGTAGCATCTACATCGTCACCTGTTGTTCCGTCGAGGGCTTTTAAAATCAAAGAAGCAGAAGGTTGAGGTTCTAATTCGAGTATAACATTTAAACCTTCTTTATCTTGCTCAGCATCAATATTTTGGATTTTTTCTTTGGTATAATAACCATCTAATTGAGCTGTGATTTTATATGATTCACCACTCTTTACAATGACTGTAAATCTTCCAGCTACCTCTTGTATAGGAATAGCCTTACCATCTTTAATTAAAATTACAGTAAATTTGGGCTGTAATTGAATATTATTACGTTTATCTTTTG
This sequence comes from Cytophagaceae bacterium, assembly GCA_027486845.1. GTDB lineage: Bacteria > Bacteroidota > Bacteroidia > Cytophagales > Spirosomataceae > Emticicia. The sequence continues at coordinate 112,643 of JAIXOL010000078.1, forward strand.
CCGATAAATTGAGCGGAATGTCAATAAAAGCTGTGTTTTTACTTGTTTTACTAGAAAAGTTTAAAGTTTCCAAAATAGGAAAGTTAATAGAGGCAAGCAGTAAATAAAAGTAAGTAATAATTCTTGTCATGCTTTTTGTAAAGTATAGGCGTTTGATTAACAAATTTCAGAAAAAATCCATACATTTTAACAGTTTTGCTTAAATGAATTGCATATTTTTTTTAAAATATGTTTTTTTGCTAAATGAATACATTTGATAAACAGTCAGTTTTGATTGAATTGCAATATTTGCCCTGTATAGAGTTTTTTAGTTGCATCCAATCTTTCAATGAAATAATACTTGAATCTAACGAAAACTTCGTCAAGCAATCTTATCGAAATCGTAGTTATATTTTGGGTTCAAACAAAACCGAAATGTTGGTTATACCAGTAATTGATGGCAATAAAAAGGTTTTGATAAAAGACATAAAAATTGATTACAGCCAAAGGTGGGACGTGAATCATTGGAGAACAATGAGTGCGGCTTATGGAAAATCTCCATTTTACGAGTTTTATTCAGATTATTTTAAAAATATTTATGATAAAAAACATTCTTTTATATGGGAATTGAATTTTGAAATACTGACAATGTGTCTGAAATTACTTCGTGTAGACAGGACAATTCGTCAGACGCTGCGGTATGAAAAAGAAGTCAATTCGACTGTTTTTGATGCTCGAAATCTAATAAGTCCTAAAAACGAATCAATAAGTGGTCAATTTTATCAATCTAGTCCATATCAACAAAATTTTGGCAATGAATTTGTTCCAAATCTTTCCATTATTGATTTATTATTTTGCCGTGGAAACCAAGCCTCAGAAATTTTAAAAAAATCTAGGCCGATTTGAACACACTTTATCAATAATCCGTTATATTGCAGTTAGACAATGAGTAAATGAGTGAATGATTGAATTTGCGAATTAAATTTTTCGCCAAAATAGAAATTCAATTCTCCTTATCACAATCTAAATAGTTTACTCATTCTCTCAATCAATCATTCAAAATTATTTCAAATGGAGCCTAAATTTTCACAGAAAGTCAAAGAAATCATAACCTTAGCCCGTGAAGAAGCATTACGACTGGGGCATGATTATATCGGAACCGAACACTTGATTTTGGGGATGATAAGGGATGGTGAGGGAATTGCTCTAAATCTATTGAGAGATTCAGGCGTACAACTTGACGAACTACGCATCACTATTGAGCAAGCCACAAAAGGCACTGCAACCAACAATATTAAAAATTTGGCGAATATTCCGCTTACTCGCCAGTCTGAAAAAGTTTTGAAAATTACTCATCTTGAGGCTAAAATTTTTAAATCACAATTGATAGGTACTGAGCATTTGTTGTTAGCCATTTTGCGTGATGGTGATAACCTAGGCGGACAAATTTTGCAAAAGTTCCAACTTAATTACGAACAAACAAAAGAAATGCTTGAGTATCAACTAACTGGTCAGAAACCTGTGATGGAACGTCCAGAGACTGACGATGATGATGAAAGAATCTTCGGCGGCGGTACGGGTGGATATCAGCAAAAAGGAGAACAGAAAAATCCTGAAAAATCTAAAACTCCTGTTTTAGATAACTTCGGACGTGACCTTACTAAATTTGCCGAAGCTGGTAAACTCGACCCGATTGTAGGACGTGAAAAAGAAATTGAGCGTGTTGCTCAAATTCTTTCAAGACGTAAGAAAAATAACCCGATTTTGATTGGTGAGCCTGGTGTTGGTAAAACCGCCATTGCTGAAGGTTTAGCTCTCAGAATTGTGCAAAAAAAAGTTTCAAGAATTTTATTCGGGAAACGTGTCGTGACGCTAGATTTAGCTTCATTGGTAGCGGGAACAAAATACCGTGGCCAGTTTGAAGAGCGGATGAAGGCTGTAATGAATGAGTTGGAGAAATCACCAGATGTGATTTTGTTCATTGATGAGATTCATACAATTGTAGGTGCAGGTGGTGCAAGTGGCTCACTCGATGCCTCAAATATGTTTAAACCTGCTTTGGCTCGTGGCGATATTCAATGTATTGGTGCAACAACCCTTGATGAGTACCGTCAGTATATTGAAAAAGATGGAGCTTTGGCTCGTCGTTTCCAAATGGTTATGGTTGAAGCAACTTCAATCGACGAAACCATCGAAATCTTGAATAACATTAAAGATAAGTATGAAGACCATCATCATGTTAGTTATACGCAAGGTGCTTTAGAAGCTGCTGTAAAATTATCAGAAAGGTATATTACTGATCGCTATTTACCTGACAAAGCCATTGACGTTTTGGATGAAGTTGGTGCGAGAGTACACATTAATAATATTTCTGTTCCACAAGATATTTTGTTTTTGGAAGAACAAGTTGAGTTAATAAAGAAAGAGAAAAACCAGGTGGTGAAGAGCCAACGCTACGAAGAAGCTGCTCAACTCCGTGATCGTGAGAAAAAACTTTTAGAACAACTCGACAAAGCCAAATTGTCTTGGGAAGAAGAAGCGAAATCAAAGCGTTATACTGTAACAGAAGATCACGTTGGCGATGTTGTGGCAATGATGACGGGTATTCCAGTGAAGCGTGTCAACATGAATGATGGCGAGAAAATTTTGAATATGGGCGACGCTCTTCGTGGTAGAATCGTTGGTCAAGACCCAGCAGTTGAGAAACTCGTAAAATCAATTCAGCGGACTCGTGTTGGATTGAAAGACCCTAAAAAACCAATCGGTTCGTTTATTTTTTTAGGGCCAACGGGTGTAGGAAAAACCGAATTAGCTAAGACACTTGCAACGTATCTTTTCGATAAAGAAGATGCTTTAGTAAGAATTGATATGAGTGAATACATGGAGAAATTCAGTATTTCTCGTTTGGTTGGAGCACCTCCAGGCTATGTTGGCTACGAAGAAGGTGGTCAATTAACCGAGAAAATCCGTAGAAAACCGTATTCTGTTATTTTACTTGATGAGATTGAAAAAGCACACCCAGATGTTTATAATATCTTATTGCAGGTACTTGACGATGGTATTCTGACTGATAGCCTTGGTAGACGAGTAGATTTTCGTAATACAATCATTATCATGACTTCAAATATTGGAGTTCGTGACTTGAAAGATTTTGGTACAGGCATTGGTTTCGCAACTAAATCACGGACAGATAATCAAGATGATATTGTGAAAAGTACGATTCAAAATGCTTTGAAGAAAACTTTCTCGCCCGAATTCTTGAACCGGCTTGATGATGTAATTGTGTTCAATTCATTGAGCCGTGAAGACATTCATAAGATTATTGACATCGCTCTTGGTCGTTTAATTGCTCGCATTACAAACATTGGTTATAATATTTCTTTGACAGATAAAGCAAAAGATTTTTTGTCTGAAAAAGGGTATGACCAACAATATGGTGCAAGACCATTGAACCGTGCGATTCAGAAATATGTGGAAGATCCATTGGCAGAAGAAATTTTGAAAGGAGATGTTCAAGAAGGAGATACTATCGTTGTCGATTATATCGGAGAAGGAGAAACACTTTCGTTTGGGCGTGCCAAAATAGAAGAGTCAATCGAAAATAATCAGTAATATAAGTTTTTATCTTGCGAATAATCAAAAAGCACGGCAATCTGTCGTGCTTTTTTGCTATTTTTGCAGTATGATTCTTGATTATCTTAAATATTTTTTCAAAGCGAAAGACGAACATTCGCTGCATTCTCCATTTGTTTTTGAATTTTATACCCAAGTTTTAAAAGATAAGACTTATTATACGGAATATGATGCAATTGAAAAATTAAGAAAACAACTCTTGAGCGATAAACGCATCGTACATATTAAGGATTTTGGTGCAGGAGCAAAATCCAACAAAAATATTCAACGTACGGTTGAAGATATTGCTCGTAAATCGCTCAAAAATCCAAGTTTAGCACAGTTGTTTTTTAGAATTGTTAAGAATTATCAATACAAAAATATTTTCGATTTAGGCACTTCTTTGGGACTTACGACTGCATATTTAGGCAAATCAGACAAAAATATTAAAGTTTGTAGTTTTGAAGGTTGTGATGAAACCGCAAAAATTGCCCAAGAAAATCTCGATAAACTAGCTTTGAAAAATGTTGAAATCATAGTCGGAAATATTGACAAAACTTTACCCGAAAAGTTAAATAAAACTGCACAATTAGATTTTGTTTTTTTCGATGCAAATCATCGTTATGAGCCTACAATCGGATATTTTCAACAATGTCTTGCGAAAGCCCATGATGAAAGTTGCTTTATTTTTGATGACATTTACTGGTCGGAAGAAATGAAACAAGCTTGGAAAACAATTCAGAACCATGAATCAGTCAGTATTAGCATTGATTTATTTTGGGTCGGAATTGTCTTTTTTAGAAAGAAACAACCCAAGCAACATTTCGTTTTAAAATTTTGATTTAATTTAGAATTATTCCAAACTAAAAACTATACTTGCTTGTTATAACGTGGGGCGATTGGGCAACACTAGCTCTCCATTATCGCTGATTTATGGAGAAATAACAGTATAAATGAAAAGATTGAAAAATCTTTTTTTGAAAATTAAGAAAATATGTCACTATTAGATATTAATAAAATTCGTCAAGATTTTCCGATTCTTGATGAAAAAATAAATGGTCGAGATTTAGTATATTTTGATAATGCTGCCACAACTCAAAAACCATTCGTTGTTTTAGAGGCTTTAGCAAACTATTACGGTCATTATAACGCCAATATTCACCGTGGAATCCACTTTTTGGCTGAAAAAGCTACATCTGCATTTGAAGATTCTCGCACCACTATCCAAAAATTTTTAAATGCTGCTCACAAGGAAGAAATTATTTTTACTTACGGTACAACCGATGGAATCAATTTAGTAGCTCAAACTTACGGACGTAAATTTCTGAAAGAAGGTGATGAAATTATCATTTCAACATTAGAGCATCACTCTAACATAGTGCCTTGGCAAATGCTTTGTGAAGAAAAGGGTTGTGTTTTAAGAGTTATTCCGATTGATGACAAAGGCGATTTGATTTTGGAAGAATATGAAAAAATGCTTTCTGAAAAAACCAAATTCGTTTCGGTCGTTCACGTTTCAAACGCTTTGGGAACAATCAACGATGTGAAATTTATTATCGACAAAGCACACGAAGTTGGAGCAAAGGTTTTGATTGATGGAGCTCAAGCATCATCTCATATTACGATTGATGTCCAAACTTTAGATGCTGATTTCTATGCTTTTTCGGCACACAAATTGTTTGGGCCAACTGGTATGGGCGTACTTTACGGTAAATTAGATATTTTAAATGCCATGCCGCCATATCGTGGTGGTGGAGAAATGATTAAGGAGGTAACTTTTGAGAAAACCACTTATAACGAACTTCCCTATAAATTTGAAGCTGGAACTCCAAATATCGCTGATGTTGTGGCAGTTAAATTTGCCATTGATTATATCAATGAATTAGGCAAAGAAAACATTGCGGCTTACGAAGATGAACTTTTGAAATATGCTACCGACCAATTATCCGAAATCAGCGGATTGAGAATTGTTGGTCAAGCAAAAGAGAAGGTTTCGGTAGTTTCGTTTGTGTTAGAAGGCATTCACCCGCAAGATGTAGGTGTTATTCTTGACCAACAAGGTATTGCCATACGAACAGGACATCACTGTACTCAACCGCTAATGAACCGTTTAGGTCTTCCCGGAACTTCAAGAGCCTCATTTGCTGTTTATAATACAAAGTCTGAAATTGACAAATTAGTAGCTGGAATACATAAAGTAAAGAAAATGGTACTTTAAAATCGATAAAATTATGGTAACTCTCAAGACAATTAAAGAAACGGTAAATTCTATGGCTGAAAACGCCACAATTGATGGTGTTATTGAGCGTTTAATTTATTTGCAAAAAAATTGACGAGGCTCTTATAGATGTAGAAAAAGGCCACTTTTATACTCATGATGAAATGAAAGAATATATAAAAAAATGGTTGAAAAGGTAATTTGGTCATTAAAGGCACGAACTGACTTGGATGAAATTTATTTATCTCTTTCTGAATATTCCGAAAAATATGCAAATCAATGGGTTTAAAGATTATTCAGTAAAATAGAACTTTAAGAAAAACTTCCTAAGATTGGGGCAATTGTTCCGAAGAAAGAAATACGTTTTATTCGAGAAAAATACAATTGGAAACTTTAAGATTGCATATAGTTACTTTAACAATCAATTAATAATTTTAAGAATAGTTCACAAAGGTTCTCCATTTGGCAAAATATGACAATAAATGAAATACAAGACGAAATTATCGAAGAGTTTGAGCTCTTTGATGATTGGGAAGGGAAATATGAGTACATTATTGATTTAGGAAAAAAGTTACCTAAACTCGGAGACGAACATAAAAATGAAGATAATATTATCAAAGGTTGTCAGTCAATAGTTTGGCTTCATGCTTATAAAAAAGATGACAAATTACACTTTGAGGCTGATAGTGAGGCAATTATTGTAAAAGGTTTGGTGAGTATGCTCGTAAAAGTCATGACAAATCATACTCCAGAAGAGATATTAAAATCAGATTTATATTTTATTGATAAAGTGGGTTTGGCAAGCCATTTGGCACAAACTCGTTCTAATGGATTGGCTTCTATGGTCAAGCAAATGAGAGCTTATGCTGTGGCATATCAGGCAAAAGACAACTAATTGAAACATTTTTCATAAATAAAAAATGACCGAGCAAGAATTAAAAGAAAGCGTAATAGTAGCAATCAAGCAGGTTTATGACCCTGAGATTCCCGTTGATGTTTATGAGCTGGGCTTAATATATGACATAAAGATTTTTCCTGTAAATAATGTCTATGTATTAATGACTCTTACCTCGCCGTCTTGTCCATCAGCAGAGTCAATACCTGTGGAAGTTGAACAGAAAATTCGTGAAATAGAAGGTGTTAGCGATGTAAGTGTTGAACTTACTTTCGACCCACCTTATGCAACCGATATGATGTCGGAAGTAGCTCAATTGGAGCTTGGGTTTATGTAATACCTAATCCAGAAATAGAGCGAAAAAAACAATAAAAAAATGTTGAATACCCCAGCAACATCAAAACCATTAATTCAAAGCTTCCCCTTAGGGGCAGGGGAGCGATTTATTTTATGTATCCTCCTCATTTAGTGTCTCCAATGAAAGCTGATTTAGTTAATGTCGGCTTTCAAGAATTATTATCTGCATCTGATGTAGATAACTTTATTACTAACCAACAAGGTACGTCGTTGGTTGTTATTAACTCAGTATGTGGTTGTGCAGCAGGTACTTGTCGCCCAGGTGTGAAGTTGGCGTTGCAACGCTCAGAGGCTAAACCTGAAAGTTTAGTTACTGTTTTTGCAGGCGTTGATACTGATGCGGTACAACAAATGCGTACATACATCCCATTTCCTCCATCATCACCAGCTATTGCGATTTTTAAAAATGGAGAGGTTGTTCACTTTATTGAAAGACACCATATAGAAGGACGTTCTGCTGAAATGATTGCTACACATTTAGTAGCTGTTTTAGAAGAAGTTGTAGGCGAGGAAGCATAACTTTAGTTTTGACCGGACCGCCGCAGTGGTTCTGAATTATGGGTTCTTAGTTTAATACTCAGTTTTAACCGCTTTGGCGGACTACTCAGGATTCAGAACTCTCAACCCCGCTACGGCGGACCGTTCAAAAGTTTTAGAAGTTTGGTTTCAATAAGTATTTACCATAGAAGTCATTAATTACTTTTACCGCATCATCGGCTGTATCCACCAATTTTATTAAGTTCAAATCTTCAGGGTTGATGTTTTTTTCCCGCTCACACATTGTTTGTTTTAGCCAATCAATAAGGCCTTTCCAATACTCTGTTCCTACCATAACGATTGGAAATCTTGCAATCTTTTTTGTCTGAATTAATGTTAATGCTTCAAAAAGTTCATCAAGTGTTCCGAATCCGCCGGGCATAATTACAAATCCTTGCGAATATTTCATAAAACATACTTTTCTTGCAAAAAAGTAGTCAAAATTAATGCTCTTATCTGGGTCAACAAATCTATTTGGCACTTGTTCGAAAGGTAATTTTATATTCAAACCTACCGATTTTCCCCCGTTTTCCGCAGCACCTTTATTGCCTGCTTCCATGACTCCTGGTCCACCGCCTGTAATTATACCATAGCCTTTAGCCACTAATTTGGCTGCAATTTCTTCCGAAAGTAAATAATATTTGTGGTCAGGTTTTGTTCTTGCCGAACCATATATAGTTACGCATGGGCCGATTTTGGCCAAACGGTCGAAACCATCAACAAATTCAGCTACGGTTTTTAATATTTGCCATGAATCTTGACTTTGGATTTCGTTCCATCCTTTTTCTACAAATGCCTCACGAATTAATTCTTCTTCATTTAATACGATTTCTTTTTCTGCCATATTTTTTTTGTTTGTGGTACAACATAGTTTTTATGAGGTAATTTAATATCTAGTTCAATCAATCAATTCTTCTTTATTTTTTGAGAAGAATTGGATAATGAAAACGTATATTTGCAAAAAAAAGTTTAGAATACCAAAAATGAATTTTTCTTGACTAATACATCCTCCAAAAGAGAAGTTCAGCTTATATTTTTTTAATCAATTAATTGGGGAATAAATCATTATGAAAGTAGCAATTGCAGGTGACCACGCTGGGTTTGAGTATAAAAAAGTAATTCTTCGTTGGCTTCAAGAACAAAATTTTGAAACCGCTGATTATGGTCCTTATACGCCCGAAGCAGTCGATTACCCTGATACGGCACATCAATTGGCAAGTTCCGTTGAAAGTGGGCAATATGAGTTTGGAGTCTTAATTTGCGGCAGTGGAAATGGAGTTTGTATGACCGCCAATCATCATCAAGGTATTAGAGCAGGTTTAGTTTGGAATTTGGAAGTGGCAGAATTGATTCGCCAACATAATAATGCAAATGTTATCTGTTTGCCTGCACGATTTATTGATATTGAATTAGCACTAGAATGTGTGAAAACCTTCTTAAAAACTGAATTTGAAGGAGGCCGTCATGCACGAAGAGCTGATAAAATTTCTTGTTAAAATAAAAAGAGGCTATAGAATTTAATTCATAGCCTCTTTTTATTAAAATTTTCTTTGATATATTCCTTCAATATTGGTTTTCTGATAGTTGGATGCTAAAGCAGGAATTCTCTTAAATATTTTGGGGATAACGTTTTGTTTATCAATAATAATGGTTGGAGGGTCTTTCTTGAAATTATCAAAAATATTGATGATACTCTCATAATTATCTGGATTTTCTAAGTCGATTTTTGAAAGGTCCCAATTGAGATAACAAGTAGCTGATTCTCCATAAGTATACTCATCAATTCTTTCGCCAATTACCAACATTTTTTGGCCCTTCATTCTTTCTGGAATTTCCTTTGGTTTTACTCGCATATCTGCCAATTGTTCAAAACCTTTACCAAATAAGGGCGTAACTCCTTGGTATTGAACAAAAACAATAAAAAGAAATAATAATGTAAAGAGTAACTCTGGCAAGAAAACCCCTTTTAAGTGCAAGAAAAACCCAGTAATAAAGAATGCAAAAAATGGCACAAAAATAATAAACTGCATTGGAGCCACATTTGGAGAAAGAAATAATGCTATCAGTGAAACAATCCCCCAAATGAGCATAATTTGCTGTGTACGTTGTTGATAGCTATTATATTTGCTTACTTGTGTTTGCCTCAAAAAGCCAAAAACTGCCAAAGCGGAGGGGACAGTTATGGCAATAAAAGCACTCTTAAAGTCTTCTAAACTATATTGTTTAATTTTGAAAATACCATTAAACCAGTTGTATTTAAACTCATCAAGACTACCATAGAGATAAAAGTAAAGTCCAGTCAAAAATAGCGGTAAACCAAAACCTAACATTGCCAAAAAGTGCTGACGAAGATTGGCATTAGTAAAAAATACAAGGCTCGCCATGCTCCAAAATATAAAAACCATCGTTGGTTGATGAAAGAGCGATGCCATACCGATGTAGAGTCCAACCTCAAAGACTTCATCTGAAACACCTTCACGGCGTTCCATTTGTTTCACGAGTTTATTGAATGCAAAAAGTAAAAATGTGGTTGAAAGTAAAACTGGCGAAAGTTTACTCATATCAAACGATAGACTCATCAAAAGAACATAAATCAGGCCTGGAGCGTAGTTTTTTTCGAGATAAGTTTGACGAGTATTACAAACAAAAGTAAAATACAAGGCTTGGAAATAAGTTACTAGTATAGCTATAAACTCATAAACAAATTGTGAACGCCCAAACGAAACATCTATTGCCCAATAGATAAAAGATGCCAAAGGCCCAACATTTGTCCAAACTTCTTTGTATAAAAATTGACCATTATGAATTTTTTCGCCGACCAACATCCATTCGAGTTCTGGAAGGAGCATCGGGAGTTTATGCCCCCAAAAAGGCACTTTAATAATCACGACTAGGAAAAGCAGTGAAAAAATATGAAACAGGGAGTTTAACCTAAAAAATGTTAACAAGGCTTTGAAAGATTAGTTTACAGCACAAAGTTATGAAAAAACTAACTGATGTGAGAAACTTTACTTTATTTAACCCAAAAATTTGCGGATATTTGTATAAAATTAATGATTGAATGCCTTTATGATTGAATGATAGAATAATTATTTATAGATTAACTTAATTTTCCATTCACTCATTCAAACATTTACTCATTCAAAATTAGAAAATGATGGAATCCAAAAGACAAAGACAAGTAGCAAAACAGATTCAAAAAGATTTAGGTGAGATTTTTCAAAAGGACTTGAAACAATTATTTAATGGAGCCTTTGTAACAATCACAGACGTGAAAACAACGCCAGATTTGGCTATTGCAAGGGTTTATTTGAGTTTTTTATTAGCAAAAGATAGAGAAGGCGTTTTACAAATAATCAGAGAAAATACCAAAGTTATTAGAAATCTATTGGGTGAGAGAGTGCGTCACCAACTACGAATTGTGCCGAATTTGCAGTTTTTTATTGATGATACAGCTGAATATGCTCAAAAAATGGATGCTCTTTTTGCAGGAATTGTAATTCCCCCCGCACCGGTTGAGGACGAAGAATAAAAAATAAAATAAACTAATTCTTTTCAAATTGTGAATCTTTCGTTTCTAATCGCTAAAAAATATTTTTTTTCAAAAAAGAAAAAGAGTTTCATCAATTTCATCTCTATTATTTCTATGCTTGGCATCGGCATCGGAACAATGGCGTTGGTGATTGTGTTGTCGGTTTTTAATGGCTTAGAAGAGCTTAATCGCAAAATTTTTAAATCTTTTGATGCTGATATTAAGATTTCGCCGAAAAGTGGAAAAAGTTTTTTGCTTGATAAAACCAAAATAGCCCAAATAAAAGCAATAAAAGATGTCTGGTATGTAACTGAAGTGATTCAAGATAATGCACTCGTGAAATACCAAAACTCACAAATGGTGGTCACCCTTAAAGGTGTAGATGAAACATTTCAAGCTTATAGTCCTCTGAAGAAATCATTGGTAGAGGGGGATTTTGTATTGTCAAAAGATAGTGTTGATTATGCATTTATTGGTGGAAATGTTTATGCGGCCTTGAATATTTCCTTACAAAATATTATTGAACCTATTGAAATTTGGTATCCACGGAATCGAAAATCTATTTCTTTAAATCCAGAAGATGATATTAATCGTGAGATTCTAAATATTTCGGGAGTTTATTCATTGGAGCAACTTCACGATGATTTCATTTATGTTCCGCTTGAGGTAGCAAAACAACTGACCGAGTATGAAGACAAAAGAAGTGCTATTGAGATTCAGGTAAAACCCAATGCTGATATCTTTCAAATTCAGGCATCAGTAAAAAGTATTTTAGATGAAAATTTCTTAGTTCAAAATCAAGATGAACAAAATGCTTCATTATTTAGGGCAATCAAAATCGAAAAATTATTTATTTTTATTGCTTTGTTGTTTATCATTTGCATTGCTTCATTTAATATTTTCTTCTCTTTGACAATGCTTGTGATTGACAAACAACAAGATTTGAAAACACTTTTCGCAATGGGGGCAGATGAAGGATTAGTAAAGCGTATTTTTTATTCAGAGGGAGCATTAGTTTCATTTATTGGAGCTATAGTTGGCCTTGTTTTGGGTGGATTGATTTGCTATTTTCAAGAACGATATGGTATTATAAAAATAGGAATTGAAAGTTCATTTATTGATGCTTATCCAGTAAAAATGCAATTAAGTGATTTTTTATTAACTGCCATTTCTATAATTGTTATTACACTTTTAGCTTCTTATTTGCCAGCAAAAAGAGCTGCAAAGAATTAATAATTAAAAATTAAGGATTTAATGTAGATTATCGGTTGAATTGTTTTTTCAGAAATCAAGCCTTACAAAATTATATTGAGAACGATACGCTTAAATCGTAATTTGTAAAACCCAAAATGAATAAAATTTTTATAACTGCTGTTTTCTTACAAATTTTTTCACAATCATTTTCACAGCAGATTCCCCTGCTTGATAATTCTAATCGCTGGATATTAGTTAATAATAAGATTGACAAAAATGAAGTTTTTTTGTCTTCATATAAAAAAGCTAAGGTTAAATTAAATACTTTAGTTTTGACATTTGCTGAAAATGGTAAAATCATTTATGATTACGAAACTAATTCAAAATATGCTGGAAATCTAGATATAAAATACCTCGATATTAATGTCAATGAAAGTTTTTGGGCCTACGATTCGTTAGCTAAAACACTTATATTAACAATTCAAGGTGGTTATTTTACTTTAGATGATTTTAAATTTCAGCGTGAATACACAATAGATGAAGTGCATGATGGTTATATTTTAATGAAAAGCAAAGAGCTAATTTTTGAAGATTTGCGAAAAAAGAAGGTATTGGTTAATGAGGGTAGAAATACTGCTCTAACAAGAGTTTCTCCAAATGTTGAAATTCCCCAAATTTTAAGTGAGAATAAAGTTTCAATCGAAAACCGTGCAAAAACTCCTAAAGTTTTGGCCGACCCTATAAATGTTCAAACAAATTCAACTAAGCCAAAATTAAATTTTTCAGAAGAAAAAACAACAGGGTTTGTTGAAAACGATAAAACTGTAGCTGCAGCAACTTTATTTTCCTCCGTAAATGTTCCTGCGGTTAAAATGAATTATTTCGAGTTAAATAAAGCTTTGTTTGATAAAACAAAACGCTGGATTTTGGTTAGGAATAAAATTGAAAGAGGAGATATATATCTAACTCCTTATCATGAATCTAAGCTGACTATCAATAATTTAGTGCTAAATTTATCAGAAAGCGGGAAAATTGAATATGATTATGAAAGTGACCCTAAAATAAAGTTTTGTGCAGGTGTAGATTTTTTGGATATTGATACCGACGAAACGTCATGGGTTTTTGATGCTGAAAATAATGTATTTACACTTACACTGAAAGGAGGATATGCTAGTTTAGATGATTTTAAATTTAAGCGAGAATATACATTGGAAGCGTTTGACGATGGTTTTGCTCTCCGAAAAGTAAAAGAATATTATTTTAACGATTTGCGTAGACCAGTAAAAACTTCGAGAAAGTACTCTAAAAAGAAAAAATAAATAAAATTATAGATAGTTAAACTTTTTTGTCTTCATCAATGAAACTTCTTCATGCCACGATACTTTTCTTTTTTAGTTTTTGCGTTTTTGCCCAAGAAAATATTCTCTTACTTCCCGCACAAGGACCATATAATGCTTCAAAAACTATTGAACATGATTTGATTCATACAAAACTTGAAATCAAGCCCGATTGGAAAAATCAGTATCTTTATGGCAAGGCTTCGCTAACTTTTAAGCCGCATTTTTATCCTCAGAAGTCAATAACTTTAAATGCGAAAAGTTTTGATATACAGGAAATAACATTAAAGGGAAAAACTTTGAAATTTGACTATGATAAAAGTATTTTGAAAATAGATTTTGGTCAAACTTACACTCGAAAAGATACTATAAATATTCAGATTATATATATTGCCAAACCAAACGAACGTTTTTTGGTTGGTAGTGATGCTATTTCGGCTGACAAAGGTTTGTATTTTATCAATCCGTTGGGAAAAGAGTTGGATAAACCTCAACAAATTTGGACACAAGGCGAAACCGAATCAAACTCATGTTGGTTTCCTACGATTGACTCACCCAATCAGAAAATGACTCAAGAGATTTTTTTGACCGTTGAAAATAAATTTACTACACTTTCCAACGGGAAACTCATTTCTTCAAAACAAAATTCTGACAGCACTCGCACTGATTATTGGAAACAAACTAAGCCCGCAGCACCATATTTGACCATGATTGCAGTTGGGAATTTTAAAAAAGTAATTGACCCAAGTTTCAAAGATTTTGAATTGAGTTATTATATTGAACCTAAATTTGAGAAATATGCGTTCAATATTTATGGTAGAACGCCCGAAATGATTCGTTATTTTGAGAAAATTTTGGCTGTAAAATATCCATGGGAAAAATATGCTCAAATTGCAGTTCGTGACTATGTTTCGGGTGCAATGGAAAATACTACTGCAACTGTACATGGAGATTTTATACAAAAAGATACGCATCAATTAGTCGATGATAACGATGATGGTGTAATTGCTCATGAACTTTTTCATCATTGGTTTGGCGATTTGGTTACCTGTGAATCATGGTCGAATCTGCCCTTAAATGAAGCATTTGCAAATTATTCTGAGTTTTTGTGGACTAATCATAAATATGGGAAAGATGAAGCAGATTTGATTTCATACATTGCTCTTAATCAATATTTTGATGAAGCCAAAGAAAAGCAAGAACCATTAATCAGATTTAGGTATCTCGATAAAGAAGATATGTTCGATTCACATTCTTATGCAAAAGGTGGCCGAATTTTGCATTTACTCAGAAATACGGTTGGTGATGAAGCCTTTTTTGAATCTCTCAAGCAATATCTAATTCAACATTCTTATAAAACTGCAGAAATTGAAGATTTAAGATTGGTTTTTGAAAAGGTGTCCGGACAGGATTTGCACTGGTTTTTCGACCAATGGTTTATGAAATCGGGGCATCCTGTGCTTGAGGTATCGCATGATTTTGCCGATGGGAAAGTAAAAATAAATATCAAGCAAATACAAGATACTGTGTATTCGACGATTTATCGTTTGCCTTTGAAAGTTTTGATAAAGTCTGATAATGAACAAGTAGAACATGAAATTGTGTTGAATGAAAAACAACAAACTTTTGAGTTACCTGCTATTTCTGTTCCCAAAATGGTTTTACTCGACCCAGAAAATATCCTCGTTGGTAAAATCGTACATCAAAAATCTTTAGACGAACTTATTTATCAATTTTATAATGCCGAAAGAATCGCCACAAGATTGAATGTATTGGAAACACTTACTTTTATTCCTGAAAACGATACAACTTTTTATTATCCATCATCCGATTCGAAGATTAGACAACTTTTGATTAATGCAACCAAAGACAAATTTTGGCGAATTCGTCAGTTTGCGATTCAAAAATTTTTCGATTATGATGGGGAAGATTTTTTGGAGGTTGAAAAAGCATTACAATATAGAGTAATTCATGATGAGCGTTCGTATGTACGTGCTGACGCCATTTTGGCCATGAAGGGCTTCCAAAATACACAGAATGATAAACTTTTTCGTAATGCACTGAATGACTCGTCTTACACCGTTCAAGCTGCAGCCATTGAAGCATTGTTGGTCAGTAAGCCGTCTGATGCAATTGATTTGGTCTTGAAATTTGATACCTCAACTAATCCGAATATTTTTGCCGCTGTTGCTAATTATTTTGCTGATGAAGCATCACCTCTTCGTTTTGATTGGTTTCAAAACCACCTTAAAGAAATGAAAGGTAATGATTTATACCAAGTTTTGGGTATCTTTGGTACTTACTTAGTAAAATCAACGCCAGAAGTTCAGATAAAGAGTTTACCTTTACTTTCACAGATTGCCAAAAACGATTCACAATGGTATGTCAGATTTGCTGGAATACAAACCTTAAGTTTGATAAACGACAATAAAGAAGTAAAAGCTATTATGAAAGAAATTATAGCTGAGGAAAAAGATGAGCGTTTAAAGAAAATTTATAAGCAGTTTAGGGATATTTAAATAGTGCAAGTTGTTAATTTTTTCCAAGCCAAATGAATAGAAATCTTCAAGATGGTCTAAATTTTTTTTCAAAGGTAACTTGGCCACGAGCTTGGAATGCACTGAAAAACGTGAGTAGTTATCTTGAATCTAAAATTTCAGGACGAACCATTCATCGTGGATTACCGATTGCGATTTCTATTGAACCAACAACTTCTTGCAATCTTCGTTGTCCTGAATGTCCAAGTGGTTTACGCAGTTTTACTCGTCCAACGGGGATGCTTCCCGAAAAACTTTTCAAGCACACCATTGACGAACTTGCTGAAACACTATTATATTTGATTTTTTATTTTCAAGGAGAGCCTTATTTACACCCTAAGTTTTTAGACTTGGTCAAATACGCTTCAAAAAAAGGTATTTACACTGCTACTTCAACCAATGCTCATTATTTGACCGATATTACTGCTAAGCAAACTATTGAATCGGGTTTAGATCGAATGATTATTTCAATTGATGGTACGACTCAAGAAGTTTATGAACAGTATCGCGTCGGGGGAAACCTAAGTAAAGTAATTGATGGAACAAAAAAAATCGTTTATTGGAAAAAGGCATTAAAATCACAGACTCCGCTTATTATTTTCCAATTTTTGGTTGTGAAACCCAACGAACATCAGTTAGAAGATGTAAAAAAAATGGCTAAAGAGCTAGGCGTTGATGAAGTGGCTTTTAAAACTGCTCAAATTTATAACTATGAAAATGGTTCATCACTGATTCCGACTATTAATAAATATGCTCGATATGAATTAAAAAGTGATGGGAAGTATCAAATCAAAAACAAATTGCTTGATAATTGCTGGAAAATGTGGCATTCGTGCGTAATTACTTGGGATGGTTTGGTAGTTCCATGCTGTTTCGATAAAGACGCAGAATACAGAATGGGCGATTTGAAGAATAAAACTTTTAAAGAAGTTTGGCAAAGCGAATCTTATAATGAGTTCAGAAAATCTCTCACAAATGCCCGGGCTGAAATCGAAATGTGTAAAAACTGTACCGAAGGAACGAAAGTTTGGGGATGAAAATAGTTATGAATATAGAGTTCTGAATTCTGAGTTTTTTCTTACTTTTGAAAAAAATATACCTAACCGAGTATAGAGTTTTGGGTTTGAAAAAATAACTCAGAATTCATAACTCAGAATTTATAACTCAATTATGACTCTTACAACAAGAATTAAATTAATGTTGATGATGTTTCTCATGTTTTTTACTTGGGGAGCTTGGTACGGACAAATGGGAAAGTACCTTTTCACAACACTTCATGCAACTGGCGACCAAATCGGAAGTGCCTATGCTACTTTTTCAATCGCTTCAATCGTTGCACCTTTTTTTATGGGTATGGTAGCTGACCGATTTTTTTCGGCTCAAAAAGTAATGGGTGTGCTGAATATTTTAGGTGCAATTATTTTGTATTTCTTGATTCAAAATCAAGACCCAGATACATTCTTTTGGTATATTTTGGCTTATACTCTTACTTTTGCTCCAAATTTGGCATTATCGAGTTCTATTGCAATGAACCAAATGCAAAATCCTGAAAAAGAATTTCCTTCGATACGTGTAATTGGCACAATTGCTTGGATTGTGGTAACAAATATTATTGGTTTTTACGGGGTAGGCGATAAGGTGACTATTTTCCAAATTGCTATGTTTGCTTCAGTTGCTTGGGCAATTTTTGCGTTTACTCTACCAAATACACCACCAAAGGCTACAAAGGCTACATCGTTTAGTCAGATTCTAGGAACAGATGCTTTTGTGCTATTTAAAGACCGTTCTTTCTTAGTTTTCTTTATTTGTTCTATTTTGGTTTGTATTCCATTATCATTTTATTATGCTCATGCGAATTTATCGTTGACTGAATCAAATATGACAAATGTTGAAAATAAAATGTCTTTGGGGCAAGTTTCTGAGGTACTCTTTATGTTGTTGATTCCTTTTGCATTAAGCAAATTTGGTATTAAGAAGATGTTAATCGTTGGCTTAATTGCTTGGATAATCAGGTTTGTCTGCTTTGGCTATGGTGATGGCATTTCTTCTGAATGGATGCTTTATTTAGCAATTATTCTACACGGTGTTTGCTATGATTTCTTTTTTGTAACAGGACAAATTTATACTGATAATAAAGCAGGTGAGAAAATCAAAAACTCAGCACAAGGATTAATTACTTTAGCAACTTATGGAATTGGAATGGGCATTGGCTCTATACTTTCAGGCAAAGTTTTAGATAAATATACAAGTAAAGTTGGAGAAGTAAGTACCCACGACTGGACAGCAGTTTGGATGGTTCCTGCCGCTATTTCTGTGGTAGTTTTATTGATTTTTATCTTAGTTTTCAAAGATAATACCAGAGCAAAAGTGTAATTTTCTTGGAACGAATCGAGCGACTAATGCATTCTACTATTAAAAAAAGCCTCTGAATTTTTATTTATTCAGAGGCTTTTTTTGTTATAGAATTTAACTTTTAAATTTTAAAGATTCAATCAATTTCATCCGTGAAACTACCAATGTCGGAATCGTAACAACAGCCAGAACTAGTAGTACAGTAACAATATTTAGTATAAAAACCGTGGGCCAATCGAACGAAATAGGTACATAATTCATATAATAACTTTCAGAGTCAAGTGGGATAATTTTAAATGTTTTCTGCAAAAAACAAAACCCAATACCAAAGATATTACCATAAATCATTCCTTTAATTATGATAGTTAGGCCCTTATAAATAAAAACTTTTCTAATTTTTGCATTATCTGTTCCCAAAGCTTTGAGCATTCCAATCATAGGCGTGCGTTCCATCATCATTACCAGAAGTACAGAAATCATGTTAAAACTAGCTACTAGTAAAATTAAAGCTATGATAACAATAATGTTTCTGTCCATCAAACCAAGCCAGTCGAAAATAGCTGGAAACATTTCAGTAACTTTCAATAACTGCATATCTTGGTCGATTTCTTCAGAAATTTGTCGAGCTTTTATGTCGAGAATATTGAAATTTTTTAGAAATACTTCATAATGACCTGCTGTTCCTTCATCCCAATCATTCATTCGCTGTACCAAAGCTAAATCTCCTAAAATGAAGTTTTTATCAAATTCTTCTAAACCTGTATCATAAATCCCTACCACTTTTACTGGTCTAATTCGTGGAGGATTTTGAATAAAATAGATTCTGACTTTATCAGAAAGTTTGATTTTCAGTTGATTGGCAATTTTTTTGCTGATGATTATTTCGTCAGAAAATGCAGGTTGCTGCCCAGAATTATGTCGAAAATTAATTTCTCGACCTTCAATCAAATTTTCTTTAAAATTCCCCCAATCATAATCTCTTCCGACACCTTTTAATATAATTCCAGCGTGTTCTTCCGACGATTTTAATAGTCCGGCTTTATTTGCTACAGCCTGAACGTGTCTTATTTCGAGGTTTTTTCTGTAATTTTGATAAAATTTTGTATTTATTGCTATTGGAGTTTCTTCAAACGACTGATTCAATGTAATTTTACTGACTTGTATATGAGAGCTAAGGCTAAAGAGTTTTTCTCTTATGGTCTGTTTGAAACCAATTAGAATACTAAAGGAAATAATCATGACCGATAATCCAATAGCAATGCTCGAAATACCGATTTTTGTTACAGTTGAAGTAAAAGTTGTGGTGTTGGTATTCTGAATACGTTGGGCAATAAATCGAGGTAAATTCATTCTGTTTTAATCAATGATTATTTACAAAAATATCAATTTAAACTAAGATAAAAAAGATTAAAAAATTCGATAGTAAGATTTGATTGTATTCAACTTTGCATATTTTCGAGTTTGATTTTAAAAATTTATGAAAATAAAACAGTTTTTCTTTAAAGCTTTATTACTATCTATCCTCACTTGGGGAACGGTCGAAGCCATTTTTTATTTTGACCCCTACAAAAAACACGATTTAGAAACTTCATACAACGCAGTCATTATCGACAAGTATAAACGCCTTCAAGAAACGCCATCACCCAAAATTGTTTTGATAGCTGGTTCAAATTTTGCTTACGGAATTAATAGTAAACTCATTGCTGACTCGCTCCAAAAACCTGTCGTCAACATGGCTATACATTATGCCTATGGTACAAAATTTATGCTTAATCAGATTTCTCCCGAATTGCATAAAGGCGATACCGTAATTATGGGTTTTGAGTATATTATTGAAAGTAAAGGAAACAAAAGCGAGCAATTATTGATGGCAAGATGTTTTCCTAAGGCAAAAGAATGGATGGAATTTGACGATTTTTTTGAGGAAATTCGAGAAAATGGCCAATTGAAAATTAATACTTTTAGAACTATTTTGGAAAGAGTTTACAAAAATAAGGAAATCAACTATCAGATTTCGGATACAACAAGTGTGTTTTTTCGAGGAGCAACAAATGAATATGGAGATTTGATTAGCCATTATAATAATCCCTCAAAGAAACCCATTCCTAGAGCCATTTTAAGCGATAAAGTGAGTCTGAAAGGTGCCATTAATGACATGAATGCTTTTTATGAAGCCATGAAATCAAAAGAAGTAAAGGTTTATTTTATTTATCCGACCTATTCTGAGGAGAATTACATTCTTGACAAAAAGATTATTTACAAATATCAACAAGAATACGAAAAATATGCTCATTTTCCGATTTTGGGGAAGCCAACTGATTTTGTTTTTGCAGATTCATTGTATCAAGACATGGCTTATCATTTGACCCAAAAAGGTGGCGAAATTCGCACACAAAAAATAATTCAGTTATTAGGTAGGATAAGTTTTTAACCTATCATTAAACTTATTGGATAGGTTTTTTATCTGTACAATAAAAAATATTTTATGCTTTTCAATTCGATAGAGTTTTTGTTATTTTTTCCAATCGTTACGATTGTCTATTTTTTGCTTGGGCATAAAAATCGATGGTGGTGGTTGTTAGCGGCTAGTTGTGTTTTTTATATGGTTTTCAAACCCGAATATTTATTGATTTTGGGTTTTACCATAGTTATTGATTATTTCGCTGGAATTTGGATTGAAAATGCTGTCGGAAAACAGCGAAAATGGTTTCTTGTTCTCAGTTTAATTGCAAATATTGGTGTTTTAGCTTTTTTTAAATATACAAACTTTGCCATTTTTGCCTTAGCACAAGCTAATATCGCTCATTTTAAATTATTAGATTTTATCCTGCCTATAGGTTTATCATTTCATACTTTTCAAGCGATGAGTTATACCATTGAAGTCTATCGAGGCAATCAGAAAGCTGAAAAGCACTTTGGTTTGTATGCACTTTATGTAATGTTTTATCCTCAATTGGTGGCTGGTCCAATCGAAAGACCACAAAACGTCTTGTATCAATTTTATGAGAAGAAAAATTTTGATTATTTGCGAATAACAAGTGGGTTAAAACTTATGGCATGGGGGCTTTTTAAGAAAGTTGTAATTGCTGACCGATTAGCTTTATTTGCTGATAAAGTTTATAATAGTCCGATGGAATATGAAGGTATTCCCATTATAGTAGCTACGGTTTTCTTTACATTTCAAATATATTGTGATTTTTCAGGTTATTCAGATATTGCTCTTGGAACTGCCGAAGTAATGGGTTTTAAATTAATGAAAAATTTCGACCGACCTTATTTCTCTAAAAGTATATCAGAGTTTTGGCGTCGTTGGCATATTTCACTCTCAACCTGGTTCAGAGATTATTTATATATTCCATTGGGTGGAAATAGGGTAGGTAAAACTAGACAATACTTTAATCAATTTTTTGTCTTTGCTATAAGTGGTTTGTGGCATGGGGCAAACTGGAATTTTATAATTTGGGGAGCTTTGCATGGTTTTTATTTGGTTTTTGCTCGAATTACACAAAAACCACGTACCGCATTCAATAAAGTTACTGGTTTAGAAAAAGTGCCATTCTTACTCAAAACTTTGCAAGTTTTCACAACATTTTGTTTAGTTTCTTTTGCGTGGATATTTTTTAGAGGAAATTACCTTGAACAAAGTCAATTATTTCATTTAGTAGCTCACTTATTTTCAAATTTCCCAACTTTAAAGGAGTTTTTAACCTTTAATTATATTTCACAAAACATATTTCTCAATTTTACACTTGTTGAATTCTTAATTGCGATAGGTTTAATAATTTTCATGGAAATCGTTCATTACATTCAAAGAGACAAAAGTATTCGTCAGCTTGTATCTAATTATCCAACTGCAGTTCGTTGGTCACTTTATTATATTTTCGTAATGGCTTTCTTTATTTTTGGTGTTTTTGATAAACCAGCCCAGTTTATCTATTTTCAGTTTTAAGAAGAAATAGAAAAAACTAAAACTTAAAATTGGTAGTTGTGTTTATAGGATGCTGATAATCAGATGCTTATATTATTTATTAATAGTCGATTGTTGACCGTGGTCTACAACTTATTTGCACTCAATGTCATTTTCTTCTAACTTTGTATTTTAGAAATGTTACCATGACCGAACAAATCCTTATTCTTGATTTTGGCTCGCAGTTTACTCAACTGATAGCACGCCGAGTCCGAGAACTAAATGTGTATTGCGAAATACATCCTTACAATAAAATTCCGATGATTACTGCCGATATTAAAGGCATAATTCTCTCCGGAAGTCCATGCTCGGTAAGAGACAAAGATGCACCAATTGTTGACTGGCAAGAATTTGCTAAGACAGTACCGGTGCTTGGAGTTTGCTACGGAGCTCAAATGATGGCTCAAACTGGTGGCGGTGAAGTTGCACCTTCTTCAATCAGAGAATATGGGCGTACGATACTTAACAAAATTGATAATCGCTATGCACTTTTTAAGGATGTTTTGGATGATACTCAAGTTTGGATGTCGCACAGTGATACCATCGCTGCTCCTCCAACCAATGCTGATATTATTGCTTCGACCGATACTGTAAAAGTAGCGGCTTTCAAAATCAAAGAAAAACCAGTTTATGGTATTCAGTTTCATCCTGAGGTTACGCATACAGTTTTAGGTAAAACGATAATTAAAAACTTTGTAGTTGATATTTGTGATTGCTCGCAAAGCTGGACTCCCGATTCATTTGCTGAAGTTTCTATCAAAGAATTGAAGGCAAAACTTGGTGATGATAAAGTAATTATGGGATTATCGGGTGGGGTTGATTCTTCGGTAGCTGCAACTTTGATACATCATGCAATAGGCAAAAACCTCTACTGTATTTTTGTGGATAATGGTTTGTTGCGTAAGAATGAGTTTGAGGAGGTTTTAGCGTCATACAAAGGCTTAGGCTTAAATGTTGTAGGTGTTGATGCTAAAGAACAATTCTATACTGCATTAAAAGGCTTAACCGACCCTGAAGCAAAACGTAAGGCTATTGGTAAGACGTTTATAGATGTTTTTGATGCGGAATCGCATAAAATTGAAGGAGCAAAATGGCTAGGTCAAGGAACAATCTATCCAGATGTCATTGAATCTGTTTCAGTAAAAGGGCCTTCTGCAACCATTAAATCGCATCATAATGTTGGTGGATTACCTGATTTTATGCAATTGCAAGTTGTTGAACCACTTCGATTATTATTCAAAGATGGTGTGCGTGAAGTTGGTAAGGCACTCAATATTCCTCAAAATATTTTAGGTCGACATCCATTTCCAGGCCCAGGATTAGGTATTAGAATTTTGGGTGATGTTACCCCAGAAAAGGTGCAAATTTTACAAGAAGTTGATGCTATTTTTATCAATGGTTTGAAAAAAAGTGGACTGTATGATGAAGTTTGGCAAGCAGGAACAATGCTTTTGCCAGTACAGAGTGTTGGTGTTATGGGTGATGAACGTACATATGAAAGAGTTGTCGCTCTTCGTGCCGTTACGAGTGTTGATGGAATGACTGCTGATTGGGCTCATTTACCCTATGAGTTTTTG
Organism: Cytophagaceae bacterium; assembly: GCA_027486845.1. GTDB lineage: Bacteria > Bacteroidota > Bacteroidia > Cytophagales > Spirosomataceae > Emticicia. Next base: position 136,737 of record JAIXOL010000078.1, read on the forward strand.
GCCGACGTTTCCAACGAAATTATCAATAAAGTAAAAGGTGTGAATAGAGTAGTTTATGATATAAGTTCAAAACCACCTGCAACTATTGAGTGGGAATAATATAGCCTGTTTAACAAATAAAAAGTCCAACTTTGAAAAACTCAAGGTTGGACTTTTTATTATGATTTGGCTGAATCGTTAGTTTGTACTCACTTCACTCAATCTAAGTTTTTCTTTTGTTGCAGTTGCTGCGGCTATGTTATCGCTCACAGCCAACTCTTCTTTTTTGAGCTTTAATCTTCTTACTTCTAATAAATTCCCTGCCACAAAATAACATATTAATAAGAATAGAATAAAGAAGCAAAGTTCTGTATTGGTAAAATAACTCCTTGCAAAATAAGTTAACGCTGTAAAGAAGATTGTTGTTAGGTAAAGTGAAAATGATGCTTGCATATGTGATAGATTATTATCAATCAACAAATGATGCATATGAAGTCTATCTGCTTTGAATGGAGATTTGCCACGTAAAATTCGGATAGAAAAAACTCTAATTGTATCAAAAATTGGAATAATTAAAATCACAACTGCTATGATTGGTGCACTAACAAATGAAATGTCAGCTTCCCAAGCGTGCATTACGTTTAAATGAATAAACTTAACCGCTAAAACGGTTATGATATAACCAATAATAAGCGAACCAGTATCGCCCATAAATATCTTTTGACTTTGGGAAAAGTTGAAACGTAGAAATCCGACCAATGATCCTGCTAAACATAAAGCTAAACAAGCTAATGAATAATGATGATTTACCAAAAACCACATTCCAAAACCAGTACTCGCAATCATCGCAATTCCACCAGCTAATCCATCAATACCATCAATTAAATTGAAAGAATTTATCATTGCGACGAAAATGAAAATTGTAAGTAGAATACTAATAATGTAAGGAATATGACTGATGCCAAAAATACCAAATAAATCAGATATTCGCAGGTCGCTACCAATAACTACAATGGCAGATGCCAATACTTGAACAATCATCTTTTTGGTTGGAGAAAGTGCGTAAAGGTCATCTTTCACACCTAAAAAGAATAATATAACTGTACCTGCAAATACTTTATGAATTAATATACCCTCATCCCCAAAGTTCCAAATCATATAACCGATTAAGATTCCTGCAAAAATGGCAACCCCACCAAAGGTTGGTGTTGGGGTTTTGTGCGAACTGCGTTTAACTGGATTATCCATTAATCCACGAAGCCCACTAATATTAATAATTACTGGAATAGATCGCAGGCTTATGACCATTGCAATTATGGCTGAGATTAAAATTTGAATTTGCTTATCAGGGATAAGTGATTCGAATGTTGGAAACATCAGAACTATGTTTAATTTATATTAATGGGTTAGTAATCAATCTACAAAATAAATACTTTTTTCAATGTTAAAACTAAAAAAGATAAATCTTTTTGTAGATTTATTTATCAAATGGCAATTTCTCTTTGTCTAACAAGCCGAGCGGGATTACCTTGATAAATGTTATATGCATCTAAAGATTTGGTTGCCACTGAATTGACCGACAAAACTGAATGCGAATGACATGTTACACCTCCGCAAACTATAGATTTTGCAGCAATCCAAACACCTTCTTCAAGAATTATATTTTTTACGATTAGGTCAAAGGTTACTAGGCTATAATCATGGTTACCTGATAATAGCATTGCACCTTGTGATACACAGCAATTATTACCAATTTTAATCTTCCCTAAGCAATCAATCCATAACTCTTCACCTAGCCACACATTATCTCCAATTTCCAAATTCCAAGGGTATTTAATATTGATATTAGGTTTCATCGTTACGTTTTTACCAATCTTAGCACCAAAAAGTTTCAATAATGACTTTTTTATTGAACTTGGAATCATTAGATAAGAGTTGATAAACAGAGCATTTACGATATACCAAGTAGCCGATACTAAAAAGCTTCTTGTAAGATTCGACTGTTTGTACCAGTCGTTATTATAATTTGTTAAATCTGTTTTATTCATTTGTAACTAAATTTTATTCGGTTTGTTACCAAAATATTATAAGTTTTGGTATTTTAAATGTTTTGTAGCTTCGCAATCAATAAACTGCTTTTTGTGCGGCCTTCTTCAAGGCGGTCGGACAAATAGATTTTTGTTGCTTCAAAATGCTTTCTATAACTCTCTTTGTCGCCCATTTCAACAATATTTGCCCATTCGTGTACGGCAGTATGAAATGCTAAATCTTCACCTCGGATACTTTTATCGAACAAGGCAGCTTTTATTGTTTCTTCAAGAAGATTTTCATTCAAAAAAAGGTATTCAGCCATGCCTACGCGTAACTTAAATGGGGGTGTTTGACAAATCAAACTTTTATATGGATTAGTGCCGAGCTTATGCCACGTGTCAACCATAGCAAGCAAACTTAGATGTGAATTTGGCTTATGCTCAAAGTCTTGATTAAGGCTAAATTCACTCATTATTTTGTCATCTAGCATCAAGTTTCCACTATTATCTTTAAAAACGCTATCTCGTGCGGCATATATTCTTTTTCTAAATTTTTTTTCGTTTTCTTCAATCATCATTTCAAAAAGCTCACTTTCTGCTTTTGCGTAGCTACGGACATCTCGTTTTGCATAAGGATTTTGAAGTGCTAAACCAGAATAAACATGGAATTTATAACTATAAATCCTTAATGTCATTAATAATTTAACATTATCGAGTCCATTCGGATGGAGAGAGTTTTCCCATGGATAAACTCTTCGGTGCATAAATGCAGTACCAATGCTTTCAAAACCAATGTGGGTTACAGCTTGAATATCTGCCATCATACGGTCGTGAACATGGAAATCTTCGACTTGGTGAATTGTCGAGCCGATGTCCCTCAGAATATTTTCGGCTTTTTTGAAAGCTGATTGGTTCGCTCGATGATTTATAACAATCAAAGTTTGACCGATTGGACTAACTGCAGGCCCATAAAGTGCGTGGCAAGTAATAATTTGTGCGTCTTTTGGAAGGTGTTTTTCAAATGCCGCAATTTCTGGTGTTTTGACGGAGGTTTGGCCTGCAACGATTGCACCGTATTTAGTTGAAGGTCCACATTGAGTAACTACTTTTTCAATATTTTCGGCTTCAACTGAATAAAGTATAAAATCACAGAGTCGAGAAATTGCGATTCCGTCAGTAAGGATATTTATTTTGTACTCACTTAGTTCTGTTTCTAATGCTTCACGGTTTTGGGGTAAGTCACAACCATAAACTTCATAGCCTGCATTTGCCCATATTCGAGCAAACAATTTGCCCATATCTCCCAAACCAATGATGCCTATTTTCATAAAAAGACCCTCAACCTCTAAAGCGGAATTAAAAAAAATTACTTTGCAATATAGCTAAAAATACTAAAATTTAAAAGGAGTAGGGGTGTTCTTAATTTATTATTATTGAATGTATAAAATACTCATTTGTCACTTTGAAGATATGAGAATTTTGAATTTATAGCCATACTTTTAGTGAAATCATTCTGCATTGAAGGGAGAATACTTTTAGCAATTGGGAAAGTTTAATAATTGAATGTATTGAGACATAGAGACATGAGGTAGAATACTCGCTTTCTGTAATTTAATTGAGTTTGTCGATTAGGATTGTGCTTGTTTTTAAAATTAATTTTAAAATATTGAAATACCTGTAATTGAGTTTGCTAGGCTTTGTTATTATCCAGCAAAATCGTATTTTTTTTAATTCAAGATTCAGAATCAAATTTTAGTTTAACTTTTTTAAAATAATATTTCTTTGTAGAATGAGATTTTATTGCCAAATGGGTCGCAAACTTCCATACATTGAGTATTCCAAAAGGTGGTTTCAACTGAAGGAAAATAATATTTGTATTTTTTTGCTTTTAATTCCTCGCAAAAATTTTCTACTTCAGGGTAGTGAATCAATATTTTGACACCAGGCGAACCATCACCGTGATGCTCAGAAAGATGAATAAATATTCCATCTTTTGATATTCCCAAATAAATAGGTGCATCATTTTCAAACCGATGCTCAAATTCTATCTTAAACCCCAACCATTCGATATAAAATTCTCGTGCTTTGGTTTCATCAAATATTCTGAGGATTGGTATGCTATAATTCACTGTATTTTGTATTCAAAGTGTTATATGTACAAAAAAAGGATTACCTAAGTAACCCTTTTTTATAGGTAAATAAATTTATTTTCCGCCGATTCCGTATTTTTCGACGTATTTTTTATAAAGTCTTTTTTGTTTATCATCAAGGTCAATTTTCTTGCCTCTAATAAAGGCATAGCTTACTCTGTTTGTACGCATATCCAAAATATCACCTTCTGAAACTGCAATAGTTGCATGTTTTCCTACTTCGAGTGTCCCTACTTGTTTGTCAATCCCTAAAATTTTAGCATTATTGATTGTAATCATTTTTAAAGCATCTTCTTTATCCATACCAAATGCAGCACTTGTTCCAGCTACAAATGGTAAATTACGAGTTTTATAAAATTCTTCAGTATAGAACATGCCTGTAAGAACTCCAGCTTTCATTAAACGATTTGGAAGCTTATATGGATTCCAAACATCTTCATCTGCTGTATTTGGTAAGCGATGCGTAGGTGAAACAATCACCGGTATATTGTTGGTTTTTAAGAAATCGAGAGCTAAATCAGCTTCTTCACCGCCTACTACAACAATGTTTTTGATTTTGAATTTCTGTGCCATTTGGCAGGCTTCAATTATTTCTTTACCATAGTTTGTACGAATAAAAAGCTTTTTTGAGCCATCAAATAAACCCTTCATTGCTTCGAGCTTAGCATTTTTAGGATTTGGATTGTTTATTTCACTGTAAGCAAGTGCGTCAGCAATAAATCCTTGAAGTTCATTTTTTTGTTCAATATATTTTTCATTCTTTTTTACTACAAATCTTGCATCTTCGGCACTAAACTGACGAGCCATCAAGGCTGGGTAACTTAACCAAACACCATCATCTTTTTTGAGTGCAGCGTCTTCCCAGTTCCAGCCATCATATTCCATTACAGAGGAAGTTCCTGAAATAATTCCACCTTCAGGAGTTGTTTGGCCTATCAAAACGCCATTGCCACGGACCGTCGGGATAACTTCCGAATCGGTGTTGTGTGCTATCAATGCACGAATGTTCGGGTTGAATTGACCAGTTTCAGCTTGGTCGAAAGTTGAACGTACTGAACCAATATCAATAAGACCGAGTAAAGCCGCAGGTGCGATAATGCCAGGGTAAACAGATTTTCCAGCAACACTTATTACTTCGGTTGCATTTTTATCAAAACTTGTATTGGCATCACCGATAGCAGTAATGACTCCTTTATCAAAAACAATCGTGCCGTTCTGAATGATTTTCCCATCACCAACGTGGATTGTTCCACCAACCAAAGCAATTTGTTTTGACTGCGGAGGAGCTGGTGCTGGGTTTTGGGCAAAAACGCCAAAATTAATTAATAGTAAGCTTAGAAGTGATAAATGTTTTTTCATTGAATAGGTGTTAGTTTGATGAACAAATTTTGTGAAAAATACGGGTATTTCCAAATATCTATTCCATTTAATTGCATATTAATAAAACACACTAAAAAGCAGGTTTATTATTCAGAAAAAGTTTTGTTTTTTGGCTTTATTTTTAATTATTTGAACTTTTCAGAGTGAAATAATGAGTAAATTATATACAAATTTATCGAATTTTTATCATGAAATATATCAAACGCTGTTTGATTACGACGAAGAGTTTAAGTTTTACGATGAGTAATTAAGGGATAACGTGATTAAGAGCATTGTTGAACTAGGCTGTGGTACTAGAAATTAAGCCAAAATATTTCCTGAAGCAGCATTTAATGATATTGGAATTGACTCATTTGATGAAATGCTAATAATTACAAAAACGGCTGCCCCGAAGGTGAAATTTCTTAAAGTTGTTGAACTGAAAGAAAAAATTGTGTAATAATTAAAGGCAGAAGTATGAGTTATTTGACCAGTAAAAATGATTTAATGAAAGCCTATACTTTTAATGTATTAATCAATAATTTAGAAAAAATTAGAATAGGTGTTAATCTTCAATTATATTTTAAAAATGCAAAAGTTTTTGTTTTTAATTATGCTTTTAAGTAATGAGATAAGATTAATCGACAAATTGAAATGATGCAACTTTTTGATTTTAGTGTTTTATCGCTTTCGCATCTCTTGTCTCATATTCCTGCGGTGAACCGTCTCATTTCTTTTGTCTCAGTGCCTAATTTTAAAAATTAAAAAAGGCTTTGAGATTCTCAAAGCCTTTTTTAATTATATGATGATTAATTACTCAGTTCCCTTGAATAAATTTTCTCCAAATATACGTCCACCAGAAGCACAGCGACTGCAATCTTCAGTATCACCCATTTCAAGAATTGTATCACAATGAATGTGTTGATTTCTTCTTGGTACTGCTCTTTGCGTTGGACTTCCAGTTGCTTTCTCAGAAAGCATTTTCAACATAATTCTATTACGTTCTTTGGCTAAATTTTCACGCATTTGTTCATCCTTTTCAATATCGAAATAAACGGTTCCTTCGATTATCGTCTTTTCAGGACGAGCATAGATTGAAAGCGGATTATTATTCCATAATACAACATCGGCATCTTTTCCAACTTTGATACTTCCCAAACGATTTTCTAAATGAAGCATTTTTGCTGGATTGAGTGTTATCATTTTCCATGCTTCTTGTTCGCTCATTCCACCATAAAGTACAGTTTTTGCTGCCTCTTGATTCAAACGACGAGCCATTTCTGCATCATCCGAATTGATTGCCGTAGTTACACCAACTTTAGCCAAAATAGCTGCATTATGTGGAATCGCCTCTTTTACTTCCATTTTATAAGCCCACCAGTCAGAGAAGGTCGAAGCATTTACGCCATGTTCTTTCATTTTATCGGCTACTTTATAACCTTCCATGATATGCGTGTAAGTATTAATATTGAAGTTGAAAGACTCTGCCACTTTCATCAACATATTGATTTCAGATTGTACATAAGAGTGACAGGTGATGAAACGTTTTTTGTTAAGAATTTCTACCAAAGCATCTAACTCGATATCACGACGTGGTGGAGTTACACCGGTTTTGTTTGCAAGAGCGTTGTAATCTTTCCATGCTTTTTCGTATTCTTTTGCACGTTGGAAAGCATCAGTATAAACTTGCTCAACACCCATACGAGTTTGTGGGAAACGACCAGATGGCGATGGATTATTCCCATTTTTAACGTTTTCACCCAAAGCAAATTTAATGAAGCCATCAGCACCTTTAATAAGTAAATTATTAGGATTTTCGCCCCATTTCAATTTTATCAAAGCCGATTGACCACCGATACAGTCAGCAGAACCATGTAATAATTGTGAAGACGTAACGCCACCGGCCAATTGACGATAAATATTAATATCTTCAGAATTTAAAGCATCTTCTTGACGAACTTCAGAAGAAATAGTCTGCACTTCGTTTATTGAAAACAAAGCAATATGCGAGTGTTCATCAAAAATACCATTGGTTAAGTGCTTACCAGTACCATCAAGAGTTTTGCTTCCTGCTGGAGCAGTTAAGTTTTTACCAACTTGAGCAATTTTTCCATTTTGCAATAAAACGTCCGTATTTGTAACAATTCCTTCTTTTTCGTTGGTCCAAACAGTTGCATTCTTGATTAAGAGTGTCTCCTGTTGTGGTTTTTGCTCGCTACCATAGGCTGTAAAAGGATAAAGAACTTTACTAATCTGAGGAACTCTCGCTTTGGATGTATCTTTCTTAACCACTTCTGCTTTGGCAGCTTCTTTGAAAGTAGCTTCCCATTTTACATGCTTGCCATCACCTAAAATTGCCTCACCTTTAATATTTTTGCCATCGTAATAGCCACTTAAACGAGTTTCGTTAGCATCTTTTTTATCGAGTTTTGTAGTTATTGTAAGTAAATCGCTGATACGGCTTACTTTTGGTGTAGATTTTACGGTGTCATTGCTGATAAACTGAAAATCAGGTTTGTCAATTTTACCAGTAATATTGAGTTTAAAATTTGTTTTTTCATCAATTTTTAAGTCATAAACACCTCTAATATCAGTCACACTCATATCACTCAAGATATAACGTTTGCCTTGTACCCAGTTTTCGTAAATTACATTGTCTTTATTGAAAAGATTATCAGAAGTAATAATAAAGTTAGCCAACATTCCTTTTTTCAAGCTACCAACCATATTATCTACTTTCAATAATTTAGCTGGGGCAGAGGTAAGTGCTTCGAGTGCTTTGTTTTCTGGTAAACCATTTTCGATTGCTTTACGAAGGTTCGCCCAAAAATCTGATTTATTTTTTAAACCTGCAGTAGTAAAGGCAAAATTTACACCTGATTTGGCTAAAATACTTGCATTAGCTGGTGCCATTTCCCAGTGTTTCATTTCGGTTAGGCTTACCATCGACGCATCGAATGGGTCTTCAACATCGTAGGCAGAAGGGAAATTGAGAGGTAGGATTAATGAATTTCCTAAACCTTTTATTTCATCGATTCTTTGATATTCATCGCCTACACCTTTGATGATATATTGAACGCCAAATTCTTTGCCAATTTTATCAGCTCTCAAAACAGCCAACTTATCAGTCGCTTCGTAGATTTGTGGAAGTGATTGCATTTCGTTGAAAGCATCTAAAGAAAGATTTTTTTCTTGTGATTCCCCTCCTTTTTTATACCATTCTGCATCATAATAAGTTTGACGAAGCAATGCTACTGCACCCATCAACGAAACTGGATAAGATTGCGTTGAGGTGCCTTTATTGAGTGAATAATGGGCAGAAGATTTTGCTTTCAAGAGTACGTTATGCTCTTTGTCGTCGGCGTAAGAAACAAAGGCTGATGTTCCACGAACAATGCCATCTGCCATATGTACTGCTGCACTTCCGAAACCGATTTTACGCATTTCTTCTGCTTTTGCAGAATTTACTTTAAATTCTACAGTTGCATCAACTTCAGGTTTTACTGCCTGATTCCAGTCATAAGCCCCTTTTTTATTAGTTTCTAGTTGAGGAGTACCTCCAAAACCTCTACCACCACCAATTGGACGTTGAATTTCTGGTAAACCGTAATCTGAATAAATATCAATCAAAGATGGGTAAATTCTTTTGCCTTTGAGGTCATAAACTACTGTTCCTGCTGGAACTTGAAGGTCTTTTCCAACTGACTCAATAAAACCATTTTTGATATAAATCATGGCATTGTCAAGAACTGTCTGTGCATCAACTACAATAGTGGCATTCTTGAATGCATATTGCGATGGTCTTTCGTCATAGACGCCATTCCTTTGAAAGGTGACTTGAGAAAAAACAGAGCCAGAGATGAGCGAAACAATGAGTAAAGTAAGAAGTTTTCTCATGGAGTAGGTTTAGGATATTTGATGAATGAATGATATTGCGAATTTGACAAATTTTAATCAATAAACAAAACTATTAATGTTTTTGTAGCCTTAATAGCCGAATCACCCGAAAATTATTGCTAAAGGTGAATTTTAATCGACAAAAGCAAATATGTCGTGAGTCAGTTTTTTAAATTAAAATTAATTATCTTTTTAAGAATTCTGGAATGAAATAATTCGAGATTAGGTTAGAGAAATAAGAAAGGTGTATCAAGAGTAAATAAGGTGAAATTGAATGTAGTAGCACTTACTGAAAAAAAATGAAAAAATTTGCTACGTATTTGAATTGTACAATAAAATTATTAAGTAAAAAAACTAAAATGACGATACACAAAAATATAGTTATCGGTGCGGGGCCTTCGGGTTTATCTATTGCTGGACGATTGAGCAAATTAGGTATTCCATATGTTCTTTTGGAAAAATCAGAGAACGTTGGAAACGAATGGCGGAATCATTATGACCGTCTCAGATTGCACACTGATAAAGTTCATTCTGCCTTGCCTCATTTGCCATTTCCTGCCGATTTTCCAACTTTTGTGCCAAAAGACCAATATATTCAATACCTAGAATCATATATTGAGCATTTCAAAATTCAACCAATTTATAAGCAAGAAGTTGTAGATATCGCAAAGAAGGAGGAGATTTGGCATGTAAAAACCACAAGTGATGAGTTTTTAGCTGAAAATGTAATTGTTTCAACAGGGTATAACCGAGTGCCGAAAATTCCGCATTTTATTAACGATGTTTTGTTTGAAGGAGAAATCATTCATTCTAGCTTATATAAAAATGGCAAATGCTTAGCTGGCAAGAATGTTTTAGTTGTTGGTTATGGAAATTCAGGAGCTGAAATCGCCCTTGATTTATACGAAAGTGGAGCAAAAACCTTTGTCTCAATTAGGAACCCAGTAAATATTGTAAATCGAGAGTTTCTGGGTCGTTCTACGCAAGGATTAGCTATTTTTCTTTCAAAATTTGGCAATTCGTTTTATGATTTTATTTCTAAAATTTTCAAGCGACTTTCTACTGGCTCGATGAAAGGTACAGGTATTCCGATTTCTCCACTTGCTCCTTCCGAACAACTCAGAAAACAAGGCAAAGTACCAGTGATTGATGTTGGTACATTACAGCAAATTAAGGAAAAGAATATTGTTGTTTTACCTGATATTCAAGAGTTTACACATGAGGAGGTTATATTTAAAGATGGCCAACACATTAAATTTGATGTTGTGTTGTTAGCAACAGGCTACCATGCACATTTAGAAAAAATAGTGAAAAATATTGCTCCTTTACTCAATGAGCGTGCTTATCCAAAAGAGATGTGGAATGATTCCGAAACCTACAAAGGATTATACTTTTTAGGCTTTAATTTACCTCTAACGGGTATTCTTAGAGATATTAGTTTAAGTTCTGAAAAAATTGCTCAAAAAATCTTGGATTCTGAAAAAAAACAAAAACTATCTTAATAACAGAATGATGAATTTAAAACATAGAAGCTTGTAAGTTTCACGCATTATATTTGAAACGCCGAAAATCAACATTTTCGGCGTTTCGAATTTAAAATCAAATAAAAAACCTCTCAAGCAAGCACGTGAGTGGTTTATTGTAAAATATGCTGGCAATAAAATAGAGTCTAAGGAAGTGCGAATGCTACATATTTATTGCCTTTTTTTGTGCCAAGTTTAGTGCCTCCACAAGCTATTACTATATATTGCTTACCATTCACTTGATAGGTAGATGGGGTAGCAAAACCAGCTGCAGGCAATTTTGTTTCCCAAAGTAACTTTCCAGTTTTTTTATTAAATGCTCTAAACATACCATCTTTTGTAGCGGCTATGAATAGAAGTCCGCTTGCTGTTATAACTGGCCCTCCGTAATTTTCTACGCCTGTATTGTCAATGCCTTTTTCTTTCAGAGTTTCTTCAAAACCAAATGGTATTTTCCATAAAAAATCTCCTGTGTTCAAGTCAATAGCACTCATTGTACCCCACGGTGGAGAGATAGCAGGTAAACCTTTATTATCTAAAAACTTGTTATATCCAGTACTTTTGAAAGGTAAAAATACAGGTTTTGTATTTTTGGTAGAGATTCCTACTTCTTTTTTCTCATCACCGAATAAAAAAGAAACAATTGCTTGCTTTTCGGTAGCCGAAAGTGCTGTAAAACCTGGCATCATTCCTTTACCGTTGGTAATAATATTGGTCACAAATGTTTTATCTCGTTTTTTTGAAATATCTATCAATGAAGGATAATTCGATGTAGGATTACCCTTTCGGTCTGTTCCATGGCAGCTATTACAATAAGAAATATAAAGTTTTTCGCCTGCACTAAAATTGGCGGTTTTATCTTCTTTGGGTGTTTCTATCATTGTTTGAATCCATGCCATTTCGTTGGCATTTACGTAAAGAATACCTTCGGGGTCAGCAGCTGCACCGCCCCATTCTGCACCACCATCATAGCCTGGCAAAATCACTGTTCCTTCTTTAGTACCCGGGTGATAAAGTGAAGTTTTGTATTTCTTGAAATTTTGCACTAATTCTGCACGATTTTCAGCAAAAGGACTAATTTGAGTTTCGTCTAAACTATTAGATTGTCGTGCAAATGGTGCTGGTTTAGTCGGAATCGGCTGAGTTGGCCAAGTAATTTCTCCTTCTAATGTTGACTTCGGAACTGGTATTTCTTTTATTGGAAAAATCGGTTTGCCAGTTACTCTGTCAAACACAAAAACAAAACCTTGTTTGGTAACTTGAGCCACAACATCAATTCTTTTTCCATTGCGAGTTATTGTCATCAAATTTGGGGGTGCTGGTAAATCTCTGTCCCAAATATCATGATGTGTTGTCTGAAAGTGCCATAATCGCTTACCAGAACGAGCATCGAGTGCTAAAAGGCAATTTGCAAAAAGATTTTGCCCATTACGGTTTCCACCATAAAAATCGTAGCCAGCTGAACCAGTAGGTACATATATTATACCTCTTTTGCGGTCAACGGCCATTCCTGCCCAATTATTTGCCGCTCCTGTATAGGTATTTTTATAAGCATCTTTCGGAAAAGTTTCGTAGCCAAATTCACCAGGGTAGGGTATCGTATGAAAAGTCCAAGCCAATTTTCCAGTTTTAACATTAAACGCTCTAATATCGCCTGGAGCAGCATCCGCACCCTCTGAAAGTCGAAGTGGCATTACTATTAAATCTTCAAAAATTGTTCCTGGTGTATTTGAAATAACGAATTTGTTTTGTGCAACTTCGGGCAAGCCTGTATGTAAATCTGTTTTTCCTCTATCACCAAACGTTTCAATTGGTTTTCCAGTTTTTGCATTTAAAGCCCAAAGGTTTGGCCCAACAGTGCATAAAATTCTTCCGTCGTCGCCTTCTTGCCAATAAGTTACACCTCGACTTGTACTAGCCCAGTTTTTGTGTGGGTCGCCAAAACGCCAGATTTCTTTACCTGTAGCTGCATCGAGTGCAAATGCCTGAACAGCAGAGCTTACACCGTATAAAACATCACCTACAATAATCGGATTTACTTGCATTTGTCCCGAATCGGGTGTCGAATAAGTCCATGCAACTTGAAGTTTGTTTACATTTTCTGGTTTAATTTGAGTTAAGGTTGAATAATGGTTTCGGTCTGCACCCCCTAAATACTCGGCCCAATCTACATCATCGGGCAAGGAGTTAATTTGGAGTGCCGAAGCAATGATAAATACAATTACGCCAATCAGTATTTTAGGTTTCATATTTTAAGGTTGATTAGATTATTTTTCTTCTTTACGTTCATCAATATCATTTTCTGGTTCATTATCGAATGTTTCAAAGATTTCTGGAAATTTTATCTTCAACCAACGATATTGTTTAGAATTTAGGAAAATGAATCTTGGCCCGATAGATTCTTCAATATCTTCTTCGGAATATATTTGATAAAACATTCCATCAGCTACATTATTTTCGTTAACTGCCCGATTTACTAAATCAATGAGCTTGGCTGCATCAAAATCAAATAATTCATAAGTAAGTTTTTCTTGTTTGTTTTTGGGTTTTGCTAAGGCCTTTAAGAATTGTTTTTCTTGATAATTTTTCCCGTTTGGCATCGTAAAACTATAAGTAAAAGAGCGATCAGAATAATTACTTTTCTTTAAAGTTTTTGCAAAATTATCTGTCAAATGAGTAGGGTTAAATTGATTCCGAGAGATTTTGGTCAAAGAATCAATAAGCGATTTATAAATATCTTTATAAGAATCAACATTCCAGATATTGCATTGTATAGTTATATTATTGAGGTTTTCGAGGATAGAAAGACCATTAATTGAAAATTTACGCAGGTTTACAATGAAGTCCTCTTTTTGTTGGTTCGACATTTTTTCAATTAATCCAATTTGTGTTAGTTCATCGAGTAATGTTCCTAAACTATCTCTACTATTTTTTGTGCCATACATAGTAAAATCGATAGCGTTATTGGGCAATGTTTCTTCTACTATATTTGCTTGTGTACTATCAAATAGCACATAAGAAAGTTTCGGACTGCGATAATCACAAACAATTACTAAGCGATAGGGCGAGGCTATATCTGTCAGATAATCGTTTACGATTTTAAATTGATTTTCTCCGATTGATGGAAAATAAGTAGAATTCTCTTTTTTTAGCGAATCCAAATTACGCCTGATGGTATTTTTTAAAGAAACGTATAAAGTTTGCTGATAGCTTTTTCCATCGATAAGAGCTGAAATATTTTGTTTTTCAAAATCTGTTTCGATGTTATCGGCGTTGTCACGTAAATATTGGATTTCACTAATTTTGGCTTTAGGCAAAAGTGTTGCATTGAGCTTCTGTAAAATATAAGTATAGAGTTCGGTATTAGATTTTTCTGCAAGTTCATTCAAATCAATCACAACCACTTGTTTACTTTTAATTAAAATATCAGATGGTTCTTTAGCGGTTTTTAAGTCTTTTATAGGGCCTTCGGCCAACATTTTTTCTCTTTTGAGAGCTTTTGCAAAATTTTCGACATTGAAATTAGCTACTTGTTGTTTATAATCTCCATAAATGATTGGTTTTTCGGGGTCATTTAATATTTCGTTATATTTTTCCTCAATATACTCGGATTGTTTTTTTGTTAAGAAAATGTAATTTTCAGTTCCTCCATAATTGTAAGCTCTGCGAGCATTGATTTTGTAAAATTTGCCATCAATTTGGTTGTCTTCCAACGCACGATTGATTTCTTCGAGCCATTCTTGGGTATTAAAGAAAATTGTACTAAAGTTTAATAAAAACTTTTCTCTGTCATTTCCGTCACTTTCATCCGCCTGGGCAATTTTATTTTTTGATTCATATTTTTTGCCATTTAATTTAAAACTTACTACCAATTCCCGTTCTTTTTTAGGACTTTTCTTAAGTTCAGTTTCAAAATTATCGCTTATTTTTCCTACTTTAAATACACCTCTAGAAATTTTCTCTAAGCCAGTAATGAAGTTTTTAAACATCAGTATTTGTTCATTTTCTTTTAAGGGAATTGGATTTACTTCGGCAATTATTTCTGGAAATTGGCTTAATAAATTTCGTTTAATATTACTTTCTTTTTTTTGTTCAAAACGCATCTCAACAATGGAGTTTTCAATACTCGTACCATCCGAGCTAGGAATAAGCCCAATCGTTTGAAACTCTTTAATAAGCGTATATAGACTATCTCGACTTTTGTTGCTCGTGAAATCTGTTTCTGTTTCAAAAAGTCCTCCAAAAATAGAATTTATCTTATTTTTATCATCAAATAAAACATTCTGAACACTATCTACCAAAAGCAAAGCTTTGCGACCATCTCTTACTGCTAAAAATGGATTGTAATCATTTCCAACCACAATGACTCTTTTTGTAGAATGTTGGTCTGTCAGAAAATCATTGATAGATTGAAAATCTTTACTAATAAAACCTGTCAAAAACGAAAATGCCGTTGCATAGGCTTGAATGATTGAAGAGTCAATATCTAAATCGGGAGGTAGATGGTTTTTAATTGTTTTTATAAACGAAAAATCTGTATCAGCTTTCTGAGTATAGGTTTTACTATTGACTTGGTAGCTCATCTTAAACTTAGGTTGGCTTCCAGTAAAAGGATTTTTGATTGGAATATTTGAAATATTTGGATGAAAACTTTCTTCTTTTTTACTGAGTTCACTTATTTGAATATCTCTAAAATCAAAATTCGGAATAAGTTTTTGTTTTATTTCTTTCCAATAAGCCTCATAAATTTCACTTCGAGTCAATTTTTTTTGTTCAGCAGGAATCAGTATAACATTTTTGCAATAAGACAAAATCTCTACTTTACTTTTAAGTTCATAGTCTTTATATGAATTCTTGATGTAATTGGCATTATTTATCGATAACATATTTTTGTGTTGTAAACTATCGATTAACGAAAATTGCGATGCTTTCAATGAGGTATAATTATCGTAAAAATAAGTTTGTCGGGCAGCATAAACAAAAAAGCCGAAATCTTTGATGAGTTTAATTTGGTCTTTTTTTAGCCAAACAAGCAGTTCATTATAAACTTTTTCGTCGATAAGATTTATTGCTTTGAGTTTATCAGCTAATTCTCTGTATTTTTCTTTAGATGGTCTGAGGTTTTGTTCGATTACCAAAAATGTCAGCGGATTATCGAGTTTTATGTCTCCTTCTATTTCTGTTTTGAACAGCATATTTTCACCCAACATTTTTTCGGATAATTCACGTAAACGAACAAGTTCGTCGGCGGCTGAGCCAATATTTCGCATTAGTTCAAATACACCAAGAAAGCCTAAAATGGCAGTTCGAGATTTGATTAGCGAGTCCGGCACTTGGTTTTTTGTAAATTGACTTATTGCACGAACACTAGCAAAACGTTGTTGAAAAGTTTTGTCTTCTTTATTTATAATCTTCAAATAAGTGTCTTTACCAAATTCAGTTATGATTTCTTCTTTTTGGAGTGCTTCGAGGTAGCCTTCAATTTGTTTATCAGTAAGTTTTTGGGCAAACGTAGGTGTAAAAGTAAGTATAAATAAAAGTAGTGAAAATATGTTTTTCATTAGTCGATAAGTCTTTTTTCTTCAAAAATAGATTAGATTTAAGAAATAACCTAAATTTTGAAAATACAAAGATAAACGTAACAAATTAATGCGATTTTTAAAGGCCATAGTTTTAATTTTATAAACTTTTTGAAAGATTTTTTGACAATATCATTAAATGTTTTTGCTGATAACCGAATAATATTTTGTCATTGACATTCGATTAAGCTAATTTTGTGTTTTGACCAAAGAAATTTTTCAATTAAAATGCTAAATACAGATTCAATATTGAGAATTGCCCTTCAAAAATCGGGTAGATTAAGCGAGGATTCGTTTAGATTGTTTAAAGAGTGTGGAATTAAGTTTGAAAGCGGTACAGGAAAACTCAAAACATCCTCATCAAATTTCCCTGCGGAGTTTCTTTTTTTAAGAGATGATGATATTGCAGGCTATGTGGAAGATGGTGTAGCAGATATTGGAATCGTTGGGGAAAATGTATTTATTGAATCAAACCGAAAGGCCGAAATTACTTATCGTTTAGGTTTTTCAAAATGCCGACTATCAATTGCCGTTCCTCGTGGTGTAGAATACAATAGTATCAAAGATTTTCAAGGAAAAAGCATTGCAACATCTTACCCTCGAATTTTGGGAAATTATCTGGAGGAGCAAGGTGTAAAAGCTGAAATTCACGAAATAAGTGGTTCGGTTGAAATTGCACCAAGCATTGGTTTAGCTGAAGGTGTTTGCGATATTGTAAGTTCGGGAAGTACGCTTTTGAGCAATGGTTTAAAAGAAGTTGAGACAATTTTTCGTTCGGAAGCAATTTTGATTTCAAATAAAAAATTATCAAAAGAGAAACACGAGACACTCAACAAATTGTTGTTCAGAGTAAAAGCTGTTCAAACGGCTCAAAATTATAAATATATTTTATTAAACGCTCCAAATGATAAACTCCAAGAGATCATTAATATGATTCCGGGGATGAAAAGCCCAACCATCGTGCCATTGGCAATGGAAGGTTGGAGTTCGATTCATTCTGTATTGGAAGAAAATCAGTTTTGGGAAAATATCGAAGCGATTCGTTCGGCAGGGGCAGAGGGTATTCTAGTGATTCCAATTGAAAAAATGATTTATTGAACATCTATTCGCTAAACGGGAATTGGTTAAACTAAACCAAAAATGATTTGCGAAAATTTAGACATTTAATTGCCTCATTATTAGTATTTTATGCCGAGCGACGATTGCCTCTGAACCTTTGGTACTCTGTGCCTTTTGAGTATAAAACAAATGATTCAAAATTGAAATGATAACAAGCATTGAACAATTAGACCTTACAAAGGCTTATACTTTTAAGGATTATCTTTCTTGGAAATTTCAAGAAAGAGTTGAATTGTTGCGTGGTTATATTGCCAAAATGTCACCCGCACCGACGAGTACACATCAAGAAATTAGTAGCAATTTGCACGGAAGTTTATGGCATTTTCTTCAAAAAAAGCCTTGCAAGGTAATGGCTGCTCCATTCGATGTATATTTGCCATCAATTAAAGGAGAAGGAGAAACTGTTGTTCAGCCTGATTTGTGTGTAATTTGCGATACTACTAAAATTAAAAAACAAGGTTGTGTTGGAGCTCCTGACTTAGTTATTGAAATTTTGTCACTTGGAAATTCTAGAAGAGAAATGAGTCAAAAATTTCAAATTTATGAACAAGCGGGTGTGAAAGAATATTGGGTTGTTTATCCTTACGAACAAGTTGTTCATCAATACATATTAGAAGGAGATAAATTTCAAGCATTACCAATTGCTGAAAAAACGATTAATAGCCAAGTTTTACAAGGTTTTGAAGTAGATATGGATACGATTTTTGATACAATCATAGAGTAAAGAATTTTTAGAAAAAAATAAATGAATATTATATCATTTCCACAACGCTCTGAATGGAAGCAGTTACTTGCTCGACCTGTACAAGAAATGGCCGAAATTGAGCAGAAGGTTTTGCCCATTTTACAAAAAGTAAAACTTGAAGGCGATGCCGCTCTCAAAGAGTTTGCTTTGAAATTTGATAAAATCGAACTTAATGATTTTCAAGTTTCTGAAGAAGAAATAAATGCAGCCGAAAGTCAGCTTTCAGAAGAATTGAAGGAGGCGATTTTACAAGCATACAAAAATATTTATACTTTCCACGAAGCTCAAAAGCAATCTCCCGAAGTTATTGAAACAATGGCAGGTGTAAGATGTTGGAGAAAAAGTGTAGGTATTCAGAAGGTAGGATTCTATATCCCAGGTGGAACTGCTCCACTTTTTTCAACAGTTTTGATGTTGGGAATTCCTGCCCAAATTGCTGAATGTCAAGAACGAATTTTATGTTCACCGAGCAATCATCCAGCGATTTACTATGCGGCAAAATTAGTTGGAATTACCAAGGTTTTCAGAATAGGAGGAGCTCAAGCCATTGCCGCAATGGCTTATGGAACTGAAACGATTCCACAGGTTTATAAGATATTTGGACCGGGCAATCAATATGTTACAGCCGCCAAACAATTATTGAGCAAAGAAGGCGTCGCGATTGATATGCCAGCAGGGCCGTCAGAAGTAGCAGTTATGGCGGATGATTCAGCTGTGCCATCCTTCGTTGCCTCTGATTTACTTTCACAAGCCGAACACGGTGCTGATAGCCAGGTTTTGTTGGTTTCTACGAGTAAAAAATTCGTTTCAGCAGTAAATTTAGCTGTTTCTGGCCAATTGAATCGTTTACCAAGAAAAGACTTAGCCACTAAAGCAATCGAAAACTCTAAGATTATTTTACTCGAAAATCAAGAAGATTGTATAGATATGTTGAATGAATATGCTCCTGAGCATCTAATTTTGGCAGTTGAAAATTACAATGAAGTTGGCGAAAAAATAATAAATGCGGGTTCAATATTTTTAGGAAATTATACACCTGAATCTTGTGGAGACTACGCTTCAGGTACAAACCATACATTACCAACCAACGGTTACGCTCGTGCATACAGTGGAGTATCGCTTGATAGTTTTGTCAAGAAAATCACTTTCCAAGAAATTTCCAAGGAAGGAATTCTGAATATCGGTCCTACAGTAGAGTTAATGGCTGAAGCTGAATCATTAGAAGCACATAAACGAGCCGTGACTTTGAGAATGGAAAGTTTATTGAGTTGAGTTAATCACCGAAGGCTTCGCTTTAAGCGAAGCCTTCGGTAAATCTTGGTTGATTTATTTTGCCGAAAACTTATAGACTGTTGTTGTTTGATATGTTTCGTTAGGTCTTAAAACCGTTGTTGGGAATTTTGCTTCATTTGGCGAATTTGGAAAATGTTGTGTTTCTAAACAAAATCCTGTACGAAATTTATAATTAACACCTTTTCCTGCGGGCATTCCATCTAAGAAATTTCCTGTGTAAAACTGTACTGCCGGTTCAGTTGTCAATACTTCCATTACACGCCCCGAATTTGGTTCGTAAACACTGGCAATCGTTTTCAAAGTTTTGCTCGAATCTGTTGCTACCCAACAATGGTCATAGCCCTTGCCATACTTAATTTGAAGATCTTTTGCATCGTTGATTCTTGCACCAATTTTAAATGATTTTGTGAAATCAAACGGTGTACCTGCCACAGCTTTCAATTCGCCTGTTGGAATTAGCGTTTCATCAACTGGTAAAAAATTATTTGCGTTGAGGGTTACTTCGTGATCAAGGATTTCTTTGCTAAAATCGCCCGAAAGATTGAAGTATGCGTGATTTGTCAAGTTAATAACCGTTGGCTTATCGGTATTTGCCTTATAATCAATCTTTAATGAATTATCTTTTTGTAAAGTATAAATCACCTCAACGTCCAGTTTTCCAGGGTAGCCTTCTTCGCCGTCAGGAGAGGTATACGTAAGTTTTAGTTGAGGCTCTTCACCATCAATTGGCGTTGCTGTCCAAATAACTTTATCAAACCCTTTTTTCCCGCCATGCAGAGAGTTAACACCATTATTTTGAGCCAAGGTATATGGTTTTCCATCAAGCATAAATTTGCCCTTTGCGATTCTATTTCCATATCGACCAACCAATGCACCAAAAAATGGCGAACTTTTAAGATAGCCACCCAAAGAATCACAACCTAATGTAACATCAGCATATTTTCCATTTTTATCTGGAGCTGACCAATAAGTGATAATTCCACCATAATTAGTGATTTTTACAACCATTCCAGCACTATTTTTTAATGTATAAAGGTCTGCCGCTTCACCATTTGGGAGTTTACCATAGCCTATTTTTTCAATTTTATTTACTGTTGCTGTCGAATCAACTGAAGTAGATTCTTCTTTTTTTGACGTACAATTTTGGAATAAAAATGCACTACACAGTAGCAAACCAAGAACTTTAGATTTCATATTTTAAGGAAGAGTTTAAGATTGAATAGTTATTTTATAATTATGCTGTAAGTTAGCATTAATAGCCAATATTCTCCAAAGGTTTGACTGAGTTGTTATTGGAATTTGTAAACATACAGGTTTCAATAATGAGACTACTGGATTATGTTTGCCTTTTTTGACATAAAAATCATCTACCAAAATATGTTGATTAAGTCCATATATATTTGATTCTTGAAAAAGTGTTTTATTTCTTTTAATGAAAATACGATTTTTTGTTTGAGGTAGGGCAAAGTAATAAGACAATATTATACAATAAATTGTAATGATGAAACTTATTGAATTGAGTATTTTATTGCAACGGTGAAACGTCTTTTGTCTCGAATTGCGGCGGCGGTTCGCCCTTTGGTATTTGATTACGAGCCTTCCTTACTTTATAACAATCGCTGCGATTTGATTGTGAAGGTTTCCGAAAAGTAGGTGCAAGTGAAGATATTAACCCAATCCAAGAAATAAGTCAGAAGAAAAAGACTTTAATCTTATGAACCGTCCATAGATTCAAAATAGGCTTAAAATAAAAATACAACTACTTGATAATCAAATAGTTGTATTTTTTAGTGGAGACGCAGGGACTCGAACCCTGGTCCGAACTTGGCAATTGTCGAGCCTTCTACATGTTTATTCGGTCTTATTTATTCGAGAATAGGTCGGTGTCCGACATACCAAATCTATTCCTTAGAAACCTATATACTAATTACCAACAAGTTTCCCGCCAATAATCGCCTTTGCAGGTTCGGCACTCCGAGCTCCCCAGCGGCAAAGGTTGGCCGAGGCGGAATGTGGCGTATGGTTAATTTACTACGAAATTAAGCAGCCATGGCATACGAAGTATTGCCAGTTGTTTTTTGGAAGAATTTTTAACGGGAGAATCCTACCAACTCCCGACATGCTTTTACTCGCAACCACTCACGCCGTCAAAACCGGTCGTCCCCATGGATTTTAATAATGCAAAAGTACACTTATTAGTTCAATTTTGCCAATTAAACTTTTTTGAAAAATTTGAATGAGGCCGCAACCTTTTCAAATTAATTTCGTCTAAATAAGAAAAGGAATACAAAAATTTTCTTTTTGACAGTTTTTCATATCATTTACATACCCCAAACTGAATTTATATTTTGATTAAAGTTTACGTTTTATTAAATTTTATTACCAAACACTCTTAAATCTAATCAAAGTATGAAATTAAAATCAGGTATTTTATTTGCTTCACTATGCTTTTTTTGTTCGTTTTTTATTGCTTGTCAGAAAAACGAAGAACTGATTCCGACAACTAACACAACTGATAATCAAAGTAGTAGTGAAATTCCTACAACTGGAGTAAATAATGCCACAGTTTCAACCGAAACAATTGCTCTAGGAAAAGCTTTATTTTGGGATCCAATTTTATCGGGTAAGCGAGATGTTTCTTGTGCAACCTGTCATCATCCTGCTAATGGCTATGCCGATAATCTTGATTTATCAATTGGAGTAAATGCCGTTGGATTGGGTCGAAATAGACATTTTTTGAGTCCAAACACTTTTGCCTTTGTCAAACGTAATGCTCAAACAATTCTTAATACTGCTTTTAATGGGATGGATGCCAATGGCAATGTGAACCCAGCAACCGCACCAATGTTTTGGGACTCAAGAGTGAGAAGTTTAGAAACTCAGTCAATTGAACCTATTAAAACACTTGAAGAAATGCGTGGAAATGCGTACTCGGAGGCTGTAGCAATCGATAGTGTAGTTGCCCGACTAAAACGTATTCCGCAATATCAACAATTATTTCAGAGTGCCTTTGGCAATGCTCAATCAATCACGGCAGCTAATATGGGGATTGCTATTGCCTCCTTTGAACGAACTTTGGTAGCCAATAATTCAAGAGTTGACCGTTATAATGCAGGAGAAAGATCGGCACTTACAGCTCAAGAAATAAATGGAATGAATGCTTTTCAGACTGTTGGTTGTGCCAGCTGTCACTCTGGAAATATGTTTTCTGATTTTCAGCTTCATGTTCTTTCGGTACCGGACAATACAAAAAATGCCCAATCAGATGCTGGAGCAAATAATACTTATGCGTTTCGCACGCCGAGTTTACGCAATTTGAGAGTAACCGCACCCTATATGCACAGCGGAGTTTTTCAAACTTTAAATGATGTGGTTGGGTTTTATAACAGAATTGCAGGCGGTAATTCGCAGAATAGAAATGTGACAGGTCGACAAATTGACCCACGCATCAGGAATTTAAGAATTGGTAATAATCAAGCAGCGATTGTGGCTTTTATCAATGCCTTATCTGATGATAACTTTGATAAAACCGTACCGACGAGTGTGCCAAGTAGATTGAGCGTTGGAGGTAATATTAGATAGGAAAAAATGAATAAGGCTTTCGTGAATGCACGAAAGCCTTATTTTAAAATTTATGAAATTAAAACTTCATCGAAAGTCCAATTCGTTTTCTTGGAATATCAATTTCCATCACTTTGACCTGCACTTTTTGATGAACTTTCACAACTTCGTTAGGGTCTTTGATGAAACGATTCGCCATTTGCGAAACGTGAATCAAGCCATCTTGATGTACGCCTACATCAACAAAACATCCAAATGCCGTAATATTTGTAACGATTCCTGGAAGAATCATGCCTTCTCTTAAATCTTCAATTTTATGCACATCTGAAGCAAATTCAAAGGCTTCAAGGGCTTCACGAGGGTCACGTCCTGGTTTTTGGAGTTCAGATAAAATATCGTTTAGCGTTGGTAGGCCAACTTTATCCGTTACATAATTTTTGAGAATAACTTTTGATTTTAGTTGTTCATTGCCAATAAGTTCTGCAACTTTTACACCTAAATCTTTCGCCATTTTTTGCACAATAGGGTAGGTTTCGGGGTGAACCGCCGAATTATCTAGGGGATTTTCTGCTCCACGAATACGTAAGAAACCAGCACTTTGCTCAAAAGCTTTTGCACCTAGTCTTGGTACTTTCTTTAATTCATCTCTTGAACTAAACGCTCCATTTTTTGCTCTAAAATCAACAATATTTTGTGCCAAAGCTGGGCCTAAACCAGAAACATAACTCAAAAGGTGCTTGCTTGCAGTATTGAGTTCGACTCCAACTAAGTTTACGCAGCTTTCCACCACCGAATCAAGGCTTTCTTTAAGCATTTTTTGTTCAACATCGTGTTGATATTGCCCGACTCCAATTGATTTTGCATCAATTTTTACGAGTTCTGCCAGTGGATCCATTAATCTTCGTCCTATCGAAACTGCTCCTCTCACTGTTACATCTTTATCTGGAAATTCTTCACGAGCAATCGGTGATGCCGAATAGATTGATGCCCCTTGCTCAGAAACCATGTGAACTGCTGCTTTCAGATTGCCATTTTTTATGACCGATTTTACAAGCGTTTCTGTTTCTCGACTTGCAGTTCCATTGCCGATTGCAACAGCATCAATTTTATATTCTAAAATTAATTTTTTGATAACCGCTTCGGCTTCCATTTGCTTGGTAAGTGGATATACGACAGTATCATAAATCAAATCGCCTTGCTCATTCAGACAAACAACTTTACAGCCTGTTCGAAACCCAGGGTCGATTCCCAAAACTCGTTTTTGTCCCAATGGCGAAGCCAATAAAAGTTGACGAAGATTTGTTGCAAAAATCTTAATTGCTTCACTATCAGCTTTTTGTTTTGAAATGTTACTAAATTCGGTTTCGATACTTGGTTTTAAAAGTCGGTCATAAGAATCGCTTATAGCCTGTTCGACTTGCTCTTTAGCTTCAGGCAAACCTCTTAAATAAATGCGGTCAAGAGCATCAACACCACGTTCAGTTTCTATCGAAATATCAATGGATAGAAATCCTTCTTCTTCACCACGACGAAGTGCCAAAAGTCGGTGCGATGGAATTTTAGAAAGAGGCTCTGAAAATTCGTAATAATCTTGGTATTTAATTCCTGCTTCTTTTTTTCCTTTTTTAACTTTTGAGGTAACGATTGATTCTCGCTCAAATAGTCGTCTTACTGCATTTCTGGCTTGAATGTCCTCATTAATCCACTCTGCCATAATATCTCTTGAACCTTGTAGGGCTTCGGCAATATTTTCAACTTTATCGTTCAAGTATTTTTCAGCAATTGCTTCAATATTTCTGTCTTTTTGAGCAAAAATAATTTTAGCCAAAGGCTCAAGTCCTTTTTCGATAGCTATACTTGCTCGAGTTTTACGTTTTTGTTTATAGGGTAAGTATAAATCTTCTAATTCGTTGATATACAAGGCATTGTTCAGCTTTAAAAGCAGCTCTGGCGTCATTTTTCCTTGCTCTTCAATTGACTTTATAATAGCTTCCCTACGTTTGTCTGCTTCAATAAATTTGGTGTATAGGTCTTTCGTGTCCGCAACTTGAACTTCGTCCATGCTACCCGTCATTTCTTTTCGATAGCGAGAAATAAATGGTACGGTTGCTCCTTCATCGAGTAGTGCAATTGTATTTTGAATACTTTTTTCAGGTACACCAATCGTTTGTGCAATTATTTGTATTTGTTTTTGGGTCATTTTTCCAACCTTTTTTATAAAATTTGTATCATTAAATATAGACCACAGTCGATAGTCAATAGCTGTGAAAAGTAATTAAAACTGTTAATATTGAATAATTTGAACGCAATCTTGAATGTATTTCATCAAATATGTATAGTTGACTATCGATAATTATTCGTTGACCATATTATTTATTCACAAAAATCCGATTAAAATATGAAAATGCAACTTGTTTTATTAATGATTCTTTCCACATTATTCCTTACAAATTGTGAAAAAGTGAGCGAATTGACTGATAAACAGGCAATTATAAGTGAATATGTAGTAAATTATGGAACGAGTTTTGGGATGTGTGTGGGGCCTTGCCGAAAAGAAATGAATGTAGTAAAAAACGAAGTCATTTTTACTGTTTTTTACACGGAAGGTAGAGGAGCAATTGGCGGAACTCCAAAAATATACAATGAAGCACTTGATGCAATTTTAGGAAAATCTTTGGTTAAAAGTATTGATTATGAGGCCTTTAAGAACTTGAATGAAGTTATTGGTTGTCCTGATTGTGCAGATGGCGGTGCCGAATGGGTCGAGATTTTCAAAAATGGTTCGAAGCATAAAGTAACTTTTGAATTTGGTAGAGCTCCAAAAGAAATAGAAAGTTTAGTGACAATTTTACGAGAAAAAAAGGCTTACTTTGAAGGAAAATATTTGAAGTAAAAGATTAAAAATATTTGTTTGATAATTTAGATTTATAACATGTTGATTGTCATCGCTTTATATTGCTATTGACTGTTGACTATTGACCGTGGACTTCTTAAATGTATGATATTCTTGTAATTGGGGGAGGTGCGGCTGGTTTTTTTGCGGCAATTAATGCTGCTGAGAAAAATAGTGGTTTAAAAATAGCAATTTTAGAGCGTGGGAGAGACGTTTTACAAAAAGTAAAAGTTTCGGGTGGAGGGCGTTGTAATGTAACCCACGCTTGTTTTGATACTGATAAACTTGTAAAATTTTATCCAAGAGGTGAAAATGAACTTTTATTGCCGTTTGAAAGATTTAACCCAACAAATACTATAGATTGGTTTGAAAGTAGGGGAGTAAAAATAAAGAAAGAAGCTGATGGACGAATGTTTCCGGTGAGTGATTCGTCGCAGTCAATAATTGATTGTTTGTTAGGGTCTGCTCAAAGAAACCGAATAGAAATTTTAACAAATTCAAGAGTTGAGCATTTTGATTATTTACCCAACGAAAAATATAACTGGAAACTTCAGGTAGCAGGTGATAGAATTTTGTCTGCTAAAAAATTAATGATAGCCACAGGCAGTGACACTGCTGTTTGGACTTTGCTCGAAAGATTGAAAATTAATATCATTCAACCTGTTCCTTCACTTTTCACATTCAATATAAAAGATGCTCGACTTACTGATTTGATGGGTTTGTCTGTGCCAAATGCTATTATAAATATCCAAAAGACAAATTTTGAAAGTAATGGCCCAACATTGATTACTCATTGGGGATTATCGGGGCCAGGTATTTTGAAGCTATCTTCTTGGGCAGCTCGTGAGTTAAATGCGGCTAATTATAAATTTACCATAAAAGTTAATTGGCTGGCTAACAAAGACTTAGAATCT
The DNA here is from genome assembly GCA_027486845.1 of Cytophagaceae bacterium. GTDB lineage: Bacteria > Bacteroidota > Bacteroidia > Cytophagales > Spirosomataceae > Emticicia. Next base: position 163,779 of record JAIXOL010000078.1, read on the forward strand.
GTCAGAACGCATTTGCATAATCAAATAAATGCTCAACCCAAAAAAAATGTAGTAGCTAATGCCGAATTTGGCTTACCGATTCGTCTTTGGAAAAGTTTGTGTAATGCTGCTCAAATCGGCGAATTTCAGAAATGGGCCGAAACAGGCAAAAAGCACATTCAGCGTTTAACCGAACAATTGACGGCAGGAAGTTTTGAAGTGAATGGAAAAAGTACTTTCAAAGAAGAATTTGTAACCGCTGGTGGTGTTGATTTATCAGAAATTGATTTTGAAACATTTAGTTTGAAACAATATCCAAGCCTTTTTATGGCGGGAGAAGTACTAAATATTGATGCCATCACAGGTGGATTTAATTTTCAAGCCGCTTGGACTGGCGGTTGGATTGCTGCCCAAAACTTATAATTTCTTTTTTCGTCTAGCTTGTAAAATTTCTGAAAAAAATGATTTTTCATAAATTCCATCTAAAATAATAGCCTCCTGCAAGATTTCTTTGAAAATAGTCTCTTTATTTTTTAAATCTTTCTGGTCTATGAATGTTATGCCATGGATAAATTTTCTTTTTTTAGATTCAAGCAATCCTTGTTCGTTTGACATCTGAAAACCACGATGAAAGCCTACTTCAATTCCTTTGTTTTTATTCAATACAACAAAATAACAAAGTTCGTTTTTTACACCAAACATAGCAGTATTAAACAAAAAACGCTCTCTCATTTTCGGATGAGCATTTAATATTAAATTTCTAAGCTGATTCATCAATGCTGAAATTAAAGGGTCTTGACTTTCGATAAAATCTTCGATTGAGATGTATTTATTCATTAATTAAGCAATTAGGTATATTTAATCGACAAATTTGTTTTTCACAAAAAACTGATAGAAAGTGTTTTATGTAAAAGTGGATTGTCGTCTATTGACCGCGGATTATTTAAGTGTAGTTTTTGTGATTATTGAGCCAACAAACATCCCAACTATACTTGCCAGTAACCCCCAAATCATTGAGGGGATTTCGTTTTCGAAAAACTCAAAGTAAGTCCAAACACCTGTGCCTAAAGTCATCGAAAGTATTGCACCGAGGGCATTGGCTTTTTTCCAATAAAGTCCAGATACTAAAGGAACGAATAATGCAACCAAACTTAGAGCCGAAGATTCACCAACTAGCTCATAAATTTCTGATTTATAGAGCGAAAGAGCCACTCCAATCAAAGTGATTCCGATTACCGAAAGCCGCATGATTTTTAGTAGTTTTTTGTCGCTTATTTTTTCTCCGTATAAAGGTTTGATTAAATTTTCTCCTAAAACTGTTGCAGGAGCTAATATTGCTCCACTGCAAGTGCTTAAAATTGCTGATAATAAAGCTCCGAAAAATATTATTTGCATACCGATTCCTGAGTGTTTTAAGACTAAAATAGGAATTAACATCTGAGAATCGCTTTGTTTTAGGTCTGAATATAAGATTGTGCCACATAAAGCAATAATAAGTGGCATACAAGCAATCGTCAGATACATTAATGACGACAAGTAAGCACTTTGAACGGCTACTTTTTCGGATTTGGCAGAAAGTGTTCGCTGAAATACGTCTTGTTGAGGGATTGACCCCCAGCCAATTGTGACCCAAGCAGCAAAATAAGTAACCCAACTTGTAAGTGTATTTTCTTTGGGAGTAAATCTAAAAAAATCTGAAGGAGTTTTAATTAGAATTTGATTGAATCCGCCAACTTGGCTGACGAGTTCGAACATTAGAACAAACATTCCAATGATAATGATGACAGTTTGGAAAGTATCGGTAATCGCAACTGACCACATGCCTCCTACATAAGTATAAAACAAAACGATAGCTGCACAAATAATAACGCCAAAATCGAATGGTACATCAGCAATTGACTGTAAGACAATAGCAAGTGCTACGAGTTGTGCCGCAATCCAACTAAAATAGGATGGAATCATAAAAATTGCTGAAATCCATTCTACTTTTCTACTGTACCTAATTTTGAAATAATCGCTGAATGTTATGATATTTAGCTTGTATAATGGACGAGCAAAAAATAGGCCAATCAAAAGCAGACACAAGGCTGCACCGAATGGGTCTTCAATAACTCCCAAAAGTCCGTGCTCAACAAATTCGGAGGAAGCTCCCATAACTGTTTCTGAACCAAACCATGTGGCAAATAATCCTGAAGCTACAACGTACGTCGGCATCCGTCGGCCTGCGATGGCAAAGTCGCTAGAAGTCTTCACAAACCTTGAAGCATACCACCCTACAAAAATTGTTGTTAAAAGGTAGAGAACAATAAAGCTGATCAACATTTTTTGGTAAAATCTTTGATTTAGATTTAGTTTTTTACAAAAATCAGAAAAAAAACTTAATTCGAGGTGACTTTATTTTTATTTTTCAGTCATTATTTATAATTTTCGAAATAGAATAACAAGTTTTAATTTATTACCTTGCTGTGACCCATTTAATAGAACGATTTACTGAAATTTTAAGAAAAGGAAAGTATAATTCGCAAACGATAGCCGCTTATCGAAATGCTATCTTTGTGTTTTACAATCATTTTAGGGATTTACCACAAAGTAAAATTACCGAAGAGCTAATTTCTGCTTATTTGGTTGATCTTAACGATAAAAAAGGTGGTGGTACTTCTGATGGTGCTCTTCAAGCTGGAAAGGCGATAAAATTATTTTATGAAGTGATTTTCAATCGAAAATTTGGTATCAAAGCCAATGGAGGTTCGAAAAACGAGGACTTACCAGATATTTTGACAGAAGCAGAGGTAACCAAAATTATTCAAGTATTGGATAATCTTAAACATAGAGCTTTGATGGCGATTATTTATGCTGTTGGCCTGAAATTGAGTGATGTCTTAAACTTGAAAGTAGCCGATATTGATTTTGATAAAGGAGAAATTACTTTAATGACTACAAAATCTGAAAAAGGGCGAACCTTGATGCTTCCGAAAAAATTAGAGCCTATCTTAAAAGCCTATATTGAGAAATACAAGCCACAAAATTTGTTTTTTGGTGGTGAAAATGGAAAAACGTATAGTCCGAGAAGTGTACAGTTGGTTTTTCAACAAGCAATGTTAAAAGCTAAAATTGAAAAAGATGCTTCTGTGCATAATCTTAGACATAGTTATGCCGTACACTGTATAGAAAGAGGAATGGATATTCATTTACTACAAACAATTTTAGGACATAAATACTTACAAACGACATCAGTTTATAATCAAATTGCACAAGTTGAGCTTGTAAATATTCGAAGTCCGTTTGAAGACCTTGATATTTAATTTTTAATATTGAGTTTGTCTATGCTTTAGCATAGATTATTAATTCAGAATTCGAAAATTAGAATCTTTTTAAAAGCAACAGTTTTTATAGTAGATTAATTTAAAAAGTCCACATTTAAGTCTTTTTGATTGATTTTGACATATTTTTTAATTAAAACTGAGAGCTTGTTCTATCAGAATCTTTTTAAAAAAGTATCAGTATTGAATTTATAGAAAACATCTTAATAAGTATTAAGTCTATATTAAACGGCAAGTGAAAACTCTATAACTTATTGATAACGAGTGTTTTATTGTTGTGGCAAACCATCTATTGTCTAGAATTTTATGTCTTTTGTGTCAGTTAAATAATGGCTAAACAATACTTTAGTGAAATAGAAAAAAATAATCAAAAAGGTTTACTAAATAGACCTAGAGTTTTCTGATATTATTATAATACTTTTTGCCTTTCATGCAATTTAGCAAAACAACTTCGCAGAGATTAATTCTATATAAGCCTTTGAAATCTCTAATCAACTTGTCATTTGAAAAGGTTCAAATTTTTAAAATTACCCTTTAACTAACTTCTTTTATTGGATAAATGAATGAAATCTTTCGTTAAATTTTACTGATATTTTTAAATTCAATGAGTAGTTTAGCAGAATTCTTACAATTATTGAAATGAACTTGATGATTTTTTGTAAAAAAAGATTTATTTTACAAGTCTAAAGGAAATATATACCTAATTTAATCAATGATAAAGTTTAGTGCAAATATTGTCAATGTGTTTGATGGGACGGTTTCTTATGGAACATTGAGTATAGAAAATGGTAGAATCCATCAAATTTTTATTCTAGGAATAGAAAAAGAAGGTGAAAAATATATACTACCAGGCTTGGTAGATGCACATGTGCACGTTGAAAGCTCAATGCTTACACCTGCTCAATTTGCACGCTTGGCAGTTGTTCATGGTACTGTCGGTACAGTCTCTGATCCTCACGAAATCGCTAATGTATTGGGAGTTAGGGGAGTTGAATATATGATAGAAGATGGAAGAAGAGTGCCATTTAAGTTTTGTTTTGGAGCTCCTTCGTGTGTGCCTGCCACAAGTTTTGAAACCGCTGGTGCAGAAATTACTGTTAAAGATATTGCTCATTTATTTACATATAAAGAGGTTGGCTATTTAGCCGAAATGATGAATTTCCCTGGGGTATTACACGATGACCCAATGGTGCTACAAAAAATTGCACTCGCTCAAGCGTTTAATAAGCCAATTGATGGTCATGCTCCAGGAGTTCGAGGTGCAGCAGCAAAGAAATATATCGAAGCTGGAATAGAAACCGACCATGAATGTTTCACAAAAGCAGAGGCCTTAGAAAAGCTCAAACTTGGAATGAAAATATTGATTCGAGAAGGAAGTGCTGCCAAAAATTTTGAAGAATTGATTCCACTAGCAGATGAATATTATGCCAAAATGATGTTTTGCTCCGATGATAAGCATCCAGATAATTTGGTTGAAGGGCATATTAATCTATTAGTAAAAAGAGCAATCTCTAAAGGAATTGATAGATTTAAAGTGTTACGCATGGCAACAATCAACCCGATTTTACATTATAGAATGAATATTGGTTTGTTGAGAGAGGGCGACTGGGGCGATTTTATTGTTGTCGATAATTTAGAAGATTTTAATGTTGTAGAAACATATATCAATGGACAAAAAGTTGCCGAAAATGGTGTATCTTTGATAGAAAACCTGCAAAGTGAGGTAATCAATAATTTCAATTGCGAACCAATTGAACCTAAACAAATTGAAATTGCTGCTCCTGAGAATGTAAAAAGCATGAGAGTGATACAAACCATCGATGGGCAATTGATTACAAATGAGATTTTTGTTGAGCCAAAGATAGAGAATGGTTTGGTTGTAACCGATTTAGACAAAGATATTTTAAAAATTGTGGTGCTGAATCGTTATAAAACTTCTCCGCCAGTCATCGCATTTATCAATAATTACGGATTGAAGGAAGGTGCAATTGCATCTTCAGTTGGACATGACTCTCACAATATTATTGCTGTGGGAGTGGATGATTTTTCTATTTGTGAGGCAATCAATTTAATCATTCGTGAGAAAGGCGGAGTTGCGGCTGTCAGTGATACTAAACGTGGAGTTCTTGGCTTGCCTGTGGCTGGTTTGATGAGTAGTGACGATGGATATAAAGTAGCTGAAAGCTATACAAAAATTGAAAAATTTGTTAAAGAAAAACTTGGTAGTACCTTAATCTCTCCATTTATGAGTTTGTCATTTATGGCTTTATTGGTTATTCCTACCTTAAAACTAAGTGATTTAGGCCTTTTTGACGGAGAAAAATTTGAGTTTGTTGATTTATTTGAAAAATAGAGGAAAGAGGTGAATTTCTAAAATGCACCTCTTTTTACAATAGTTAAAAAGGAAGTTTTCCTAAATCTACGTTTCCTCCAGTCAGGATAATTCCTACTTTTTTGCCTGCAAATCTTTCTTTTTGTTTGAGTAGTGCTGCCAATGGTACTGCACATGAAGGTTCGATAACAATCTTCAAGCGTTCCCATATCAATCGCATGGCATCGATTATTTCATCGTCATTTACTAGAATAATATCCTTAACGTACATTCTGGTAATTTCTAGCGTTTTATCACCCAGATTTGTCAGTAAACCATCAGCTATGGTTTTGATGTATGGAGCTTGCTCAATTTTTCCGCTTTTAAATGATAAAATTGCATCTGCCGCACCTTCAGGTTCACCAGCAATTACTTCAGCATTAGGAAGAAGATAATGTGTTGCTAGAGCCGTTCCGCTTAAAAGTCCACCGCCACCGACTGGAACCATAATTACTTCCAAATTCGGTACTTCTGAAATCAATTCTACAGTTGCAGTCGCTTGTCCAGCGATTACATCATAATTATTGAATGGATGAACAAATGTTGCTCCTGTACGGTCAATCACTTGCTGGACCGTTGATTCACGAGCTTCCAGTGTTGGTTCGCATTCAATGATTTCTCCATCAAGGGCTTTAACCCCATTTTTTTTAATGATTGGAGCATTATTTGGCATTACAATGTAAGCTTTCGTTCCAACTGTTTTAGCTGCCAAAGCAATGGCTTGTGCGTGATTGCCAGATGAGTGTGTAGTGATACCTTTTTTCTGCTCTTCTTTTGTTAAAGACAAAACTGCATTCATACCACCACGTGCCTTGAATGCTCCAATTTTTTGAAAGTTTTCACACTTAAAAAAAATCTCACAACCAGCAAGTTCATTGATACTGGTAGAGCTTAATACTGGAGTTAGATGAATAAACGGTTTTATACGTTCATGAACTGCTTTGATATCTTCAAGGCTTGGAATCTGATTCATATTTTATAGAAAGGTTTTCTTAATCTTTCAAAATTTATCTTACGTAAAAAATAAAGTCGGTTGTTGGTAAAGTATCTACATGATCTTTAAGTAACAAAACAACTTGTCCTCTATGATGCGAGGCATGCAAAGCCAAATGACTTAATATCTGCTTAATTATAGTTGTGTAATGTTGACCGTTCGAATTTTGATAGGCAATTAATTGGTCAAAATCTTGATTATCAATTACTTTATTGATATCAGTATAGTTAATTTCCAATAATTCGAGCATGATTTCTGGATCAAAAACCTCCCAAACTTTAAGTTCGGTTTCATCTCCATTAATACGGTCGAGCCAAATTCGTTGGGTTGCAATCGTATGTGAAAAAATCTCGATTGCCCGTTGTTGGGTTTCTAAAGCACAAATCATACTTTCTAGTACTTGTAGATTTGCCCAATATTCATGCTTGAAAATTTGTTTAAAATATTCCTTCATTAAAATTTTGATGCTATTTAGTAATAGGATAATATTAATCGACAAATTTGCAAACAGCCCAATATCTTTCTATAAGCTTATTATCTTACTGTAAACTTGTCGACCATTGACCTTGGACTACTTATCTTCTCAATTTTTCTACTTCGGCCAATACTTCGGCAATACCTTTAAGTGGGATTTTTACCCAACTTGGTCGATAGTTTACTTCATAACCAATCTCATAAACGGCTTTTTCAAGTAAATGGAAAAGTAAAAGATAATTGATTTCGTTATTATCTTTAAAAAGAGGATGCGGACTCCCTAAAACAGAAAGGTATTCTTCGAGATAAGTATCTTTAATCAATCTATACCAGCGGTCGGCGGCATTTTGTAAATGAACTTCATTAATTTCACTAGTTTCTGTCGAATTAAAAAGTTTTGCCGAAATAGCATAATGATAAGATCGAATCATTCCTGCTACGTCTTTAAGTGGAGAATGTTTTATTTTACGCTCTGAAATTGTGCTTTCAGGCTCACCTTCAAAGTCAATAATTACCAAATCATTTTCTGTTACTAAAACTTGCCCTAAATGATAATCTCCATGAATTCGAGTACGGTATGACAAAAGAGGTCGAGTTAGTACTTGATCAATGAAATCTAGGATTAAATCTTTTGATTCCATGAATTTCCAAGCCAAATTCTGTGCTTGTTCGTCAAGACGCAAATAGTTATCGGTTAGTAATGTATATCTACGTTCAAGTAGATTTTCCATTTTTTGGTGCAAAAATCTACGATATTGACGATCAAACGGTTCGGCATTGAATGAATCAGCACCACGAAGGGCAAAAAGAGATTTGTGCATTTCGGCAGTACGATGGGCGAGCAAAGTAACTTTACTAAAAACCGATTCTTTAATCTGAAAATTTCCATCTACGAAAGCAAGCAAGAAATCATTCAAATAATCACCTGTCATGCTCCAATCATCTTTTTCACTTTTGATAACTTCAACCATTACTGCAAAAGTTATTTCGCTCGTGTCAGCACGTTTCCAAGTGATACTACCTGCAAATCTTGGAATATTTCGAAAGTCAGAATGTTGAGTGATAAATTCTACCAATTCGGCTTCTGGATTGGTTTCTGTGAAAAGTTTCCGATAAAGTTTTAGAAAATAATGACCGCCAAAAATCATCGCAGAATTTGAGGAATCAATATTTGGTAAAAATGACTCAACAACTTCTGATTCGGCAATAAATGCTTTTCCATTTAAGAAGACGAGTTTGTCCTCATTGATTTGGTTAAAAGTTTTTTTATGATAAACGCTTGAAAATAAGGCATTTCTAAAATTTTCATCATAAATAGCGTCTAATAAATATCCAACTTTGTCTTCAAGGTTAGCTTTACTCAAAATACCCTTTGATGGAATTTCTTGTGTACCTTCTTCTACAAAAGATAAGGGTAAAAGATATAATTCGCTATCACCCTCTTTGTATTTCGACTCAAAAGTCATGAAAATAAATTCATCGAAGTGAACGACATCTTTTACTTTCAATTGCTTGATTTGGCGAGCTTTTCCGGCAAACCAACGGCATTGAGCAATGTATGTAGGTAAAATATTGTCTTCTAAAACAGTATGTATATATTTATCTTTTTCGAAACCTTCCCATTCAATTGCTAAAACCAATTCAGTCATCGTATTTTCGTTTTTTATTTAGGTTTCCGAAATTATGCACTCCCAACTGAATATGCAATGTTTTTGAGGTAAATGTTTGAGTAGGAATAAAAAAGCCTTGAAATAAAAATATAAGTCAAGGCTTTTTTAAATTCACTAAATCGCTTACTTCCATATAATGCCATCAAAGACCTTAATAGCTGGCCCAATTAGATGAATATCAGTAAAGTCTTCATTAAATGAAACTTGAAGGTTCCCACCTTTAGTAATCACATTTATGGGGCTTTTCATGCTATGCCGCATACAAGCCGATAGTACGGAAGCTGTAACACCAGTGCCGCATGAATAGGTTTCGTCTTCTACACCACGCTCATAAGTACGAACATAAATTGTATCATCACTCAGGATTTCTACAAAATTTACGTTTGTTCCTCCACGAGCCACCCATTCGGGCGAATATCTGATGTTTTTTCCTACTGAAAATACGTCAAAAGTCTCAATATTAGTTACATATGCTACATAATGAGGTGAGCCAGTATTCATAAAATCGAAATCTTCGTGACGCTCAAGGCTGTGAACTTCGCCCATTTTTAGGGTAATTGCCTTTATATTAGCTTTGGCTGAATGTTCGCCATCGACTGCTATAAATTTAGTGTTTTCCTTAAAAATTCCTAAATCTTCGGCAAAACGAACGGTGCAACGACCACCATTTCCGCACATACTTCCTTCGCGACCATCAGCATTATAATATACCATTCTGAAGTCATATTCAGTGTCATTTTGAAGCAAAATTAGTCCATCAGCACCAATTCCGAATCTACGGTGGCACAAATGTTCGATGTATTCCTGGCTTATAGGGAAAGAACCTTCTCTGTTATCAATCATGATAAAGTCGTTTCCTGTGCCTTGATACTTATAGAATTTTAAGTTGTTCATAGTCTTGTTTAGTGTTTTTATTGACTAATTTTGATGGTTGAATTTTGACTGTAGAAACTTCCAATTTGGACTTTTATACAAAATTTCTCAAATCTATATTATTTCGTAATTGAAATCTAAATTTTCAGCACATTCTGTAATTTAATGGAAGATTTCAGACCGGGTGTTACCCTTTAGAGAAGGCTTCCAGTAAAACTAAATTATTGAATTTTGATATAATTTAGTTGACAACTTTGGGAATTGGATATAAAAAAAGCCGCTCCAATGGGGCGGCCTTTTCCTACACAAAATTATGAAAAAGCTATTACTTTTATCTTTAGACTATTTTGAAGGTAAAAAGTTTTATTCTTTAACAACTTTTTTTCAAAATGTTCTTATTTTTTCTTTAATTCTTTGATACGTGCTGCTTTACCTTGTTTTCCACGTAGGTAGAACAATCTTGCACGACGTACTTTTCCGTAACGTACTACTTCGATTTTATCAACGCTTGGTGAAAGAATAGGGAAAATACGCTCTACGCCAACACCATTAGAGATTTTACGTACGGTAAAAGATTCTCCGTTTGTACCAACATTACGACGTTGAATTACAGTTCCAGTGTAAACCTGAATACGCTCTTTATTTCCTTCAACAATTTTAACGTGAACGTTAATTGTATCTCCAGCCTTAAATTCAGGCTGTGTTTGTCTCTTGCCAGCAAATTCTGCTTCGACTAACTTAATCAAATCCATTGGTTTGTTATTTACTTGATTATCAAATATTTATACGGTTAGTGAAGCGGCTGAACCGTACAAAGCCCAGCATTCTCCTAAACGGATTGCAAAGTTAATGAATCTTGATCGTAAATCCCAATCTACAAATAAAAAATTCGGTTGTTATGTGAGTAATACCGAAATTAAAAAAATAATAATTATGTTTAAGGTTTTTTGTCAAAGACCATTTTTGTCTATAAAATCTGCGATATAATTTTTTATTAAATCACGCACCCTTGCAAATTCGGCTACGATTTCTTCTTCTGTACCAATAAATTTTGGTGGGTCAGGAAAATTATGGTGAAATTTTTGGCATGACGAATCATTGGATTTTCCAATCCAAATTGGGCAATTTTCATGGGCGTTATCGCAGACAGTTAATACATAATCAAAGGTAATGTTTTCGTATTCTGCTACATTATTTGATGTATTCTGCGAAATATCAATACCATCCTGTTTCATGGTTTCGATGGCTCTTTGATTTACACCGTGAGTAGTGATTCCTGCACTGTAAACCTTTACTTTTTGTTTATCGGTAAAATGCTCAAAATATCCATGTGCGATTTGACTTCGGCAACTGTTGCCAGTGCATAGAACTAAAATGTTGGTCATTTTCTTTAATATATTTGTTTGTTTTGGCTTTTATTTTGGAGTCAATTTAAAATTAGATGGAACCCTCGTGAATGAGACTGTTTTACTTATCAGCAACATCCGCCACCTGGCGTGCAGCTAGTTGCAGTACTTGTAGGTATTTGCGAAATATTTATTTTTAATTTTTCTGCAGGAATTCCGCAAGAATCTTGTGCCAAACAATTAGTTTGTTTGTTGTGCAAAACAAAATCTTGTCCGTTGAAGTCTAATTCATACTTACCAATAGTTTCGGCTTGGTATTCTACTTCTATTTCGAGGTCTTCCATTCCCAAAACTTTTTCAGAAAGTGCAATTATATCAAGTAATTTCTTTGGTTTTAGTCGGTGGTCGGTGTCGTTGGCATTCCATAATTGGAAATTAGCAACTTTTTCGTTGCGAACCGTTCCACCACAATCAATAAAGTGTTTGGTGATTACTCCAACTTCGGTTACATGAAAGTGTTCGGGAACTTGTGTGCCATTTTCGAGTTGAAAATTTACGCTATCTGCGGAATCTAAAATTTGTTTTACTTTTGAGAGTTTCATTGCTTTATTATTTTAGTTTGATTAACAACACTTATTTTGAATGGGTAATATCGCTCCAAATAAACCTTGAATTTTATAAAAAACTGGCTCATTGATGCAGTAGCAAATGGCATTTCCTTCAATATTGCCTTTGATTATTCCCGCATTTTTTAGCTCTTTCAAATGCTGTGAAATAGTTGGTTGAGCCAATGGCAACTCATTGACAATGTCATTGCAAATACATACATTTACCTTTATTAAATACTCAATAATTGCCACACGAGCAGGATGGGCAATGGCTTTGGCGAGTATTGCTATCTCATTTTGATTTTCAGTAAAAAGGTCGGTTTTTGTAATTCCCATTTAAAAATGTATTTATATATTGCAATATTACGATATAGTTTGCTTTAATAAAAGAGAAATCGTAAATTTCTCCTAAGTTAAAAAAGGATTTACTCAAAGTATAGCGTTCTTTGAGCAGCGTTCAGATTTATTCTTAAAAGTCCAAGCTACAATTCTACTAATCTTTTGTCCTTGAGCCATGTTTATAGTTTTTACTTCAACGGCATTTACTTTTTTTAGGTAATAATAGATATTGGGCAAGTGTTCTTTTTTTGAAATAAGACTTGTAAACCATGTAATTTGTTTACTAATTTCTTTGCTTTCAAAAATCATGTTTCTGACAAATGCCTCTTCGCCACCTTCGCACCAAAGCTCGGTATTTTGACCACCAAAATTAAGTTTGGTTTGATGCTTTATGCCTAAATTTTTAATCTTTCTTTGACTTCCAGCTACTGCTTCTTCTGCCGAGGTATGAAATGGCGGATTACAGATTGAAACATCAAAAAACTCATCGGGTTGCAGAATTTTGTTAAAAATATGCTTATTTGAAGGCTGTAATCTACATTCAATTTTTTCGGCCAAAACGTTGTTACTTTCTATGATGTATTGAGCAGATTTAATAGCAACAGCGTCAATATCAGTGCCAACAAAGTTCCAGTCGTATGCTTGCGAACCAATAATTGGATACACACAGTTTGCTCCGACACCAATGTCTAAAACCTTGATTTTCTTGCCCGTAGGAATCTGATTTTTATTGTCATTGGCTAATAAATCTGCTATATAATGAATGTAATCAGCACGCCCAGGAATAGGTGGACAAAGGTAATTTTTAGGAATATCCCAAAGAGAAATTTGATAGAAATGCTTTAGAATGGCACGATTGAGCGTTTTTACGGCATCAGGATTCGAAAAATCAATGCTTTCGTTACCAAATTTATTGAAGCTAACAAATTTTTCTAAATCCAAATATGAACCAATTAAAGCCTTAAAATCATAGCGAAAGCGATGTGGATTTCGGGAATGAAGTTTAGATTTTTCGGTTAAATCTTTTGGTTTTTGCTCTATCGACTTTCCTTTTGCTTGCATATACTCATTTTTTACAATGTACGGCTATAATTTGCAGAAAAAAAATAGCACACTCCCTAAAATAAAGGTGTGCTAAGTGTTGTTTAAACTAACACTAAACAAATGAATTTTCTAATTTAATCTTTTGATGAATTGAGAAACGTCGATTCCGAAGAGTCAAATTTTGCTGCTTACTTACTTCATTGCTTTCAAATTGTCACAAATCAAACGACTTTCTGCGAATTTCCATAGTGTTGAAATATAGATATCATTAGAAGTTTTTACTTGAATCTTGTATTTTTATGATAAAATTTCTACTTCTAAAATCGCACTCTTATTCAATTTCCCGAACAAATGAGGAAAAAATTCATTATTTGTTGCCTGTTCATATTTTAATTCTGCAAAAAGTTTCTCTGAATCAATATGAAGCTTAAGTAGATTACGTTGACCAACGTAGTAGCGTTCTAAAACACCTGCAACTTGTTCGGTTGTACTTAGGTGTATGAATGTTTCTTCATTGAAAGTTGGACTTTCATAATAATCCAAACTTTCAAATTTTGCCCACCATTCTTCAGTTGTAACATGATAAATCGTAGCCATTTTAGCGTTTTTTGTATGTTTTTATAAACTGATTAAGTTAAGAAGTTTAACTTAATCAGATATTAAGTCTTTTTTACTGTGAACTTGAAAGTTCGCTCTACTGCTCTATGCTTTTACTTTTCCCCAACCCATGGTAGAAACCATCCAGTCGGGCAGTGGTTTTTGGGTTTTGCGTTTTTTTAGATTCAAATACCATCCAATTTTTTTTAAAACTGGTACTCGGTGTGTTTCTACAAATTCAATTAATGTGCCATCAGGGTCTTCTAAATACGTAAAACGTCCGCCTGCTTCGCCCATATCGAAAGTATCGTCACTATCAACCGTAAAAGGAAAGCCATTAGCTTCGCATTTCTTCTTGAGTGAGTCCATGTCAAGAGTATCGAAACAAACATGAATGAAACCTAAATCGCCCCAGCTTCGGTCTTCAAAAATGGTTTTTGGCGAGCCTTCAAGTGTTTGTACTAATTCAATTTCAACATTTCCGAGTAATCTACTAAAAGCCCCAGTATTGTTCATCGGCTTTTTCAGAAGCACCCTGCGAAATTGTTTTTTATCGGCATTTAGTTCTTTCAAATCATCGAAATGACCAGTTTTATCATAGACTACTTCGCTGATTTGTAATATATCTTTATATAGTTTAAGTGCTTTGTCAATATCACTAACGCCAATTATTACGCCTAAAACCCCACCTGTTATACTCTCTTTTGGTTTAAACCATGAATTATCCTGAACGATTTGGAGTTGATTGCCATAGCTATCTTTGAGCCATGTTATTGGTTTACCTTCTGGTGATTGAGTAGTTGAGAGTTGCTGACTAAGGGCAAATTGCTTTATATCTGAACATTTAATTTTTACGGCAAAAATACCTAAATCGCCAATTTGTGGTTCAAAATCTGCTGCCAATGGTTCTGGCCTATTTGATTGCCAAATTTCGGCACCACCACCACCTGCCATATTAAGTGCTAAAATTGCTCGGCGTTGACGAACATTGCCCTTTGTATAGCGTGTCATGAGAGTTGCTTCGGCAACATCATCAAAAAGAGGGACATTGAGCCCTAGGGTTTTATTATACCAACTAAATGCTTCTTGGGCATTACGCACACCGATTCCAACTTGCTGAATTCCACTAATCAAATCTGACATATTCTATTTAATAGGAGTTTTTAATGATTTTTTCTCTATGACACTTTAATAGTAAATTTCTCCTAAAAATATCATATTTCATTCTCGGTAATCTAACATTCGGTGATATGTTTCCATCATTTCTTCCTGAGAAGCCTTTCCACTTAGAAACATCCGCATGACTTTTAAATTTGCTTTCTGAACCCGAAGATAGGAATTAGTTTTGTATTTTCGGGCAGAAACGACTACATTTTTAGGAATAATCTTGAATTTGAGCACTTTTTTTGCTCGAATTATAAATTCATAATCTTCCATAATTTGATAATCGTCTCTGAATTTACCAACTTTCAGGAAATCTTTTTTGCGAATAAAGAGTGTTTGGTCACCACCACGACACCAAATAAATGGCATGCGTGTACAGAACGCATTGACTTTCAAAAGCCAATCATCGGTATCGAATTGATAACGATAACAGCCAAAATCATGTCCGCTGTTAATTGCATTTACAATATCAAAAGCATAGTCAGGGTTTACTTTTATATCTGCATGAACAAAATATAGAATCTCACCTGTAGCAAGAGAAGCACCAAAATTCATCTGAAAAGCCCTTCCTTTTTGAGGAGATTTCTGAGCAATCGCACCTAGTTTCTGAGCAATTTCTTTTGTAGTATCGGTCGAATTTGGCGAATCTGCAATAATTATTTCATGAAGGTGCTTTTCCCCATAAATCTTTAAGGATTCGATGAGACAACCAATATTGTCGGCTTCATTATAAGTTGGTATGATTACGCTTATTTTCAACAGATTCGGAGCAAGTTTATCTAAGAAAAATAAAGTTAATGACGATATTTACGAATTAAAAACATTTTAAGATTTTAAAAAAGTAAATCCATGAAAATATTGTCGGTTGAACAAATCAGAAAAGCGGATGCCTTTACCATTCAATATGAGCCAATAACCTCTATTGACTTGATGGAACGTGCTTCAAGAGGATTTGTTAATTGGTTTTGTGAAAATATTGAACAAGGGAATTTCAAGGTAAAAATATTTTGTGGACTCGGCGATAATGGAGGTGACGGTTTGGCAATAGCCCGAATGCTGCAACTTTTGGGTTATGATTTAGAAGTATATGTGGTAAAATATTCAGAAAAAAACTCAGAAAATTTTCAGACTAATCAAAAACGTTTGGAAAGACAATTGACTATAAATTACATTGAAAATGAAGAGTTTATCCTTGATTTTGATAAAAATGACAAAATTATTGATGCACTTTTAGGTTCAGGATTATCAAGGTCGGTCGATGGCCTATTGAAATCAGTAATCGAAAAAATAAATAGGAGTGAAGCTAACATTTTTGCGGTTGATATGCCTTCGGGTTTGTTTGCAGATAAACCTAATCAATCAACTGATGCGATTATCAAAGCAACTAATACAATTGCTTTTCAATTACCAAAAGTTGCTTTTTTGTTGCCACAAAATGAAGAATTTGTAGGTGATTGGCACTTAGTAGATATTGGTTTGGACTATGATTTTATAGAACATGCACAAACACATTATTATTTTTCAACACCAAAAGAGGTGAAGAAATTAATTAAACCTCGTCAAAAATTTTCACATAAAGGTATATTTGGGCATGTTTTGCTCATTGCAGGAAGTCATGGAATGATGGGGGCGGCTGTTCTTGCAGCTCGTGCGTGTATGCGTTCGGGCGTTGGAAAACTTACTGTGCATTCAGTAAAATCTGGCTTGCCAATTATGCAAACGTTATTACCAGAGGCGATGTATTGGGAAGCATGGAATTATAAAAGTGTCGATTTTATTGCGACGAAGTTTCATGCGGATGAGTTTCGTAATCGATATCAAGCTGTTGGAGTTGGGCCTGGAATCGGTGTTAATGGAAATATCAAAACGAGTTTGGAAAAACTCTGCGAAATTTGTCAAGAATTAGCCATTCCAATGGTTTTGGATGCTGATGCTCTTAATAATTTTTCGATTGAAAAAGGACAATTAGCAATGAAGAAAATTCCTGAAAACTCAATTCTGACGCCACACCCAAAAGAATTCAAAAATCTAATTGGCAAATTTTGGAAAAATGATTTTGAAAAGTTGGAATTATTACGTGAATTTTCGACTAGTCATAAACTAATTGTTTGTCTGAAAGGAGCTAATACTGCCGTTGCCTTGCCCGATGGCACAATTCATTTTAATTCTTCCGGTAATGCAGGAATGGCAACCGCAGGAAGTGGTGATGTGCTTACTGGAATCATTGCTGCCTTACTCGCTCAAGGATATACACCGCAAGAATCGGCAATTTTGGGCGTTTATCAACATGGTGTAGCGGGTGACCTTGCTGCTGGAAAATATGGTATGATAAGCATGATTGCCAGCGATATTGTTGAAAATATTAGATTTTAATAAGGCGGGGGATTTAAAGTTTAAAAAAAATACCGCTAAAGATTTGAGATTTAGCGGTATTTTATCAAAAAAATTGAAATATCTGAATTATATTTTAATCATAATTTAAAACTGGAGCTAGCCATTTTTCAACATCTTCAAGCGGCATGTTTTTGCGTTTTGCGTAATCAACCACTTGGTCTTTGGCAATTTTTCCGATAGTAAAATATTTACTTTCAGGATGAGAAAAATACCAACCACTTACCGAACTTGCTGGATACATTGCAAAACTTTCGGTCAATTCGATGCCAATTCTTCCTGCATCTAATAAATCAAATAAAGCCGTTTTTTCAGTATGGTCAGGACAAGCAGGATAACCTGGTGCTGGTCGAATACCTTGGTATTTTTCTGAAATCAATTCATCATTTGTAAAAGTTTCGCTTGATACATAACCCCAAAACTCAGTTCTTACTCGCTCGTGCATCAATTCAGTAAATGCTTCTGCCAAACGGTCGGCAATTGATTTGAGCATAATTGATTGATAATCATCATGGTCGTTTTCATAGTGTTCGAGTAATGTTTCGATACCCAAACCTGCTGTTATTGCAAAACCACCAATGTAATCATCGCCTTCACCTAATGGAGAAATATAATCACTTAGACACAAATTTGGTAAGTTTTGGGCTTTTAAATTCTGCTGACGAAGTTGATGCAAAATAGCCAATGGAGTGTTTTCAACCAATTCGCCGCTTTCTGAAACCGCTTTTTCACTTAAAATTCGATAACCTGTATTTTTCAATGCACCTTGTCCTGCTGCATTGTATTCGTAAGCTTCAAAATTATGTAAAACAATATCATCTCCTACCGAATTGGCAGGATAAAAACCAACTACAGCTTTTGCTTTTAATGACTTTTCGGCAATTACTTTTTTTAGCATTTCTTGGGCATCATCGTAGAGTTTTTTGGCCTCTTTCCCTACGGTTTCATCGTCAAAAATTTTCGGATATTTACCTGATAATTGCCAAGTTTGGAAAAATGGCGTCCAGTCAATGTATTTGGCAATTTCGGCTAAATCATAATCATCAAAAACTTTCGTTCCTAAAAACTTTGGTTTGGTTGCTTTATAATTACTCCAATCAATTTTTACATGATTTTCTCTTGCTTTTTCAATCGGAATGAAATTTTTATCTTTTTGACGACTTGCGTGGTCAATTCTCAGCTGAGCATATTGTGCTTTTATTTCATCAAAAATATCTTGGCTTGTCTGCTCGTTCTGCATCAAACGCCCAGCAACAGGCACACTTTTTGACGCATCTAATACATGAATTACTGGTCCAGAATAATGTGGATCAATTTTCACCGCAGTATGAATTCGAGAAGTCGTGGCTCCACCAATCAACAAAGGAACTTTGAATCCTTGACGCTCCATTTCTTTAGCAACTCCTACCATTTCGTCCAAGCTTGGGGTAATTAAACCACTCAAACCGATGATGTCAACGTTGTGCTTTTTGGCTTCCTCCAATATTTTATTGGTTGGCACCATCACACCCAAATCTATGATTTCGTAGTTATTACAAGCCAAAACTACCCCAACGATGTTTTTGCCAATATCGTGTACGTCGCCTTTTACAGTTGCAAGTAAGATTTTTCCTGCATTTGATGAAGTTTCTGCTTCACCTTCAACTTTATTGAGCAATTTCTCTTCTTCAATAAATGGCAATAAATATGCAACGGCCTTTTTCATTACCCTCGCTGACTTTACTACTTGTGGCAAAAACATTTTTCCTTCGCCAAACAAATCTCCGACCACGTTCATACCATCCATCAATGGACCTTCGATTACATGAAGAGGTTTATCAAAACCTTGACGGGCTTCTTCTACATCTTCATCAATAAATTCGGTCAGACCTTTAATCAAGGCATGCTCTAAGCGTTTACCAACTGGCAATTCTCGCCAAGCGTTATCAACCACAGCCTCTTTTCCTTTCGATTTTACGGTTTCGGCAAAAGTTACCAAACGCTCGGTAGCATCTTCACGGCGGTTCAATAGTACATCCTCGCAAAGCTCCAACATGTCTTTCGGAATATCATCATAAACGCCCAATTGCCCTGCATTTACGATACCCATATCCATACCAGCCTTGATGGCGTGGTATAGGAAAATTGTATGCATTGCCTCACGAACTGGCTCATTTCCTCTGAAACTAAATGAAATATTAGAAACTCCACCTGAAACTTTAGCATAAGGTAAGTTTTCTTTTATCCAACGAGTGGCGTTTATGAAATCAACTGCGTAATTATTATGTTCTTCTAAACCAGTTGCAACCGTTAAGATATTTGGGTCGAAAATTATATCTTCTGGAGGGAAATTGACTTCATTTACTAAAATATCATATGCTCTTTTACAAATTGCAATTCTACGTTCATAAGAATCTGCTTGTCCAACTTCATCAAAAGCCATTACCACTGTCGAAGCACCATAACGTTTTACTTTTTCTGCCGTTTCTCTAAATTTAGCCTCACCTTCTTTTAATGAAATTGAGTTGACGATAGATTTTCCTTGAACACATTTCAAGCCGGCTTCAATAACCTCCCATTTAGATGAGTCTATCATCAAAGGTAATCTTGAGATATCTGGCTCTGCGGCAATTAAATTTAAGAATGTTGTCATGGCTTCTACGCCATCAATCATTCCTTCATCGAGGTTTACATCAATGATTTGAGCTCCATTTTCTGCCTGATTTCTCGCAACAGAAAGAGCATCATCATATTTTCCTTCACGAATCAAACGTGCAAAAGCCTTTGATCCAGTAACGTTACATCTCTCACCAACGTTGATAAAATTAGTTTCCTTTGTCATTTTTAAAGGTTCTAATCCCGATACTTTTTGAATCGGTTCAAAAGTTGGAATGATACGTGGTTTATATTTTGCCGAAACTTCCGCAATTGCTTTTATGTGAGCAGGCGTTGTACCACAACAGCCCCCAATAATATTCATAAAACCACTTTGCAAGAAATCTTCAACAATCACTGCCATTTCCTCAGGCGATTGATCATATTCACCCATTTCATTTGGTAAGCCCGCATTTGGGTGAGCCGAAACCATGAATGGGGCTTCGTTAGCTAAAATCTGCACATAGGGACGCATTAAATCTGCTCCCAAAGCACAGTTTAAACCGATTGACAATAAATCTATGTGCGAAACCGAAGTCAAAAATGCCTCAGTTGTTTGTCCCGATAAAGTTCTTCCAGATGCATCGGTGATTGTTCCCGATACCATTACGGGAATGTTTTTTTCTACAAATTTCAGCAAATCTGTTCTTGTTTGCTGTTCCATTGAAGTACTTTTCAATGGTTTTATGGTATTATGTTTTACATCAAAAGCAAACAAATCAATCGCAAAAAGAGCGGCTTTTGCATTGAGCGTATCAAAAATGGTTTCTACCAATAATAAATCTGCACCGCCATCAACCAAACCTTGGATTTGCTCGTAATATGCTTCAACTAATTCATCAAAAGTAATAGCACGAAAACCTGGGTCGTTTACATCAGGAGAAAGTGAAAGCGTACGATTAGTTGGCCCAATTGAACCAGCAGCAAAACGAGGTTTTGATGGATTTTTAGCGGTGAATTCGTCGGCTACTTCACGAGCAATTTTGGCAGATTGATAATTCAATTCATATACATAATCTTCCATGTGATAATCAGCCATTGCGATTGACGTTCCAGAAAAAGTATTCGTTTCGGCAATATCAGCTCCTGCGTCAAAGTATTTGGCATGAATTTCTTTGATAACTTCTGGTTTCGTGATTGAAAGCATATCGTTATTGCCTTTCACTTCATGCGGAAAATCTTTGAATTTCTCGCCACGATAATCAGCATCAGATAATTTGTATTCTTGAATCAACGAACCCATTGCACCATCAAGGACAAGGATTCTATCTTTTAGTATTTCTCGGATGTTAGCCACTTTTTACCTTATTTTTATTTAAAAAAAGCAATCACAATTAAGAAAATTATGTTACCTAAGAATAACAAAATTTATCTTACAAAAGTACGATTTAAAGATTGATTTTTTAAATATTTTATAAAAAATAGATAAATTATCTAAAATTACGTTGTTTGCTACGGTTTTTATTTTTAATTTTGACATAAATATTTGATAAAAACGACATTTTATCTATGCAAAAATTAGATAGTACTGACCGTGAAATTTTGAAGTCGCTTCAAGAAAATGCACACCTGACCACTAAAGAACTGGCCTCTCGGTTGAATCTTTCGCCCACACCTGTGTATGAGCGGGTAAGAAGATTGGAGAATGATGGTGTAATAAAAAAATACGTAGCCGTTATTGACCGTGAAAAAGTGGGAAAAGACCTGATGGTTTTTTGCAATATTCGACTAAAAGAACATGCCCAAGAAGCAGGCAAAAAGTTTGTGTTGGAAATTGTGAAACTGAATGAAGTAATTGAATGTCATAATATTTCGGGAGAATACGATTTTATGATAAAAGTAGTGGTTGAAGATATGCGTGAATACCAAAGTTTTTTGATGAATAAACTGGCTTCACTCGAAAATATCGGTAGCACACACAGCACTTTTGTTATGAGTGAGATTAAGAATGAAACGAAGTTGGATATATAGACAATAGATTTTAGACATGAGACAGGAGAAAATACATTTTTGTCTCTTGTCTCACTTCTAAAATCTAATCTTAAAAATCAAACTTAATTCCTTGAGCAAGAGGCAATTGTGTACTATAATTGATAGTATTTGTTTGTCTCCTCATGTAATTTCTCCAGGCATCTGAGCCACTTTCACGACCGCCACCTGTCTCTTTCTCTCCGCCAAAAGCTCCTCCGATTTCTGCTCCCGAAGTCCCGATATTTACATTTGCAATGCCACAGTCCGAACCAACATAAGATAAAAACTGCTCGGCTTCACGCATATTTAAGGTAAATATTGATGACGAAAGTCCTTGTGGAACAGCATTTTGTAGCTCGATAGCTTCGTCAAGGGTTTTAAATTTCATTAAATATAAAATCGGTGCAAATGTTTCGTGGCAAACCGTTGGCGTTTGGCTCGCGACTTCTATAATTGTTGGTTTAACGTAACATCCTGATTCAAAGCCTTTTCCTTCTAAAACTTCATCGCCAAAAAGTACATTTCCGCCTTCTTTTTGAATGTTTTCTATAGCTAATTTATAATTTTTCACAGCATCAATATCAATCAATGGCCCAACGTGATTGTTCATATCCAGCGGGTCGCCGATTCGGAGTTGAGCATAGATTTTTACTAAACGATTTTTTACTTCTTCAAACATACTTTCGTGCAAAAATAAACGTCGAGTGGTTGTACAACGTTGCCCCGCCGTGCCAACTGCACCAAAGACAACAGCCGGAATAACTACTTCTAAATCAGCATTTTGTGTAACAATTATGGCATTGTTTCCACCGAGTTCCAATAAACTTTTTCCGAAACGAGCGGCCACTGCTTGGCCAACTTCTTTTCCCATACGAGTAGAGCCAGTTGCTGAAATTAAAGCTATATTTGGGTCATTCGTCAGCCATTCACCTACATTAATATCGCCAATAATTAAGCAAGAAACGCCTTCAGGAATATCATTTTTTCGTAAAACTTCTTGAATTATATTCTGACAAGCAATAGCAGTCAAAGGCGTTTTTTCTGAAGGTTTCCAAACACAGACATCTCCACAAATCCATGCCAACATGGAATTCCATGACCACACGGCTACTGGAAAATTGAAAGCTGAAATAATTCCAACAATGCCCAACGGATGCCATTGTTCATACATTCGGTGCTGCGGACGCTCAGAGTGCATTGTAAGGCCATATAATTGACGAGAAAGTCCGACAGCAAAATCACAAATATCAATCATTTCTTGTACTTCTCCCCAGCCTTCTTGAAGGCTTTTGCCCATTTCGTAGCTCACTAATCTACCTAAAGCATCTTTGTTTTCACGTAGTGCATCGCCCATTTGTCGCACGATTTCACCACGTTTTGGTGCAGGAACCGTTCGCCAAACTTTAAATGCAACATTGGCTTTTTCGATAACTTTGTCGTAATCTTCTTTACTGGCTTGATTTACTTGTCCAATCAACTCACCATCAACAGGCGAATATGAACTCAGTAAACTTCCGCTACCTGTCCAACTTTTTATGCCCGTACTAATTCCGTTGTTGAGTGATTCGATTTTAAGTGTTTTTAATACTTGTTTCATTGATTTTATTGTTTTTTTGAAGTACATGTATCTACTATTCTATATCAAATAATTTAGCAGGATTTAGCTTAAATTATAGCATATTTACAGTATTTCTACCGCCATCACCACCTTTTCTTTGCATCGTAATTTTACCGATTTTGAAATTCCCTCTTTCTGTCATTTCTACATTTCCGTTACCAAAATAATTCAGACAAAAATTCATTGGTTTCAAAATCCATCGTGAATCGGACTTTGTTTTTTGTGCAACCTGCATCCATTCGGCAGCAAATTGACCTCTTCCTTTTAGAATATCAGAAACTATGAAGGATTGATTATCATTTAGCCAAAGTAAAATGTCACTTTGTTCTTTTTCAGAGAATTCACTGGCAAACATTCTTCTTTTATCCTTTGGATTAAGAACATTTGGTTTGATTTCACCTATATATCTTTTTAAAATAGCAGAAATATCAACTGGAATATTCCACATTTCAACGTATTTATCAACCCATCTTTTATCTATTTGATTAAATCACTTTGGATTACTTACCAGTTTTACTTGTAAATTTTGGACATCAATTACTTCTTTCAACTTCACAGTAATCTGAGCTTGAACATCGGTTTTAAATCCACTCAATTTTACAGCTTTCACATATTCAATTTTAGAAAAATCATATTCCATTATCAAAAGACATTTTTGAGCGTCTTCATCAGTATTCCAATTGTTAAATTTATTTACAATGTCATCTTCATTAAGAAAACCATTCTTTGCTGTCTGCGAACCTTTTAATTGTTCTTTGTTCATTTTTGCCTAATATTTTCTGAACTTCAATCAGAATTTTTTGTAGTACATCTATTGAAACACTATTCCCAAATTGTTTGTATGCTTGTGGAGCATTTTTGTTAATTTTAAAATCTTCGGGAAACCCTTGCACTCTTGCACATTCTCTTGGGGTTAGTCTCCGAATTTTACCACCAACCAAATATAGTCCTGTTTTAGCACCAACACCTCCACCATGAGCCGAAAGTGTAATCGCATGACCACGAGTATCATAAATACGTTCGCCTTGTCCGCCTTTATTCACTTTCCCAATTTGAAGTGGTTTATTAATTGTTGTTTTTCCAAATAATGTATCTTGAAAATAGTAGTTTTTGTGCATTTCAATATCATTTCTCTCAATAAACTTAATATTTGGAGAATTTTCTTCCAATATTTCTTCGACAGAAATAGCTTCATTTAATGGAGATGGAAACGAAAAATTTGTTGTATCGATATTTTTTGCAAATGCAACAATATATATTCTTTCTCGATTTTGTGGCAAACCAAAGTTACTTGAATTTAAGACTTTACTGAATACCGTATAATCTAGTTTTTCGAGCGTTTCTACAATTACCTTTAAAGTACGTCCTTCATCATGATTGATTAGATTTTTTACATTTTCTAAAAACACAACTTTGGGTTTATGAAAAGAGGTGATACGAGCAATATCAAAGAAAAGAGAACCTCTAATATCGTCAAAACCTTTTTGCGTCCCAGAAATTGAAAATGCTTGGCACGGAAATCCAGCACATAAGATTTCGTGCTGAGGAATTTCTTGCTCATTTATTGTAGTAATATCGCCAAAAGGTTCAATATTGAAATTCTCAATGTAAGTCTCAATTGCAAATTTATCCAACTCCGAAGCAAAAACACATTTTGCACCATATGAAGATAAAGCAATATGAAATCCTCCTATTCCTGCAAATAAGTCTATGAATCTATAATTTGACAGTGTTTTCCCTTTTACTTCAATCATTTTAAATGGCTATTCACTTATTCTTCCGTACAAATATAAAGAAACCATTCCAAGCCACAAACTTGCTGCAATATATCGTGATATTTATGTATATTTATGTCTCAAACCTACTCAATTAATAATATGAACTTTACCGAATTATCTTGGAAAACATCTGATGGACTTAATATTTATGGTAAAAAATGGGAAAGCAGTTTGCCCATAAAAGCTGTAATTTGTATGATGCACGGCATGGGCGAACATATCAATCGCTATAATCACGTGGCCGAAATGTTTACGATTAATGGCTATGCCGTAATTGGCTGCGACCATCGTGGACACGGAAAATCGGAAGGAAAACGCGGGCATTTTCCCGATTTTGATACTTTTATGAATGATGTAGATGCTTTATTGAAAGCTACCTATGCTCATTTTCCTGATGCCAAACTAATTCTTTTTGGGCATAGTATGGGTGGGAATTTATTGGCTAATTATCTGCTTCGTCGTCAACCTATAATTGCTGGAGCGATTTTGTCTTCACCATATTTTCAATTAGCATTTCAACCTTCACAAATTACTCTTTTTATTGGAAGGTTAATGAAAGATATTTTTCCAGCTTTATCATTGAGTAGCGGTTTAGATTCTTCAGCGATTTCACGAGATACTGATATTGTTAAAAAATATAATGAAGACTCGCTCGTACATGATAAAGTTTCGGCAAAAATGGGTATTGAAATGATTGAAACTGGTCAATGGGCAATTGATAATGCTGATAAATTAAGTATTCCGACTTTGGTTTATCATGGTTCTGCCGATCGCCTTACTTCGCATCAGGGTAGCAAACTTTTTGCTGAAAAAGCAGGTAAAATTGTTACATTTTTTTCTCTTGATGGCCTATATCACGAAATACATAATGAACCTGAAAAAGGTGTAGTTTTCGAAAAAATCATTCTTTGGCTGAACAATTTGACTTAATTCAAATCTTCTGAGGGGCGTCATGAGTTACGTTCTTATTTCTTCTTTTTCCAGTCTCCTTCACGGTAAGTTATAAAATAATATCAATCGGAAATTTGCAAACAGTTAAATGTCTGTCTATTAGCTTATTAACTTACTGTGGACTTCTTGACTATTAACTGTGAACTTCTTCTGAACAAGTTTGAAACTTGTTTGGCAACTTTGTTTAATTAAATTAATCAAAAAAATATTTATATTATAATTGTCATAACAATAATTATTATTATTTTTGTATGTGTAACAATAGTTGTTATAACAATAGAATATTCGTTTTACGTTTCTCACGAATTTATAATGCCTATTTATCATAAACTCGGAAATACTCCTTCAAAACGCCATACTCAGTTTCAGAAGCCTGATTGTGGCTTGTATTATGAGCAACTTTATGGAACAATTGGCTTTGATGGAATGGCATCTTTGATTTACCACATTCATCGACCTAAACAAGTTATTGAAATACTTGAAAGTCAAGGCCTTAGGCCAAAATCGGCCAATTCTCACAATATGATGAGGCGGAAGTTTATTGGTTTTGGTGTGGAGCCAAAAGATGATTTTTTGGAAAGCAAAGTGCCGATGATGTTTAATAAAAATTGTTTTATTGGCGTAGTTGCTCCTAAGCAATCTTAATGCTATGAAATATGGGGATGGGAAGTGTTTCCAGAGTTGGAAAAAGTAGTTTATCACTATTTAGGTACTAGATACTCATCGGTTACTTATTATATCTTTATTCTCTTAGTTCCTTATCAGACTGCCTTCACAGTGGGGTTTAATATATTTCATCAATATTCAAAAAATAAAAAAATGTTACTTCAAGAAACACAAAATATTTTCGAACAAAAGAATGATTTTCTACCAATCAATGGCACTGACTATATTGAGTTGTATGTAGGAAACTGTAAGCAAGCGGCACATTATTACCAAACAGCTTTTGGTTTTCAGCCATTGGCTTATGCAGGTCTTTCAACTGGTCTTCGTGACCGTGAAAGCTATGTTGTCCAACAAGGGAAAATTCGCTTAATTCTTACTACTCCCCTTTATGGAGGTACTGAAATTGGGAGGCATATCGACCAACATGGTGATGGTGTAAAAGTTGTTGCTCTCTGGGTGGATGATGCTCGTGATGCTTATTTTGAAACCATTTCTCGCGGAGCCAAACCATATTTTGAGCCAATCATTGAAGAAGATGAATTTGGTAAAGTTGTTCGTTCGGGAATTCATACTTACGGTGATACTGTACATGTTTTCGTAGAAAGAAGTGAGTATAAAGGTACTTTTTTGCCAAATTTTATAGCGTGGAAACCAAAGTATAATCCTTCGCCAGTTGGCTTAAAATACGTAGACCATATTGTAGGAAACGTGGGTTGGAACGGCATGAATGAATGGGTAAATTTCTATGGAAAAGTTATGGGATTTAACCAATTGGTAAGCTTCGATGATAATGATATTTCGACTGAATATACGGCTTTAATGAGTAAGGTAATGTCTAATGGAAACGGTCGCATTAAGTTCCCAATCAATGAGCCGGCCGAAGGGAAAAAGAAATCACAAGTAGAAGAATACCTTGATTTTTATGGCGGAGCTGGAGTACAACACTTAGCCGTTGCGACCGATGATATAATCACAACAGTTACACATTTGAGTGAGCATGGCGTAGAATTTTTGCAAGTTCCTGAGAGTTATTACGAAGATTTAAAAGGTCGAATCGGCGATATTGATGAAGAAATTGAACAACTAAGGCAACTTGGTATTTTGGTCGACCGTGATGAGGAAGGCTATTTACTTCAAATTTTCACAAAACCAATTGAGCCTCGACCGACGATGTTTTTTGAAATTATTCAAAGAAAAGGTGCAAAATCATTTGGAAAAGGCAATTTTAAAGCCCTTTTTGAAGCAATAGAGCGTGAACAAGTTTTGAGAGGAACGCTTTAAATAATTTTGATTGATAGAATGAGTGAATGATAAAATAGAAAATATTACTTCACTCAATCTATCATTCGCTCAATCTTTTATTCAATCATTAATTCCATGAGTCCGAACCATAAGACATTTATTTCTGCTAGTCATGAGGTGTGGCAGGTGCTTTTCCAGCGGCAGATGCAGAAATTACCTGCGATTGCCAGTGAAGTTTATTTGGAGGGAATTGGAAAATCTGGTTTGGTGGCAGACCAAATTCCAAATTTTGAGAGAGAAATTAATCCTCGCTTACATGCACTGACGGGCTGGTCAGTGGTATCATGTCATGGCTTAGTACCAATCAAGGAATTTTTTGAGCTTTTAGCTGATAAAAAATTCCCTGTTTCAACGTGGATTCGCACAATAGAACAATTAGAGTATTTGGAAGAGCCAGATATGTTTCATGACACTTTTGGACATGTGCCTCTACTTACCAACCAGTCTTTTTGTGATTTTTTGTCAGAGTTTAGTACAATTTCGCTCAAATATATTGATGATGAAGAGGCAGTGAAATTATTACAAAAACTTTACTGGTTTACGGTAGAGTTTGGGCTAATTCGTGAAAATAATCAACTGAAAATTTACGGTGGCGGCATTATTTCATCAAGTGGCGAAAGTGTTTACAGCTTATGTAGTGGAATACCTAAACGTGTAGCCTATTGTATTGAAGAAATTTTGCAAACTGAGGTGAAAATTAATGCCTACCAAAAAAAGTATTTTATAATAGAATCTTACGAACAACTGTATATATCGCTCCGAAATTTTGAAGAAATCTTAGAACGTCATTTATTAGAGTATCAATAATTGAAGGTTTTTTCTACTTTTGTAATATTAATACTTTAGATTGTAAATTTTATACCGAATTTAATTTGCAAAGCTTAATTAGTTTGCAAATTTTATGTAAGTTTTGATTCTTAATTTAAAGTAAATAAAAGTAGATAAAGACTGAACATATAATAAATGACACACTCAGATAAACGATCGTACTATTTTAAAATTGATACTACAATCAAAAGGATTCGGAGTTTCATGCAAAAGGGACTCACCGATGGAGGTATTGACCTAACAGTTGACCAATGGGTAGTGATTGATCATATCAAACCCAAAGCGGGAATTAGTCAGAATGATTTGGCAGTTGATACAGCAAAAGATGCTCCAACTATTACCCGAATCTTAGATTTATTAGTAGAAAAAGGCTTGGTTCGTCGCCAAATGGCCGATGATGACCGCAGAAAATTTAATATTTATTTGACTGAAGAAGGCGAAAATTTACATCAAAATGCTTTGAGCGTGATTGGGGAAATTCGTAGAAAATCCTGGGGAACTTTGAATGATGAGGACTATGACCATTTGGTCAGAATCATGGATACGATTCACAAAAATGTGAGCGATAAATAATTGATGGTTTCCAAAATTGGTTTTCAAGCTAAGTTTTGTAAACTGATTTTGTAAATAATTTAAAAATGACTACTTGGATCGAAATATCATCCGAAAGCGATTTTTCAATTTATAATCTTCCTTTTGGAATTTTTAGTACACACAAAAAAAAACCTCAAGTTGGTGTCCGAATCGGTGATTATGTCATTGATTTAGAGCAGACCCGAAAATTGGGCTTGCTCAATATTCCCAGAAATATTTGTAATCAGTCGAGTCTAAATTCTTTTATCGGACTTGGAAAAAAACTTACAAATACCGTAAGAATTCAGCTCCAAGAATGGCTAATTCAAGAAAATTCTCCACTAAAAAGGCATTTTGACCACGTTTTTTATAAAATTGAAGAAGTAAAAATGCACCTACCCGTAAAAATTGGTGATTATACTGATTTCTATTCAAGCATCGAACATGCAACAAATGCAGGAAAAATATTTCGTCCCGATAATCCACTTTATCCAAACTGGAAACATTTGCCGATTGCATATCATGGTCGTGCAAGTTCGATTGTCATTTCAAATACCCCAATTCATCGCCCCAATGGTCAATTTAAATCTGTGGATTCACCATTTCCTATTTTTGGTTCAACAAATGAATTAGATTTTGAATTAGAAATTGGTGCAATTATCGGTAGAAATTCTGAACATGGGAAATGTGTAAACACTTCAGAAGCAGAAGATTATGTTTTCGGGCTGGTACTTTTCAATGATTGGTCTGCAAGAGATATTCAACGTTGGGAAACGCTTCCATTGGGGCCATTTTTAGGCAAAAATTTTGCTTCTTCAATTTCGCCGTGGGTTGTAACGCTTGAAGCCTTAGAAACATTCAGAGTACAAGGCCCAGCTCAAGAACTTCAGCCATTGCCATATTTGCAATTTGATGGAATCAGAAATTTTGATATTCAACTTATGGCCAAACTCAACGAAACGACCATCACAAATACAAATTTCAAGTATAGGTACTGGAATATCGCTCAACAAGTTGCACACCACACGGTCAACGGTTGTAACTTAAAAATCGGAGATATTTTGGCATCGGGAACAATAAGCGGTTCGGAAGTTGGTTCATATGGCTCTCTTTTAGAACTCACTTGGGCAGGAAAAAATCAAATTACGCTTACAAATGGAGAAACTCGCACATATCTCGAAAACGGTGATAAGCTAACCTTAGTTGGTTTTTGTGAAAAAGACGGAATAAGAGTTGGTTTTGGTGAGGTAATGGGAGAAATAATCTGAGCTTTGTGCGATTGGTTGGATTATTAGATTCCTATTTCAATTATCCATTTTATATTATTCATTATAAAGATGCTAACACTTAGCCCAAAAGAATTAGATTCAAGAGAATTTTATAGTTATCTGACAGGAACAATTGCTCCTCGACCGATTGCTTTTGCGAGTACGCTTGATAAATTGGGCAATGTAAATCTGAGTCCATTTAGTTTTTTTAATATTATGGGCATCAATCCCCCGATTTTGGTTTTTGCACCAAATAATCGAGGTCGAGATGGCTCAAAAAAAGATACAATTCTTAATCTTGAAGAAGTACCAGAAGTGGTAATAAACATGGTAGATTATGCGATGGTGCAACAAATGTCACTTTCGAGTGTTGAGTTTCCAAGAGGTATGAACGAATTTATTAAGGCGGGTTTTGGAGAAGAAAAATCCGTTTTTGTAAAGCCTCCAAGAGTAAAAGAATCAAAAGCCCAATTTGAATGTAAAGTTCTTGAAATCAAGCAGTTTGGTTCGATGAATTTAGCAATTTGCGAGGTTGTTTTGGCTCATTTTTCTGAAGAAATTATCGGAGAAAATGGCAAAGTTGACCAACAAAAAACTGATTGGGTAGCACGCATGGGTGGGAATTGGTACGTTCGTGCCAATGAAATTTCTATGTTTGAAGTAGAAAAACCGATTACAAAAATTGGTATTGGTTATGACGCCATTCCTATAAATATTCGTTTATCTAAAATCCTGACTGGCAATCATTTAGGTCAATTAGGGAATGTAGAAAATTTGCCAACACAAACAGAAATCGAAGCTTATAGAACAACTGAAACAATGCAAAATATCATCGAACAAGTGATGTATGGCTGTGCATTCCTCGATAATCTACTGCACGCAAAAGCAGTCAAATTATTAAATGAAAATAAGGTGAAGGAAGCATGGTTAGTGCTTTTGCAAAGCCACTAAATTTTCCCTAAAGGAGAAATTGAAAAAATAATTCTTCATTTTTAATTCTCAATTCTTAATTTGAAATGGGCGTTGGTCGCCATTTAAAAGATTGATTATCAATGGCTCTCATAGTACAAAGAATGCCATCAAGATGGTCATATTCATGTTGGAGTAGCTCAGAAATTGTATCTTCAACTTGCCAAATTTTAGGTTGCCAGTTTTCATCTAGATAATTGATGGTTAATCCTTTATGGCGTTTTACTTTTACCAATAAATTCGGAAAAGACATGCAATCATCCCATAATTCAAACATTTCTTCACTGAGGTATTCAAAAACTGGATTGATGATTATTTTGGGTTTATCCAAATTTAAATAAATCAAACGCTTCATGATTCCAAGTTGCGGTGCGGCTATTCCTCTACCAAATTGATATTTTTCTCTTATTTCCTCCATTACGTTATGTAAATCTGCCACCCATTCCTTTACTTGAGGTAATTCATATTCATAGACTGGTTCGCAAACCTCATACAATCGCGGGTCGCCGAGTTGGAGGAGGTCGTTTAGTTTTTTCATAGAAATCTATTTAACAAAAATTAACAATAACATTTAAACGAAATAAACGCTACATTCGTTTTTTAAGATGAAATGAAATTTATCTAAAAAAATGAAAAAACTATTTATAACTATCTTTACTTTATCTTTTCTGAATACTTTTGGTCAATTAATAACCAAAATGCCCGAAATTGACGACCAAACAAGTTATGAAACTGATATTACTAAAGTCGAAATTCGAGGTAATTATACAATCATATCTTTCACTTATCAAGTTTCTCAACGGAAAAATGATTCTTTTCAATTTCAGTTTCCTTTTCCCAATCAAAATCAACCAAGTTCAAATTATACTATTTCTTTCAATCCAAAAAGCTATTTGAATGGAAATGGCAAACGTTTCAAATATATTAAATGTACTGGAATTTCGGAAATGCCTAAAGAAATGAATGTTTATCCTAAAGAAAAATATCGTTTTATGGTCTATTTTGAGAAACTCGATGCGGGTATTGAAACTTTTAACCTGATTGAAGGTAAAAATCGACCTGAAGAAAGTCATCAATATTGGAATTTTTACGGTGTGCATATCAATAATCCATTTACTCCACCGCCAGCAGTTGCGAAGAAAAGTGAAGAACCAGAAAAAGAGGGAGAAATTTTAGTAACTATAAAAGGTAAATTAATTGATGCAAAAACCAATCAACCAATAACAGGACAAGTAATATTTCGCTTTGATTTTGATGCACAAAAATCAGATTCGACAAAAACCAATGCAACAGGAGAATATTCATTCAAAATTAAGCCTGAGGTCTATACATTTGTAGCATCAGCTAAAGGTTATGAAAATGTACAAGAAAGTATGGATTTATCGAAAATTGGAAAAAGTCAGCAATTTTCTCAAAGTTTTTACCTAAATCCAGTTGAAAAAGTAGTAAAAAAGCCAGACCCTGTAAAAGAGGAAGCTCCGAAAACAGAACCTAAATTTGAGGTTGCGAAAGAAGAAACAAAAGAAAATAGTCCAATAAAAATTGAAGAAAATAAGTTTAGACTTGATAAAGTATTTTTTGAGCTAGGCGAATCAAGACTTTTACCCGATTCGTATGCTCAACTTGATGGCTTACTAAAAATGCTTAAAGATGACTCAAAAATGTCAATTATGGTTGAGGGGCATACCGACAATGTAGGCGAGCCAACACAAAATAAACGTTTATCTCTCGAACGTGCCTATAACGTACGCGAGTACCTGATTAGCAAAGGAATAGCAGGTTATCGAATTCAATTCAAAGGTTATGGTGATATGAAACCTATTGCAGATAATAATACCGAAGAAGGTCGTAAAATGAATCGTAGGGTTGAGTTTGTTATTTTGTAGAAGATACGGATTATTTAAAAAGACAAAAAAACGAGTATACTATCAGTGATAATATACTCGTTAAATCTTTCTATATTTTAAAATTAGGCCATTTTCAAAGCTTCAAATTTTCTTTGCAATAGAGCAAATCCGCCAAATAAAATCCCTGAATAGAATAAATCTCCCACAATTTGATTTTTCAAGAAAGGTAAACCTGCAGCGTATGAGGACATTATACCACTAAAATTATGTGGGTAAGTTCCTATACTTTGGTTAGCTATTGATGATTCAGGGTATAAAAAGGCAAAGTTTGTTATCAAATAGAAAATCAAAGAACTTATTAACGATGCTGAAATTACACGAGTAGGATTAGCATTTTTAACTAAAATCATTCCCATCATTGAAACTAGTGCAAATGCTGCATAAACGATTATCATTCCAGAGTGAAAACCCCAACCTGTAGTGATTTCGAGGATTGTATCGCTTAATAACATTACAGCCATGGGAACGAAAATTGCATGCCAACGATTGGTAAAATATGCCCCACCAAACAAAGCAACAGCTGCAATTGGTGTAAAATTAAACGGATGTGGAATGAATCTGGCCATGGCTGCCAAAACTACAATTGCCACCAATGTTGAGAAACGAGTAATATTCATGATAAAAGTTTAGAATTCTTGGTGCTGAGTTCTGAATTAACACAGAATTTTATTAAGTGTACAAAAATACGAAAAAACTCAGAAATCAGAACTCAAAACTCAGAATTATTTAAGTACCCATGTATCTTTGCTTCCTCCACCTTGTGAGGAATTTACTACCAAAGAACCTTTTTTCAACGCAACACGAGTGAGTCCACCTGGTGTTACGTGAATACCGTGACCGTAAAGAATATATGGGCGTAAATCAACGTGGCGACCTTCAAGACCATCTTCTACTAAGCAAGGGCTGCGAGAAAGAGAGATTGTTGGTTGGGCAATATAATTTCTTGGATTTGATTGAATCAAACCTCTGAATTTTTCGTGTTCTTCTTTTGAGGCTTTCGGACCAATCAACATTCCATAGCCACCTGCTTCATTGGCTTCTTTTACTACCAGTTTTTCTATGTTTTCTAACACATACTTCATTGAAGCAGGCTCTCCGCACAGATAGGTTTCTACGTTTGGAATAATTGCATCTTCTCCCAAATAATATTTGATGATGCGAGGAACGTAAGCATAAACTACTTTATCATCTGCTACGCCAGTGCCTGGAGCATTTGCTAAACCGATGTTTCCTTTTTTATATACATCAAATAATCCTGGAATACCGATCAATGAGTGAGGATTAAAGGTTCTTGGATCTAAAAATGTATCATCAATTCTGCGATATAGTACATCAACTGTCTTAAAGCCTTTTGTAGTACGCATTTTTAGATAATCACCAACAACGACTAAATCCCGGTAATCAACTAACTCTACTCCCATTTGTTGGGCTAAATATGAATGCTCAAAGTAAGCCGAGTTATAAATCCCAGGAGTTAGAACCGCCACAGTAGGGTCGGGGCGACCTGAAATAAAGCTCAATACTTCGAGTAATTTTGCAGGATATTCAGAAATCGATCGAACATTGGTTTGAGAAAGTACATCAGGAAAGGTCTGCTTCGATAATTCACGATTTTCGAGCATATATGAAACACCTGACGGACAACGTAAGTTATCTTCAAGAACCGTAAAAACGCCGTTATTATCTCTGATAAGGTCAGTACCAGTTATATGAATCCACACGCCTTTTGGCGGAGTAAGTCCTTTACATTCAGGTATAAAACCTTTACTTGATTCGATTATTTCACGGGGAATTATTCCATCACGAATAATATTCTGCTCATTATAAACATCTTGCAGAAACATATTTAAAGCTGTGATTCGCTGGATTAAACCTTTTTCGAGGTTGTCCCATTCCAGAGAGTCAATCACTCTTGGTACGATATCAATCGGGATAATTCGTTCCGTTCCGCCATCTTCTGAGTAAACGTTAAATGTAATACCTGCCGATACCATCGAACGTTCTGCTGCTTTCTGTTTATTTTTTAAGTTTTCAAAAGCAAGATTTTCAATTGTACCCTTTAAAGCCTGATTACCCAAACGAGAATTTCCTTCTGGTGTAATCATTTCATCGAAGAAATTTTCGGTTTTGTAATTTTTAAAATCGTAATTCATATTTTTCTTTGGTCTTTGAGTAAATGAAGGACTAAAATATGATTAATATATTAAAATTCAAAAGCATTTGGCTTTATTTATTTACTTTTGTGAATACCCTACTTTTTAGGATTTAACCCTGACCCTTACAATAAAAAATGCGAATCTTTTTTTGTCTTTTTTTTATAACTTATACTTCTTTTTCTCAACAATGGCTCGGAATATCGACAAGTAACTATGCAGGAACTTATAATTTAGCCGCAAACCCTGCCAACGTTGCAGATTCGCGTCATAAGTTTTTTTTGAATATTGCTGGAGCCAATGTTGACTTCATTAATAACTATGCTGGATGGGCTGCTCCTTATTCTTTTTTTGGACTTTCAATCAATTCAGTTCCTAATCGATACCGTGCTCCAAACGGATTACCAATTTTTCGTTCTTCATATATAGATGAAGCTCTTGATAAACCAAACTCAGTTGCTTTTTTTGCAACTGATGTGAAAGGGCCTTCAATTATTTATACCTTCGAGAAAGCAAAATTTGCTATCGGGCTTACTACAAGAGGAAGGATGTTGATGAATTTGAGTAATACTACATCAAGTATTGCACATATTATGGTCAAGGGTACATTAATCCCAAATTTGTACGGTAAAACGCAAGCCAATAATCATTTAGCAATGAATTTGAATGGATTTACAGAATTGGGGTTGAGCCTAGGTGCTGTTATTAGAGAGCAAGACCAAGATTTTTTTAAGGTTGGTTTGACCGTAAAACGATTGAATGGCCTGGTAAATGTTCATTATTTAGTGGATAATTTAGATTTCATAGTTGATGCAAATAGTGCGAAAGCCCTGCGGCAGGATGTCTATTTTAAAAATGCCACCGGAATATACGGAACAACAACCAACGCTGCAACTCGTTCCTTTAGCCTTAGCCCTAGTTGGATTTTTGGCAATTTAGCTGCAGGAGTAGGTTATGGTTTTGATATTGGTGCTATTTACGAATTTCGACCAGAATTTGACAAATACGAGGTAAAAGTAAAGGGAAAATTGTTAAAGGATGGGACAAAGAACAAATATTTGTATCGAATTGGTGTTGCTTTGATTGATATTGGTAGTATAAATTATAATAATCCTACTTATTCAAATGTTATTCAGATTGATAAGACCAATGTACTGATTCAGCCAGGTACTTTTAACAAAATAGATTCGCCCGATAGATTATACTACCAAATGAATGATGCTTTTAATATTAATCAAACAGATTATCAACATAGTTTTTTAGTAGCTCTGCCTACAACTCTTTCATCAAATTTTGATTATAAAATTTCAGAAAAAATCTATCTAAATGCAACTTGGATTCAGAGTTTGAGAAATTTAAAAAAAATGGGGATGAATCAACCTTCGATGTTGGCTATCACACCTCGTTATGAAAGTAAATGGTTTGACATTGCTGTCCCGATATCGTTACTAAATGGTTATCGAAATTTTGCTTTTGGACTTGCTAGTCGAATTGGCCCTTTTTTTTTAGGCTCAGAAAATTTATCAGGCATTGTAAATATTGGTAACCCGAGAGGAATTAGTGCATACATGGGACTTTTTTTGCCGATTTTTAGAAAACTACCTGATACCTCTAATGGTTGCTACATTGAAGAAAAGATAACTTTGCGTCAAGAAATTAGAGATATTCTTAAAAAACGTAGTCAAAGAAGAACTTGGAATAGAATTCGGTAACATAAATATTCATTTTAATCAAATTTTAATCGTATTTTTAGGTTATACTGTACTTAGAAACAGAAATTTACTAATGAAAAGCAAAAGTAAGCTAGATTAAATTTATTATATATGGCAACGATTAAAGTTTTATTGGTAGAGGATGAGTTGAGATTGGCGGAATATGTAAAAAAAGGATTAGAAGAAAGTGGCTTTACTGTTGATGTAGCTTTTGATGGTCAAATTGGTAAAAGTAAGGCATTAAATAATCAGTATGACCTATTGGTTTTTGATATAAATCTCCCAAAAATTAGTGGAATTGATTTAACCAAGAAACTTCGAGCGGATCAAATCAAAACTCCAGTTTTGATTTTAACTGCAATGGGTACGACGCAAGACAAATTGCTGGGGTTTGATTCGGGAGCTGATGATTATTTGGTAAAACCTTTCGATTTTTTAGAACTAATTGCTCGACTTAATGCTCTTTACCGCCGTTCAAACGAAGGAAGTGAACTTAAACGTAATCTTCAAGTTGCAGATTTAGTATTAGACCTTAACGAAAAAAATGCTAATCGTGGTGGATATACAATTTCGCTTACTTCAAAAGAATTTATGTTACTGGAGTTTTTCATGAGAAACAACGGTAAGGTGGTTTCGAGAATAGAAATTGCTGAAAAAGTCTGGAACTTAAATTTTGATACCGGTACAAATACAATTGATGTTTATGTGAATTTTCTACGTAAAAAAATTGACCAAAACTTCCCTATTAAACTAATTCACACAGTTGTTGGTAGAGGTTATATGATGAAAGGGTAATCTCATAATGGCATTGATTTGATGTTGTGTTATACTTGATTAGTTGGATAATATTTGATTTGCATTTACTGAATTTTTGACGAAAAGTTTGCTTGTATTAATTGTCAGTTTATGAAAATTGTTGATAAACAAACCATCCGGATTCCGACGATTCTTAGTGTCGCTCTCATTATATTTTCGGCAAATATTTATCTTTTTTATAGTAATTTCAGAGAAAATGAATTTTATCTCTATCTCCGAAACAATGCCATTACTTTAGAAAAAATGATTATTGACAAAGGTCTAAGCGGCGATGACGTAAGGACTTTGTATGATATGAAGGAAAATATATACACACAAGAAGAATTTATTATTTATGATTCAACAGGCGTAGTAATATTTAAGTCAAGACATGCAGTAACTCATTTGAGCGAAAAATTAATAAAGGTGGTTTTTAAACACGAAGTTGAGTTTAAGAAAGATGGTTATGAACGAACTATCTTTTTAAGCCGTAATAATAAATTCAAGCAGTTGTTTATTATCGAAGCTGCAGGTTATGATTTATCAGGTTTCAATAAACAACGAAACCTACTTTATATTCTAATTGTCGGTTCAGTGTTATTGATTAGCATTAT
Source organism: Cytophagaceae bacterium (assembly GCA_027486845.1). Taxonomy (GTDB): domain Bacteria; phylum Bacteroidota; class Bacteroidia; order Cytophagales; family Spirosomataceae; genus Emticicia. Next base: position 202,688 of record JAIXOL010000078.1, read on the forward strand.
TACGCTCACAACTCGTTTTTATATTAGAAAAGACTTAAAACCGATTGGACAAATTGCTAAACGGATGAAAAAGATTTCAAGTAAGAATCTCCAGTCTCGTATTCCTGAGTCCAATTTAGATAATGAAATTGGACAAATGGCTCATACATTTAATGATTTGCTTGACCGACTAGATTATGCTTATACCCAACAGCGTAACTTTGTGTCGTATGTGACTCACGAACTCCGAACGCCATTGTCTATTCTACTTGGAAACGCCCAAGTTACACTTATGAAGGAGCGTAGCGTTTCGGAGTACAAGCAAACTGTTGAAAACTTCCAGCTCGACATTAATAATATGATAAACTTGGTAAATAGTCTGTTGGAGTTGGCTCGTATGAATGCCGATGCTCAATCAGTGCCATTTTCCGAAGTAAGGGTTGATGAAATCCTTTGGGCTGCTTCGGATTTGGTCAAGAAAAATCAACCTGAATATCAAATTATTATAGATTTTTATCAGATTCCTGATAACGACGAAATAATGATTGTAAGTGGTAATGCCGAGTTATTGCTTTTGGTATTTAGAAATTTGATGGAGAACGCTTGTAAATATAGCAATAACAATCGAGTTGAAACCAAAATCTCTTATGAAAAGACTAAGTTAAAAATTGATTTTATTGACCAAGGAGTTGGAATGACACATTTTGAAGCTGAACATATATTTGAAGCATTTTACAGAAATGAAAAAACCAAAGAGATTTCTGGACATGGTATTGGCTTACCTCTTACGCAACGCATTGTAGAGATTCATTCGGGAAAAATCTCTGTTCAATCTGCAGAAGGGGCTGGGTCGATTTTCACAGTAGAGTTTCCAATTAAAACATCATATTGATATTTATTCAAGTCTTAAATTATATTAAATGCTTTTAATTATTACGTTTTTCCTTTAAATCAGAAAGCCAAATAGGTACTTGGAATAAATAATTCTTAAGCTTTTGAAGGTTTGAAAAAGAATGTTTTTTTAACGATTATAGTCATTTTCGCTACAAGTACAATTGCATAAACTATTAAAATGTAGTAAAGTTTTAAAAGATTGAAGACTGAATTAAAAAGTATCAAGCTAAAAATGATTAAAGAAATAACGCAAGGCGACCCAAAAAGAAGAGAAAATTTCTTACAGTATACCAAGAATGATGTAATAAAACACAAGATATAAAGTAACTGAAATATAGTTAGGTGAATTATTTTATACCTATAAAAAAATGCAAGCAAGGTAATATCACCTTGCTTAATTTATTTTAAAATAACCATGAAAATTCTGATTGTTGAAGACGAACTTCGTTTAGCCGAATTTATAAAACGAGGTCTTGAAGAACATACACATTTGGTTTCTGTGGCAAAAGACGGTGAAATAGGCTTAAAAATGGCATTTGAAAACGACTATGACGTTATAATCATGGATGTCAATATGCCAAAAATGAATGGATATGATGTAACTCAGGAAATTAGGAACGAAAAGCAGAACACTCCCATTTTAATGTTAACTGCAATGGGGACAATAGATGATAAAGTTCTTGGTTTTGACGCTGGAATCGATGATTTTTTAGTGAAACCATTCCAATTTCAAGAACTTTTGATGCGGCTTAATGCTTTACACCGACGAAGTTCAATGGTTCAGCAACAGGTAAAAAGTAGTATTATCAAAGTGGCTGATTTGGAGCTTGACTTTACAGCTTGCACAGTAATCAGAGGTAATAAAGAAATTACTCTTACAGCTAAAGAATATGCTCTGCTTGAATACTTGGTAATTAATCATAATCGAATAGTATCAAGAGTTGATATTGCCGAGAAAATATGGGATGCTGACCTCGACCCTTCTAGTAATACAATAGATACTTATATTAATTTTCTTCGCAAAAAAGTCGATAAGGATTTTACACCAAAACTAATCCATACCATTGTCGGCATGGGATATATCTTTAAAGGGTAGCTTGATTTAAATTTTTGTATTTAGAAAGATAAATGACGAAACTTAAATTTAATCACTCTTTAATTTATAAGCAATTAAGCTATGACAAATACATTTACATAAAGAAACAGTATTAATAAATTTTCATAAAGGAATTGTAGGTTATAAAGAAATGATTTCTAATTAACCAGGGTTTATTTTATGTCATTAATTACATTTTTAAGTAATAAGTTTAGTTAGTTAAGGTTATAGTTCTCTGATTAAAACCTTATTTTTAATCAGAGACTTTTAAAACTCATCATTATTTTTCGTTTACATAATGAATCAAATCTGCTACTAAACCTGTCCAGCCGCATTGATGAGCAGCACCGAGTCCTTCACCAGTATCACCATTAAAATATTCGTAGAATAGGTGCAAGTCTTTGAAATGTGGGTCAGAATCAAACTTTTCAAAATCACCAGTATTAGGTCGACGGCTTTCATCATTCATTTGAAATATACTAATCAATCGCCCTGCTACCAAAAGAGCGGCCTCTTTAATTGACATAATATTGCCCGAATTTGTCGGATATTCTATTTCGAAGTCATCACCATAGTATTCATAAAACTTTAATAATGAGTCGATTAGGAGGAAGTTAATTGGAAACCAAATTGGCCCACGCCAGTTTGAATTTCCTCCCATAATACTCAAATCTGATTCGGCTGGCGTATATTTTACGCTCAAATTCTCACCATGTAAATTAAACTGATATGGATTATCTTTATGTGATTTAGATAACGAACGAATGCCATAATCAGACAAAAATTCAGCTTCATCGAACATTCTTTTGACAACCATTTTCATACGGTGACCACGTAAAAGCGAAAGCAGATGAGTTTCGCCCTTACCAGGCTCGTTCCAACGTGAAATTAATAAAGCCAAATCAGGACGATTATTAAGCACCCATTCCAAACGACGTTTGAAATCCGGTAATTTTGAAAGCATTTCCTCATCAATTATTTCAACGGCAAAGAGAGGAATCAGACCAACATACGAACGAATTTTCATAAAGATTGTCTCGCCGTTTGGAGCATGCAGCTTATCATAATAAAACTGGTCGGCTTCATCCCAAAGACCCAAGTCATTATCTTTAATCGGTTTATTGATAGCCGCCGCAATATGCAAGAAATGTTCAAAGAATTTTGATGCCATATCCTGATAGACAGGATTTTCCATTGCAATTTCACACGAAATTCGCAGCATATTCAGAGTGTACATAGCCATCCATCCAGTAGCATCGGCTTGTTCAAGTTTCACGCCCGGAATTTGTGCGTTTCGGTCAAATACTCCAATATTATCAAGTCCCAAAAAACCTCCACCGAAAATATTATTTCCTTCCTCGTCCTTCTGATTTACCCACCACGTAAAATTAATAAGTAATTTATGGAAGACTTTTTCTAAAAAAACTAAATCGCCAATGCCTCCATTATTTTTTTTATCTATTTCATAAACTTTCCAAGTTGCCCAAGCGTGAACAGGCGGATTTACATCTGAAAAATTCCATTCATAGGCGGGGATTTGTCCGTTAGGGTGCATATAGTATTCTCGAAGTACAACCGCCAATTGTCGTTTTGCAAAATCGGCATCAATTCGAGCGAGTGTTAGCGTATGAAAAGCCAAATCCCAAGCAGCAAACCAAGGATATTCCCATTTATCGGGCATTGACAAAATATTGGCCATGTAGGCATGTTTCCACGTATTATTTCTTGGAAAAGCCCTACCTTTAAATTCAAAAGGCATTTTTGGGTCTCCTTTAAGCCATTCGTTGATATTGTAGTAATAAAATTGTTTATTCCACATCATTCCTGCAAATGCTTGTCGCTGAATGTTGCGTTGCTCTTCTGATTTTATTTCTTGCTGAATATGGTCATAAAACTCATCAGCTTCTTTGATTCTTAATTCAAAAATTTCATCAAAATTTACGAAAGCCTTTTGGTTTTGCGAGTTCTGACTGAATCGAAGTCTGATAGTATGACTTTCACCACCTTCAATTTTTTTTGTATATCTGGCTGATGCCTTTGTTCCAATCTTATTTGGATTTATCGTATTTGGTTGGCCAGTTAGTACATAATTACTGATTCCATCTTTAACAAACATAGCCGTATTGGGTTTTCCAAAAATACGTTCCATATTAGTTTCGTTTTCACAAAAAATGAGTTCATCAGCCCACTCTGCATATAATTTATACTTTCCTAAAAGCTGGTGCGAAACCTCAATCTGATTATTGGCGATGCCTGTCATCATTGGGCTTTTTTTGTAGGCTTCATATCCCCAACTCCAAGTATTTCTGAACCATAACGTTGGGAGCATTGTGAGCGTTGCGGCTTTCTTATTTCTGTTATGAGCCGTTATCTTTATCAGAATATCGTTTTCATCAGCTTTAGCATATTCAATAAAAATATCGAAATACTCATTGTTATCGAAAATTCCAGTTTGTTCAATCTCAAATTCGGTGTGTTGACGATTACGTTTTTGGTTTTCTTCAACAATTTGTCGGTAGGGAAACTCATTTTGTGGATATTTATAAAGCATCTTCATGTATGAGTGCGTCGGCGTACTATCTAAATAATAATACAGTTCTTTTACATCTTCGCCATGATTCCCTTCCGAACCTGCTAAGCCAAAAAGGCGTTCTTTAATGATTTTATCTTTATGATTCCAAAACGAAACAGCAAAACAAATATGCTGTTTATTGTCCGAAATTCCACCTATTCCATCTTCACCCCAACGGTATGCTCGAGAGCGAGCCATATCGTGCGGCACATAATCCCAAGCGTTGCCATAAACACTATAATCTTCACGGACTGTCCCCCATTGTCTTTCAGATAGATATGGCCCCCATTTTTTCCATCCTTTATTGTCTTTCCTTTCGCTTAAGCGAATCTTTTCTTTTATCTCCGTCATGCTCGTAGTGTCTGATTTATAAAGTTTTAGGTCAAAAGTATTTTTGTTGGTAACTCTTAATATTTTAATCTGATACATTGCTCAGTATTAATTACTAAAAGGCTTCATACAAAAATATGAAAAATAACATACTATGAAAGTTGGATGAGTAAATAGCTTTTAATAGTTACAGAAGTTATTGAAATAATGATAATTTAATTTCTTTAGAAATTAAAAGAGCCTCTTGGGTAATTCAAGAGGCTCTTCAGGGTTTGTTCATAAAAATAAACTTACTTAAAAATTGCTGGTATTAACTTCCAATTTTTACTTAATTTTTCTCTGAGGCTGGATTTATTACCCTCTTGCTTTTCTAATAAATTAC
>JAIXOL010000059.1 GCA_027486845.1 Cytophagaceae bacterium
AAAATGTTACGTATAAGTGAGGGCTGTACATCCACTGCTCCAAAAAAAGACAGAAGAAAAGGTTATCTTTATGTAGACAGTAAAGGTTACTGTACATTTGGAATAGGGCATTTGATTAGAAAGGGGGATTGTACAACAGGAGATGAGTTGGAGTGGGGAGAAAAAACATGGAATGAGGCTTTAGTGGATTTTGAAAACGGCAAGCTCAAAGAATTTGAAGATATTGTAAAACGACACGTAGAAGTCCCTGTTACTCAATCTGAATTTGATGCTATGGTCTCATTTGCTTTTAATGTGGGTGAGGGAGATGGTACTAGTGGTAAAAATGCAGGTTTTAGTGGAAGTAGTTTTATTAAAAAGAACCTTAACAAAGGTATTAGAAATGCTGATTTAATGTACAATTTCAAGGATAATCCTAATAGAAGGAAATCGGAAGTAGAACTATTCAAGACAGGAGAATACAAACATTACCCAGGAGGAAAAGATATTTCAACATTAAAAATTGCATGTGATGAAAAATAAAATAAAAATAACATTATTACTACTTCTTGTTTGGAATTTTGGTTACACCCAAAAAGCTAAATTAGACACACTTAAAATGTTTGAAGGACATTGGGTATTCAAAATGGCAATGAATACAGACTATACCCAACAAGAATTAGAGGACACCTATCTCAAAGATGTACGAGGTAGGAGAATTCATATTAGGGGTCTTAGAATATATGGCAACTTTAATGATTTTTATGATAATTATCTAATTAAAACTGATAAGCTAAGAACTTTTTCAAAAAAGTCTTACAAAAAATTTGATGATTTAAATCAAAAAGATTTTATAGAATTAGAGAAAAAAACTATTAAAATTAATCAACAGGTTTTAGGGATTTATTATCCTCAAAATTTCACACAAGAACTTCCATATTTTGGAATACAATATTCTGTTGAACAAGATTATTTAAAAATTGGTATAGACCAAACGATGTTTTTTTTAGAGCGAGACAAGTCTGAATATAAATTTATTGGGGTAATCGAAACACTTATATTAGGAGAAGATAAAAAACCAACATTAAATAAAATTTTAGAAAATGAAGAAGTGGAAATTTTAGAAAAAGGTAAAGAATACTCAAAGATAAGGTATTGGGGTAAAGCATTAATTATTGGATGGGTTAAAACGATGGATTTGAAAGATGGAACCAGTCACCCTGAATATTGGAATATCTATAAGGAAAATTCAATAAAATTTAAGGTATTAAGCACAAAGTCATTTATATATGATAATTTATTTCAAAAAACCAATAGCTACTTAATCAAGGGAGATACCTTAGAAGTGCTTGAAGAAAAAGGTTTTTATTTGAAGATTAAATATAATAACATCATAGGTTTAATACCAAGGATTGATGTTGAAGGCTACAATACATTTCGACTCACAAAGTCTAAAATAATTTTATATACATCTCCCAACCTACCTACAAAAATGTATTTATTAAAAGGCGATGACGTTGAGCTTATTGACCGTGAGGGCGACTGGTTGAAAATACGTTTCAGAGGAAAAAGAGTGGTAGAAGGCTGGCTAAAGCGTAGTGATGTAGAGTAAGTAATAAGCGGTTTCGATATAAGACCGCTTTTTTATTTCAAAGCCCCCGTAGGCTACCAATATCAATGGGAGGTAAAGAGTGTATGTCAACAAGGCGAAAGCCAAGCCACCGCAAACGAGTTTGAACTAAAGCAAAAACCAACCGAAGAAGAAGCATGGGAAAGCGACCCCGAACTCACTTACGAACCCGATAGCCCGATTGAACCAGAGCGGAGTGCCGCCCAACCCGAGGTAATACAAACAACCGAAGGCGAACCACAAACTGAAGAACCTGATGCAGAAGTTGATATAGATGCCCTACTCAACACGCCAACTAAGATATTCATACCAGCCGAAGGCAAGGAATTGCCCGAAGGCTTACCCGAACCCATTGTTTCTTTACCGCCCAATCCATCAGTTGGGCAATTACAAGACGCTTTAAAGAGCAAAAAGCCCACCTGTGCGGGCATTAGTGCCAGCTACTCATGTGGCAACCACGACAATGTGCCACAATACAGCGGTAGTATTGTAAGCGTAGCTGCTGGCGATGAAATTGCTATGAATTCAATGGTATTGAGCGTTGTAAGCATCGACGGCAGTGGTAATGGCGAAGGTTTGATAAAAGTACCGATGATGAATAACATCAAACTCGGCGTAACTTTAAGTGGTATAAAAGTAGCCGAAGGTGGCTGTGTGGTATCAGGGCGAGCAGAATTGAGTGGTGTAAGTGCCTCATTACTAACCGATAAACAGCGAGCAACATTAGAAAAAGCCTATGCGGCTTATAATCAAATCTTAGATGTAGCCTACGAAAATGCAGATGGTCTTGCAAAAGGGATTAACGATGTAAAAGATTACTTTGAAGCATTAAAAGCAAAAAAAGAAGCCACACGCAAGCTATTGGCACAAAGCAATTTAGAAGATTTAAGCGAGGTACTCAATAATTGTGCTGAAATAGTAAGCCAAAGCCGAGTGGCACAAGATAGTTTAGAAAAAACCATCTGCCTCATAAAAACAGGCAAAGCCAAAGGCAATATTGCCAAATTAGAAAAAGCGAGCAAGGCAAATATTGATTTCATAAACAAGCTCGGTCCTGCACTTGCCCAATGCCAAAACACTACCTTTACGCCTTGGGCAGAACAACCCTGCAAAGGACCTTGTGGAGAGAGTTTTGTGGTAGATTATAGCGATTTCAACTGCCAAAAAGAGTTGAGTGATGTGTTTGGGAAACCCGAAAAATCTTTTTGTAAGCAATTTAAGGGAATAATGATTTATGGACATGCAGAAGCAAAGAAACAAACTTTAGTAGATTTAGGGTCTGTAAAATCAATAAAAGGCACTGAATACAAGCAGGCAATTCTAACACCCCATTATTGCGAAGATGGTACATTGGTAGGCTATTCGGTAGGAATGTATGATAAAGATAATGTCTTTAAATCCATTGTCTTGCAAATTGGTGTAAATAATGTGGAGGATTTTAAAATAAATTACGATATTTACATCAGAGCGGCAAGCATGTATTATTTGGCGGGTGAACCTTCCGAAAATATGAAAAAGATGTCTGTTGCGGCTATTGACGGTGATTTTTTGAAGCTATGGCAGGGGGTTACACAAGAGTGGAAAGATTGTTTTAGTAATTTTGATTGTCTTGCCAGTGTTATTATGGCTACTGCTGGCGGGGCTCTAAATATGTATAAAACTGTTCCGCCAAAGGTTAAAGCTCAAATAAATTCTCGACATAATTTAAGTTCTAATGCAATTGCAAAATCCTCAAAAGCGGCGGAAATTAACACAATGGCTCCAAAATCTGTGTTATCAGAAGATTTAAAATCATATAACTCTGGATATTATTCAAAGCTAAAAAATGGAAATATTTTGATAAATGGAAACGAATACATACTGAAAAATAATGGTACGACTCTATTTCCATTCAAAGGAAAGGAATTTGTAATCTTAACTGAAGGGCAATATAGGGCTATTAAATCTTTAAAAAACATCCCTGATAATTTGATTGATAAAATTACAGGAGAAAAGATTTTAGATAAAGTTTTGAGAATAGAAAAGTGTACAGATGCAGATGTAAAATTTGCAAAAGAATTTATACAAAAATATTGATTATGAAGAAAATCTCAAATATACAGTTCTATTTTTCAAATAAATTTAAGTCAAAAATATTTTTAGACAAGATTTGTTTATTCTTTAGTGAAAAGTTGAATACAGAAATTATACTTCAAAATTTAGATGATTATGAAAGTCTATTTTTTAATGAAAATGTAGATATATACTACCAAATAGTAACTGAAAATACTGAAAACTTGTTTAGTACATCAATTAGATTGGTATTGCATAATGATTGGATTAAAGATATTTTTGACTATTTTGATTTTATTGATGAACTCTCTCAAGCAACTTCAGAACAACTAATCATTCCAATTGGAGATACGAGTTACGATTATTTACTTTTTGATTCGGAAAAAAAATATTTTATTATTGAAGAAAATGGGCAAAATCAGAAAGGCGGTATAGAGTTTTACTCAAGAAAAAAGGTATCTAAATTTGAATCAAGAGAGATTGTTAAAAAGTATTACATATAAAATTTTATCCCGCTCTGCGAAGTTTCAAACTTCGCAGAGGTGTTTTGACATCTCTTGATGTCATTTTGTAAAAGCGTTCAGGAGAACGCATGACACCCAATAGTCTGCATCTGTGATGCTCCAAGCCAACTATGCAAGCTGTGTAGTTGGTTTTTTGTTTTCAAGTTCTACTCAACACGCCAACTAAGATATTCATACCAGCCGAAGGCAAGGAATTGCCCGAAGGTATGCCGAGTAGCTTAACGACTTTACCAGCCAATGCTACGGTAGAGCAATTACAAGAAGTGCTAAAAAGCAAGAAACCCAATTGTGCGGGCATTAGTGCCAGCTACTCATGCGGCAACCACGATAGCGTACCACAATATAGTGGTAGCATTGTAAGTGTAGCCGCAGGCGATGATATTGCTATGAACTCGATGGTTTTGAGCGTTATAAGCATAGATGGCAGTGGCAATGGCGAAGGTTTAATAAAAGTACCGATGCGGTGCGACGACTCGCTGAACAACATCAAATTGGGCGTAACTTTAAGCGGTATAAAAGTAGCCGAAGGTGGCTGTGTAGTAGCAGGGCGTGCAGAATTGAGTGGTGTAAGTGCCTCAGTATTAACCGATAAACAGCGAGCAACATTAGAAAAAGTATATACTGCATATAATCAAGTGCTTGACCTTGCCTATGAAAACGCAGGGGCTATTGCCGAGACAATAAATAATTTGAAGGATTTTATTCAAAAGGCAAAAGATTTTTCCAAAAATTACAAAGGAGGTAACACCGATGCTAAAAAGGCAAAAATATATGAAGAATATGCAAAGAATGCACAAAAAGTATTATTCAATAGTAAGAATTTACCAGATACAATTAGAGCAGATTTAGAAAGTAAAATAATAGCTGCTCAACCTGCTTGGGATTTTTTCAAGACTGGAAATAAATGTAATGGTACAAGTTCTGGAAAAGGTGGGCCTAATTTTGAAGACTATACAGATGAATGTGAGGCATTTTCTGCTGCAATAATTGCTGAAATGGATGCGATGGAAGCGGCAGAAGGTAGTTTTACTTGTAATTGTTCACCAATTATTAGCGAATGCTCTCCTATCAAAGACATTTTAAGTCAAATAAAAGAAGCAAATTCCAGTAAAAAAGAATCCATTAGTATTTCAAAAGTCGATAATAAAGATAAACTTTCAAATGATACCGATTGGGTTTCAGCTTTGAATGGCATTGATATTGGAGGTAAATGTTTTAAATTATCCTTAGAATTCAAATTCTCAGGCGATAAAATTGATTTAAAGCCAAATAGATATAAGGAAACAAAAGATGGATTTGATTTGGTAGATGATAAAGATAATACTTTACTTTCTATAAATATTTTAAACGAATCGGGTCAAGTAAAATATCTCAAACAAGCTGTTTTAAAAAAATATTTGGGGTTTGAGGAATTTGAAGAAGAGGAAGGTATATTAACTATTAAAATATTTTCAGATGGTAAAGTAATCAAATATGTACCGAAAAATATTCAAGCCGAATATAAAAAACAATATGATTCAGGAAAAGGGAAAACATACCCAGTCCAATATATTTACTTCGATATAAAAGGAAACGCCAAAAACTTAGGAAAATATAGCTACTTTCTGATAGATAACCCCAAACAAGATGCTCGTTGGAGCAAAAAAAAGGTAATAGATTTGATAGATATTAGAACTATCAAGCAAGTAGGATATAAAATACATCTTGACGCATCCCAAAATTCAAGTGAACGTTACTATTTGAATCCTTGTGCGTTAGGTTCTGTGATTGGAGCTTGTATTGAATTGGGATATACAGATATTGACTTTCGAGGATTTAGTAAATCTGATGGCACACCCAATCCAAGTTCAACTCACTACAACGGTTACTATGGAGATTTTGGCTATTTTTGTAAAGACCAATCAAGACACTCATTAAGTTTAAAATATCAATATGAAACTGGGAAATATTATGGGTGGTCACAAATGGATGAAGAACGACAGAATAAATTTAATGATGCACTACATAAATTTGGTTGGGATGGTTTTTGGTCTTGGAAGTATGATGGAAAATTTCTTAATCATTCTACTCAATTAACAAACCACGACCACCATTTACATACAAAATATTACTATAAATGTTTAAATGATAACTGTACAGAATATGAAAAATAAAATTATAATTATTACTTGGATTTTTATTATAGAAATTAGTACAAAATCTTGTGGGCAGGACTCTCGAAACATAGGTATAAAACTACCATATAGTGCTTTAACTTCAATGGAAAAATATTTAGGTAAAGACCTTACAAAAAAATATTTTTTTCCAGATAATACAGAAATAACCAATTATTTATTTGAAAAAAAATATTTTTCCCTGAAAAAAAACGAAAATTTAATACTTGGAAGTTTTACAAATAAAGAATTCAAATACATTACGTATTTGAGATTTCCAGAAGATGATTACTCATCAAATATTTACGAACAATGGATAAAATCTTATAATTCAAATGACGAAGTGATAGATTCTTTACAGATAGTTTTTTATACTTCATATGAAGGTATTAGCCAACGTATGATTTCTACTATCAATACCCCTGAAAGAATAGAAATATTGCATCATCGTTTAGAATGGGATTCCGAGAAAGACACTCCGTTTGATTTTAGTAAAATAAAAACAATCAAAGGCTATTTTGCTATTATTAAAGGGCATTTCATATTTCAAGACATGCCTTCAACCGGGGTATTTTTTAATGGTTATCGCTATGGTGATATTTATAGCCAAATCAACACTACTTGCGAAACAGTAGCAAATTCCAAAGTTTTAGACGTTAATAATGATGGTACTTCAGATGTTATTTTCTTTATAAAAAGTAAAAAAAATACAAATTGTGATGGTTTTTCAAATAAGACAATTGTTTGTTATGCCGATAAACACGGCTTACTTCAGTTCAAAGAAGATGAAGATCTTGATTGGGATAACAAAATATGCAAGATAACATCTATAAAAAGTAACTCAGGTGATATTTTAATAAACATTACTGGAAAAAAAAGTCAAAATAAATATATTATAACTGCTGTTGCAGATAAACAACACCTAGCCATCAAAAAAATAGAAAAAATTAATAACAAAACATCAACAAGTATTTTTGTTGCCAATGGTTCTACTTTCGTGAAAGAAGTTGAAGGTATAATAAAGAAATATGAAGAACAAAATATCAAATAAAAAGCATTTGGTTGAAGTATTATCCTGAAAACAATTTCTGCTGAGTTGTTTTATCAGTAAGATAATATATTTAAAATGAAACTAATCCTGAAATTGGTTTCATTTTAAATGATTTTTTTTTTTAAAAACTCGGATATGTTTAATAATAAGTTGTTGAATAGAAGTAAAACATTACCTTATGAAAATTTTATTTATATTATTTCTCCCATTCTTTGTGTTCTCTCAATCTCAAAAAGATAGAGAGTTTTGTATTCAAGAATTAAAAAAAATCGAATTAAGTAAGGAAGTGCTTTTTTCACGTTTAGCTAATGAAGAACATGAGCTTTTTATGTTTTACAAAAATAACATTAAAGCTACTATTAGTATTGAAAAAAGTGAACATGAAGGATTATCAAATAACCGTATTATCTTTTTGTATTTGATACCCCAATCTTTTTTTAAAGTTAAACCAGAAAAAATATCGTTTCTAAAATTTGTCGAATCTGAAATATTAACTAATAATTTCTATGGTGTACCCCAATATTTGGACAGTCTTTTTACTATTGTTGTTGTAAAATTTTCTTTTTTTGCTTCTTTTTTTCTTTTGTTAATAAGTGTGGAAAAGTGGATAAGTTATGCTACTTG
>JAIXOL010000048.1 GCA_027486845.1 Cytophagaceae bacterium
GAGCAAACCGTGAAGGATTGCTTGTTCGTAAATTGCTATTTCAATTCCATAAAGGTGCAATTGGAGTATTAATAGAATCAGGAATAAATGTAACACCTCCTATATTTCAATTCCATAAAAGTGCGATTGGAGCCACTATGGCAAAAAGGACAAAATATCCGGTAGAATTTCAATTCCATAAAGGTGCGATTGGAGGGAGACTCTTGGCTTTTTTTATGGAATTAACTCAGATTTCAATTCCATAAAGGTGCGATTGGAGTTCCTGTGAAGCTGGAGCGTAGAAGCAATACAGAATATATTTCAATTCCATAAAGGTGCGATTGGAGTACTGCAAAAGTATATTTAAGTCAGTTTGAAAATTTCATTTCCATAAAGGTGCGATTGGAGTCACCGTCAAGCACCCAAAGGTTATTGCCAGCCGTATTTCAATTCCATAAAGGTGCGATTGGAGTAAACGATGTTTTAAGGGTGTTAAAATTCGATTCATTATTTCAATTCCATAAAGGTGCGATTGGAGTAGTCTGATAAATTAACATATTTGGCTCAAAGGGGGATTTCAATTCCATAAAGGTGCGATTGGAGTACTAAAGAAAAGGTGTTAGATGTGCTAATCGGTGGCAATTTCAATTCCATAAAGGTGCGATTGGAGTACTGCTGTACGGTTGCTTACTTGGCTCTTCCAGCATAATTTCAATTCCATAAAGGTGCGATTGGAGTGGGTTATTTTACATCTTATGACTGAGCTCGTAAATCGATTTCAATTCCATAAAGGTGCGATTGGAGTACGCCAAACATTAAGATATATCATAAAGGTAAGGAAAATTTCAATTCCATAAAGGTGCGATTGGAGTTACGTCAAATGATGCACTCTTAGAGGTTTTCAAGTAATTTCAATTCCATAAAGGTGCGATTGGAGTAGGGATTAGGTAGTATATCTAGGTTTAAATTCGGAAATTTCAATTCCATAAAGGTGCGATTGGAGTGTTCTTTGTGCCATAGTGGGTAACGGGTAATGTGATATTTCAATTCCATAAAGGTGCGATTGGAGTAAATTTATATTAAAGGATTTACAGAAATATCATAATATTTCAATTCCATAAAGGTGCGATTGGAGTAGCATTTAATGATGAAATGATAAATGTTTTAAATTCATTTCAATTCCATAAAGGTGCGATTGGAGTGAAAAACCACTTCCTTGGTTATTACAAAGGGAGGGGTATTTCAATTCCATAAAGGTGCGATTGGAGTGTTTCCGTCTTTAAACGCATATTTTGTATATCCGTTATTTCAATTCCATAAAGGTGCGATTGGAGTGATAGTTATATAGTAATGGCTACTGCTACTGGAGCAATTTCAATTCCATAAAGGTGCGATTGGAGTTCCGTAACCTGCATAAATGATTAAACCAGCCGTGGTATTTCAATTCCATAAAGGTGCGATTGGAGTTAAGCACCTTCTTCCATTGCTTCATCTTCCTCTCTCATTTCAATTCCATAAAGGTGCGATTGGAGTTCCCATAAATGGAGTTAATACGGTATCTCCTTCGTATTTCAATTCCATAAAGGTGCGATTGGAGTTTTTTTGTTTTATTAGTAAGGTTTCATCATATATGCATTTCAATTCCATAAAGGTGCGATTGGAGTAATTCATTTGATTTTTGCGTTAGCTCGGTGCTCTTAATTTCAATTCCATAAAGGTGCGATTGGAGTTCGCTCAATGTGGTCAAACTTTATTGCCGATGGTCAAATTTCAATTCCATAAAGGTGCGATTGGAGTTCGAGAATGGCTCATGGGCTTTATATGTGTTGTCATATTTCAATTCCATAAAGGTGCGATTGGAGTAAAAAAGAAACCCTAAAAAAAATGATTGAAACGCTATTTCAATTCCATAAAGGTGCGATTGGAGTCTGGTAAGTCTTATAAAAAAGCATTTAATAATGAAAATTTCAATTCCATAAAGGTGCGATTGGAGTATGCTAAAATTATTAATAGTGCTGCTATCAAGAAATATTTCAATTCCATAAAGGTGCGATTGGAGTGGGCAACCGATACAATTGCAAATATTAGAAAACTTATTTCAATTCCATAAAGGTGCGATTGGAGTGCTCGTAGAAGGCAATACCAACAACGGAGGAAGCCGATTTCAATTCCATAAAGGTGCGATTGGAGTATCAGGTGTTTTATTATCTTATCTAAACAATGCAACATTTCAATTCCATAAAGGTGCGATTGGAGTAAGTTATTAAGATTTTATGAGATACCTATAAACGTATTTCAATTCCATAAAGGTGCGATTGGAGTAAAATTGCAGCCGCTACTGGCTCGCTACGGAGTAATATTTCAATTCCATAAAGGTGCGATTGGAGTATCACCATTGCTATCTACAACTGAAGAAGTAAATGTATTTCAATTCCATAAAGGTGCGATTGGAGTAAACTTAAATTATTAGCACTAAAATTTTGATGAAAAATTTCAATTCCATAAAGGTGCGATTGGAGTCGAAATTAGTGTTTCAACTGTGAGCAAAAAAGATATATTTCAATTCCATAAAGGTGCGATTGGAGTTATTAAGCTCCAATATCTGCTCCTGTATCTGCACAATTTCAATTCCATAAAGGTGCGATTGGAGTAACAAAAGAATTTATAAATAGAGAGATGAAAAAAATATTTCAATTCCATAAAGGTGCGATTGGAGTTAAACACCTGCCCAAACTCTATAACACTAATATCCAATTTCAATTCCATAAAGGTGCGATTGGAGTAGCTTATTTATAGAAAAGTAAGGTATATTAAAGACTATTTCAATTCCATAAAGGTGCGATTGGAGTTTTTCTGAAAAGTAGCATCGGAAAAACCTCTATTTATTTCAATTCCATAAAGGTGCGATTGGAGTAAAAGTCATTGTATCAATGCTTGGTGGCGTATCAAATTTCAATTCCATAAAGGTGCGATTGGAGTTTCTAACCGATATTTGGCCGAAGGGAATTATACGATATTTCAATTCCATAAAGGTGCGATTGGAGTTTAATTACTTGCAAATAGTGTTCAGCACTTTTATAAATTTCAATTCCATAAAGGTGCGATTGGAGTTAATACTCCAGACCCTCTTTATTATGCTTCAGAACTATTTCAATTCCATAAAGGTGCGATTGGAGTGATAATGGAAACGGAACTATCACGCTCAATAAAGGATTTCAATTCCATAAAGGTGCGATTGGAGTCGATAGTATTTTTTTAAATTTAAAATAACAAGAAAAATTTCAATTCCATAAAGGTGCGATTGGAGTGATTTGCTCTCCCTGATATAGCCCTGTTGCCAATTTATTTCAATTCCATAAAGGTGCGATTGGAGTATGCGTTTCCTGTGCGTTTTTTATAACGATTAAAATTTCAATTCCATAAAGGTGCGATTGGAGTAAGCAATTAAACTCTACATCTGTAATTGGCACTAATATTTCAATTCCATAAAGGTGCGATTGGAGTTATAGTGGAGTGGGAAGAAAAAGAGTTTGATAGAGATTTCAATTCCATAAAGGTGCGATTGGAGTCAGAAAAGACCACATGAGGATATTATTGATGTTTAATTTCAATTCCATAAAGGTGCGATTGGAGTCTTTTCATTTTATTGCTTTGTTTAGTTATTAATTTGATTTCAATTCCATAAAGGTGCGATTGGAGTCTGATACTTTATTTGCCTTTTTCTTTGTTGTATTTCCATTTCAATTCCATAAAGTGTATAATGTAGCGAAAGTGAGCCACTAAATGTAGGCAAAGAGAGCCATGTGTGGATAAGTCGAAAAGCAGTTTTGCAAATGTAAATTAAGAAACTTGATTGGCAACAGATTTTTGTTTTTTTCTCATAGATTCACCTGTCAATTCTATGCGATGGACGTGCTGCATAAGCCTGTCCAATATGGCATCTGCCAAAGTTGGTTCGGCAATAAAGTCGAACCATTGTGCCACAGGCAATTGCGAAGTGATAATTGTCGAAGCTCTGCCATGTCGGTCTTCAATCATTTGTAAAAGTGTAATTTTCATAGGGTTATCAAGTGGTTGTAAGCCCCAATCATCTAAAATAATCAAGTGCATTTTTTCGATACGAGCAAGTTCTTTACTGATGGAGTTGTCGGCTTTTGCCAGATTGAATCTTTGTAAGAGTTTAGTCATGGAAAAATACCCCACTTTAAGCCCCATCTGACAGGCTTGCAGTCCCAGAGCAGAAGCAATATAGCTTTTGCCACAACCAGTTGCTCCAGTAATAAATACATTTTCGGCTCTCTTGATAAAAGCAGTATCAGCTAATCTGAGCATTAGGTTTTTGTCAAGATTTCTTTCAGGTAAATACTGTATTTCCTCAATAATGGCCTGATAACGAAACTTGGCAGCCCTGATTGAAGCCACTGTTTTTTGATGCTGGCGGTGGAGCATTTCAGCATCTACAAGCTGTGCCAACAGTTGGTCAGTTGGCGGATGTTGATTATAGGGCAAACTCAAAAGAGTTTGATAAGCAGAAGCCATTCCAGTTAGTTTTAGGCTTCGCATTTGTTGGAGAGTTTGTTCGGTGTTCATACGGTTTGCTTTGAAAAATAAAAAAAATTATTGATAGTTCGCTGCTCCTCTAATGTTGGGATGCAGCGGAATGATAGGCGTATAATCACCATTAATCGGCATTTTGTCTAAGTCTTTATCTAAAATGCTTTGTAGGATTTTGATAGATACAAAATCATAGATCAAAGCCCTTTCACAAGCGTTTTCTAAGCGTTCTTTACCGACTTTTTTAGCTAAAGCGATTGTCCCTGCACATGATTTATAGCCTTGCTCAACATAATTTCTGGAAGCAAGCATTTGTTGAATTACCAAGAGTGTATTTGCTCCAATTTTCAGAGCTTGCCCTTCAAAAAACTCAGGATTCCAGTTCATTAAATACTGATGTTGTGCGGGCAAATGCTCTTTTAAGGTCGTATATTGATGTTTTGCCCTAAATCTTTCGTGGGTGGCAATACGTTTATGCTCATGATAAATCTCAACACTTTCGGCACTATAAATCAGTTTGACATATTGATTTACATAGCGAAAAGGAACAGAATAGTAGTGCTTATCTTCTGACAATAGTACGTGGCAGTTATGTTGAACTTTAGCTTTTCGGAACGCCTTTAATTCATAGCGAGTAGCAGGTAATTCTTTCAAAACTGGAAGTTCCAATTCATCAAAAAGGCTCTTTCTGGAGTCGTTTTTACCTTGAAAATCCATTTGGTTATGAATCTCCAATCTTTGCCGAATGGCTTCGTTGAGTTGCGAAAGGGAAGAAAACGATTGCTCGTTTATTGGAGCGTAAATGCGGGTATAAAGTATACCAACGGTTCGCTCTACTAAAGACTTATCTTTTGGTTTACGACTGCGAGCTGGGAAAATACAGGTGCCGTAATGTGAAGCAAAATCTTCGATACATTCATTGAGGTCTGGTTCATATCGGTCAGGCTTGGTAACAGCAGATTTTAAATTGTCGGGAACAATGGCTTGTGGAACACCTCCGAAATAAGTCAGAGCATTGGCGAGAGCTAATAAAAAATCCGCTTTCTTTTGACTATAAACAGCTTGACAATAGCTGTATTGGCTACAACCCAAGGTTGCAATAAATACTTCAACGGCTTGTTTTTCGCCACTTTGTGGGTCAGTAATGTATAGCTTTTCGCCTGCAAAATCAATGTAAAGTTTATCACCAGCCTTATGCTCAATGTGCATGGTAACCTTTTGAGCAGATTGCCAATGCCGAAAATAATGACAAAATCTCGAATAATTGACTGTGTTTTTGGTCGTTAGGCAGTGCTTTTCCCAAAGCATCATCCGTGTAACACCAACTTTTTGCAATTCTTTGGCGTACAGAGGGAAAAGTAAATTTAACGCTTCAGAGGAGGTCGGCAAATCTGATTTCTTAACCAAACGATAAAGAGCTTCTTCACTCCAGTTCAATAAAGAGCTTAAATCTTGTCCAACTTCTGACCGAAAATAGCCAAGATAATTATCAACAGTATTGCGTGAAAGCCCTAAACTTTGGGCTATCCATCGTTTACTTTTGCCGCTAATTTGATATTCAATAAGTTTTTGTAACTGTTTCATTGTGATGCGATGATTTGCCATGGTATAAGTATTTTTTAATAAAATAATACTCACAAACAACGGCTTTTTTTATCGCTTTTCACTTATCCACAGGTGGCTCACTTTCCCTACAATCGGTGGCTCAGTTTCGCAGGAATATACAAAAATACTACAAAAAAGAGAAGTTTTCAGCATAAAAACTCGGCAGGTTTGGAGCAGAAATTACAAGTCAATTTACCAGAATGGGCTTGGTTTTTGATTATTTTATTGATTTTGGTGGGGCTTTGGGTTGAGGCTAAGGTTGGGTGAAAAAGATTATTGATTATTTTATCAATAGACAATTTTCTAATTAAAAGGCGTTGTGAGGAAATTAAGATTTTAATTGGAAAGTTGTCTAATCTAAGATATTAGTTGGCAATAGAAAACCTGCTTCGGATTTTAGGAAGCAATCCCCAACAATTTGTATGCTAAAAATAATCTAAAACAAAGTTTTTTTTAGTAGTTTTGTTAACTAAATAATACAAATATGGTAGTAGAAACCGAAAAAATAGCAATTCCAAAGACCTTAGCCGAGTTTATGATTTGGGACCAACCCGAAGACGGTTTCAAATATGAATGGAATGATGGTGAATTAATTAAGTTTAATGGAATGAACAGAAAACAAGTTTATATTTATGATGCCCTTAATCGCCTTTTTGTAAAAAAAGGTTGTTTAGAAATAGGTACATTAGTCTCTGAATATGATATTATGCTCACGGGTATTCAAATGCGTAGAGCAGATGTAGCTTATCTTAGCATAGAGCAAATCGCACAAACAAAACTTGGTATTGATGTCATTCCTGAATTTGTTATTGAAATTCTTTCAGAAAGTGATAATATAAATAAAGTTGAAGAAAAAGTAGCCGAATATTTTAAGGCTGGGGTAAAGGTAGTTTGGAATGTTTATTTTGAACAAAAAGTTGTGTATGTTTATACTTCTCGCAAAAGTGTGAAAATTTGCACCGACAATGATATTTGTTCGGCAAGTCCAGTTTTAGAAGGTTTTGAGATTAGTGTTCTGGATTTGCTGGGTTGAGCATTTTTTAACACAAAAGCCTCAGATTCTATTTTGAATCTGAGGCTTTTATGTTTACTACTCCTTTGTAGCACCTGTTTTTTTATCAACGTACAAAACCAAATCTTATATTTGGCAGAAATTAGAGTATCAATTATTTACCACTTTTTCTTCTGTTATCGTCTTTACATAACATTTGGCAGTTTGCTTCTATTGTTTTGCCGCCTTCGTAAATGGGCTTGGTTTTTGATTATTTTATTGGTTTTGGCGGGGCTTTGGGTGGAGGCTAAGGTTGCAAAACCAAAAATACAAGTTTTAAAGCAAATTACAATGCAATTGACTTACTGAAGATGACAACTATCAACTTACTTTTAGAACTTCAATTTTATTGTCTTTGGGGTTTCTAATTTCCCTTAGCTTTGCATAACGATAAATTGTTATTGGACAAGTAAAATACTCATTCTTTCTAATAATAAACTTCTCTCCTAATTGAATTACAAGTCTATCACTCACATCATTTTTTTTGTGTAATGAATGGTTTACAGGAAAAACTTCATTACGTGGAATAATACTAAAATCCTCTATTTTATAATATTCTCTTATACCTTTTCCTGAATAATAAGGGGCAAAATACTTAATGGTTGATTTAATTTTGACATAATCATTCTCTTTTAGCTTTGATGGTTTAACCTTCCCTGTATAATACAACGGCTTTGTTTCTGTTTCAAAATACGCTGTTTGGGCATCTTTTTTTACAATACCAATCAAAACTTCGGGGTTTGGGGATTCATAAGTATTGTCTTTCTGAGGAGAAATTTCGTTTAAAATCGATTCTGTATCTGAGCCAATGATTCTTTTCAAATGCTCTTCAAGCAAAGATTTAGAGTTATTGGTCTCGTCATTGGGTAAAAGCGGAAATGCTCCAATGTTTACATCTATGATTGACTTAAAATAAGCAGTATTCTCAATTTTATTACGATCTCCCGAACCTGGAAAAAGAACATACGCTCCAATCACCTCTTTTTCTGGCTTTTTTCGCTCTTTATTTACGAAATAAATGGCATCACGATATCGGTGCATTTGATTGATTGCATCATCAGGAGGGAGGTCAATTGTCTCACCATACTGACTTTTAATATCTAAGCGATACTTTGCATCAAAAAGATAAGTCAAACCATATTTTTCTTTCAAATCTTTTTTGGTAATTTGAAGCACAATATCTGGTCTCTGATTGACTGTAAATGGTTTAATAATATCATCAGACAATGAATCGATGACATCCCCTTGTTTGGTATTATATGAAAAATCATGGAATAATTCTATGATATCGCCATTGTCCTGAACAAACGAAACTTTTGATTTTACCCCTCTTTTAATTTTAAAAATAAAATCATCAATCTGAATTTCAGCTAACTCAATGCTATCTGGCTTTTCTTTTCCAAGCAATTTTTGAATTATAGATTTTATTTCAAGAAAACACCATATTTGATATAATTCAGCGATATTTTTAAGTTCAATTTTCTGTATTCCATCTAAAAGTTGAAGTCCACTATTGAGCATTATCCAAGATTTATATATCGCATTATAGCCTGTAGCTTTTTGCAATACCAATGATTCTTGTCGTATTCCTTTAAAGTTATTAACGGTTCTGAAAAATGGATTTGCCGAAATCGTTTCTAATTGCGTCTCAATAGATAGTAGTTTTTCTACAAATGACTTTGTGATTGCTCCCTTAAACTTACTTTCTATAAATTTCTTGATCCTCTTATACTTTTTAAGGCTTTCAAAAACAGCATATTTGAAGAACTGGTTTTCAGCAGTATCTGTGCTTAAAGTTTTGTACTCCGAATGATATTTTTTATTTGGTATTTGTCTAAAATTCGAGTATTCTTCCTCTAAAGCGTTTGACCATTTTATTATATTATCTGCTTTGAGGTATTTCGTTTGTCTAACTATACGGCTGTGAGGTTTATTTAAAATAAACTTTGCTGAATCAATGAAATTAAGATATAGTTCACCAAAAACTTGCCACCAAATTAGATCAGTATTAGGAGAGTCGCCTGTTTGAAACGATGTATAAGTTTTCTTCAGAAAGTCTAAAACGAGGTTTCGATATTCTTCTTCAATATCATGAATAATTTTATCGTAGTCTCTTCGAAAATCTAATTTTATTGGAAAAACCTCGAAACTGAATGATATTTCTTTTAATTTATCACCTTTTGAATACCTCAATACAAGATCACTTTTACCTAAATCATTTCCAAAGTTAATTGTCCCAGCCAAAAAGCCTAATTCTTCACGGTAAAAGAACTTATCTTCAATTTCTCGAAGTCTTGAGTAAATAAAGGGTGATTTTATGCTTTTTTTCTCATTGAAAGAAATCCCAATAAAATATTCTTTGTTTTCGAAAATTAATGGGTAAGTTTTATCTGAAATTAATAGTTCGAGTTGCTTGGTTTCAAAATCAAAAATAGAAATTTCGCCTTCGCTTACTCGATAAGTAGTTGAAGTCAGTATTTGAGATTGCTTTTTTTCTGCTTTCTCAAATACAGAATTAAGGTTATTACATTCAATTTGCAAGACAAAATCATCGTTTTTAACTTCTATTACTTTCATTATGTCCAATATGAAGTATACCCAATTTTCAATTTATTATCCATTTCTACTAATTTTTTATTAGAAATTGGAAATCCATCATTTAAATGTTTAATAAGTCGTTCAAGCACTTTTCCTGTTTTATATTCGTCACCTTCAATTCTGGGTAAAACCTTCATACTTGTCATTTCATCTAAAGAGATATTCAACCAGTTTGAATTCGATTGAACTTTACTTGCATAATAACAATAAATCAGAAATTCATCTCGAACTCTATAGGCAATCTTAAAAGCTGTACCTTCCAATTCGGTGTTGATTTTTTTCAAAAATTCAATCACATTTTTACTTTCTGAATATTGATCAATAACCTGACTTCCAGCAGTAAACTCTCCTATTACATTATCTGCACTAATAAATTCTTGTGGATAATCCCAATCTTTTTTAGTGGAGTCTAATCCTCCACTCAGATCTACCTCATTCATCTCGAAAGTCATCGCTCGATCCAGTACTTTCCTGCTGAATGAATGGGTTGTTTCATCCATATTCACGGTCCCTATTACGACTAAATTTTTGGGAATACTCATTCCTTCACTGAATTTCGGATCGCTACCAAGTTCTAAGTCATCCAATATTTGAGCATATAATTTGGGGTTTTGAAAACTTGCTTTTGCTATTAAATAATCTGTTGCGATTTCATTATTATGTACCTCACGAGTTTCAATAATACTTAAATATTCGGCAAAATATTGCTCAACTGGAGCTAAATTCATCTCATCTAAGCATAAAAAGAAAGGAATTTCAATGTTTTTCCACGCCTTTGCAATAAACTTCAAAAATGTAGTGGTAATATACTTTTCACCGTCTATTCTACTTACGTAACCCATTAGTTCAGACGAATCATGCCAATTGGGACGAACTGGAATTATTTCAAAATTCCCAGGTTTCTTAGGATTTGTTCGCAATGCAGACTTTGAACAAGTTTTAAATGCCAAGGTTCTCACTAATCGAGATTTACCCGTACCCGAAATACCTGCAAGAAGTATAAAAGGTTTGGTTTTTATGGCAGTTAAAATATGCATTTCGTTTTGTATGTTTGGTGTAGTTGTAATGATTGAAGTTGCAATCTTTGATACTTCCTTTCCATTTATCTTACTTTTTAAATCAATCAACAAATCCTTAAATTCTCCCTTACTATCTAATATTAATAGTTTATCAATTTCTGAAATTCGTTTTTCTTTTTTATCAGTATCAACAACCCATTTATTTAAACCAGATTTATAATTTAATTCAACTTTATTTAAATATACAACTCCACCAGTACCGGGGTGAATCCAATTTTTAGACCAATCAGCATCAATATTTTCAATAAAATCAATCACTTTGAAACGAATAAATTTCCCCCAACTTATTCCTTCGGCAACAACTGACTCATTAGTTTTTAAATCTGTTATAGTAGTTTTGTCATTACTAATTGCTTCGTTCAGCGTTGTATCTTTATCAAACTTTGTTAACATAACAATATTATTATGTTTGTTGACAATGATTACGAAATCATCACTATTAAGACTTGAAAACTTTTTATCATTCCAATAAAAAATGGATTTATCCTTATTTAAAAGAGTTAAAAAGTTTTGATTTTCAGACTCGGCAATGCAGAATATCATTACTTGTTCATTCATTATCTATTGTCTTTTTGGTTATTTTACAGCTTTTTTAGTAAAATTCATCACCCCAATTAATACATTGACTTTGCTAAAACATATTCCTTTTCATAAGGCATCTGCAATTGCGACAACATCTCAGGAATTGCCAATGCCCAACTTACATAGTAATATGCCAAAATATGATAGCCCGAAAACAACTTATTAGGTATCGAATCAATTCGATAATCTTTCTTATCGGGACTGTAGCCTTGCGTTCCTTGCATTGCTATCTCAAAGGCTATTTTTTTAATACTTTCATTTGATTTTCCTTCGAAATACTTCAATGCGTCAACCATAAACATAACCACCGCCATATTTGACCCTATTTCTTCTTGTGACTGCTGGAATTTCTCCATTTCCCTTGTCTTATAAGGGTCGTTGGAGTCTAAATCGTAGGGGTCTTTTTCGATGGAATCGAGCAGATTATCAATGTCAAGGCGTTTACTGCGGTATTGTATTTCATCGACCAACTCAAAATTTTTGTCGAGTTGCAAATCTTCCGCCCAGTTCAATACCAACTCATATTCTTCGGCGGGTTCTTTATCGGTTTTATATTCCTGATATTCCTGATAAAAATCTTGAGCTTGTTTTAATTCAATTGTAGTAGCTTGAAAGTCCTTGATAAGGTCAATTCCAAATAAATTTTTATATTGAAGTGCATTGACAAGGTTATAAATCTTACTCTTAGAAAGTATGTCTTTGGGCGAAAGTTCAACTATTTGTTTGTCTGTTGTAGCTTTTATGCCTTCTTGAATCAAAGAGTAAAGCGACAGAAATTGAGCAGGTCTTAATGCAGCGTAATTATTATACAGAAAATCTTCAATGAATAAATCAATTGGTGCATTGAAAACCTGTCGGTTCATTCCGTCAAAAAGGCCACTACAATAATTGGCAATAGCTTGTTCAGAAACACCCATTTTATGGAATTTCTGAATAATTGGTTCAAGTTTCTTGATAAAATCAGTTTTGTGCTGCTGATTTGAGATGAAAAGTTGATTGAGTCCTGCTTTTCTGGCGTTAATTACAAAATCTAAATGCACCAATTCGTGCATGATTAAATGCTCAACCGCAGGATATTTAGGTTTATACCTTACAATATGTTTTAAACGCTCATAATTTTCGGCAAATTCGATTTTTGCAGCCGTCGGAATAGCCGTATCTTCAATAATATCTATTTCTGTGTCGCCATCAAATTCGAGTTTATGGCGGTATTCGACAAATATTTTTTCACTATTACCTATCGAAATGATTTTTTTGGCAATTTCAAACGCTTGACGTACTGAATTTTGATATAAAATATCTTTGTTTTTATTAAACCTTATTGCTTGAATTGTACTCTCAAATGCTTTGTAAAAATCATTTTCTGTTTCGGCAATCATACCCAAAGCAAAATGCGTATTGGGATAATTGCTATTTATTTTGAGGGCTTCATTGAAGTATTTTTTAGCTTCTACAAGTTTTCCTTGCTGCATTAAATTTACCCCAATATTATTAATCGCAATGTTATCATTGGGATTAGCAATCAATGCTTGGTCATAATATTTCATTGCGGTGGGTATATCCTCTTTGAATTTGGCAAAAATATTACCCATCATCAACAAAGCCCACGCATTTTTTGAGTCCCAGCGGAGGGCATCAATTAGATAATTGATGGCTTCATCTTGGTCGCCTTCGTCCGACAGGATTTGCCCCATAACTCGGTGATATTCCGAATTACTTGGATTTGCTTCAATGAGTTTTTTAAGAATTGGTTTTGCTTCCGAAAATTTACCTTTTTCGCAGAGGGCAACAACTTTTTTGTAGTCAGATTCTTGTGAGATGATTGCAGGAATATCAAGCTCAACGATAACAGAATCTTGGTCAATAAATACTTTTGGCGTGTAGGTTTTATAAGTATAGAATTTTTGTAAAGTGCTTATAATCAGCGTTTTACCCCCCCCCGTTTTTACCTCCGAGAGCTCAGGAAAGATAGAAAACAGAAAGTCATCTATTTTATGAATAATCTTCATTTTAATTATTTCTTGGTTTTTATTGCTGTTTTTAACGTTTATTTAGCAATTATTAGTTTTGTGATTTTTTTCATAGAAAATAAAAATCTGCATTTCTATAAACACCAAAAGTAAGCAATATTTATATAGATTTTGCTATTGGATGTAGAAAGCAGTATCAAGAAATAATGAGTCGTTGCCGAATGCTGTCTTCTTTTTCTATGACCGTAACAAAACCAATAAAATCTAACTCATTGCTTTGCAAATATTTATGTACTATTTGAGCAGGAAAATCAGGTAAAGAAAAGCGGGTTTTAAAATAGATAACCCCAATAGGTTTATACCCATACTGAGATACTAATGTACCGTAGTCGCTATCAAAAGTGAGAATAAGTCGCTGAGAGTCAATAGCAATTTGCATGACAGATTCATCATCAATACTTGGATTTGTATTTCCTATGTGAATGATGTCATATCCAAGTTCTTCTAAAATATAGTAAGATTTCTTTGGAAAATTTTCGTCAGCCAACAATTTCATGAGGCTTTCTTTAAAGGTTCTCGTATGAAAATAAGTTGGTCGGATATACATTCTCTCAAAAAAAGAAAAATTGCTTGTAATGCTTCTTTTGAAAGTCTGGGATAATTTTCGAGTAGCATTTCCTCTGACCAACCGTCTGCAAGTCTATCTAAGAGAAACTCTACTGATAAACGAGTTCCCTTAATAGTAGGTTTACCTACTAAAACGTTTGGGTCAGAATGAATATAATCTTGCCAGTTCATATTATTGTCTTTTTGCAAATTTAACAATAATTTTTAATTCTGATACAAATAATATAAATCCGTAGCACACCTTGTTTTGCAAAAATTAGGTGTGCCACGGTAATTCAAAAACCTATCGTTTACCTCAAAGCCTCAGCTCCATTCTTAATATCTTCCACAACCGTTGGGTCGAGAAGTGTTGAAATGTCGCCAAGATTTGATGTTTCTCCTTCGGCAATTTTACGTAAGATTCTTCGCATGATTTTGCCCGAACGAGTTTTTGGTAAGCCTGTAACAAACTGAATTTTATCAGGTTTGGCAATTGGCCCAATTACACGAGAAACTGTTGCCAGAATATCTTTCCGAGTTAATTCTTCGTCATGAACCATGCCTTCACAGATTACATAAGCATAAATCCCTTGCCCTTTGATGTCGTGCGGATAGCCTACAATAGCACTTTCTACCACACCAGTGTGCATATTTATCGCATTTTCTACTTCGGCAGTACCAATTCTGTGTCCCGAAACGTTTAGCACATCATCTACTCGACCAGTGATTCGGTAGAAGCCATTATCATCACGCATGGCACCATCGCCCGTAAAATATAGGTTTGGATACGCCGAGAAATAATTAGTACGGCAACGTTCATGGTCGCCCCAAGTTGTACGCAAAATCGACGGCCAAGGGAATTTAATACAAAGATTTCCACTGACATCGCCTCCTAAAATCTCATTTCCTTGTTCATCAACTAACATCATTTGTACGCCTGGAAGCGGCAGAGATGCCCATGCTGGTTTCAATGGCGTAATTCCAGCCAACGCTGAAATCATAATTCCACCAGTTTCGGTTTGCCACCAAGTATCCACCACTGGACATTTATCTTTACCAATATTTTTTGAATACCATTGCCAAGCCTCTTCGTTGATTGGCTCACCAACTGAACCTAAAACTTTGAGTGAACTCAAATCTTTTCCTTCTACATATTCCAAACCAAAACCCATCAATGAGCGAATGGCAGTTGGAGCGGTATAAAGGATATTTACTTTATGTTTTTCTACAATATCCCAAAAACGACCTGCATCTGGATAAGTCGGAACACCTTCAAACAATACCGAAATTGCACCTGAAGCCAACGGCCCGTAAACAATGTATGAGTGGCCTGTTATCCAACCAATGTCTGCTGTGCAAAAATGAACCATTCCTGGCTTATATTGGAAAACATTTTGGAAAGTATAAGCCGCATAAACCATGTAGCCTCCACAAGTTTGTACAACACCTTTTGGTTTTCCTGTCGAACCTGAAGTATAAAGAATAAAAAGAGGATCTTCTGAGTCCATTTCTTCGGCAGGACAATCGCTTGTTACATGTTTTTCCTCTTCCTCCCACCAAACATCACGGCCTTTAATCATACTTACAGGGGTGCGAGTACGAGTAGCAACAATGACTTTTTTCACCGATGGACAGCCAATCATGGCATCATCTACGGTATCTTTCATCGGAATTGCCTTGTTTCCACGCACGGCACCGTCTGTTGTTACTACCGCCACACATTGTGAATCATTGATACGGTCAGCGATTGAAGTGGCCGAGAAACCACCAAAAACTACGGAGTGAATCGCTCCGATTCTAGCACATGCCAAAACTGCAATTGACAATTCAGGAATCATTGGCATATAAATACATACACGGTCGCCTTTTTGCACACCGTTACGTTTCAAAACATTGGCAAAACGGCAAACACGCTCAAATAATTGACGGTATGTAAGTGTAATACTTTCTTCATTTGGGTCGTTTGGCTCCCAAATTATTGCAGGTTGATTTGGCTTATCTTTAACATGACGGTCGAGACAGTTTTCGGTAATATTGAGTTTTCCACCAACAAACCATTCGATTTTTGGTTCGCTAAAATTCCAGTTCAGCACCTTTTTCCACGGTTTTTTCCATTCAAAATTATTGGCTGCAATTTCTCCCCAAAAATCTTCGGGATTTTCTACGCTCTTTTTATAAGCTTCTTCGTATTCTTCAAAAGAGTTAATTTTCATTTGGTTAAAAAAAATAGTGAATGAATGAATTAGTGTATGAGTGATTGAATATGATTGAAATAATTGAATTTTTGCTTACAAAAACCTACCCAGTAATCCAGCTACTTTTAGGTATTTTACTTAAAATAAAGATGACTAAATAACATATAATACTTGTCAGAATAAACTGTGTTGCGATACCAATACTTGGGTGAATCCATTTGAAATTTATCTGATATTGACGTGATAAAGTTTTCATCGGAATCAAGTGCATAAGGTACATTGCATAACTAAATTTATCTAATCGAGCCATTAAAGTGGGTAAAACCTCAACATTCAGTAAATTCTTGAAAGTTAAAAATGCAGAAATTGACATCAAAATAACAGATGGACTTAAGTAATCAAACAAACTTGATTCATAAGTATTTTGGTTTGAAACAGTCGAGAAATAAATTCCTACAAATGTAATAATCCAACTTAGCAGAAAAAATACTAATGAAATAATACCAATTTTTGTTTGTGGCAACTTGATTTGAAGATTTCCTAAATAATATCCTAAAACAAAATAACCCAAATACCCAGAAAAATACCGAATCTCGAAATTAATTTTTATACCCAAAAATTTTTCAAAATATGGGTAAATCGTGCAGGCTACAAACCACATTATTAAGAAAAATTTTACTTCTTGGTCAGGTGCATGCACAATCCAACGACTTATTATTGGTGAAACTAGATAAAGGCCTAAAAGCATGTAAACAAACCATAAATGACCAGAACCTCCTGCACCACCAATTAGTATTTTTTTAAGAATATCAATAAACTCAAACTTTGTTTTTTCAGCTGGAATTATTCCGAAATAATTCCAACAAAAAATAAAAATGATAGAAAAAAAAAAAAAAGGAATGAATATTCTAGAGAATCGTTTTGTAAGAAAATCTGTTAAGTTTTTAAATTTTTCTAAGAGTAAAAATCCAGAAAGCATAACAAAAATTGGCACTGCAAATCTTCCGAAAGCATTTGAGGCATTGCAAATCCACCACCAACTATTGGGTATTTTTCCCAATAAGTAAATACCTCCTGCTGCACAATGAAGCATGATGACTGTAAGGGTTGCAAAAACTCTCAAATTAGAAATCCAGATTACTTTGGGCATTTATTAGCTGGCTTTTTTGGTATCAGATTGAAAAAATTCAATTTTTCTATTTCTGACATATTCTTCAATTTCGTTTAAAATATCTAAATTATTAATGTTGATAAAATCGCAAACTGCTTATCATCAACAATTTGACAAATATTTTTCTTTAATAATTATCCGAACGAGTTTTTGGAAAGCACTTAAAAACTAAGGCTACAAATATTAGACATTGAATGTCAATTACAATCATTATAAGGCATTTGCTCATTCTACCATTAGACCACCATCGATGCCATAATATTTACTTTTTTCACCAAATCACGGGTTGAAAATGGTTTAGGAATGTATAAATCAGCACCGATACTATTAGTATTATCAGTATCTTTTTCTTTACTTTTAGCATTTAAAAAGATCACTTTTGTCTCTTTGGTATCGTGTCTACCTTTAATAAATTTACATACTTCATAACCATCAACTTTAGGCATCATGGTATCAAGAAACACAATTTTTGGATGTTCTCTTTTTAATATATCAAAAGCCTCTTCACCATCTCGGGCGATAAAGACAATAAAGCCTTCTTTTTTCATCAAAAACTCTAATGAAAGCAAGATATTTGGTTCATTATCAATGATTAATACTTTTATACTTTTTTTAATATCCATAGTCTTAACCATTCATTGGGACTCGAAAAGGAGAATTTTGAACATTAACCAATCTCACATTTTACCCAAGTTTTTCCAAAATATAGTAAAAAAACTGTTTTGAAATGGCCAATACAAGTCCACTTCCTATTGGATATAAAAGTATACTCAATTTCTTGGTAAACTTTAAAATAATCAATTCTTGATACTCTTTTGAAATTACAGTTCCAAGGTCAAACATATTTACTTGCAAATTACCATCTTCTTCGGATAAAAGAATTTCGTGCAAAACCATCGATTAAAAATCACATTTTGGTTTGTCTGTTACATTCAACTGTACCTTGGCGGTTTGCAATTTCTTCGTAAGTAATTTAAATTCTTGGGATTTCTTAAAGATTTTAAGGAATTCTTTGAGCAAAACTACTTATTTTTTTTCCTATAAAGATAATTTAGGCATCGCATGATTTTCAACTTACATCAATCTTTTGAGTCGAATTCGCCTTGTAGCGAATAAAAACCGAATGTCCCTAAAGCACCTGCAATCATTGGGCAGAGAATTACTGTGTAAATAATTGCTGGAATATAATTTTCACCGCCTTTGTTCCAAAGCATAATTGCTTGATTCACAATTAGATAATAAACAGCACCTATTCCAATTAATATCCAGACTATTCCTAAAATTCGTTTTATAGCATTCATTGTATTTATGTTTTATGTATTGTTAATATTTGTGAAAGAATTGAAAAATTCGAAATCTGACCTTAATTATATGTATTACAAAACAATAATCTCCAAATCTTCACATTTTCAAATTATTTTTAATCATTTACTTTATTATCTTTTCCATCTAAATAAATTGTGCCGATGACGAAACAAATACCGGCAAGAATTATCGGATACCAAAGACCTTCCAAATATGGTTTTTCAATAACAGGGGCTAAACCTGACTCAGCAGCTATACTATTGACTTTTTGAGCATTCGATACCAAGAAAGTCGCAATTGCAGGCAATAATCCACCAAATATACCATTTCCGATATGATAAGGTAATGACATTGAAGTATAACGAATCTTGATTGGGAACATTTCTACCAAGAATGCAGCAACTGGACCATAAACCATCGTAACGAATAACATTTGAATAAATACTAACCAAGTAAGTGTCCATTTAACAGTATCATTAATTGAAACTATTGTCTTGGTTTCAACTACAGGCTTACCATCTTTTAGACTGACTTCTACCACACCGCTTTTCAAAGTTTTAGTTTTAATTTCTTTGAAGGTTGTTCCGTCAGTAAATACTTTTGTAACTGTATAAACTGAGTCAACACCACCATTTTTGTTTTTTGCATTCACTTTCAATTCAGCAACCTGATTTGCTTTTTCTAGAATTTCAGTTTTGCCTTTTATGTCAACAGTTTCGTACATTTTTGTATAAATCGAGCGATATGAAAGAATCGCTATCAACATACCCGTCATCATAATCCACTTACGACCAATGCGGTCAGATAACCATCCAAATACTACAAAGAAAGGCGTTCCAAGACACAATCCCCAAATCATAATGCTATCAACTTGTTCTTTTGGTACATTCATGATTTTTTCAATGAAAGACATCGCATAAAATTGACCGGTGTACCAAATAACACCCTGTCCCATTGTTACGCCCAATAGAGCCAACAATACAAATTTGAAGTTTAATTTGTTTCCAAAAGACTCTTTTAATGGATTTGTTGAAGTTTTTCCATCAGCTTTTGCTTTTGAAAACAATGGCGATTCGTGCATATTACGGCGGATGATATAGGAAATACCAACCATTAAGATTGAAGCCAAGAATGGAATTCTCCAACCAAAAGCATCGAAATCATCTTTGCTCAGAATGGTTTTTGTAAGGGCTATGACGATTAATGAAACTATCAAACCAGCAGTTGCCGTAATCTGAATCCAAGAAGTCATATAGCCTCTTTGGTTAGCTGGCGAGTGTTCGGCAACGTAGGTTGCAGCACCGCCATATTCACCACCAAGAGCAAGCCCTTGAAGTAATCTTAAAAGTAAAACTAATAATGGAGCCGCAACACCTATAGTTTCGTAGGCAGGTATGATACCGATGGCGAATGTTGCCCCTCCCATCAATAATAATGTTACCATAAAGGTATATTTACGGCCAATTAGGTCACCCAAACGACCAAAGAACAATGCCCCAAATGGACGAACAACAAAACCAGCAGCAAAAGTTGCTAAGGTTGAAAGAAACGAAAGCGTTTCACTTCCTGGCCCAGCTGGAAAGAATTTTGTAGATATAATTGTAGCCAAACTGCCGAAGATATAGAAATCATACCACTCAATCATCGTTCCTACCGAAGATGCTCCAATTATCGAGAACATTGAGCTTTTTTTACTTTCAGACATAATCTTTTTTTTAAAAGGTTTTAATATAATTTTTGGGGTTGATAAAATTGTCTAATCATTCGATGATTTAAACATTGAAAAATAAAATGCTTTAAAAATAGCCACAATTAAACTGAACTTTACTTATGTTTTTTATTTCTTTTTAATTATTTCTAAAAAATAATCTATCTATTTCTTAAACCTTTCCCACTTGATTAGCATAAACTTATCTCCTAGTTCGGTAACGACCATTCCTGCTCCTTTGAGGTTATCTCGATTGGCATAAAACTCAGTTAATTCCTTATGGTTCATCACCTTATAAGTCGGGTGATAAAGTGTCTGTTTCGGAATCTTAACTTGGTATTTTTTCACCCAATTCATTACAGAGACATGGCTTACACCCAATAAACGCTCAATTTCTCGATAACTCACGCCTTCGATATACAACTGAAGTGCTTTAATCACATAGTAACTTTCGATACTTTTGCCCATCTTTTCAACGGTGAAATTATAGCCACAATCTTTACACTTAAAACGTTGACGCTCTTTGATAATACCGTTGCGAGAGATGTTAATCGAATCACATTGTGGGCAGTTTGGTAGGCTCATTTCATCTATATATTTTTAGCAAAGTTATACTTTTTTAGGAAATATAGATTGTTTCAAGAAATTATTTAATTCTAAGAGTAATAAATTTATTTACAAGCCGCAAAAAAAGAGCTACCAAAAAATATTGATAGCTCCTATTTTAACCTTAAAGTCGATATTTAATGTATAACTTCCGACAAATCACCTTGTGGCAATTTTACCTCATAACGATAAACCTCTTCTATAGAGTTTAAATCATCAGGTAAAATCTCCATGATGGTTTTCATTAATCCAGTTTTCAAGTCGAGCACCCAACCGTGTAAGTGTGGATATTCGCCCTCAGCCCAAGCTTTCTGAACGATAGTAGTTTTGGCCAAATTACGGACTTGCTCGGTTACGTTCAACTCAACCAATCTATCAAATTTTTCTTGAAAATCGTTAATTTTGCTTAGTTCTTCGTGATGTTTTACATTTACGTCTTTAATGTTTCGGAGCCATTTATTGATGAGTCCATAATCTTTATTATCCATCGAGGCTTTTACACCACCACAATTATAATGTCCAACCACTAAAATGTGCTTTACTTTAAGTACTTCAACGGCATATTGTAGCACGCTTAACATATTAATATCGGTATGTACCACCAAGTTGGCTACATTGCGGTGCACGAAAATATCTCCTGGTTGTGTGCCAGTTACTTGGTCAGCGGGTACACGGCTATCAGCACAACCAATCCACAAAAACTCAGGATTTTGATGTGAAGCTAATTCTTCAAAATATCCTTCATCGACACGAAGTTTTTCGGCAGCCCAGGCTTTATTCGCCAATAAGAGTTTTTGATACGATTGCATTGCTTTTTCTATAGTTTATTTTTTTTCTTGAAATTCCTTTAAATTCAACAGTAATATTTCGATTTTTTACTTCTTTTTGAAACTCTTCTAAGGTCAAAAATATATCATGATCAATGAATGATGCCTTTTCACCGTCCACAAAAAGATAGTCACCTTCTTGAAGCGAAAGTAATTTTTGTTTTAATTCTGACTTATTGAAATAGAAGATATCTTTATTAAATTGAATCAAAACATTTTTTCCATCACGCATAAACGACATTGAGCCTTTATAATTAGTATATAAAATGTAAAGCATTGCCACAAATACACCAATACCTATTCCTTTCAATAAATCAGTAAATACAACGGCAACCACAGTAACCAAAAAAGGCACAAATTGATCTTGACCTTCGTTGAAAACTTCTTTAAAAATTGAAGGCTTTGCCAATTTATAACCAACCATAATCAATACAATCGCCAAGGAAGCCAATGGAATTTGATTAAGAATAGTTGGAATGGCAAGTGTACAAACTAACAAAATTAGTCCATGAAAAATCGTTGCCAAGTTTGTTTTTCCGCCCGCTTGAATATTTGCAGAACTCCTCACAATTACTTGCGTAAGTGGAATTCCACCTAAAAAACCAGAAACCACATTACCCGCTCCTTGTGCCAATAACTCACGATTTGTTGGCGTAATTCTCGAATCTGGGTCAAGTTTATCAGTTGCTTCCACACTCAACAGTGTTTCAAGGCTCGCAATAATAGCAATTACGACCGCAATTCTCCATACCGCGGGATTTGTGACTGCTGAAAAATTTGGCATCTGAAAGAGATTCACAAAATCGTTCACCGAATTGGTTATTGGCAAAGAAACTAAATGATTGCTTTCGAGATGAAAG
The DNA here is from genome assembly GCA_027486845.1 of Cytophagaceae bacterium. Lineage (GTDB taxonomy): Bacteria > Bacteroidota > Bacteroidia > Cytophagales > Spirosomataceae > Emticicia. The sequence continues at coordinate 22,697 of JAIXOL010000048.1, forward strand.
AACACAGGCAAAAACGTAAGACCACTGTTTAAAACTATTCCAGAAATCACTGCCATCAAAGCTCCAGGAATCATTCCAAGGAAAGTATTACGTTTGATAAAAGGCTGCTCCCACAAAATCATGATACCCAACGAGATAAGACCAATAACTAACGCTCCTTCATTGAATAGTTCTGTTATTCGTCCTAATTCCGAAAATGTATTTTGACCATCACGTTGGAAGAAACTTTCGTCACCCTCGTAATCTAAATCAATTCCCATTGCATGCGGAATTTGCTTTAAAATAATAATTATTCCAATAGCGGTAAGCATACCTTTTATTACTGAAGATGGAAAATAATAACCAATTACTCCGGCTTTTAATAGGCCCAAGATTATTTGAATTACACCCGCCAATACGACAGCCAATAAAAATGTATCATAAGCTTTAAGTTCAGCGATAGAAGTAAGCACAGTTACTGTAAGACCAGCTGCAGGCCCACTCACGCCCAGTTGTGAGCCGCTTATCAAGCCAACAACTATACCACCAACTACTCCTGCGATGATTCCCGAAATAAGTGGTGCTCCAGATGCCAAAGCTACCCCTAAGCATAGTGGTAAAGCGACCAAAAAAACCACTAAACCCGACGAGAAATCAGATTTGAGGTAATTAAAATTAAATATTTTCATAGGAGGGATTTATTAACTACAAATAGTTTAATATATCAATAAAAGTTCAGAATCGTAATAAAACATAGACTTTCATTCGACTTATTTTAAGTCGAAAAAGCACAAAAGCAAATGATTGAAGAAATTATAAAAAGAAGATATTTAGACCTTCGGGGGAGGAGAATCTATTGTTTGAAACGGATTTGAAAAATTGATAGCTACAGAATCGAATACTGTATTTTTTACTAAAAAATCATTTACATTAAACATAAATGAAGGAGCTGAAAGAAAAAACTTCTCTATCAAATTATCTTTAGAGAAATCCTCATTTTCATTACAGTCTTCAATATCCTGTACTTCAATGTTTGGTTTGAAACTGGTAACGCAATTTAATACCGTCGAGAATTCGACCGTAATAAGTAGCATCAATACCAAGATTCTCTGAAACATATCTATAAACTATTTTTATAGTACCTATTAGAAATACTAATGTAAAAGTAATATAAAACTCCGATAATATAAAAATGGTTTCAAGTATATAGTCCAAACCTTAAAAAAATAACCCCTTATAAGAGGTTAACTAACTTTCTGTATAGATTTTTTCAAAGATAAATCATTAATTCAATATCAATAAATTTTCATAAAATAAATGTAAATCATTACAATTTTATACTTTTAATCAAATAAAAAATCATAAAATCGTTAATATCTCATTCGCCAAACTTTCTGAAAGAGTCGGGGCTAAGGCCACTCCCATTCCGTTCATTCTAACACTTAACGAAAGTCGATTATTTAAACATTTGCTTAAAGGTGTTTTAGTTTCATCAAAGGCCATAATTCCACTCCATCGCTGGTCTATTCTAATGTTTTTATGTTCCGGAATAATGTTTTCATATAAAAGTTGCTCTAATTTGTTTTGAACTAATTCGGTTAAAGCAAACTCATCAGTATTCTCGGTCTTAAAATCTAAGTTTCTACCTCCTCCAAACAGTATCCTATTTCGGTAATTTCGGAAATAATAATAGCCTTTATCGAAATGAAACGTTCCTCGCCAATTTAAACCTTCGATTGGTTCGGTAATCAAAACTTGTCCACGTCCAGGATACAAATCAACTTCTGGTAAAAGTTGTTTCGTGAAGGCATTGGTAGTAATACTTAAATGTCGGGCTTCAAAAATGAGTCCATTTTCAGCATAAACTTTCATACTATCTAGCTCATTATCAAATCTTTGCACTTTTACACCATTAAAGATTCTGACTTTCATCGCATGCAATGTTTCGGTCATTATATTGATGAGTTTACCACTATGAATTGAACCTTCAACAGAATTTTTTATAGCATACTGAAAACCCGAAAATCCAGCATTTTGAATAATATGCTCATCTAAAAAAAAGTGATTATCGTTACCAACAATACTTTTTATTGAATGATTTAATGTACTTAGCTGCTCTTTTGTTTCTTCAAAAAGTATTTTATCATCAAACAATTCTGTTCCACCACAATCATCGAACTCAACCTCCGAACCAAAACATTGCCGAATCATATTGATGCCTTTGTATCGTTTTTCAGACCAAAACATAGCATGGTCGATACCCATGACTTCGATATTTTCGAGCAGTTCAGATGGACTTCCAAAACACGAAAAACCCGCATTTTTGGTGCTTGCTCCAGTTGGCAAGGTTCCAGCTTCAAGGATGGCAATTTCTATTTTCGGTTGATATTTTTTCAGAAAATAAGCCAACCAAAGTCCCGAAAAACCAGCACCTATGATTATTACATCATATTTTTTCAAAAAAACATCTTTTTCCCAAAAACTAAGCATAATATTGTGGTTTCTAATGGAACAAATTTAGAATATTAGAATGGAGAATTAAGAATCATGAATGAAATTATTTTCATTTAAACAAACAATGTTAGAGAAACTAAAACAGGCCAATTTGATTGCTCTGCAAATACAAGAAAATGAGATTCAGAAATATATATTAAAGAATCCAAAAAAATTAGATGCCGAGCTATTGCGTTTGGTAGCGGACCAATGGTTGGCTCGACAAAAAGCTAAATATAAGCTACCATCTTGGTTTGCCAATCAACATGTAATCTTTCCTCCTCCACTTTCCGTCGAGCAGGCTTCTTCCGAAATCACAGCTAAATATAAAGCAGATGTTTTTATAAGAAATTTTGGTGATAATAAATGTGTTGACCTCACGGGTGGTATGGGCCTCGATAGCTGGGCTTTAGCAAAAGTGACCAATTCCGTAATTTATATTGAGCAAAACACCGCTTTAGCCCTAGTAGCGAAATATAATTTTGATATTTTGGAACAAAATAATATTGAAGTTGTGAACGAAAACTCTGCAAAATTTACCCAATCAACAACGGACGGCGTTTCGCATCAAACAATTACTAATTTCTACATTGACCCTCACCGCCGAGATAATGCAAAAAATAAAGTTTTTAAGATTGAAGATTGTGAACCAAATCTTCTAGAAATTAAGCATTTACTACCCAATTTTATGGTAAAATTTTCGCCGATGCTTGATATTAAGTTGGCAATTGAGCAGATACAAAATATTTCGGAAGTGCATATTGTCGCCCTTGAAAATGAAGTAAAAGAGTTACTTTTTGTAGGTAATAGTAAAAAATTATCCATAATTGATAAGATAAATATTCACTGCATCAATTTTACATCAAATAATGGAATACAAGCATTTGAGTTTAACTACAAAGACGAAGAAAAAAATATCGTAAAGTACTCACAACCAAATACTTTTATCTATGAACCAAATGCAGCTATTTTGAAAGCTGGAGCATTCAAAAGTGTTTCTGCTCAATACGACTTAGCAAAACTTGCCCCAAATAGCCATTTATATACTTCAGATAAATGGTTAAAAAACTTTGCAGGTCGAAGTTTTATCTGTGAATCGGTCTGTAAATTTGATAAGAAAGAAATTTTGTCGAAATTACCGACCCCAAAAGCAAATATCAGTACTCGGAATTTCCCGATGAAGCCCGATGAAATAAAAAAGAAATTGGGAGTGCAAGATGGCGGAGAATACTATTTATTTGCGACCGAAAACAACGAAAAACAAAAGATTATATTGATTTGCAGGAAAGTAGAGCATGCGTAATTTTTTGTAGAAATATTTTGTTACAATATCATAAACACAGCGTCTTAAACAGACAATTAAAAATTATTATAATTATGAGAAAAGTACTTTTGACAAGCATTTTGTTGGTAGTTAGTTTTGCTGGTTTCGCTCAAACGATTTTGAGTGGTTCTGAGGTTTTCGGCAAAGACCGCAAAGATGGTTTTTATATGACCCTCAATATCGAAAAGAAATTTATCGAAAAAGATTGGTCGCTCTTTATTTCAAAATATGGTGGAGTGGCACAAAGTAGAGAAGTTTTTAATATAGCGGCAGCAAATATTTCAGGTATTTCGCCTTACCCAATCAATTTGATGACCAAGGTAACTTCTGACCAAAAAGTAAAAACCAAAATTTTTGCATCTTTTGATGAGGTTGGTGGAAATACGGTTTCGGAAAGCAGTAATTCTTTTATAGGTGTGGAAAAACTCTTAAAAGATTTTCATGCATTTGCAATGCAAAATGAAGATGTAAGGTTGGCTGAACGTGATACTGAAGAATCACAAAAAAACCTAGATCGTGTAAACAAAACAGGCGATAAACTAGCTCGTGACATTGAAAAAAACAAACGGGAGAAAGAAAAACTCCTAAAGGAGATTGAAGAAAACAGAATAGAACTAGAAAAGCTTTTGAAAGACCAAATTATTAATAAGCAAGATCAAGAAAATGCACATATCGCACTAGAAGAAAAACAAAAAGCCTTCAGTATAGTAAAAACACGTATTAAATAATAAAGTTCATAAATTTTTAGCTAAAAGAGCCTCTCAGGGTTTGTTCATAAAAAAAGATGGGGATTCAAAAAACTGATATATTTGTTTTACGAATCAAAGATCAATTTATGAATCCCCCAAAAACAAACTTACAAACTACTATTCTGAAGTGC
>JAIXOL010000082.1 GCA_027486845.1 Cytophagaceae bacterium
AACAACATCTTACACAGCAGTTTGTCATACGAATGGTTGTATAAGTTTAAACAGTGAGGCAGTTGTTGTTACGGTAGCTCCAAGCATTGATTTTACACTTGGAAGTGTGGCAAATTTGTGTAGTTCAGCTACGAGTTTTATTTTGCCATACAACTCAACTTTGGGCAGTCCTGATAAATATAGTTTAACCTCAACAATGGCGGGTTTTACGAGTGTTATTGATGCAAGTTTAGGTGCATCACCGATTTTTGTAAGTATTCCAAGTGGTCAAGCAGGAACATTTGGTTTTACATTAACATTAAAAATCGGTTCGATGGGATGTAAAAAAAGTCAAACTTTTAATGTAAATATTTTGCCAGCATTATTGGGTGGAAGTATAGAAACATCGTCAAGCACATTCAATTGTTTTGGTTATAATGCTGGAGTGATATCGAGCGTAAATTTGGCTAGCGGTGGCAAGTCTGATTATGTTTATCAATGGCAATCATCGACCGACAATATTAATTTTACCGATATATCGGGTGCAAATTTAACAACGTATGACCCACCCGCTTTAAATCAAACAACGTTTTATCGGAGAAAAGTAACAGATGCTTGTGGAGCGGAAGCGATTTCGTCAAATGTTCATCAAATTCAAATCGTACCTGACCCACAGATTACGATTACTGATGCCACTGACCGTACAATTTGTTCGTCAGGAGTACTAAATTTGGAAGCAACAATAATAGGTGGTTCGGGAACATGTACGCCAACATGGCAATCATCTAACTCGCTGTCAGGAATATTCACCAATGAACAATTAGGAGGATTGAGTTTTTCTTCAACAGTAACAAACACCACATCAGTATCTATCATAAAATATTATCGAGCAATTTACGCTTGTAGTGGCACAGGTTCTGGTTCTTGTAATCAAGCAATATCGAGCTTAGTGAAAGTAATAATTAATCCAAATCTAAATACGCCAACAATCACACCTATTTCAGTAATTATTTGTCCAACTCAATCAACTACTTTAACAGCGAGCGGATGTGGTGGAATTGTTATATGGAATGTCGGTCAAACTGGCAGTACTTTATCCGTTTCAGAAGCTGGAACATATTCTGCTACTTGTTCACTTAATAGTTGTTTGAGTGCAAAAAGTAGTTCGAGCACGGTTAAATTATCTACGGGAGGAATTCCAGTTGCACCACCAGTAATCAGTGGAACTGCCACAATTTGTACTGGACAAGCTACTAATCTTCTTGCCTCAAACTGCTTAGGTACGGTAAAATGGAGTAACGGAGTAACTGGTAATTTAATTAGTGTAAATCCTTCACTTTCAACGGATTATACAGCCATTTGTTTTGATGGCACTTGTACAAGTAGTAGCAGTAATAAAATTTCTATAACTGTTAATTCTTTTCCAAATATCACAACTCAACCCAAAAACGAAGTTGATTGTAACGGAAATTCAGTGACATTCTCGGTTACAGCTTCATCTGCTACTTCTTATCAATGGCAAAGAAAAGTTCCAAATGGAACTTTTACCAATATCGATAATGCCATTTCTAATACCTTAAAAATTAGCAATATCGGTAGTTCAATCGACCCTAACCAAACAGAATACCGCGTTGTGCTTTCAAACCAAAGTTGTAGTGTAACTTCAACCGTTGCTGTACTTACTGTAAATTCGGCTACAGGAAGCCTTGCCGACCAAACTATTTGTGATGGTGGAAATGTAAGTTTCAATTTAGCAAATATGTTTTTTTCAGGTAATATCCAAAGCTACCAATGGCAAAGAAGACTTGGAATATCTGGTATATGGAATGATATTGTAGGAGCAACAACGACTACATTAATAATCAATGATGCATCCAACGCTGATGAGCAGTATTATCGTTGCAAAATAAATTTGACGGCTAGCGAATCAACCTGCACAAGATATACAACTGAAAATGATTCAAATGGAGCAAAACTTACTGTTTTGGTGGCTTCAACGCCAACAATTACGGGGACAAATTTGATTTGTAAAGGTAGAGACACAAAACTCACCGCCAATAATTGTGATGGTATCATTGCTTGGTCGAACGGGCTTTCAATGGCTTCAATAACTGTTTCGCCCACAATAAATACTTCATATACTGTTAGTTGTACATCAACACAATGTGGTTTTAATGTTACTTCAGAACCTTTTATCGTTTCTGTAAATGAAACGCCTCAACCCGAAATTATTACTTATGACGTTATAACTCCATCAACATTAGTTTTTGCAGCAAAAACTTCAGTTTCAAATGCAAATTTAATTTGGTATAACAAAGCGTCTGGCGGAATAGCTACCACAACTTCCCCATCATTTACAGCGGTTGGTACATATTCATATTGGGTAACTCAAACTGACCCAATTACAGGTTGTGAAAGTGTCAGATTACCAATTATTGCAAAGGTTTTAGATTATTTTCACATTTCTCAACAACCAACCAATCAAGTAGATTGTAAAGGAAATTCTGTGTTTCTTGGCCTTGTTGCCGTTGGTCCAAACCCTGTATTTACTTATCAATGGCAGCGAAAACGCCCAAATGAACCTGATTTTGTCAATTTAGTTGAAGAAGGAAATGGAATCAGAGGATGGTATGCTCGCACAATGGCTGTTTCAAATGTTGGTGACGTCAATAATCCCGACCAAACACAATATCGTTGTATAGTGGGTAATGATAAACAGTTTATAACTTCCGAAATCTCAACATTAACGGTAAACTCATTGGAAGGCTCATTGCCAAATTTGGGAATATGTGTGGGAGGAAACAATGAATTTAACTTACAAAATTTTTATAATATTAAAGGAAATGTTGTAAATTATCAATGGCAAACTCGAGCTGGAACAATCGGTGTTTGGACAAACTTAGTTGATGGAAATGGTATCTCTGGAAGTAATAAAAGTTCATTAAAATTCACAAATGCTACTTATGAGCAAGGAGTTTTTTATCGTTGCTTAGTAAAATTCAATACGCAAGGTTTTGAGTGTACCGAATCAACTGATGATGCCAAGCTTATTGTTAGTGGTTTTCCGCCAGCACCAGCAGTTTCTAGTGTATTTTATTGTCAAAATGCAAATGCTGTAAGATTGAAAGTTGATAGCCCAATTCAAAATCTTGTTTGGTATTCGCAAGAAACAGGAGGTACAGGCAATACAATTGCTCCAATTCCAAATACGAATATTGCTGGATTTTTAAAATATTATGTTTCTGACCGAACTGATGAAGGTTGTGAAGGCCCACGTGCCACCATAAATATTGAAATTGGTACTACGCCCACAGCTCCAAAAAACACAACGCCAATTAGTGTAAATGAAGGAAATATATTGACTTTCTCAGCTGAAGGAAATTCTTTCGAAAACAAAGTTTTACGCTGGTACACTTCACCGACAATCTCAACATTTTCAACAACAGCACCCACATTCTCGGCAGCAGGAACTTATACTCGATATGTGGCTCAGGTATCTGCTTTTGGATGCGTTGGGCCTCGCACGGTTATTACGGCAACCATTATTCCAAATTTGAAGTTTATCAAACAACCCCTTCCACAAGCGGATTGTGAGGGCAATTTAGTGACTTTTAGCGTTTCAGCCATTGCTCCAAACATATTTACTTACCAATGGCAACGTCAGAAACCTAACGATAAAAATTTCATAGATTTGAATGGTGAAAATGCTAATATACTTAAAATTGCTAATATTGGAGATGGTAATAATCCAAATTTAAGCAAATATCGTTGTCTCATCAAAGATGATAGAAATACTGTAATTTCAGATGAAGTAACTCTGACGGTAAACCAAATTGTTGGAACAATGGCAACGATGAGTCTTTGCGAAGGGAAAGCAAGTAAACTATCGTTTAACAGTCTAACTATATCTGGCAATGTGGTAGAATATCAATGGCAGAAAAAAATAGGAAGCACATACATCGATATTCCTACGAATGCCATTGGAGTTGCGATTATCAATGAAATTGGTACTTATCGAGGAAAAATTACTTTTATTGTTGATAAAAACATTACTTGTAGTCGAACCACTGATGATTTGAAAGTAGAAAAAAAACCAACGCCGACTGCTCCGCAAGCAGTCAATCAAAATGCTTGTTTGAATGTGCCTTTTGATGTTACAAAGGGAGTTGCCTACATCAATTCTTTGCTTTGGTATAAATCAGTAACTGATTCTACGGCTGATAATTTTACTCCTAAAATTGATGTTACTAAAATTGGCAAAACAACTTTTTATGTTAGTCAAATAAACGCTTTTGGCTGTGAAAGTGAGCGAAAGTCTTTTGATATTATGGTTTCTGAAATTCCCGAAAAACCAATCACAAACGATTTATCTTATTGTCGAAACGCTCCAAGTCTCACACTTGTAGCTACTACTTCACCGCAAAATAAAGTACTTTGGTATGCTTCACAAACTGCAAAGGAAGCCTTTGCACAAACACCTAAACCAAGTACAAAACTTGATGGTGAAGTCACTTATTTTGCTACAACAAAAAACATAGCAGGTTGCGAAAGTGAACGAGCACTGCTAAAAGTTTTGGTTGCTCCATGCATTGCCAATTTTGAAAGCAATTTTAATAATTGTTTGCAAGTTTCGGCCGATAGTGTAAAGGGAAATCAATGGTTTGATTTATATGATAAAACAGGACGTTTGTATGCGTCGGTCAATTCGAATGGTCAGAATTTAGGCAAGGTTTCTATTTCGATTCGCCATTATGGAAGAGGAAGTGCGGCCATTCCTCAAACCCAAAACGATACCAAATTGATGTCTCGTTATGTTGATTTTCAGAGTTCTTTAATAAATGAGTTTGATAAGCCAGTTTCGTTGAGAATATATTACTTAAATGATGAGTTGAACGAATATAAAACTGCAACAAATCTACCAAATCTAACAATTAATGACTTCAATATCGTGCATTATAATGGTATCAGTGAAGATTGTGGGTTCGAGAATAACGATAATTTTGCAGCAGGTGAAAGCTCAGTGATTTATAAAAACGTAAAAGGCAATCAAATAGCTAAAGACTTCTTTTATCTACAATTTGATGTAAACGAGTTTTCAGAAAATGGTGTAACTGCTAATAATTTTGCTGAAATCATATTAAGCGGTAAAGAAACTGAAAACCAAACTGTACAACTCAATTGGCAAAGCAAATATGAAATAAAAGCCGAAAAATATATTGTAGAACGCAGTTCGGATTGTAAAGACTTTACTAATATCAGTGAGGTCAAAGCCAATAGCATGAGTAGTATTTATGAATATATTGATTTTCAACCACTTGCGGGTAAAAATTGTTATCGTTTAGTTTACATTGACAAAGATGGAATAAAGAAATATCTTGATACTATTGAGGTGAATTTCACAGATAAAGACCCAGTTTGTTCAGTATTCACGAATCATTGGGCAAAAGGAGACGAGATAAATCTATACTTGAGAAATATCAAAGAAAAAGAAATCAAACTTTTTGATATGCGTGGACAGAAATTCCCGTTCAGCTTGATCAAAAACGAAGCTCAAATTATTAAGATTCGTCCTGATATACATTTAAGCAAAGGTATTCATTTTGTGGTCGTAATTGGGGAAGATGGTAAAAAATGTGTGCAGAAAGTGGTTGTAAATCCTTGATTATTAGTTTAAGAGAAAATAGTAAAAACTTTTCAGGGTGTCAGTTTTTTCATTTGTCGAAAAAAGGTTTCTGTGCAAATTTGTATTAATTTTGCAAGTCGAAATCAAAGAATTGAAGAATGAAGAATTTTAATTTGAAAGCATATCATGTACGAGGAATGAATGCTGAAACAGAAGCAGAAAAACTGGCAATTAATCAAGAACTGAAGGAATTATATGATAGTCTTTCGGAAGAAGATCAAAAAGATTTTAATGAACAATTGCAAACTTTTTTGGTAAAAGAAATGGCTGCTATAAAATCAGTGTATGATGCCACAAATACGGAAGATTTGAATTGAAAAAAACGGCTAAGAAATTTTAATTCTTAGCCGTTTTGTATTTATAAGCTAAAATAATCTATCTTCTAAATCATCCAAACTTAATTCAAGGTGTAATGCTATATTCTTTAGAATTTGCCTAAGCGTTCCTGCTTTTAAAGGATTATGGTTAGGGATAGTCTCAGAATGCCTGCCTTTTTCATTGGTTTGAATTCTTACATGACTTCCATTCTGACGCACGACTTCATAGCCAAATTGTCTTAAAAGTTTGATAAGTTCTTTGCCTGTTAAATCTTTTGGAATCATACTCAAAAAGCAAAAACTTCTTGCCTAATAAATTGCATAATTACTTTATGAGGCATCTCAAGTGGATTATCGAAATGACATTCTAGAGCATTTTTAATCATATATTTTAGTTCATCAATTGTTTCACCTTGAGTTATAATATGCTCATTATCAGAAGTATAAGCCTCTGCTACATATCCACCATCTTCGGTGTCTTCTTCGACTTTAAAAACTATCTCTTTCATAAACTTTGATTTGAAGAAGTGAATATAGTCATAAAAATTATTTTATTAAACTCAAATCGCTTCTAAAATTCTCTCCATACTCACCGCATAACCAATTTTTTCTTTCAATTCTGAAATCGATACACGCTCTTGGGTCATAGAATCACGGTGGCGAATCGTTACGGTATCGTCTTCCATTGTTTGGTAATCAACCGCAATACAAAATGGTGTTCCGATTAAATCTTGGCGAGTATAACGTTTACCAATTGCTCCACCATCGTCATAAACTGTGCGGAACGAAGATTTTAATGAATTGGCAATCGCTTCACCTTTTTCGGCCAAACCATCTTTTTTCACTAATGGCAATACCGCAGCCTTAATAGGTGCTAATGCTGGGTGAAGCTTCAAATAAGTTCTTTCTTTATCTTCCTTGCCTTCTTCGTTGCTCGGAATCGTTTCTTTCGTGAAAGCATTGCAGAAAGTAGCCAAAAATAAACGGTCAGCACCTACCGAAGTTTCCACCACATAAGGAATATAATTTCCATAAGGTTTGCCATTTTCATCAAGTTCAGCATCAAAATATTGCTGTTTTTTCTTCGATAATTCTTGGTGATTTCTCAAATCGAAATCTCCACGGGCGTGAATACCTTCCATTTCTCTAAATCCGAAAGGAAATTCATACTCGATATCAACGGCAGCACTTGCGTAGTGTGCCAATTTTTCATGGTCGTGATATTTTAGTTTTTCGGCAGGAAGTCCAATCGCCTTATGGAATTTCAAACGAGTTTCTTTCCAATTATTATACCATTGCGTAGATGTGTCAGGACGAATGAAAAACTGCATTTCCATTTGTTCAAACTCACGCATACGGAAAATAAACTGACGAGCCACAATTTCATTTCTGAATGCCTTTCCAATTTGGGCAATACCGAATGGCACTTTCATCCGTCCACTTTTTTGTACATTCAAGAAATTTACAAAAATCCCTTGTGCAGTTTCTGGACGTAAATAAATTAGGCTTGAGTCTTCGGCAACCGAACCAACTTGGGTCGAAAACATGAGGTTAAATTGACGAACTTCTGTCCAATTCAATGATTTAGAGATTGGACAAACGATATTTTCGGCAATGATTAAGTTTCTTACGCCATCCAAATCTTCTGCACCCAACAATCTACCCATTTCATTGAGTAAATTTTGTGCTTTTTCAGCGTCGCCAGCTTTGGTATATTCTTCAGCTTTACCTTCTAAAAGTTGGTCGGCACGGTAGCGTTTTTTACTATCTTTATTATCAATCATTGGGTCGTTGAAACCATCTACGTGACCCGACGCTTTCCATGTAAGCGGGTGCATAAAAATAGCGGCATCTATCCCAACAATATTATCATGAAGTTGAGTCATGGCTTTCCACCATGCCTGTTTTAGGTTGTTTTTTAGTTCAACACCATTCTGACCATAGTCGTAAACGGCTTGAAGTCCATCATAAATTTCGGACGAAGGAAACACGAAGCCATATTCTTTTGCATGGCTAATTATGTCTTGAAGACTTGCGGCGGGCGTTCCCGTTGAAGGAGCTGCGGTTGGTTGACTCATTATGATAACTTATATGGTATTTTTTAACTTAAAGACTTCTGATTTTTATCTTTTGAATAAATTTTCATCACAAAATTAACGAAATCCTTGCAAATACTTTGCCTATATCTTAAATTTTGCCAATAATTCAAATTTTGCTGATTTATCAATGAAAAAACTCACGACTTTCGTCCGTAATCTCCTATCAATGTCGCCTGCCGAAGCAAAAGGCGTAATCGTAATCTTCGGAATCATTATTTTTATAATTGTATTGATGTTTGGTGCTGATTGGTTTTTTAGTCAGAAACCACAAAATTTAGTCATTTCCTCGCCAAAAATGTTGGATAGCCTGACCGTTTCGTTAGATAGTCGAAAACTGAATTACGGAAATCAATCGAATTATGGACAAAAATATGAAAAGTATGATTCCAATAAAAAAGCCTATAAAAACTTCAATTTTGACCCAAATACTACTTCTGTTGCTCAATTTGAAGCATTGGGTTTACCCAAATTTATAGCCGAACGCATCGAAAAATACCGTAATAAAGGAGGGAAATTTAGAAAAAAAGAAGATTTTGCCAAAATTTATGGAATTCTTCCTGATACTTTTGAGCGTTTAGAACCTTATATTACTTTGCCATCGGCCGATGATGAATCGTTACGCACACCGCAAGCCGAAGCCACCAATGTGGAGCGAACTGTGGCGACTGTCGCTTCAAGTTCTTCAAGTGAAGATAAGACAGTAGAAAACAAACCAATAAATGCCAAAACAAATACGAAACAGCCCATTCGTTTCGATTTGAATACTGGTGATACGACTGATTTTATGAAAATCAAAGGCATTGGTTCAGGATATGCTAAACGAATCATCAAATTCAGAGATATGTTGGGAGGTTTTGCCAATGCCGAACAAATCGGAGAAACTTACGGGCTTCCACCCGAAACAGTTGAAGAAATATTAAAATATGGTTTTCTGAAAGATGGAGTTAAAAAGCTAAAAATCAATCAATTAAGCCTTTCTGAGTTTCGACATCCTTATATAAAATATTTTCAAGCGAAAGCAATTATTGCTTATCGTGAACAGCATGGAGCGTTTAAAAATTCAGAAGATTTGAAGCAAATTAAAATTTTGGACGAAGCCACAATATTGAAAATATTGCCCTATGTTGAGTTTTAATTAGTAGGGGGCTTATCGCATAAGCCCCCCAAAATTATCAGAATTTAAAATTATAAGACAAAGACGGAATCGGCGAACCAAAAACCACTAATTTATAAGTGCTAATGGCAGTTCCTGTGCTACGTACAAAAACCGAATAAGCGTTTTTCTTGCCATAAACATTAAATATCGTAAATGTAAAATGACTCTTAAAACGTTTGTCTTTCATACCCGGTTGGTAGATATTCCACGCAAAATCAAGGCGGTGATAATCAGGTAAGCGAGCATTATTTCGCACACCATAATACGGATAGCTACGTGCCTGATACACAATAAAACCTTCGGGTAAAGTATAAGGGCGACCTGTACTATATGAAAAATTAAATGAAAAATCATGGTGTGTGCCTTGATTTATAATCAATGAAGCATTGAAAGAGTGTGGGCGGTCATAATTGGCCGAATACCAATTGCCAAAGTTTATTTGTTCGCCAAAACCACTTCCTTCACTAACTTTATTCATTGAGCGAGAATACGTATAATTTATCCAACCTGTGGTTTCACCCTTTTTCTTAGAAAACATCAATTCAAGACCATAAGAGCGATTTTTTCCTTGTAAAAGTTGGGTTTCTGGATGTCTATCTAACAAGAAATCGGCTCCAGGTTTGTAGTCAATAATATTATTTGTAAGTCGATAATAGGCTTCTAACGACAATTCATAAATATTTCCTCTTAGGTTATGAAAAAGCCCTCCCGAAATCAATGTACTGACTTGCGGCTTAATGTGCAAGTCCGAACTTTTCCAGCGTGAAGTAGGTAGTGGAGTAGTTGTATTGGTTACAACCTGCATATACTGACGCATCAAATTATATCCCAATTTTACTGAAGTCCGCTCGCTCAATGAATATTTTATACCCAAACGAGGTTCTACGCCACCATAAGATTTCATTATTTGTCCTTTTCCATAAATAAGTGTATCTCTTGCTGAAAAAGCATCCCTTGGCTCACCTTCTGCGTATGTTTGCACAGATCCTGCTCCTAAAGCAAAAAACTGAGAATATCTGGCTCCAACTGAAATTGTTGCTTTTGATGATAATGTAATCTCGTCTTCAGCATGAATGGCCGTTTCGAGGGCATGTTCTTTCGGAGTCATCACTGATAAAACACTTTTACTTGTTCCCGGAATCAACTGACCTGGGTCAATATCGTAGCGTGTACCACTAACTCCAACTTCTATTCGATGTTTATCAGATGAATAGTTTAGATTGCTCTTAAGTTGCTTATATTTTATTCCTGACCGCAATTCTACTTTATTTGAAGAATTGAGTTCGGGAAGTAAAGTTTTGGGAACATAGTCAGCCGATACGACGGTTGTTTGTAAATTAAATTTATTATTTATGGCATAAAACCATCTTGCCGAGAAACTTTGACTTCGATAGTCATATTGCGTAGAGGTTGCATTAATAGCTCCAATTGCTCCCAAAAGTTTCGTTTGGAAAAAATCTTGGCTATAATACCCAGATGCAGTAACTGTATTTTTATTATTGACTCTCCAAAAAACTTTCGTTACCAAATCGGTAAAATTTGCCTTTATATCTTTAAGTTTAGGAGAAACTAAGGGCAGCAGAAAATCATTGTAAGATGCACGCCCAGAAATCATAATACCAAGTTTATCTTTAATAATTGGAGCATCAAGCGTAAGGCGATTTGAAACAAAACTTATTCCACCGCTCATTTTAAACTTATCGAGTGATGGTTGTTGCAGCGAAACATCCATTACAGATGCTGCACGGCCACCAAATCTTGCAGGTGTATTTCCCTTATAAACCTCTACACTCGAAGCGGCTTCTGATGGAAAAGCCGTGAAAAGTCCAAACATATGGGTTGGATTAAAAATCGGAATATCATCGAGTAATAACAGATTTTGGTCGGTACTTCCACCACGAATATTTACACCATTTGATGCCTCACCGACACTCGTTACTCCTGGTAGCATTTGTAAACCTCTCAAAATGTCAATTTCACCAACTGCTGCAGGTAGCTTACGTAGTGTCTTGATGCTCAATTGATTAACACCCAATAGCGGACGTTGTATATTTGATTCCGCACCTTTGCTTGATACAATTACTTCTTCTAATTCATTTTCTACGAATCGCAAGGAATAGTTCTTATCCATGTCTCTGCGTAAATAAATAACCTCTCGTAATGGTCGATAACCCACAAATTTTATTGTGATGGCGTGTTCGCCCGAAGGTAATAATAAATCAAAATGCCCTTTATCATCGGTCAATCCACCAAATTTTCCAAAGTCAATATTGATAGATGCTTTTTTCAGCGGTTTTCCGTCTATGGTGTCTCGTACATAACCACTGAAATGGTAATTGACTTGAGCCGACACCGAAAAACTAACAAAAAGGGTAAATAATAAGTAAATATTTTTCATTTTTTGAGATTTAACACAAGATGCTGAATAGAAAAATCAATGATAATGTTTAGTTAAGCCAACCATTTGGTCTGCTTGCAGTGCGAGTCTGACTTGACACACATTGTGCAAAAGGTGGACGTGTAAGGTCATTTCCCATTGGTTCTGGGCTTAGCGGATGGTCAAGTAAACCAATTGGATTAATGTTTTTACCTTCAGCTGCTTTTCTATCTATCCAGTATCTTACGGTACGCACACTCGCAACCATAAAAAACCCTGCAATTGATTCGTTCGGATTAGTCAGATTTTTAATATTTCCGATGAGTGCCGCAGGAGGTGTGTCTACTAAACTACCGTTGTTTTGAACTTGGTCAGCTAGTAGTTTAAAATAGCGGTAAGCTGCAGGAGAAATCGACTGTTGTTTGATTTCGATTAAGGCTCCTCTCACGTTATAGTAAGGTATTTTGGCAATTAATCGGTTAGTAATAGGCTGCCCATTTGAATAAATATCAGTAAAAACGTTTAAATCTTTGCTGGCTAAAATATCCCAACAATCGCTTGGGCAAAAGTAATCGAAAGTTTGACCCGTAAATGCTCTTTCCTCACGACAACGTGCAGGTATTGGAGTTAAAAAATATCGACCGTTGTAGCAAGTTGCACATACATTTTGGCGTTCCCAAAGTTTCCAGCTCCATAAGTAGTTATTCTTATCGCCAACAGGGTCTTGAGTGTCAAGGTATATATAATTGGCGGGGTCAAAAAAGTTATTTCCTTTCTCAATACCATTGACTTTAAATTCATCTTTAATTCCAATAATTTCAGGAACTTTGGTTACTTGGTCTTCGGTAGATTCATATTTTGTACCATCAGCTTTCGAAAAAACCAATTTATAGTTTACTCCAGCTTTTAACCTAAAAGTGTTTGGAAGGGCATAAATCCCTTGGCCTTTTTCGGTAAGTAATAAACGTTCACTTCCACCAACAATTACTTCAACTTTGGCTTTCAAAATGGGTTGAGAATATGCCGAACCATTAGAGTTCACAGTTTCGGTAATAGAAATATTTTGCTCCTCAATGGTATCAGTAATTGTGGCATCAACCGTCAAAATTCTTAGTGCACTTTCAATATTAAGCTCGAAGGGTTCAACGCACGAACATACCCATAAGCCTAGTGCTATGGTTAATAGCGTAATTTTTTTGTTTATCACTGTAGTAGAATTGAATAAATGTATTTTTGACAAATGTAATGATTCTAAGGAAAGATAGAAATTAAAAACTGCTAATGGAGGATTTATGAGATGAAAGCACAAATTGTGTAGCTTTTGGCGTGATGTTTTATTGAAATTAAATCATAAAAATTTCAGTTAAGCCATCCTTTTGGCTTGATTGGCGTGCGAGTTTGACTTAAAATACAAGGTGTGAGGGGTGGTCTTCCTACAATATTACTCAATGGCTCTTCTCTTATTGATTGTTCACGAAGCCCGGTTGGAGTTAATTTTTGGGCAATAGGGTCTTTTCTATCTATCCAGTATTTGATATATCTTACGCCTGTAACCATAAAAAAACCTGCAACTATTTCTTTTGGATTCGAGACATTTTTTATATTTCCAATAAGTGCAGCGGGCGGAGTATCAACCAAACTTCCATTGTTTTGCACTTGTTCGGCCAATAGTTTTAAATATTGATAAGCACTCGACGAAATAGATTGTTGTTTTATTTCAATCAAAGCTCCAGATGAGTTATAGAAAGGAATTTTTGCGATGAGTCGGTTATTGATAGGGTTGCCATTCGTATAGACGTCAGTAAAAACATTTAATTCTTGGCTAAAAAACATTTCCCAACAATTTCCTTCACAATAATAGTCATAAGTGATGCCTTCGTAGCCTCTTTCGATTTTACAACCTGCTGGGCGCGGCGTATCGAAATAGCGTCCACCCTCACACCCCCGCTGGTCGAGATTTATAATCTTCGACCAATGAGCAGTGGATTTGTAATCCACGTACTGTAAACAGGTAAAAGTTTTAAACAAATATAAAAAAGTCTATTTTTGGAGAAAAAAACTAAAATG
>JAIXOL010000046.1 GCA_027486845.1 Cytophagaceae bacterium
TATTGCATATAGGGGTTTTCCGAGATAGCTACAATGGTGCCTCTGTCATCTTTGCGTTCGAGGTATTTGATAATTAATGCACCAATGACAACTCTCGAATCTATCCCTTTAGCTCCCATTTGCGTACTCAAACTTTTATGATAAATACTTGATAGCTTATCCCAATCAAGTAACGAGCATAAGCGTACCCATCTATTGTTAGAATCTAATTTGCTTTCGAAGCCAGTCTTGAAGTCAAATATTGACAGTTGTTTCTCAGATTTATAGTTGACCATCTGAAAGGTTTTTTATTTAAATATACGAATATCCTTGCACATTTACAATAAAATATCTATCTATATATTTGATAGTCAAATAGTTATGACTTTTTCAGCAAGCCCTATTTTAAAAAAACATTCTTTTTGATATAACGGAAAGAAATTAATCAAGTCTAATTCAACAAAAATTGATATTAAGTGCAAGGAAAATAAAAGAAATGTTTAAAAAACCTTGCATTTATGTGCAGAAAAGTCATCGTAATTTATTAATAGTCAATTACTTGTACTTTTTCAGCAAGCCCTACTTACCACAACATTTTTTGTCAGTTCCGCAAGCAAAAAAAACTAATCTTGAAAAAATGAGCAATATTACAATGTATTTTTAAAATTGGAAAAGAAAGCTTGAACAAGAAAATGCATGAAGTAACGTCAATAAAAATTGAGAAATTGTTACAAAACTATAATCTTTAATATAAAGAATAAGTGTTACTAAAAAACACTATTCATCATAGTACCGAAATGAAAACATGAACGCATAGAAATAAAAAAATATGAAAATTGCATTTGAAAATTGAAATCACCCAACAAAAAAATGTTTAATCAAAAACTAATTAATTCTAAAACGTCTTGAACTTCAATTTGAGTCATACATGATACTTCTGAATGCTTGCATACTTGCTGAAAACATGGATGACAATCAAAACCCTGAATTTTATGAATAAATTTACTATCCTTGGAATAAGGACGAAAGGCTTCTGAGTGACCTGGTCCAAATAAGACTATCGATTTTTTATTCATACAAGAAGCTAAGTTTTGAGGCCCAGAATCTATACAAATAAATACTTCAGAAAAATAGATAGCTTTTGCAAGCTGCTGAAAGTCAGTTATTTCAAAACTTAAAAGTGAAGAATCCCCAAAGTGATTTTTAATAAATTCGAGATTTTCTGATTCACTCCACCCACCGATTACACGAATTAATAAATTGTACTTTTCGATTAATTTTTCAATCAATAAAATCCACCTTTGATTACTCCAAAGTTTATACTTCCAACCACCACCAATATGAATAAGAATATAATTTTGAGTCTGCTTTGCCGTTTTTTCGATATAAAAAGAAGGTAACTGAAGCGGAAAAAGAGACTTCTCATCCACACCTAATGCAGTGAGAAGATAAGTATTCCACTCAAAACGATGTTTATATTTAGGATTAACCGAATGTGTTACCAAAAGACCAAAGTTTTTGAGGTTAGTAGTAATAGCTTGGTTATAGCCTATGGTTTGTTGAACTCCAAGAAAATTCAAAATAAATTGTGAACGAATATCTCCTCGTGTTTCAATACCAATATCGAAATCAATTTTTTTTAAAAAAGTTAATTCGTTTAACATTCCTTTCCAACCCAAAATATGCTTCCATCGATTTTCATTATGAGTTGTCCAAGCAAAATCTACACTATGCAGTGCCTTCACTCGGATATCTTTTTCGAAAAAATTAGCTGTTTTACATAGTATATGAATATCAGAATTGGGGAATGCTTTTTTAATCGGATTTAATAATACAGAAAGAGCGATAACATCACCCATTTGGTAAGGTTCAAGCAAAAGAATCTTAACTTTATCGTTTTTAAAAGAATTTCTTTTTAATGGCCAGAAAAAGTTTGACAGTTTAATTATCAGCAAAAAAATAATTTCTACCACTGTATAAATTATTTTTATTTTAATTGGATATTTAGCTATCATTTAAAAATATTAGGTTCGTTTTCGTTTGGTTCACGTACTGAATTTGGAAAAGGAACAGAAGAAAGCACAGCAAACTTTTCCACTTCATTTCTATCATAAAGCTCCCCTAAAAATTCAAACTCGCCATGTTGGTGTGTTTTGAGATTTTTCAATTTTGATTTTACAGCCGAAACAGGAATATTCCATTCCATAGATAATCTTTTAGCCGAAGGTTCCATAAAACTAATATACAATATTTCTGAAAGTGTATGGTCTTTGTGGTTCTCGAAGGTAAGTATACTCGGTTGTGACTTACGAAAAGCATCGAGAATCTGCTGAAATTGAATCATTTCTTGGCTGAACTCAGCTGGCTTTATATAATGAGGAACTTCTTGATTATTAGTAAATAAAGGTGATATAATTCCCTCATGGCACCACATACATTTTGCTGGTTTTCCGGCAATGCCGTAATCAGATGAAGAATAAGGTAAGAGCACTCCATCTAAACCATACACAGCATATCGTAATTGCCCATTTGACATCAAATCAATTAAATCAAATTTATCAGGAAGAAAACTTGAATCTATTAAACTACCCTTTCCTTCTAAAGCCAAAAATTTTGATTTTAGTAAATCTTGATCGATTTTATATTTAATTAGCCTATGACCTTTTGCCACACCTGAATTAGTTACAGGAAAGGTCGATAATCTTTTATTAAGAATCATATTTTTTAGAGATCAATCATTTGATTTTTATAGAAAATCTCATTATTGATAATTTTACAACTCAATGTATCAATTGACGAAGCATTGATCTGAATTTCGGTTTGCTCTTTTCCTTCCTTACCAAGGGAATACGCAATTATTTTGGATTGTTTTACTTCAAAGTCGTAGGTTATAAATTGCCCTTTATTTACCAAAACGTATTGGCTAGTATCAGTTTTAGCAAAAGATTTAATGAGAATAGGACAAAAAATAATTGCAGCAAAAACCAATTCATTAAACGAATCGAATTTTATAAAATTCTGAAAAAACATTAGTCCCAAAATAACACTGATTATCAATGGGATAAACTGTAAAAAAACAAATGAACTTTGTATAAAAGAAATAGACAAGTTACTTCTGATTATTAATAATACAATAAAAATTAATTTATAAGAGATTAATTTTGGAGTATTTAAATAAAAAATCAAAGGGATTAACCAAAAAATCAATGAGTAGGTAGGGGTTCGAGTCTGTAATAAAAATAGAGCTACGATAATGCCGCTAAGAGATTCCCAACTGGATATTTTAGTGGTATTAAAGTATTTGATTACCAAACCCAGAATAATGCTTTTTGAAAGCCATAACATTATCAAAAATAGTGTTGGGCTGTCGGTGATAGGTTTTGGATTATGAAAAGCATCTGCAATGAAAAGATGTTTAAAAAGAACATCCAATGACTGTGCATTCACTTCAAATCCAATACTCGAATCATTTAGCATGCTTTGTGGAAAAAATACAAATAAATATTTACACCAAAACGAAAATCCATTGAGAAGAATCGAAATACTTATGCAGAAAATCGAAACAATTAAAATTCTATATTTGACCTTTTTTAGTAGCGGAAGTACGAAAAAAAAAGGAAAAATCTTTAAAAAAGTAGCATTCATTATAAATACTGAAGCTAAATTAAGCTGATTTTTTGAATAAAAATGATAAGCAAAAACGGTAAATGCAAAGATGATAAAATAGAATTGTCCAAATAAAATATTGTTTTGAATTGGTATTAAAAAAAGTAATGGAAAACACAAGATTAGTTTTTTAGAATGATCTGATTTTGCGAGAATTTCAAGGGAAAATATAAATAAAATGATGCTGATACTGTTAAAAAATGTTTTAGCAAAGTATGCATTCTTAAAAATTGTAAAAGGTAGGATGAAAGTTGAACAAAATGGTGAGTTTAAATAGTAATCTAACAAAACATTATTATAGCCTTTTTTCCATACATACTGATTAAATTGAAAAATATCAAATACAAGGTCGGCGGGGTTTTGATCTTCTAAAATCATCAACGCTGGAAAATATGAATTACCAAAATCGTGCAAATTGAAATTGTGCGATTTATATAGAAAATACAGACACACAACAACTGTCGGAATAAGATAAAGCTTATATTTAGATATGTATTGTTGTAAATTATACACAAAGTTTTTGTTTAATTTTATCGAGAAGCGACTTTTGAAGACTGATACTTTCAAAAAACTGTTCTATTTCATTTTTTTCAAAATAGTTTTCAAGGATTTTGAACGAATTACTTAGATAGCCCATTGAAGCCAAAATAA
Organism: Cytophagaceae bacterium; assembly: GCA_027486845.1. Lineage (GTDB taxonomy): Bacteria > Bacteroidota > Bacteroidia > Cytophagales > Spirosomataceae > Emticicia. Next base: position 4,297 of record JAIXOL010000046.1, read on the forward strand.
ATGCGATTCTAATTTTTTCTCTTTCATTCAAATTTATCAAGCACTTTGGATAATAAATAGCATCTGCTACCAGACAATATCGGGGTTTTTCATAGATTTTGTCTTTCCTTATGGAATTATTCATACGGTTTATTTCATCTCGAAAAAATAACAAATCAAGTAAAACATACCCCCTTGTACGCATCAATATATCAATCTCAGAGAAATGTGGTTGATTTTGATAAATAGGTATAAACGACACTTCAATTTTTAAAACACCAATTTTTTGATTTTCAAGTAAGTTGTTTGCTCCCTGCAAAACTTTATCTTCATATCCTTGGACATCAATTTTTGCAAAATCAATCGATTTGATATGGTTTTTTTGGCAAAAACTATCAAAAGTAGTACATTGAACATTAGAAGTTTCGATTTGCTGTAATGATTTTCGCCATCGTTCATTATCAGGAATAAATCCAAAATTTCTATCAAAATTATCAAAATCGGGTTGCAAAAACGAACTCATATCTTTATGCCAACCAATATTAAACTTTTGTTCATTTTCATCATCTGATAAGGCTAGTCGATAAAATTGCGTACGATTAAAATTATGTTTTTGTTTTATTAAAACCTCAAAACTTTTTTCTTCCGGTTCGAACCCATAAAGGTTCACTAATCGATGAATTGCCTTTAGGTCTTTAAACCCGCCTCTCGCCCCCACATCAAAAACAGTAAAAATTTGCTTCTCTAAATATGTAATGAGCGAATTATTCATTGATAGTCTAAAAATATTTTTACCTAAGTTTTTGATATTATTTTATTGTTATTTCTATTTAAATCCAAATTAATTACATTTCTATTACACCTTATCTCAAAAATATAATTTTCCTCAAAGATGTATTTTTTCTTAGCAAGTAATGAAAAAATATACCCATTTTGAATTCCAATTTTTTGAATTTGCTCTAAATTACAATCTTCAGACAAAACCATTAAAAGTTTTGAATTTTGGTCAAAATATTGTCCGATTTGAGAAAAAAGTTTATAAAAATATTCGAAATTTTCACCACAATACCAAGCAAATTCAGAAGCAGAGCTTGGGTTTTTTGGATAATAAGGTGGATTTATGATAATATAATCAAACCTTTGTTTTGGGATAGAACCAAACAAATCAGACTCTATAATTTCAATTTTTGACTTCAAGTATTGTTTATTCAAATGGAGTCCATCTATTGCTATTTTGCTAACTTCGCTTGCGAATACTAACGCTAGTTTTTTGGTCTCTGCAAAAAAACTTATCAGTCCACTGCCAGCTCCAAGTTCTAATAGTTTCTTATTTTCAAGATTCTCGCTCTCAAGAAATTCAATTAAAAACATTGTACTATAAAAATATTTCGGATGAAATACCCCTTTTTTAATTAGTAACCTTATGCCACGAAACCTTATGGTTTGATCGGTTGAGATCTTACGACTAACATAAGGTTTAGCTATAAATGTGTGTATTTTCCTTATTAATCTCTTCAACTTAATAGAATTTTATCTTTTAATTTCATCATAGGTACTTCTACCGTGCGATATAATAAATACCCCAAACTCAAGGTTAGGAAATACATACAAAAGCATTGTAAGAACGCCTCTGTTAGGTTTTTAGCCTGCCAATATGTACTTAAAGGAATATAAACTAACTGTAAATGCACCAAATAAAAACAATAACTACTAATACTAATTTGTTTCAAAATATTTGTAAAAGTGGAGTTAAAAGGGGGTAAATAGATGAATTTTGCTAGAATGAACACTGTCGAAGTTGGCATAAAATTGAAATAAACTGTGTAAATAAGGAAATTATGCACCTTCATTTTTGAAAGGATACTAAAAGCAATACCTATACAACCAATAATCAAAAAAAAAGAAATATTTTTTTTGATAAAATTTTTATTGTATGAATTCAAATACGATAAAACTAAACCATAAGCAGTGCCGTCTAAACGTGTTAAAATTGATTTACGAAAAGCAGTATCCCAGTGGAGATTAGGATAATATATTAACTTATAAAATCTAAAAAATGCAGAAAAAAGTATATAAAGCATAACACTGTATAAGAAAACTTGCTTTTTTGTACTTTTTTTAAAAATAGAATATATTAAAAAAAATATCAATGGGAAGCTTAAATAAAACCACTCTTCAATTGCCAAACTGTAAGATGTTGAGAAAAAGAAAAAATCAGCTTCATGGATATTCTGTAAGAAGAACAAAAATAACAAATTAAAATCTTGAAAGTCTCCGTACATTAAATAACTGACTACAAGGCTAATAAGCAAAGTTAGGTAATAAGTTGGAAGAGTTTTGAAGAATCTATTCTTTAGAAATTCTAAAACTTTTTTTAAGGCAAACTCTGATTCGATAATTTTTTTTATAAATATATTTCCAATTAAAAATCCACTCAAAGCAAAAAACATTTCAATGGCTAAATTACCAACTAAGGCAAACATTCCTATTTTTGGAATGAATACTTTAAGCACAAACAACGAATGAGTTATTAGCACCGTAAAACATGAAACAACCCGAACCAAATCAAGCGAGGCATTTCGATATTTTATTTCATTTTCCATCTATTTTTTCTGAAACAAACAATTTGGATTACGCTCAACTAATTGATAATTAGAATTTTGCATTAATTCTTGAGCAAACTTTTCACTCCCCATTCCACACCCATAAAAGCTATCATCAAATAAAATATAGCCACCATTCAATAGGAATTTGTCAACGACTTCAAACTCTTTGGATACGTAATCATAAGCATGGTTTCCATCTATATACACAAAGGCAACTGGGCCCCCAAGTTGTATCGTTCGCCCGAATACATCCTCATAGAATTCTTTTTTTTCCATTTCTCCAAAAAGTCAAATGAACTCAGATGCATTGTAAAGGGCAAATTTGTTGAACTTAATAATCTGGTAGAGGCTATAAATGAATTTTTAATATGGCACATAAAATCGGTTCTCCAAACGTCTACCCGACCATCCATAAACTCTGAAGTTGAACATTTAGCATCTTCATAACCCTCATATATCCATAAATCCGTTCCAAAGAATAGATTATTTTTTTGATGTTTAAGTAATAGATAACAAATCAAGTTGGTTGAAAGCCCTCCATAACATCCAATTTCAATGATAGAACCCAAATTTGATATATTTTGTAGGGCAAGATCCATTAAATAAACGTTACCCTCATGCAACATTCCTTCACCAATCACTGCACTACGAAGACGTTTTATGAATTTGTCGTTAACGATTTGTCTATGTCTTTTTTTAAATAATTTAAACATTAAAAGCCTTCGATTTCGGGTTGACGGTATTTCCAAATATGCTGAAAAAAACGAATTTCTTTTGGTTTCCAATAAAAACCAATTTTATATCTAAAGCTTGAAATCAGTTTAAGTAAAAAGCGTTGCCACTTATTAAGTCTGATATCAGAAACCGTAGGATAAACTCCATTTAAAACCGTTTCAAAATCACGAATTGCATCAATCATATATGGTTTGAGCCAAGGAGTTAATGGGCTTTTCCTCAAATCAAATTTTTCCCAAGCGGGGCTTAACCAATCTTCGAGTTTTTCAGGAAATTGAAAACCCGATAGCTTGATTTTTTCATACATTTCAGAACCCTCAGTTGGCACTGGGCTGTAAGTATAAATGATGATTTCGGTATCAGGATTTATTTTTTTTATTTCCTTAATAAACTGAATATCTTTCTTTATATTTTCCCATACAAGCTGCTCATTATCTGCTGGAAAACCTAAAACAAATGATAGTTCAGGAATAATTTGAAAATGTCTAAGTCGGGCAACAAAGTCTTTCATTTGCTGAGCTGTTTGTGTACCGCCTTTATCCATTTGTTTCAAAAGTTCATCATTTCCAGTTTCAGCCCCTAAAAAAATCATCTTACAACCAGCTTGACGAATTAATTTCAAATCATTATCCGTGTATTTGTCAATCGTATCAATTCTTCCTTCGCCCCACCAACTAATCTGTTGATTAATCATTAGTTTTGAAAATTCAACCACTCGTTTTCTGGAAGTAAAAAAATTATTGTCATGAAATTCAATTGCATCAATCTTATATTTCTCTTTAAAAAAAAGTACGTCTTCCATAATTTTTGTGGGGGACTTTCCCCTCCACCGAGCTTCATAGATTGGTACAACTGCACAAAATGAACATGTAAATGGACAACCAAAACTTGAATGATATGAAAAAGTCTTTGAGCCTAAATATGTTTTACCCAAATATCTTTCGAGTGGATAAAAATGGTTTAAGTAATTATATGGCAAATTATTAAGTTTGTCTTGGTCTACAAGATCTTCTTTCTGAGTTTTAATAATTTTATTTTCATCATTTCTAAAAATTAAATTTTTTATTGATGAAAGTTTTTCAAAATCTTGGTTTTCGATTACCCTTAACAAATTCGGAAAAGCATTATCGCCAATACCATTAATTACGTAATCCACTAACCCAGACTCAATAGCAACTTTGTATTGATTAGATGCAAAATACCCCCCCCAAATAGTGATGACCGATGGATATTTTTCTTTTATTTTCTTTGTAAATGGAATAGCTTCTTTTAATTGTGGTCCTGGCATTACTGTACAGCCAAAGTATTTAAAATTACCTGTTTCCAAGTATTTTTCGATACTGTCCCAAGCCACTTTTTCTAAATTTCCATCAACAAACACATATTCAAAAAGCCCATCAATAGAAGCTCCAACTTGTAATATAGAATTTGGGATTCTATATTTTGAATTGGCACTCCGTGGATTAAATAATATGATTTTATTATTGCTCATTTGTTTATAATCATCCCGATTCGGGCTTTAAATGCTCTTAATTTTGCATGTGAATATTCCATGGTTGTTAGTTTTTTTGATTTCCGCTGAAAAAAATTCATTTCACTCACAATCCATTGCATAGCATACTGATAATATTTTTGAGAGTATGACCTTTTGAAATTAATATCTCGGTCTGTTGATTCACTCCAGTTTAATTCATTAACAGTGCTATTAGCCTCTACTTCTTCATAAAGCTCAGTACCCTTAATTGGGTAAGTAATCGTTATTGTAAAATGCTTAGGATTTGATTTCTTTAAATGTATTAACGTGTCTTTTATATCTTGTTCTGTTTCATTAGGGTAACCCAACATTATAAATGTTCCTGCTTCAATACCTACTTTTTGACTTAAATTAATCATTTCTTGCACTTGAGATATTTTTACTCGTCTATCCATCAAATCAATGATTCGTTGTGAACCACTTTCGGCACCAATCCAAACTCTAAAACAGCCAGATGCTTTAAGTAATTTTATAACTTCATCATTCATTCTATCGGCTCTTGTTATGCATTCATAGGAAACTTTTATTGATTGGCTATTAATCAATTCCACAAATTTCTCTAGCCACTTATGGGAAATCGTGAATACATCATCAACAAACCAAATATGGTCAAATTTGTAATCATTTTGTAATTCAACTATTTCACGAATTACCTGCTGGGGACTTCTACGTCTGTAACTTAAACCGTACACAGCTCTACTGCACCAGTGGCACGTATATGGACACCCTCGCATTGTGCTAATTGTTATTGAGCTTTCTCGATGAAATTTCTTCCATATATCCAAATATTGATTTATGTCTATTCTCTTTCGATTTGGGATGGGTAATTCATCTAAATTTTTTCTTAGGTTTCGTTCTTTATTAATAATTATTTTACCTTCCCTATCTTTGAACGCAATTCCTTCAATTTGATCAAAATTCGTTTGAGTAACAAGCTCAAAAAAAGTTTCCTCCCCCTCTCCAATTACTAAAAAATCTGCTCCAAAGTTTAAAAGATTTTCAGCATTGTATCTCACATCTGGCCCACCCAAAACAACTTTTGTATGATTAAGTATCGATGATTCTCTTACAAACCTAATTATTTCCAAAACATTCTGCTTGGTCATCAAATTAATATAAATAGCCAAAAAATCAGGTTTTCCATTTAATAAAAATTTATAAAATTCAGATTTAACAGAGAAAGTAGTGTCAAAAACATGATGGTCAATACCTTTTTCATCTAAATATGCAGATATATATAGAATACCTAAAGGAGGGTATGGCTTCATTATTTGCCGTTCCTTAGGATCTTCATGCAAAAAATAAGCATGAGTTAGAATTATATTACAATTCTTGGCTGATTTCAATTAAGTAATGGTCTGAATAATTTGCTAAAAATGAAAATTTTAATGCCCAACTTTCGAGTTTCTTTAAAAAAAACAATAATCTTGGTCGTTTATCGACCAAACTATTAAGATAAGATGGTGGAATAAATAAACCGACTGGCTGTAAATGGCTAATTTTAAGATTCTTTGGTATTTTTTTTCGAATATACGAAGGAGAATAATACCATATGCCAATTGAGGTATTTGAATTTAAGTTGGCTCTTACGCTATGGTTAGTATTTCTTCTAAAAATACTTGATAATTGCATTTTATATAAAAAATAAATACTCTCTATTAAACAAAACTTAGGCATTATTACAAAAACGGCTCTTCCTTTCGGATTTAATAACTCTAGTAGATTTTGGTTTAGAAAAAATTCAAAATCTTGAGGTGAAATGCAATTCAAACCACCAAAATTTGATAGTATTAAATCAAACTTTCTACTGCAAGAAACATTTTTAATTTCCTGTATAGCTGATACTCTAAACTCAATTTCATAAAAATTTGCACATTTTTCTTCTGATACTTTTATCATTTTTTCAGAAATATCGGTTGCTAAAACAGTAAAACCGTTTTCTGCCAACCAACGTGCATCAATACCTGTTCCACAATTCAATTCTAAAGCAGATTTTGACTTAGATAGAGCTTTTCTAAGAAAACTCCACACAAGTTCACGCTGGGTTCTACCTACTTCAGTTTCTGAAAACTGCACGTCATAATCAATAGCTATCGAGTCAAATTCTTGCACTGAATTCATTTAATAAACTGAAGTTTTATCCAATAAATTTTCTCTAAAGTTAATAAATAAATAATTTTTAAAGTATTTATTTTTGGTGAATTCGCCAATTCTTCAACAACTTTATTTCTTCTGAATTGTAAATGAGTAAATCTCTGTAAATGTTTGTAAAATCTGTTTGAGAACTTTGTCCTATACATAGTATCTAAATCGTCAGAATCTTCCCAATTTAGCTTATTTTTAAGTTTACCTCGTACTTTATCATAAAAACCAGTTCCTGGTAACGGATAAGAAACTGAAATACCAATAGCATCAGGTTTAAGTTTACCAATCATTTGGAGAGTCATTTTAATATCGTTTAGGTTTTCGTCAAGATATCCGTACTGTAAAAAAAAAGCTACTTTTACACCTTTTTTCTTTAAAATTAGAGTTGCTTTTTCTATTTGCTCTACCTTAATGCCTTTTTCCATTGCATCCAAAATTTTTTGAGAGCCACTTTCAGCACCAATCCAAACTTCGCCGAGTCCGCATGCAACTAAATCATCAATTGTATCTTCCTTAAGCAGCAAATCGGCTCTCGACTGAATCTTTAACTTTGGATTAATATCTTTCTGCTCTATAAAATGCCTAAACTCTTTTACCCAATTAGGTTTTAATCCAAAAATGTCATCACAAATCCAAAAATGATTCACTCCAAATCTCTCTACTAGGTAAGCCATTTCGAAAGCTACACTTTCTGGAGGACGACAATTATAGCGGTTACCATAGATGGGCTTTGCACACCAATTACACTTAAATGGACATCCTCTTGTGGTTGCAATATTTAGTGAAAAATAACCATGTTTTTTTTGCCAAATATTTTGATATTCCCTTATTTCAACTAAATCCCAAGCTGGTAGAGGAAGCGTCTCGAGATTTAATAAAATATCTCTTTTGGGAGTTTTTTTTGTTTGTTTATTTGTTCTATAAACAACTCCAGCCGTTTTAACTTGTGTATCAAAATTTGCGGATTCTAATTCCAATATCAGTTCTTTTAGTGTAAGTTCTGCTTCGCCTAACATGACAAAATCAGCTCCGGCATCTAAATATTTTTCGAAATTATCAGTAGCATCAGAACTATTCACAATCACTAAAGAGTCATTTTGCTTTCCAATCTCAATCATCCTAAAGCATGCTTCACGCATATTGGTTAAGCACATTTTTGATAAATAATTGAAAGAGTCATCGTAAATAACTAAATATTTTGGGTTTGAACCCTTAATTTTTTCTTCAATTTCGTTAGAGCTTTTTTTTAAATTACTATCAAATAAATCAATTTCAAACCCAAATTGTCGCATGAAAGCTGCCGCTAAAATGGTGTTATATGGCGGATATGGTTTTTGGGCGGCCCACTGTTTAGGGTCAAGCCGATAAAAATAGGAGTTTGCAAAAAGTATTTTGACTTGATTAGGCATTCAGATATTTATTTTTTCTTGATAATGGCTAAGTTTCTCATTATATCTATTTAAAATCTTTTCTTGAAAATCTGAATTGTGCATTTTAGCAATCGACCTAGTTATATTATAATAAATATTAGGATTTTGGAAGTATTTTTCAGGATGCCTTTTTTTATTGACTGCAAGAGTTTTTTCATAAAGCCATTTATCAAATTTATCTCCCAGCTTATTATCAAAAATTTTCTCGAAATAATACTGAAATAAATTATTCGACACCATTTTTACTTTTTTTTTCCCGACTTCAAAATTTGGAAAATAATATTCAATCCAGATATTCTTATTAAAAAAATTTTTACACACATCTTCTCCGAAAACAGGAATCAATGTTATAATTTCATTTGCAGTAAAAAGATTTTCATCATTAATTTTCAAATTATTTTCATCAACAATATAATTAAAACAAAAATACTTTCCAGAATTTAAAAGAATAGTTTTTTTAAATAAAACGCAAAAGCTTCTTGAAATCCACAAAAATTTTGGAGCGGTTACAATAAAAAAATCTAAATCGCTGTTTAAGCTCATACAATCTTTTGATATTGAACCCGACAAAAAAACTCCCCTTATAAAGGGAATAAACGAAAGAACCTTAGTAATTACGCGAGCTATTTTTAAAGACTCCTTAGCATTTTTATTGCTTTCAATTCTTTTTAGAACAAGCAAAGGGCTATTTCTAAGTGTATAATAATTATGAAATAAAAATACTTGTTTTGCTATTAATAAATTATGTAACGCCTTTTCAATTTCTAAAATAGAAAAAGTACTCTTTTCAAATATCTCTTGTGTGGTTAGTGGGTAATCAAATACATCAGAATAAGCTAGAATATTAATGATATCATCGTTTATGGTTTTCATTGTAATTTGAGCTGAGACATTTATAAGAAAATTAATTTTAGTTGCCTATAATAGATTTAAATAATATTTATTGAATAGCTTTTTTCTAACTCCTTTCCTCAAATAGGCTTCAAATTGTTATATTTGTGTACATGATAAATAGATATTATTGAATAATTCTAATATTAAAATATTAAAATATTTTACCTCAATTATATTATAGTTCTCAGTATATTCTTCGGACACTTAATTTAAAATATGGTAAAACAATGAAATAAAATTGTCTTGTAGCATGTAATTAATAAAAGACATTAAAATTATTGCCTTTGTTTGTTAGTACAAATTAATTTCATTATTTTCTAGTTAGGCAAAAACTGACACAAAAATTTGCAACATAAATACTTTTACTAACTTGTTGATAATCAAAATTTTATTTCGAATTCTGTATTTTTTTCTTTGTGTATAAATACTTATCCAAGTCTTTTAAATTCGATATTTTTTTATTGAATTTGATTTTATATTTTGAATCAAAACTTCCAAAACAGAATTTAATGCTTGTGCGAAACATTTTAATTGAGGAAGTTATCAGATTTGAACCACTCATATCGTTGAGCCACTGATTTTTTTCAACAAAATTTCAATTGAATGATAATTTGAAATATATTTAGATGTTAGGCATATCTTCAAAGCCAGTTCTTCGCATTAGTCATTTTTTTGATTTGGTGGTATGATGAATTTTTGCTTTATCTAAACAAACAACATATCGAGAATATATTTTAATTACAATAAATTTAATTTTATTACAATTAGGTATTAAAATAGAGAATTTAGCTCAACCGAAACAAATAATATTTTCTGACATGATGCCAAATATTCTGGAGGTAATTAATTTCTACAAATTTAATTGTTTTTTTAATGTAGTTTTAATCTTTCAAGAAAATTTAAAAAAATAATCTACGAAAGAATCCCAATTAACAATCAATGGAATATTTTTACACTAAACTGAATTCAAAATAAGTGCCGAGTCAAAGAACATAAAACCAAACAGTTTATTGAGAAAGCGATTGTTTCTTAAAAAGGATTTACAGCAATAAAAAACACTATGAAGTTGGTATAAAAAGACGAAAGAATAGTAAAAAATAATTTATTTTTAATAGTAATCATATATCGATAGCGAATATTAATGATGGAAATGCAGAATTACAATTGATGAATCTTTAAAAAATTTATGGAATAATGTGAAAGCGTTTTTAGCAAATGAAGGATTTTTAGGAGAAAGTATAAAGTAAATAAGAAGAGAGTATTAATATTTATAATACATAACCTTATGTGAAGATAAGAAGTATCCTCCAGATATATCCTCAAAGATTGGTAATTGACCGAAAATTTTCTAGATTTAATAATGACTAAAGTCAATAATGTCACTTTGTATTAGAAAGGAGACTACCGAAAAGATTATAAAATTATTTGCGAAAAATATTACTTACCACAACATTTTTTGTATTTCTTGCCACTTCCACAGGCACAAAAATCATTTCGGTTTTGAGTTTGTGGAAGTGCCGATGTCGAATCAATGATTCCACTCAAATAATACCATTGACCATTTTCTTTGACAAAAGTAGATTTTTCATGATGGATTTGAGGCGTTCCAGTATTATCAATGTAAGAGGCTTTAAATTCTACTTCGCCGTCTTCTTCGTTGAATTTTCCTTTTTTTATAGCAATAATTTCCAACTTTTGCCATTGATTAGCTACCGCCCACGCTCGAATATCGGCTTCATCGAAGTTTTTTTGTTGGGTTGGATAAGTAGTTGCAATCAAGTATTTCACATCAACCACCACATAAGCCGAATATCTCGAACGCATCAGTTGTTCGGCAGTTTGGGCAGTTTTTTCACCCTTAAATAATGGTTCACAACAGTCGTAAAATGGTTTGACTTCGCCACAGTAGCACATAAATAATCAGAAAAGAGATTTTATAGAACCGTCGAAACTGACAAACGACAAGAGATAAAATGCTGGCAAAAAGCAAATTACATCTAATATTTTTTATTTCTACTTAAAAAATCAGCGTTTGAAAATTCGTTTTATCAGCACGGTCGGTCGTTGCGGTATCAAAAACTTCCACAAAGTACGTCAATAAATCAATTAAAAAATACTTCATCGACAAAAAACCAGCCTTTTTGTCCTTTTCCAGGGTGCCAAGCGGGAAGTTTTGACACCGGCTTTATGACCAATTTTATCATTTTGTATGAACCTTGTGAGAAAGGAATTTGTAATCCTAAATTAGCATTTCTTTCCATTTTTTCAGCTTGCTTTGGCGTAAGCTTCTGAATGATTTTCAAATCGGTTTTGTTATTTCCTGCCCAAACTTCAATAATCTTAGGTGGCAAAATAAACGAATCCATTTTTTGTAAATAACTGATTGTTAAGCCTTTTATGGGTTGAACCTTTTTGAACTCAAACAATCCCACAAATTCCTTTTCACGATAACCTAACCATGCCTTATCGCCAAAATTATCGTTTGGACCTTTTTTCAAATCTTTTAAGGTTATTCCACCCTTACCAGCATGTTTTGGGTCTGGTGGATTGAGCAAATACACACTGTCAGCCACAAAACTCGACTTGAAGAAACTGTATTCAACTTTTTTACTGGCATACCAATTTTCTTTGGTTGCCAAAGCTTTAAATTTAGTGTAACTTTCAATTACGATTGGTTTTTGGTAAATATTTGCTGTCGTTGAGTCAGGTTCAGAACCATCAATTGTGTATCGAATCTTTACATTTTTGAGGGTGTGTTTCATCGTTATTGGCGTATTGGTTTTGATGATAAAATCTTCATTGACCAATATCGGTGGGTTTAGTTGTAAAATCTCATTTGGATTGTCAATCCCTCCCCTATCAAATTTTATTTTGGTATATTTCTTTCCAAGTTCGTTTACGGCAACCTCATTAATATCAGTATTCCATACAAAAACCTCTTTCAGTTTAGGCAAATCAAGTATTTTTTGAAGGTTTTCTTTAGAAATTTTCGTTCCTGCCAAAGCAACTGACTCCAAATTCTTGCATTTTTTAAGTTGTTCTAAAGTAATTCCAGTTATATCTGTTTGGTTAAGGTTGAGTTTTTCGAGATTCGGAAAATTAGCAATCAAAGATAAATCTTCATCTTTTAATGGCATTTTCGATAGATTCAAAATCACAAGTTGCTCTCCGACTTTTGAGAGATTTTCTAAAACTTTTCGGTCAAATTTCTTACTTACAAAAAAATCAGCCTGCAATGCCGGCGAACCAGTAGCAAATGGAAAAACCGAACAAAAAGGCGTATTCACAGACGCTAAAGCCGACTCTGATGGCATCGAAAAAGTATAAACTTTGGCTTCTTTGATTGCAGATTTCGTACCGACAAATTTTGAAGCCATTTTCTTGGTTTCTGAACTTGCCAAGTAGTTTTTGAAGGCTTTTTTTACATCCGCTCCTTCGTTAATCCACGCAGACAAGAGAGCAACTTCATCTGTTGTTAGCTGTGGTTTGCCTTTAGGTGGCATGTGTTCTTTATTCTCCAAAGGCAAACTTGCTCGCTGAATAATGTGACTATTAAGAGCATCACCCACTTTCCAAATTACACCATTTTTTCCACCTTTCAGAATCTTCTCAATACTACTCATATTGAGTTGGCCTTTGGTTTTGTCATCATTATGACAAGCTACGCATTTGGCTTCTAAAATCGGAAAAATGGTGGCTTTATACATAGGTTCATTCTCCGAAAACTGTGGAGCAATATCAGTTTTTTGCCAAGCTTCAAATAAATAATGTTCACCGTGCGTAATACCCGCCCCGAAATGCCCAGCAACAGCCATAATGACCAATAAAGCCAAATTAAAATATGCTTTTGGATTCAGTTTCTCATAAAAAATCACCGCCACATAAGCGAGTAAACTGACAGCAATACCCGTAAATTTATGAAACTGTAAAAGTCGCTCATCGTAGCCTCCTTCTCTTGATAAAAAGAAACCCATCAATGCCACGATTGCGGCCGAAAGTGCCGTTAAAGTCAGTAAGAGCGTTCTGATTAATTCATAACTTTTTGTTTCAATTTCATTTTTAAGGAATGAAAAAAGCACCAATAACACTACAAAACCTATTGGTAAATGCAGTAATAATGGATGCATTCGTCCAAGCGGGCTCATCCAAATGGGCAGGCTTACTTGTTCTTCAAACACCAAAAAGAAAAGCAAGAGAATATTTAGACTTAATAATAAGTATGATGAAATTTTATAGAAACGGGTCATTTAGTTCTAAGTTCTAAGTTCTGAATTCTGAGCGGTCCGCCGCAGCGGTTTTGACCCATCAAACAAAATATTAAACATAATAATCACTCATCGATAATTTCTTATGCCATTAGTCCAGAAATTACATTACCTGCTACATCGGTTAGGCGGTATCTTCGACCTAAATGTTTATAGGTGAGTTGTTCATGATTCAAGCCCATTAGGTGCATAACTGTTGCATGAAAATCGTGAATATGCACAGGATCACGCACGATGTTATAACCAAATTCATCAGTTTCTCCGTAAACAATGCCAGGTTTTACACCTCCACCAGCCATCCAAATACTGTATGCACGTGGGTGATGGTCACGACCATAATTGTCTTTTGTAAATTTCCCTTGACAATAATTTGTTCGGCCAAATTCTCCGCCCCAAATTACTAAAGTTTCATCAAGAAGTCCACGTTGTTTGAGGTCTGTTATCAAGGCCGCCGACGCACGATCAACGTCTTGGGCTTGGAGTGGCATTTCGTTCGGAAGGTTTCCATGTTGATCCCAACCTTGGTGGTAAAGCTGTACAAATCTAACTCCCGATTCTGATAGCTTTCGAGCCAATAGAGCATTAGCAGCGTAAGTTCCTGGGACTAAACACTCAGGGCCATACATTTTTATGATATGATCAGGTTCTTTCGATAAATCAGTAAGTTCCGGCACGGCAGTTTGCATTCTGTAGGCCATTTCGTATTGTTGCACTTTGGCCTGCACTTCGGGGTCGCCGTTTTCTTCAAAACCTAAATGATTGAGTTCAGCCAGTTTATCCAGCATTCTTCTACGAGCAATTTTATCCGTACCTTCGGGGTCGTTTAGATACAAAATTGGGTCTTCGCCACTACTAAAAACTACGCCTTGATGGGTGGAATCTAAGAAACCATTTGTCCAAAGTTTTGAATAAACTCCTTGCCCGTTTCCACGACCACGAGAAAGCAAAACGCAAAATGCAGGAAGATTTTTATTTTCGCTTCCCAAACCATAACTCGCCCACGCACCCATACTTGGTCGATTGCCCACTTGAGCTCCAGTTTGCAAGAAAGTTAGAGCAGGGTCATGGTTGATGGCATCGGTATTCATGGTTTTAATGATGCAAAGGTCATCAACAATTTTCGCCATATTCGGAAATAAATCGCTCACCCAAGCACCCGATTGACCGTATTGCTTAAAGTCAAAAAACGAGCCCATCAATGGAAACTTGGTCTGATTAGAAGTCATCCCCGTCAATCTTTGTCCATTTCGGATAGAAGCTGGCAAATCTTCACCCATCATTTTGGTGAGCGTAGGCTTATAATCGAAGGTTTCGAGCTGAGATGGAGCTCCATTCTGAAACAAATAAATTACTCGCTTAGCTTTAGGAGCAAAATGCGGCAAACCCAAAGGCAATTGGTCGAGATTCCCTTCACCTTTAAATAGATTTGGCATCAGCAATGAGCCTAAACCCAAAGTACCAATCCCAGCGGCAGCTTTACCCAAAAAATGACGGCGAGTAATGTTAAGTTTATGATTGAAGAATTCGTTTTGCATATAAATGCTATTAATCTGTGAATATTTTTGTTCGACCCTTTCAGACTCTGTTTATACTTTATTATCTTTTCCACGATTTTCAATCGTGGCTATTCGTGTTCAACCACTTCGTGGTTAATAATTCGTGATTGTTTAACTTATCGACAATTCTCGCAAAAAGCCCAAAAGGGCTTAAACTTGAATAGCCGTAGGTGAAACCTATGGAATTAAATAATTATTTGCGAATCCACAACCCCGAACGGGGAATTTCATTCGGAGTTAAACTTAGAAACCTCAATCCAAATATTTCTCATCAAATTCAATTCCATGTTCATTTAATAATTCAATTAACTCCTCTTTGAATGTCGTTTCTTTATGATGTTCTTCTTGATTTTTGACGTATTCTATCAAATTATCCTTTGCATCAATTGAATAAGTGAAGGCCGAATATCCATCTTGCCAACCTCCGAAATTGTGAAAAATCTTTTTCTCTTTAATAAAACTTGTACTACCCAGTTTAATATCCTTCACCAAGTTCGCCAACGCCACCGAAGGATGAAGACTTATGATAATATGAATATGGTCTTCTACACCATTAATTCTATACAAATGACACTTATTATTCTTCAAAATCCCCCAAATTGATTTGAATAATTCGAGACGTTCGTCTTTAAAAAGTGTCTTTTTTCGATATTTTGTACTGAAAACTATCTGGTAAAGCGACTGTGTGAACGTTCCCATTTCTCTGATATTTGACCCTTTTAGGGTCAGATTTTATTTATATTTTCCAAGATTTTCAATCGTAACTATTAGAATTAAAACCTTTTGGACTTATTTAATGTTCCTTTTTCTCTGATGTTTGACCCTTTTAGGGTCAGTTTATACTTTCTTATTTTCTTCCACGATTTTCAATCGTGGCTATTCAAGTTTAAGCCCTTCGGGCTTGTCTTACTCGCTAAATAACTCTCAAAAAAAACCTTCGAGCTTCAATATAAATAGTAGGTACAACCTACGGTGGCTATTCATGTTTAACCAATTCGGGCTTCTCTTACTCGCTAAATAACTCTCGAAAAAAACCTTCGGTCTTTAATATGAATAGTAAGTACAACCTACGGTGGCTATTCATGTTTAACCAATTCGAGCTTCTCTTACTCGCTAAATAACTCTCGAAAAAAACCTTCGGGCTTCAATATAAATAGTAGGTACAACCTACGGTGGCTATTCATGTTTAACCAATTCGGGCTTCTCTTACTCGCTAAATA
>JAIXOL010000063.1 GCA_027486845.1 Cytophagaceae bacterium
AGGTGCGATTGGAGTAATGTGATACACTCTCTGGTCCTCTATGAAGGCTAATTTCAATTCCATAAAGGTGCGATTGGAGTCAATAAAATTGATTATCAATTTACGGTTAATTTCTATTTCAATTCCATAAAGGTGCGATTGGAGTTGACATCGAATATTCAAGACGATCGCCAGAGATGTATTTCAATTCCATAAAGGTGCGATTGGAGTTACATAGGCTATTACGCCAATTTCGGAGTAGGTTTATTTCAATTCCATAAAGGTGCGATTGGAGTAACAAATATTATACCAAACAAAATTACGAAAAACATATTTCAATTCCATAAAGGTGCGATTGGAGTGACAAAGGCCGTGAAGTATTCAGATTAGAAGATATATTTCAATTCCATAAAGGTGCGATTGGAGTATGCTGAACAAGACAGATTAGACTATTATGAAAAAAATTTCAATTCCATAAAGGTGCGATTGGAGTACTGTTCCTCGACTTTCATAGATAAGTTGTTTAGGTATTTCAATTCCATAAAGGTGCGATTGGAGTTTCATATTTTAATGATGTAGTTATAGCACCAAACAAATTTCAATTCCATAAAGGTGCGATTGGAGTTTGGAATCGTGCAATGAGAGGCCAACCAATAAAAATATTTCAATTCCATAAAGGTGCGATTGGAGTAGCAAAATCCTCCTTACTCAAATACCCATCTTGCGTATTTCAATTCCATAAAGGTGCGATTGGAGTATTTTTTAATTCTTCATAAGGAAATCCTAAAACGCTATTTCAATTCCATAAAGGTGCGATTGGAGTCAGAATGTTTATGCAGAAACCGAACTTTCAACCTTATTTCAATTCCATAAAGGTGCGATTGGAGTAGGCACTTCTTATTCTTTTGCCGAACCTTTGTATTATTTCAATTCCATAAAGGTGCGATTGGAGTTTTGAAAGTTCCGTAATGGTGTCAAGATATAACTCCATTTCAATTCCATAAAGGTGCGATTGGAGTTAGACATCGAATATTCAAGACGATCGCCAGAGATGTATTTCAATTCCATAAAGGTGCGATTGGAGTTGCTGTCTTAATATCTCCGCTACCTGCACATAGCGTATTTCAATTCCATAAAGGTGCGATTGGAGTTGGAAGCCTAATTGAAGCACTCGAGCGTTTAAAAAAATTTCAATTCCATAAAGGTGCGATTGGAGTTACTTAAGGTAGAAAGTTATTATTACTATCGCCTAAATTTCAATTCCATAAAGGTGCGATTGGAGTGGTTTTGCCCTAATTTATATACAATCACAAATCAAAATTTCAATTCCATAAAGGTGCGATTGGAGTGATTTGACTATCGCCAAAGTTGGTTGCCGTTTTCTATTTCAATTCCATAAAGGTGCGATTGGAGTTCTTATTCTGATAGTTCGGCAGTTTCACAGGCTCTATTTCAATTCCATAAAGGTGCGATTGGAGTAGGGAGTACAAGTTTTGTTGTCAATTTTGGAAAGATATTTCAATTCCATAAAGGTGCGATTGGAGTCTTGTACCCCATGGCAAGGCAGATATATTTCCATATATTTCAATTCCATAAAGGTGCGATTGGAGTAACTTGGAGTCCGACAAATTTACCTGTCGGAATTATATTTCAATTCCATAAAGGTGCGATTGGAGTAAGGCATTAGCTTAGTGTATTCAGGCATTAAAGGCAAATTTCAATTCCATAAAGGTGCGATTGGAGTAGGCGTTACTTATGTGGCATTAACTCTTAACTGGGAATTTCAATTCCATAAAGGTGCGATTGGAGTTTTACCTTTTTCATTATTATGCGTGTGTCAATTTCTATTTCAATTCCATAAAGGTGCGATTGGAGTTACGAGGAACTAACACGCCACCAGTAGCAGCCGTATTTCAATTCCATAAAGGTGCGATTGGAGTTACGGATTAGCTGAAAAAGTAAAATAATTAAAATTTCAATTCCATAAAGGTGCGATTGGAGTGGAGTTTGCTCTTAGAAATATGTCAATATCGGTTAAATTTCAATTCCATAAAGGTGCGATTGGAGTAGATTTAGAAACTGGAAAGGAGCGAGGGATTTATTTATTTCAATTCCATAAAGGTGCGATTGGAGTTTTAGACATTGCCACGTGCCAAGTGTGGTTGATTATATTTCAATTCCATAAAGGTGCGATTGGAGTGCAGTATAGGAGTTTTATATCAAGACTGCCTACAGTATTTCAATTCCATAAAGGTGCGATTGGAGTATCGCTATCTTCTTAGGTTCTTAATTATATACTTTTATTTCAATTCCATAAAGGTGCGATTGGAGTTGTGCAATGCCTAAGAAAAATCCCGAATGCGAAGCAATTTCAATTCCATAAAGGTGCGATTGGAGTTGCCTTGTCACGCCTAAAGCTTCCGCTAATGCAATTATTTCAATTCCATAAAGGTGCGATTGGAGTAAAGGACAATAGAGGCAATGTAATGCGGAATATTGAATTTCAATTCCATAAAGGTGCGATTGGAGTTCGACGTACTTGGGATATGAGAAATTCTTATTGCAATTTCAATTCCATAAAGGTGCGATTGGAGTTTAGGAATAAGTATAAAGACACTTAAACAACTACTATTTCAATTCCATAAAGGTGCGATTGGAGTAAAATTTAAGGAGCAAATATGTCAAATACCTACGATATTTCAATTCCATAAAGGTGCGATTGGAGTAACAAAAGATTTTATTGATTCAGAAATGAGACAAATATTTCAATTCCATAAAGGTGCGATTGGAGTAAAGAAAGGCAGTCTTGATGTAGATAATTTCATGCATTTCAATTCCATAAAGGTGCGATTGGAGTAGGGTTTTAGTCTCTCAATAATTTTAGAAAGAATTATTTCAATTCCATAAAGGTGCGATTGGAGTTCTTAATTTATCAAGCTCCACTTCCCATTTCTCCTTAATTTCAATTCCATAAAGGTGCGATTGGAGTGATTTCAGCTCTCCCAAAAGTTTTATCAATACTCGTATTTCAATTCCATAAAGGTGCGATTGGAGTCATCAACGGCAGCTTCAAACAACATCGAGAGCCGTATTTCAATTCCATAAAGGTGCGATTGGAGTCATAATGGCATTTGCAATAAAATATACTTCTTCGTTATTTCAATTCCATAAAGGTGCGATTGGAGTAAATAAGCCCCATATCAGACGAATTTTCTACTTTAGATTTCAATTCCATAGAGGTGCGATTGGAGTAAATAATGCTTTAAAAATAACCTTAAAACCTATACTATTTCAATTCCATAAAGGTGCGATTGGAGTTTAAATCCGAATGAATAGTGAAAGTGGTGTATGTAAATTTCAATTCCATAAAGGTGCGATTGGAGTACCGTTAGGCGATATGGTAAGAAACGCCCTACGCATATTTCAATTCCATAAAGGTGCGATTGGAGTAGCAAGTGGGCAGTCGATGCTTGTTTTGCTCATTGAATTTCAATTCCATAAAGGTGCGATTGGAGTTAAAAACCATTTGAAACATTACTTCTACGCAAAAACATTTCAATTCCATAAAGGTGCGATTGGAGTAAAATTCTAAATAATTATTTTTCATAATATTATTCATTTCAATTCCATAAAGGTGCGATTGGAGTAAGATAACGAAGAATTGATAAACGAAAGCTATGCGTATTTCAATTCCATAAAGGTGCGATTGGAGTGCTTTGCGAATATCCGCAACCAAAAGCATCGGTATATTTCAATTCCATAAAGGTGCGATTGGAGTGGTCATGTTGAAAAACTGCCCACCTGTCGAAGTCATATTTCAATTCCATAAAGGTGCGATTGGAGTAAGTAAGGCAATGACACTCAGAGGTGCTTATTCAATATTTCAATTCCATAAAGGTGCGATTGGAGTACCAAGCATCAATATCGTTTCTGTCTATTGCGTTATTTCAATTCCATAAAGGTGCGATTGGAGTTTGCTTTTTTCGGTAGTTATTGTAAACGGAGTTTCATTTCAATTCCATAAAGGTGCGATTGGAGTTTCACTTGAAACTCGCTGCAAGCCAAATCAAGTATATTTCAATTCCATAAAGGTGCGATTGGAGTAATCACAAGTGCAAAAGACAATGACGATAATACTTATTTCAATTCCATAAAGGTGCGATTGGAGTCAGACCACAACCATTCTTTAGAATCGTCGCTGTCTTATTTCAATTCCATAAAGGTGCGATTGGAGTTACCCATGTGGTCTTTTGCTTTGTTGCCTTTGCAATATTTCAATTCCATAAAGGTGCGATTGGAGTCCGTTTAAAAAACAGCCTTGTAGATGCAAATAAAGCGGTTTTTGTGCTATAAAACAAGTAAAAAAGTCGTCGAACTGCAATAACATGTTTTTAATGGGCGTTCGACGACTACTGATTATCAGTGATTTATGCTTTTTTTATTGTTTTCCATGATGTCAATGAACATTATTTTATGAAACTTCCGAGTTCGACGACAATAACCTATAAAAAATTATCTGTTTTCATTCGTTCCACACCTATCACTTCTTTATCAAGCCAACGCTCGTCTCTGCTCTTAAAAATGATGATACTATCTGTTTCCTCATCCATTATCTTTCGAGCTATAAATAGCATTTCTTTCAATTTTACATCAGTTATTTCTCCTTCAAAAACCGAATTCTGAATCCAATTTAAGTATTTTCGGCAATGTTTTAGCATCTTACCAACTCTTTTATCTCCTCTATTAACTGAAGCTATATCGTAAACAAGAATTATATACATTAAGCAAATAATTTATTTGAGATTCAATAATGAATAATTAAAATTAAGCTAATTCAGCATTAGGTAGTTGAGCGGATTGGACAGCCGAAGCTGTCGAACTACCAATTCATTTTAAAAGGCTTATACTCATCAATTCCAAGCAAATGTTTGCTGAGTTTATAGCATTCCAACTTCACCAAATGCTTATAGCTTACATTTCTCCCTAAATTCCGGTGTTTAAAGGTTTCCTTTAGTTTGTCTTCAAAAGCCTGTGCAAAGGTCTTTCGTGCCGAATCTTTCATCACACAACGATTAAGTTCTTGCCTAAAATCGGAAGATTGAATCTGTTTTTTGTTGAGCAAACTAAAAATAGTTCGGTCAACCAAAATTGGTTTGAAAATTTCGGCCAAATCAAGTGCCAACGAATAGCGTCTATAACCCGGCTCATGCAAAAAACTAATAGTCGGATTGAGTTGTGTATGATAAATTTGGTCAAGACACAGCGTATAACACATCATATTTCCAAACGAAATCAAGGCATTTACTTCATTATTGGGCGGTTGCTTGGTACGATTTCCCATCGAGAAATCATTGATTATGATGTCAAACGCCTCATAATAGGTCTGCCGAATATTTCCTTCCAGCCCCATTAATTCATCAATTTGGCTCGAATCTCCAATTTTTAGTATATAATTCTGAATCGCCGAAATTTGTTTTTCAACATCTTTTTGGCGGTTCTGATAATATTGCAGATTCTTCAACATATTGTTTGCTCCACCTTGTACAAATTTCTGAGCAACGATTATCCGCTTTTTATTTGAAAGATAATACTTTGTTTGTTCAACCTGCATTTTTCCCGCCAGCAAATATTCTTTTGGCATAAACGAACCCGTATAATGCTCATAATAATCAAAGAAATGCACCGCAATATGGTGTTTTCCCAGAAAATTATACATCGCCGAATTGGCATCCAGCGAGCCAAAACAATAAATATTATCTATTGTTTCTACGGGTAAATAGCGAGCTTGACCCTCATTCCCGTTTTCGTCAACAGGTAAAAATTTGAGCGTATTATCTTGCCGACTTAGCCGACCAGGGTTAAACAAATAATACGTTTTTTTCATATCGGCATACGTTTTATTAAATTTAATATAGAAAGCCAAAAAGCCAAAGCGGAACCACATTGCCAACGCCGGTCTCGATATTGTCTTTGATTATAAAAGCATCATTAATAGCCTTTATTTGCTTCTTTTTCTTACTTTTTCCACCAATCTCAACAGTTATTTTTCCATCAATCAAATAATCAGCCGTATCGGCTACCTCTACTGTATATCCTGCATTTCGGAGTTGATTTACAAAAAAAGTTTCTCTCATTGAGCCTTCGTCTGGAACATTACTCAGAGCGTAGCAGAAATTTGTATTTTCTAAAGTAATCTTATCTGGTTTTTGAAGTGCCGAAAAACCCTTTCCTGTTTTATTGATTAAATTTATTAATGATGCCTGTTCTAAATGTTGCAAAAGCATTAATAAAGTATTTCGCCCAATTTGAAGCTGTGTTGCCAATTCCAAAATATTCGGAATATACGGAACCGTCTCAGATAATATACCCAGCAATCTTTTTATTTTTGATTGATGTTCGGCCGAATAATCATTGATAAATGCCAAATCATAAGCCAAACAAGCATCAATTATCTGAAAAACCCTCGTTAAATAATCTTGTTCGTTTCCCTTTACAAGCCCAAAAGGCAAATACCCATGACGTAAATATGCCTTAAAATGCCTCAATGGTGATTCGATTTGCTCTATGATTCCCGACGCAATCGCTCGATGATTCATCAATAACTCAGCTAATGAATAAGTCTTAAAACTCGCTATCTTATTGATTATCATATACTCACGAAACGACAAACCATGCAAAGAATAGGAAAGTACCCTTCGGCTTAGGTCGGCTTCTCCTCGATAAATATCCAATGCCGACGATGCCGTAAAGATTATCTGCATATCAGGAAAACCATCATAGATATTCTTCAATTCCGACGACCAAGCCTTATATTTATGCACTTCATCAATAATCAAAAGTCGGCCACCCATCTTATGCCATTCTTCTGCCGTATCAAGTAAATTTTTTGTATAAAACCACGGGTGGTCGGCCGTAACGTAGAGCGATTTATTGAGGTTCTGAGTTTTTAAATATTGTAAGAGCATGGTCGTTTTGCCCACCCCCCTGATACCTTTAATGGCAATCATGCGTTCGCCAAAAGAGATACTATCATAAAGATATCGCCTAAAATCCGACTTTAGATGTCGGAGTAAATTGTCTTGAAACGAAATGAGTTTTTCCATTTTTTTGTTTTGAGTTCAATACAAATTTAAACATTTTTTGATTTCATTTCAAAACAAAAAAGCTATTCTTCTCCACTCCAACAAAAATCAAAATACGAACATTTACTGCATTTCGATTTAGGTAGGGTAGGAGGGCAAGTTTCGAGCGAAATAATTTCGATTACCTTCAAAATCGAACTTTCTATTTTTTTCTCATCTTCTTCGTTCAATTCCACTCGCTCGGTTTGCCGAAGTTTTGGGTATTCAATTTGTCCATAATGAGCCGTAACATTGTTTTTACGTAACAAATACAAATAAAACTGCACCTGTGCCACATGAGCCAATTCTTTTGCTGCCGATTTTTTGGTTTCGTAAACCACGCCCCGAATCGCATCGAAGAAATCAATCTTGGCGGTGCAAGTCACAAAACCTTTATCGGTAAAAATTTCGGCTGAAATCTCGAGTTCTTGGTTTTTATCTGCTCTTTGCGGGTAGCTTGTTTCACCAAGCAGTTTACCTTCAGCCACAATATCAGATGTATGCTCCATGCGTATTGCGTGGGCGTGCAGCCATAATTCTCGATGGCATATATGAAGAATATTTATTAGGGTGGCGTTGATGGTCATTTATAAAAACTGAGTTTCACTACTTTCAAATCGTTGGCTATCCATACCAAATTCAATATCATAAAAATCTTTCCAATGTGAAATGTATTGATAGCCGAATTCGCTTTTGGGGACATCGGAAAATTTAATAATTTCTGACTCCATCTTTTTACTCGCAAAAAGTGAAAATATAAACTTTGACATTATTCCTTGTAGCGTCTTTTCTGCAATTTTTTGTTGAATAAACTCTTGTCTGTTTTGAATAATATTTAGGTATAAGTCAAATACTTCAGCACCCAATATTGTGCTGTTTTTTGTCGGAATTACGCCATATTGAGCTAAAAAATCTAATTCATTTTTAGAAAAAATTGACTCAAAATTATCGTTTACGCCATCGACTTTAATAGGAACTCCCAAAGGAATGAAACATGAAATATTTTCTTGGTCTATTAATTTAAAATCCCAATGAACTGCCTTAAACTGAAGCCTCTCAACCTTACTTTTATAGTATTTCAACTGATTAGAATGATTCTGAGTGCTTATTTTATCAGATTGATTCCAATAATCTATATTTGAGAAAATGATGTTATACAGAAAATCAAAGTCTTTTTGCTCTAAAATACGTTGATATTCATTGGCATTAAGTTTTTTTGTTTCTTGATATCGCTTATCCTGTCCATAAATAATACGTTCTTTATTATAGTTAAAAAGATATAATGTACAGCCTTTTTTATTGACATTCCTATTAATCCTACCTGCTAATTGTTCTTCACTATCAATCATTGACCTATCCTTAAACCCTAAATCCATGTCAATATCTACTCCTGCTTCAACCACTTGCGTTGTGATAAGAAGAATCTTTTTTTGTCGATTAGTCTCATTCTTCAATAAATTAATAATCTCTTTTCTTCGATGCTCTAAAATTGTCCCAGATAAAACTAATATCTCATCGAAAAAATCTTCTTTGGTGTTGACGCTTATGACTTTTTGATAAAACTCAGTAGCTGATTTTTTCAAGATAAACTCAATAATGCAATAAACACTATCTTTAGGTTTGGCTTTACCAAAATCTAATAATGAATATTCCTTAGATTTCTCAAAAAGTGTCTGAACAATCTCATCTAATTCTAAATCATTACGTTCAAATAAATCAAAATTAAACTTTACTCTCTCACTAAAATTTGGATTCAGAAAATAGTCGTTTTTCGCATTTGGTAAAAGATATACAAAGTCATTAACATATTGTTTTTCAAGCACCTGTAAGTTTCCTAACTTTGGCAAAGTTGCCGACATTAAAATAAATTTGATGTTATATAATTGGGCATAATGACTAATAAAATAAATAATCTTATCCCAATGTGCAGGGTCGTAAGATTGCATTTCATCAATTACAACTATTGAATTAGCTAAACGATGAAGCATATAATTTCCTTCTTTCTCATTAGTTTTGAGTAAATCAAAAAACTTTACATGAGAAAGCAAGCAAAAAGGGAAATTCACAAATAAATTATCAATATAGTTTGCCTTTTCATCACTATAAAGACCATCTTTCTCTTCTTCACTCTTTTGCTTGTATCCTGCTTTTGAATGCAATTGCACAACTTCGTTGTCCGAGAGTCCAAATGTTTCTTTGATTGCACTATAAGTCTGTGTAATGAGTGTTGTAAAAGGAAAAACATAAAAAACCTTATTTATTTGCCCTTTATTGACTTTTAATAGTTCAACAGTTGCCAACATCGAAAGATTGGTTTTTCCGCCTCCCGTTGGAGCTTCAATATAAAACAAGTTTTTATTCCAATTCTCTCTAATGTTTTGAATAAGCTCCAAAGCCATTTCCTGTCGCAATAAGTTCAAATTACTATTGCTTTGCGTTTTTGGATTTTTAAACTCAAAACCTGTTAATATTTTTTCATAAGTGTTTTTATTATAATTCTTCTTTTCGACTTGTTCATTTTTTAAATAATCACTTTGCGAAACAAATTCATAAAGTTGATTGATTCTTTCATTGGTTAAAATACCAAAATCTTTAACTTCATGTCCTGTCATATATTGACTCGAAGCCAAATAATCAGAAGCCGTTAAAAGTGAAAAACTCAAACGAACTAATGAATAAAGCGAAAATGAATTGAAAAGATTGGCAGAATCAAGTTGTTCAAAAGCTTTTTTTAAATGAAGGGGCATCATTTCAGCTATTGGAACTGCGATAATATACTGATATTTATCAATGTATGTTTTCATACAAGCTACTTCTTCCGCCGAAAAACAAATTTTATCTTTGAATTCATCGTTTAGATATTTTCCATGATGCTTAAATATTGAATAAGAAAACATAAGGACAGCAAGCATTGCGATAGGCTTATGCTTTGCATCGACTTCTATTTCAGCATCAGAAATATGTTTTACAATGAATAAATAGGCTCCTAAAGATGAGTGATGAGTAGAAATAATGCTTTTACTGTTGCCTTTGCCTTGAAAATAAGGATTATTCATTTTCTCTGGACTCGCTTGAAAATTTTCATTTATTTTCCCAAAGTCATGGAAAACAATAGTATTTACAAAGAGCTTTTTTAGGAAATTACCTAATTTTTGTTCGTGCTCAAACCTATGATTTTGTAAAAAGTCATGAATTAAATTGTCAATAACTATATCTAAGCTATGGTGAATAGAAAGCAATTCAAACTTCTTTTGTACCAGCTCAATATGTTGCTGTAGGGTTTCGGGTTCTTTTGGTTTAGCCGAATTTTTAGGCGACACATGGGCATAATATTTTTCTGCATCAACCAGAAATCCATTAATTGGCTGTGTCGCCTTTAAAATAGCGGCAACCGTATTATAAGAGTTGGACATAAAATTCGGTGTTTCCCAGCTTATAAAGATTGTCAATATTTGCTGTTTCTTTTAACTCAAATGTAGTGAAAACAAAATCCCCCAAATTGTATTGGTATAATGGAGGCTCAATCTTTTGGGGTAACCTCTCGAAATACATAAATGGCGTTTCCGTTTCCCAAAATGAGTGAAAATTAAAAATAGGTGCTTGCTTTTGCTCTTTTATTATCTCATTTTTAAGAAAAAGGCTTTTTACTTTAAAACCTGATTGAGGGATAGATTCGACTGAAAATTCATATTCTTGAAAAGCTTCCCACCATGCCGAAAATTCATTTTTACCAAAATAAGGTATATATTCTGCTTTTCCATCACGGAGATACTCAAACAATAATTTTTGATGCTCATCTTCCAAATCTAACAAAACATAGACTCGATAACTTGGCTTAATAAGGGTTGCTTCCTCCGTCAAATAAGTAGAGCCATTATTAGCGTAGCCAACTGTATTAGAGTATTTTATTACCGTTTTTTGAAAATTGCCTTTTTCGTGATCAAGTGGTTCAACTCCTATTTTCAACTCCTTGAAAACTTCATAATACTGCGGTAACTTATCCTTTTCTTTATAGCCATCCAAACCAATAATAGCTCCAAAAATGCCTAAAAGAGCAGGTTTATGAAGCATACAATAGGAAAGATTGACCGTATTATTGGCATCAGGCTTCCTAAAAAAACCAAAATCGCTTTTCAAATCAATGGAAACTAATTTTTTCATACGAATTTTGGTTTTACAATTCTAATGTTTTTGCTCCTTCTGGTGCATTTTGTACTTTGGTTATACCTATATTATAGAACAACTCTATTTTTTCTATTTCCCCTTTGACATGCTCTTTTGCTAAAAGCGTGCTAATAGCTTGTAAATCAATGGATTTGTCTTCATTTATAGTTACTAATTCGACAAATGATGGCAATACAATTTTTGAATCAGCTTTTAGCTGAACCCATAACAAAAGCTCGTTTTCTGTACCAGCTTTTGCTGCCGAGTCATAGTAGGAAACGCCTTTACGAAGCCCTTCTTTTAGTTTATCAATATCTTCAAGTGTTAAGCCTACTGCACCAACACGTTTTGCATCTTCTTCAATATTTTTAGGGTTTACCGAAAAATGATGTACATAGTGTCCTTCTTGAAGTTTTGACTGAGTTCCGAGGGTAGTCATTGTACTATCTGCATTTTTTTCACTTGGGTTTCTAAACGGAGACATAATTTGCTCCGAATAGATAACATTCTCTCCAAAACGATTTACTCCGTGCGTAATTTGACAAGTACCATGAATAGAAATATTGGTTTTTCCTGCGTAAGTGCCTCCAAATAATCGTACATCAAGACAAGACAAAATGTTTTTTAAAACTTTTAAACGTAAAACATTTTTGTCTTTATCTTCTATCTTACCAAAATGTAGTTCTAATGTTTCATCAAGTGTTCTTGGAGACATATCATCAGTCAATGATTTTGAGTAAAATACCTTTTCATTCTGAACTTTCTTCCAATAATTCCTAACAGAGTATTTCAACACCTTATCAGTAGCATAAACCGTCCCATTGGGCAAAGTGCGTGGTTGATGAGAAAAATCTGCGTTATAATTTGAGTTTGTTGATTTGATGATGGCACAGCCAAAAACACGATTATTAAATACGTTTGACATAATTATTAAGTTTTAGTTAACTAATTGATTATTTTTTATCTTCATCTTTATGAAAAAATTGGCATTTTGAAAAAGTCCCTGCCAAGATTTCTGGCATTAACTCTTTCATATTTACGGTTGTATCATAGGTGAGTACAAAGTCACATACCGACTTAAACCTTGTTTCTCCATCATTAATAGCGTGCTTGTAACGTGCTATATCATTTGCAATAGCTCGCTTAAATTCTTGACACTTTGCTTGCTGTAAATAGGGTTCAAGCAGTTGATAACTTTTATCCTGTGCCTGACTTTTTCCTAAAATATAGTCTATTACTTGACCTGCTGCAAAAGCAAATTCCTTGTCTGTCGCATTATCGACATCGACTTTACCCATAGACAATTGGGCTACAAATTCTTGATAACTCTTTAGTTGACTTGCCATTTTTGCTTCATTTTCTTGTTTATTATGTTTGAATTTTTCAAATAAGCTGAACCAAATATTCAATTTTTCTTTGATGCTAAAACTATTATTCTGCTTCAAATCGTCTTTGATATGACTAAAAACCATATCGGTAAAAATATATTCATCAATTCCTTGTCGTTTCGATTTGTAAACAAAATCATAAACGGCTTTGCGGTATTTGGAATATGCTTGAAACGTATTCCCCAATCCTTCATAATCATCTTTTTTTAGTTCGTTGAAATAATCTAATTTTAAATATTTACTTTGTATAAGCGGTTTAAAAACTGACTGTTCTAATTCAAAAACATTTTTAATTTTTGGATAGTAAACAAGTGATTTTCCTCCTTTTTCAGAGATTTCAAATAGATTTTCTATTTGAGCATCAAATTCGTACTCAAATTTGCTTACAAAATCGAAATCTTGAAATAGTAATCCGTCCTTGGAGTTTTGCCAATTGAGTAAATAATAATTGGCAAAGTCAGTATTATAGTTTTCCCATAAGCCTTCAATTAACTCTTTATACCCAAGTTTAAATCCTGTATCCTTAAAAAGACTTATCAAGCCTTTCTGAAGTTCATCCTTATAAATGAAAATTGGCAAAGGGTTAGGAAGTATTTTTCTTGGTAATATCTGTTGAAAATCAAACAATAACTTTGCATCTTCATCCGAAATACGTCCTGTAATTTCAAAACTTGCAGTTTGATGTGTTAAAAAAGGCATATTACTATTAAAGCCATTCATAAAATTACTTGTCCCAAAAATTCGCCCTTCGCTATTAGGCTTTGTATTATATTTTTCGGTATTAAATAATTTATCAGCTAAGTATTTTTGATGTACAACTTTATAATTCTCTAAGCTTTTGTCAATATAAAAAAGTATATAATCTGAATCGTCTAACGGTTTCACATGAAGCATTTGATTATCAATAACTTTAATCTGATTTTTTAAATCCTCTTTTTCATCTTTATTTTTTGAATCTTTCGAATTTTGTTCTAATTCAAAGCGAATATTACTCAATCGCATATATTCAACCTGATTACTATCAATCACTTTTGCAAGTAAATTTTTAAAATCTCCGTTTTTAAAAAAAAGTTGAAATACCTGGTTTTCATATTTATGTTTATCATCTAAAAATAGCTCCTCTGCCTTCGCAAAGTAGTTTCCAAATCGTTCGTGTATCTGTTTTTTCTTTTCTGATTGATTCTTTTTATACTTTTCGCCACCTTCTAAATGCTCACATTTGAAGGCTACTAAATAGGGTGAGCAAGAGTGAATTGCTTTGGTTGGTAGGTCGAAACATTTATTTGTATCAATACACCACGCATTTTGCGAAAGAAATTTACACCTTTCTAACAACTCACTTTCTCCCGTCATTTTTTTAGAGTAAATGGCATAAGCATAATTCTGAGTATCTATGCTTAATACATCATCAATAATTTTCGTAGTTAATAGAATATGAAGTCCTTCTCTTGGACTTACACCCAAATTTTTAAAATCTTCATCAAGATTTTTTGTGAAATTTATTAGTTCTTTTATCATATTTATATCTATTTCTTAAACTTCGTGTCAAACTTAAATCCCTTACATATGCATTATCCGCCCCACTCCTTAAATTTCTAAAAAATTTATTCTACCAATGTGGGCTTTTATATGCTCAATGAGGCTTTCGGGCTCAACTATTGCTACAATATGCTCGTGGTAGCCCAAAATAAAATTGGTCAGCCCGAAAAAACGCTCATTTACTTTGCATTCAAAATCAAAAATGCCTGCTTCGTCGGCTGATGGTTGTAAATAGGCTTGGGTCAACGGGAAACGTTCGGTGAGTTCGTTATAGCCACCCACTTTTAGTTTAATATGTACTCGCACTTGGCGGTCGTTCACAATTCTGAATGGGTCGGTTGCCGTTACGTAATGCTTGGTTTCATTTTCCCAATTTAGCTTTTCCAAGGCTATCCGCTCAATTCTCGAAATTCGATAATGCCGAATTTCCTTAATTTCAATATCAAAAGCATGAAGCAAATCTTCTTTGGTACTTATCCAGAACGGTTCTACATTTCGGTCGCTAACTTTGCCGCTATTGGTCGAGCGATAATTGATGAGTTTCACTACTCGTTTTTGTTGTTTGGCTTGTTCGAGCAAATTGGCTTTTGTCAGAAAAGTCTTTGAAAATAAACTACTCCCAAGCTTCGAAACATCATAAATAGTTTCGAGTTTTGCTCTAATCTTTTCTAAACGGCGGTCGGTGGCATTGGCTTTTACGAGTGCATCTAGCAAAAAATCCTTTTCGGCTTCAGTAAAAAACAAAACATCTTCCAAAAACTCCATTGATTTATTCGACACAATGGCATAACGATGTTTTTCGTCGGGTTTTACCATAAAATCGGCATCACGGAGTTCGTTGAAATCCTTTTTTATGGTATCGACGTTTACATTATATTTGGTGGCCAACATCTTACGGGTATGGTGGTTGGGGCGTTCGAGCAAATCTTTCAGAATAGCCAATAACCTATATTTTGGGCTATTATCATGGAAAACGTTCATTAGAAAATATATGATTATTGGTGACGATGATAAGTAAACGTTTCAATTGCCGACAACTTCGCAGCAGCCAAAACCATTGGCCGAGTGTTTGCCGAAGCCACCCAGAAAGCCAACTTCCAAAACTTCCGCTGGAGCCGAAACTTCAAAACTAAAATTTGTGAATGCTCTTACTTTTGTTTCGCTGGTTTTGTTTTGTTTGATGGCCACCAATCTACTTTTAAGTTTGTCTTTTTTGAGCAAGCGAAATTTAACCAATCGTGCTGCTGTTTCGACATCTACTTTCGTGGCTTCCGGATTAACACTATTGTATTTTTCCATGAGATTATAAGCAAAGTAGGCGGCAAAGTCAGGATCTTCGGGGCTTAGGTAGTCATCTTTGCCATCGGCTTTTTTGCGGGCAACCACCATGGGAGAAATAGTTTGTAAGACAAGGGCTTGATTTCCAAAGGTTTCGTTAGGCAATGATTCGATTCGCTCAATGTTGAAACTTGCTCGATGAACCGCATCATAAATGCTGACTATCTGATTGCGAAAGAGTCCAACGATAAAATCTTCGGCGGCTTTATCAATATAAAACGAAACCAATACCTTTATTGGCTCATTGCTGAGTTTCATATATTTATCGCCCGGCTTGGGTGATTGAGCTAATCGAGCAATTTGAAAATTGGAGAACGTAAAATGCTTAAAGTTTTTGAGCGAACTATGAACCTGATAGCCCTTTTGGTGCAGAAATTCGGCATATTGTTGGTCTGCCTCATTTAAGCGACCATAAACCCAAGCCATAAAAGGATACTGATAATTGAAGATAAGCGGTTGATTATCGGTCAGTGGACAAAGTGTTAGTATGAATCTCATATCAATTTTATAGGGGAGAACAGTGTTTTTATGCAAGTAATAATAAAGAATAGAATCAAACAAGAATTAAGCTATTTATTTATTATTCGGTACGGAACAAGTAATAGAAAAATTTGAAAATATCAATCCAAAGAATAATTGTAGCTTTTTGTAACCTTGCCACATAGCTTTATTTAAATTTTGTTACTTTTGAAATAACAAGTGCCAAAAATCTCATGTGTTACAACGCCTCATATCTCGAAAAAAAGAAATCTAAACTAGCCGAGCGTTATAAAAATGCTTTACCACCCAATTTTAAGTCAGACACTGAAGTGTTTGAAATACCAACTTATTATTTTGTGAGTGGATTTGAGCATCCTAAATTGCCTATCATCAAGCATGACGATATCTTTCTATACGAGTGGGGGCTAATACCCAATTGGGCAAAAGATGCCAATTTTCAGCACAATACACTCAATGCCGTTGGTGAAACCGTTTTTGAAAAGCCATCTTTCAAATCTGCTATTGTTTCTCAGCGTTGTATTTTGCCAGTTTCTGGCTTTTTTGAATGGCGACAACTCAACAATAAAAAATATCCTTACTACATAAAAATTGAAGGTCAGGAAATATTCTCGTTGGCTTGTGTCTATGATTCTTGGGTTGATAAAAGTACGGGCGAAGTGAAAAACACTTTTAGTATTATTACCACTCCAGCCAACGAATTAATGGAAAAAATACACAATGTAAAGAAAAGAATGCCTTTAATTTTGAGTCAAAGCGACGAAAAAACGTGGCTTGACCCTCAACTATCTCGACAATCAATTAGCGATTTAATCAAAACTTACACCGAGACTGATTTAGTAACCATTCCAATCTCGATGGAAGCCAATAATGCCAAAGCAAACCGAAACAAAGCCGTAATTCTGGAAAAAGTCGATTATCCTGAGCTTCAATTATTTGATTAGTATTTTCTCTTTTATCTCCTCGATTCCTTTGCTGATACCATTCAAAGACATAAAAACATCTTCTAATCCCATCGAATATTCATCTACATCTTTGGTGGAAATAAAGCAAGTAAACTGCCAAATTTCCAAAATATGCTGTGGCTCAATCTGAATCGTCGGGTAATATTTGTTATTTGAAATCAGGTGCAAAGAACCATCATCACTGATTTTATTTTTTACTTGTTTGTACAAAATATCTTCATCCGTCAGTATGATGTACGACTTATTGTTTTTAATATCATCAAAACTCTCGATGTATTTTCCCACGATATAAGATTCCGACTGAATTGGCAGCATCGAATCTCCTCCAATCTGGAAACCTCGGTGTGTACCAACACCCAAAAATGGCAAACTAATTTTGGGCAAAGCTTCAATAAACTGCGGGTCGGCATAGCCTTTCCTGTACCCAGCCGATGCTTTTATTGGTACAATTTCGATACTCTCAACTTTAGTATTTTCCTTGATAAGTATCGGAAACAGGAGTCGGTTGCTACCTACCTGCATCAAACCTTTAAGGTCTATTTTGCTCAAATCGTACTTAATTAGAGCATCTAATGCCATGTTAAATATCCCCGAAACCTTCACGAGTGTTTCCATTGGAAAATCTCTGTCACCACGTTCGTAGTAGGCATAAGTATTACTGGGCAGATTCAGCAAATCTGCAATTTGTTCTTGAGAAAGACCCTTCTGTTGCCTTAAAAGTCTAACGTTTTGACCTATAATTTTATAAATTGACATATACTAAGCATTTTGAGCAGACAATACTACGCATTTTGTCAATAACTTGCAAAAAGAATTCTAAAAATATTTTTTCTATGGAAAAAAACATTGTTCACTTTGACTTAGACGCTTTTTATGTTTCGGTCGAAAGACTAAAAAATCCTTTACTTTTAAACAAACCCGTAATTGTCGGTGGAATATCAGATAGGGGCGTAGTAGCTGCTTGCAGTTACGAAGCCCGAAAGTTTGGTATTCACTCAGCCATGTCATCGGTGATGGCCAAAAGGCTTTGTCCAGATGCCATTTTTATCAAGGGTGATTATGAATCTTATACACAATATTCGGATATGGTTACTCAAATCATATCCGATAGAGTTCCCGTGCTTGAAAAAGCCTCAATTGATGAGTTTTATATCGACTTATCGGGTATGGACAAGTATTTCGGTTGCTTGAAATATTCGACCCAAATCAAAAACGACATCTGTAAAGAGACAGGATTGACTATTTCATTTGGTTTAGCGAGCAATAAAACAGTATCGAAAGTGGCAACCAACGAAGTAAAACCCAATGGTCAATGCCACATTTTGGCGGGTAATGAACGAACATTTCTACGGCCGCTTTCGGTCAGTAAATTACCAATGGTGGGTTCGGTTACTGGTCAAACTCTCAGAAATATGGGTATTCAAAACATTGGTTCTTTGGCAGAAATGCCACGCAAGATGCTCGAAAGTGTATTTGGTAAAAACGGCACAATGCTTTGGGAGAGAGCCAATGGTTTGGATAATACTCCCATTGAGCCATACCACGATAAAAAATCGATTTCAAAAGAAATTACTTTCGATAAAGATACCACAGACGTAAACAAACTTAAGGCTGTTTTGCTGAAAATGGTTGAAGAAATGACTTTTGAGCTTCGCCAAAAACAGCAATGCACAGGCTGTGTTACAGTAAAAGTCAGGTATTCAAATTTTGATACTCACACCAAACAATTTAATATTCCATACACCACTGATGACCAAACGATTATAGAAAAAGTAATAGACCTTTTTGAAAAACTCTATGATAAACAACTTCTGATTCGACTTGTTGGGGTGCGATTCAGCAAATTGGTGCAGGGATTTAGCCAAATCAATTTGTTTGATAATACCGCCGAAATGGCGGGTTTATATCAAGCAATGGATGAAGTCAGAATCAAATATGGTAGTCGGCTCATTGGTCGGGCATTTGGTATGGTGCTGTACTCGGCTCGAAAACCAAGATTTATCCGCAAAACCAATTATCAACAGAATAAACATCCATTAAATATCTAAGGCAAATAAAAGCCATGTAGTTTGCTGATAATCAGCAGCTTAACTATTTATATAAATTCTTAATTGTGCATTGGCACTTATCATTGATGTACTTGAACTGTCATTCATATTTTAGTCTTCGCTATGGTACAATTGCTGTCCAAGACCTTGTAAATAAGGCCGTTGAGTTAGGTATTGACTGCTTGGCATTGACCGATATTAATAATACTTCAGGAGTTTTTGATTTTGTAAAAGCGTGTAATGCTGCCAATATTCGGCCAATAGTAGGAGTAGAGTTTAGAAATGGGGATGAATTGAAATACATCTGTTTAGCCAAAAACAATGAGGGTTTCCGAGAAATCAATTATTTTTTGACTGATTATTTGGATAAAAAAAGGGATTTTCCGAACAAAGCTCCATTGTTTAAAAATGTTTTTAACATTTATCCGCTTGATTTTCTAGAAACAAGTCAAGTTTTAGAAAATCACGAATTTATTGGCGTTCATTTTTGGGAAATCCCGAAAACTTACCGTTTTCAGAATAAACAAGGTTTCGAGAAAATTATCGCTATTCATACACTTACTTTTTTCAATAAAATCTATTTCAATTTGCATAGACTTTTACGGGCTATTGACCACAATACACTTTTAAGTAAATTACCCAAATATGCCGAAGCAAACCCATCCGAATGGCCAATTGAAGAACAGAAACTCTTTGAATATTTTCAGTATTTTGAAGAATGGCTTGAAAAAACAAAGGCCATAAGTGAGCAATGTAGTTTTGATTTTGATTTTAAAACCAGCAAAAACAAACGATTATTTACCAATAGCAAAACTGATGATATTGAGTTATTGAGGAAACTGACTACTGATGGCATGATTTATCGGTACGGCAAAAACAATAAAGCTGCTCAAGAAAGGATAGAGAAAGAATTGACGATTATTTATGAATTAAACTTTTGTTCGTATTTTTTGATTACTTGGGACATTATTCGTTATGCAAGATCGAGAGGCTATTTCCACGTTGGACGTGGTTCGGGAGCAAATTCAATTGTGGCCTATTGTGTTGGTATCACCGATGTTAATCCGATAGAATTAGACTTGTATTTTGAACGTTTCATCAATCCTTTTCGCACTTCTCCACCTGATTTTGATATTGATTTTAGTTGGGACGAAAGAGATGAAATCATCGACTATGTTTTCAAACGATACGGAAAAGAGTATGTTTGTTTGTTGGCCACTTACAATACTTTTCAAGACCGTTCGGCGGTCAGAGAACTGGCCAAGGTTTTTGGTTTACCCAAATCAGAGATTGACGAAATGATTAAATATCCCGAAAAAGCAAGTCAGAATGAATACACTAAGTACATTTTTCAATACGCTCCACTTTTAGAAGATTATCCTAATAGTTTGTCGATTCATGCAGGAGGTATTATGATTTCAGAAGAACCTTTATCAAATTATACGGCTTTACAACCAATGCCAAAGGGTTTTCCGATATGTCAATTTGATATGTATGTAGCCGAAGATATTGGATTTGCAAAATTTGATGTGCTTTCACAACGTGGACTCGGACATATCAAAACGGCGGTCGATATTGTGAAGGAAAACCGAGGAATTGATATTGATATTCATGCCATTCAAAAATTTAAGGATGATGAAAACATTAAAAGGCAACTTCAAAACCATGAAACAATGGGGTGTTTTTATGTAGAATCACCCGCCATGCGTTCTCTGATTTGGAAACTTCGATGCGATAATTACATCACTTTAGTAGCAGCTAGTTCAATAATTCGCCCAGGTGTTTCATCAAGTGGAATGATGAAAGAATACATTGTGCGTTATCATAATCCGCACCAAGTGAGTTACTTACACCCCAAAATGCAGGAGCTATTATCGGATACTTTTGGAGTAATGGTATATCAAGAAGATGTTCTGAAAGTGGCTCATGGCTTTGCGAACCTTACATTGGCCGAAGCCGATATTTTGAGAAGAGCCATGTCGGGAAAATTTAGGTCAAGAATTGAGTTTCAAAGAATAACCGATAAATGGTTTAATAACTGCAAAGATTTAGGATATACCGAAGAATTGGCCAAAGAGGTGTGGCGACAGATTGAAAGTTTTTCTGGTTACAGTTTTAGTAAAGCTCACTCAGCGAGTTTTGCCGTGGAAAGCTACCAAAGTTTATATTTGAAAACCTATTTCCCTTTGGAATTTATGGTAGCGGTAATCAATAATTTTGGTGGCTTTTACTCAACGGAGTTTTATATTCACGAAGCCCGAAGATACGGTGCTGTTATCGAAGCCCCCGAAATCAATGAAAGTAATTACCTAACCAGAATCGAAGGTAATGTTATTTGGCTGGGTTGGATACATATCAAATCGCTCGAAAACAAACTTATCGAAGGTTTATTGCAGGAAAGGAATTTCGGGCATTTTACTTCATTTTCAAATTTCGTTAGTAGAATAAGTATTGGTTTAGAACAACTAATCATTCTCATCCGGATTGGTGCATTTAGAAATTTTGGCACACCCAAAAAAGAATTACTTTGGGAAGCTCATTTTCGGTATAATAGCAGATTTCAGCCAAACCATTACAAACAAACGCTATTTGGCTGTCCCGAGCCAGAAACGCATCATTTACCAGCATTGGTATGTCATCCATTAGAAGATGCCTACGACCAAATTGAGTTATTAGGTTTTTCGATTTCGAGCCCTTTTGAGTTAGTAGCCGTAACAAATAGCACTTCAACTACGGATCAAAATCTTATCAGTTTAGTCGGTCGAAACATCAAAATTTACGGCTATTTAGTTACATGGAAACCCGTCCGAACCAAGAATCATAAATTGATGGGATTTGGGTATTTTTTAGATGAGAAAGGAGAATTTTTCGACACTACCCATTTTCCACCATCGCTCGAAAAGTATCCTTTTCGTGGGCGAGGTATCTATTGCCTTGATGGCAAAGTAGTAGAAGAATTTGGGTTTCCTTCACTGGAAGTCTATTCGATGCAAAAACTCGAAGTAAAGGCAGACCCACGGAGTTTGGAAATGCCAAATGCAGAAATACTTCAAATTTTGTAGTTTACGAATCATAAAAGAATTCACTCAAGTATTGATTATAAAAGCCCTTGTAAATTTGTTTAACAACCTTGTCCATAATAGGCATTTTTGCCGTGTTTACGCTCAAAATGCTTTGTGCGTAAGGTATCTTTTATTCTCGGCGTATTTGGGTTTATTTGAAGCGTAAGCGTTGCCATTCGAGCAACTTCTTCCAAAACTGCCGCATTATAGACCGATTTTTCGGCATTTTTACCCCAAGTAAATGGCCCGTGACTTTGGAGTAAAACCATTTCCACTTCTTTGTATGAGAGTTTTTTCTCGGTAAAACAATCAAATATCTGATTACCCGTTTCAAACTCATAATCACCCTGTATCATTTCATCAGTCAAAACCTGAGCACACGGGATGTCTTGATGTGTATGGTCGGCGTGGGTTGTTCCAAAAATTGGTATATCCATGCCAGCTTGAGCCCATGCAACTGCATAAGTGCTATGTGTATGCGTGATTCCGCCAATGTCTTCCCAATTTTTATATAATTGGGCATGCGTTTTAGTATCAGACGACGGACGCATTTTCCCTTCTACAACCTTCGCATCATAATCCATTATCACAATATCATCGGCCTTGAGCAACTCATACGGAACTCCACTTGGTTTGATAGCAAAAACCGCTTTTGTTCTATCGACCGCACTTACGTTACCGAATGTAAAAAGTACCAAACCTAGTTTTGGAAGCATCATATTTGCCTCGAAACATTCTTCTTTTAAAGATTTATATTCACTCATACTTTAATATATTTTATTTTATGTAATTTAACTTTTGCATAAAATGTATATTCCAAGAAATATTGAATCCTCGATTTTAAACTTAATTTCAAAATTCCCTATCGTTTCTTTGACTTGCCCAAGGCAATCTAGAAAGACATTTTAATGAACAACTTTTTTGCTCGGGAAGATAGACAATCATTTAAAATAAACCTCATTTAGTCTTGTCCTAAAATAGGTTTACACAAAAATATATAAACAAATGGCAAAACACAAACAACTTAGGGTTTATACGAATTGGTATAGTGTACCCCAATAGTTGGACAAAATAGTTAATTCTTAAAATGATAAGGTGATTTATTAAAAAAATTTGAGAGAATCGACAAACAAAGCATCTTTTTTAAGAATTTTGGTTGCATTTGTTATTTTGCTTCCAATGAAAAGGTTTTTAATGATTTTAGAGCGGCCACCGCTGCGGTTAATTTACGGTTCACCGCCGCAATTAATTATCAAGCCTTTACATAATGCTTAGCGTTGGAGTTGATGAACTTTGCGACCGCTCTAATATGGCGTCGAACGACGCCCAGCCAGCCAGTTAACCCATCCTACCAACTTGATTGCTGAAAGTAAATTTGCACCAAAAAATCTAAAAAAGCAAATGAGTGCAGAAATAATTTGATTGTCGGAAAAAAAGTGACGAGACTACCACACAGAGTTCACGTCGCAGACCCACTTTGCGATTAGAAAAACAGAAAAACCTTCAAAAGGCTGTCCTGTCACCAGAAAACTATGCGTTTGAAAAACTAAAAACCAGCGAATTTTGCCTGTCGGAAGTGCCTTTGAGCTAAAAATTCCAAATTATAATTTTATTCTACGTTTGTCTACTTTCTGGCTTGCAAGAAATGATAGTTTTTCACTTTTGTAATCTTTCCAACCATCAGATATTAAAGCTATTCCAAATAAGATTAAAAAGATAGAAAAGTAGATAACCTTTGAATTCAAATAAAATAGAATTAATGTAAAGAAAATGCCTAAACTTAGAAGACAAAAACCCCTAATTACTCTTTGTTTTGAGTGTTTAATTATCAATTTGTGTAGAGCGTAGTCTGAGATAAATCGTGAATCATTAATTGATATATCTTTGTCTTGTAATTCTCTACGAATTAAAAATGGAGCTTTCCCACTTTCAAGCTGAGAAAGAGTGCTTTCTACTTCTTTATTTAAAATAGAACTATCCATTTGCATTTTTCCAACATAGTATTGGACGAAGTACTTCATTCATTATATCAACTAATTAACAGTTGTTTAACGTGAAGCGGTTTAAAATTTGATAAAAAACCCATTCTTTCTAAGAACTTGTTGCAATAGTATAAAATTGTGTTTAAAATTGCAAGTATTAAATAATGAAGCAAGAATACATTAAACAGGAGACAACAATCTTACGAAAGTGGGAGATAGATGGGCATCCAAATTACTTTTTGGGAGAAGACAAGAAATTATATCATATAGTTTATCGTTACCATTTGAAAGAGTGTAAGCAGATTCTAAAAGGCTATTCATTAGGCTATATACTTGATAGTAAGTTTTATACTTTGAAAAAGTTAAAACCATTGATTAAAAATAATTATTAAGATGGAAACAGTTACAAAATTGAATTCAATGCAGATGTTTATGTTAAAAATCTTTGACAGACAACTGAATAGTAAGCAAGAACAAGAAATAAAGCAACTATTAGCTGAATATTTTGCCAAACAAATTGATGAAGAAATGGATGAGATTTGGGAGACAAGAGGTCTAACCCAAAAAGATTTGGATAAAGGACTTAATACACATAAACGAACGAAATACACTCATTGATAAGATTAGTAATTGACACGAACTGTTTGCTTGTAAGTATTCCAAAACTTTCAGAAACAAGATGGCTTTTTGATGGGCTACGCTCAGGTATTTTTGAGTTTGGAATTACAACTGAAATTTTAGAAGAATATGAAGAAGTTATTGGTGATTTTTATTCTCCAAATTTGGCACACAATGTTGTTGAAATGTTACCAAATCTAAAGAATTCTCTGTTGATAACTCCATATTATTATTGGGATTTGATTGTCATAGATAGAGATGATAATAAATTTGTTGATTGTGCAATTGCTTGCCAAGCAGACTATATAATTACTCACGACAAACACTTTAAGGCTCTTCAAAAAATTGCTTTTCCAAAGGTCAGATGTTTAAAAATGAATGACTTAAAAAAGCTATTATTTTAACTCTCTCCTCCTTCTTCCAACGACCAGCATTATGACGGTTTTGGAGTAATTTTAGAGCGGCCGCCGCTGCGGTTAATTTGTTAATTATCAAGCCTTTATATAATGCTTCGTGTTGGAATTTCGAGACTTTGCGACCGCTCTGATTTGGTGTCGCGAGACACCAAGCACACTGCGAACCCAACCCAAAAACTTGATTGCTGAAAGTAAATTTGCACGGAAAAATCTAAAAAAGCAATTGAGTGCAGAAATAATTTGAGTGTCGTAACAAAAGTGGCGTAACTACCACACAGAGTTCCTGTCGCAAGCCAACTTTGAGAACAGAAAATTTCAAAAAAGTACCAAAAGGCTGTCCTGTCCACCAAAAATTATGCGTTTGAAAAACTGAAAAACCAGCGAATTTTGCGTGTCGAGCGTGCCTTTGAGCTAAAAATGTTAGATGAGATAATGCCGAGTTATTTCTTTGTGAATCTTAAAAATAAGGAAATAATAAATGTAATTACCGTTAAAATAATTATGAATCCAGTTATTGATAAGAAAAGTCCTAAGCCATATTCATCATGCCATATTTTTAAATGGTCTAAAAATATTATAATGGATAGACCTATTATCAAGAATGTAAAATAGCTAATAAATACTTTTTTATAATGTTTCGATTCTTCGATAGTTACATGTATT
Source organism: Cytophagaceae bacterium (assembly GCA_027486845.1). Classification (GTDB taxonomy): domain Bacteria; phylum Bacteroidota; class Bacteroidia; order Cytophagales; family Spirosomataceae; genus Emticicia. Next base: position 25,782 of record JAIXOL010000063.1, read on the forward strand.
CCAAAGATAAATAGCAGAACAATTAAAATGTAAATTATTATAATTATCATTCGTGTGGGTTGAAAGTTTCCAACGGCTCGCAAGCAAGATGATTTTGGAGCGAATGTTGAGTTAATTAGTTGATTATCAGACTTTTACTTGCTTGCTTTTGTTGGAGACAAAGATTGTTGAGTGCTTTTCTAATCAAATGTCCCCCACCAAATATGAGTGCTAAGGTAAGAAAAAAGAAACTTTGAATAAAATATTTTTTGTAAAAAGAAGAAAATAATGAGTTAATACCACGCTTTATAAATGTCGCAAGTAACATTGAACACCAAGAAACAAAATAAAAATCGAAGAATTAACATTTTGAACTTTTCCGATGTCCTGTCACAAGTGCCGTTTAGCTAAGAAAGGGAGTGCCAAAAAGATGTCCTGTCCCCAAGAAAAAAATGAAATTTAGAAAAAATATATATTTATAAGAAAATTATATTTATACAATGGACGAATTATTTGATGAATTGAAAAAGGTATTTGAAAAATATGAAATTCAAGTTAAGAAAAAAACTGAACAAGATGAATATTTGAAAAATTTTCCTGACAGGGGGCAATATGTAATGTGTACCCATAGTTATTACGAGCTTCTTAAAGAGACTGGGCGACTTTAATCAAATCACCCATAATTTCAGGCATATTTTTTATCATTTCAACATTTGAGTCATGTATTTTTACAGTAGGAATTTCATTTTTATAATCGAGTAAAGCAGGTTTGAATAAATTTATAAGAACATAATCTTTTAAAAAATCAACTTCTTTGTATATATGTATAATTTTTCTAAATTCATTTTTATCTTCAAATGCTTCATATACTTTTTGAATAGTTATTGAATTTAAAACATCTGATGAAAATTTAGAACAATTTCTAAATGTTTTTAAATACTTTCCGTCTTCATAAGAGACAATGTATAATTCATATTCATTTTTAATCGCTATCATTTCTTTTAAAATATTTTCTTTCAAGTCATCTAAAATAACATTTCTTATCAAGATATTTTCATTCTTTTCTTTTTCAATCTCACGATTTATTACAATGTTTTGTTGCTCAAACGTGGCATAAATTAGTAAAATACCTGCAACAGACCAAATTGTACCAACAACTCCACCAATAAAATCACCCACTTGTCCAATAGTAGCCATGTCCATCTTATTATCTTCGTTGAGATAACCTTCGTAACATAATTTCAATAAGAACTCAACCAATATTATTAAACCTATTATCAATAAACCGATAGCAAGATTTTTGGTGGTTTTGATGCTAATATTCATTTTATTTATTCTTCAATTTCTTCACTTCATTTTGTAATTCAACAATTAATTCCAACATCTTTTTTGAATCTTCTTTCAAAGAATTTATTATCACTTGTTGTTCTTGAACAGCTTTAACCAATGGAACAACAAATTGAGAATACAGGGTTTGTTCATAAAAATAAACTTACTTAAAAATTGCTGGTATTAACTTCCAATTTTTACTTAATTTTTCTCTGAGGCTGGATTTATTACCCTCTTGCTTTTCTAATAAATTAC
>JAIXOL010000070.1 GCA_027486845.1 Cytophagaceae bacterium
AACCCACTAAATCCTCAAATAATTCAACAATTCTTAAAATCTCGAAAAATTACCTTGAATTTTTTCAAAAAGTAGCATAAAATAAAAGCTGCCCCAAAATTACTTTTGAGACAGCCTCTCTTCTATTAAAATTTGATGTCGATTTTTTTAAAAAATCATTAACTCCGATGTTGCGTTTTATTATGTGAGTTTTTAACATATTTGGCTAAACATCAAGATTTTAGGTCTTGTGAGAAGATGTCTTCTTAAAAACTCAGCAACTTTCTAACGAGAATCGTTAATGGTTTAGTAGTATTTACGGTTATCAAGACTCATACTATAAAGTTCACAATAAAGAAGAATATTTAATTTATTTTATCAGGTTAATAAACTTGACAAGGGGTTGGTTTTGCCAACCCTTTATAATTGAATTTTACTCCTCCTCAGCTCCAAATTGTCCTCCAGAACTGATATTACTTCCAAAGAAGAGAGCATTTAAGAAAAGTTTGTTTGTTCCAAACCAAGTGCCTCTGAAATTTGGGTCGTCAGAAAACAATATTGCTCGACCGCTGCCTTCATAATTAATATTGATAGCAGCCGAATTTGAGATTCGCTTCAAAGATTCTTGATGTACATAGCCCGTAATTCTTGGATTTTGGGTATAAACCAATACCGAATTTGCAGCTCCAGTACTTCTTTCTAAAACCGTATTATTGTTTCTATAAATAGCCATTTTTTTGCTGGTATAACCAAAACCAATTGGACTCGTAATGTCAAGTTCGGCTTCAAAGACTGCACCGCCCGTTTGTTTTGAACCTTCTGATGCTTGAAAATCTTCGTAGTTGATACGAACCTTATTACGACTGCTATCAGGTCTAGCTTCACGAAGTTTTTCTTTCACAATCTCTTGTTTTATTGCCCATTCTGTACCAGTTTTGAGTGTAATCAACGTTCCGCCATTAGACACCCATACTTTAAGTTTCTGAGTTGAAGGTTTGTCCAAAGCAGCATAGTTACCTCCAACCAGTACAATCGTATTATAACGATTGATATTCAAACGAGCAAAATTATAAACTTCTACTTTTGTAATTGGCATACCGATTTTTGTATCCAATAAATGCCAAACTTCACCTGCTTCTGATGCTGTAACGCCACTACCTACAAGCATCATAGCCTGTGGTTTTTTGACGGTCTGAAAACTATTACTTCCTAAATCAATTCCCGACGTACTAAATCCTGTTGAAACTGCTTCAACCGTAACGCCTGTATTTTGCGAGATTTGTTTCAATTTTTGATATAATTCTTCAGAATTTATTTGTTGCTTTTGCACAGAAACCAATAAAGTACCATGACCGTATTCTCTACCTCCGATACTGAATTTTTTGAAAGATGTTTTTGTAAGTATTTGATTATTAAGCAATTGGTTGAGGGCTTTTGGAGCATAATAATCTGTCCAATCAATCAGATACGCATATTCACTTTTGATGAGTGGGGCAGGAGTAGGCTTTAAATCTGATTTGGTGATACGTTCACCTTTTTGAAAAGAACCTTTTAACTCAGCATGTGGAAGTCCATAAGCCAAAGCTAAGTTCCAAGCCGAAGCATCGTAAAACAAACTATCGGCAAAAGTTGTAGGGCGGTCAAAAATTGAACGAACCATCAAAAACTGAGGTTGTGCCGATGGAATCACAACCGCTTTCCCTTTCTTGAAAGTAGAGCCATTTTCTGTAACATCGCCTGCTAAATGATAAAATTCGATATCATGTTGTAGCAATAAATCCCAAAAAGCACGATTTCGACTTTGGTCACTGGCATCACCAATAATATATGCTTTGGTTGCAAATTTTTGTCCTTGAGCAATTATTTCTGAAAAGAAGTTACGCTGATGCTTTAAAAGATTCTCTCTCTCAGCCAATGATGCACGCACCGTTGCTAAAGCATTAACGAGTTGGTTCCTGATGGTAAATCCAAAAGTTAAGTCTCCATTTTGACTTTCTTGTATGTGTCCACGAGAACTTGCTTGCTCAAATAAAAGTCCCAAACCACCTTCCATATCAGGATAGCTCGACCCATAACCTGGGTAAAAATTATCGAAAGATTCTTTGGTATAATACAAAGAACCAATTTCGTTCATGGCTTGCTCAAAATACTTGACAAATTTACTGTTTAAATCACGATAAACTGATTTTGGTACAAGTGGATTTTCGGCATTTTCTTTAGTTGGTTCAAAGAAATGTGATGCATTTGTACCCATTTCGTGAAAATCAGTCACAACATTAGGCAACCATTGATGATAAAATGCCAAGCGATTTCTACTTTCAACATTTACCGCCAAATACCAATCACGGTTCAAATCAAACCAATAATGATTTGTGCGTCCACCCGGCCAAACTTCATTGTGTTCACGGTCGTTAGCATCTGCCACCATAGGCTCGCCTTTGTGCATATTTGCCCAGTGGGTGTGGCGGTCTCGACCGTCAGGGTTTATGACAGGCTCCATCAAAATCACTGCATCTTTGAGCCAGCCAATCGCTTCAGGGTCTTCGGTAGCGGTCAAATAATAAGCGGTCAGAATTGAAGCCTCACCACCCGAAGGTTCATTGCCGTGTACATTATAGCCCAACCAAATAATAGCAGGTGCTTTTTTTGTATCGGGCATTGGTTTGGTTGGGTCTGTGATTGTCAAATGCTCTTTTCTGATTTCTTCCAAACGTTTGATATTTTCAGGAGCAGAAATAGTCACTATGATTTGCTCACGATGCTCATTGGTTTCTCCTATTTTCTGAACAGTTACACGGTCAGATACTCGGTCGAGTTCACGCATATATTCAACTAACTTATCATGGCGAGTGTGGTGAGATCCAATGCCATAACCCAAAAATTGCTCGGGAGTTGGAATAGCAGGATTTAATTGTTTTTTAGGAAAAAAATAATCCTTTTGGGCAAATGAAATGGCAGAAATGCCAAGGAAGTAAACAAACATTAAAAGTTTCTTCACGGTGATTTTATGGTTAAGTTTGAGATAAATAAAGTTAAGAAAAAAGGCCAATGTTTTGATGGTCTTTTATGAAATTTTGGTGCTTATTTTTGCATATTCTACAATAATTTATATTTTTCTGGTTTAGAGCCAGTTCGTTCTATTATTACTCTTGCCTCTAAATCAAGCTTTACTGTTTCGCCGTACCATTGGATTCCACCCTCAAAAGAATCTTTCAGATTTTCATATAACTTCTCCATTAGTTCGGTATGAGTTGGTTCGGTTTTGTTTAAAATAGATAGAATATTCTCTTTTATTACCAAATACTTTTCTAAGGAAATACGTTTGTTCGTCTTTCCTGCTTGTGGGTGAAGTGTCTGTATTTGTTCGCTTTTCATATTTTGAAATAGACTGTGTTATGATTTTTTACTCTTTCAATACATAAATAGCATCTAAATTTCTGCCAAAACCATCATAATCAAGTCCATAACCAACCACAAATTTATTTTCAATCTCGAAACCAACGTAATCGAGTTTTAGAGGAACTTTCAAGGCTTCGGGTTTGAAAAGCATTGTCATGATTTTTATTGAAGCGGGTTTTTGCGACGCCAATTGACCCAAAATCTCTTGCATTGTCATTCCCGTATCTACTATATCCTCGACGATAATAATATCACGATTCTGAATTTCTTCTTTTAAACCTAAAATCTGCTTTACTTTGCCCGTAGATTCAGTATTTTGGTATGAAGAAACTCTGATAAAAGTAATTTCACACTCAATTTCAATAGATTTGAAAAGGTCTGCCAAAAACATAAATGAACCATTCAAAACTCCAATCATTAATGGATTTTTTCCTCCATAATCTTTGTTAATTTCTTGAGCAAGTATTTTTATCCGTTCTTGCAGTGTCGCAGATGCGATGAAAGGCACGAACGATTTATCTCTGACTTGTTTCATTTCGGTGATAATTTTATTAGGATGCAATTTAAGAAAATGATTTGACTTTTTTGAAGAGCCGAAGGAAGTCTTCGTTGGGCGACATTCACTCTGAGGGGGACGCCCAGTCCGAAGACTTCCTTTAGAAAATTATAAAATAATTTTAAGAAAATTTTAAGTTTATATAATTTGAAAACCAAACAGGCGTTAATGTTGCATAAAAGCTATTTTATGAATATCGTAAAAAGAATGTTATTGAAGATAAGTATTAAAAGTTTGTTTTTGCTTATGTTGTTGAGCCAAGTTGTAGTGGCTCAATTTTCGTGGTTTGGTGGAAGTACAAAAAAGAAACAACACGAAGTTTTGTTGGCCAACCGAGCAATTCAGATTGAGGCTACGCAGGCCATCAACAATATGTATAATTTTAAGTATGATGCCGCCGAGCGAGATTTTAAATGGTTAACCGTTAAATACCCTGAGCATCCAATTGGCTTTTTCTTGTTGGGACTAAATGAATGGTGGAAAATCGTTCCTGATACCAAAGATGAATCGCACGATGATAAATTTATTGCAAACATGGACAGAGCTATTGATTTAGCTGACGAAATGCTTGATGATGATGATGGCGATAAAGAAGCAGCCTTTTTTCAAGCAGCTGCTTATGCTTTCAAAGGGCGTTTGCATTCAGAGCGAGGAAGTTGGATAAAAGCAGCATGGGATGGCAAACAAGCCATGAAATATTTGGACAAATGTCGTGGTTTTGGCGATTTTAGTCCCGAATTAGCTATTGGTGATGGGTTGTATAACTATTATTCAAAATGGATTCCAGAAAATTACCCATCGCTCAAACCGATGTTGATTTTCTTTCATAAAGGTGTTAAAGCACAGGGAATTAAGCAGTTAGAGTATGTGGCATCAAATGCATTTTATACTCGAATGGAAGCAAAGTATTTTTTAATGCAAATCTATTCGATGGAAAATCAGCACCAAAAAGCATATTATGAGGCTGTTCAGATGCACGCCATGTATCCTGATAATTCTTTTTTTCACCGATATGCTGCTCGTACAGCTTTTATGCTTGGAAAATCTGATGAAGCCGAAAAACTGGCCGAAGAATTATTGGCCAATGTCAACGTAGCGAAATTTGGTTATGAAAGCACGGCAGGGCGTTATGCGGCCTATATTTTGGGCTATATAAATTATAATTATAAAAGAGATTTGCCCAAAGCTAAAGAATATTATCAAAAAACCATTGATTTTGCCTTGCAAAATGACTCAAAAGATTCGGGATATTTTCTTGGAGCGAATCTTACATTGGGCAAAATTGCCAGTGCAGAAAAGGATTATACAAAAGCTCTGCAATATTTCAATATTGTAACAAATAATGGCGATAAAAAACTGGAAACCTATAAAGAAGCTAAGAAACTGTTAGAAGATACAAAAAAGTTGATGAAAGCCGATAAGAAAAAGAAATAATAAGTTTCTGTAGATAAAACTACATTTGAGCGTATTTTTGAGGAAATTTTCCAGAAATATGCTCAAAAAAGTTTTTAAAATAACCATATTCATTTATTCAATATTAGCCTTTCCAATCGGTGAGAGTTGGGTGAGTTTTTTACAAGCTCAAACTGTCATTCGTGGGCCGTATTTACAGCAATTAAGTCAGAAGGGTATCATTATTCGCTGGCGAACTAATGTGCCGACAAGTAGTAAAATTATTTTCATTAGTGAAGATGATGAAAAAAAAGGAGTTCAGATATCAGATTTTGTTGGAAATCCGGCTCTTTCAATAGATCATATCATTCAGTTATCTGGTTTAAAACCAAATACAAAATATTTTTACTCTGTTGCAACAAACGACAAAACTTTATCTATTAGTAAAGACTACTATTTCATAACTGCCCCATCTCCAACCGACAATCGCCCAATAAATATTTGGGCAATGGGAGATTTTGGCGATGATTCTAAGGAAACGTATATAAAAAATCAAACGGATGTAAAAGAGCAATATCTCAAAAATAAATCAAACCATACCGATTTATGGCTTTGGTTAGGCGATAATGCTTATTGTTGCGGAACCGATATTGCGTATCAACGTCAAGTTTTTGATTTTTATGGAAGTAAAATTCTTGGAAACACTCCTTTTTTTCCAGTACCTGGCAACCACGAATATTCTGAAACTGTAACCGCTCAAGTCGATAAGAAAATTAATTATTTTAATATAATTAGTGTCCCAACCGAAGGCGAAATGGGTGGTTTGGCTTCGCAAACTAAAGAATATTACTCTTATAATTTTGGAAATATTCACTTCGTTGCCCTCGATTCTTATGGTTTAGATGAAGGTAAATATAGATTAAATGACCCCCAAAGTCGACAAAACAAATGGCTTATCAATGATTTGGAAGCTAATAAAGGTAAGTCTTTATGGACAATTGTTACTTTTCATCATCCACCTTATACAAAGCGTTCGCATGATTCTGATAGAGAACTTGATTTAGTTGCTATAAGGGAAGGTTTAGTGCCTATTTTTGATATGTATAAGGTAGATATGGTCTTGAATGGACATAGCCATTCATACGAACGTTCACATCTAATGAAAGGCCATATCGGAAAATCTTTCACTTTCAACGATTATATACATCCAACCCAATGGGCCAATGGTAAATATGAGAAGAAGGCTGACTCACGACCGTATATAAATAAAGATGAAGGTACAATTTACTGCGTAGTAGGTTCGGCTGGTCGCCTCGATTGGAATGGCGAGCCAAATCCGCATCCAAGTTCTGTATATTCTAATATTTCGATTGGTGGTTCGCTGCTTTTTACCATCGATGACAACCGTCTTGATGCCCGTTGGTTAGCCACCGATGGTGTAATTCGAGATTATTTTACAGTTTTTAAGAATGTTAATAAAACTGAGAAAAAAACCGTTGAATATGGACAAGATATACGTCTGACTTCTTCTTGGAAAGGCTCACATTTGTGGTCAAATGGAGTTAATAATAAAGATTTTATTGAGTTTTCTCCCCGAAAAGATACGCTTATTTCTGTGGTAGATTCTTTGGGATTTCTAAAAGATAATTTTCAAATTTCGGTTTTACCTCAGCCGATTGTTTTAACCGAATTTCCAGAAAATGAACAACTATGTATAAAAAACAATGTAAATGTACCATTTTCAGTAAAAAATACACAACTTGATAAATGGGAATATCAACTCGAATTATCCGACGCCAATGGTTCATTTGCGAAACCTTTGATACTAGGAAAAGCAAATAAAAGTCCGTTTCAGATAGTTTTGTCAGATTCTTTGCCAGAAGGGAAAAGTTACCGCTTTAGAGTAAGAGCCAATGTAGATTATTTTGAGGCAATTCCAGGTAAAAGTTTTTCAATCAGCATGCCAGCCTCCGTAGGTTTTGTAGGCAATAAAGTTATGCCATTTGATACCACATTAACCCTAAATTTAAGATTTGCAGGAACTCCGCCATTTACATACAAAATTACTACTTTACTCCAATCTACTTCTTCAGTAAAAGAAATTAGTTTAAAGGTAAAACAAATTGTAGCCACTAATTACACCATCGAAAAAGTGAGTAATCAATGTGGAGTTGGTGTGATTTTAGCAGATAATATTGTGAGTGTGTTAGCACCTCTGGGCAATGAAGGAGCCTCTGAAAAAATTAGTATTTTCCCCAATCCAACTTCTGATGAAATCACTATTGAAAATCATACAGCTAGACCAATTATTGGAACTTTGACTGTTAAAGATGTAAGGGGAAGACAGGTTTTACAAAAGAATTTATCATTTAATCAAATAGAGAAAGTTTCTTTAAACGATTTGTATTCAGGTGTATACATTATCAATATTAAATCAGCTACTTTAAAATTTAGCAAGAAAATCATTAAAAATTGATTTATAAACGCAAAAAAAGCTCTAAAATGAATAATTTTAGAGCTTTTTTGTTGTATTTGAAGTTTTTTTGGACTACCAACTGATGGTCTGTAGAATAACAAATTTCTATCAAGGTACTGGTAAAACCTGCGTATCTTTGAAAGTAGAAAGAATCACCATTGTTTGGGTGCTTGCTACCTCTTCAATCTCATTAATGGTTTCCATGATAAGTTTTTGATAAGAATTTATATCTTTTGCAATAACTTTAAGTAAAAAATCGCATGAACCAGTTACGTGATGACATTCGATGATTTCTGGTACAGTAGAAATTTTTTCGACAAAAGCTTCACTTACTGCTTTTCTATGTCCAGCAAGAGATACTTGCACAAATGTCATTACTCCAAGACCAACTTTTTCTCTATCTATTTGAGCATGGTAACTTTTAATGATACCCGAAGTTTCTAGTTTTTTTACTCTTTCGAGGGTAGGTGCAGGAGATAAACCGATTTCTTTTGAAAGTTGAGCGTTGGTAATTTTACCATTACTTTGAAGTATTTCCAGAAGGCTGTGGTCTATCTGGTCAAGTTTGTTAATACTCATTTGGAGTAATTGTTTTATTAGAAGTGCAATATATTATTTGGCACAAAGTTACTGCTTTTTTGAATTAATCAATTATAAATTCTGAAAAATTCACAAAAAAGAAAACTTATTTTGGAAAAACCGACGAAAACAGAAGTTATGTTTATTATCGTTTTGAAACTTTATTAAATGAAATATTTCGCTGACGACTACATTTATGTCTAAAATCAGCTATCACCGATTTGGCCAAATGTTTTGTATTTCGTCCTTGAACACGCTCTCTCCACATTCGCCAAGAGGAAGGTTTCATTTCTCTACGCATCAATTCTATTACCTCTTGTTCTTTCAAACCAAATTGAATCTCAATCGCATCAAATGGTGTTCGGTCTTCCCAAGCCATTTCTACAATTCTATCTTTATCAATGTCGATTAAGGCTTTATATTTTTCTTTTGAATTCATAAAAATCATTCTTATTTTCATTGCTTATAACAAAAGCTAAACTAGATTGTTTTATGAAAGAGAGTTTTATAATTGAAATTCAGTGTAGTCCTGAAAAATGAAAGGTGTAAAAAAAGAAAATCTTCCATCGAAAATGTGTAGCAGTTGCGGAAGACCATTTACATGGCGAAAAAAATGGGAGAAAGTATGGGATGACGTTAAATATTGTAGTGATGCTTGCCGAAGAGGTAAAAATCCATTAAAGTAATTCGTCAGAAGGATTCCAGAATAGTTTTTTAAAATCAACTATCTGGTCTTTTTCAATGTTAATGCCTTCATTTTCTAGTAACTCTTGCATTAAATTGCCTCCAAAATGATGTTTTCCTGTCAATAAACCATTTCTATTTACAACTCTATGAGCAGGAATATCAAGCATTCCATGACAAGCATTCATTGCCCAACCGACCATTCTAGCTCCACCACCGCCAAGATATTTGGCAATAGCACCATAGCTTGTGACTCGACCATAAGGAATTAGTCGAACAACTTCATAAATATCCTCAAAGCCAGACAAGATTTAAATGATTTTAGGAATACAAGATTTGTTTATTTTTGTTTTTTGAGTTCTACTAATAAATTCCCTTTTAGATATTTGAGATTTTACTAACTTCCTTCTCCAATTCCGAATACCATTCTTCGCCATAAGCCCTTACAAGAGGTTCTTTTAAGAATTTATAGACAGGCACACCCAATTTTTCTCCTAAAGAGCAAGCATCACTGCATATCGACCAACGGTCATAGTTGAGTGCGTGGTAGCTTTCGTATTTAGTGATACGTATTGGATAAAGGTGGCAAGAAATCGGCTTTTTCCATGAAATTTTTCCGTCAAGATAGGCTTGCTCAATTCCACATTTCAGAATTTTATTTTCATCGTATATCGCATAAGCACATTCTTTATCGCCGATGGTAGTTGTCGAATAATCGTCTTCCCAATCTTTGATATATTTACCTTGCTCCTCGATGGCTTTGATGCCTTCTGGCGAAAGATAGGGTTTTACATGCTCAAAAACTTCTTCTAAAATTGCGAGTTCTGCTTCTTCCAATGGAGCTCCCAAATCACCTTCCACACAACAAGCACCTTTACACTTTTCTAAATCACAGACAAACATTTTGTCAGCAACATCATCACTAATACAGGTATTATCTATTAAAATCATTGTATTTTATCTTAAAAAAACCTGTAAAGTATGAAAATTGGTAACTTTACAGGTTTAAAATATATTTATGAATTAAGCGTACATATAAAAACAAATAATTGAAGCGGCCTTACTGCATACTTTCATCTATTGTGAGCAGATTATTGTTTTATAATCAATTTCTGTCCAAGTTTTACATTTTGGTCGTTCATGTCATTCCATCCTTGGATTTGCTTGATTGTTACTTTATAACTTTTTGAAATACTGTAAAGCGTTTCTCCCTTTTTTACCACATGTGAAGTCGTTGAAGTTGCAGATTTAGTCGTTTTCTGTTCAACAACTGAGTTAGAGAGGTTACCTTTAGACTTTTTCAAAACCAATGTTTGGCCTACTTTTAAATAGTCATTTGTAGTGATATTATTCCATTCAGCTAATTCTTTTACCGAAACATTGTACTGACGAGCAACACTGTAAAGTGTCTGTCCAATTTCAACCTGATGTAAACCCGCACTCGATGTTGTTGCAGGAGATGTTGTAGTAGTCGTTTTAATTGGTGCTGTTTTTTCGGTCGTCGGTAATGGGTTTACTGGTGTGATTTTTACCGAGGCTGGCGGAGTCGGAATTACTGGAGCTGTTTTTGTTTCAGTTGTCGTCACTTCATCTCTATCTGAAATAACAATAATATCATCTTCCTCTCTTGGAGCACGATTATTTTTCTTGTCAATTTCCTCAACAATTACACTTTCTGGTTTGGTAGGTTCTTCTATTGGTTTAGCTGATTTTTCGGTTGCTTCTGGCTGAGGAGCATCTTTTTTTACCAATACCTCTTCTTCTATTCTTTCATACTGCTCTTTGATTGGTACTTTTTCTAATTCTTCACTATCTTTACCTTTTAAATTTTCGATTGGCTGATCTTTCGGTCGTTTTTTCTGTAAATATACAACTTTGCCATCTTGAATTCTTTGCAGAGTATTCATTCGATTTAATCGAAGTAAATTCTTCATTCTGATGCCATACATTTGCGAAACCTGCCACATTGTTTGTCCTGTCAACATGACATGAAGAGGTATAGGCCCTTTTTGGTCTTTTTTCTTCAAATAGTAAACTTTTCCTTCTTCGACAAATTCTTTATTAGTCATGTCATTGTTGCGAAGAAAATCACTAATTTTTATTTTGCTACTTTTTGCCAATGAAGCTACATCATCGCCTGGTTTTGCTAAAATGCCTTTTTTGCCGTTGATTTCGTAAAAAATTGGCTCTTCTTCCGAGGCTGTAACTGCCGTCACACGTTTTAAAATCGGAAAAGCCACTTCTCCTGAAGACAATACATTCTGACCATTAAGTTTTGATTGAATATCCTCTAAGTTTTCGGCAGGAACTAAAATCGCCACAGAATAATCTTTATCGGTCGGAATAGTGTCTGTAAGAAGCCAAGAATTATACTTTTTTAATTCGTTAATGTCAGTATTTGCCATTGTGGCAATATTCCTAAGTGTTTTACCTTTGGTTTTTTTGTATTCAACAAATGAAAAACGTGATTCTTTAAGTCGATTGATTTTAAACTCAAAAGCAATACGATGGGCAATGGCCTTAAGTAAATAACGGTCAGTTTGAGCATTAAAATCAACTTCGTTGGAATAAGACCATTGAGAGGGTACTATTTTACTGATACCAGTTGCTCCGAGAGAATAAGAAAAAAGTGAAGAAATCCAGTTTTTATAAATCAGATTATTGCGTTTTAGGTACAAGGCCGCTCCTTTAGTTGAGGCATAAATATTTTTACGTTCATCGATGTCTTTGTCCACTCGTAGGCCAACTTCTTGGGCTGTGGTGGGTTTCATTTGCCAAAAGCCAACTGCATTTGAAGTAGAAATCGCATCGGGGAAGAGTGAACTTTCTGCTACTGCAATATACTTAAAATCTTCGGGTACTTCTTCTTTTTCAAGAATATTTTCAATAATGGGAAAATACCATTGGATTCGTTCGAGTTTATCAATTAAATACTTGTTTTCTGGGGTAAGTAAAGTGTTTACCTCTTTCTGAACTAGTTGTTGAGCATCGGTATCGAGTTTTACGGTTACACCCGCAAACTCTAACTTTTTAGGAACTTCAGGAGTAATTGCCTGCTGGGCAATTACTCCTTGAATGCTTATAAGCAAAAGTAATAAAGTTTTATTCATTTTATTTGTGAAAATAATAGTTCTATTGTAAAGGTTATTGGTTACTGGTAAACTTGTTATTGTGAAACTGGTCAGTTTTTGAAAATCTATTAACTAATTACAAGTAATCGCACGGACGATTCGGTAATTTTCTAGTAATAGATTATCGTTTTCTTACCACAATCAAGCCGTCTCTTATTGGTAATAATATGTTTTCAGTGCGAGGGTCTTCATGTAATTTTTTGTTAAATGCCCTAATGGAAACTGTATCCTTATCTTTTTTACCTTGGTCGACTACTTTTCCACTCCATAGCACATTGTCCGAAATAATATAACCGCCTTGATTTACTCTATCAAAAACTAAATCATAGTATTTATCATAATTGAGTTTATCAGCATCAATAAAAACCAAATCGAAGGTTTGAGTCAGTGTTGGTATGATTTCGGTTGCATTGCCAATACGAAACTCGATTTTATCTTTAAGTGGTGATTGATTGAAAAAGCCTCTAACAAAATCTTCGAGTTCCTCATTTACATCAATAGTCAATAATTTCCCATTTTCTTGTAGCCCTTCGGCCATACACAAAGCTGAATATCCTGTAAAAGTGCCAATCTCAAGGATGTTTTTCGGACGAATCATGTGCGAAAGCATTGACAAGAGGCGACCTTGAAAATGGCCTGATAACATTCTTGATTGTAAGACTTTGGCGTGGGTTTCTCGGTTTAATTTACTGAGAATCTCATTTTCTGGTGAAGTATGGCCAACACAATATTCATCAAGTTCGTCACTAATAAACTCCATTTTATCCTATGCTGATTTGTTTTTCTGTTAAGCTACATGCCTATTGTTTACAAAATTAGAACATTTTTAATAAATCCTAACAAATTAGGTTATTTTTTTGAAAAAATCAAAATTATAATTAAGATTATATTTTCAATAAAAAATGAAAATTCAGTCTTGTGATTAACATGAAAAAACTTTCACTTTAAGCAAATGTCTCCCAGCGAATATCCCAGCAACGGCTTTTTTTGAAATGAATCCTTAGAAATTGAATTTAAGCTTTATTCGATTTTGCTCTTAAACTAAAATCGGCTAACACCAAAGCTGCCATTGCTTCGACGATTGGAACAGCACGTGGTAAAACACAAGGATCGTGGCGGCCTTTGCCCGAAACTATCACTTTTTCACCTTCTGCATTAACACTTTCTTGGTCTTGCATGATAGTAGCTACTGGCTTGAAAGCAACATTGAAATAAATATCTTCACCATTAGAAATTCCGCCTTGAATACCACCAGAAAGGTTGGTTTTGGTGTGTACTTTACCATCTTCGGCAATAAAAAATTCGTCATTATGTTCTGAACCGAATAATTCAACACCCTCAAATCCACTACCGTATTCAAAACCTTTTACAGCATTTATTCCCAACATTGCTTTACCGAGTTCGGCATGGAGTTTATCAAAGACTGGTTCGCCCCAACCTACAGGTACCCCTTTGATTACACAGGTAATGATTCCACCGATTGAGTCACCTTTTTTACGAATGTTATCAATATAATCAAACATTTTTTTTTTTTTTTTTTCGTCAGGACAACGCACGGCGTTATCATCTGTTTTTGAAAGGTCGAGTTCCCAATATTTTTTATCAAGTTTTAGCTTTCCTACCTGTGAAACATAAGCTTGAATGGCAATATTATTGGTAGAAAGTAGTGTTTTTGCCAATGCACCAGCAGCTACACGAGCGGCAGTTTCACGAGCTGAGCTGCGTCCACCACCACGATAATCACGATTACCGTATTTGGCTGTATAAGTATAATCGGCGTGTGAAGGGCGAAACTGCGAGGCAATATGGCTGTAATCTTTAGAGCGTTGGTCTTCGTTCGGAATGACCATTGCGATAGGCGTTCCAGTTGTTTTCCCTTCAAAAACCCCCGAAAGAACTTGAAATTCATCAGCTTCTTTGCGTTGGGTAGTTATTCTTGATTGACCAGGTTTGCGTCTGTCAAGTTCGTTTTGAATGAAATTTTCGTCGAATTCGACTCCTGCTGGGCACCCATCAACTATTACTCCGATGGCCTTTCCGTGAGATTCACCGAAAGTTGATATTTTAAAGATTTTTCCGAAAGTGCTACTCATGTATAAATTATAAATTATTAATTATCAATCTTTTTGGGAAGCGAAGTGCTGTTCGTACCATTTTTATTCATTATTGGTTTTTTTCTTTCGACCCCAATTAAACAAATACAAACTTCCTATTAACATACAGATTATCAATAAGTTAGAAATGTTTTTTAGAACTTCTTGATAGTTTGTTTCGGTTCGTGAAGTATCAAGTTTATCAATTCCTGCAAAAATATCATTGGAGGCATCGGTATCTTTGTCGGCAATGGTTTTACCAAAAACCTTTATTTTTAATGCTGACTTAAGAGTATCATACTGACCTTTTTTTGTATTAAAAAAAACCCAAAAGAAATATTTATCGAATTGATATTGGCCAGAATCTTTGGGTAAAATTCGGTAACTGAATAGTTTTTCTTTACTTGGTTGAGCGTTTGGATGGTTTTCTTTGATTTCGGGTGGATAAAAATCAAAAAAACTATCATTCGAAGGAGAAGTAACATTGACGGTAGAAAAATTCCCATCGCCTATAATCTTAAATAAATAGCTAAAACTTTTACCTGTATTTATTTTTTGGGATTCTATTTGTTCGACTAAACTAAAATTACCTGCCGAAACCTTGTCTTTGAGTGGATGCTCAGGTAAGTCTAAAACCGAAATTGTTTGTGGAAAATCTTTAAAAATTATATTTTCTTTGGAATTTTTGATGGTTTGAACCATCCTTAATTCAACCGCAGGTATATAAATCGGTTTATTATTTAGTGGAAAATAAATGGCCTCAAAAAATTTAAAGGTTAAATATTTCTTTCCATTAATATCTGTCGGAACGCCCTTCAAGTCTGAAATTAATATTCGTTGTTCTAAACAATCGGGTGATTTTATTTTCTTCGCAATAGCATCAACTTGGGCATTTAAATCATCGGAAAAATCCATTTTTATGGTATTGCTTTCTGAGACATAAAAGGCCAACGAAATTCTGAAACCTTCACCTACATAAACTTTATTTTTACTAACATTCATGGCCAAAAAAGCATTATTTTTAGCTTTTTCAGGAGAAATTGTCTCGTTTGCTTCTTCAGAATTATCTTCTGCCGAATTGATGATTAGATTGAACGAATCCGTGGTATAATCTTTATTATTAATAGTAAGAATAAAACTCGGAATTTTGAAATTACCCTCTTTGATTGGTGTATAGATTTGAGTAATTGTATAACCAAGTGGATTTTTGGAAAATACTTTCTGTTTTGCACCTTTCGTAAAATTCGGAAATTCTGGAAAAGCACTGATGGCCGATTTATCAGTATTGCTAATGATAACTTTAATCGTAAAGTTCTCGTCCAGCAAAATATTTTTTTTACTCAGTTCTATTTTAACATCTTCTTGTGCCAAAGCAAAATTGGAAGCTAAAAAGAGTAAAAAAATATAGAAAATATGTATCTTTCGGCAGTTCATTTTACAAAAATAACCACTATTCTCTTTGTTTACTATGATTTCCTCGATTTTTAAGAAAAAAGCCCTTTTACTTTTACTAAGTGTGAATACTTTACATGCACAATGGATAAAACAAGTGTCGGGAACAGATGCTTCGTTTAGGTCGATTCATGCCATTAGCAAAAAAGTCGTTTGGGCAGGTGGGAATAAAGGTACCGTTTTGCGAACAATTGATTCGGGCATATCATGGCAGTTATTGAAGGTAAACGGTGCTGAAAAGCTGGATTTTAGAGACATTTATGGAGTGAGCGAAAAAGTAGCTTACATTATGAGTGCTGGTCTGGCAGAAGAAGGTGCTGCAAAGGTTTTCAAAACAACCGATGGTGGAAATACTTGGAAAGTGGTGCTAGAGTACAAAGATAAAGGTGTATTTTTTGATTCAATGGATTTTTGGAACGAAAAAGAAGGAATTCTGATTGGTGACCCAATTGATGATAAACCATTTATTTTACGAACGCTTGATGCTGGAAATACTTGGCAGCGTATTTCTAAAGAAAAATTGCCACTTGTGCTGGAAGGCGAGGCTTCGTTTGCATCAAGTGGTACTTGCGTAGCTGTTCAACCCGATGGAAAAGCATGGCTTAATACCCAAAGCAGGATATTCTTTACACCCGATAAAGGCGAAACTTGGCAGGTTTACCAGACTCCTTTCAAAAAAGGACAAACCGCTGGCATTTTTGGTCTCCATTTTTGGAACGAAAATCAAGGAATTGCAGTAGGTGGCGATTATAAAAACGATAAAGAAAAGGTCGAAAATGTGGCGATTACAAATGATAAAGGGAAAACCTGGAAATTTTTGACATCCGCCAAACCCGATGGCTTAAAAGAAGCAGGCTGGAGACTAACCAATAAAAGCCTTTTACTAGTCGGAACTTCGGGTACGAGCATTTTAGAAAAAAACAAAACTGAATGGAAAGCCATTGATACCGAGTCTTTCCATGCAATTTCATGCTTTAAAGATGCCTGTTGGGCAATCGGTGGTAAAGGAAATTTAGCAAAATGGGGAAAGTAAAGCAAACTGTTCACAATTGGTAGTCGAAAAAAACTGCTGTTTGTGGAGCAGAACTCCGTCTGTAATCAACTTTGGACTTTTATTTTATTCTTTCGTCAATTTTAAGCTGAATATAGTACGAAACTAATAATCCTGCTCCGCCAAAAAACATAATCAAAGCAGGATACAGTGCTTCGTTATTTTGTTTTATGCTTGCAATCATATTTGCTACAAAAATACCGAGTCCAACACCTACAAATAGACATCCCCAGCGAAGTGCCGATGCTGGATTTACATTTGCACGCTGTTTTTGAGGTAAAGTCATGCCTTTTTCAATCATTGCCATTTTTTCGTCGTTATCAAATTTTCTTAAAATAATCATTAATCCGACAAAGCCTAAAATGGCTGTAATTGGAATCGACATTGCTACAATTGCTGCTCTTGGGTCCATAACCTTGTTTATGTTTTAATTATTGAAATTTAATTTTGCTAATAAGATGCAGGTTTGGTGGAGGAGGTTACACGTTTTGGAATTACGAATTAAAATTTACAAATTACGAATTTTCAAAATGCTTATAGTCAATACTTTAATGATAGTTATAAAAGTTTTTTCATAAAATATTTTTGATGAATGATTGAAATCTGATTACTAAAAACTTTTCAGCTGTAACCTTTTCAAAGCTATCTGCATCCAATTGGCGTGAATGATAATCAGAAAGATATAAATATACTTAATCGTATTCTGATGGGCGATAAATCTGCTTATAAAGAGCTAATTAATCGTCATAAAGACTATGCTTTTACGGTTGCTTACCGAATTCTGAACAACCGAGAAGATGCAGAAGAAGTAGCTCAAGATGCTTTTATGCAAGTTTTTGGGGCTTTGTCTTCATTTAATGCTGATTCGAAATTTACAACTTGGTTTTATCGAATTGTTTTCAACGCAGCATTAATGCAAAAACGCAAGAATAAAGTCGAGTCGGTAGATATTCAAAACTCGTCAGAGGCATTTTTGGTAATGCATTCTAGCGATTCGGCGGAAGATTTACAAAAAAATGAAAGAAAAATGGCGATTCAGAAAGCCTTACGAAATCTCTCAGCCGACGATACCGCAATGATAACTTTATTTTATTTAAAAGAATTATCGCTTGAAGAAATTGCTGAAATTACGAAAATAAGTGCCGAAACCGCCAAAGTAAAAATTCATCGAGCTAGAAAACGCTTGGCCGATGAAATGAAAAAACTTTTGAAAGATGAAGTGAAAAGTTTATTATGAAATCAATATATTATGAGGTGCTATTTTAACATTAAAGATAGAATGAACTTTGGTTTTTTTTCTAACACATTTCTTTGGTTATTACTTATAATTTTACCAAAAATAACATTTTCTCAATCAATCGACTTTACTATTCAAGATGTCAAATTTGAAAGTCATGGCGACACACTTGTTGGCTCAATTTTAAAGCCTAAAAAAATCTTTGCAGCGGTTGTAATTGTTCACGGGTCTGACCCTGTAAAAAGGGAAATGGAGTTCGCTAAACTTCTTGCTAAAGAAGGCATAGCTGTATTGACTTATGATAAACGAGGGGTTGGAGAATCGGGTGGTGTTTATGTGGGGCCATCAGTTGGTACTAATAATATTGACCCGACTAATCTCAATCTTTTGTCTCACGATGCAAGCACAGCAATAAATACATTACGCATCAATTTGGAAGACAAAAAAATACCAATTGGATTAATTGGATTTAGTCAAGCAGGTTGGATAATCCCTTTGACTGCTGAAAAAAATAAAGGTGTAAAATTTATGGTTATTTTTAGTGGACCTGTTATCACTACTCTTGAACAGTTAAGATTTCAGTTTTACACGAATGGTAATGAAAATTTTTGGGACACCCATAAAGAATCAGATGCTCGTGAACATATTAAAAATGCCCCAGACAAGTATCAGTTTGTAGAAACAAATCCTCAGAAACAACTTAGTAAACTCACAATACCTGGACTTTGGATTTTTGGTGGGAAGGATATTCAGGTGCCTGTTGTACTATCAATGGAGAATTTAGAAAAGCTAAAAGCATCGGGGAAAAGATATGAATATAGCTTGTTTCCTTTATTAGGTCATAATACAGCATTCTCCGAATCGCCTGAACCTGTAAAAACAGCAATTCAATGGATAAACCATTTGGAAAAAGAGTAAGCTGAAATAGTTTTTTTAGTTTTAATGACTTTCAACAGCAAATAAAAACGAATAAACTTATGAAAATGCTAACCGACGAACAAATATTTGATATATTGGATGGTTGTGCCACAAAAGAAATTTTGTCACATCACCGAAATCTATTGTCGGTATCGGCTGAGTACAAAACATACTTTGAAGATTTGGAAGCAATAAATCTCGATTTACTTGCCTTGCCAATTGAAAAGCCTTCGATACAATTTACTGAAAATCTTTTGGTAAATATCGCTTATGCTCAAGTCAAGAAAAAATCTTGGAGTAGCCAACTTACTTGGATATTTTTGACAATAATGTCAGTGTTTTTTGTAGGAACAATTAGCCTTGCCTTGTTTTATTTCTCCAATTCAAATTCTGCCATTGAAATACCGAAAGTCAATAATCTGAACGTAATCAATACTTTCTCGACAGAAATTTTGGTAAAAGTCCTGATTTTGGTCAATTTGATAGTTTTACTAGCAATTTTCGATAAAAAAGTACTTAAACCTTTCTTTCTGAACAAGAAAATGCGACTAAGTTAAGTCCATCAAAAAGCTAAAACCATGTTTTTTAAAGCCCAGCGATTCGTAGAATTGATGGGCTTTTTCACGCCTAAGATTACTCGAAAGACTCATTTTATAGCAACCTTTTTCTTTAGCATATTTCAGAGCAAACTTCATCATTAATTTTCCGATTCCTTTACCTTGCAAAATTGGTAAAACTCCCACGTCCTCAACTACGGCCGAAGGCGTACCGTTATGAGCCATGTTTTCCATGATGAGTAGTGCAAAAGTGCCAACTATTTGCTGTTCATGGATAGCAACAAATACCTGATAATCAGGATATTGTTGTTGTTTTAAGAATATTTCTTGGGCCTTTTCAACCGATATAACTTTCCCATTATCGAGAGCTTCAGCATAAATGTGCAGAATATTTTTCACATCATCGAGTGTCGCTTGACGAATAATTAAATCCATTTTAGTATTTTAAAACTTTTTTTGTAGATACCAAGTTATATAATTTAAGCTAAAAAACCGACTTGTGGTAAAGAAAAAAAGTGAAAATGTGGTAGTACTCAATCAAAAGTACGCAATCGAAGATTATTATTATGAGAATGGATTTCTGATTTTTACGCGTGAATACCACTTAAAACGTGGCTATTGCTGTAAAAATGGGTGCCGTCATTGTCCGTATAGTTATAAAAAAAATTAAGCTATACTTTTTCGTTTCCAAAAAAATATGTAATTTTGCACTCCGTTTTAGGAAAGTATTCATTTTTTCATAGAAAATATTCAATAAGGCAATGGCAAAAGTTTGTCAAATCACTGGTAAGAAAACGCAAGTCGGTAATAACGTATCGCACGCTAACAATAAAACTAAGCGTAAGTTTTTTCCAAATTTAAAGACTAAGAGATTCTTTTTAGAATCTGAAGGTGTATGGGTTTCATTGAAAGTTTCAATGTCAGCACTTCGCACAATCAACAAAAAAGGCTTAGAGGCTACAATAGTTGATGCAGCACGTAAAGGTACTTTAGCGTTATAATTCGCTAAACTTTACAGAAAAGTATAAATAAAAAGCATGACTCTCAAGGTCGTGCTTTTTTGTGTTTCATTTGGTTGTTTTTTGAGAAATTTCGTATATTTCTAAAAATTAGTAATTTAAAACATTCTCTATGAGCCTAAATGATTGCGAATGAAATTTGAAAGTTCGGCAGATTTTAAAACCGTAGTGGGGAGCTATCAGTCGGTGTGTAAGCCGTTATTAAAATGGCACTAAACAAAGATTTTAAGTAAATCATAATTCCTAAATAAAAAACATGATTCAAATCAACGAGGCAAATGCTTATATTCAATCAATTATAGGCAATTTTAAGCCACAATATGGTATAATTCTCGGTACAGGACTTGGAAAACTTACGACCGAAATAGAAGTTGAGCATATAATCAACTACGAAGATATTCCGCATTTTCCTATTGCGACTGTTGAGTTTCATACTGGGAAATTACTTTTTGGCAAACTCGAAGGTAAAAATGTAGTTTGCATGCAAGGGCGTTTTCATTATTACGAAGGCTATTCGATGAAACAAGTCACGTTTCCTGTGCGAGTAATGAAATTGCTCGGTATTGAGCGTTTGTTTGTTTCAAATGCGTCTGGTGGAATGAATCCGATGTTTAATGAAAGTGATTTGATGATTATTGAAGACCATATTGCTTTGTTTTTACCTGAAAATCCATTGGTTGGAGCAAATATTATGGGCGACCGTTTTCCTGATATGAGTGAGCCGTATGATTTAGAAATGATTGAAAAAGCGAAAATCATTGCGACTCAAAATAACATTGAAGGTGTACACAGTGGTACGTATGTGAGCGTAACCGGTCCACAACTCGAAACCAAAGCCGAGTATAGATTACTAAGAAATTTAGGTGCCGATGCCGTAGGAATGAGTACCGTTCCCGAAGTGATGGTTGCTCGTCAGATGGGAATTCCTGTTTTCGGAATTTCGGTCATTACCGATATGTGTATTCCTGAAACTTTGAAAAAAGCTGAAATCGAGAATATTTTGGCCGCAGCTTACAAAGCTGAACCAAATATGACATTGATAATCAAGGAATTGATTGGGAGTTTGTAGAACAGTTTTTTAAATTATTCCTAAAAAAAGCCTTCTGAGCTATGCTTAGAAGGCTTTTTATAAGAAAGTTTATATCAAAAAATTAAGCAAAAACCAATTTCTTCATATACTGAGCGTCAAATTCAACTGCTTTTAGCGGGGTAGTATTATCAAAACGTTCTTGCTCAACAATAAAATATTCAACACCGTTTGCTTTGGCGGTATTTAATAATTTAGGAAAATTAATTTTTCCTGTACCTAAATCGCATGAAGCACTTACATCGTCCAAAACCATTACTTCAGCCTTATTTTTTCTAAGTTCTGCCACCTTTTCGTCTTTATAAAGGTCTTTGATATGGCATAATTTGAAACGATTATTGTATTTTTTTAACCATTCTTCAGGATTTTCGCCTGCTTTCACTACCCAAAACAAATCCATTTCAAAATCAACCAATTTAGGGTCTGTTCCGTCAAGCAATATTACTTCTGGCATTGTGCCATCTGCAAATTTCTTGAATTCAAAATTATGATTGTGGTACGCAACTCGTAAACCAGCTTTGTTAGCAATTTCGCCTTGACGATTCAATCCTTCGGCAGCTTTTTTCCATTCATCGGCAGTTTTAAGACTTCCTAAAAATGGATTTATCAAATATTTCATACCAATACTTGCTGCATCATCAACCAACTTACTGAATTCCTTTTCAGTTTCTTTTTTCATAGTATAGTCAGGATTACAGTGCGTGCTGACGATATTCATACCGAGTTCGTCCATATAAGATTTAAAATCTTTGGCCGTCATGCCCCAAAATACACCTTTTTCTCCCTGAAAACTTTCAATTTGTTTGTAACCATAGCTTACCAAAGACTTTAAAACACCTTTTGGGTCTTTTGCCATGTCTTCTTTTACGGTCCATAACTGTATGCCAAATTCTTTTACTGATGGTTCAGATACAATTGAGGAAGTTGCGGTCGAGTCGGTATTTTTCTCTTCGGTTTTTGAAGAGGGAGTGCAAGACCATAATTCGCTAGCTATCAAAGGGGTAGCTGCGATAAGTCCTGACTGACGTAGGAAGTTTCTACGATTGACTTTCATGGTAATTTGAGAGGTTAAGGGTTATAAGTTTATATATACTTTTAAAACTTAAAGGTAAATATAATATTTAATCAGAGATATGATTTTATCAAGGCTCATTTTTTTCTTATTTTGTAAATATTTAGCAAAAAGCAATATGCTTTAGGCTCTAAGCAATATGTTTTTGGGTTGAATGAATTTTTGCCTATTGCATAAAGCCTATCGCTCAAAGCTCAAAAAAACATTTTATGTACGCAAAAGTAATTTTAAACGCAGGAAAAGAAATAGCAGTAAAGCGGCTACATCCTTGGATTTTTTCGGGAGCAATAGCCCGTGCAGAAGGGAATCCAACTGATGGTGATGTAGTAGAAGTTTTCGATAAAAAACTTACTTATCTCGCAACAGGGCATTTTTACAAAGGAAGTATCGCCGTTAAAATATTTTCACATTCAGCTACTGAAATCAACGAGGCGTTTTGGCTCGAAAAACTAAATTCGGCCTATCAATTACGCCAAACAATTGTATTTCAAGGTGGGAGTGGGCTTGTTGATTGTTATCGCCTCATTCACGGAGAAGGTGATGGTTTCCCAGGTTTAATTCTTGATTTTTATAATGGTGTAGTAGTTTTTCAAGCCCATACGATTGGAATGTGGCGAGAAAAAGAAAAAATAGTAGCGGGATTAAAGCAAATTTATGGCGAAAGTCTCTTGGCCGTTTACGATAAAAGTGCTGAAACTTTGCCGACAGAATTTGGGAAAACTGTGCAAAATGATTATTTATTTAATACATCTTTAACTGAATTGATTCCGCATGAAGTTTTGGAGAATGACCATAAATTTTTAATCGACTGGCAAACTGGACAAAAAACGGGATTTTTCCTTGACCAAAGAGATAATCGTGCATTATTGGGTCAGTATTCAAAAGGTAAAAAGGTATTAAATTCATTCTGCTATTCTGGCGGTTTTTCAATTTATGCCCTAAAAGCTGGAGCAGAATTGGTACATTCGGTTGATGTTTCAAAAAAAGCAGTTGATTTGGTAAATCAGAATGTGGCTTTAAATTTTGGAGAAACCGATAAACACGAAGCCTACGCCGAAGATGTAATGAATTATTTGAAGCGAAATGACCAAACGTACGACTTAATTATCCTCGACCCGCCAGCATATGCTAAAAACGTAGCTAAACGCCATAATGCGGTACAAGGCTATAAAAGATTGAATGTTGAAGGAATCAAGAGATTGGCTAAAGGCGGAATTTTGTTTACATTTTCATGTTCCCAAGTAGTTGATCGAGAATTGTTTTATAATACAATTATGTCGGCGGCACTCGAAGTTGGTCGCCAAGTAAGGGTTTTACATCACCTTACGCAAGGGGCAGACCATCCCGTAAATTTATTTCATCCCGAAGGTAGCTATTTGAAAGGTTTGGTGCTTTATGTTGAATAAATTTGTGTAATAACAACGAATTGCAGTAGAGGCAAGGAATTGGCTTGTCTCTACTATAGATAACGTTTTTAACGGAATCTACCTAATATTTTATCTTCTAAACATCTTCAATAATTTCGCAACTGCTGTACTAATTTCTTTATCAGTATCCATCAGATCATTGACCGTCTGAATGGCGTGGATAACCGTACTGTGGTCACGACCACCAAAATGATAACCAATTGATTTTAAAGAAAGATTTGTCAATTCTTTAGCCAAATACATTGCCACTTGACGAGGCAAAACTATTTCACGTAAACGACTTTTTCCTTTCAAATCTGGAGTTCTTACCTTATAATATTCAGTAATTGCTTCAATTATTGTATCAACTGTTACTTCTCGCTCAGAATCTTTTACCAAATGGCGAAGCGTAGTTTTTGCTAATTCCAAATCAATTTCTCGACGAGTAAGTGAAGCTTGTGCCAAGAGCGAAATCATAACACCTTCCAGTTCACGAATATTTGTATCAATACTATGAGCAAGATATTCGATTACTTCGTAGTCAATTTCAATTCCTTCTGCTTGTACCTTTTTCTGAATTATTGCGATACGAGTTTCTAAATCGGGTGTTTGTAAATCAGCTGTTAAACCCCATTTAAAACGTGATAAGAGTCTGTCTTCTACACCATCTAATTCTCTAGGTGGACGGTCAGAGGTCATCACAATTTGGCGACCCGATTGATGAAGATGATTAAATATATGGAAAAAAGTTTCTTGTGTTTTTTCTTTTCCTGCTAAAAATTGTACATCATCAATGATTAAAATATCAATCTGCATATAGAAATTCATGAAATCTTGCAGACTATTATTTTTAATGGAATTGATAAACTGACTGGTAAATTTTTCAGACGAAACATAAAGTACGAATTTGCCGCCGGCTTTATTTTTCATAAAATTCCCTATAGCTTGCACCAAATGAGTTTTTCCGAGTCCAACTCCGCCATAAATCATTAATGGATTAAACGATGTTACCCCTGGTTTTGAAGCAACTGCAAAACCTGCTGCTCTTGCCAAACGATTACAATCTCCTTCCACAAAATTATCGAAAGTATAATTTGGGTTGAGGTAAGAATCAAGGCTCAAAGAATCTAAATCCTTCATTTGAAAAGGATTTTTTACTACATCTGCATTATGATTATCGGGCTTAGCGTATTGCGTACTATGCACTGGAGGCATATTTACGGCTATTTGTGGTTCATTTTTCTGACGATTTCCGCTATCAACGACTATTGAGTATTCAAGCATTCCATCACGACCAATGGCATAGTCTAGTGATTTTCTCAATAAATGGACATAGTTCTCTTCAAGCCATTCATAGAAAAATTGGCTTGGTACTTGGATGGTTAGTTTTTTTCCTTCTAATTTAACGGGTACAATTGGTTCGAACCAAGTTTTGTAACTTTGTTCGGAGATACTTTCCCGTATCATTTTAAGGCAATTCTGCCAAACTATGTCTACCTCACGTTGCAATGTTAAATTGGAGTTTTTTTGGGTTTCGAAAACGGTCATTTTTTAGTCAGAATCAAAAGGGTTGCAAAGATAACAAAAATATCGACCTAACCGAGAGTTGAAATTTGAGATTTTTAAACTAATATCAAAGTAATTCTTAAACTAAATTTTACTAAATATTATTTGTCTGATAAAAGTACAAAACTTATTTTTACATTTGTCAGAGTGTAATAGCTTTATTCTTAGAAAAATACAATTTTGCTCATGGAACAAAAACTCTTTACCGAATTTCCAGAAATCTCAAAAAATGACTGGATTGCACAGGTTATGATAGATTTAAAGGGAAAAAGCTTCGGTGATTCGCTTGTTTGGTATTCTACCGAAAATTTCGATATTCAACCTTACTATGCAAAAGAAGATTTAATAAGTCTGCCAATTGAAGCCATTCAAGCCGCTCAGAAAAATAAAAAAACAGGTTTGTGGCAAAATCGCCCTTCAGTGAAATATACCAATGAAATAGAAACTAATTCTTTAATAATCAGCTATTTACAATTAGGTGCAGATGCCATTATTATTGATTTTATAAGTACAGACCTAAATGAAGTTGATTTTGTAAAATTACTCAATAACATTAAATTAAGTGTAAGTCCCATATTTTTCACAACGCTTCAAGTTACAGAACTATTAGCAAAACTTTCAAAATTTATTCATTATTTTCCTAAAGGCGGTGTTCTAGCGGATGTTATTGCTGATTCATTCGTTAAAACTTCTTCTAAAGATAATATACTTACATGGGAAAGTACAAAACAGACAATAGTCCAAACTGAACAATTTCCTGATTTTCAAGTAATTAATGTTTCCTCTCATGTATTTCATAATGCAGGAGCAAATGCAGTACAAGAATTAGCTTTTGTGGTAGCAGCAGCGGTTGAAAATTTAGATAAATTAACGGACCTTGGTTTATCTCCTGAACAGATTATTAATAAGATAGAATTTTCGGTTTCTGTTGGAACAAACTACTTTGTAGAAATCGCCAAACTTCGAGCTTTAAGGTATTTATGGAGTAAAGTTTTGGAAACTTTTAATTGTTCATCGCTCACAAACGATTGTCAGATTCATTGCCAAACTTCGAGTTTTTTTGAATCAACATTAAGCCCCTATACTAACATGTTAAGAGCAACTACCGAAGCAATGTCGGCTGTGATGGGAGGCTGTGATGCCTTAACAGTGCTTGCTTATGATTCGGTTTTGGGTGAACAAAACTCCGCACTTGGCCAACGAATTGCTCGAAACGTCTCAATTTTGATGCGTGAAGAAGCTCATCTTGATAAAATAATCGACCCAGCGGCGGGTGCATATTATATCGAAAATCTTACTTATCAACTAAGTACTGAGGCTTGGACTTTGTTTCAGAAAGTTGAAAGTTTGGGTGGAATCACCGCTGCATTTAAAAAGGGTTTTATTAAGGAAGAAATCAATCAATCTTATGTAGAAAAAGTAAAAAACTTACAAAATGGAAAAGTGATGGTTGGTGTAAATAAATTTAGAGTAGAACCGAAAAATGAAATAAAATCAGTTGAAAACTTATATAATAGCAGTATTTTCTTGCAAAATAGAAGACTTTCAGAGGTTTTTGAATAGAAAATGCTTTGTGATACAATTCCCTAGGAATGTCCAAACTGGACGTTCCTGGAGGAGTTTTTGACTATCCAATCAAATTTTTGAATCAGTATGTTCATTAATAGTCACCCTTAAAGTGTTCAAACACTAATAATAAATTTGAAAATTCTTCTCGCTCCCGATAAATTTAGAGGCTCATTAGATGCCCCGCAGGTTTGCGAAGCAATGTCCGAAGGCATTCGCATGGTTTCAACTGAAATCGAAGTTTTAAGCTTGCCAATGGCTGATGGGGGAGAAGGTACTCTCGACTTACTTTTATGGTATTCTGGAGGAAAAAAACATACAGCAAAGGTTCAAGACCCACTCGGTCGAATGATTGATGCTGAATATGGACTCTCAGCTGATAGAAAAACTGCCTTTATTGAGATGGCAACGGCTTCTGGTTTACGTTTACTGAAAAATGAAGAACGAAATCCATTAAAAACCAGTACTTTCGGTACGGGAGAGTTAATTAAGATTGTTTTAGAAGGCGATGTAGAAAACATTATACTCGGAATTGGTGGAAGTGCCACAACCGATGCTGGAATTGGAATGGCTGCGGCTCTCGGCTGGCAGTTTTTAGATGAAAATGGTGAACAATTAAGTCCAATCGGAAAAAATCTGATAAAAATAAAAAAAGTCCTTTC
This sequence comes from Cytophagaceae bacterium, assembly GCA_027486845.1. GTDB lineage: Bacteria > Bacteroidota > Bacteroidia > Cytophagales > Spirosomataceae > Emticicia. The sequence continues at coordinate 27,883 of JAIXOL010000070.1, forward strand.
CCCAGTTTCTAATCACGGGTCTCTAGTTTCTATATATGTCGCTTGTGATGTAACCAATCCGCTTTTTGGTGAAAATGGAGCTTCCTATATCTATGGCCCACAAAAAGGGGCGGATGAGCAAGCAGTTAAAGAATTAGATGAGGGTCTGCAGAATATTTCAATGATTTTTGAAAGAGATTTTGGGAAAAATTATTCATTAATTTCTGGAACAGGAGCAGCAGGAGGATTAGGATTTGGTTCAATGGCATTTCTGAATGCCGAATTAAAGGAAGGTGTTAAACTATTAATGGATTTTTGTGACTTTGATAAAAAGCTAAAAGACGTAAACCTCATTATTACAGGTGAAGGAAAAATTGATAACCAAACCTTACAAGGGAAACTCATAAAAGGTATAACTGACCAAGCTAATCACGCTAAAATTCCGATAGCTGCTATCTGTGGAACACTCGATGTTTCTCCACAAGAATTACAAGAAATCGGCATTAATTATGCCGCTTCAATCATAAATCGACCAATGAATTTGGATGAGGCCTTAAAATATGGATACGAAGGCGTGCGAAATGCCACTTTTTATTTGGTAAATTTGTTGCACAAATCTAATGAGTGAATGATAGAGTTTTGAATGATTGAATAAAACTCTCGTAGTATAAATGTTTTTTCAAAAATATTCACTCATTCAATCAATAAAGCATTCATTCATCAATATCTATGAAAGTAACAGGTTTTACAATTATCCGGAATGCCATCAAGTATGATTATCCAGTTGTGGAGGCCATTACTTCGATTTTGCCAATTTGTGATGAATTTGTGGTTGCTGTGGGAAACTCAGAAGATGGAACTTTAGAGTTGATAAAATCAATCAATTCGGATAAAATTCGTATTATTGAAACCATTTGGGATGATTCTTTACGTAAAGATGGAAGAGTTTTAGCCATCGAAACCGATAAAGCTCTTGCAGCCATAAGCGATGATTCAACATGGGCATTTTATATTCAAAGTGATGAAATTGTACACGAAAAATTTCATCAAGCCATAAAAGATGCAATGATTGAATATAAAAATAATCTTTCAGTTGAAGGTTTGCTTTTTAAATATACCCATTTTTATGGTTCATATAAATACGTTGCTGATTCTCGAAAATGGTATAGAAATGAAATCAGAGTCATCCGCCATACTAAAAAAGTTTCGTCTTATCGAGATGCACAAGGTTTCAGAAATAACGATAATTCCAAACTGAATGTAAAAGCGATTGATGCTTATATTTTTCATTATGGTTGGGTAAAACCACCGAAAAAAATGACCGAGAAGGTACGAGGCTTATCTTATTTTTGGCATACCGACCAAGAACTTGATGAGCAACAACCCGCTAATGAAGCTTTCGATTATTCAGGAATTGATTCACTCTCTCTTTTTGAAGGTACGCATCCAAAAGTTATCCAACCTCGTATCGAATGCATGAATTGGGCTTTTGATTTTGATATTCAGCAGAAAAAATATTCTCTTAAAAATCGTATTCTGTTGAAAATTGAAGAGTTAACAGATTGGCGGATAGGGGAGTATAAAAACTATAAAATAATTTAAACAAGATTTGAAAGATTTCAAGACAGACAGGATTATTTTGGTTGCAATATGCAAATTATTGTAAATCAAATTTTTATCTTGATTCTTTATTTATGAACTATGCAAGAATCTCCAAGAGATAAACAAAATTGGTTTATTTTTACCCAAATTGGCCTTCAAATGGCATTGACTATTGGCATAGGCACTTGGGCAGGCTATTGGATTGATGGAAAAATGGCCAATAAAAATCCAATTGCCACATTGATACTATCCCTTTTGTCAATCGGTATATCTTTATACAACGTAATCAGACAAATTCCTAAAAACTAAGTCATCAATTAATGATTCGAACACTCATTCTCACAGCAGTATTAATAATTGTATTTTTCTTAGCCAAATATCTTGGACTTGACTATTTATTACACCCAAAGAAGTGGTTAATACTTTGTTTCTTTGTTGCATTTTCTTTTTTGTTTCATAGAGTCATTGAGTTCGGTTTACGAGAAAAACAGAAAAATTTCATACCCTTTTACCTTTCTACGGTTGTTCTAAGGTTAATATTGTGCGTAATATTTATTGGAGTAGAGCTTTACTTAGGGCTTCAACAGCAAGAATTGTTTGTTTTAAACTTTTTTGTACTATATTTATTTTATACTGTGTTTGAGATTTGGAATTTAAGTCGTAACTTGCGGCAAAATTCAGGAAAGTGATGAATTCACTATTAATTGACCGAATAATTACAGAAAATTATGTTGCGTAAGATTACAACAAAACTACTACTCGTTACTTCATTATCGTTATTTTCGATAAATTTCCTATTAGCACAAGAAGGACACGAAGCACAACACGAAAACCACGAAGCTTCTGCTCACGAAGAAGAAAAATTTGATATTGGCAAAATGATTATGCATCACATTTCTGACTCTCACGAGTGGGAATTTGCTCATGGTCTAACTTTACCACTACCAGTTATTCTTTACACCAAACAATATGGTATAGAAGTTTTTTCTTCTAAAAGATTTGCTGAAGGAAAGGGAGTTTACAATGGTTATATTAACAACCACGAACATATTCATCGTTTAAATCCTCAAGGTGGAATCGACGAGGAAGTACACGTTTGGGATTTATCAATCACCAAAAATGTAGCTTCAATGCTATTAAGTGCAGTGATTTTGATAGTATTAATGTCAACAGTTGCGAAAAGTTTTGCAAAAAATCGTGGAAAAGCCCCTAAAGGTATCCAATCATTCATTGAGCCAATCATCTTTTTTATCCGTGATGAAGTGGTTATACCAAACGTTGGCCCTAAATATGAGAAGTATTTGCCTTATTTACTTACATTGTTTTTCTTTATTTTGATAAATAATCTTTTAGGTCTAATCCCAGGTGGAGCCAACCTAACTGGTAATATCACAATAACTTTATTTTTAGCAGTACTTACTTTCTTTATTACACACATCAACGCCAACAAACACTATTGGCTTCACTTAGTAAAACCAGAAGGTGTACCAACTTTGATGTTACCTTTAATGTGGGTTGTTGAAATTGCCGGTGTTTTCATGAAGCCGATGTCATTAACAATTCGTCTTTTTGCAAACATTACTGCTGGTCACATCATCATTTTGAGTTTACTTGGTTTGATTTTCATTTTCCAAAGTTTTGCCGTTGGTGGAGTCGTAACATTGTTTACATTGTTTATGAATGCCATCGAACTTTTAGTAGCGTTCTTGCAAGCATTTATTTTTACATTGCTTTCGTCGATGTATATTGGTTCTGCAATTGAAGAACATCACGAAGCAGATCACGGACATTGATTTTTAGTCCGCAGACGATAGTCAATAAATTCACAGTTAAAACTGTACTATCGACCATCGTCTATTGTCTATTGACTATTTTGCATTTTTTGTTTCACTTATATAAATTGTTTTATCATGTCTTTTTTACAAGTTCTTTTACAAGCTGCCACTGATGGTGGACGTGGATTCGCAGTAATGGGTGCTGCAATTGGTGCTGGTCTTGCTGCAATTGGTGCAGGTCTTGGTTTAGGTCGTATTGGTGGTAGTGCATTGGAAGGCGTAGCTCGTCAACCAGAAGCTGCTAACAAAATCCAAACTATGATGATTATCATCGCAGCCCTTGTAGAAGCCGTTGCTTTATTTGCAGCTGTAATTTGTTTGTTGATTTCTTTCAAATTAGCGTAAGAATCACGGGCTATGCCCTCAAGCAAGCAATTATGTGCTATTTGATAACCTGCCCCGTTCGCATTAGGCGTCGGTGCAGGTTTCATAATTTACCCTTGACAATTTTGCTAAAAAATAAAATGGATGTTTGGTTAAGATAATAAATTTTAGAAATAATATATAGTATTCATTTCCAAATTGCCAAATCTTCAAATTATCAAATTAACTCAATTATTACTAATTTTATAATTTTATAATAACATGGAATTGCTAACCCCAGCCATTGGTCTGTTGTTTTGGATGGCATTAGTTTTCGGAATTTTAGTTTTCTTCCTTAAAAAATTTGCTTGGCTACCAATCCTTTCTTCATTGAAAGAGCGTGAGGATTCAATCGAATCAGCTCTTCGTATGGCAGAAGAAACACGTGCTGAAATGGCAAAATTAAAGTCAGATAATGACAAGATTTTAGCTGAAGCTCGTGCTGAACGCGATAAAATGATTCGTGATGCAAAAGGTATTACTGATAAAATGATTGCTGATGCCAAAGACAAAGCAGTGTTAGAAGGAAATAAAATTATTGCTGATGCTCGTGAGGCTATCCAACAAGAAAAAGTTGCAATGGTTTCTCAAATGAAGAAAGATATGGCTAGTTTCTCAATTGAAATTGCTGAAAAAGTAATTCGCAGAGAATTGTTAGATAAAACTTCACAAGAAGCATTGGTTTCAAGTTTGATTTCAGAAGCAAAACTTAACTGATAGTCTTCAAAATAGACTGTTTAGTAGTTTTAATTACTTTTTGGCAAACATTTCACTATCTTCTTAGGTATTCAATGTTTTGCGAAGTAATTACAAACATTTGCAAAAATTATTTCACAATATTTGTTTTATTGAAACACTCGGTTGTAGATTTGTGCTAATCACACTATAAAGCATCCGAGAATTCGCTCAAAATACAATGGCAGACTCAATAGTTGCTTATAGATACGCTAAATCATTGTTTGATTTGGCGACTGAAAAAAAAGTCGTTAATGAAGTAAATGACGACATGATTTTGTTTAAAACAGTTTGTGACGAAAATCGTCAGTTTTTAGTGGTTTTGGGCAATCCAATTGTTCGTCATCATACAAAACTCGGAATTTTGAAAAAAACTTTCGAAAAGAACGTGCATCCTGTGACTTTCTCAATTTTCAATCTTTTAACTAAGAAAAACAGAGAAAATCTGATTTATTCCATAGCTGAAGAGTTTGACAAATTGTATAACCTGCAAAAAGGAATTCAGAAAGTGACTGTGACTAGCGTTACGCCACTGACAGATGCTCAAAAAGCTGAATTCATTAAAATTGTTGGAGGCTCAACTGGTAAACAGATTGTTTTGGAAGAGAAAGTAAATGAAAACCTCATTGGAGGTTATATCTTAAGTGTAGGCGATACACAAATTGATACTTCGGTTAGAAAGAGATTAAATGAGTTGAAGCTTTCATTAGCATAAGCTATTCTGGGAGCTTGCTCGTTATACAAAGTATTAGTTTTCATGGCTATATATTTGAGAAATCCCCCGCTCTTTATGCGGGGTTTTTTCTTATAGTAGAATGTAGTTTCGTCCATAAGGAATAGAATAATGTTAATCGACAAATCTACAATCAGTCAATTGACCGTGGATAACTTTATATATTGTAAATCAAAAACCCTGATAATCTTAGCCTTGATTATCAGGGTTTTTATTTTTACAAACTCAAAGCAATAATGTTTGATTTTAAGCAAAGAATATAAAATTTAGGTAATATTGATTGCTTTTATTTTAAAACTATTAATTAATCTTCGTGAAATCTTAAATGGATGCTCCCCGATTTTTAACTCTGCAAACCTTTTTTTGTTATCTAATTTAAAAAAACTGATATATTCAATATTGATTATACAGCCTCTACTGATTCGAATAAATGTTGAACTTTGTAGTAATTTATCTTCAAATATGTTTAATGTTTCATATACATAAGATATAGAATTATCTTCAAAATAAAGCTCTGTAACACTTCCTACTCGAAGAATAAATTTGATTTTGTCTATTTTAATTTTTTCAAATTTTATTTTCTTTTTTTCTGTGATTTCAGCATTGGCATCTAATTGTTCAGCTTCTTTTTTCATATTAACCAATATTTTAAAGGCTAATTTGGTTGATGCTAAATACTTTTTGTAAACCACATTTTGGACAAAAAGTTTTTCGATACTCTGATCAGAAGAATCAAGAAAGAAGTTTAAGTTTATTATTTTTGATTCATTGATTTTTGAAAACTGTGGATATTGCGATAAAAAGGAGTTTATATCGTCTACAAAAGCATACTTTTCCCAGTCTTCTTCACTGTCTTTACAAAGGTACCATTGATTTTGTTTTTTTTTTAAAAACTGAAAATCATTGATGTTTTCTAAATTTTTATAGTTAATCAGCATAAGTAATTTGTTTTTTATATTAAAAATCAATGTGTATTTATATATAAGATTACAATTTATAGCGTATAGGAAATTGTATAATAAACTGTGGTAGTATATGTAGCTGCTGTTTTAAGAACTGATATGCCACTAACTTTATAGCTAATTTGTATCGATTGTCTGTTTTTTGTTCCACTAAAGAAGTTTTGGGATGATAGTTGTAGTTCCTGAAAAGCAGATGGTCCATTTGGGTTTATTGAGGCTCCTGAAGATATGCTACTTCCATCATTAATCTTATTTACCCAAAACCGTAAATTTGTATTAATAGTATTATCGACTCTTGAAACTGATACTTGCCAACTATTTATGCATGCATCAGCATTTGCGATTGCAACGGTAATGTTGCCTGGTCTATCAATTAAAAGGTCACTATTTCCATAATCTAATCCAATTCGATTAGTTGGAAAAACAGGAGGGGATTCTAACAAAGAACTTCCAATCAGACTTATAGTTGGACTACACTGAGAAAAAGTATCTATTGCGACACCAAAGAAAAAAAATAAATACAATATTCGTTTCATCTTTTAATTAAGTTATAGTGAATGTAATACTTAAACTTGTATTTCCGGCTCTTAATTGACTGTAATCTGAAATTACTAATTCAAATTTTAGATTATACCCATATCCACTGCCTAGACCTGTATAAGATCCGCCAATACCCGAAATTATGACTTGTTGACTACTTGATAAGTTTATCGACGAAACATTAGTTCCAGGCGATCCCATCATTCCTGTTGCAGGAGTTATAGTTAGCTTTAATGACATTCCACTAGGTATGCTACCAGATGTGATTTGAGCTCTAATTGTTCGTGTCACGCCCGAACCAACCGCTGAGGTAAAATTAATAAATTTAAGAATATTATAATTAAATGATACGCCTCCCCCTGCTTGTGGATAAGACGTTCCTATTAAATTAAATGCCGAATTATCAGGTGCAAGTGCAATATAAGCAATATCGGGTAAGGCCAAAGACAAAGTGGCTGTCTGTCCAAAACAGGCAGTTTGAATTAATATGAATACTATCGATTTAATAAACTTCATGTTTGTATAAGAATTATTTAGATTACTTTATAGTCTAATCTTACAAATTCACTGATAATACCAGCAAATACTATAAAATAATATGTTTATTATCAATTGTTCACCCTTTAATCATCAAATACTAATGATTGTGAAGTTTGGTTTTTTCTTCAAAATCTGCTTATTATTTTTATTTTTGTTTGTATTTTTAGATGTATTTTTAGATGTATTTTTAGTTTGTTTTACATCTTTTACAATTGATTTAGTTTTCGGTGTTGTTTTAGGTTTACTGTTCTTTACAGGTAAAGTTTTATTTGTCCATGAATCATTGTTTTCTTTAGAGTCATTATCTTCTTTACTGATATTGTTTTCTTTGTTGACACCATTTTCTTTGTTGACACCATTTTCTTTAATGTCATTTTTTTCTTTAGTAACACTATTTTCTTTAGTAACGCTACTTACTTTAGTATATTTTTCTTCAATCAGATTGAAAGTACTAGAGTTAAATTCAATCGTACGCTTATTTTTTTCAATACTAAAGTCTACCTCTACAGTACCATCCGCTTCCACATCGATAGATTGTGTAGCATCTGTTATGGAATAATCGTCTTGATTTCCACCAATTATGCTTGCGGTTATTGTCCATTTTCCTGGTTTTACTTGCTTACAAGAAAATGCATCATCTTTATTTACTCTCGTATATGAATTTTCGGTGTCATTTGATACAGTGATTAAAACTGATGGCTTTCCTTTATCTTCATCGTCATCAATGTTAAATAAAATTTTCCCGGCGATTGTACCCGTTTTGGTAAGCGATAAATTTATTTGTTTAGTGCTATCGCCCTTAATGTCAACTTCTAATGGTAATTTGAGATTTGTGATTACTCCCTTTGGAAGGCTGGCATTATCAATATCAATATAGTATTTGTCTGCAACCAAATTTTTGAAGTAAAATTTTCCATCTTTATCGGAGACAAATTTTCTATCGCCCAAGGTAATAACAATTCCATCTTTTTTTAGACCTTCGGAAGTAAGTGCTATTTGACCTTGTATAGAGCCTAAGTTTTTTACTCTTGATATGGGTGCATTTAATCGATAAGAGTATTTTAAAACAAAATATAGGTCATTTAGCACCGTAGAGTTAATAGATGGTATAATTGTTTTACCACCTAATAGTTGGAAAGAATGCTTTTTTAAATTTAGATTAACTGTAGCATATAAAAGACTTTGAGCTTGGGTGAGTTCATCGAGTGCATAGTTACTTCTGTAATTTAAGAAAGCATTGAAATTATTATTAATCGGTAGTCTAAAGGATGCTCCGTAAAAAAAATAATTAGTCAATTGGTTTTGGGCTGAAAACCTGCTTGTACGATCATGTTGTAAATAAATTCCTGCCCAAGCCCAAGGTAAAATACGTACTTCGGGCTGAATTGTATTAGATATATTTTGTTTGATAATAGATGGGTCATCAAAAGCCAAAAGGTTTTTGGCTTTCCCAAGTCTTCCTTCATACCAAAGTATTACTTTTCTACCGTTTAAATTATATGATAAGCGGGCGAATTCTTGTTGATAGAAAAAACGTTTAGGCTCCATTCTATCTTCATTGTTTTGCCAAACATAGCTTAAATTCAGGTTGTTATTTTGGTTAATGTTATAACCTGCATATCCCATATAACTTGTATTGAAAGGAGATGTAGTAAAATTGATTGCATCCAAACTAGGATTTAATCTCATGATATTGGCATTTACACCTAACACTATTTTTTTACTTATTCTGACTGAAACATTATTTGATAATAAATAACTGTTTCTAAAAAAGCCATAAAATTCTTTACCTGTATAAATATAATTACCTCCGAAACCAAATCTTCCTATATTATATGCAACTTTTGTGTAGGCACCAAAATCATATCTTTTGCTGTACTTGCTACCTGTAACCTCTGACTCAAAATTGAATTTTTCGGTTTTGTAATTTGCTGTAAGCCCCACCAAACTTACCCATCCATATCTTTTAATTCTTGTATATTTTGAAGAATAATCTATTGAAAGTCGTAATTTAGGGTTTAATAAATAATATAAACTTCCTCCAAATGTTTGTTTTTGTTCATCAAAAAATCTCGGTTTAGTATAAAAAGCATAAACCCCAATTTTATTATATCTGGTTTCAAAGTTGACTCCTCTGCCAAAACGACCATTTTCCATTAGTTGATTAATCTGCAAATTATAATCACCAAATTCAACGGTTGACATAAACTTATTTTTACCGTATCTATATCTTAAACTATATACATCATAACTAGCCAAAATCGGAATATTGATATTGGTAGGGCCGAATATGTTGAAATTTAAATAATGCCTATTGTTTTTATCTAAATACCCTTTTCCATTGATATCTGCCTGAATACTGTATTTAGGTTTGTTGCCAACAAAATAGAGCGTACTCCAAAAACCTACATTTATAGGGAAACGATTATAGAGTTCTGTCTTTTTTATTTTCTTTGAATAGACCAGTATAGAATTGGTAAAGGTGATTGGTTTAAGTGAATCTTTTAAAATAGCTTTAATGCCAAAAGCAAAATTAAAAGAATTAGTTTCACCTTCAGGTATCAAAAATTTAGATAATATCTTGGTAGATTCATCAGGATTTAAACCATTGATTTCAGCATTTCCGTCAACTTTTCCATTCAAAGCTTCAATTTTAAGATTATCCTTAACATTTCCTCGGTTTTCTATTAAATATTCAATCTTTAAGCTATCGCCTTCTTTGGCTGATTCTGGTAGTAAAATCGGTGATATAATTATTCTTCTAACCGATAGAACTTGAATTTGAAAAGGTTTCTCTATTCGGTAGCCGGAAGTAGTATTGATGAATATCCTTGACGTAATAGTTCCTGGTGGAGAAAAGGCTGATGTATTTATTGAAATTATATATTTTACTTTTTTTTCACCAATAATTACTTCTGGTTCTTTTTGTGATATTATCTCCCAAGTATCAGGTACTTTTAAAGATAATGTCATTGGTTCTTTAAATGTAGTTGCACTTTCTACATCAAATACCAAATTAAAATATGAACCAGGTGCAATTCTTTTAGGTATATTTACCAAATTGACCTTTATCCCACTTTGTGCTGTACACAAAATCGAACAAAAAAAGAGAAATATTATATAACAGCACTTTTTCACATTTGGTAGTAGTTAATTCATTAATTAAGCAGTTGTAATATTGATTGTGTCTAAATTTATTTAATTGTAAATGATATTTGTGCGAAATTTACTATTATATACAATAAGATTGATGGCAATATTATATCAACTTAACGTACAAAAATTATACCAAATATAAACCATTCGAAATTAAACTTAATTAGTTGGCAGTGTACTTAAAGCACTGTCAACTAAGTTGCGAATTATAAATTTATTTATTTTATAAGTATCTATTTTTGTATAAAGATTAAATACTATCGAATGATTTATTAGATAGTATCTAATGATTTTAGATTGTTTGTATAAGATAAATATTTATACTAATATTTGTTAAGTTTGCAAGGTTATTACTATTTATTGCGATTACTCAATTAGAATACTAACATTTGATCCAAAAATCTTTTTTCCTGTATCAGACATAATGACTCCATCATATTTTCCTGGGGGTAAATTTTTGACTTCTAAATCATAAGTATTACATCGAGACGGATAAATTCTTTTACTTTCTGCCTTGATAACTTGAACTTTTGATCCTTTCGAATCATAGACTTCTAATTGAACTTTTACGGGTATTGCAAAAAAACCAACATTTTCTAGTTCTACCTTCACTACCTTTCCATTAGTATTACTTTTTGTTAAAGTGACATTTTTATACGATAAAGTTGGAGGTTCAAATGAACCGATATCAACAATAATCTGAATAGCATATCTGGCTTTATTTTGTACTTTGATATCTTTATCTGCAGCGATGATAGGGTCTCCTGGTTCTACCATTGCAGCACCCCAATACGTTCCTGAGGCATTGTCTGGAATATTTATTCTATATATTAGGTTAAATTCTTCTTTTGGACTGAGTGTCTTTTCATCTACATCAAACTCTAACCAATCGTTTAGACTTCTATCGTGGGTTTGAGTATCAGAAAAAAAACCATTGTCTCCGCATACAAACATTATATTAAATTTTGAAGAAGTAAATGATTCTGGTTTTTTTCCTATATTCTTCAATTTTATTTGTCCTACAATTTGACTATTCGGGGTAGACTTATAAAGAAAACTTAATCCGTTAGTTATGACTATTTGAGCGAATGTATTTAAAGGAAGAAAAATTATTAAAAAGTATTTTTTCATTTAATTTTTGATGAATTTAATATAAAACCTTCAATTAAGACAATCTCAATTGAAGGTTTTATGATTAATTTTAAACAACTCATTTATTAGAATTAGATTGTATCAGCTAATGTGTACAAAACAGCAACAGCATATGATTTAGCTCTTATTGTTCCATAAATAGCCGCAGAGATGTTTCCTGCTATAGAAGAACTATAAACAACACTAGCACCTGAAGTATTTGTTGTTCCTGTGAAACCACTGGTAATACCTTGAACAAGTTTTGGTGATGTACTAGTTGGTACACCTGTTGAAACAATTCCTGCTAAAGCTGCACCACCATTAAGAATGTTTACAGTACCACCTGTAGTACCAATATTGCCATTACTAGCAACACCTGTAGGGTCAACTGTTGGTATGCTTGCTGTTACTGTAAGTTTAATACCTGCTAAACTTGCTTCTGTTGTTGACGAAGTTACATAAATCGATCTGCTAGTTGCTACTGCAGTTGCACTCATCATCGATGAATATTGTATATAAATCGTGTTTGTTGGGGTGCTAGCATCTGAAATATTTGCACCAGCTAATGTAGGAGCTGCCATATTCAAAGTCTGAGCTGTATTACTTGCAATGTTAATCAATGTAACCGCTGGAATTACAACATTTACAGTTTGAGTAACGTTTGACTGTGCATTAGCAGTGCCAAATGCAATTAATGAAGCGAACAATAAGGTAATTTTTTTCATGAGAGTTTTTTTTGAAGTTTAAAAATATATTTGAGTTAATTTAAAATTCTAACATAATACAATGTTTAGACATTGAAATTCTCATCTTTATTTGTCACAACGAATTGTATCTAATTCGATACATAATTTTTTATTTTCCTGATTAGGTACAAAAGACAAAACTTTAAAATACAAAAAAAAATTTTATCGTTAAATGGACATTAATAATCGCTAGATGGGATGTTTTCTTATTTAATTACAATTTTGAAACCTTTTGAATACAGAATATTACTTTGCTTTTATCATTTTTAAAATCGAAATAAATAATTTTAGTCGAAATTAAACTGATAAAATACTCTTATCAATGTAAAAATTTGGTAATAAAAGAATCTTGATAATAAGTCTTTAACCTAAAGTTTTAATTGAATTTCGATTATTCCGTACAAATAATTTAAGAAAAGTAGTTGATAAGCTGAATTATTAATTGGAATTAGATTGTATCAGCTAATGTGTATAAAACAGCAACAGCATATGATTTAGCCCTTATTGTTTCATAAATAGCTGCAGAGATGTTTCCTGCTATAGAAGAACTATAAACAACACTAGCACCTGAAGTATTTGTTGTTCCTGTGAAACCACTGGTAATACCCTGAACAAGTTTTGGTGATGTACTAGTTGGTACACCTGTTGAAACAATTCCTGTTAAAGCTGCACCACCATTAAGAATATTTACGGTGCCGCCTGTTGTACCAATATTTCCATTACTAGCAACACCTGTAGGATCAACTGTTGGTATACTCGCTGTAACTGTAAGTTTGATACCTGCTAAGCTTGCTTCTGTTGTTGACGAAGTTACATAAATCGATCTGCTAGTTGCTACTGCAGTTGCACTCATCATCGATGAATATTGTATAAAAATTGTGTTTGTTGGGGTGCTAGCATCTGAAATATTTGCACCAGCTAATATAGGTGCTGCCATATTCAAAGTCTGAGCGGTATTATTTGCAATGCTGATTAATGTAACCGCTGGAATTACAACATTTACAGTTTGAGTAACGTTTGACTGTGCATTAGCAGTTACAAACCCAATCAATGAAGTGAACAATAAAGTAATTTTTTTCATAAAGAATTTTTAAAGTTTTAGAGTATAATTAGAATTAATTTAAGATTCTACCATTATCTTATATACTTTGAATTTCTCTTTTTTATTTATCACGACAAACTGTATCTAATAGCGATACTTATTTTTCAATTTTTAGTATACAAATGAAGTTGTATGATAATTCATAAAAAAATTAAATCGTTAAACGGTAGTTAATAATCGATAGATGGAATATTATGCTTTGTTTTTATTGAAATTCTATCATTTTGGCAAGGAGAACCTTTGTTTTTTTTAAACATAAATTCATAAATATAACAATAGTAATAAAATTTGTAACAATTGCAGGCTTTTAATTCTTCTAACTCTTAGGTTTTTTACCGCTTTAGCGAACTGACTCGTATCCCGAATTTTATATCTCGTGTTTTTAATATTCATGTAAAGTTTTTGTGGCTTGAATGATTGATTGCCTGGGAACGTGAGTGAGTAAAATTGAGTGGGGGCTAAAAGTGCAACTTTATGCGTGAATTCATTTTTAATTACATTACCATTCGCCGATTATTGGAGTCTATTCGCCGATTATTTTTTCATAAATAATTACTTAATCTTAGCTTTGCTAAATACTATTTAATGGCTTTTTTTATCAAATAGTAGTTAATAACAGTATTATTTTAATGAATTTTGCTATTTTATATATTTTACAAATTTATATTATGAATTTCTAATCTCTATCATTTATTTCATAAGAAGAAATTGATGTTTTTAAGATTGATTTTATTCATTAAACATAGTAAATGCTAACTCATAATTCAAATCAAATGCAAGTAGATAAAAAAAATGGATGCCTTGCGTCCATTTTTTTTTAAATGTCATTTATCGATTTTTGGTATTGTTTTATACGTTTTTTTTGTAGTTTAAAAGTGGAGAGTTCAAACACAAAAGAGTTTACATTCTTTTTATTGTGGCTTTTCCTTCAAGGTAGGATATATCATTTATCCTACCTTTTTTAATAAATTATTCTTTAAGCATCTCTATTTGTGTATCAATAAGCGTTTTAATTTCTGATAAATCCCAATGTTTTGATAGGTCTTTTATTGAATTAAAATTATGTGACTCATTTAAAAGTATTGATTCTATAGCCTTTTCAATTGATGTAAGTCCAACCATTTTAAAGGATGGCTTAATACTATGCAATTTAATTTTGGTCTCTTTAAAATTGACACTATTAACATTTTGAATCAATGTTCTAAATTCTTCTAGGTAGTTATTTTTAAAATATTCAAAGACATTTAAAGCATATTCTTTGTCTTTTTCATAAAATTGTTTGAGAAAAACAGTATCTAAATTTTTATGAAATATAATTTCCTTTTTTGCTGATTGCAGAATATCATATTCAAAGTACAGGTGCATTTTTTCATATAAATCAGCAATCGAGAAAGGCTTTCTAATAATATCATTCATGCCATGTTTCAAAATATCACTTTCAATATTTGAAGTAACTACGGCAGTCATTGCGATAATCGTATATACATCATCATTATATAAACTCCGAATTTTGGCGGCTGTTTCTAAACCCGAAATACCGGGCAACTGTAGATCCATCAAAATTAAATCATATTTATTTGCTTGAAACTCAGTAAGAGCCTCTTCTCCAGACGAAACAATATGGAAGTTCACTGACCATTTATTCAAAACTTTTGCTACATATTGCTGATTTAAATCATTATCTTCAACAACTAAAACTTGTATTGTATTAAATTGTGTATTCTGAGCAAAATTTGGCCTTGTTATAATTGTTTGTTGCGAAGATTTACCTTTTTCAAAAACCAAATCAAAGAAAAAGGTAGAGCCCTCGCCTTTTACACTATTTAGTTCAATTTTGCTGTTTTGTAAAACCAATAACTGTTTGACAATATTTAGGCCTAAGCCTGATCCTTGTGATTTGTGAAACTTTACCGAAGGCAGCTGTTTGAATTTTTCAAAAATAACCTCTCTCATTTCATCTGCTATACCAATGCCAGTGTCAGATACTTTGAAGTTAAGTCTTACTGAATCTATTGTTTCTTCCTGAAGACTTACACTTAAAAGGACGCTGCCTTCATGGGTGAATTTCTCTGCATTAGAAAGTAAATTACTCAAAATTTGCTGCAATATAATTTTATCTGCAACAATTTCTAAATTTGGTGTAAAGTTAAAATCTATTTTAAATTTGATATATTTTTTGGCTAAACTGTATTCAAATGTATTGACAATTTCTAAGAGAAAATCCAATAATCTGAAACTTGTTTTCATTATTTCAACTTTTCCAGATTCAATTTTTGAAATATCTAAAATATCAGAAACTAGTTTTTGGAGATACTTTGTTGAGGTCTCAAGAATTTCGACATATTCTTTTTGCTCATTGTCAATTTTTGTCATTCTAAGCAAATCACTCATGCCAAGTATGGCATTTATTGGTGTTCTTAATTCATGAGTCATACTTGCCAAGAAAGACTTTTCGCTTTCTTCGGCTTTTTTTGCGTATAAACTAACTGATTTAAGTGCTTCTTCTAATACTTTTCGCTCAGTTATATCATAAAAAAACAAGATACTACCTTGGGAGTGTTTAAGTTGATTCAGAATTGGTGAAATATTTACTAATACCCAATTTCGGTCTTTGTTATTTTTAATTAATTGCATTTCATAGCTATGTTTATGCCCGTGTGGCAAATCCAATAGTTTTGAAAGGGTAGTCTTATTATAATCGGCTACAATAAAATTATCAATACATTGACCAATGAGTTGTTTTTCAGGATATTCAATCATTTTACAAAAATTTGCTGAAGGATGAATGATAAATCCTAAAGTATCGACCTCTACAACACCAAATTCTAAATTCTCAAATATACCTCTATATTTTTTTTCGCTTTCTTTTATTAGGTCTTGTGCCCGATATGCAGTAGTTATATCCACAATTTGCCAAATACAAAAATCAGATTCATAGCTATTTTTGAAAGGAAAATAGCTTCTTTCTAGGACTCTACCATCTTTTAGATGCAAAACTTCTCCTAAAACTTCGGTTTTATTATTCACTATTTTGATTGTAGAATCTATGATAGCTTCTGGTGAAACCATCAGACTTGAAACTGACTCTAATACTTCAAAATAGTTTTTTCCGATTAAATGCTCTGGTTTTAGATTAAATCCTAGGGTGTCTATACCAACTTGGTTGATTAAAACTATATCATCCTCAGAATCTGCCATTATATATCCAACTCTGAGATTTTCTGCTAAAATTTTTGAAGAAATATTTTGCTCGTCGAAATCATCAAATATTTCTCGTTTTTGACTATCGTCACTTGCAGTGATGATGACAATATCTTCATTTTTTACTTTAATTAAGAAAAGGTTCAATCTTAACCAAATATATACACCAAAGCTATTTTCAATTGGAAATTCTACATAGGAGGTCTTTTGGTGGGTTTTGTTTTGTTCTACATAAAGATTTTTGATGTATGAACCATACATCTCAAAAAACATCTTCTGTAATTTAGGGTTTATTTCATAACCCAATATTTTAATTGAGATAGCTGGAATAAATTTAACTCTTCCTTTTTTATTAATTACACAGAATAATTCTGAAATCCTTGCTTCTAATTGTTTACATGTTTCATCAAATTGATGATCTGGGAAAAGAAAGGAAATAAAGTTTTTTGTTTTACGATAGCTTTTTTGCAGTTTCAACTTCATACATATTTTATAATTCCTAAATAAAGAGTCCACAGTCAATTTTCGATACATGCATGATAAGGTAATAAGAATCAACAATGATTTAGTTTTTTGTAAAAATGTTGAAATATTAACCGTATTGTTAAATATACTAAGTAAAATTAACAAATTTTAATAGTTTGACGCTAAAAACAGAAAATAGTTACATTGATTTTTAAAGAAAATATACCAATGGCGGTGAATAATCGATGAATGGGAATTTTTAGATTTTTTTGATAAGAAATATTCTTTTAAGAAAAGAAACGCCTTGAGATAAATTTGAAAATTTGTATAAAAGGGCAAGTTTAGAGCAGTTGTTTACAGCAAAATTTTGATTGAGTAGCCTTTCGTTTATTTGGCTTAGAGGTGCAAATTTTAAATTTTGGATAAAAAAATAGGGTGAAATAGAATTCTCCCTATTTTAAATCTTATTTAGTCCCAAAATAAAAATGATGAAAAGGTGCTAAATGTAAACAGCCTTGTCTTATATTTTTACTGTATGATGCAATTAACAAGAAAAATCAATAATGCACAATTTTAATCGGCGAATGGTCGCTTTAAATCTGTAAATGTACTTTTTTTAATAAATATTTTACAATTTTTGCTTTATTGGGTTTGGAAATGTCTTTATTTTAATATCATTTTTTATTAATATTAGATTGGTTTTTTGTTTCAAATAGTTTTTAATCCTTGTTTTGGTTTAGTAATTGTTTTTAATTCGATGATTAGAATTTGTCTTTAAAATATTCGTATTAAATTTGTGAAGTAATTAAAAAGTGCAGTAAAACTCGTTTTGTTTTTTAGCCTCTAATCATCACTTAACCAATTCATAAGTAGTTCACGCTCTGTAGTCGATAAGTCCGCTTAAGATTATAAGCATATTGAGAGATATTTAGCTGTTAGTGAAATTATAGATTAATATTATTCTATTATTTACACTATAAAATGAGCTGCCATAACTTTTTGTAACCTAGTAATGTTTACAAATTCGATTCTATGGCATGAAAGCATAAAAATTTATATTATTTTAATTTATAGTTTGGACATGTTTTTGTAAAGGATTATGTAAAATTTAAAAGATTGAAAAATGGAAGTAGTGAATTTTCATTCGTCTCATAAAATATATCATTCACCGACAATTTGCATGATTTCGTAGAATTTAAGTATCATCTTGTTTAAAAATATGTTGGTTTAACGACATATTAGCAATTTAATTCAGAAAATTTCTTTTTGAAATTCAAGTTAAAATATTACATTTAATAAATTTTAGTATAATAATAAACAAACTTTTGCTATTGTTTAATTTTATAGTTGAGGCATAAATAGGCTTTAAACTAATTCAAGAACAAGATTAAATATGTTTAAAAAATTGTAAAAGATGTATTTTATGTCTGTCTACAGTTATCTAAATATATTTTCTGATAAATAATGTTATTTATCAGTTTTATCTATCATGGTGAATATGATTTTTCCATTGATTTTTAGATTGTTTTTGTTTTATTCATTATTTACACCAATACTATTTAAATTATAAAAGTTAGAAATTCTAATGCTGTTTACATTAAAAAGAAGAGTATTTGAGTTGAAAAATTATGTATTAAACTAAAAAAAATGAACTGTATTATTATTGAGGATGATTTTTTATCGCAGCAAACAGTAATTAGGTATTGCAAAATGTTTGGCGAAGAATTAAACATTTTGGGTGCTTTTGATTCTGTAGAATCAGCTGAAGAATATATAAATAATTGTGAAAAAAGAGTAGATTTGATTTTTGTCGATGTTGTTCTGCCAGGTAAGAATGGAATTGATTTTATCTCCGATTTATTTATTGTGCCTTATATAATCTTGACAACTTCTCATGATAGCTATGCCGTAAAGGCGTTTGAAATGAATGTGGTTGATTATCTAAAAAAACCATTCATTTATCGACGTTTTTTTCAAGCAATTCAGAAAGTTAAGAAATTAATAAAAATGAATGAAGATAAGGGCTCGAATGAAACCCTTATACTTAAGAGTAAAGGTACCTTAACAAGATTTTTGATAAAAGATATAGACTATATAGAATCTTATTCTGATTATATAAAAATATTTATAAAGCAAGATGCATTTTTGCACTTAATTGCTTTGAGAGATATTATGAAGAAACTCCCTTCAGATAAGTTTGTTCAAATTCACAGACGTTTTATCGTAAATATTGATAAAATAATCTCCATTAATGAAAATAAAATTGATTTAGATGGATATGAAGATTTAGATTTACCGATAAGTCGAGCCCAAAGAAAGACTTTTTATTCTCATTTTTTGGATGAATAAGTATAATTTCATGGCCTTGTTTTTCTTTTCAAATTCTTTGTCTCTATACCAATAAATTTCCTTTATTCTTTAAGTTAAAATTCTCTCACCGTTTATAGAATACCATCCGTCGAGTTTAATTGCGTATAAAATTTTGATTTTCTACATTAGTGGCAAATGTATATTATGCCTGAATTCCTTTGAATGCAAAACGAAGTAAATTCAGAGTGATAGTTACTTTTCTTATTGAGTGTATTATAAAAGGTAGTTCTATGCTTTGGTCAAAATTTTTTCTATATTTATTTACTTTCGGATTAGGTATCTTTTTCCTCTTATTTATGGTGAAAAGAATGCGTTATTTTGAATCAACAAAATACTTTTTTTACCTAATTGTATGTTTTTATTTGATGATAGTTGATGCAAATAAAAATTTATTTGATGCCTACTTATCTACTCATATTGAACCTTTTAATACTGCTTATTTTGTTGCATTTTTAGGTGTTTTCTTGCAATTTTATTTAAAGAAAATGCTTTATCCTGTCAAATCATTTTCATTAAAAAATTTGAGGCATTTTGTATTTCCGATAATTTTTATAGCTGGAGGAATATTTATTCAAAATTTCCAGATTGATGAAAACATATTGCTTGTTCTTCAACGATTGCAAATACCG
The DNA here is from genome assembly GCA_027486845.1 of Cytophagaceae bacterium. Lineage (GTDB taxonomy): Bacteria > Bacteroidota > Bacteroidia > Cytophagales > Spirosomataceae > Emticicia. Next base: position 47,972 of record JAIXOL010000070.1, read on the forward strand.
ACTTTAAATACAGATAGTTTTATAATTCTATTATTTATTATTGGCTTTTTGTACTTTATTACATCTTTCATTTATATAATAAGATTCAGTAATAAACAATCCACTATTTTTCAGAAAACAAATCATCTAATTTTGATTTGGCTGAAAATTGTAATATTAATTACTGGTTTTTTCATGGCATCAGAGTTTATATTGTTTTTAAATATAGACCCCTCATACCTCGAATCAATCGTAATTGGCAAACATGCTTTAATAATTTCGTTAATTTTATATATTCTTTTTTCACCTACAACAGTCAAGAAAATGCGTGGCTGTGTTTATGTAATTCCTGAAACAAAAGACATTTACGAAAGCTATTTATTACCACGGGCATTCAGAGGAACACCCTATGATTTTTATAATCATCTTATTGAAGATTATATCTCATATAAAATGCCATACCTCAAAATGAACTTTGGTGCCAACGAAATGGCTTCTGATTTGAAAATCAGTAAACAAAAACTCATATTAGTGCTGAAATATGTTTATAATATGGATTTAACGGAATTTCTTAATCGCTATCGAATTTATTATTACTTAGAACTCTCTAATGATAAAGCGTTTGATGCATTGAATATTGAAGAACAAGCAAAAAGAGTTGGGTTTTACAATAAATCTGATTTTTATTATTACTTCAGAAAATACATGGATTCAGCTCCACCGCTGAGTATAAGTCAAGATAAATATATTATCAAGCGAGAATTTGAGTAAAAAATTCTTAAATGTCTATTTTGGTAAGTAATAAGACAAGATTAATCGACAATTTGCAAATAGCTAACTATCTGTCTATAAGCTTAATACCCTACTTTGGACTTGTCGGATATTGACTGTGGAAAACTTATAGGCCGATTTTGCTATCTGTTTTGCAATGAAATATACTTCATTTAGTTTTTATCAATTCTATTTTGTTTGATTAAATTTCATTCAACGAGAATATTCTACCATTCGCCGATTATTATTTTTACTTTAGATTACAGAAGTTATTTTTGATTTATTTAGAAAATCAAAAATTCATGATTCTATGAAGAAAATACAACTTAAAAATAATATTGAAATTTTAGTTGATGATGAGATTTATGAAGATGTGGTTAGCCATAAATGGAATATATGTAATGCAAAGGGTAAAAATTACATCAGAACAACTGTCTATTATCCTAAAAAACAAGATATTTATTTGCATCATATAGTATTGGGTGGATTAATTAAAGGTTATACAACTTTGTTTATTGATGGTAATTCGCTCAACTGCCAGAAAGAAAACTTAATGCAGATACCTTTTCACACCAAATCTCATATAAGAATATGTCACTTTACTAACAAAACCTCTAAATATAGAGGTGTTTATGAAAATAATGGAAAGTTTATATCTGCAATCCAAATAGATGGCAAACTTAATTATTTAGGAAAATTTATTACCGAAAAAGAAGCGGCTATAAAATATGATTTGAAGGCCATTGAGCTTTACAAGCAATTTGCTGTTACGAACTTAATCACAAATCCCTATATTTTGCCGGATTAAAATGTAGCGGAGTTGGCAGTCTATAAATGATAAAAGAGGAATCATTGGTAAAATGAGACCTCTTTTATTGTTTATTGAGTTATGGACACTATTTGCATTGAATGTTCTATTTCAGACTGCTTGGTTTTCCAACTCTTTCACTTTTTTAAAATCCCTAATTTGACTTTCAATTAATGATCTAATTTTTTCAATATCTTTTGTTGCAAATATCTTTCTAAGACTAATACAATCAATTTCATTGTTTTTGATAGCGTCTTCAATCATCAATTCTAACTTGGTTAAGCCTACCATTTTGAAGGCAGGCTTAATGGCGTGAAGTTGTTTTTTTATGTCTTCTATTGGAATGTTATTTTTATTTTGGATGAATAATTCAAACTCGTTTAAATATATTGTGTGAAAAAGTTCAAACACATCAATTGCATAGTCTAAATCATTTTTATAAAATAGTGTTAAAAAATCGGTGTCTAGTTCGCTCCTAAAATATAATAATTGTTTGGTTACTTTGTTTTGCTTACCTGTCTCGAAACATGTTGATATTTTATCATAAAGTTCATCAATTGTAAATGGTTTTTTAATAATATCATTCATGCCATGCTTTAATATTTCAGATTCTATACCGGGAAACACAACTGCGGTCATTGCCAGAATAAAGAAAGACCGATTTTGAAAAGTCGTTCGGAGTTTTATTGATGATTCAAAACCATCCATACCCGGGAGCTGTATATCCATCATTATACAGTCGAAATGCGTATTCGAAAACTTTTTAATAGCTTCTTCTCCCGAACTAGCTATTTCATAATAAACCGCCCATTTGCGGAAAAGTCTTTTTAGGTATTCTTGATTTAAGATATTGTCTTCAACAATAAGTACTTTGATTTCATCAAACGATACTTTTTCAGACTTTTTTTGGATTTCGATTTTTTCAAGTATTTCAGGTATTTCTGGGCCTTTCTTATAATCAAGTTCAAATGTAAAAATAGAACCTATTCCTTCCGAACTGGATACTTGAATTGTACTATTCTGGATGTCAAGTAATGATTTTACTATAGATAAGCCCAAGCCTGTTCCTTGAGATTTATGCTGTTTGATTGCAGGTAATTGGACGAATTTTTCGAAAATAGCATCCTCGTATTCTTTACTTATACCTATACCTGTATCTTCAATAGTAAATCTGATTTTGATTTGATTATTTGTTTCAATAATTTTCTCAACAATTAATTTAACTGAACCTACATCCGTGAATTTTTCAGCGTTTGATAATAAATTTACAATAATTTGCTGAAGAAATAGGGGGTCTCCTATTAAATAAGTATGAAGTTGAAGTTTCCAATCAAATTTAAAGATGATATTTTTTTTAGATAAGCTATATTCAAAACTGCGTGTAATTTCAGTAAGTATTTTCTTCAAATCGAATGACTGAGTTTGCACAATTACATGACCTGTTTCTATTTTTGAAATATCCAATATATCGGAAATCAACTTTTGTAAAAACTTAGTTGATGTTTCCATTATTTCTACATAATCAATTTGTTCATGGTTAAGTTGAGTTAGTTTTAGCAAATCGCTCATCCCTAATATGGCATTGATTGGAGTTTTAAGTTCATGGGTAATACTGGCTAAAAACAGCTTTTCACTTTCATTTACTTTATTGGCAATTTCGTTTGCTTGTTTAAGATCGAGTTCGAGTTGTTTTCGTTTGGTAATATCATAATGAATGCCGATTGAACCAATCAAATTATTATTCTGATCATAAAATGGGGTTCCACTAACCAAAAGCCATGCGGTTGTTCCATCCTTTTTGACTAAAGGAACTTCATAAGTACTGCTTATGCCTTGTTCTCTTTTGCTAAGATTAATTTTAACAATCTGTCTGTGCTCTGGTTTTAGGAAAATTTCGTTTGCTTTTTTTCCAATTATCTCCTCCTTGGTATATCCTGTTAATTGGCAAAAATGACTGTAAACATTGGTTACGGTATCAGTATTGTCAACTTCTAAAATACCGAGTTGCATATTTTCAATTATTTTTCTGTATTTTTCTTCACTTTCTTTAACTTTTTCATTAAAGTTAAAGCTATTTGTTAAATCTTTATAATGCCAAAAATGACTATATTCTCCATTTGGATTAAGAATCGTTTCATAATCTCTTTCAATGGTTTTGCCATTTTTCATTTTTAAGACTTCATTTCTTACATTAATTTTTTGACTGATTTTTTGATCTATATTTTCTGAAAATATACTAGGATTAACAAATGAATCTTTCAGGCCGTCCATAAATATCCTACTGTCTTTTCCATTGAATGATGAAGGCTCGTCATTCATATCAAAACACATCAAAAATGCTTTATTCAAAAATAGTATTCGACGATTAGAGTCTTCCACAAATACACCATTACTACTATTTTGAATGATATTAAACCAGATGTTTGATTGATTAGTACGATAAAAGTTATTAGATGGGCTATCAATGCCCTTCATTCTTACCGTAATAATTAATTCGTTTTGAATTTTATTTATCCTTAAAATAAGTCTAACCCAACTAAAAAATCCGCTTTTTTCTTTGATTGGGAATTCAATGTATGGACATGTCCAGTTGTCTTTATTGATTGCATCATCAAATATTTGTTTGAAATAGGCAGTGTAATTTTGTAGGATAAAATGTTTAAATGAGATTAGTTCGTTTGAGCAAAAAAAATGTTGGCAAGTCTCTTCTACAAATTTTAAGTTTTGATTAGTATCAACGATTAAAATTAGGTCATCTACATTTTCAGATAACATTTTGTAATATTCCAAAAATTTTTTCTTTTGAGAAGTCTTATAACCAAGGTTTTTTAGTTCACTTAGGTTATTCAAAATATTATTAGTGGCAATTTTAAGTTTTAAGAATGCTCTCATGATTAGATTACAGTTAGCCTACCTGTGTTTGGAATATATTTCTTAAATTTAAATTACTTACTTCTATTACGCAAGCAAGCAAGATTTATTTGTAACTAATATTTGCCCTTGAAATTTACAAAAAACTGACGATTTTACCAAAAAGCAAATAAATTCAAGGAATTTATATCTGAATTTGACTTTAATAGTGATTATTTGATAATAAAATTCAAGCAATATCCAATGACGCTCATTCGTAGACTTTCGCAAAATATTGATTCCAAGACTTTTGAATTACGTTTAGCCAAGAACGTCAGTTTATGATGAATGTAAGTGGCGTTTGGGTTTTAAATTTATACAAAAACTCCAAATAAATGTTGTGAATTCTTACCAAAATAACAAATATTTTACTGTTTAGCGATTATTGATGTCTGTTCACAGATTTTTTTTTAAAAATGACCAAGTTGAATAGAATTTTGTGGTACAATATTTTTATAGATGTTCACATTAAAAATTAATTAAAATTCACTCTTCTTTTTATATTTATTTTCCGCTAAACATATTATGAAAGTATGTTTTATTGACAAACAGTCTTCATAATATTATAGGGGAGTTTGGTTTGATGAAGTATTTGTGAAAGAAATATATGTGCCTAACCATATAAATTTGATTAAAGATTCGAAATCAAAATTTTTCTCCAAAATTATTGGAGTTACAAGTGTTAAAGAGGTTTACTATGAGAAGCACAAAGTTTAGTCTATTTAAATATAACCAAATAAGTCAAAATTTAATTCTGTTGTAAATTTTCAAGAATTGAAACTCAAAAATTATCCCCTTATAGAGGACATTATATATTTAAAGGCAGATTCCAATTATACCCTTTTTTATTTACAAAATGGGCAGGTGTTTATTTCTTCCAAAACCCTCAAACAAACGCATTTGGAGCATCGATTTAGTTTGTTTTTGCGTGTGCACAAATCATATTTATTAAATCCTGATTTTATAGATAGTATCTCAAAAGATTGTAATAAACTTACCATTATATTAAAAAATGGAACAAAAATTAATGTTTCAAGAAGAAAAGCAATAGCATTGCAGGAATACTTAAGCAAGTTCTTTACAGCGTGAATATGCTGAACTTTACTTTTTATCTATGTGGTTTAACCAGATTAATGCTGCTTTTCATTTGTTCTGCTTTGTTTACCCTTAACAATTTGAACTTTTAAAAATTAGTTGTTTCAAGTAAAAATGTAATAATCTGCAAAGCTTGTATTTCGTTTTGAATTTTTATTTTATTATTGACATAATTGTCTATGAATAACAAGGAATCTTGAAATTTTAATTAAAAACATAAGATAAATAGCATTAAATTTCACAAAACTGATGCTTTTTTTTAAACTTATAAAAACCGTTTAACGACTATTCGTGTCTGTTCGCAGATTTTATTTTTAATTAAAATTTAATTAAAGTTACTTTAAATAATATAATAATGGCTGTTTTATTAAGTGAAAATACTCAAACTCCTGTACTTTAAAAATTGTTTTTTTAATCAAGACTACAGCCGAATTTTCTTTTTTCATGTTATTTGTAAATATTTAAATTAGTTGAACTCTCAGTTTTTGTCTTCATTAAAACTAATTGATAGAAATAACATTTCCATCATTTTATTGCAAATTCAGACTAAGCATTATGAGATTTGAATGCAAAAGTATTACTTCTAAAAGTCTGGAATGTCAACATTTAAGTTCTATAATTAATTATCAACCACTCACTTTTATTTAAAACATAGGAAATATTTTACTATCATTATTTATTTTTATTTATGATTTACAATTACTTTTTTAACAAACAAAAAGTTGGTTTAGAAGAAAGGCCTCTTCTTTTTAATAGACATAATAATCTTTATTTAAGAGCTATTACAAAGAATTGTTTCTTGATTTTACCATTTATTGCATCCTTTATTAGGTTAGTGTACCCGATTTTATTGGTTACTACTATCATGCAATCTATTTCATTTAGCAGTTTTTCAAAAGATTTTACTCCAAAAAAAGAGGAGGGTATTTCTGAGAAAGGAAGATTTGAAATCGAGAATCTTTCAGTAAATAGTAAGCAACTGACACTTGCATTACAATCTATAAAAGAGACCGAACAACTTTTGAATGATTATTCAAAGGCGAATCATAATATTGATGTAAACATTCTTGATAAAATCAATATAACTTTTTTGTCTGATATTCAAATGAAAGGAGCGATGGGTGCCTTTTCAGCAGAAGGAACAACCCAAAAGCCAACTATTTACTTAAATACTGACTGGTTAAATACAGGTATTAGTTCTTTTGATGTAACTAAAGTTTTGATTGAAGAATATGGTCATTATTTAGATTCTAAATATTCTTCGTCGGATAGAGTGGGTGATGAGGGTGAATTGTTTGCCAATATAGTTTTAGGAAATAAAATATCGACATCAGACTTGATGCGTATTATGATTGAAAACGACCATAATTCTATTGACGATAATGGCAAGATAGTAGCTGTTGAGCAGGCTACGGTTTACTTTAATACTGTTTATAAAGGAACTGGCTCAAGCTATGGCATAAATACAAATTCAATTTCTAATATCCAACCATTTGTGGGTTCAGGTTTTAGATTTATCTCTGCGGATCCAGCGGCTACTAGTTTTAGTGGAAATAATATAGCTGGTAATTTTGTGTATTCTGATATTAATAGTGTGCAACAGACCATTCCTGGTATTATTTCTAGACAATCTAAGACTGGTAATGATGTAGATGCATTTATTTTTTATCCTGTTACAACTTTAGGAGGTACAAATACTACAGGAGATGCTTACGTTTTGGTAGTGCCAATTAGGGAATCTTCTATTACTGCTTCAAGTAACGTTGCCACTTCATCTGATAATGTTGATAGGAACCTTAATTTAGAGCTTGCTAGACAGTCTTCCCCTTCAATTACTTCGAATGGAACTTTAAGCCCATTTTCAACGTGTGCTGGCATTGCATCGAATTCTCAGACTTTTACTATTTCTGGTACTGGCTTGACTGCCAATATTGTTTTAACCGCACCTACAGGTTATGAATTATCATTAGGTGGGACTATATATTCTAGTCCTACTCTTTCCATTAGTCAAGTGGGAGGTGTAGTTACCTCTACAACAGTTTATGTGAGGTTAAAAAGCAATGCTACGAATGGTGCTTCGGGTAATGTTTCTGCCACCTCAACTGGAGCCACAACTATTAATGTTGCAACTGGCACGGGAGTGGTTACTGCAATACCGAGTGCACCAAGTGGAGCAGGCAGTAATTGTGGAACCGGAACAGTGAGCATGACAGCGAGTGGCTGTGCAGGTACAGTTTCGTGGTATGGCTCCTTGACAGGCGGAAGTGCTTTGAGTACAGGCAATAACTTTACAACACCAAGCATCAGTACTACCACTACGTATTATATAGATTGTACAGTAAGTGGTTGTACGAGTTCGAGTAGAAGTAGTGCATTGGCGACTATCACAACTATTCCA